>CAWKNS010000016.1:0-41515 GCA_963850795.1 uncultured Acidobacteriota bacterium | reverse complement strand
CATTGTCGTAATCGACGAAGCCGCAGCCCCACGCGACGTACTGATTGTTGACACCAACGCCGGATGCAAACGTGACATCGCTGAACGTGCCGTTTTTGCTGTTGTGATAGAGGTTGCAGGTATCGTCGGCAAAATTCGTTTTGAAAATATCGAGCCAGCCGTCGCAATCGTAGTCAGCGACGCCGACACCCATGCCCGCCTGTTCGTGGCCGTCTTCGCTCAGAGCCACGCCCGCGATCACGGCGTTATCGGTGAATGTGCCGTCATGATTGTTCTTGAACAAAATGCTCGGCTGCGAATCGACGGCGACATAAATATCGGGCCAGCCGTCGTTGTCGAAATCGTAGGAAACCGCGGTGATCGAATAGCGCGGCCCCGGCTTCAGAATTCCAGCTTTTTCCGTGACGTCGCTGAAAGTTCCATCGCCGTTGTTGTGGTAGAGGATGTTCGTGTCGCCGGGCAATCCGCGCGGGCCGCACATCGTCGGAATGCCTTTCCACTGGCACACCGCGGGCTCGCCGGTCTTCAGCGGAGTTTCTTCGGGATCGAGCTTGATGTAATTGCAGACGAAAAGATCGAGATGGCTGTCGCGATCGTAGTCGACCCACGTGCAGCCCGAGCCCCAGCGCGTTTCTTCGCGATACAGGCCGGCCTTTTTCGTCACGTCGGCGAAGGTGCCGTCGCCGTTGTTGCGAAACAAAATGTTGTGGCCCCAGAAGCAACAGAAAAGATCGTCCCAGCCGTCGTTATCGTAATCGCCGACGCAGACGCCGGTCTGCCAGCCGGTGCGCGCGAGTCCGGATTTCGCGGTGACGTCGGTGAAAGTTCCGTCGCGGTTATTTTTGTAGAGATGAGAGGTCGGTTCTTCGCCGGGCTTCCAATTGGCGTCGAAGCGCGTGCCGTTCGTTAAATAGATGTCGAGCCAGCCGTCGTTGTCGTAATCGAAAAAGGCGAGGCCGCTGCCTTTCGCTTCGATGATGTAGCGCTTGCGGTCAATGCCGCCCCAGACGTTCACGGTGTTGAGGCCGGCTTCTTTCGCGACGTCAACGAATTGCACGCCGCCTGAGCCAGTTGCAGCAGACGCCGCGGAGCTCGCGGTCGTCGCAGCTTTCTTCGGCGCCTGTGCCGCTTCCAAAATCAGCGAGCGATTCCACTTCCACAACGGGGTCGCGAGCGCTTCGAGCAAACCGCCCCCAAGCGCGACGAGTGAAGCGCCGAGAAATGTGCGCCGGGGAGATTTTTCCATTACTGAGCGGCCGCCTTCTTTGGTGTGTCGGCCTTGGACGAAAATTTCGGAAACGGATGCGGCACGATCCCAGCGCCTTCCTTCACAGCGACGATGCTATCGATCGGAACGTTCGCGAGCTTCTCGACTTCTCCGCTGGGCCAAGTAATTTCGAGCGAATCAATTTTCGCGCGCTTGCCGAGGCCAAACGCAACGCGCGGATCGTTTGCCGACATGTAACCCATCCCGCCCTTGACCTGCTCCGTATGCGTCACGCCTTCCGCCGTCAATTTCAACACCGCTCCAATCGCGTCGCGATTCGATTTCGTACCGATGAGCAAGATCTCGATCCAGTGATTCGCCGTCGCACCTTCATTGTGCAACAAGCTCGGCGCGCCCCCGCGATTGTTGGTGATGATGTCGATGCCACCGTCGTTGTCATAGTCGGCGGTTGCGAGGCCGCGTCCCGCGATCGGTCGAATAAAATCCGGGCCGAGCTTGTCGGAAACTTTCTCAAATTGTCCTTTGCCCACGTTGCGATACATCAGCAGCGGCTCTTTGTACTGCACTTCGCCGTGATAGAGATTCACATTGTCGAGCATCGCGCTGTTGAGCTGCAAAATGTCGGGCCAGCCGTCGTTATCGTAGTCGATAAATTTCATCGACACGCCGCTGAGCGTGATCGCCTTATTGCCAATGCCGCTTTTGTACGTGTAATCGTCGAACGTCAGTCCGAGATTGTTGTGATAGAGGCGATTCAACTCGAAGTCGAGATGCGTGACGTAAATATCCTGCCAGCCGTCGCCATCGACGTCGGCGGCGTCGATGCCCATGCCGGCTTCGTAGCGGCCGTCTTCGCTGGCGGCGATTCCGGAAACGAGCGAGACATCCTGAAACGTGCCGTCGTGCTTGTTGATGAAAAGAAAATTCGGCCATGTGTCGTTCGCGATCGCAATGTCGGTCCAGCCGTCGTTGTTGAAATCGGCGAGAACGACGCCCATTCCTTTTGATTCGGGTTTGCCGACGCCGCTCGCGTCGCTGACATCGGTGAACGTGCCGTTGCCGTTGTTGTGGTAGAGCTTCGTTTTCTGGCCTTTGTAATTTCCGGGATTGCAGTAGGAGCGATAGCCGGGTCGGCGCTCACCGCACCACAAATTATTTTTCGACGACCACTCGATGTAATTCGTGACGAGCAAATCGAGATTGCCGTCTTTGTCGTAATCGAACCAGCCCGCGCTCGTGGACCAGTTGCCTTCGTCGGCGACGCCGGCTTTCGCGGTGACGTCGGTGAACGTGCCGTCGTGATTGTTGTGATAGAGAATTGCGCTGCCGTATCCGGTGACGTAAAGATCGGGCCAGCCGTCGTTGTCGAAATCGCCGACGGCCACGCCTTGGCCGTAGTGGCCTTCGCCGCCGACGCCGGCTTTTTCGGTGACGTCGGTGAATGTGCCGTCGCCGTTGTTGTGATAGAGCGCGGAGCGCAGCGGCTTTGCAGGTTTGTAGATATCGGTTGCTGCTGACTGTACGAAATATAAATCAAGCAGCCCATCCTGGTCGTAGTCGATCCAGCCGACGCCGGTGCCCATCGTTTCCAAATAATATTTTTCTTCGGTTTGCGTGGAGTCTTGGACGAAGTCGATGCCGCTGTGCGCGAGGACGTCCACGTATTTGACTGAAATTGCCGGGGAATTCGGTTCGGATTTTGCTTTTGGTTTTGCGGCGGTCTGCGCGCTTGGGCGCGTTTGATTTCTGTGTTTGCAGCCCGAAACTCGAAACCGCTGCTCCCAGCGCGAGAATCGCAGCGCACATCGTGGCGGTTGCGAGGAGCGCACTGCCTCGAGACAAATTGTGGCGACGCGTCATAGCGTGCGGTCTGCGACCGACAGAGCAATTTGCAAAAATTGCATGCGGGCATTTTCTGGCATTGGTTGGTTCAACGTTGATGGGCGATCGGGCGCTTGCGCGAGCGCTTGTTCGATTTGATTCACGTCGAGGCCGCCGGCGTTGCTGCCCTTGAAGCGAGCGAGGAGTTCGCGGGCCTTCGCGATTTCACCGGTCTGATAGTAGAAGATGCCGAGCGTGGAGTAGCTGCCGGGCCATTCGGGAAGGAGATTGACGGCGCGCTCGAGGCGTTCGGCAGCTTGTGGCGTTTTGCCTTCGAGGACGGAGATGACGCCGAGGCCCCAGGAGATTTTTCCCGACGACGGAATGCGCGCGAGCCCTTGGCGCAGCGTTGCGGCGGCGCCGTCGATGTCTTTGCTACGCAATTGAGCGAGCGCCAGAGACAAATAATATTGATCGTTGTCGGGATTGCGGTGGATAGCGTCGCGGAAAATTTCCGTTGCGTGCGCGGTATCGCCGAGATGCGTGTAGATGTCGCCGAGAAGCGCGAGGTAGGAGTCGTCCTGGCGGCCTTTTTCCGAGACTTGATTCGCGGCGTCGAGCGCTTCCTGGTAGCGGCGTTTGCGGAAAAAGGCGTCGGCTAGATCGAATTTCACATCGTCGGATTCGGGATTTGCTTTCAGTGCAGTTTGGAAATGCAGGACCGCGTCGTCATACAGGCGATAGCGCGCGAGGAGGACGCCGACTCCGGCTTGCGTGCGGTAGTCGCCGCTGCTGAGTTGATCGAGTTGTGTCACGGCTTGGCGAGCGTCGGCTGTGTTGCCGAGTTTCAGATTCGCTTCGGCGAGCAGGTAAAAATTTTGCGGCTGGTCGGGATGCTTGGCGATTTCGTCGGTGATTTGTTTAACGTCGAGTTCGGTTCTGTCGTGTTCGGAGAGATTCGAGCGAGTGCCGACGTAATCGAAAAGATTTTGATACGGATACGGGCCTGGTGCTTGGTTCTTGGAGAGCGTTTGAAAAACGCTGAGGTCGCGCGCCGCGGCCTCGTCCTGATGAAGGTCGCGTTCGACCATGGCGAGCTTGTAGTAACCGGCGGCGGGCTTGTTACTCACTTTGACGTACTTGCGAAGGAACGGCGCGGCTTCGTCGTATTTTTTGGCGTCGATGCGGAGATTCGCGAGTTCGAGCAAGGCTTCGGGCATGTCGGGCTTGTAGCGCAGCGCTTGCTGGAACAATTCTTCGGCGCGCTGTTTGTTGCCCTGGCGCGTTTCGATGTAGCCGAGATTGAAAAGGCACGAGGCGTTGTGCGGATCTTTTTTCAGGCCGGCCTCGAAATATTTGCGGGCTTCGTCGAAGCGGCCGAGATGACGATAGGAAAGTCCCATGAAAGCATAGGACGATGCGGAAGGAGTCGAGTTCGATGAGCGATTTGAAAACCTCGATCGCTTTTTCGTCTTTGCCCGCCATGAAATAGCTTTCGCCGAGGGCGGCGCGGAGATCGGCGCGTTTGGGTGCGAGCTGGATGCCGGATTCGAGCAGCGGAATCGCGTCTTCGAAATAGTTTTGCGTCATGCTGACGCGGGCGAGCAGGAAGATGATGTCGGTGTTTTTGGGCGCGGCTTTGTGGGCGCGGACGAGCAGGTCGAGCGCGTCGGACACTTTCGACTGGCGAAAATAAATTTCGGCGAGCAGGTATTGCGTTTCGGGCGAGTCGGGGCGGAGTTTCAACGCGCGATTGAGCGTGAGTTCGGCGTCGGCGTCTTTGCCATTGTGGATGTAGGTTTGCGCGAGCGGGAAGAGGATGCCGAACGTGTCGGGCTTGAGCGCGTTGGCTTTTTCGAGTTCGAGCTGAGCGGCCTTGTATTGGTTGTTGGTCGCGAGCACGACGCCGAGCTGCGTATGAAACTCGGAGTTGGTTTTTTGCTGTGCGGAGAATGTGTTGGCGAGGCGGAGAGCTTCGGCGTTGTGGTTGGCGTCGAAGGCTTTGCGTACGGCTGCGATCTGATCGGCGGGGGCGGTGAGCTGGGCCGTGGCTGGGGCGCTCGGCGACTGCGCCGTTTCGCGCGGCATCGCACTCAGCGCGCATGCAGAGGTCGCCAGCGTCGCCGCGGCGAACGCGATCGTCCTCACACAGCGGTAGATTTCGCTACGCTCAACAATAAAAAGGAATCTCAATCGCAAACTATTCCGCAGGGGCGGGACCCGAGGAATCTCCCAGGATCAATTCTGCTGGAATTTGATATTCCCTGCCATGAGGTTTCGACGCGGCGGAAAGTTCGTGGAGCGCGTCGGCGGCCATTTGTCCGAGCATGTCACGGTGGACATCGACAGTGGTGATCGACGGGTTGCTGTATTCGGCGAGGCGCGTGTTGTCGAATCCGGTGATGGAAATGTCGTCGGGCACGCGGAGTCCCGCTTTCAGTAGTCCCTTTAATACGCCGACTGCCGTTAGATCGTTCACCGCCATCACCGCGGTTGGACGCGGCGAAAGCTTTGCAATCGTGGCGCCGGCAGCGAGGCCGCCCTCGAAGCGCAGGTCGCCGGTCAACACGGGGCCGGGCTCAAGTCCGCAGTCGCGCATGCACTTTTCGAAGGCTTCGAGACGCGCGACGTTGGATTTCAGCTTGGCGCGGCCGGCGACGAACGCGATGCGGCGATGCCCCATCTTGTGCAGATATTCGACGATCTGCTTCATGCCCGAAAAATAATCGATGCGAAGTTTGCTGACGTGGCCGCGCGCGGGAGCCAGGTCCAAAAAAGTGACGGCGATCTGGCGGCGCGCGAGTTCCTGGATCAGCCGCGAGCTGATTTCCGACGTCATGATGGCGACGCCCCGGACGTTGTGCTCCATCATGCGCTCGGCGGCTTCTTGCGTGCGGCGTGGCTCGTAGTTGGTGTCGCTCAGGATCGCGTCGTAGCCGAGCTGGCGAGCGCGCGTCTCGAACCCTTTGATAACCTCGGGAAAAAACGGATTCGTGATGTCCGAAACGATAATCCCAAGAGTTTTGCTATCGCGTGAGGCGAGATGCCGTGCGTGTGCATTGGGGAAATAGCCGAGTTTTTTGACTGCGGAAAGGACCACGTGATGCGTCTGGCGGCCCACCTTACCGGTCTTATTGAGGACGTTGGAGACAGTCGCGGTGGACACGCCGGCGGCTTTGGCGACATCGCGAATGGTAAGAGCCATAAGGGGAGAAAGGTCCTCGAAAGCAGATAAGCAGTAAAGATTGCGCAGTATAGAAGAAAAAAAAATACTTGACAATGAAAGTGAGCGCATGCTATTTGAAGAACACTAGGTTAAGCGGTTAAGTTGTTTGGGGGCTGTCAAGGTGAAGCGGTTTACATTCGTCCCTCGTGTCGGGGGACCTCCAGTAAGCGTTATCTTGGCTTCTTAGCGGCCGGAGCGGTTTCGCTCCAGTGCCGCATTTTTGCGTTTGCGCCTCGCCACACCCCATGGCACGCGCACACCGCCATCATTGTGTTATCGCTGTCGAGGATGCAGTCGGGCCCGAGTGAATTAGGAGGAATTGCGATGAGAAGGACGCCCGTATCAGAGTTGATTCGGCGAGCATCCCTGACGTTGGCAGTGGCTGCCCTGTTGACATTCTTGACCAGCATGCCTGCACACGCGCAGGTGGATGCCGGCGCTATTTTGGGAACGGTTTCCGACACCTCGGGAGCTTCCGTCAACGGCGCGAACGTGACGATAACGAATGAAGGGACCGCGGCGACGCTGTCGAGCACCACCGGCAACGACGGCTCTTACAAATTCACGCCGTTGGCGATCGGCCAGTACACGGTCACCGTGACGCTGCAAGGCTTCTCGACCGTGACCCAGAAACACATCACGGTGAACGTCGGCGCGGAAGTCGTCATTAACATCAGCCTCAAGCCGGGCGCAGTCAATGAGACGATCGAAGTGGCCTCGACGATCCCGGTGCTGGAAACGCAGGACGCGTCGGTCGGCCAAGTCGTCGATAGCCGCAACGTGAACAACCTGCCGTTGAACGGCCGCAACTTTACTTTTCTTGCGCAGCTTGCCGCCGGCGTGAACACGCCGCAGGCCGATACGCGCGGTAACGCCGCCAGCGGCGCGTTCTCCGCCAACGGCAACCGCCCGGCGCAGAACAACTACCTGCTGGACGGCATCGACAACAACTCCGACACGGTAGACTTCCTGAACGGCACGAACTTCGTCGTGCTGCCGCCGGTCGATGCGGTCGAAGAGTTCAAGGTCCAGACTTCGGATTTCAGCGCGGAATTTGGCCGCTCTGGCGCCGCGGTTCTCAACGCGACGATCAAGTCGGGAACCAATAGTTTCCACGGCGCAGCCTGGGAATTTTTCCGCAACGACAAACTCGATGCGGCTGACTTCTTCGAAAACGCAGGCGGCGTCCCCAAGGGCGAACTTCGGCAGAACCAGTTCGGCTTCACTGCCGGCGGTCCGGTCGTAATTCCGCACCTCTTCAATGGCCGCAATAAGGTGTTCTTCTTCGGCGACTATGAAGGTCTTCGTCGCGTGCAAGGTACGATTCTCACCGGTTCGGTTCCGACGGATGCGGAACGCAGCAGCGGTTATACGAACTTTCAGGACCTGATCACGGGGCAGGCGTCCTCCGCGGCGCGCGCCGATGATTTGGGCCGCTTGATTCCGGTCGGCACGGTTTTGGATCCGTCCACGACGCGCGCGGTTACCGCGGGCAACGTCGATCCGATCTCCGGATTGACCGCAACTACGACGGGCTTCGTGCGCGATCCGTTTGGCACTTGCGCGGCGTCCACGACAACTTTCACGCTAGGCGCATGCGGCTTGAACATCATTCCGGGCGGCCGGCTGGATCCCAACGCCATCAAGCTGCTGAATCTGTATCCGACGCCGACGAACGGTTCGCTCTTTTCCAACTTCGCCACTTCGCCAGCGCTGTTCGAGCACCGCAATTCGTTTGACGCCCGCATGGACTTCAACTTTAATGAGAAGAACCAGTTGTTCTATCGGTTCAGCTTGGTTGACGATCCGCAATTCATCCCCGGTATTTTCGGTGGTGTAGCGGACGGCGGCGGCTTCCAGCAGGGCACTCAGACCGCGAACGCGCAGCAGAGCGCCTTGGGTTATACCCACACGTTCTCGCCGACCTTGATCAACGTGGTGCGCGCGGGCCTGAACTACCTGCACACGACCCGCGTTTCGCCATCGGCTAACGACCTGTCGGACATCCCGTCGCAGTTCGGGATTCAGGGCATTCCGCAGCTCAAGGAAAACGGCGGTCTCCCGGCCTTCGGTATCAGCGGCCTCCAGACGCTGGGCAGCAACGCCTTCTTGCCTTCGGACGAAGTCACCTCGACGTTCCAGTTGACCGACGACGTGACGAAGATTCTCGGCAAGCACACGTTCAAGATGGGCTTTGAGTGGCAGCACGTGAAGTTCTCGACGTTGCAGCCACCCTGGTCGCGCGGTGAGTTCGATTACAACGGCGACTATACCGACGTTCCGAACAGCAACCAGGGCAACACGGGTCGCGTTCAGTTCTTGCTGACGCCGACCGCGGCGAGCGTCCCTGGTGGAGTGGACTTCCTTGGTGGCGCGACAGACATTCGCGCATCGAACATCGCCGAAACCGACAACGGCAAGAGCTATTGGGGCGGTTACGTCAACGACGATTGGAAGATTTCCAACAAGCTGACCGTCAACCTCGGCGTTCGCTATGACTTCTTCGGCTTGGTGTATGAACATCACGACGCTCAGGCAAACTTCGTTCCGGCCGGCAGCGGACCATTCACGGCGCCAACCTATCTGCTTCCTGAGGGACCGAACTCCGGGAATTTGTCACCCAGCTTCCTGGCACTCACGGCGGCAGACGGAATCAACGTCCTCGTCAGCAACAAGTATGGGGCGGGACTGGGCAACTCACAGAAGAACAACTTCGCCCCGCGCGTCGGTGTCGCATATCAGCTGACACCGAAACTCGTCCTGCGCGCCGGTTGGGGTATCTTCTATAACGGATTTGAAAACCGCGGATACTCGCCGAACATCGGTGAAAACTATCCGTTCCAATTCCAGTTCAACTATCCGGAACCGAACGCAAACACGCCAATCACGTTCCCAGGCTGCGCGACGGCAGGTCCAGGTAACTCCGGTACCTTTGAAACCGGATTCTCCTGCACCCCGCTCGATCCGTTGGTCGTGAATGCCAGTGGTCTCGGCTTGCTGGGCATCCAGTTCAACTACATCACGCCATATACGATGAGCGGCAACTTCACGGTGCAGTACCAGTTGGCACCGTCGATGTCGGTTCAAGTCGCGTATGTCAACTCACTGGCGCGGCATTTGGAAGTGTTCCCGGGCCTCAACCAGGTCACCGCGATCCTGCCGACGCAGAATCCGGATGGTTCCAGCCTTAACGCGCAAGACTTCGTTCCGTTCCCCGACTTCGGGCGCGGCACGAGCTATGCGGCGACGGAAGGAAGCAGCAACTACAACGGACTCCAGGCGAAACTCGAGAAGCAGTTCCAGGGTGGACTCAACTTCCTGTTGACCTACACCTACTCGAAAACCTTGTCCGATGCAGGCGACCTCCTGAACGGTGGTAGCTCGCAAGGGTATCGCGCGCCCTATGTTCCAGGCGTCGGAATCCAGGCGGACTACGCCCTGGCTAACTTCGATATCCGCAACGTCGTTCACATCAGCGGCGGGTATGAGCTGCCATTCGGTAAAGGCAAGCACTTCATGTCCGACGCGAGCGGATGGAAGAACCAAGTCGTGGGCGGCTGGAGTATCAACTGGAGCGGTGCATTCCAGGGTGGTCAGCCGATCGAGTTGGGCTGCCCCTCCGGAACGACGGCAGGCACGAACTGCGGCGCGCTCTACACGGGTCAGGCGCTCAACCTTGGCCTACATAACGATGCGTCAGGCAAGCTGAGCTGGTTCGGCAATCCCGGAGCATTCACACAGCCTTGCGTCCTTGGACCGAATTCGGTACCAATCCCCAATTCGCCTGCCGGTTGCGTACCTCTGACGGGCACTGCGGCACTCGGCGGTATCACGCAGATTCCGGGACCTGGCTTCCATCGGCTCGACCTGTCCTTCTTCAAGGACTTCGCGATCAAGGAGCGCTTCCGCCTGCAGTTCCGTGCGGAACTCTTCAACATCGCCAACCACCCGAACTTCAACGCACCGAACTTCGGCGGCAACGGTGTTGTGGCCATCTCCAACTCGGGCAACTTCAACAGCTCGACCTTCGGCGAAATCGGTTCGACGCGCGATGCTCCTTACGATCCGCGGCAGATCCAGTTCGCTCTTAAGTTCTTTTACTGAGGCTCCAACCACCCCAAAACGCGGGGCAGCGCCAAAAGCGCTCCCCGCGTTTTTATTTTTGTCGGGACTTCGGTGCGCTATCGGTTGCCGCTTCGCCGGATTCGCGGGCTGTCGTCCGATGCTAACATCAATTCAGTGATTCGCCACCCGCAAATCCAGCAAGCTGCATCCTCTTTGGGCTGGCATCTCTCTCTTCGCGTTGCTGCTTTCTCTATTCTCGCGCTTCCTGCAAAGGCGCAGACGCCTTCCACGCAAGATCTCGACCGCCAATTCCAGCAAGCTGTCGCCGCTTACGAATCCGGCCACTTACGCCGAGTCCGCCGCGATCCTCGAGAAATTGCTGCCTGTCGGCGCCGCAGAGCTTCGAGCTGCATGAACTTCTCGGCCTCATCTATTCCGCGCAGTCGCAAGATGCAAAGGCGAGCGCGTATCTGGAGAAAGCAGCGCGACTGAATCCGAAGTCCGCCGAGGCGCATACGAATCTCGCCGCGAATCTCTGCGCGTCTCGGCAAAAACGCGCGAAGCCGAACAGCATTTTCGCAAAGCCGTTGAACTCGAGCCCGAAAATTTCGACGCGAATCATAATCTTGGGGAAGCGTACATCCGCCAGGGCAAAATCGCCGACGCCGCGCCATACCTCGAAAAGGCGCAGCGCATCGACGCGCACAAACTACGACAACGGCTACGACCTCGCGCTCGCTTACATTAGCGTCGGCCGCACAAAGGATGCGCGCGCGCTTATCGCGGCGCTGCTGCAGCAGAAAAACACTGCTGAGCTGCACAATCTGCTCGCTGAGGTCGAAGAAAAAGACGGCAACTTCGTCGTCGCCGCCAACGAATACGAAACCGCGGCGCACATGGATCCGAGCGAAAGCAATCTGTTCGACTGGGCCAGCGATCTGCTCGTGCATCGCACGCTTGATCCTTCGATTGCCGTATTTCGCGACGCCGTGCAGCGCTACCCGCAGTCTGCGCGACTCGCCATCGGGCTCGGCATGGCGCTGTATTCGCTGGGCAAATACGATGACGCGGTGACGTCGCTGCTTCGCGCCGCCGACCTTAGTCCCAACGATGCGCGTCTTTATCCGTTTCTTTCGCGCGCTTACGACAGCTCGCCGGGCCAGGCCGACGAAGTGATCAAGCGATTTCGCCGCTTCGCTGAGCTACAGCCGCGCAATGGCCGCGCGCAGTATTACTTCGCGATGAGTCTGTGGAAGGGAAAGCGCGCGCAGGATCCCAGCGTCGATCTGCATGAAGTCGAAGCGCTGCTCAAAAAATCGATCGCGCTCGATCCGTCGCTCGGGGAGGCGCAGTTGCAGCTCGGCAATCTTTACTCCGACCAAACGCACTACGCCGAAGCAATCCCCTACTACAAGCGCGCTATCGCGCTGAATTCCGATCTCGCCGACGCGCACTATCGTCTCGGCCAGGCCTACGTCCGCACCAATCAAAAAGATCTGGCGCAGCCCGAGCTTGCGCTCTATCAGCAACTCCGCGCGCAACATCTCGCCGATCTCGACAAGCAACGCGCCGAAGTTCGCCAGTTCGTGCTGTCGTCGAAAGAATCCGCCCCGCCTGCCGATGCTCCGGCGAATCCCTGACGACTTCGCTGCACGTCTTGCTAAAAGTGCTAAATTATTGGCGTCAAATCACCCAAACGCTTCGTCTGAGGACGCCCATCATGCCCATCGAACGCCGCGACTTCATCAAATCCACGACCGCCGCTCTCACCGTTGGAGCCGCTACGCTCGCGCTCAAGCCGCACTCGCGTCCTCGGCGCCAACGATCGCGTGCGCGTCGCCATCTGCGGCACGCGCGGACGCGGCGTCGATCACATCCACGGCTTCGACAAAGTTCCCAACGTCGAAATCGTCGCGCTCTGCGACGTCGATGAAAATGTTTTGAACCAGCGCCTCTCCGACGTCGAAAAACTCGGCCGCCCGAAGCCGAAGGCATACACCGACGTCCGCAAACTTCTCGAAGACAAAGACATCGACGCCGTCTCGATCGCCACGCCGAATCACTGGCATTCGCTGATCGGCATCTGGACGTTGCAAGCCGGCAAAGACGTCTACGTCGAAAAACCGTGCTCGCACAACACGTTTGAAGGCCGCCAGCTTGTCGCCGCAGTGAAAAAATACAATCGCATCTGCCAGCACGGCAGCCAGTGGCGCTCCAATCCCGGCTTGATCGAAGCGATGAAACATCTCAAGGAAGACGGCACGATCGGCGACGTCTACATGGCGCGCGGCCTTTGCTTCAAATGGCGCCCATCGATCGGCAAAGCGCCGCAGGAGCCGGTTCCCGCCGGCGTTCACTACGACCTCTGGACCGGCCCCGCGCCGCTGAAGCCCTTCACGAAAAATCGCTTTCACTACAACTGGCACTGGATCTGGGACACCGGCAACGGCGACATCGGCAACCAGGCGATTCACGAAATCGACATCGCGCGTGCGGGTCTCGGCGTCGGATTCCCCGTGCAGGTCTCGGCGATCGGCGGACACTTCATGTTCGACGACGATCAGGAGACACCGAACACGCTGAACGCTGCTTACATTTTCGAAACGCCAGACGGCAAGCGAAAGATGATGGAGATCGAAGTCCGCCACTGGATTACGAATCACGAAGCGGAAATCGGCACCGGCGCGTACGGCGCGAATTCTGTTCCGCCGGCGGGCCTCACTGCTGCCGCAAACCCGCCGAGAAAAAGCCGGCCGCCGCTGCTCAGGCAGGCGCGTCGCTCGGGCCCAAAGGACGCGAAGACGAATACGGTCGGCAATATTTTCTACGGCTCCAAAGGCTGCTCGGCATCGACGGCTACGACTCCTACAAGACATGGCTAGGTGACGACGTCGAGCCCGGCCCGCACGGCAAAGCCAGCGGCGATCACTACGCGAACTTCATCGATTGCGTTCGCTCGCGCGACGCGAGCAAAATCAACTCGCCGATCGAAGAGGCGCACATCTCCACGACGCTCGTGCATCTGGCCAACGCATCGTACCGCCTCGGCCGCACGCTGAAGTTTGATCCTAAGACGGAACAAGTGGTCGGCGACGACGAAGCCAACGTGATGCTGCGCGGCACGTATCGCGCGCCGTACGTCGTGGAAGAAAAAATTTAAATTTCGCCCGCGAACCTTGTTGCAAGTCGCTGGTTGCAAAGGCAACCATCCTCCACGACTCCCGCTGGGTTCAATCTTTGTGTCTTGACATACTCACAACCGGGCAATACCTTACCCGGCAGCTTTTCTCGCCAATTCCATCTGCCTAATGGTTGGTGACAGGAGATCTGGGCCTTCAGCCCAGTTAGGCACGATCCTCACGGCGATTTCCCACTCGATTGCCGCTGGCTCCACGCCTTCGCTCCTCACGACGAATCAAGCAGGTCGGCTGCGCCTGATTCGTCGAAGCAGATCCACGTCCAAATCGCAAAGGAGATGACATGGCCCCTCATTTTTCGAAACTCAGTGCAGGCGAACGTCGCATGCGCTATTACGGTTGGAGCCCCGACCTGCCCGATCATCGCGATCTTACATATGCCGCGCCTCACGCCGTTGCGAAGGCTTTGCCGGCGCACGTCGATATGACGGCGCAATGTCCGCCGGTTTACGATCAAGGGCAACTGGGAAGCTGCACCGGGAATTCGATCGCAGGAGCGGTGCAATTCGAACAGATGAAGCTGAAGATTCCGAATTTCAATCCATCACGACTCTTTATCTATTACAACGAGCGCGTCATCGAACACACCGTTACGACAGACGCAGGCGCTCAAATTCGCGACGGTATCAAGAGCGTCGCCAAGCTCGGCGTATGCTCTGAGGAACTTTGGCCCTACAGCGACCAAAACACCGATCCCGATCCGTGTCCCACGTGCCCGTACGCCAAGAAGCCGACTGCGGAGTGCTACAAGGCGGCGAAGCAGACCACCGTTAGCCTCTACCAGCGCCTGACGCCGATTCTCAATACGTTAAAGGGCTGCCTCGCCGAGGGTTTTCCGTTCGTTTTTGGATTTACCGTCTACGAGAGTTTTGAAGGTGAAGAGGTGGCGAAGACCGGGATCGTGCCGATGCCCGCGCCGAACGAGCCGACTGTCGGCGGCCATGCTGTGATGGCCGTGGGCTACGACGACTCCAAGCAACAATTTATTATCCGAAACTCGTGGGGCACGAGTTGGGGAAAGAAAGGCTACTTTCGGATGCCGTACGCGTATCTTACCGACTCGAACCTCGCGGACGATTTCTGGACGATTCGCGGATTGACGTCGGCGTCGGCTTCGAAATAAGCCGATTCACTCAACCTGAAGATTCAGAGCAAAGACCTGGCCTGGCGGCGCGTTCGTCTCCCAAGGCCGGCGGTATTCCAGGCGAATCGTCGCCGCGCCTGCTCGCGTTGCTTTCCATTGCCAGCGGTGGGTTCCTCCTGCTCCGGGGGAACCTCCGCTGCTTTCGAATGCGTCGGTAACGACTTCGAATTCCGGCTCGGGTCTTGTTTTCAGATCCCAGCGAAATCCTGTGGATGGGTTCTCTGCGAGCGACACGCTCAACGTGTCGCCGACGTGCAATGTCAGTTTGCGCCCATCGTAACTCTTGTCCGCTTCGATCATCTTCGGATGCCTCGCGCAGCCGGCCCAAGCGAGTGCGAATAACAATAGAAAACCGCTGCCCAATATGATTCGACGAGAGCCACTTTCGGTGCGGCTTCCTTTAGTTTGAGGCGTTCGCATAGATTTTCACCAGGCGATACAAGAATGTCCTTCCCTCGTACACCGACTCGATCCTCACGCGTTCATTCAATCCGTGAATGCCTCCGCCATCCGGATCGGTAAAAATTCCATCGACTCCATACGTCGGGATTCCCGCGGGATTCATAAACTGTGCATCGCTCGCGCCGGGCTCCAGCGTCGTGATCACCGGCACGCCGGGCCACATTTCATGTGCCACTTGTTCGATCGGCTTCAGGATTTGCGGTGTCAACGGCGCGGGCTTTGCCTCCGGCCCGCGAACCTCCGGGATCGTTACCGGCACCGCCGGATCGTCCACAATTTTGATCAGTTGCGCCTTCACTTCTTCGCGAGACACGCCTGGAAAAATACGGCAGTTGATATTCGCGCTTCGCCCGCTGAGGCAGCGCGTTGGTCGCGTGACCCGCGGTTAGCATTGTCGCGACGCATGTTGTCCGCAGCATCGCATGCCAATTCACATCTTTGTCGAGCACCGCAACTGCGGCGTGATCTTGCGGA
The DNA here is from genome assembly GCA_963850795.1 of uncultured Acidobacteriota bacterium. Lineage (GTDB taxonomy): Bacteria > Acidobacteriota > Terriglobia > Acidiferrales > UBA7541 > Acidiferrum. The sequence goes on along the minus strand of CAWKNS010000016.1, from coordinate 25,898 downwards.
TTCTTCACCACCGCCAGCATCGCCGCCCCATTTTCGCCGCCCACCACTTTCGCCATCCCCGTGAAATATCCACGGTTCGCGTCATTGAGCTGCACGGGAAATTCGTACCGGCTTACGCGATCGACCGCGCGCACCAGATGATAGATCGCATTGTCGGGAACCGGCCGCGAACTGTGTCCGCCAGGATTCGTCGCTTCCAGCACATAGTTCTGCGAAGTTTTCTCCGCCGCCAAAACTTCGAGCGCGATTTTGTTTCCCTTCGCATCGAGATCGCCGTCCACACCTTCCGTCAGCGCAAACTCGGCGTCGATCGCTTGCCTTTCATTTTTCGCGAGCCATCCCGCGCCATTCAGCGCGCTGTTCGTTTCTTCTCCGCAGGTCAGCGCCAGCTTGATCGATCGCTTCGGCTTAAATCCCTCTTCGCGATACCGGATCATGTTATCGACCCAGATCGCTGCCTGCGCTTTCATGTCCGACGTGCCACGCCCGTAGAAATATCCATCCTCTTCGATCAGCTTGAATGGATCGCGCGTCCAGTCTTCGCGCTTCGCCTCCACGACATCGACGTGCGCCAGCATCAAAATCGCTTTCGCATTCGGATCAGTACCGTGCAGCACCGCGATGAGCCCGCCTTCTTTCGGGTGTCCGTCCGGCACAAAAATCTTCATATCCTCAGCCGGATATCCCGCCGCTTTCAGCCGCACCGACATGCGCAGGGCAGCCTCGGTGCAGTCCCCCGCCGAAAGCGTCGTATTCGTCTCCACCAACTCCTTATAGATCGACCGAAACCTCTCCAGCCCCGGATCGCTCGCCGCCTGCTGCGCCGCGGATTGTATTGCTGGTCGCGCGGAATCGGGATCACCAGCTGTGGCGCGCTTCACAACGATCGCACCCGCAGTCATCCACATCACCATCGCGATAATCAGAATCCTCGCCGACCGATTCATCCGTTCCCCCTGGAGCCGACGAAACTATCTCACAAAACGCTCCACTTCTTGGCTTTTCTGCCGTGCATTGCGAGAGTCGCCTGCATCCGCGCTACTAGCTTGTGTGGAACCGCCACTGCTATTACACTGTACCCATACAGAGATACAGCAATGCTCTTCCAGAAACTCAATCCCGCTCTCGGCCAGCCTCTCTATCTCCAGCTCATGCGCCAGATTCAACACGCCGCCGAAACCGGAGTCCTGCGCGACGGTGACCAGTTGCCCGGTATTCGTACGCTTGCCGAGAATCTGGTCGTCAGCCCAAACACGATCGTCAAGGCGTACACCGAACTCGAACACAGCGGTCTTCTCGAATTGCGCCAAGGCTCCGGCGCATTCCTGAAAGCGGGCCGCAGGACACGCTCCATCGCCGATCGCGTGCAGTTGGCCCGGCGGCGTTTTCGCGACTTGATCGACGGGCTGAGAGAAGAAGATCTTCGCGACGAAGAAATTCAGCGCGCCTTCGAAGCGGAGCTCCTCGCAACGTCTGAAACCTCGAGGAAGCGATGACCGAAACGCTCGCGATTCAAACAAGCGCTTTGACGAAATCCTACGGCCAATTTGTAGCCGTCGATTCTTTGAATCTATCCGTGCCCAAAAATCGCATCACGGCGTTTCTCGGTCCAAACGGCGCTGGCAAGAGCACCACGATCAAAATGCTTCTCGGCATGAGCCGGCCGACGAGCGGCGAGGCCATGGTTCTCGGTCACACGATTTCGACTCCGAATGAAAGTCGGCGTCTGCGCGAACGCATCGCATACGTCGCCGAAGACAAGCCTCTCTACGGCTACATGACCGTCGGGCAATTGATTTGCTTCACGAGCCGCTTCTATCCCGACTGGCGAACCGATGAAGCACAACGACTGCTCGCCGAATATCGCCTTCCCGTCGAGAAAAAGGTGCGATCCCTGTCCAAAGGAATGCGCACAAAACTGGCGTTGCTGCTGGCCTTTGCGCGTCGGCCCGAGCTTCTTATCCTCGACGAACCGAGTGAGGGCCTCGATCCGATCGGTATCGAAGAACTCTTGCGTGAGCTGGTTTCTCAAGCCGCTGCGGGAGTGACTGTGTTCTTCTCGTCCCATCAACTCGCCGAGGTTGAGCGCGTCGCCGATCACGTTTGCATCCTGAACCACGGCCGCTTGGGGCTGAGCGCGCCGATCGACGATCTCCGGCAATCCTACCGGCGCATCGATTTGGTTTTCGAAGCCGCACCGTCCGCGCGCGAATTGGCCGTTCCGGGCATCGAGAGAATTTGTTCGAGCGGTCGTCAGGTCACTGTGCTGACAAGCCGGAATGCCGACGAGGTGATTCGCCGCGCGCGCGATCTTTCTGCAGTCTCGGTCGAGGTGTCGCCGGTTCCGTTGCGCGAGATTTTCCTGGAGACAGTGAAGGAAACTCCGAATTCGTGAAGGAGGTCAAAGCATGCTTTGGTACAAGGCTTGGCTCGAAACTCGTGGACGATTTCTCGCCTGCCTGACCACTCTGACTCTCTTCTGCTTCATCTTTGTCCATCACGCGCAAGAGGTCGCTTTTCGTGGCGATGGCCTCGTGCGTCCAGGCGGACCGGCGGACTACTATCGGCTCTTGTTCGTGAATCAGCAATTTCTCGTCATCATGTGGGTCGTGTCCGCGGTCTTGTTGGGCATGGGCGGACTCGTTCGAGAAAAAGCCGTCGGCGTATCGACCTTTACGCTCAGCTTGCCCGTCTCACGCTCCCGCCTTTTTGGTGTGCGCGTCGCGATGGGAATCCTTCAGTCGGCGGCAATCGCGATCTTGCCTTGGTGTGCCGTATTCCTGGCGTCGTCCCTCGGCGGGACTGCCGATTCGTCCGTCTCAGGTGTTGTTGTACATCTTCCTGATTCTCGGCGGCGGTCTCTCTTACTTTGCGATGGCGATCCTCGTTTCTTCCTTCTTCGAAGGGGAATACACCGCGCCTGCGATCGCCTTTGGCGTGGTTCTCCTGACCGCCATCGCCTTCGACGCGTGGCTTCGCCCCTTCAGCCTCTGGCGTCTGATCGCAGGCGACCTATCCATCGATCGCCGGACCTATCTCTTGTCGCCAGCGTTCCCGTGGCGCGGCGTCTTGGCTAGCCTCGTCGCCGCCTCACTGATGTTGCTCGTTGCCCTCCAGCGCATTCGAAAACGCGATTTTTGATCGTATCCGTCGCCACCATGACTGGGATCGAGTGGCCCGCCCGGCGTCGATGCTTGACTTCATTTTCGCAGGGGCGTACCTTACGCTAAGCGTTGCATTTACAATGACCTACACCATCTCAGCACGCTTCAGAACGTCTCAAATTCTGCCCCTGCGAACCTCGACGCTTGGTTCAAGATGTAAGCGATCTGCGAGGCGCCTATGAGCCGAGCGCCCACCAATCCGATCGAGCTGGCGCGGCAGTTTTCGTTGACGCGGCGGGACTTTATTCGGTCGGCGGCGGGGGTTGCGCTGGGGAGTTCGCTGCTGTCGTCGCCGATTGCGTATGCGGCGGGCGCGATGAAGAAGCGCAAGGTGGTCGTCGTCACCTTCGGCGGCGGAGCGCGCGATCAAGAGACGTTTGCGCCTGAGGGCCAGGAAAACATCCCGCACATGATGAGCGAGATGATTCCGCAGGCTTCGTTTTTCACGCAGGTGGTGAATCGCGGAATTCTCGGGCACTACGTTGCGACGGCGAGTCTCGCGACCGGGACTTACGAGACGTTCAATAATTTCGCGGCTGTGCCGCCGAACAATCCGACAGTCTTTGAATATTTCCGCAAAGATTTGAAGCGCCCGCCGAACGACGCATGGGTCGTCGCGCCGAGCAACGGATTCAATCGCATCGGCGAGAGCAACAATCGCTCGTACGGGCCGGGAACGGGCGCGCGCGTGATTCTGCCGAAGCATCTGCTCACCGCGGCGACGTCGGGCAAAGGCGACTTACAGCCATCTGTTGCGCGACAACTACGAAACGCCGTTGTACACGCCGGAGCTGGGCGGAAATGAATTCGAGCTGCAGCAGCTCGGCAATCTGTTGAAGCTGAGCGTCGATGATTTCAAATCGCACGCGCTCACGTTGTCGAGCCCCGACGAACTGAGCCTCTACATCACGCGGCGATTGATGCGCGAAGTCGCGCCGAGCCTGCTGTGGATCACGATGCACGACATCGACATCGCGCACGCAGGGGCGTTTTCGCTGTACGTCGAAGGGATTCGACGCACGGATCGATTGTGCTCGGAACTGTGGAAAGCGATTCAGGCCGAGCCGGAATATGCCGGAAACACGACGATGCTGATCCTGCCGGATTTTGGCCGCGATGCCGACGACGACGCTGGAGGCAACGGCTTCCAGCATCACCGCACCGGCGATGCGCTCTCTCGCACTACGTGGATGCTTGCGATGGGAGCGGGCGTTCGCGAGGGCGTCATTTACGATCGGCCGATGGACTCGACCGATCTTGTGCCGACGATCGGATCGATGCTCGGATTCCAGGCGACGCAATCGCAGGGAAAGCCGATTGCGGAATTGTTGTGACGATGCAGCCCGCCGAACTCAAATCGGAGCAATTCAGCAATTACCCGCCGGAAGCGCGGAAACTCGCGGAGCATTACGCGCGGCACGCTCTCGCAGTTGCCGCCGAGTTTTGTGCCGAGCTTGCTGCGCGAAGTGATTGAGTACGACTACAAATTTCCGGTCGAGCGAAAAGCCGTCGAGAAGGAACTGGAAACGATTACCGCGCTTTCTCCTTCGGATCGCGCCGAATGGTTCGCCGGATTCGAGCAGATCAAGCTTTCGCAGCAGCTCGTAAATTACGACTGGGTGAATTCGCCGGGGCAATTTGTCGAGCAGCTGTCGGCGCATTTGTGGGCGACGCATCAGCTGGATGCGTTTCGCGCGGCGGCTACGAGCTATGCAAGCCGGCTCGCGGCGGCGAATCCGCCGGAGCCGCCGCCGATTCCGCGACTTGGCATCAGTGTGATCGGCCAAGGCGTGACGACGTACAACGATCCGCTGTTTCGTAAATTGCGGCCGTACGGTGTGCACTTCACGCAGGTGAAGCCCGAAGGCGCGATGCAAACGATGCTCGCGGTTGTGGCGGAGCGCGCGAAGGCAAATCCGATTCCATATGGACATTGGTATGTCGATGGCGGCGACGAAGCGAAATACGACGCCGCGCTCGTCGGAGTTTCGTATCGCGCGCTTGCTCCGGCACGCTCGGCTCTGACCACAAAAATGCGCGCGGAAATCGAAAAGCCCGGCATGGGTCCGGAGGCGCTGCGCACGCTGATGGCGCGCATGAAGCCGGAAGACATCGGATTGAACTCGATGGCGAATGGAAACGCCGATCCAGTCATGGCGCGATTTCAGTTGAAGGTTTTGACGGAGGCTTCGGGCACGCAGATTTTTGCGACGACGTTCGCGCAATGGACCGCGCGCGAAGCGCTGCGCCGCGCGCAACCTGCGACCTTGTTGGTTCGCTTCGCTCCGCGTCAAAAACAGAAGCCGATGAACGAGATGATCGCCGCGACAGCGCCTGAACTCGATCCGGTCGGCTCGCTCGTCGATGCCGACTTCGGCTCCTACTACAACTTTCTCAATCAGCAGCGCCTTCCCGGCGCCGATCACTCCTCGTTCGTGGTCTGGTTTGAAGGCCACAACCAAGCTGTCGCCATCGGCCCGAAGTGGCAGCGTGGCACGCAATCCAACGAACCCACCGATCCAAAACAGTTTTTTGTTTGACGAAAAAATCTTCCGGCCAATCTCTCGCCTGAAGGGTGTTCCTCATTTCCATGCTGACGCTATCGAAGTGCACAAATTCGCAGGCAATCTCCCGGAGAAATGATGCGATGCGGCTCGCGCGGCTGATATTCGCTTTATCACTCGCCTACTGGCTCGATCCGGATTCGCGTCGAGACGATCGACTACTTTCTGCGCCGATATCGCGAGGAAGTGATTCGAAAGCGGAACGCGAATGACGATATTGAAACGCAGCTCGCGTCGCTAGAAGCCCAACTGCGAATCGAAGGGCAGGAAATTCCTGCGGAACGCATGAAGAGCGATAGCTGGCGGAACAGCGCTGCAGTTGTGGCCGGCGACTAGAACTCACGCTGCTGCGCACATTCATCTCATCGATTCTTAGTCTACATTTGTCGCCACGGTTCGTGGCCTGAAGGCCATGCGTGTCATACACTGTGTCGATACGGGTGACACGAAAACATGGCCAAACAATATTTTTATATTCGATTGATCCCGCCGCGTCCGACGTTTGCCAGCGATATGAGCGCGGAAGAGCGTGCGCTTATGCTGCAACACGTTGGGTACTTTCGAGGTTTGTTCGATCAGGGCAAGGTGCTGATTTTTGGACCGGTGCTCGATCCGACCGACAACTTTGGCATGGGTGTGCTTGAAGTCCGCGACATCTCTGAAGCACAAGAGCTGATGGACAACGATCCGACGGTTCTGTCGGGAATGAACAAGATCAAAATCTCACCGATGGTGGTGGGCGCAGCCCGTGCGAAGGAGCCGGAGTGACCGGAACAGCGCGGCCGCTGGACGGAATTCGCATCCTCGACTTTTCGCATGCGTTGGCCGGTCCATACTGCACGATGCTCTTGTCGGACTACGGCGCGGAAATATACAAGTTGGAGGCGCACTCGGGTGACATGGGGCGCGGATGGGGTCCACCTTTCGCTGGCGGGATGGCGAGTTTTTTTCTTGGGTTGAATCGAGGGAAGCTCGGGATTTCGATCGACCTGAAGCAGCCAGAAGGGCTGAGTCTGTGCTCGCGATTGATCGATCAGATGGATGTTTTGATCGAGAATTTTCGCCCGGGAGCGATGGACAAGCTGGGCTTGGTTTGGCGACATGCGAAAGCGAAACGAACGACTGGTCTATTGTTCGATTTCGGGGTACGGACAGAATGGGCCGTCGCGAGATGAAGCGGCCATGGATTTAGTTGTGCAGGCTTCGAGCGGATTGCTGAGCATCACGGGAACGGAAGAGGGTGAGTCGGTGCGCTGCGGCTATGGTGTGACCGACGTGACCGCGGGACTATTTGCGGTAATTGGTATTTTGTTGGCGCTGCGCGCTCGCGATACGACGGGTCGTGGGCAATATGTCGATGTGTCGATGCTGGACAGCATGATTTCGACAATGAGTTCGAATTATTCGAGCTTTCTTGGATCGATGGACCGTGCCCGGTCCGATGGGCACTGCATTTCCGACGGTCGTGCCCTACAAGGTGTATCGAGGCAGCGATCGCGAATTTGCTATCGCTGTGGGAAGCGAAAAATTGTGGGCGGCGTTTTGTGTTGTGCTGGAACGGCCAGAGATGGAGCGCGATCCGCAATTCATAACAAATGCCGAGCGAATTCGAAATCGAGAAAAGCTTGAGCCGTTGCTGGATCAAGTGTTTAAAAACAAAACTGCGGGTGAATGGGTCGATCAGTTGAGAGCTGCCGGTATTCCGAGTTCGCTCGTCAGAAACTTTGGTGAAGTTGTTGATGACCCGCAGTCTGCGCTAAGAGAGATGTTTCCGACGCTTGAGCATTCGAAAGCCGGGAGGCATCGCGTGACCGGCACACCCGTCAAACTGAAAGACACTCCTGGGCGCGTCAGCACTCCGGCGCCGCTTCTCGGACAAGATACGCGAGAGACTCTGAAAGCATTGTTGAGCAGCAACGACCAGCAGATCGACGACTGGATCGCGCGAGGGATTGTGTTGCAAAGCGATACAACGGCTGCGTGATTTGCGAAGATTGTCGGCTCAGGCCTCCAGCGGCGCTTCGGAGATATGCAACTCCCGCCTACCGCCTCCACCGAGGTAGTAGTGAATCGCCGGCGTGAAAACGAGGGACAAGACCATCGAGCTGAGCAAGCCGCCGATGACTGCGATGGCGAGAGGCTGGAGCATCTGGGAGCCGGCCCCGATCGCCAACGCTAGCGGAAACATGCCAGCGACGGTGGCGAGCGCCGTCATAGCAATGGGGCGAAGTCTGCGGCGTCCTGCTTGAATCATCGCATCCTCCGCTGAAAGACCCACAGCGTGGAAACGTTGCTCGGCGTCAATGAGGAGAATGCCGTTTTTCGCAACGATGCCGATCACCATGATCATTCCCATAAAGGAAGAGACGTTGAAGTCGGTGCGCGTGATGAGAAGTGCTACGAAAGCACCGAACGTGGAGAGTAGTGCCGACGCCAGAATTGCGATCGGTGCGGCAAACGTGCGGAATTCGAAGAGCAAAACAGCAAAGAGCAACAGCAGCGCGAGGAACAGCACTACGAGAAGATCATGGAACGATTTCTGCTGCTCTTCATATTGACCACCGTACTCGACGCGGATCGAGGATGGTAGATGCAGGTCGTTCACGGCTTTTTGGACTTTAGCGATGCCGGTTCCGAGGTCGACGCCTTCCAGCCTCGCCGTAACTTGAATGAGCCGCTGAAGATTTTCGCGCCGGATCTCTGTTTCGCCGGGATCGGTCGCTACGCTCGCGATAGAACCGAGTGTTGCGGTCTTGCCCGTTGAACTGACGAGAAGCGTGTTGGTCATTCGTTCCAGCGTCGCGCGGTTTGCTTCCGGAAAGCGAACACGAATCGGGTAGGAACGATCATTCAGGATTACGGGCGTCGCGGCCGGCTCGCCTTCGAGAATTGCAGAAGCATCGACCGAAACCTCTTCCGGCGTAAAACCGGCACGCGCAGCCGCGGTCGGATTGATTTGAAATGTCACAGCGGGTCCGCTGATTGTGTCTTCCACACCGTTGAGAATGTCCACGACACCAGGAACTTTGCTGATCGCATCGGCGACGCGCGGGCCGGTTTCGTTTAGCAATTTTCCATCCTGCGAATACAGGCGAATCACGACGGGTTCAGGCTGATTGCTGAGATCGCCGACCATGTCCTGGAGAATCTGCGCAAACTCGACTTTCGTCGCCGGTTCGGAGGATTCGATCTGCGCGCGAAGGTCGGACGTGATCTCCTCAATCGAGCGACTGCGTTTCGATTTGAGCTTCACGGTGAAGTCGCCGCGATTGACTTCGGTCACTGCGGCCAGACCCAGCTCGAGACCTGTTCGGCGAGAGGTGTTCTCGACCTCGGGCGTGGCCTTGAGCATTTCCTCGATGTGCAGAAGGATGCGATTTGATTCGCTGAGCGAACTGCCGGGCGGAGTGTGGTAGTCGAGAATGAAACCGCCTTCGTCCATCGCGGGGAGCAAGTCGCTGCCAAGAAACTTGTAGCTGACTACCGAAAGCACGACGATCACTACGACAGCAGCGATCAGTATCAGCGGCCGCTTGATGACCAAGCGCATCACATTTTCGTAACGCGCGACCATTTTGCCGAAAAAGCCGGTGAGGTGAGCATCCTCAGCAACTAATCTGGCCGTTTGAGAGTCTTCGATCGAAGTGGTGTCTTCGACCCGATCGACACTCTTCCTGCGAACTAAATACAAACTTAGTGTCGGTGTCCAAGTCAGCGCCAGAAACAGCGATGTCAGCAACGAAACCGTCATCGTGATTGCAAGCGCGCGGAAGAAAGTACCGTTGACGCCAGTCATTGCCACTAACGGCAAGAAAACGACAATAGGCGTGATCGTAGAACCAAGAAGCGGAACGGTAAGTTCACGCAACGCGCTGCGGATCGCCACAAAACGATCCTGTCCAAGGTCGCGGTGGAGGACAATGTTCTCCAGCACGACGATCGCGTCGTCGATCACGAGTCCGACCGCAGCGGCAAGGCCCCCAAGAGTCATCAGATCGAAACTCTGACCCGCAACTTTGAGAACGATGAACGTGATCAGTAGCGTGACCGGAATGACGAGCCCGGCGACGAGCGACGTGCCCCAATCTCGCAGGAACAATACGAGAACGATCGACGACAGAATGATGCCAATGAGCACAGCGTCGCGAACGCTCGAGATGGATTCGTGGACGATCAGCGACTGGTCGTAGAACGGTTGGAGCCGCACGCCTTTCGGAAGTGTTGGCTCAAGCTGCTGAATCAACGCGTGAACTTCGTTTGCGACCTGAAGCGTGTTGCTGTCAGGCTGGCGGGCCACGTTGAGCAGCACGGCAGGCTTTCCGTTTGCGGTGACCATCGTGTAGACGGGCGCGACTGAAGGAGCGACGGTCGCTATGTCACCGATTCGAATCGGCACACCGGCGGGCGAGGTTTTCACGACGATTTGGCCGAGTTGTTCGGCAGAGCGAACCTGTCCGCTTACGAGCCCAAGCACGAGGTGATGATCGCTCTCGATCAATCCGGGCGAATCGATCAGGTTTGTGCGGCGGACCGCGTCGAGGATGTCCGAGACGGTAACGCCTGCAACTGGCAGACGCGCAGGGTCAGGCGTGATTTGAAACTCGGGGACGCGCCCACCTTGAACCACAACGGTTGCCACACCGTCGAGCCGGTTGAGCCGTGGCTTGATGTCGTACGTCGCGATTTCCCAAAGATGTTCCGGCGGAACGGTATCGGATGTGAGGCTGTACCCGATGATCGGGAAAGCGGCGAAAGTCATACGATGCGTTTGAACTTTCGCCGTAGGCGGGAGCTCGGACTGAAGTTGAGCTACAACAGCATCGACGCGTTGCAGCGTCAGGATCATGTCCGAGTGCCAGTCGAAGAAAAGATCGACCTCAGCTGAGCCGCGGCTCGTGATGGAGCGGACGGTCTGCAGTCCGGGAACGCTGTTGACAGCCTCCTCGATTGGCTTGGTGATTGTGACGAGCATTTGATCGATCGGAGCGACACCGTTGTCCACGCCAATCACGACGCGCGGAAAGTCTGTGCTCGGAAAAACGGAAACTGGGATAGAGAAAGCGAGGTAGGCGCCGACCAGCGCCAACGCGATCGTGAAGAAAATAATAGGTCGCGAGAACCGCTCAAACCATGGCGGCGTCTGCTTTTTGACGCTGATTGGAGAGACGGGGTGCACGCCGGCTAGTCCTTATCCTTCTCCGGCTGTGCTTTTGGATCTTCTTTGCTGTCTTTATTGCCGTCCGATGGCTTCTCGATTTCGATTGCCGTGCCGTCCGGCACGGCGTAGCCGCCGGAGACGATGACTGGATCGCCGGCGTTTATGCCACTGATGATTTGCGTTAGATCAGAATTTCTTACACCAAGCTGCACAACCTTCTGGTGAGCCTTCTTGTCGGTTCCGGCGATGAGCACGTAGGAAGCGCCTTCGGCATTCTTGAAAATCGCGTTTGTTGGAGCGGCGATGGCGTCTTTAATCGTCTTCGCGGTGATTTCGATATTCACCGTCATTCCGGGCTTCACGGACGCGCTTGGTTTGCGGGTCTCGACCCAGACTTCGACAGTTGTGCTTCCCGGATCGAGCGCGGGACTTACGAGAGTGACGCGACCCTCGACGGCTTCGTCATCGCCTTCGACTTTAATTTTCGCTGCGTCGCCGACTTTAATCTGTGCCGCGTCCACCTGTGGAATATGTGCCTTCGCGACGAGTGCCGATGTGTCCATCACGGTAAGAATCGGTTGGTTGGCCGTCGCGAGATCGCCGACATAGAGAGGGCGATCGGTCACAACGCCGTCGATGGGGCTTCGAATCTCGGCATAGCTGAGCTGCGCCGTCGCCGCACGATAGTGACCTTCGGCAGACGCTTTCGTCCCTTCGGCGGCCTTGAGCAATTGCTCTTTTCCCATGCGCTGTAGGTCGGCGAGTTGTTTTTGCGCTTGATCGTTTTGACTGCGTGCTTGCGCCAATGCGACGTCGGCGCTGTCGAGGTCGCGACGCGGGATCGCGCCTTGTTGGAAGAGATCTTTGCGGCTATCGAAAACCTTTTGAGCCGCCTCGAATGCTGATTTGCTCGCGGCAGCGTCGAGTTCTGCCTTCTGAATCTGTTGCGGAACACCGGCATTTACCGTGATGGCGTAATTTGCGTCGGCCTGTTCGAAATCGCCCTGACTTGCTTCGGCTTGGGCGGCGAGATCCTTGTTCTCCAAAATCGCGAGCAACTGGCCCTTCTTGACGTGTGAGCCGCGCTGCACTTTGAATTCTGCAACCGTCGACGTGATTTTTGGCGACACGGTGGCTTGTTTCAGCGGAAACACAACGGCTTCCGCGGGTACAAATTGCGAAACAGATTGCCGTTCCGCCGGTGCTGTTTGCACGGTCACAACCGGCTCCTTCTCTTTTTCGGCGGAGCTGCAACCGGCGAGCGCGGATAGCCCGAGCAATAATGCACACCAAGCTTTCATGGCGTCGTCAGTTCTCCCGTGAGCGTTTGAAGGTTGGCCAGCGCGACGCGATAGCGAACAGCGCCGTCTTCATAGGCGGTGTTGGCGAGAGCGGCGGTCGTTTGCGCGTCCACCACTTCCAGGACGGTAGATTCACCGTTCTTGTAGCGCAGCGTGGTGAGCCGCAGGCTTTCAGCGCCCAACTCTGCGGATCGCTGGAGGCTCGACAGTTCGTCGGCAGCGGTCTGAGCTTCGGCGTAAAGCGATTTCAGTTCCGCGAGCAGTTTTCTTTGAGCCAGCGACAATTCACGCTTTGCCTGATCGCGTTGAAATTCGGCCTGCTTGATCTTGCTTTGAGTCGCACCCCAATTCCAGACAGGGATGTTCAAGCTCGCGACCGCCGATGAGCCCAGGTTCGAGACGCCGTTCGTTCTCGTGGCGAAGTGCGTCGCATCGATTCCGTAAAAATAGTCGAGATCCAGTCCTGGGAGGTAGCCTGCTCGTGCTGCGGAAACTCCGTGACTTGCGGCGTTCACCGTTTCAAGAGCCGCGCGAATGTCGGGGTTGTCCCGAGCCGCACGCGCCTCCACCTCATCGGAAGAAACCAAGGTCGCGGGAGCATGCAGATCGTCGGCGAGTTCATAGTTTTCATCGAAGTTCGGAAAGATGAGCACCGCCAGATCTAGCCGCGCATTGAGAAGCGCGAGCTTGGCCTCCTGAAACTGTCGGCGACGATCATTCGCTTGAAGTTCCGCCTTGATCACATCCGAATGCGCGACTTCGCCACCTTTTTCGAGATCGTTGGTGAGTTTCAGAAATCGGTCGCCTTCGTCGGTGGCCTTTTGTGCGACATCGAGCTTTCGCGCAGCCGCAGCGACACCGTAATAAGTTTCCAACAACTGTAACGACCAGTCCTCGAGACGCAATCTCCGCGCGAGCTTTTGCGACCGCTGCGTTCGCGGCCGCTCGCCGCGCTTCTGCGATACCGGCTAAATCGAGTGCTTCGTGAGCATTGCCCTGGCTGATGTATTCGTGCACCGCATTGTTTGCGATGAATTTCACCTGAGCTATCGACACCGTTTGCTTGGCTGTAGATCGCGGAGTTGTTGTAGTTGACGCTTGGCAGCAGTGTCGTGAGGGCTTGCTTCTTGTCTTCGTGGGCTATCTTTGCATCGGTCAGGGCGGCTTGGTAGACGACGCTGTTGCTACGGGCGCGGTTAAGCGCATCCGCAAGGGTCAGTCGCAGAGGGGACGCGTCGGCAGGCTTTTGTTGGCCGACGGCGGAGACTGCGAGCAGGGCCGCGCAAAGGCCAACGCAAAGATAGCGGAGGTGAGGGTCGAGGCCGCGCATGGGTTCGTCGCGGCAGTCTCTGCCGCCTACAAACGCTATCGCTGGCTACCTAAATAGGCGATTAACTCGAGCGGGGCTGTTTCGGCAGGGTCGCCGTGAAGGTACTGCCTTCGGAGCTCGGAGCGTGTGAGTTCGAGCGTGCCGTTGTGAGCGGTCGCGATCCACGCTCCGATCGAGAGGCCGAGTCCGGCGCCCCCGCCGTCTTGGTCTTGCCGAGAGCGCGCTTTGTCGACGCGGAAGAATCGCTCGAAAATTCGCGAATGAAGATCGGCAGGAATGCCCGAGCCCGAATCGGTGACGCTCAAATCGTAGTGACCATCGTGCGCCGCGACGCGCAGAGAAACTGAGCCGCCAGGTGGCGTGTACTTGATCGCGTTATCGAGCAGATTGAGCAGCATGCGACGCACGAGCGATTCATCCGCACGAATCAACGCTTCTCCACTTGGTTCGCAGCCGAGAGTGATTTGCTTTGCCGCGGCCAGCGTCCGGACATTCTTCGCACATTCCGCTGCAAGTTCGTCGAGATAAAAATCCGTGTACGACAGTGGGTATTGGCCGGCATCGGCCCGCGCAAGCGTGAAGAGGTCTTCCACGATGCGTTTGAGGCGCTTGGATTCGTCGGCAAGAATTCGCAACGTCTCTCGATACTCCTGTTGGGTGCGATCTTCTTTTGCAAGCGCGACCTCCGTTTCGCCACACAAGATGGCCACGGGCGTCCGAAGTTCGTGTGATGCGTCTGCGACAAAACGCTTCTGGCGATCGAAAGATGCATTGAGCCGATCAAGAAGCCCGTTGAACGACTGCGCGAGATGTCCAAGCTCATCATCAGGGTTACTCACGCTCAACCGCGCTTCCAGATTTTCAGCCCCGATCCGTCTCGCTTGTTCGCTCATCGCTACAACCGGCGAAAGACTGCTCCGTGCAAGAAAATAGCCGCCGAGGCCGGCGATGAGCAAGGTGATCGGAATCACGATCGCGAATGTTCCGGCGAGAGTTTCGAGGAATTCGTGCTGATGAAACAGCGATTGGACAACGACGAGAGTGGCGGATTGCTGCTCCAAGGAAAAGTGCCTGACGTAGATACGATAGCTGTGTCCTGCAAAGTGAATCGATTGGAACGGCTCTTGCGTGCCGAGAACGGCCTGTAACGGAGCGACGAGCGCGTCGCGCTTCCATTCGCTGTGACGCCGATCTTCCGGGAACCATTCGGACATTCCGATCAAATTGCGTTGCGGATCAAACGCGGCGAATACAACATCGCGAAAACGATGTTCGGAAATTGCGGCGGCTACTCCGTAATCCAGGCTATCGGGTTTTGTTGACTCGCCCGTCTCCGCGTTCACTGTGCTTAGAAACGTGTCGGCAAGCTCCACGGCCTGTGCATCCCCGCGAGCACGCACGTTTTGTCGAATGATGAGGTAGGTTACAGACGCGAGCAGAATCAAAATTGCAGCCATCGCGGCTGTGTACCAGACGGTCAGGCGGGTACGCACGGAGCTAAACATCGTCTCGTCGCCGTGCATCGACCGCTTTCGCTTCAGCGCCCGTATCTGGGGAGAGCACGTAACCCGCGCCGCGTCTCGTGTGGAGCAGCGGTTTGAGGCCTTTTGTATCGATCTTGCGCCTCACGCGGTTGACATAGACTTCGATCAAATTCGAAAACGGATCGAACTCTTCGTCCCACACGTGCTCGGCAATTTCCGCGCGGCCGACCACGCGTCCCGCGTTTCTCGCCAAAAATTCAACAAGCGCGTATTCCTTTGCCGTCAGCGAAACGAACTTGCCTCCGCGTGTAACGGCTTGCCCTGCCGTATCAACGATCAGGTCGGCCACAGAGAGAGTCGATGGTTGCACCGCGCTGGGCCGGCGCAGCAAAGCACGAAGCCGTGCAAGGAGTTCGCGAAACTCGAAGGGCTTCGTCAGGTAGTCGTCCGCACCGCGATCGAGGCCTTCGATGCGATCTTCCACCGCGTCGCGTGCCGTGAGCATCAGTATCGGCATGCGATGACCCGTCCGCCGCAACTCTTTGCACACTGCGAATCCATCCGGCGCCGGAATCATCACGTCGAGAATCACCAGATCGTACGTATTGATCGCCACCTGATAGAGCGCTTCTTCTCCAGTGGCGGATACGTCCACTGCGTACGACTGCTCGCGCAGTCCCTTCGCGACAAAGTGCGCGATCCGCGTATCGTCTTCGACCAGTAAGACCCGCATATCGAGATCATAAGCCTTCTGGCGAACTGGAACGCAACTCACTGCAATTGTTGTGGAAGGTCGAAAAGATCCGAGTTAATTGTCCGTTTATCTTTAAACGAGTACACCACCCTTAGCCTGAATCGAGTGAGAAGGGAGTTTCGACGTCATGCAAAAGCGATTTGTGCTTGGGTTCTCTCTACTGCTTGCGGCTGCTGTGCCGCAAGTTGTTCCGGCAGCGGACGGGTATCACGTCACGAAGACGATCCAAGTCGGTGGCGATGAAGGTTGGGACTACGTCGGTGTAGACAGCGCTGCTCGACGCGTCTATGTCTCGCATGGGTCTCACGTTGTCGTGCTCGACGCCGATAGCGGCAAAGTCGTCGGCGACATTCCGGACACGCAAGGCGTGCATGGAATCGCTATCGCTCCCGACGCGGGGCGAGGTTTCACGAGCAATGGCCGCGCAAACACGGTGACAGTTTTCGATCTCAAAACGCTAAAGACGCAAGGGACGGTCAAGGTGGGAACCAACCCGGACGCCATCGTTTACGATCCCGCGACGAACCGAGTCTTCACGATGAACGGCCGCAGCCAGGACACGACCGCCATCAATGTCGCGGATAGTACGGTGGCAGGAACTCTGGCGCTGGGAGGAAAGCCCGAATTCGCGGTCGCCGATGGCAAAGGAAATATTTACGTCAACATTGAGGACAAGTCCGAGTTGGTTCACTTCGATTCGAAAACGCTAAAGGTTTTGAACCGCTGGCCGATGGCTCCGTGCCAAGAACCTTCCGGGCTTGCGGCCGACTGGAAGTCGCGACGGCTTTTCGCCGGCTGTGACAACAAGCTGATGGCGGTGATCAGTGCCGACGACGGAAAAGTCGTCGCCACGGTTCCGATCGGCGACGGCGTGGATGCAAACGCTTTCGATCCTGAAACCAACTTGGCTTTCGCTTCAACCGGCGACGGCAATCTCACCGTCGCGCACGAAGACGGCGCCGACAAATACACAACCGTCGCAACTGTCCCGACAAAAAAATCCGCGCGTACGATGGGCTTGGATCCCAAGACTCACCGAATCTTCTTGCCCGCCGCTGACTTCGACCCACCCGCACCCGGCGAGCGTCGCGGCAAAATGAAGCCCGGCTCATTCGTCGTCCTCGTCGTCGAGCGAGACTAGCTGCTCAGGGCGTGTGTGAATATCGCCACCGGCACGCATCGCCAGAATCGTCTTGCACTTGTAGACCTTTAGGTGGGGCTTAGTCGGTCACCTCGACCTGGAGGAGCATGGTTCCGTGGCCTGTGCCACAGAAGTGCGCGCACTGACCCGTGAAGTGGCCCGTTTTTGTGGGTGTCAGGGGTACTTCAACGTCCTTATCTTTTTTTATCTCCGTAACGGCGACATTCAATTCGGGGATCACCAATCCGTGGGTCACATCCGTGCTGTGAAGGACAAGCACGACAGGCTCATCCTTCTTCAGCGTGATTTCATTTGGGTTATACGAAAACTTGCTTGCGGTAATCTCGATTCGACGTGGCGTTTGCTGTCCAGCGAAAAGAGGGCTGCAAAATATTAGCGCGGCAACAATCGTAGCAGTGAACTTTTGAGCGAGCATCCAACGCACTCCTCAGTGGTGTTAAGCGAGAATCAACAATTCATGGAGCCAGGAATTTGACGATCAGGCGTTCCTGCTCGTCGGTCAGAACGGCGCGTACGCGCATGTGCCGAACAACGGCGCGAACTTCACGCGGAGAGAGACTTTCAGGGGGATTGTGACAACGGCCGCAGTTGGCGCGAAACAGCCTCTCGCCTTCGGCGCTTTGGCTGGCAGCGTTCACTTGGGTGTGTGTTGCAGACGCAGCTTGTGACTTATCTTGCTTCTGCTGGGCTTTCGCCAATGTACAGAACACGAGGACAGAACAAGCGATGAATATGAAGTAGCTACGTTTCATTTGGATGGTCCTGGCCAAGCGGGAAAAAGAAACCGCCACGTGATTCCGAAATCCCAAACGTTGGTGTCTGTTGTCTGCGCCAGAAACTGGCGGCCGTAACTCGCGTTCAAACGAACTTCATGGGGAAGGTAGTAGTTCAGTCCGAATGTTGGTTGCTGAGCGTTGGTAGCGGGAAGGCCATCACCCGGGATTGCGGTCGATCGAAAAAATTGTTGCATCCGGAAGACCGGCTCGAGACGGCCGATCGCGGAATTCTCGCCCTTGAACTGTGATAAGCGATACGAGCTCTGAACCCAATAAGCAAAACCACCGTCGGTGTGAGCCCATTCGCCGCGCACCTGAAGCGGCGCCTGGTAGGGCTCCCAAGTAAGATCTACGCCTTCGGAGTTGGACCGCGTTCCTTGCAGCGTTTTTCGATAGGACGTGCCGATTTCGAGGCGAGTCTTTGGGATGAAGACGCTGAGCCTGTAGCCGGCGCCGCGCTCCGACGTCAACTTGTTCACTGTGCTTAAAGTCGAGAAGTAAGCTTCGTAGTTGATCGCATAGTCGTGTGTGGAGACCAGCGCGCCGCGCAACATCAACCCGTCGCTGTAGCCTTGACCGGTGCCGATCGAGGCTGCGTAAGGCGCATCCTGAAGCTTGTTGATCCAGATCGGCGTAATTCGCTCGTTGTAGATGTTGAAAGGCGTGAGGAATCGGCCCAAAGAGACCGTCAAATGTGAATTTGCGTTGTAATCGAGTTGGAGGTATTCGAGGGTGGCAAACCCCTCATTCGAGTAAGGCCCGCCGGGCCCTTGTTGGAAATAAAACTCGCGCAGGTCCGCGCGAGATTCGATCAGCCAATGATCGCCGAGCGGAACCGCGAGGACCGGCGCCAAGACGGGCTGCAAGAAATTTGTTCCACCTTGCGTGGAGGAAAAAAAGCCCGCGCCACCGGAAATGATGGGGACGTTCTCTTGGGCATCTACGAGGCAACAAGCAAACAAGCACAAAACACAAATCGACAGAACTCTGCCTAGCATGTAAATCGTTACCCCGGACGTTTCTAACGCCCCGGTCCGGCGGCAGCATTCCTGGCTGCGCGTCGTACCGAAACGCCGACAATCTCAAGCTAGAGCCGAGGCGTGGCGCGAGTTGTCATCGCAAAGTCGCGATGGTGTCACGATTTTCTTAAGCGGGTGTCCCCGGCGCGAAAACAAAGCTAAAAACCCTCGGGGACATAAGGTTTGCAATTGCGAGATGTTTCTTTGACAAGTTAGGGCCGACCTTTCTTCTACCGTCGCTTTCTCAATCTTTGAGACAAAACGGGTAGAGAAATGAATATCGTTGAAAGATCCGAGATTCTCTCGGTATCGACAGACTTATCCATATGTGACGCATCCACGTATCACGCCTTGTTTGGAAGATATCCCGGTGCGCGCGCCCGCGGCGCCGTCTGGGTGGCCAAGGCGCTTCTGCTTTCTTTCGCCGCACTGCTGATTCTGCTTGTCGTGCCGAAGCCGATTCTTGCTCAGACGCCGGGCACGGGTGCAATCGTCGGGACGATAACCGATCCATCGGGGGCGCGCGTGTCTGACGCGCACGTAAGGGTGGTCAACAATGGAACGGATTTCTCCCGAGAAGTTTTGACCACTGTGGATGGGGTTTTTCGCTGCACTTTGCTGCCACCTGGAAATTATTCACTGACGATCGAAGCTGCCGGGTTCGAGACATTGTCCTCGCCCGGCATTTCTGTTTTGTCCAGCAGCAACACGAGCATCGATTTTAAGCTGCAGATCGGAACGAGTACGACCACGGTTGAGGTCGCCGCCAACATCGAACTGGCCAACACGCAGAGCTCGGCACTGGGCCAAACCACGAATGGGCAGACGATCGAGGCGCTTCCGCTGGCGAATCGAAATTTCACCCAAATACTTGCCCTTTCGCCCGGCGTGACGGTTGGCGTTCCGGATGCCGGCGCATTCGGAAAGAATACGCAGAACGTGATGGTCAACGGCGCAAAGACGACGGCGAACAATTTTCAGTTCGACGGGATCGATGCAAACAATCTGTCGGAGAATTCGGCGGGGGGGTTCGCACCTGAGCCTGGCATTGCCGTTCCGTCACCCGACACGATTGCGGAATTCAAAGTACAAACCGGAATGTACGACGCGGGTTACGGGCGCAGCACCGGCGCGAACATCGATATCGTCACCCGTCAGGGCTCCAATCAGTTTCACGGCAGCGCGTGGGAGTTTTTTCGCAACGATGTGCTGAACGCGAACAACTTTTTCTTGAACGCGAACGGGCAGCCGCGTCCTGTGCTGAAACAGAATCAGTTTGGCGGCACGCTTGGCGGACCCATCCGCAACGACAGGACGTTTTTCTTTGTGTCGTACCAAGGAAGCCGCCAGATCAATGGCGAGGCGCAAGGCGCGTTGCAAACCGCGATTCTTCCACCGTTGACGAATGATCGATCCGCCGCGGCACTGGGCGCGATCTTTAAAGGCCAATCGGGAGCCTTCGGCGGAGTCGCGGTTGCTCCGAATGGATCGAACATCAGTCCGGTGGCACTTGCACTGCTGAATGCGAAGTTGCCGGATGGAAGCTTTGCGATTCCAACGCCGCAGACGATTACGCCGCAGGGCTTTGGAGAGTCCACGTACTCCTTCCCGGGCCACTATCAAGAGGACCAGTTCGGCGTAAATCTCGACCAGAAACTTTCCGACCGCAATCAATTGTCGGGCCGTTTCTTTCATTCGCACGACGAGACGAACCAGCCGTTCACGCCGTTCAGCGCGACGGTTCCCGGATGGGGCACCACGTTCACTTCGTCGAACGATATGTTCACGTTGTCAGACGCGCACACATTTTCCTCCAATCTCACCAATCTCGCCCGGTTCGGCTACATGCGTTTCACCGGACTGCAAGTTCAGGCGAATCCGGTCAACGCCCCTGATATTGGGATGGCGACCCCCGATGGGTTTGAGACACTGCCCGGAATTCAACTCACAGGTCTTTTCACGATTGGATCTTTCGGTGAGCCCTTCTATTTTCAAAATACGAATACATTTGTGTGGCAAGACACCGTTTCGCTCACGCGCGGACGACACAGCCTGCGCGTGGGCGGCGAGTTCAAGCGCCATCAACTCGTTCTGAATGTGCCTTTTACCACCGCGGGATTTTTGCTGATACAGAGCTTCCCCGATTTCTTGCTCGGCCAAAGCGCTGCACAAAATGGAAGCAGCTTTAGCAACGTTTTTCAAAGCTCCGGATCAGCAGGCCTTTTTCGAAAAGATGAACGGTATTTCGACGCAGCCGGATTTGTGCAAGACGATTTCCACGCGACGCGGCGTCTAACGATCAACGCCGGGCTGCGCTATGAGTTCTTTGGCCCACCGAGCGAAACTCATGGATTCCTTTCGAGCTTCGATCCGGCGACGGCGGTCGGTCCCGTGCCTGCAACCGGAACGTTTTCCGGATTTACGATTCCGGGAAATTACAAGGGAAGCGTTCCCGACGGCGTGACGCAGACTTCTGGTTCGAGTTTCTGGAATCCAGATCATAAAGACTTTGCGCCGCGTGTTGGATTTGCATTGCAACTGCCCGGCAAAAGGGCGTTCGTTCTGCGCGGTGGCTATGGAATTTATTACGAGCGCCTTTCGGGCGAGTTGATTTTGCTGGACGTGGGGCAGATTCCGTTCTCCCTGACACAATCCCGCATCGGTTCTCCCAACGCTGCTGCCACTCTAGCAAACCCATTTGTTCCGGCGCTTCCGCCTAGTTCTTCCTTTCCGATCTTTTTTCCGCGGACGCCTGACAGTTCGTTGTCGGTCGGAGCAATCTCGGGCTCCATCCGAAGCCCCTACTCGCAGCAATACAACCTCAACCTGCAATACGAATTCGCGCACGATTTCTTGTGGCAGGTCGGGTATGTCGGCTCGGGAACAAGGCATCTCGATGGCTGCCGCCAATTCAATCAGGCGCTTGTCGCGACGCCGGAAAATCCCGTCAACGGTCAGACCACCACGACGAACGAAAATCTCGCCCAGCGTGTTCCGTTTCAGGGCCTTGCCGGCGGATCGTACCTCTGCGAGACGTCGTTCAACGCTGGCTACAACGCACTGCAAACCAGCGTCACCAAACGCACGAGCTTTGGTCTGACTTTTCTCGCGAGCTACACGTTCTCGAAAACTCTCGACTACACCAGCGGAACCGGCGGCATCGACTCGTTGGAGCTCGACTTCATGAGCGGCGACCAGACCGATCGCCGTCAGTCCCACGGGCCGTCGGATTTCGATCGCACGCATCGCGTTGTCCTGAGCGCCGTGTACCAGACTCCGAATCTGAAGTCCGGTCCAGCAATCGCGAAGACGTTGTTGTCGCGCTGGCAGGTTTCCGGCGTGTCGGTTTTGCAATCAGGCCTGCCGATCACGGCAATCGATAGCACGGCCGGATCGGTGTTCGGAAATTTGGTCGGCGATACGCGCGCCGCATGCACTGGCGCGAACCCCGCTTCCTCCGGATCGGTTACATCCCGGCTCAATGGCTACTTCAATGTCGACGCATTCGCGGCGGCTCCAACGATTGGAGACGGTACCGGCTTCGGCAACTGCGGAGTCGGCATTCTGCGCGGCCCTAGCGAACTCAATCTCGATTTGGGAGTACAGCGGTCGTTCGCTTTGACCGAGAGGCAAGGGCTCGACTTTCGAGCGGAGTTTTTCAACTTTACGAACACGCCGAAATTCGGGAATCCCATCAATGATTTTGCGGCTGGGCCCGGCGTCTTCGGCTTAATCACTTCGACGGTTGGAAATCCGCGAATCATACAGTTCGCACTGAAATACAAATTTTAGAGCGCGAGATGAGCATCAACGGAATCCCACCTTCGTTTTGTCGCGCCATCCGCTTCCAGGACCCGGACATTCAGGCGCTGCAAAACATAGCCGACGCCGAGTGGGAACGGATTCTTTCCACGTGGTCGACGGCCAAAATCATGACGTCGTATCGGCTCGACCACCGCGATGGCGAGCGCGATTTTTTGCCGCATTGGGTCGGGCAGAGAATCGACCGGAATCTTGCCGATGTCGAGTTGAGATTCCAGAAAATCAAGTCAGCGTATGCGAGAGTCGCCGATGAATTAAAAGATATTGGCGCCGATCACGTCATGATGAAAGGTTTTTCGCTCTTCCCCGGGTATGTACGCGAGTTTGGCTTTCGACCTCAGGGCGATATTGATTTGTACTGCCCGCCCGAGTGTGTGCATCGGGCTCAGGACGCTGTTGTGAGGCTGGGTTACGTGCCCGTCACGGGAGGGGATCAGCGGCTCACCGACCACCTTCCTACCGCGATGCCGGTCACTTCGTGGAAACCTGGTCGTAATCTCTTTGATCCGGAAATGCCGATCGGGTTCGAGCTGCATTACCGATTCTGGAACGAAGAAGTGATGCGATTTGATTTAGCGAACCTTGATGAATTCTGGCACCGCCGTGTTTGGCGGAATGTCGATGGGTTCCAGTTTCCGGGGCTGCATCCGGTCGACAATCTCGGCTATACGGCGCTGAATACCCTCCGTGACTTGTCTCGGGGGCTGCTTCCGATCGAGCAGATTTACGGGATGGCGCGTTTTCTAAACAGCCACTCAGAGGATGCCGCATTTTGGGAATTGTGGAGACAGATTCACGGACCTTCGTTACGCCGCCTCGAAGCGATTTCGTTCCGGCTCGCGGCAAATTGGTTTGCGTGCAAGCTCCCCGAAGAAATTCGGGAAGAAATCGAGCGGCAGCCCGCGTCCTTGCAAAGTTGGTTTCGAGAAACATCGGAGGCCGGGCACTTTCCACGCGTTGGTGAGGAAAAAAACGGCACATGGCTGCATGTTCTGCTGCTCGAGTCCATCAAGGACAAACTGGGCATCTTGCGGGAAGTGCTTTTTGGCGTTGGCAGTTCGCCCAACGACGGAGTTGCAGAGGTTGCGGAGCCTTACGCGCCGAACGGCGAGCCGGAGCGTGGCCTTGCCGCGCAAGCTCGAAAATTACTCTCCTACCCGATTTGGTTTGTTTCGCGCTCAGTCGTTCGACTGGCGCAAATTTCCATCCTTCTTCGGCTTAGGTTTCAAGATCTGGGCTTCAAAATTCGACTTGGGAAAGGGATTTTGGTCATTCTTCGCCAGTGATTTCTTTTTCGATCTTGGCATGTACGTCTTCTTTGTTCTCTACAACCTCTATTTGTTGGATCGAGGGGTCAAAGAAAATATTGTTGGCTTGATCGCCAGTGCTTCCGCCGTAGGAGGCATCGCGGGGGCAATCCCAGCCGGGCTGATTGCGCATCGTTTTGGGATGCGAAAAGCGCTGCTGACATGCCTGACGATGGTGCCGCTCATCTTTGCACTGCGCTCGATCGTCTCGAACGAAATCCTGCTCATCGTGCTCGCGTTTCTCGGTGGCTTTTTCATAACGATATGGGCCGTTTGCATTTCTCCAGCTCTCGCACAACTCACGAACGAACGAAACAGACCGGTGGGATTCAGCACGATGTTTTCTTCCGGAATTGCGATCGGAATCCTCGGCGGACAAGTTGGGGGGCGCCTTCCCGGATGGCTTGGCACGCTTGCGTCAACTACATCCCCGGAACGCACGAAGCAACTGGCCTTGCTGGTCGCCTGCGCGTTTGTGGCAATTGGGGCCTTTTTTGTCTCGCGAATTAAATTTTCATCATCGCCGACGAATGAACGAAAAGTGTATCCCTCCGGACGCTTTATCAAACGCTACCTTGCCGCAATTGCTTTCTGGACCTTGGCTGGCGCTACCTTCGATCCGTTCTATAACGTCTATTTTTCGCAATACCTGCACATGTCCGTGCAACAGATCGGTTCGATTTACTCTTACGCTCAGCTTTCGCAAGTGCTCGCCATCATGGCCACGCCGTTCATCTTTCGCAAGTTGGGGATGGTCGACGGGATCGTGTATCTGCAAATCGGGGCGGCAATCACGCTTGGGGCGCTCGCATTTTGTTCACGCGTGCCCACAGCCTCTGTCGTCTATGTCGGCTACATGGCTCTACATTGGATGACCGAGCCAGGCATCCTGCTTTTCCTCATGAATCAGGTGGCTCCCGAGGAGCGCACGGGAGCCTCTGCGCTCAACTTCCTCGTGATCAACATCGCGGCCGCTCTGGCGGCGGCCGCCGCGGGCGCTTCGTTTACAAAGTTTGGCTATCCACTCGTATTGGCGACCGCCAGCATCGTCGGTTTGGCTGCCGCATTTTTCTTTCGGCTGATGGTTGGCGAGCGTGAGCACGGCCCTATTCCAGACGCCAGCCTTAGTTCGCGGCCCATTTTATAAGAGGTGACATCGTGACGACGGCATCTGCGGCTCGCACCGCAATCGATAAGCAACCAGAGTGGCCTCGAGATCCACTTCGCTACTTCGATGAATTTCCTCTGCGCGCCAGCCACTTCCCGTGCGGCGTTCCACTGGAGCTCTCCACGAATTCACAAGCGGTCATCGACGCCGCCCGCCAGAGTTGGGGGCCATTTCCCAAAATTCTGGATATCGATCCCATTCACGTCCGCATCGGCGTTTCAGAGAGCAAGCGAACGGACCTGCTGCCGGCCCCGGCAATCCTGGGCCAGCGAGGTCTGATCTCGATCATTGGCGACGCTGAGAATTTCGGCATATGCGACGTCACTGCGGGATTTGCTTTTGGCTGGATGACGCCTGCCACCGTTGCGGATCAGGCTTTCTTCCGCTACCACTTCATGGAGTTGATGGCTGGGCTCTTGTTTACGCCGCCGAACTTTGGCGTCGTCCATTCTGCGTGTGTGTCGCTCAACGGGCGCGGCGTACTGCTTTGCGGCCACTCCAGAGCGGGGAAGTCCACGCTATCTTTCGCATGCGCGCAACGTGGCTGGACGTTTACTACGGACGACGCGGTGTACGCCATTCGCAAGAATCCGGGACGCCGAGTAATCGGCAATCCTCTCTTGGTACGCCTTAGGCCGGACGCTCCGAAGCTGTTTCCTCATATGCAGAGTCGCCCGGTCATCCGCAGGCAGAACGGAGAGTTTGGTTTTGAGATTACGACCGCAGAATTACCGCAACTTGCAACCGCGTTCACCTGCGAAATCGATCACGTTGTGTTTTTGAATCGCGCTCCGGGAGAGACGGCAAAAATCAGTCCGTTTCCTAAGGACGAGGCACGCAGGTGGATGAACGACGTTTTGGACATCACGTTTACCTCCACTGCGGATGC
>CAWKNS010000015.1:0-26236 GCA_963850795.1 uncultured Acidobacteriota bacterium | reverse complement strand
CAAACTGGGGTCCAACTTGCCCGTTTTCAGAGCACAATTTCTGGGTTAAACGGTGCAGAATCAACGTTCGTCTGAAAATTAACAGCCGAATGCTCTACCATTGAGCTACCGGGGAACTGTCTTGCGGTTTCAACAGTTTACAACACATCGGCCCCGAGGCAAATCGAACCCAGCTATAAGGATGCCGCTCGCAATATCGCCGACTTTCGAGCTGATTTTTGCGTTTGACGCCGCTTCGCCGCGCGGTCTACAGTCCCTCCTCTTCCGGGGAGCCACGATTTGCTCGAGCGGCTATTTCATCTTCGCGAAAACAACGCCACCGTTCGCGTCGAGCTTCTCGCCGGCCTGACCACGTTCATGACCATGGCGTACGTCGTCGTGGTCAATCCTCAAATTCTGGCGCAGGCGGGAATGCCCGCTCGACGGCGTCCTTTTCGCGACGTGCCTCTCTTCGGCGATTGCGACGCTCGTCATGGGGCTGTGGGCCAATTATCCGATCGCGCTCGCTCCCGGCATGTCGCTTAACGCCTACTTCACCTATTCGATCGTGATTGGGCGCGGCATTCCGTGGCAGACCGTGCTCGGCGTGGTTTTTCTCTCCGGCGTTCTCTTTCTTCTCCTTACGCTCACCAGCGTTCGCGAGCAAATCGTCAACGGCATCCCCGATTGCCTGAAGCACGGCACCGCGGCGGGAATCGGCCTGTTCATCGCGTTTGTTGGATTGCGCAACGCGAAGATCATCGTCGCAAATCCCGCGACATTCGTCGGCTTCGGCCGCGTGTCCGATCCGCAAGTGCTTCTTGCTGCCGCTGGCCTGGTGCTCATCGCGATTTTGATGGCGCGCAAAATCGGAAGCGCGATTCTTCTCGGCGTCATTGCCATCGCGCTCGCTGGAATTCCCTTTGGACTCACGCATTTCCCCGATCACCTCTTTTCGCTGCCTCATCCCAGCGGCACATTTCTAAAACTCGATTTGCACGCCGCGGCAAAAATTGGACTGGGCGAACTCATCTTCGCGTTTTTCTTCGTCGATCTCTTCGACAACGTCGGCACGCTCGTCGGCGTCTGCGAGCAAGGCAATTTCCTGCGCGACGGCAAATTGCCACGAGCAAGCCGGGCGCTGCTGGCCGACGCGGTCGGCACCATCGTCGGCGCCGTCGCGGGAACATCGACCGTCACTAGCTACATCGAAAGCGCAGCCGGAGTCGCCGCCGGGGCTCGCACCGGCCTGGGCAATCTGGTGATCGCCGCGTGTTTCGGCGTCGCGATGTTCTGCGCGCCCGTCGTCTCGGCTATTCCCGCGTACGCGACGGCGCCCGCTCTTATATTGGTAGGCGCATTCATGTGCGGCGCCGTGGCACGCGTACGCTGGGACGACTTCACCGAAGCCTTCCCGGCATTCCTGACGCTGGTCGCCATGCCGCTAACCTTTAGTATTGCGACGGGCCTCAGTTTGGGCGTTCTCTCCTTCACCTTGGTCAAGCTAGGCTCCGGTAAGTACCGTGATATCAGTCCTTTAATTTGGGTCCTGTCAGTACTGTTCCTTTTGCGCTATGTTTTTCTTGGCGTCGAATAAGCCACAATCTGAGCGGGGTACCGGGTACACCCGATTACCGGTCCGAGGCGGTTTCGGCACAATCTTGGCCTCCGCTGGGTCAGGGTCTTAGGCGGGTATCTCGCGGTTGGGCCGAGTCAGGCTTCGTCCAAGTAGGCGATCGTTCGCCGTCATTCAATCTGCACGATTTTCGGAAAGAGACCGGAACAACATCGTAATGTCGCCAGACGGCAACTCCAAAAGCCCGGCCTTCAAGATCTCTTCGGCGCTGATCGTTTTTGCGTCGTTCGCGACGGCGGTCCTGCTGCTGCCGCGCATCTATCTCAATTTCAAGAACCAATATTTTCTCACGCACGTCGAAGGCGTGTGGCTCGCGTGCGCCCATGATTTCCTGCACGGAGTTTTCTATCGTCCGCTATTTGGTCCGCTGGGTTATGGCGGCACGCGATATTTCCCGCTCTATTTCGTCTCGACCGCATGGCTTTCCAAACCGCTCGGATCGCTTGAGACCGCAGGCATCGCCGTTTCGGGCGCTTGCGTCGTCCTGACGCTGATTGCGGTGTACGTTCTCTTGCGCCGCATGAATGTGAGCGTGCTGTTGAGTGTTGCTGCGGTCGCAGCGATCTTGAGCGTGGCCTCGACGCAACAGGCGCTGCTCGGCGCGAAGGGCGACAGCCTCGCGGCTGCGGCGAATCTTTGGGGCGTCGTGGTTTGCACCAGCTCGAATTTCCGTCGGCGCGCGCTTTACCTTGGCGCCGCGTTGTTCACGCTGGCGTTCGCGACGAAGCTCACAACGGTATTTGGCGTCGCCGCGGTGTTCGTCGCATGGATCCTCGCAAAGCGAATGAGGGAAGCGATCGAATTGGCCGTTGCGACCGGCGTCGGTTACGCGATTGTGCTTGCAGCGATGTACGCCGGCAGCGGCGGGCGCGTCTTCGCGATCTTCAAAGCGTGCGCGGGTGGCGGCGGTTCGCTGTCGTACACGATTCAAGCGCCGATCCATTTGCTGTCGAAAGCGCTCGACGTCGATCCCACGTTTCTCTTCTTTCTGATTCCGGCGTTTGCCTTCGGCCTCTACTATTTCCTGCAAGACAAGACTGATCTCTGGCCGATCTACTTTGCGTTCGTGCTTGCTGTAACGACGGTGATTTTCGGGTCGCTCGGCATCGGCATCAATCATCTTTTCGATCTGCAAGTGGCGTCGGTAATTTTGTTGGTGGTCGCGATTTCGCGAATCGCCACATTCACCGAGATCGGAACGGGGATTTTAGCGGCTTCGCTGATCGTCGGTCTCGTACCGACACTGCAAGGGCTTCACGGTGATTTGACGCGCCCGTCGTTTCGCAACGATGCCGACGAAGTTTTGCTGCGCCTGCACAGTGACAAACGCCCAATCCTCACTGAAAATCCGCTCGTTGCAATCAAGTCGGGAAAGAGTCCCTATATTCTCGACCCATTCATGTTTCGCATATTGGCGATGAAACAGCCTGCGCTGGCCAATGATCTCTGGGACAAAATGAAGCATCGAAGTTTTGGCGCGATTGCGCTCGTGCGCGACCCGGCAACCGCCGAGGGAAGAGAGTGGTACACGTCCACGCACTTCGGCGGCGAATTTCTGAAGGATTTGGACGACAACTACAGTTTCGGATTCAAGGTAGGCAACATCATCGTGTATCAGCCTAAGGTGTCCCCGTAAGTCAGGCGCCCTTGATTCAGGTATTTGATGAGCGACGAGGAAAATCACGACGAGCGCTCGGCTGACTCAGTGAGTCAGGCGGGGATCGAGAGGCATATGTTCGGCACACTGACGCTGCAAGAATGTCCGACGGGGCGACTGGTTATTTCGCCGGCCGCAAGCGATGCCGTCGTCGATGTCTCGCTCGTTCTGCCGACATACAACGAAGGCAAGAACATTGTTGCGGTAGTCGACCAGCTCATGGCCGTGCTCGAATCCGTCGAGGGCATGGAATACGAAGTCATCGTGGTGGATGATGACAGTCCCGGATCGCACGTGGGAAACCGCGCTGGCACTGACCGAAAAGTATCCGCAGTTGCGCGTCGTGCGGCGGCAGGGTGAACGCGGATTATCGACCGCAGTGATTCGCGGCTGGCAGATCGCGCGCGGCAAGATTCTCGCCGTGATGGATGCGGACCTCCAGCATCCGCCCGAGGTTGCTGCGAAGCTCTGCCGCGAAATGCTGCGCGGAGCGGACATGGGGATCGCGAGCCGGCACGTGGAAGGCGGCGGCGTCAGCGATTGGGCTCTCGGGCGCAGAATCATTTCGCGCGGCGCGCAGTTGATCGGGTTTTGCCTGCTGCCAGAAGTGATCGGCCGCATCAGCGATCCCATGAGCGGCTTCTTCATGATTCGCCGCACATCGATCGAAGGACGCGAACTCAGCCCTCTGGGCTACAAGATCTTGATCGAGGTGCTTGGGCGCGGCAACGTGAAGTGGATTGCGGAAGTCCCCTACACGTTCCGGGAACGCGTGGAAGGCGCTAGCAAACTCACCAACAAGATTTACGTTGAGTACTTCCAGCATCTATTGCGACTGCGTCTCTATTTGCTTCAGGCGTCGAGCTTCGTTCGTTTTTGCGTCGTCGGTGCGAGCGGCGTTGTCATCGACATGTCGATCCTATATTTGCTCAGCGATCCGAGCACGCTGCATTGGGGATTGACGCGCAGCAAATTTCTGGCTGCTGAGGCGGCGCTGCTGAACAACTTTGTGTGGAACGACATGTGGACCTTTGGCGATATTTCGCGCGAACAGAAGACGATGGGGCAGCGCGTGAAGCGGTTCCTGAAATTCAACGCGATCTGCTCGATCGGAATCATCCTCAACATTTTGATTCTCAACATCGAGTTCAATTATTTCCATATGAATCGCTACATCGCGAACCTTGTCGCGATCGGCTTAGTCACGCTGTGGAACTACAAATCGAACAAGGAATTCAGCTGGCGCGTCACGGCAAAAACGTAACGCTGCATCAATAGTTCACGCGTAGCAATGTTTTTTTATCACGACTTGATGGAACCTCGCTGTGTCGTCGCGCCATCTAACTTCCAGATGGAAACGAGTTTCACCGAGGTGAATCGA
This sequence comes from uncultured Acidobacteriota bacterium, assembly GCA_963850795.1. Taxonomy (GTDB): domain Bacteria; phylum Acidobacteriota; class Terriglobia; order Acidiferrales; family UBA7541; genus Acidiferrum. Next base: position 21,583 of record CAWKNS010000015.1, on the reverse strand, counting down.
AAAGATGTCACTGACCTCACCGCAACCGACGCATTCCAATTCTTCGAGCGAATCGAAGACTGTCTTCAAGAATCCGCAGCTTTATTCCGCGATCGTTTTGGTTGGTGTCGCGGTGATTGTCGGATGGATTCTTTTTTCACGATGGTCGGACAATAAGCAAATCGAGCGGCAAGACGCACAGCAGAAACAAGAGAAGCAAAGAGAGAGCGATCGAACCGCGCTGGATCAAATGGGCGGCAAGACGCTCGATATTCAGGCTTTCTACGCGAATCCGGGCGCGGTGCATCGCGGCGAAACGGTGCAACTCTGTTACGGAGTGGCGAACGCGAAGACTGTGAAGCTGGAGCCGCAGGAGAATGCGGTGTGGCCATCGTATGCGCGGTGTGTGGACGTTAAACCAACGAAGACAACGACTTACACGCTGACGATTGACGATGGGGCCGGAAATACCAAGACGCAGTCACTCGAAGTGAAGGTGCTGTAGGAAGCTCGTTGAGGAAGATCGACTTCCCCTGATCGATTTCCCGATCTGGAACGAGGCCGGACCCACCCCCCCGTACTTTTTTTCTAAGGATGTGAATCTACGGGAGTTAAACGTACATTTTGTGCAAGGATGTGATTCTATGGGGTTTAGGTTCACAGGCGACGCGGGACGATTCGATAAGTCTCGTGATTCGAGCTAGATCCGCGGGGTACATTCGAACGTGCACAATGCCATTCTCGACAGATGACATCAAACATGAAATCTGCGATCAGCATCGACCCGCGTTCGAAGCTCTACGCCGGGAGTTTGTCGGCGGGTGGGTAGTGGTGTTGTTCGCGGCCGATTTTGCCGTCGTATTTTGTTGAGGTTTTGAAGAGTTCGTAGCGGCCGTCGGCAGCGAAATTCTTTGCGCTGTCGCGGATTTTTTGCATGGCTTCGGTGGTCAAGGGGTTGAAGCCGCGAGCGATTTTCAGGTTTTGTTCGAGGACACCCAACGAATCGATTCCGCTGATCGTAGTCGCAACCGGAAGGCTCATCGCGTAACGCAGTGCATCCTCGGCCGTCAGTGCGCCGTGAGAGACGATTTCGCCACTTCCGCCCATGCTCTTCATACCAAGAACTGCGATGCCACGCTTTGCGGCTTCTGGCAATACTTGCTGTTCGAAACTCTTGAAGCTCGCGTCGAGAGCGTTGAGGGGCATTTGGACAGTGTCGAACGGAAAATCGTGCGAGAGCATTTTGAGATGGATCGCGGGATTTTTGTGGCCTGTGAATCCGATGAACCGTACTTTTCCCTGCTTCTTCGCTTCGAGCAACGCTTCGGCGGCACCATTCGGCGCGAAGATCATATCGGGATCGTTGTAATAGACGACTTCGTGAATCTGCCACAGATCGAGATGATCGGTCTGAAGCCTGCGCAGCGATTCTTCGAGCTGCTTCATCGCAATGTCTTTGGTGCGACCGTGTGTGCAGACTTTCGTCATCAGAAATGCAGAGTCGCGCTTGCCTTTTAGCGCTGTGCCCAGCCGCTCTTCGCTGATGCCGTCATGATATTCCCAGGCGTTGTCGAAGAAATTGATTCCGGCGGCGAGAGCGCGGGCAACGAGCTCATTCGATTCCTTCTGATCCTTGATGGAACCGAGGTGGTATCCGCCGACGCCCAGGGCAGACACTTGCAGCGCCTGTCTTGCCCAGCGGACGATGCGGAACCTGCTCTTCGCTCGGCGGTCCGCCGCGTTCCGCTTCGCTTCCAAACGCCGAACGCGCCACCAGCGACGCCGTCAAACCCACCGCACTCTTCTTCACGAAGTTACGCCGCGTGTAGCCTTTGTCTTTCGCCATGTGTGGAGTCCGATTCTCTTTCACTGTTGTTGCTGCTTTACGTCGGGAAACGGAAAGCCGGTGTTTTCGGTGGCTTTCATCATTTCCTTGACCTCGACGCTTTGCTCGTCGAGCGGAAATCCGTGGGCCATGCGCGCTTCGGGATTGTCGAATTTCAGCGAAACTTTATACAGCTCGTAGCGGCCGTCGCCAGCGACGCGTTTGACGCGATCGCGAATCGCTTTCATCTCTTCGGGAGTCATCGGCTTGTAGCCGCGCGCGATTTTGACGTTTTGCCGCAGGACTTCGAGTTTGTCGATGCCGGTGATCGTCGTTGCGACGGGAAGGCTCATCGCATAGCGAAGCGCTTCCTCGACCGTCAATTCGCCATTTGTGATTGGTTCGCCGTGACCGCTCAAGGGCTTCATCCCGAGCGCCGCGATTCCGCGCCGGCCGCACTCGGGCAAGACCATTTCGGCGAAACTCAAGAAAGTGTGCGTCGAATGGATTTAGCGGCATCTGGACGGCGTCGAACGGAAACCCGGTTTCGATCATCTTCAGGTGGACGGCAGGATCCTTGTGGCCGGTGAAGCCGATGAAGCGGATCTTTACCCTGCTCTTTCGCTTTGCGGAGCGCTTCCGCGGCGCCATTCGGGCGGATGAACAAGTCCGGGTCGTTGTCCCAGCCGACTCCGTGGATTTGCCAGAGATCGAGATGGTCGGTCTGCAAGCGGCGGAGCGACTGTTCGAGCATTTCCATGGCGAGGCGCGCTTCGCGGCCGTGCGTGCAGACCTTGGTCATCAGGAAAACTTTGTCGCGGCGGCCCTTCAGGCCCTGGCCCATCCAGTCTTCGGTTTTGCCGCGATGGTATTCCCAGCAGTTGTCGAAGAAGGTGATGCCGCTATCGACGGCTTCCTGGACGATTCGAATCGCAGTGGCGACGTCTGGCGCATCGCCGAGATGGTGGCCGCCAAAGCCGAGCGCCGAAATACTGACGTCGTGCCGGCCAAACGGCTTCATCGGAATTGGGGCGTCGTCGGCTCATTCGTGCTCCTTCACGGCTGAAGCCGCTCCTCGCGGGAAGGCTTATATGTCGCGGTTGAAACCGCGACCCACAAGCACAAGAGTCAGCCGCGGATTGACGGCAGGCCGGAACCGTTTAGATGGCTATGACGGTCAAAAGTTCCGCACATCCGCCAAAAGTGCGGCAAGAGACCGAACGCGCTTGTCGGCGCAATTCGCGTACATCTATAATGACCGCTGCGGAGGCTGCGGGGTTCAGGGACTCCGCCTCATATCTGAGCATAAGAACGAAGAACAATGTCTGAAGACCCATTGAAGCCGATCAAGCAGAAGCTGCAGGACGAGATTAACGCGCTGGAGCATGAGCTCAACGTCGAGCTGCCGAAGGAAATCGCGGTAGCGCGCGCACACGGCGACCTTTCGGAGAATGCGGAGTACAAGTTCGCGAAGGAGCGCCAGGGTTTCGTGAACGCGCGCATCGGCGCGCTGAAGAAGCGGATGGGCGACCTGGGCATGCTCAACCTGACGAACATTCCCGAAGGATCGCGCAGGATACGGCTCGAAGATCATCGTGCTGGACATGCAGAAAGACATCAAAATCGAATATAAGCTGGTGAGCAGCGAGGAAGCGGACGTCGAAAAAGGGATGATTTCGACGACCTCGCCGATCGGCCGCGCCCTTTTGAACAAGAAAGTTGGAGACGAGATTCAAGTTTCGACCCCCGCCGGACAGAAAGAGTTCGAAGTCGTGCAGCTCGTTACGATTCACGACGAGCGATAAGTCTTCATCACATCAGCGGGTAACCCATCGCTGACTCGGGGCGTCCTAAGGCTCAGAGTCGCTTGGGGCTCGTTCGTGAGAAACGTGCGGAAGGATAGCGACGAAAAGTCGCCGTTACAGTTATGGCAGGAAACATGTATTGGGGTGCAGGACCAGCACTGGGATTTTTGACGCTACTGGGATATTTCTGCTTTGTTGCGGGAGCGACCCTGGTCTGGCGGGGGCGCATCAATATATATGTATGGGTGACGATGAGGTGGGGGCGTATCGGCGGACATTGTCGCGCTATACCCCGGTCGGCCCGTTTTACAGCCCGCGCGAGGAATCGCGGCTGAAAGTGGTTCCTTATCAGATGGTTCGGACGCTGAGCTGCATTCCCGAGAGCCGTTATAGCTGGGCGGCTTGCCTGATGGTGCTGGGTCCCGTTTTGGTACTCCTTGATTTTTTTGTTTAGGCCTCCTTCTAGACAATGTTTGTTCGCGCTGCCATTCTCCTGCTAATATCGATGAAACCCTCGCTGATCGTTCATGGTGGTGCGTGGGATATTCCCGACGATGCGGTGGAAACTTGCCAGACGGGATGCCAGCGCGCGCTGACGGCGGGTTGGGCGATTCTGACGAGCGGCGGAAGCGCGCTTGACGCGATCGAGGCTGCGATCGTGGTGCTGGAAAACGATCCGGTGTTTGACGCGGGGTTGGGTCGCATCTGAATCTCGACGGGAAAGTGGAGTGCGATGCGATCGTGATGGATGGCGCGACGTTGCGCGCGGGGGCAGCGGCGGCGCTGCAGCGCATTCGAAATCCGATTCGGCTGGCGCGCAAGATTTTGGAGTCTTGCCCGCACATGATGCTGGTGGCGGATGGCGCGGAACGGTATGCGAAGGACAATGGGATTCCGCTGTGCGACAACAAGGAATTGATCAGTCCGGCGGAATGGGATGCGTGGGCAGAAGTGCAAGAAAGATACGCATGCGGCTGAGCATCATCGCGGACATGAGCAAGGCACGGTTGGGGCTGTGGCGATCGATTCGACCGGGGCTTTGTTTGCGGCGACGTCGACGGGCGGGACGTGTTGCAAGTTGCCGGGACGGATTGGGGATTCGCCGCTGATCGGGTGCGGGTGTTATGCGGATTCGGAGGCGGGCGGAGTTTCGTCGACGGGTTATGGCGAGGCGATCATGAAGGTGGTGATGGCGAAGGCGGCGGTGGATCGGCTGCGGGTTGGCTGGCTCGAAGAGGGCGGACGTCGGCGAGCGGCGGGCGAGCCCAGCGAGAGGGTTGCGGAGCAGACGATTGCGGAACTTGGCTCGACGGACGGGCGCTACGGCGGGATTGATACTTCTCGATCGAGAAGGCAATCCGGGATTTGCGTTTAATACGCCGCGCATGGCTTATGGGTATGTTGGAGCGGACGGCGGATTTGTTACGGAGGTCTGATTGATTACCGCGCTGTTCGGCTTGCGATGTCTTTGCCGGCGGCAACGGCCGAGGCCCATGCCCACTGGAAGTTGAATCCGCCGAGCCAGCCTGTTACGTCGACAACTTCTCCGATGAAATAAAGGCCTGGGCTTTTTTGGCTCTCCATAGTTTTGCTGGAGAGTTCTTTCGTGTTTACGCCGCCGGCGGTTACTTCGGCTTTTTCATATCCTTCGGTTCCCGCGGGCGAAACCTCCCATTGGTGAATTCCCTCTTCCATTAGTTCTAGCGATTGGTTCGTCCAATCTTTGGGCGGATGTTTTTCGATCCAGAGGTCGGCAAGCCGTTTCGGCACTGCGATTCGCAGCGCCGATCGAAGTCCGTCGGGATCGCGCCGCTCTCGCCATTTCGAATTTCGCGAGTCCATTCCTGCCCCGGCGCGAGATCGATCGTCACGGAGTCGGCATTTTGCCAATTCCAATACGATGAGGCTTGCAAGATTGCGGGGCCGCTCAGGCCCGAGTGCGTGAAGAGAAGTTTTTCGCGGAACATTGCGGCGCCGCACTGCGCGGTGACCATCGCCGATACGCCGGCGAGATCTTGAAGGTTCGCGCTTGCGCCGGCGGAGAATTTCAAGGGGACGAGAGCTGGGCGACACGGGACTGATCGAGTGGCCGAATTTTTTTGCGATTTCGTAGCCGAGCGGAGTTGCGCCCATTTTAGGGATTGATAGGCCGCCGGTGGCGACGACCAAGACGGGCGCGATGGAATTCGACCGGCTCGCCATTTGCGTCTTTGGCGCGCACGCGATATTCGCCGTCGAATTTTATGTCGTTAATTTTTATGTCGAGGAAAATCCGCGCTTTGGCTGCGGCGCACTCGTCGAGGAGCATTGTGACGATTTCGGCGGCGGAGCGATCGCAGAAGAGTTGGCCTGGTGCGGCATCGGGGTACGGATGCTTTTCGTGATAAGGAATTCTGTGTTTCTTGACGAGCTCAAGAAAATCGGCGGGGGTAAATCGGGCAAGCGCGGAGCGGCAGAAATCCGGATTGTCGGAGAGAAAGTTGTGCGGGGCGCAGTGAAGATTCGTGAAATTGCATCGGCCGCCGCCGGAGATCAGGATTTTTTTTCCGGGTTTCTCGGAGCGCTCGAGGACTGCAACGCGGGCGCCGAGGCGCGCCGCTTCAGAGCGCATAGAAGACCTGCGGCGCCGGCACCCAGAATCAACGCGTCATATTTCATCGTTTATCCGATAGATATCACATTGATATCTCATAGGTATCCGGTGGCGCGACACGGCGGCGGTGCGGTTTGCCCATCATTCACAATCTGCTAGGATAACTGCACTCAGGTCGCCAGTGTTTTCGACATTCAGGAGAGCCCCATGAGCGAAAAAGCCGCTACGACCTTGCCTGGAACCGTGCAAAAGATCATCAAATCACCGCATCCGGATTTGCCGGAGAAGGCTGAAATCGCGGTTGAAGGCGCCGACGAACTGTATAAGGAAATCCGCATCGATAACACGCTGACGGACGAAAACGGCAACGAGGTGAAGCTCAAGCCGGGGGCGACTGTGGAAGTGACCGTTGAAGCGGAGCCGAAAGATACAGTCGCGAAAGATGCAAAGGCCAACGGGAACGGGAAGCATTCAGCAGCGGATTCAGCCTGAGCTGATTGTGCGGGCTCTCCGGTTTTGTCTCGCTCCGAAGAGGTTTTCGATTCGGTCTAGCCGACGTTCGAGGTTTTCTTCGATCTCCACTGTTTTCTTAGCCATCAAAATCAATTTAATCGAAACCATCAGGACGCCGCATTCCACGAGCAGTCCCTTCGTGAATCCTTTGACGAAGAGCGCGAGGATGAAGAGCGCGACGGTCAGAACGATGACGACGATGGACCAGGGATCAGAGGATTTGTTCATGGGGCCTTCGCTGGGAACGGCTACGCTGTCGCAAGAGTTACGACGACGGCGCGTTCGGAATTCGAACGACAAAATGCTCTCACGCGGCGAGTCGTTAGACAAATTTCGGTGAAATGATACAGGCGTTGAGGGTCACTTGGACGACGTAACCGTCTAAATTGACGTTGCTTGAGAGTCACACTACGATGAAATTGGCGCGGGCGAAATACGCCAGAGGCGCAAACCGTCTATGAAAACGAACTCGAACAACTTGCGAGATGCTTCGCTGGTTGGGGCATTCGGCGAGTGTGATTTTGTGCGCGCTTGCTATGTGTTTTGCGGCTGGGCCGACGCCGTTGTCGGCGCAGACGACGAGTCAGATTCTGGCGAAGGTTTACATTGCGCGGGGCGGATTGACTCGCATCAAGGCGCTGCGATCTGAACGGATCACGGGCACGATTTCGTTTGGGTCCGAGGCTTCCGGGCCGTTCACGGTGGAGCTGAAGCGGCCGATGAAAATGCACATGACGTTGAATGTGCAGAATCAGACGATGATTCGCGTGTATGACGGAACGCAGGGATGGGCGAACAATCCGTTTGCGGGGAAACTGAATCCGGAGTCGATGACGGACGAAGATTTGAAGAATATTTCGGAAGAGGCGGATTTCGACGGGCCGCTGGTGGACTACGCGAAGAAATCGAACAAAGTGGAGCTGGTGGGAAAAGATAAGGTGGAAGAGAAGGACGCGTGGCGCGTAAAGCTGACGACGAAGAATGGGGATGTGCGGTACTACTTGTTCGATGCAAAGACTTTTGTGCTTTTGAAGTGGGAAGGAAAGCGGCGCGCGGACGGGAAAGAGTATCCAATCGAATCGTATTTTCATGACTATCGCGATGTCGGTGGGCTGAAATTTGCGTTCGAGATTGATTCGGGGAGTTCGGCGACGGATCTGACGCAGAAGCTGGTGATCGATGCGATTGAGCTGAATGTGAATTTTGCGGATTCGGAGTTTGCGAAGCCGGCGGCGCCGGATAGTGGGACGGCGACGCCTGCTTCTTCCCACCCTTAGCGGCGGCGTGCGGCTGTTTTTATTTTCAGCGTACTCGGCGATTCTATGGCGGACCGCTCAAATGAATCGAAGCTGCCCGTGATGGATCGGAGACCGCGCGCGATACCGTGAATACCGGGCTTTGCGCGACGTGTGTTCACGTTCGTCGGATCGAGTCGGCGAAAGGATCGAGTTTCGTTCTGTGCACGCTGTCGGCGAGCGATTCGCGCTTCCCGAAGTATCCTCGGCTGCCGGTGGTTGCCTGCGGCGGCTACATACGACGAGATTGAGTCGTTACATTTAATGTTACTCTATATTCATAGATATCAAATGGTGATACTCTAGCGCATCTTATATCTCTGCCATGAGGTGCGCGGATGCCCCAGGCTCATTCGTCTCTCATTTTGTTTCTGCTGATGCTTTTCCCCGTAATCGCAAGAGCAGACAAGCTCACCATTACAAGCAATCCGCCCGGAGCAACCGTTGAAATCGACGGCGTGAAGGTCGGAAAAACTCCATTCGTGAAGGACTATCCCGGTGGTTATTTCCGACGCACAAAGACCGTGTTCGGCTCACGCCTCGAGCACGCCCTAGTCGCGCGGATAAGGCTAGATGGGTTCGCGCCTAAAGTGGTGCAACTATGCGATGGACCAATTCAATGGCGGGACATGCACGGCAAAGACCATGGCGAATACTGGACATTTAAAGTAGCGAGCTTTGATGTCGCTCTGGTCCCGATTCCGAAGGAGTTCACCGGCGAAGTCGCCATAAAGTCGGCCCGCAATCTGTCCGTCGAACTCGTTCATAACCTCACACTGGAAGAGTTAGTCGCTCTTGTAAAACCGAGCGTGGTGTACCTGGAAGGGGCGAAACGATCAGGTACCGGATTCCTTGTGACGGATACCGGCCTTATCGCGACGAACGCCCACGTCGCCCACGAAGAGGAATCGCTACTCGCCAGACTATCGGGTGGAGTCCAGCTTGAAGCGGGTGTGGCTTACATCGACGAAGATGTAGACATCGCACTCTTGAAGGTTGAGGGTGCCAACTTTCCGCATCTCGAGCTTGCCGACGCATCAACAGTGCGTCAGGGACAGGAAGTGTTCGCCGTCGGAAATCCCGGCGCAGCGATGTTGTTTAGTGTGACGAAGGGAATCGTAAGTGCGGTTGACAAGTTCCCGAGCGCTGGACCCGGCACGTGGATTCAAACCGATGCTCAACTCAATCCGGGGAATTCCGGCGGGCCGCTGGTGAATATGAAGGGCGAGGTCGTCGGAATTACAACGTCGAAACCAACGGCGCAAGAATTCAGTGGTATCGGCTTCGCCCTGAGCTCGTCGGACCTGATTCAGATTTTAAGAGGGTTCTATCCAAACGTAAATGTATCGACAGAGAAGCTTGCGGCGGAAAAGCTGCCCGAACAGGATGAATCCACCGACAAGAACGACGGTAAAAAGCGACTTGGAAAAGCGTTGGAGAAAGAGAAATCAAAGACGGATTCTGCAGCAAAGATTGAGTACGGCATCGTCGATATTCCGACGCCGCCGGGGGCTATGGTGAGAGTTGACGGCCATACACGGGGCTATGCGCCTTTGTCACTAAGACTAACCGCCACGCGCCATACTATCCTGGTGATTCCGCCGGACAACGGCACCTGGCAGCCGCATTTTGTGACCGTGATTGCAAATAGTCGCGTGTCGATCGATACGCCACCCGCCTTGCGCGCGCCGGAAGACTGAGAAGGAGCGGAGTTTTGTTTGAGTGGGCTCGATTCGGAAGAGATTCGAAAGAGCCTACAGCGGTTGTGCTAAGGTAGCTGAGCGAACCGTAGAGAGGTGGCAGAGCGGCTGAATGCGGCGGTTTGCTAGTTCACTCGCTATGCGGGCTCCCGGCAGGCCCATCGAATTGTGACTGGAAATCTTAGCGCTAGAGGACAGAAATGATGTTCTGGTGGCGCAGTTCCCCGCATCGCGTTATTTCCTTGACCCTGCTCATCTTCTCCGTCTGTTCGTTGCACAGTGTCACCGCCTACCAGACGAAACTTGATCCTACCGCCATCGAAGAAGCCTATTCGCTCGGCCTACGCAACGATAAGGTGACAGCAGAATCCGCGGCGCCGTATCTGAAGCAAGTCACTGAGGAAGGCATCGACGGCCTCCATCGTGCCGATATTGAGGTCCTGACTCCGTACCTGCAAATTCTGGATCGCTCCAGTGACTCAAGCAAAGGCTACACCTTGGCCCAAGCGCGCAAGGATTATCAGCAGCGCGGGGACGTAGTTCTTATTCGTATTATCTTGGTCCTCCCGGCCAACTACCCTACGTCGCCGCCGGGCACACCTGCGACCGCCTGTGACAACACGGCGCTCGAGCAGCCGAACTTCTGGAACAATTTTTCCTTTGTCGTCAAGCAACGCGGAAAGGTGCTCTCGCCTCGTTCTGCAAAGAACGACCCGATATATTCGGCGCCCACGAAGGAAACCCCAGCCCGACTCGACGGAGCCACAGTATCTTTGGAGTTCAAGGCGGGCGAGGTGGCATCAGAACCGCTCACCGTTGACATCCTGACGCCTCATTGCAAAACCATCAATGCGGCGTTCGACCTCGCCGCTTTACGTTGACTGTTGATTCGAAACTGAAACTCCGCGCACGTCGATATCCTGTGCGACTCCATGATTGCGTCCCGGTAACTATCGCTAGCGAACAACTTTCACCTTGAGGCGTTGTGACGCAGGGCACAGGAGGTTGTGACGTAAGTCGCCGCTGAAATTACCGCATCTTTCTATCCTTAAATTGGTGCTGATGACCAAATCCAAGGACGGGAATCATGAGATTAATCGACAGCAATTGTAAAATCATTTACTGGCACCGCGAATTGCCTCCATTGGACGCAGTAGCCCTCGACGAATATGTCGTCGAAGCCGAGAGTAGCCCGCGTTCCGGGTACTCTCTCGCATCGCGACGAATTGTGGAACCAGTGCTATGAACAATTGTCGGCTTGTGCTTCCACCCGGATGGAGCAGGAGGTTGCCCGCCTCGGAGGAGACTTTGCGCACGTCCTCGCTGAATCTGTCGAGAGCCACCACGACGGACCGACGAACGAGTCATGGCTTCGCGGTCGGTACACGTATGTACTGTATCGTTCACCGCAACGACCATCCACGCGAGTGAACCGCTCCACCGGCCTTGATTCGCTTAATGTCGTTTGGCCGCGAATTGCCGACAACGGGATATGCACCGCACACCGTCGCGGACCTACCTTACAGGGACTTCGTCTCGACGAGCGATGCAATAGTCGAGACATCAAGCGTGATCTTCGGAGGATAAAGCAGTGTGTTATGAACGAGACAATGGCCGATGGCTTCCTCCATACCTTTGGGTGTGGTTCGCTGAGATGTGACGGGACTTGCACTTCGATGCAGAAGTCATCCATGCGTGCGGGTGCCTTGAGTTTGTCGGCGGAGACGCGAATCCTGGTCCCCTCCACCGCAAGTTTGTGTTTCTTCAGATAGAGCGTCGCGTAGAATCCAGCGCAGGAACCGAGTGACGCCAACAGCAATTCCGGCGGTGTCATTCCTTCGTCAAAACCACCATTCTCCGGCGGTTGGTCGCACACGATCTTGTGCTGCCGCGCCTTGATTTCAAACTGAACCGCGCCGAGATGTTCAACGAGGACTTCCATCGGATCCTCCCGTTGCGTCTTACCAACTACCTTCGTACTTGGCCCCTACAACCGTATCTCAATTCGCTAAGCGTGAAATCACGGCAGACACCAATATTGTCGCCAGAAGAGTCCTCTTCCTTCTGTGCGCAGGGTCACAGCTTGGCGTGATCCCGCGCATGGCCGACGAGCAGTCGAATAAACGAAGGTGGGCCAAGGAAAGAGAGAAAGGAGTCCTCTCATGGATTTAAAATCGTCGACGCACTCAAGCTCGAGGGAAAGAACGATCCCGGTCATCACCATATCCGCCGAAGAACAAACTCGCCGCGTGGAAGCAGCCATCGCCAAACGCGCCTACCAAATCTTTGAAAAACGCGGTGGCATGGCGTGGCACGAACTGGAAGATTGGCGGCAGGCCGAGAGAGAACTCCACGGCAGCCTCTGCTGCAGCAGAACAACGGAGAATCACACGGTCATCATTGGCACCGACCCCGGTGGGTTCGCGCCCGGAAGCCTAGAGATTTGGCAGCTTCGCGCCGATAAACCCGAAGGAGGTTCGACTGCCCGTGGCGGTGACACGAACGCTTCCCGTACCGCTGACGACGGAAGTTCCCAGAAATACCCAGGCGGGAGCATCGGGGCTTGCCGCTCCCGGCTCCTCGCCGGTGGCAACCTGCTTCTCGGTGGGCATCGATTCTCCGGTGAGAGCCGCCTGCTGCACATAGAGGTCGTGGGACTCCACAAGAAAACCGTCGGCGGGGATCAGATCGCCAGCCGAGAGCCGCACTAGATCGCCCGGCACAACGTTCTCGCGCCGCACTTCCAGCCAGGCTCCGTCGCGAAGAACTGTCGCTGTCAAGCTGACGTGCTCCCGCAGTTTTCGTACGGAGATTTCGGCCCGGTAGGTCTGAACGAAATTGATCGCCACGCTCGACATGGCAATGACGAAGATGATAGCCGCATCGGTGACCTGTCCGACGACAACAGAAATCACGATGGCAATAAGCAAGATGATGACGAGAGGGTTGAGAAAAAGACTGGCAAGTTCAGCGAGCAGCGCACCACGATTCCGCGGAGAAGGATCGTTGGGTCCGAATTTGTCGAGGAGTTCTTCGGCCTGCTGCTGGCTTAAACCAGCCGCCGAACTGGGCGGGACGGGGATTGCGACGGAACTCATTGGCGGTCAACCCCCTTCCGGGCTGGTAGCCCGAACCCACACACGCTGGCGTCACAATACTCGCCAACGGCAGACCGCCATGCGCGCAACGTCACTGCCCCCGGTGACGTGCGTCACAGCTTCGGAAGAGTAGTGCGGCCAGTATGCGCTCAGGAGGACACAGTCCATGAAAACCGCCACCGCCCAAACTGCTGTAAACTTTCGCAACATCCTGTTCGCCACCGATTTTTCGTCCGCCGCCGCCCATGCGATTCCGTACGTCAAGAGAATCGCCAAACGCTACGACGCGAATCTCGTCGCTCTGCACGTGCGGCCCCCGGTCATCAATCCGATGACCGAGCCGGCCTATTGGCCGAGCGAAGAAACCATTCGACAGGAAAATGAAGAGCACCGCGACCAACTTCTCGATACGTTCGCGGGCATCCGCACGACCCCGCTGATTGAAGAGGGAGACATTCAATCCCGGCTGCAGGACGCGATCGCAAAAAACAACACAGATCTCGTCGTTATCGGCACTCGGGGGCGCACAGGACTCGGGAAAATGCTGCTTGGCTCCGTGGCGGAAGAAATCTTTAGGACCGTCACCTGTCCGGTTTTGACAGTTGGCCCGCACGCGGATTCCTCGCGCGGCGCCGATGGGGAAATTCGCGAAATTCTATTACGCGACCGACCTAACTTCCGCTTCGCCCGCCGCGGCGGCCTACGCCGTATCCCTCGCACAAGAATTTCAGGCGCATCTGATACTGCTCCACGTCATCGCGGAGCCCAAGGCTGGAGAACTCGTTTCCGCGCATGACACTATCGAAGCATCCAAGAACCTGCTTACGGAAACTCGTTCCCGCTGAAGCATATGCCTGGTGCAAACCCGAATTCTTCGTCGAACGCGGCAATCCTACCGATCGCATTCTCGAACTCGCTCATCTGCGGGAATCGGGACTGATCGTCCTCGGCGTCGAAACCGGAAGAAGGAGTCCCTGGTGCGGCAACGCATCTGCCCATTGCCACGGCCCACAAGATCATTTCTCACGCCGAGTGCCCGGTGTTGACGGTTCGCAGCTGACAGGAAATAGGTAACGATTCGTAGGAACGAGACGGAGGATCTGTGCAACCTATCGCGATATCGCAGCGCTCGCGAGAACACAGGTCCTTTAGTTCTTTTGTCGCTCAATTCGACGCGCGCTTGGTCAACTCTAGCAGTCGATTCTCTATCTCGCGATTCTGATCCTCCTCTACTGGGCCTTCCTGGTCGCCATAGTCGCTTCGGTCCCGTGGCTGGTTCTCGCGTACCTGACGCGACTCTTGGGTTATGGCCGTACGTGAGCTCGCTGCGTTTCGCAGTTCGGACACCACACACTTCGCTCTACAACTCGCAGCCGCGTGAGAGGGTACCTCCGCCCGCTGCGAAGACTCCTGTCGCAAATCCTGCGCGAAAAACGAAAGTCCCGGTCAGGCCACGGCGACAAAGCAGCAGGTTTCACTCTTGTTTGTTAGCGCCGGTTGCCTTAGAAGCAGAACGCCACGATCCCTGGAATAGTCGAGTGTGTATTCCCTCGAACACGCCTGACACAGCCAGAAGTGCTGGACGGAATGCGTGTTGGGGCGCTGTTCGCCTGGGCGCTGGATCTTGTGGAACCGGAAATAGCGCCCATTGTGATAGTCAAACGTTGCGCGACAATCCGGATTGGCGCATTCGGAGATCATCGTTGTCTTCTCCTTGTCTCATGGGTTCGTCGAGGTCTTCGTCTCGGTAAGGAAGCGCGTACACGTTACACACCCTCGGCACCGCTTCTCGGTTTCCAGACGCTCGATCGTCGATCTGAGCCATGCCCCAAGCGCCGCCTCGAGTTCCTCGGCCGTGCCGGAACGATAGAAACTGTCTATCGTTTCTCCCTGCTCGTTCAGAGGGATGAAGCGGCACGGAATCTTGCGATTTGCCGACTCGGCCGGAATGAGTCGCATCAGCGTGCATTCCGCGCATGGCCGCAGCGGCTGTGTGGCGTCAAAATTCAGACACGTTGGAGAATCCTGAAAGATGAAGTGCGGACGCCAAGTCGCCCGTGCCTTGGTGCGGTATCCGCCTTTCTCCAAAAATTCCAACTCCGAACGGAGTGCCGTCAACAGATCGCGATTGTCCTCGCCCATGTTCGTTCCCCCACGATCTCCACGTTGGAGGTAAACGTTTTGGGATGCCGTGACCTAAGTCACGAGACCATGTGAGGCGCCTCACTTGACTCACGAAATGGAGCGCTTGGGTTATACTCCGTTTCTCCCCCAGCCGCGCTGTCCTTCCCTGGAAATACGGCCCGCGGCGCGCGGGATGCGAAGGAACAGCGATCGTGAGCGGCGACAACTCCGACAGACTGAACCTTATTGACTCGAACGTGTTATTCGAGAAATTGTTCGAATTCTCGCCGGACGCAGTGCTCGTTGTGGATCGCGAGGGAACGATCCTGCGGACCAATCGACAAGCCGAAACGATGTTCGGTCATGTGCGCGCGGAACTGATCGGCCGGCCGGTGGAAGTCTTGTTGCCGGAACGTTTCCGGTCAGGCCATCCTCGCCACCGTAACGACTACTCCGGGCACCCGCATACCCGGCCCATGGGCGCTGGCCTCGATCTGTATGGAATCCGCAAAGACGGGAGGGAATTTCCGGTCGATATCATGCTCAGTCCGCTGCAGGTCGAGGAACAGACTCTCGTGCTGGCGGTCGTTCGAGACATTACCCGGCGCCAAATTGCGGAGGAGGAACGCGATCGCCAAGCCAAACTGGCGCGTGAGCAGGCCGCGCTACTCGAACTTGCCCACGATTCCATCATTGTGCGGGATCTCGAAAACCGCATCACGTTCTGGAGCCGCGGCGCGGAAGAAAAATACGGGTGGAAACGCGAGGAGGTGCTCGGCAAACTCGCCCATTCCCTACTCGAAACGCAGTTTCCCCAGTCCGCCCAGAGCGTCGACGAGGCCTTGCGTCGCGACAAATACTGGGAAGGCGAAGTCATTCACAAAGCAAAAAACGGCGACCGTATCGTCGTAGCCAGCCGCCGTGTTCTGCAACTTGATGCCCACGGACAGCCCACGGCTATTTTCGAAATCAACAATGACGTCACGGCTCGAAAAAAAGCTGAGGAAGCGCTTCGTCAAAGCGAGCAGCGCTTGCGCTCTCTGTTTGAATTCTCGCCCGATGCCATCGTGGTCACCGACCGCAGCGGCAGAATTGCGGATGTGAATGCGCAGCTTGAGAAGTTCTTCGGCTACCACCGATCCGAACTTACCGGACAACCGGTCGAAATTCTGATACCCGAGCGTTTCCGCCCGGGGCATCCGAAGCATCGCGCAGACTACGCCGCACAGCCGCGCGTTCGCTCGATGGGTGCGGGCCTCGAACTGTACGGCAGGCGCAAGGACGGAACAGAATTCCCAGTGGATATCATGCTCGGTCCCATGGAAGGGTCCGAGGGTGCTTTGGTGCTCGGCGTTATCCGCGATCTCTCGCAAAAGAAGGAAGACGAAGAGGCACTCCGGAGGAGTCAGCAACAAAACGTCTATCTGGAAGAAGAACTCCAGATCGGCCATCAGTTCGATGAAATTGTCGGCGAGAGTGCCGCTCTTAAACGGGTATTGAAACAAGTAGAAGACGTGGCCTCGACCGATGCAACGGTACTCATTCTCGGCGAGACCGGCACGGGCAAGGAACTCATCGCCCGGTGCTATCCATCAGCTGAGCCCGCGCCGCGAGCACGCCTTCGTCAAACTCAATTGCTCTGCCATTCCTTCAGGGCTTCTCGAGAGCGAACTCTTTGGTCACGAAAAAGGGGCTTTCACCGGGGCCATCGCGCAGAAAATCGGCAGGCTGGAACTCGCCCATCAAGGCACGTTCTTTCTCGATGAAGTAGGGGACCTTCCGCCGGAACTCCAGCCCAAAATTCTGCGAGCGCTGCAGGAAAAAGAATTCGAACGCGTCGGCGGAACCCGAACAATTCCCGTCAACGTTCGCCTCGTCGCCGCCACCAATCGCGATCTCGCCAAGATGGTCGTCGCCGGCCAGTTCCGCAGCGACCTGTACTATCGCCTGAAGGTCTTTCCAGTCACCCTCCCGCCGTTGCGCGAGCGCCGCGAAGATATCCCTCTGCTTGTACGATATTTTTTGAGCAGCCATTCGAAACGCATGGGCAAGCGGATCGAGACGATTCCGCCCGAGACCATGCAGGCGCTCGTGAACTGGCGCTGGCCGGGAAACATTCGCGAACTCGAGAATTTCATGGAGCGTTCCGTGATTCTTTCGTCCGCGTCCACGTTGCGGTCACCACTCGCAGAACTCCAGGCCACAGCCGAGCCCAGGGGTTCAACGGACGAGAACCTCGAATCCGCGGAGCGCGATCACATTCTTCGCGTATTGCGAGAATGCAAGGGAATGATTGGTGGCAGCGGCGGCGCCGCCGAGCGCCTCGGCTTGAAACGTACCACTCTAAATTCCATGATCAAGAAGCTTGGGATTCAACGCCGGGACTACATTTAGTCCCGAGACGATATTTCGTCTCGTCTCCTCGATGAACACCTTCTAGAAAATACCTCTATTCGGTACTTTTCGCCTTCGTAACTGCTCCAGTTTGAAACAGATATCGCACTGCCTCGTGATCGCCTCGCACTGTGGCGTGTGACCTGCATTACCAGGTGTGTCAGCGAAATTTCACATCGAGTGAAGATGCTCAAAATCACAGTTCACGAAGACCAAACGATGCACACCGTCAAGCTCGAAGGAAAAATCGGTGGGCCCTGGGTCGAAGAGTTGGAACGAACGTGGACTGCTCTTGCACCATCGCTCGGTTCGAAGAAACTGCAACTCGATTTACGGGGTGTAGCTTTCGTGGACGACTAAAGGTCGGAAACTTTTGCGCGAAATCTATCAGCAGACGCATGCCAGTTTTCTGACGGATTCGCCGCTAACGAAATACTTCGCAGACGAAGCGATGCAATCTCGGAATCAAAAACAAGAAGGAGAATAATATGCGCGGACCTTATGGTTTTGAACAAAACGAAAGCTGCCAGTCGTGCAAGATGCGGTCGGACGGATTCTTTTGCCAGCTGAGCCCGGCGGCCCTGGCGGATTTCAATTCGATGAAATCTTCCGCCACGTATCCGGCTGGAGCTGTGCTCTTTCTTGAAAAGCAGGACCCGCGCGGAGTCTTCGTCGTTTGCGGCGGCGAGGTAAAACTCTCCATCAGTTCCAGTGGTGGAAAGACCCTGATCTTGCGAATAGCGAAACCCGGCGAAATCCTCGGTCTGATGGCTACCCTTTCGGGCACGCCGTATGAAGTCACAGCTGAGACGTTGCACCCCTGCCAGGTGGCGTTCCTCCGTCGCGAAGACTTCTTGCGCTTCATCGCAAAACATCCGGAAGCCTATCAAGGCGTCGTGAAACAGTTCAGCAGTCTCTATAGCGGCGCGTGCGAGCAACTGCGCACCGTCGGCCGTCTACTTCCGCTCCCGAGAAACTCGCGCGGCTGCTTCTCGAATGGTCCGCGGAAACAAAAGATGGAAAACCGACGACGCAGATCAAGATGCCGCTGACGCACGAAGAGATCGCCGAATTCATCGGCACTACCGCGCGAGACCGTCACGCGCACGCTGAGCGAATTCAAAAACAGACATCTCGTCGCTCTCCAAGGATCGACGTTGTCCATCTCCAATCGCCCGGCACTCACCGCTATCGGCGGAGCCTGAGCCAAGCGGCACTATCTAAGACAAGAAGCGAGTTTATGAAAGTACGGGATGTCATGAAACCAGCCGCTGTCTGCTGCCGGCCAAATACGAACTTGGCCGCAGCCGTCGAGCTCCTCTGGGTCAACAACTGCGGGATGCTTTCGGTTGTAGGCGACGACGGAAAACTCGCAGGCGTCATCACCGATCGTGATATTTGCATTGCGGTCGGGACGAGAAACCGTTTGCCTTCGGAACTTGTGGTGCAAGAAGTCGCCTCAAAAAACGTGATCACCTGTAAACCGGACGATGAAATCCACGAACCTCTTAATCCTACGATCCACGAACGGTAAGGACGGGCAATGCGCGTGCGCGGCCACCTCATACGCTGTCGCTCGTTCCACCCGGGTCGCAATCCCCGTCAACATATCCATTCCACGAACTCCGAGGACGATCAAATCCGCGCCGCAGCGATCCGCCAGCCGCAAGAATCTGCGCGCCTGGCTCGCCGTGTTCCACCATCGGCTCGGGCCGGCACCACAGTTCCGCGTCGGGTGGCAGCAGATTCTCCACACGGTGCAACGCTTCCGCGACCGACAATTCTGCCGGCTTGTTCCTTTTCCAGGCTTCGGCGCAGGCAAAACATGCAGAAGAATCAGCCGGGACTGATTTTCCTGCGCGAGCGATGCGGCATACGCCGCCGCCGTGTTCGAGACCGCATTGAAATCGGTCGCAAACAAGACGCAATGAAATCTTCCGCCGTTGTGACCGCCGGTTCGCACCGCAGGACCGATCGTCAAAACCGGAACATTTGCGCGCCGGAACACCTCCTCCGCGCTCGAACCGAACACCGCTTTATTCAGGCCCGTGCGTCCATGCGTTCCCATCACGATGAGGTCAATATCGCCTTCTTCCAGCCTTTTCGAGAGCACCGGCCAAACGCCGATGTTTCGCTCGATCATCGTCTCGCGGGGAAGCCCCATGAGACCGGCCTCGACGCGGCTCATTTCTGTTTTTGCTACGTCCGCCTCGGCGTCCAGCAGACTCGCCGCCATTTCCGGAGTCATGTAGGTGTAGACGGAGGGAACCAGGGCATGCAGCGCCGTCACCTTGGCCCCGTAGGCGCGCGCGATCATGGCCGCGAACGGGAGAGCGGTCACCGAGGGTTCCGAAAAATCCGTGAGAAACAAAATGTTCTTGAGCATGATTCGCTTGCTGACCGGTAGTGTTTGCATCACCGTCCTCCAAAATACGAGTCTCCGCCCTTTGTCGCCGGATGTCCGTGACTGCGGGCACCTTTCCGGGTGACCTGCGTCACGGGAACCTACTGACTGCGCTTGTCGTATCCTTCCGGAGCACCTGCGCCACTACAGCTGTCCCGCATACCAAGTCAAAACGATTCCTGCGACGCTCATCGCCGCCATGGCCATCGTGGACTGCGCCGGGGTTTCACGGCCGTAAATCGCCGAGCGCCGTCAAACCCACCGCCACTGGTATCGCACCATAGCTGGTCTTCAGGGACATTTGATAGAAGAACCACAATCCCGGAGCCGTGCCCACGGACTGTGGAACGATCAAAGAAAGCGAGAAACGCAAACAGGGACGGCATCACAAGCGCAAAGACCACAACTACTTGGGCGATCCCGGACTCGATGCCGTGACTTGCACTTTGTTCTGCCAGCGCTTTCATGGCTGATCTCCCTTCGGATTTCTTCTCCGAACACCCGCAGCATCGCTAGTCCAGCGCATCCCGCAGTGCGTTCGGTCACCTGCTTGTGTGATCTCGAGGCCGGACCTCCTACTGCGAGCCGTTCGTTATTCGTCCTGCCGCTTCGTGCGAGTGCACACAGCGGCTTGTGATGGACATCACTGTCGGCACATGGGAACGCGTCCACTCTCGCCCTGTACAGAGCACATGATGAATGGAATGTTCTGGGACTCCACTAAAGGAGACTAGCCATGAAGATCCTGCTCGCCGTTGATTCCTCGCCGGTATCGCAGCAAGTTGTCGAAGAGGTTGCTGCCCGTCCCTGGCCGCCCGATACTAGCTTCCTAATCGTTTCGGCCGTCGATGTCGGCCGCTTCGAGGAATTGCCGGCGTTGATCGACGACACGAAGCGCGAATGTGAAAAGATCGTCAAAGCCGGTGCCGCGGTTCTCAGCCAAGCGAAATTCGCCGCAACCACGGAAGTCCTCGTAGGATCGCCGCGCCGCGTCATCACCCAATTTGCGGCGGAGTGGGGTGCAGACCTCATTCTTGTCGGGTCGCACAGCCGTGGCGCGGTCGGCCGATTCTTCCTCGGTAGCGTCGCGCAGGGAATCCTGCGGACCGCCACATGTTCGGTCGAAATTGTGCGCTTTCCCCACGGCGGCGCCGCACCTTCCTCTCATCCGATGAAAATCCTGGTGCCCACCGACGGAAGCGAGTTCTCGCTTGCGGCGGCTCGGTCCCTGGTCAACAGGCCCTGGCCGACCGCTACGATTTTCAAAGTCTTGAGTGTCGAAGAACTCGTGAAGATGCCTATTCCTATGGAGGCTTCGTCCCTTGCCTCCATTTATCCGGCGAGTCTTTTGGAGGAGCTGATAGTGGCTGCCCGCGCCCGAGCCGAAGACGGAGCGGCAGACGTCCGCAAAATCTTTTCGGAGACGACGCCGGGAGCGAGGGTCGAAGCTCTACTGCCCAAGGGCGATCCGCGCGCCGTCATCCTCGACACGGCCAAAGCCTGGCCTGCCGACCTTATCGTTCTCGGTTCGCACGGCCTCCGGGGATTCGATCGCTTGCTCATGGGCAGCGTGTCGGAAAGCGTTGCCGTTCATGCTCACTGCTCCGTCGAAGTGATTCGCCGAAACGAAAGCGCGACATCGTGAACAAGCCTTCCCGCGCGTGGTGTGACCACCGTCCTAGGAATTGGTGACGCCGCGCACATCGGTTCGGTCGCAGGCTTGTCACACTGACTTGATAAGGAATGGTTCGAGGAACACAGGAGCTATCGCATGATCGCCGCAAATCAAATTCAAACGCCAACTGCTTACCGAGTGAACTGAACAGTTGTGGTAAGCTGTTCAAAGCGCGCCG
>CAWKNS010000014.1:0-21329 GCA_963850795.1 uncultured Acidobacteriota bacterium | reverse complement strand
GGAAATAGGCGCGAAATGTTTCTTGCCGATCCGAAGGCGCGAGAAGAGCAGAGAGCTTCCATTGAGGCCTTGCTATCCGGTGGAATACACGAGCTTTCCTACTACGATTTGGATCCAGCCATCGACTGTCTCGAATCGATCGTCCGAAATGGAAATTAGCGAACGTGTGCGGTCACTTCACCGTGCGCATCGGTCGATCTTCAGTTGTCCGTTTGAGGGGCGAGAGATGCTCGATACGACCTGTGTGCGAGATCATCCAACAATAACCGCGTTACGCACTCGTGTATTTGATCTCCTTGTACGGTATTTGCCCGGAGACGACCTCCAGGAACGGTTTGCTGTTTTTGACGCCGACTGTTCCGAAACCGGAGGCAGTGGAAAGAAAACAGCGAAAATCTCCTTTGATTTGCGGCTTGAGGTACAAGATTTTCTCCACCGCGTCGTAGCGTGCGCCACTGAAAGCTTGCAACAGTGCGTACGAAGACATCGCCCGTGCGTACCAATGTCCCGCCTCGATTTCATCGAATGGATTTCGGATAGTTCCGTCGTAGCGGCTGCGACATGCGCGCACGATTTCTAGACCCTCTTCCGTCTTGCCCAGCGCGATTAGGTGCGACGCCACTTGGTACTCGACGCCCGTCCAGACCTCATCCGCATAGATCATCGCGAGCGAAGGCCGGCCGCCGCGGGGCCAAGTACACGTCAATAGTCCGGATTCGTCGCCGCACGCAAAATACGGACGCCTTGCGTTTGCCTGTTCGGAAAAATCGCTTTTCAAGTTGTGCTTGTGCACCGCGAGGAGATGACTTTCGACTTTGCGAGCATCCATCACATCATCCACGCCACTTACCAAGGAGAGCCAAGCTCCAAAAACTCCATCGGACAAGCAGCCCTCGCCGTACTGATAAGGAGGCCCTTCTTTTTGTGCCAACTCCAAAAACTCGGGATAGTTGGGCGAATCGTCATCTTCGCGAGGATACTTTGCTCGCAAATTCTTCCATGCTGTCTTCTGAAGGAAATATTCGCCATTGAATAGTTGTTCGAGCTGTTGGGAAGCCTTCGTCAATAATCCAGAATATCCTTCGACATTTTCGCTCAATGCCGCGCCCATCAAAACCACGGCTTTCAGAGCGCTGACGTATAGGCTCATGCACATACTGTCTGCGCCCCAAAACTGTATGTCGTAGGTATTGATGTGCGGTTCTTCGAGCATTCCTTTGTGTTCGGGATCCCAAGTCCTGATGCAGTAGTCCAGGCTTGCCCGAATCTTGGGCCACCACTGGCGAAGCCAAGCCGTATCACCACTGATTCGCCAGTCTCGATAAAATTTGACGATTCCGCCGAGTTGTCCGTCAGCAGCGTCGGGCGCTGCATTGTGTTCGTTCAGTGGGCGGATCGGAATCGCGGCTCGACAGAACTGATGACCCTCGCTGTTCTGGTTCGCTCCAAACTCTGTTTCACGCAAACTGCGCTCAAGGTCTGGAAAAAGATGCGCGATCGCCTGTGCATAGTTCCAAACATGCGTCGAAGATCCGTAACAGGATCCTTGATTTTCTCTGCTTCCTTCCCATCCCCAAAGGCGGCCGTCTTTCTGGCGCAGTACGGTTGGCGATTTCAGAATTGATAAATTCGCAGCGACTGCCTCCATGGCTTCCGGTGGCAAGGTCGTATCGTAGAGAGCTATTGAGAATTTTCCCGAAGCAATTCGGAGCGGCCGGTAATTCTCTTCCCAGCAGGCGACGACCTTTTCGATGCTCGAAAAACGCCCTGCATACCACGGCTCGTAGGTTCCCGCTACGGGCGAGCAACCCACTGCATTGCAACTCACGACGTTGCTGTCCGTCGCAATATCCGCCGGTTTGAAAAGATTCGACTTCGGAGCGTACCAAGCGAAACGAAGCGAAATGGTTTTTGCTTCCCCGGGCGCGACGACAAACGGAACGAATATCGAAGCGCCCGGCGCCGCATCATCGTGCAGAGCAGGGCGCGCATAGCTACTTCCCGACTCGACATCCCGCCAAACGAGTTGCGGCGCATCGACGCCGCGCATCCAAGCAAGATTCACTTTGGCTGCTGGATCGTCCACCCAAATCGCCAGAGAAACGTCGCGCCATGACTCGTTCTTGATTTTGGGACCGTGCAAGATGAACCCATTGGCAGTTGGCGTGATTCGATCCGTCGGACGGCCTTTGTTGAACGACTCCTCACGAATCGCAAAGAAATTTGGAGAGTTGAAAGAAAACACCGCGTCGATTGGCGCGGCGCTCCGATTTGTGAAGCGGTACTCGATCGCGGCAACCGGCAAGCTCGAATTGTCGGCGTCGCCGGGAGTGAATGGACTCCAACCCGTGAGGTCTACCTCAAGCGGAACCTTATCGTCATGCAGGCGCACGGTGGCAAATGGAAATCGCGACTCAAAAGTTGCCGACCGAAATCGAGGAAGTCCCCAGCAGCCGCCCGGATAGTCGCCTTCCACGCCGGGCAGAAATGGCTTTAGCTTCCACGGAGGCACTGGTCCTTCAAGAACGCGTGCAATTCTTTGCGGTCCGTCGGCTTTGACCGACACCGCCGCATAGAGCTTTGGTTCGCTGCCTAACTCTGGGTGGTTGCGCAGTGAGAATTTAGAGAGTGCGCCGGTTCCTTCGAGGCAGATCATTCCGGCGCCGATCCCGCCCATTGGGAAAGCGATCTGATTTAAATAGTCGCCGTGATATGCGCCGTTGAATTCACGTAAGCCGCTGCGAGACTTGCGTGTCGATTCTGTTTGGGCAACTCGGCTCGATTCTGTCGCGTCTGCCGTCGAGTTCGTTGTACCAGCTATTGAGCCTGGCGATCCTGCCTCGACGACAGATGCTGCAAAAACTCCACCAGCGCCCGCCAGAAGTTTTCTTCGCGATATCGACATTTGAATCGTTGTTCCCTATTTCTTCTCGCTCGCGCCGCTGGGGCGATCGGTGAGGGCTGCCAACACAGCGGGCAAGATCGACCCTTCATCCCAGTTTTGCGGGGCGTAGCCGAGCCTTGCGACTACTAAATCCAATGACGGAACGATGTAAAGGCGGCTTGCCGTGAAGCCGCGGAATGCGAACGCGTCGCGAGGCGCGCTCGGCCAAAGGACTCCGTCCGTGTTCACCCAGAATGTGTAGCCGTAACTCGGATTTATTTCTTGGGAACTTTTTGTGGCGGTTTCGATCCACGAGTGCGGAATGATCTGCTTGTCTTTCCATTTGCCGTCATGAGCCATCAGGTATCCGAGACGGGCGAAATCTCGGGCGGAGAAACGCAAGCCGCTGTGCGCGTTGTTGTGTGGACCGATGTTGCCTGCGCCGCCTTGCCAGTCCCAACCGACGTTCTGAATTCCGATCGGATCGAAGACGCGCTCTTTCATGTAGTCGGCAAGCTCACGGCCAGTCGCGTGATAGAAGAAGAGCGATAAATGCGCGAAGCCGGCGTCGGAATACTCCCAGTGAGTCCCCGGCTCCGCGACCAATTTTTCCGCCGAGTGTCCAAATCGATTCGGTTGTTCGCCCAAGGCGATTTCGTAATCACCGCCGCCGGGGATATCGGCGAGACCTATCAGTCCGTGATCTTCGCCGGCAATGCCGGAGGTCATGGAAAGAATGTGGCGAAGCTTGATTTTCTTCTTCTCCGGATCGGACAGCGGGAAACCTTCCGGCACGTAGTCGTAAATCGGGGTGTCGAGAGTGATCTGAGCGTCGTGCGGGAGTTTGTGATTGCGGCTGTCTTCGAGGAGCAAACCGTACGCGATTCCGGTCGATGATTTCGTGGATGACCATCCGTCGAAGGTCGTAGTTGGCATCGCCGGGAAGCCCGTACCACTCGGCAACCAGATGTCCGTGATGAATGATCACGATTTGCCACGGGCCGGCGAAGAGCGCGATTTGCGCTTGCCGCAGAATCTCCAGCTTTTCGGGATCCATCGCGCCGAGCGAACGCACTTCCTCGGGAGTCTTCAGTCCGGCGCCATCCTCCGTCTGATTCCGACGGAGGGAAAGTAAGTGTTTTGCGCAAAAACAGTAGGCGCAAGGCAAGCGATGGCGAGAACAAAGATCAATAGTCGAATTTTCATTTCGCTCCCGAGTACGAAAACAGGAAATTCAAATGGCTCATCTTCTTAAGCGACGTATGCGATTCACGCGACGGGATGATCTTGGATACTTTCCGTCTTTGGATCCCAGTAGAGCCTTTTGCCCGCCCAGTACGCTTTCGCGGCCATGATGCAGGCGACCGAGTGCGCGTAGCCGGCTTTGACCGATGCCGAAGGCTGCGTTCCTGCGCGAAGCGCATCCAGCCAATTCGTCATGTGAGAAAGATCTTCATCCACCGTGTTTGCCGGGCCTTTTCCGCCGTCGCCAGGCAGCGACAACCAAGTCTCCTTGCGCTCGACGGTTGGATCGTCTTCAAAATTTCCTTTTTCTTCGACGAGCAGCCAGCGCGGCGTTCCTTCGGTGCCGAAATTCATGAGGGTGTTTTTCTTGCCCATCAAGCGGATGAAACTTGGCGAGTCGTTTCCGAAACTCGTAGCGTAGCTGACCAAAAATCCTGAAGGATATTCGAGCACAGCCTGGAATGTGTCGGGGTTTTCCCTTCCGTCGTGCCATGCGAATACGCCGCCGTGCGCCATAACGGATTTCGGAAAATGATCGTCCATGAACCAATGCACCATGTCGATGCCGTGGCTCATCCACTGGTCGGGAATTCCGCTGGAATAGTCCTTGTAGAGGCGATATTCAAAATAGAGTTGGGGATCGAACGGGCGATAGGGCTTGGTCATCAACCAACGGCGCCAGTCGATGTCGGCTTCACGGATTTGTTTCACTTCGGGGCGACCGCGCCAACGCGGACCGTGATAGTTCCAGACGACTTCGACTTTGCTCACTTCGCCGCAGACGCCAGAACGGAACCATTTGTTGGCGGCAATCTGGTAAGGCTCGCTGCGGCGCTGGGTTCCCACCTGAACGATGAGCTTCCGCTCGAGGACTGCGTCGCGCGCGGCTTTCGCCTCCTCCAACACATTGCCCATCGGCTTTTCGACGTAGGCGTGTTTGCCGGCTTCGGCCACCATTTTCAGCATCGGGGAGTGCTGATGTTCCGGCGTTGAAATGATCACTGCGTCGAGGTCTTTGTCGCCGAGAACATCTTCAAAGATCTGCGAGGAGCGCGGAGTTCGTCCGTAGATCTCATTCGATTTCGCGACAGCTTGCTCGAGGTTGATCTTCCAGAGATCGCAGAGGCGCACGACTTCGACGTTTTTAGAATCTTTAAGTTGGGAAAGGATGTATTCGAGTCCGCGGCCGCGATTTCCGATTCCGACGTGACCCAGCTTGATGCGATCGTTTGCGCCGATGACGCGTCCGTAGGATGCCGCTGTGAGACTGGCAGCGCTTACGCTCTTTGTTTCGCCGAGCAGAGCGGCTCCGACGACCGCGGTAGCGGAGCGATCGAGAAACGATCTTCGCGTCATTGTGTTTTCAGCCTGCGAAGAAGACTTTGTCATTACGCACGCCCCGATCTTTAACTTGCGGAAAGCAATTCCTGCGCGATGCTGAGCCACTCTTCGGGCAGAGATTTCTCGCAAAAAGTTTTGCCCGCTCGTCTGTACCAGTAGCCGGCATTGCCGCGGTCGCCTTCTTTGCGATGCAAATACGCGTGGACCCATGCGCCGTGCGGACCCGTCATCATCTTGTGCATGAGAGTGGGCTTGCTGCCAATCGCCGCGCGCATCCCACCAGAGAGCGGTTAGAGCCTGCGACAGGCCCGCCGGCGGCTCGCTGCCCGTAAGCGATCGCTGAAACTCTTCGATGTTCATCGGAGTATCGACACCTGTTCGCGCTGAGTTCCATTTTGGAACGAGGGTTTCGCCTGGGATTCGCTTTTAGGGGGTATACCCCCTATGTTTTTGGAAGAGTGCGCAAGTCGTTTGTAATGTTCAGGTTGTGAGCAGGCAGAAAACGAGAGTGCGGAACTGATTGATACGGTGGGAGATGCGAGGAGTGCGTGTTCGAATTGGGGAGCGTATTTCATTGACGAGTATAGCGTAAAAGTTACCTAGTTGTCAATAGTGATTTCGGATTAACTTCCGGCGATGGGTCGCGAGGCGCGAGATTCGGCGAAGTTTCGCCAGAAATGCTTGCTGCTTTCGCCTGTGAGCTCAAAGTCACGGTGAGCGTTTGGCCCGAATTCACGGTGATTTCTTCTTTTAGTTCGATTCGATGGCCGCCGTTCGACAGCGCAATCGTGCAGGGAACTTGCCTTCCATCCGAGGCCAAGACGAGTGCCTTGGAGAATTGAGGCTTTGTGGAATCGCCGGGCAGAACGATGCGCCGTAGCTTGACGCTGCCATAGCGACACTCGATGGTGCTCTTCAGTTCGCTGCTGTTCGAAACTTGGCTGTAGCTGCCCCAGGCCGAGCCCGCCGAAAAGAAACAGCGAAAGTCTTCCGGACGGATTCGAGGATGAAAGGCGATTTCGCGTTCTACTGCGGAATAGCGAAATCCCGAGAGCGCGAGCATTACCGAATAGCTCGCCATCGCGCGTGAATAATGATTGCCCCACTCGATCTGGTTCCAGGGATTGCGGCGCACGCCGTCGTAGCGTCCACGGATGCCGTTCACGATGCTCATGGCTTCGTCGATCATACCGTTGTAAATCAGGTGAGCCGCAACTTGATACTCGATGCCGGTCCAGACTTCGTCGCCGTAAGAAAGCGGAATTGCTGGACGTCCGCCTTTGGGCCACGAACAAACCGCCAAGCCCTGTTCGTCGTTGATCGCGTAAATGCGCTGGGTGTGGGGATAGTTGCGAAAATCGGTGCGGAAATTGTATTTGAAGATCGACTGCAAAGCTTTTTTCACGCGTTCCGCTGGCAAGCCTGTATCGAGGCCGAGCACTTCAGCGAAACACTGCCCCATCATCTGATCCGAGAGGCAGCCTTCGCCGACCTGGTATTTCAATTCACCATTGAGGACGACGCGCTCTTTCCAGTTGTCTTTGTCGTACGGAGGCATCGGACGAATCTGATCTACGGGCGTGGTTTTCTGGACGTAGTATTCGCCGTTCCACATGTATTCGAAATTTTTTGCGCCCTTCTCGCGAATGGCGCGGTAGGTCGCGGCTGCCGATGAGTCGCCGACGGCGGTCGCCATCAATTCCATGGCCCTCAGTGCGCCGAGATAGAGCGAAGACATCAAGGGATTGGGTCCGAACAGCTCGATGTCGTAGGTGTTGTGCTGCTCGCCTTCCATGATTCCGTCTTTGTCTACGTCCCAGAACTTCCACGAAAAATCCATGGCGCGTTTCGCATTCGGCCACAGCTTTTTCAGGAACTCGTTGTCGCCGGAAAGTTGCCATTCGCGGTAGAGGCCCATGATGCAGCCCATTTGCCCGTCGGCGGCGGGACGGAAACTCCACTGCGCGATGTCGAGCGGAAGCATGGAGCGAAACGCCATGCTGTCGTCGCTGCGCATTTCATGCAGGAAATCGGTGTCGCGCACGGTGCGTTCGAGTTCCGGGAAAAGAAAAGCCAGCGCGTGCGTGTAGTTCCAGACGTGCGAACAGTTCATCCAGCCGTTGGCTTCATCGTCGGCGCATCCTTCGAAACCGTAAAAGCGTTTGCCCTCGAGAAGGATGCACGTGTTGGTGCGCAGAATTGACGCCTGGCTCGATACGGCTTCGAGAACTTCGGGTGGGAGCGTGCTCGAAAAGAAAGTGTCGGTGAAGAGTCGAGTTTTCTGTTCCAGCTCCGGCAAGCGAGCGGCCGTCTGCATTGCTACGTCCCATGCGCTTTTGAATCGCGTGCCGTAATAGTTCGTCAGTTTGCGGCCGCGAACCTCTTGGTCTTTGCGATGCCAGTAATTTTCGCGGACAGGAAAGTACCAGGCCATCACGAAGGTGATCGTGGTCGATTCGCCGGGAGCGAGATGTGCGTAGGGAGCCAGCGTGGCGAAGTCCGACGTGCCATCTTCCGACGGCTTGGAAGACTCTTGAATCGGAGACTTTGCCGGTGGCGCCGAATTCATTCATCCAGATCTGGTAGAAATCCCAGAAATCGTTTCCGATCCAGCTTGCGTGAGCGGTGAAATCAGGATGTGTGGTCAACAACGCCATCGAGCCGTGGAGCGGATCGCCTTCGGAATACTTCTCAGAAGTGAGATCGAGGCCGGCGAGTTTCGCGCCGCCGGCGCTCTCTTGCCGAACGGTGTTTATGTTTTTCCCAAAGCCAGGAAACTCGTTATCGACGAGAAATGCTTTTCCGTCGTAACCAACTGGATTCATCAGCGAAAACGAGAGAGCGATGTCTGTCGGCTTTCGAACTTCGGTTTTGTACGCGATATTTGAAAATCGCGACGGGCAAACTCGAATCGTCAACGTTCAGTGGAATGAAGGGAGTGAACGCGTCGAGCGAAACCGACACTGGAAGCGCGCTGTCTTCGAACTCAAACGTGGCGATGGGATCTTTTCCGGTGAGCGTGGCGCGTTCGAAATGGCGGAGACCCTGGCCGGATTCGCGGCTGTAGCCGTTCCAACCTATATAAGGACGGTCGACTGGGCCCTCGACGACTCGCAGCAGAGGGTTCTCGCCTTCAGGCTTTACCCACAGAGCAGCGAACGCAAAGGGCAACATCCGTCGTTTTGCTGGACGATTGAAAATTTCCCAGTCGCGCAATTCTCCGCGGCCGCCGAGCGAAACACTGCCGGTTCCAATCCCGCCCAGCGGAAAGGCAACTTGTGTTGCGCCGGGGCCGGAAAATGAATGTGCTGGTTCGCTGGAGTTTTTGGGAAGCACTCGAAGGGGAGGAATCATCGCCCCCGGTTTTCTGAATCGGATCCTCAGAAAGCCGGGGGCCGATGAATGCTGCGAGACCCGTCGCAGACGATGCTGTCCAGAAACTTTCTGCGACTTACTTGTGTCTCTTTCTTCACAATGATCCCCCGAATGTACGTGCGTACATCAGGGATATCAGAAGTTAAGTTTTAAACCAAACTGCAATTGGCGTGACGGAACTACAGTCGATGTAATGACTCCAGCCGATCCCGGGCCATCATCAATGAACGGATCCGGCAGTCCAAACGCTGGATGATTGAAACGCGTTGAAGAGTTCGAAGCGGAACTCGACGTTCATGCGTTCCGTAATGTCGAACAGTTTTCGCAGTGACATATCGCTGGTCACTGCGCCCGGACCTTCCAGCCCGTTCTTTGCGGCGTTACCGAAAGTAAAGTCCGCCGGGAGAGGGAAGCAGTCGATGTTGAACCAGTTGTTGATGCTTCGCGCGCTGCCCGACAAGTTGCCGTTGCAGATTTGATCGGTGCGGTACAAACCGTTCGAACCCGTATTGGAAGGATCAAAGCTCATCTGTGGCGTGAAGTAGAATCCGGTATGCCAAGTGACGATTCCACCGAGATGCCATCCACCCAGCACGAGGTCCGCGACTCGGCTCGAATTTAAGAACTGCTGGCCTTTGCCGATGGGAGCTGGTAGTCGAAGCTGTTGACCCAACGAAATTTCTGATCAAAGTCGGAACGTCCATATTCGTGGCTCAGATCGTAGGTGTTCTGCGGAGTAGGCGAAGAGCAGCAAATTTCAGGTTGATCGTTCAGCGACTTGCTGAAGGTAAAGGCACTGAGGAACATCAGCCCGTGGCTGACACGTTTGTCCGCTTTGAGTTGCAAGGCGTTGTAGTTCGAATTTCCGCGATTGACCATGCTGAGGAAAACGAACCGAACTGCGGAAAAGGACGTCTCGACTCGATGTCGCCGGGGCCGGGAGTCGGGATCCTGGTTGTAATCGAGCATCGTCCCCAAATGCGTCGCCTTGGAGCCAACGTAGGCGATCTCCACCAGCAAGTTACCGGGCAACTCGTGCTGAATGTTCAAATTCCATTCATCCAACACGGGCGAGTGCAGACGCGACCCCGCGCCTTCCGCAGAGGTGGTCACGGACGCTCCGGTAATGTGGTTTGGATCAACTGCCGGGAATCCTCCGGAAACCGTGAGCGCTGGCACAGTCCCGTCCGTCTGGTAGTTGGGTTCAACGACGAACGGAACGTTGTAGTAAAGCTGGAAGGGATCGCCGGAACGAAGTTCCTGGGCGCTGAAGAATCGCCCGTACCCCGCGCGGAGAACGGTGTTCGACCGAACTTGCCACGCAAGGCCGAGGCGCGGAGCGAAGTCATCTTTGTCGGTCGTTACCAATCCGCGCGATGCGCCGTTCTGTCCTGCCAGAACCAATTGTCCTGTGGCGAAATCCAGGTTCGCGATCTGGTTGTACTTGTCGTAGAGAGGAGTGGTGTAGTCGTAACGGACTCCAAGGTTAAGGGTCAGCTTTGAGGTCACCTTGAAATCGTCCTGGACAAATCCGCCGTACACTTCCTGGCGATTGTGGAAGGTACCGCCGAGCGAGATATTGGCGTTGGGGGTCAACCCCAAAAGAGCATCGGCCAAAGGAGCGCCGCCACCATCGGGATCATCCGCACTGTTCGTCATCTGTCCGGTGAAACGCATTCTGCCGCGCGGCGACCCCAGCTGCAACAAATCGAACTGGCTGCGGCGTAGTTGCACACCCACCTTTATCGAATGATGTCCATGAATGATGCTTAGCGTGTCGCCGTACTGGATTTCCTGCGAGGTGCTCACGGTCGGGGCGAAGCCGGGATAGCCCAAACGGCGATAGCCACCTGAGATCTGAAATAGAGTAAGGCCGTTGAACTGAGGATCATCCGGCACGCCTGGAACCTTCAGATCAGGTGGAGGATTTACCAGCCCATAGCCCGCAATGCCGTTGGCGTAATGTTCAAAATTGAATCCCCCGCGCAAGTCGTTGACCATCGTGGGCCGAATATTCCATGTGTGAGCGACGGCAAGGCCGCGCGAAGAATCAAAGGATGATGCCCTGCGCCGGGTTTGCGCCGTCGGCGAGCCCGGGGAGCGGGGGCTGTCTGGAAGCGGTCCTGGTGGCTCTGCGACCAACGACCGAAGAGTTGTTGGCTCGGATTAATGATGTAATCGACGCGCGCGTCGCCTTGGTTGATGTTATTGCTGCCCGGATCGTTGCTGATGTAGTTCTGGGTGAGGCCAGGCTGGTTCGGGGCGGGATAAAGCGACAGGATGTTATGGGCGATGGGATCGAAGCGATCTGCCGGAATAATATTTCCCGGGAAAGGCGTGGCGGACTGCCTGGCCATTCACAATAACAGTTGTAGCGGGATCGTAAATCGTCGAGTCGAGCGCGCTGAAATCTCCGCCGAGCTCGGCTAGCGTCGGCACAGTCGAGATATCGGTTTGTGACGTACCGATTCGCGTTCCTTGATAGTCCGTGAAGAAAAACAGCTTGTTGTGAATCGCCGGGCCACCAAAGGTGAATCCGAATTGATTCTGACGGAAAGGCGCCTTCTTATCACCCGACGGCTCAAAGAAACCGCGGGCATCCAGCACGTCATTGCGCAGGAACTCGAATACGTTTCCGTGAAATTGGTTCGTTCCTGACTTGATCGTTGCATTGATCACCGCGCCGCCGCTACGTCCAAATTCGGATGAGTAGTTGCTGGTCTGGACCTTGAACTCGGCAATCGCGTCGACGTTTGTCTTCAGAACGTTGGTTCCCACGTCGTTCGAATTGTTATCAACTCCGTCCAAAATAAAATTGTTTAGCAGGCCGCGCGTGCCGTTCACAGCAAAAGTTCCGCCGGCGTTACCATTCGTTGCGGACTGGTTCCCTCCGGTGATCACATTGCCGCTTTCGGCAATCTTGGTGACGCCCGTGGTCAGAGCGACCAACTGTGTGTAGTCTCGCCCGTTCAACGGAAGAGCGGCAACCTGCTTGCCTTCAATCACGTCACCGAGTGTCGAGGACTCTGATTGGAGCTGCGGCGCGGCGGTGTTCACGACGACTTGCTCGCTCACAGAGCCGATCTGCATCGTGAAGTCCACGCGCAAACGATCTTGGACGTTCAAATTGATGCCCGTTTGCGTAGCGCTCTTAAATCCTGGGGCTTCGACGGCGACGGAGTAATCGCCGATCTTCAAGGGAGTTGCGACGAAGGTTCCGTTCGAATCCGTTTTCACAACAGTCTTTAGGTTTGTACCCAAATTCGTGAGGGTAACGCTTGCGTTCGGAAGGGCAGCGCCGCTCTGATCCATGACGGTGCCGACGATCGTTGCCGTATCGGTCTGAGCGTGAGTGGCCATCGGCGCGAAAAGCAGCGTAAGGAACAAACAGCTACAAACAATCCAAACGGCCCCCGCAATCGGACGGATCGCGTTCTGAACGAGCGATGCCGCGATCTCTTTTCGGTTGATTTGCAAACCCTGCGCTAACAGGAAGGAGTTCTGCTTATTATCCATTTCGCCCTTCACCCCGCCATCATTGGAAATTTGCTTCCGCAATCACGGCAACCACTTCTTCGACATGGCCCTAACGCTGGACAACTGAAAACTGACCGGCCACTCGCTCGCTTCGTCGATGGATCGTTTCGAGAGAATTTCTGCGTCCTGCTTTGCCGCGCATACTAGAGTCGAATATTCCGGAAGTCAATGAGAATTTTCTCAAATATTGAGAAACGTTTCTCGATCGTGTCGCGGACGGCTCGTCAGTGCGTCACGAATCGGCTCGTCACATTTGCCGCCGCTTCGCGGTCCATAAAGACTGTCGCGTCGGGATGGGTGCGAAGGATCGTCGAGGGGCACGCCGTAGAGATGGGTTCGTCGAACGTTCGCCGAATCACGTTTGCCTTTCGTGGACCGAGCACCGAAATTATGAGTTTTGGCACACGGAAAAGCCTGGGCATCGTCAGCGTGATGGCGGTCGATGGAACTTCTTCAAAGCTCTTGAACCAACCCTCAGCTGCCTGCTGGCGTCGGCACGGCTCGTCGAGATGCACAATCTTGACGTCGAGAGGATCGCTGAAATTTGCTTCGGCGGGATCGTTGAAGGCCAAGTGGCCGTTTTCGCCGATGCCGAGCAAGCAAAGCTGCGGGTCTGCGGCGCGCAGTCGATCTGCGTAGCCTTTGCAGGTTTTTTCTGGGTCGGGTGCCAGTCCGTCCACAAACGCGAACGAATGAATCGGCACCTTTCGAACCAGTTTTTCCTCGAGATATGGTCGAAAGGAAGCTGGATGGTCGAGTGGCAGACCAACATAGTCATCCATGTGGAAGCCGTCGATTTGCGCCCAGGGCAATCCGGGTATTGCTGTTAGGGCTTTGAGTGTTTCGATTTGTGACGCGCCCGTGGCAAAGATAATGCTGAAAGTCTTGCGATCGGCGGCGATCGCCTTCATCGCATGGGCCGTTGCCTTGGCGGCCGCCGCGCCCGCAGCCTCTCGGTTCGGATGCACTTGAATCTTCAGCTTCTCTACTTGAAACTCTTCGACCTCAGTGGTCGTTCTCTCCATCGAGCCCCCCTCGCAAAAAGTAGGGCACACCATACAGACCGCGATTTATGATTGCAAGCAAATTTTCTCTTGCGTTAAGAAACGTTTCCAGATAACTTCCCGTTTGTGGATGTCGTCCCATCCGCGCAAGGAGTTCCGCAAGCGCCTCATTTCGCGACTCTAAGCTCGAAACGCTTGATCCCGGTCTGTGGTAAAAAGCCGGTCTTTGCCGTGAAACGACTGTTAGAAACCTGTTTCTGAAATTGAAGAAATTGTTATGCTGCGCTCCGTCGTTTGTTTCACTGCCGTGACGCCGAACGTGCAAGTACACCCAAGATGAAAAAAACTGGTTCGAAAAAAGATAAAGTTGGACTCAGGGAGATTGCGAAATTAGCGAAGGTGAGTGTCGCTACGGTTTCCCGCGTTTTGAACGGCAACACGCGCGTCGAATCTGAGTTACAAAAATCTGTTCTCGATGCAGCCGCGCAACTCAACGTCGACGTTTCCAGCCGGAACAAGACCAAAGCGCTCGCTTTCTTGCTGGGCAACCGTGCGATGCTGCACGCGTTCCATTCTCGCGTCTTGATCGGTGCCGAGGCATATTGCACCGCGCTTGGATGGGACATGGTTTTTCTGTCTTACAACTATTCGCCGTCTGTTTCTCATCGTGAGTTGCATCCGCCGCAAATCCTGCAACGCCACGACGCGGTGCGCGCGGTCATTCTCGCGGGATCGAATTCGATGAACATGCTTCAATTTCTGAAGCAGAAGAACATCACGTTTTCAGTGTTGGGCAACAACGTCGTGGATGCGAAGGACGAGCTCAAAGAGCACGACGTCGTCTTTGCCGACGACATCCAGGGCGCGTTCGACATGACGCGCTACCTCATCACTCTCGGGCATCGCAACATCGCATTCGTCGGAAACGTGCGTCTTCCGTGGTTCGCTCGATGCCACGCCGGCTACCGGCGCGCGATGGATGAGGCTGGGTTGGTTCAACGATTAAACAGTACGGACTCTGAAGACGATGTCGAAAGCGGCTACCTCGGAACCAAATCGCTTCTGGCGCGCCACGAAAACATTACGGCGATTCTGGCCGGAGACGACCCCACTGCACATGGAGCTTACAAAGCCCTTCGCGACAGCGGACGCCGAATTCCCGAAGACGTCAGCGTCTGCGGTTGCAACGACACGGTCGGAAGCTGGGGACATCCGCCACTGACCACGATCCGCGAATTTCCCGAGCAATTGGGGAAGCAGCTCGCCAGAGTCGTTCTCAACCGAATCGAATCTCCGGGGCTCGAACCCCAGCGAATCATCGTGCCAACCGAATTGATCAAGCGCGACTCGTGCCGCCCAATCCTTGTGCCATCTGACCTGGTCTCATCGAAATAGCTCGGCAAATCTCCGGAAATGTTTGAACTCGCTCCGGTTCGTTGGCAGGACTGCAATCACACTCGGTTCGTCTGGTGATAGTGCGCTATGACACGCGTTTCGAGGAATGTGCGGCTGCTTTTTATCGTCATTCTTTTGGTTCCAACGGCTTGCCTCGCGCAAGAGATCACGTCGGTAACGACGACCGTCAACGAGTCTGCGATCGCGGGCAGGCCGGTGGCCCTCGATGCGCAGGGCAAGCTGTTGCCATGGCCCATGCCGGAAAATATCGGCTACTCCTATTCTATTCGGTCAGCACACGAACGGAATCATTGATTGGGGCGACGCCGTCTGGCAGATTGGCGCCCCTCGCGGAAAGTTCGGCACCTTCAATCTGCAGACATCCGATCCGGAATCCAAACAAGCTTCCTTCCGATTTTCGGACACACTCATTTTTTCCGGCATCGATGTGTACAACGACGGGGACGCCGAAGCTAGTCTTTCGATCCGTTCGCAGGAATCTCGCGAGGTTCTGTCCAAAATAAAACCGAAGAACCTTCGTCGCATTCGCACAGAATGGCGCGATCCCAACTCTCAGGTAATTTTTGATTTTTCGAATGGCGCTTCGTTGCGATTCGACAATCTCGCCTACCAGCGGCCATGAGTAGACACACGACTCGAAGGGCCAGGTGGAATAGGCACGGTCACGTGAAAATGGACATTGCAGGTGGGAAACGAAAATATGGCGGAGAGGGGGGGATTCGAACCCCCGTTAGGGGGTTTAACCCCTAAAACGGTTTAGCAAACCCAGACAGGTTTTTGACTCGTTCTGAAAACTTTTGACTCTACTATATTTCTCAACGACATATAGGAATTCGGTCTTGTACCGTTATGATCGATTTTGAGTCGTTTTGAACACCGACCTACTACGTTTTTACTACACTCAGCCCGCTGTAACCCTCCTTCAGTAGCTTGGCCTCCTACGCTAGTTATCATATAATAAATAACATAGTAACGTTAACGTTACTAGGAGGCCGAATGAACGAAACACGGGTTGCAATCTACACGCGAGTCTCGACGCTGGACCAATCAGACGGGGGGCAGGAGAGAGAGCTGAGGGAGCTCGCTGAGCGCAAAGGATGGACGATCTTCCAGGTCTATCAGGACAAAGTTTCGGGTGTGAAGAAGAGCCGACCGGAGCTGGATCGCCTCCTGGCAGATGCCAAGCGAGGACATTTCTCCCACGTTCTCGTCTGGCGAATCGATCGTCTAGGCAGATCGGTCTCGCACCTGTTGGAGGTATTGGAGACGCTGAACGTATTGGGGATCAAGTTTATTTCGCTGAACGAAGCCATCGACACAAGCACCCCAGCGGGGATGTTGATCTTCACAGTCCTCGGCAGCGTCGCAGCTTTTGAACGATCAATTTTGGTGGAGAGAGTTCGGATGGGAATCCAGCACGCCAAGCGACGGGGAGTGAAGCTGGGGCGCCCAGCCCTAACCAGACTGAGAACCGATGACATCGCGGCCATGCGAGAGCAGCGGGCCGCAGGAGTCACCTTCCGGGAACTGGCGAAAGAATTCGGGACGTCGGTGTGGACGGTGCACAAGTTGTGTTCCAAGCAGACCGTAGCGGAGATTCCAGCGAAGCAAGCAGTCGGCAAGAGATTATCGGAGGCAATCATTTGAAGCGGGTACCAAAGGCTACCAAAGTGCGCCGATCGCACGTTCCGACGCCACAGAGAGAGCGGATCATTGGCAAGTTCGTTCAAGGAAAAGGTATCAGGCAGATTTCTCGAGAAGAAGGTCGGTCCAGGGGAACGATCACGAAGATCGTTCGTTCGGAGGATGTGCAGACTTATGTAACCGATCTTCGAGAGCGCTACATCGGCCTGGGGCGAGAAGCCCTTGACGCTTTGGCGCGGGCGCTGCGATCCAGCAAAGACGGCAAGCTCGCTCACCAGGTGTTGCTCGACATTGGGGTCATTTCGGGCCAGTCAAATGCGCAAACGTTTGCGGACGCTGAGATCTACGACGAAGAGCGGGAAGTGCAAGTGATTATGGGCCGATTGGTACAAGCCTCAATCGATCGTGCGAGAGCCTACGGGAGACCGCTACAGAGTATCGGCGATGGCCTTGAGGATGCGATAACGTTCGCAACCCGCTCCGCCCAACCAAAGGCGAAGCAGTTGAAGCGCGCCGGTTGAACGGATTTAAGTACCGTCAATTGGGGAAGGCTTCGCAGGGCGGTGGGGATCGAAGGAAATCCTACACTTTTAAAGCCCTGTAAACAGTGGTGTTGCAACCGCACCTGCCAAGACAACTACTACAAACACTACAAACCACCCAGCACGCGCAACTTTTGGATTGCTCGTGGTCGACTCCAGTGCTCGTTAACGGGCATCGTTAACTCTAGGCGGTTCGACTGTGGAACAAATACTGCCAAGAGTGCGTGATTTGGCGTCGCAATCCTCAATGGTAAATTTCCCAGTCGCAGTACATCGCGGGTCGGGCGCATCCGGCGACGTGCAGTGGTCGAGCATTGCTTGCACAACGGTCTTTCTAAATAACGGATCGCCTTGGTTATTTGGAACTACCGTCCACAATTTCGGTTGAAAGGGTTCCCAGGTTGCAAAGCCTTGCGGGGACATCACTTCGCACTGATCGCCATCTGGATTTAGCCCGTTTTTGTACTCCGGAAATCCCTTGGCCGGCGAATGGCCCTGAGCCGGGCACCCTCTACCCGTCGTCTCGATCTCCTTACCGCCGGGTTCCCAGTAATCTTGTACACCGCGCGCTATGTTGACCCTGATCTGAATCCATGCGCCTGTAGCAGACTTTGCCCTTTCCACTTGAGGCGTAGCGTCCAGTTGTGAAAGTACTCGGTGACCAGGGTGCATGTCCTCGCAAACAAACCAGGTATGAAAAGCTGGCTGGTGCGCCCAATCAAGCGAATATACGCACCGGACGCAGTTTCCTTCAGGGTCCGTTTCAGTGCACGCACTAGGGACGGGTTTCTTGCCACATCCTGCAAGATTTATCACTGCCGCGGTGGTAGGAAGGATCAAGATCGCCAGCGTCGAGATGACGAGGTATTTTGCGTAGTTGGGTTTGCAATCCGTTTTTCGTCTCCGGCTTCGGAGGTAAACCAACAGCACGCCGCCGCCGATACCGGTCCCCACGCTCGCGATCCAAATCTGGTGAAAGCCACCAGTTATATACGGTGGCAATGACACGAAGCGCTGTATCCCGAGCACAGAGAAAAAGAGCCACAGGATAAAAATTGCCAGCGCCGCAGAAATAACTAAGATCAAAAACAACTCGACGAGATTCGGAGGACAGTTGTCGTTGGTCGCAGCTTGTACTTTCTTCCGTTCGCCCGAGACCATTAGTGGCCCTCCGACTAAATTAAAGGAAAGCACTTTACGTTAATGGTTGTAACCACTCAAGAGATTAATCTACGCCTAACTATCGGCGTCGCGTCACGTTTCCCGCTGTCGCTACGGCTTACGCCATTTGTCGCGGGAGCCGCGGTCGGTGTTGCGAACGCGCTCGACCAAAACAGCGGCGCCTGGGTCGATCTCGTGCGCTCGGTCGATAGCCTCGGCTTGGGTGTCGCAAACGTCGCTGGCCCTTTCCGACCCAGGCTTACGGACCGCGTAGTCACCTTCTTCACTTCGCCGCTCCACAAACAATTCTCGTTTTTCCACAACGGTCTCCTCTTCACTAGATTTCACTGCCGTCCACACCGAAGAAGTTTCTTGCTCACCGAACGTAGACGTTTCGAGCCTTTGCAACCTCTTTTAGACCGTTCCACGTCCGACCTTGAGATTCAGTAACCAAAACCGCGAAGCTCTTGCCCGTCTCCGCCGCAGCACCCTCCGCAGAATCAAGCACTTGCTGGCGAGAATATTCCCCGCTCAAGTTGTATTCGGCGGTCGGGAGGTGGTAAGTCTTCCCGTTATCCGACGTGATGAGGCGGGAAAACCCGCGGCGTTCCATGGACGCGTGCAACTCCTCATAGTCTGCATACGACGCGGCGTGAAGCTCTACTCGAACCGTGAACTTGGCCATGCGGCCTCCTATCTTGGGTGGACGAGCTTGAGCCCCTTCGAAGCACGTCTACTGAGTAAGCGACTGTTGGGATCAAAATTCGTCAAGACAACCGAAAATTTATTTGCTGCGGGCTGACGAAAAGACGAGTATGGGCGCGCTATACAAGTAGGGACGATTCGCGAAGTGCCCAAATCGCCGGCCGAGATCAGCGACGAAGAGCTGCTGTTGAGATTGACAGCGTTCGCGGTGCGCGTACTCGCCCAGTTGGGCCTTCGTGGTCGTGAAGCAGCGGTAATGCCAGGAGTCGGCCTGTCCGCGGAAGACTTCGCACTCAAAGTCTTTTGCGACTACCTGGAAGGCAAGACCAA
This sequence comes from uncultured Acidobacteriota bacterium, assembly GCA_963850795.1. GTDB lineage: Bacteria > Acidobacteriota > Terriglobia > Acidiferrales > UBA7541 > Acidiferrum. The sequence goes on along the minus strand of CAWKNS010000014.1, from coordinate 2,145 downwards.
GGACAACACTTTCCCCTACCTCTACACAGCGATCCGAAACGACATACGGGAGAAAACGAGGCTGTCGTCCTACAAAACGACGGTGTCTATGTCGCCTGCGCGCGTCGGTGATGCAGACGGTGAGGACGATGCGGTGCCGGTGGCTGAATTTCCTGACAATAAGCCGCTGGTCGACCACCATCTCTCAGTACGGGCCCTGTCGGATGGAGTGCGCGCTTGCGCCACGAGAGACCCGAAGTTGGAGCAGTACGTGGAGGCGATTCTCGATTGCGAGTGCGAGAAACCGGCAGAGATCGCTGACCTCATGGGTATTCCCGTGAAGGAAGTGTATGTCTTGAGCAGAAAATTGGAGCGGCGCTTGATTAAAGTAGGTCTGATGAAGGTTTCAGATGACGACTAGACGCGACAGGGAAGAGTTCGAGAAGCTGTCAAACTCCCTCTTTGGCGCGCCCGAGGAATTGAGCTTAGAGGATGTGCTCGAAACGCTCAAGTGGGCCGACATCGATTCCGAGGCGCTCTGCGAACGTGCCTATTACCGTCTTTTGTTGAAGGCGCGTGATTATCGCACCCGTCAGGAAGAGATTCCCGCGCGCCTGAGGAAGGCGATCGAGGATTTGCGGCCCGCGAGCGCGAAGCCACGGTCCCAGGACGAGTTGGACCGCGCCGCCTCGGCTACTCTATCGAAGCTACTGGATGCGGTTCGCAGCCGAGTTCTTCCTCCGTCGATTCCTGACCTCGCGGCTTCCTACCGGAGCAAGAAGGCGGGAGAGTCCTCCAACGATCAATCGATAATCAGCGATCTCGAAAAGGAATTGTTGAGGGATTTGTCAGATGAGGACAAGACCGATTCGAAACGAACTTCGAGTCGGCTCTTCCCACGCTCGCCTGCTTTTGGAGCGCCTTCGAATCACTGGTTCTCCGAACCTCTATCAGCTTGCAGACATGCTCGGACTGAAGGTTAAGGAGGCAGATCTTGAGGGATGCGATGGTGTGCTGGTCCGCGCTAAGGGTATAGCGAGGGGAATAATTGCGGTCAAAAGAACCGTTCGGTCCGAAGGCAGAAAGCGGTTTACCGTGGCCCATGAGATCGGCCACTACATCTTGCCAGGGCACGACGGAGGCTCGATTTGTCGGCCAGTGGACATCGAAGGCTGGAAGGATAAGTCCAACACAAAGGAGCGAGAGGCCGACGATTTTGCAGCCGAGCTGCTAATTCCTACCTCCGTTGTAACCGCTCACCTTGCTCTCAGGACTCCGTCTTTGTCGGTAATCGAGGCGATTGCCGATGAGTGTGGTGCGTCGCTGTCCGCATCCGCGTGGAAATACTGCGACCTAACCAGCGAACAATGTGCAATCGTTTGGAGCGAAGGCGGGAAAGTGGCGTGGACGAGAAAATCTTCGGAGTTTCCATTCTTCCTCCCCAACGGGCGACCACTCAGCCGGACTACATATGCATATAACTGTTTTTTGGGGGAGAAGGTGCCTGGAAATCCCGAGCCCGTACCGGCGGACGGGTGGATAGATTCGTACAATCTCAAGTCTGATGCGGTCGTGTACGAGGAGTCGCGGTCGTTGCCGGCTTACGAGAGCGTTTTGACGCTCCTCTGGTTTAAAGACGATGTCCAGAAGAGGTCGGACTATCAAGAGGAAGACGATCCGTCTTTGGACCCGAACGAATTTACCTTGCAACGAAGAAAGTGGCCTCGATAAAGACGGGTACTTATCTGTTGACTTAAACGCAGACGCCGAAAGCCAGCGTGCCGCGCTGGAATCACTACAAAAGTAGTGGTTACTACAAACATTTAGGCTAGTGTTTTGTGGTGAGTGAGTTTTGGTAGGGGCGGTGGGGGATCGAACCCACCATCCTAACCGGGCCTGTTAGCGAAACTTTAGGTTGCTAACATCGATAGATGCGACAGGCCATCCCTCGAATTGAGGGGCTTACTTCCCTTTTCGCCCTGGGGTTTCCTAACAGCGAAAACACAATAGGGGCCGTTTTGAGCGGAAATTCCCGTTGTCCCCTGTATCCCCCGTTTGCGGGATTATCGGGGCTGCATATCCATTGCTAACCGTTGCTGGAGCAGGCTTGACGAGTTGAATATTTGGGTCATTCACCCCTTGAACCAACTGCACTAGCATGCCGAT
>CAWKNS010000013.1:0-64486 GCA_963850795.1 uncultured Acidobacteriota bacterium | reverse complement strand
TCTTTCGCCCAAGCCAAGACTTGTTTTGCGGGCAATTCGTCGCCGTATTTGGGCGGGGCGGGATAGGTCCTGATCGGGCCTTCGAGCACTGGCGTGCCGTCGCGCAAGACCCACGCATAGAAATGATAGTTTGCGAGTCGAACCAATGACGGCGCGCCGTCTTCGTCCGCGCAGTTCAGCGCGATCTTCTCTGAATCTTTTCCGCCCACCCGAAACGAAATGATATTGGAACAATTCCCAAACGCTATTTCGTCGTTCCAGATTTTGCGATCCTCGTCTCTCATTTGCGCGGTCGTCTGCGTCGCGAAAAAGAAGGACACGCCATATTTGCGGAGTTCGGCCAAGGACATTTCGAAGTCGATGCCGTCGAGAAAGTTATGGATCTCATCTACGAAGACCGTGACGTGACGACCGCGCTTTCGTCTTCGTACGGCGGCGACATTGATATTCATAAGGACCAACGCCCCGATAATTTTCGCAGGGTTAGTACCGATTTCACCTTTGGGGAGCCGTACGAAGACGATCTTTGAGGAGTCCATGATCTTGTCCCACCGCAGTCCGCGTTTCTGCGAAACCACTTCACGGAGTCCGGGCCGCATCAATTCATCGATCTTGTTCAACGGATGAGAGAAGGCTTCAACGCGGTCTTTCGGCTTCACATCTTTGCCGTACCAGCGTTCATAGAAGTCTTGGATAAGGGGATTCTTGCTCGCACGCATGAGTTTCGCCGCGAACCACGGCCGTGAAAGCACTTTGTAGACGTCGAGGATCGTGGGATAGCGGTACGCGTCAAGTACCGCATCGGCGGCGCCTCGAAGTATTTCCGCTGTTCGCGGCCCCCAGCCCCGACCGGCGCGAGCTTCCATGTTCGACATGAATCCTTGGCCGGAGAGCTCTTTGCTCGCCGAGTCGAAAAATCCGACGCCAGGAAGTTTGTGCGAGCGGAGGTCGATGAGGATGAGGTCTTTCAGGCGGTCGGCGGGAACGTATGAGAGCGCCGAATCTACAAGGTCGCCGTGCGGATCAACGACTACTACGCCTTCGCCGGCACGCATCGCGTGAATGATCGCCGAGAGCATCACCGTGCTTTTGCCGGTGCCGGATTTTCCAAGAAGCCAGGTATGAAAAGCGAGATCGAGCGAAAAGGACGTTTCGCCGCCCCTCGTAGTTCGTGTGCCTAATTCAACTTGGATCATTTGACGGAGAGCGCGGGAATCGAACCCACGAGAGTTACCAGACTCCCCGTGCCCGCCGTCCCCGGACTTCGCAATAATCTGAGAAACCGAGAATGAACGGACCCCGCAAGTCCAATTGGACCCCCTCTTTCGAGGCGAGGCGATTCATTTAATCGTAACAAGTGGCGAAAGGATGTCGAACTATTGCGGCCGTTTCAATGACTCGTAGAGCTGTTTTGTCATCTTCGTCGATCTTGCGAGAGATACGATGATGCCGATGTTCATCACAAGAATGCATACGCAAATGACGATGAGCGTCATGAAATATCCCGACATATCTTCACTGGGATTCGGAGTTCCTGCGTTAGTGCTTCCTTGTGCAAATGCGATTAGAAGATTCATTTAACCCTCCACACGTTGGTCATTGACTTGGGCTGACCTACAATCTGCGTACTTTCGAGAACGGACCCGCATCCAAACCACGGAACTGTTCCCTGTTCCCTGCCCCGACGGAATCTACCATGAGTCAAATAGGATTAGGTCTACTTGTCGGCCTCGCTGTCGGTGCCACGATGGGTTACATCCAGGAACACATCGGTCTCTGGACGGGTATCGGCGCGGCCACCGGAGTGATTATCGGCGTCGCGCTCGATCGATACCGCGAAACGGCCCCCTAGCCGATCGAGTACGTCGCGTCCCTGAAATCCTTCGGCGTCCACCAAATCTTTCCGGCGATATTGGTACGATATTTTTCTTCATAGGTCGCAAAGAATTTGCGGCTCGGAAAATCGTCTTCGATCTTGGCGAGCAAATTGAGCACGCGTTGTTTCGTGGGTAAGACCCAGAGCACGCGGAAATCGTCGGCTCCATACTTTTTTCTGAACTGCGGCTTGTACTGGGCATAGAGGGCGATTTTGTTGTAGAGATTTGACCGGCCACCCATGTATTCGGATTCTGCGGACTTCACCACTTCTAGGAAAAACACACTCTCTGCTCTTTCCGCTCAACGTGAACTTCGCGTCGGGAATGAGCGAGATGGAACCTTCGGGAGTTTCAACGCGGTCTTTCAGATCTCCGCGCCACTGTTCCCACTGTACTTGGTTCGGAAACGCTTTTTCGAGTGTGAGATGAAACTCGGAAATCTCAAGGTCGTGGTCGATCAAAATTTTGCTTTTGTCCTGCGTCCAGCGTGGTTCGGCCAGATAACCCAAATGCGCGGCGAGCTGGCCTCCTTTCTCCGCGAAGAAATACACATATGGCGCAAGCCGATCGCGTTGCTGGCGGTTCAGGATATTCGCTTCATAAAGCATCTGAAGACGCTTCTGAATCGTCTTATGATCACGGCCCGTGAGCGTCGACAGATGCTCGGCCGTCAAGAATTGATATTGTGCGATGAAGCGATATAAGTCGCGGTCATTCGGCATCGCATAAACGTGGCGGTCGCGTTTCTCTCTTTTGGGTCCTAGCGATCGTCCGAGGTTTTCGGCCGGCGGCGTCTTCTGCTCGTTCAGGTCGTTGGACTCGTTGGACTCGTGCAAGGAATTCCTCCTCTTTTTGATAGCTTTCGGTTTGGCCTGCATGAAGTGGGATGTTGTTGCGGAGAGCGCTTTCCATGAATCGTACAAAATCGTCAGGACTCGGCAAGAGCCGCTCACAATAGGGCGCGCGGTAAAAGCGGGTTTTGTCCGGCAATTTGTCTATGGAACAGGCCCGCTGGAGGTCGAATCGTTGGGCGAGAATCAGCCGTTTTTCGTCGGGTCGGTAGTCTTCCTGCCCCACCGCCCGAAGCTCGGGCCGGGGAGCGTAGCGAGTAGACTCCGTGATCGAGCCGCCAAAGTTGTCGTTGTAACTGTCGGTCTCGTGCTTTTCGGTCGTATCCCCACGCTCACTACGGCCTGATGACCAGCCATTCGAACCGCCCCATGTGCTCGTTTCGGTGAGGTATTTTTCAAGCTCGTATTCGTTCCAGATAACGTAGCGATATTCCTTCCTCATTCGTGCGGCCATCTCGTAGCCGAAGACCTCATCGACCATCTTCATGCGTTCGCGGGCCGGCAATCCGGCAAAGAAAACTTTGCACTGCGCGGCGGTCTCTAAGGCTTTGAGGAGTCTTGGCCGATCCTCGAACTGGCCTTCATGGTGGTAAATAAACGTGAGGCGAAGGCCGCTTTTGCGCGCCCCTTCAAGAAGCGGCGCCATGTCCGGGCTTGCATATTCCTGGCTCTCGTCAAGGTACACGTAGGCTTCGCGGGGGTCTTGGGCACGGTCAAGCGCGCATTGCAGGATCTCGTCCAAGAGAAGCGCGGGAAGGGTCCGCGCATCCCTCGGCGAAAGATACTTGCGGTTAGGCGTGAGGTTGAAGTGAACGTTCGCTCCTTCCTCCCACGCTTTCTCGATAGAGAACGTGCTTGACCGGCCAGTGAAGAGCCTCACGATTTCTGACCCTGCGATGCTGTCGAGGCGATTTTGGCTCGACAACACACTGTTCTCCCACTGTCGGTAGCCGCCGGGACTCGTCGTCATGCGCTGAATGTCGGTGAGCGTCTCGCGGATTCTGAAGTCAGGAATAACCTCAATTGCATGGTCGCGGAGGTCCCAGGCGCCGAAATCGAGCAGGTGCGCCGAATGATGGAGCGGCTCGCCCGTCACAGCAGAATAGGCGAGCGGCACTTTAATCATCCGCGCGTACGTCGCCATATCGTTCGCGTTAGCGGAGTTCCACGGCTTTAGCAGAGTCTCCGCAAGCCGATTAATGTGGCTTGTGAGGATCGCGCCCGGTGGGCACTTCACGAAGTTCCACGGAAGGATTCCGGTCCGATCAGGCCGAGAGAAATCGATGAAATAACTCGGCCGGGGAGATTTGATAAACGCGCAGTACTCCATCGCGTCGTAGAAATTGCCGCCGTGAAAGTCGAACGAGAACACCGGACACTGGTACTTGATCTTCTCGCGGACGCCGAGCCGTACGCGGATGGATTTTCCAGAACCGGGGCCGCCCATGAATGAGCAGTGCGTGTCAAAGTGATGCCAAGCGCGATTCATTGAGAATGTCCTTTCGCGAACAATTGTTCGCAGACTTGCAGATTCGGAAGTGAAGACGGGTCGTGTTTCGTTTGATCGCTAAATTAAGACGCGACGCATCGTGGTGGAACGGCCACGTAAGAATTGAGTTGTTGTTTGTAGGGGTGTCGCCACCCGGCGATAGCCGCGCCCGCGCCAGTGCAGAGGTGAAACGATAGTGAACCTCGGAACGGCGAGTCGGGTAACTGGCACGGGCGATAGCCACATGGAGCGATCCGTTAGGACGCGGAATGTGCCAGTTACCCGACTCGGAGAGCGGGCGATGGTGGCGAACCGGAACACCGGTGGATTCTGTACTTTGCGTAATAACGCGCGCGGGGATATGTGCAGGTTCCGATAGCAAATGTATCGAAGGTTGATAAACCTGAAGCACGGAGCTCATTCGAGTTCCGTGCCGTCAAGTTTCTGCATACGGTCGGTTTCTTGTTCGTCGCGGCCAAGGCTGACCTTGCCATCTTCGCCGAGGGAAAACCGGCGTGCCGGTCCGGCTGGTTCCCGCGTGTAGTCGTGACGCACGATCAGTGCGTGGCCACCGATCTCAACGATATGTCCGCCCGAAATGAGACAGGTCTCTTTCGCGGCGGCCCACAGGGCAGCCGGGTCGGCGGGCATGTTGCGGGCGTGGAAGCCGCTCGCCCACTTTCTCGTGAGGTATGCGAGTCGCGGGGCGACAAGCTCTTTGACCTGCGCCTCGACGAGGAGTGTTGAATGCACCTTGACGTGGTATTCCACAGCGATGGCTTCTCCGGTAGACAGGGTGCCTAGGGCTTTGCCGTAGAACTCGAAAGACACATATTCGCTGTAGCTGTATTTGAGCAACGGGGCTGGAGTAGGTGGAGGAAATGCGGTCACATCTGCGCCGACGACATATGCCGTCCGGCAGATGAGATATGAGAGTCGTTCACGCAATACGGGAACACTTCCCAAAGCCGAAGTGGCATCGTGGGAAGCGGCCCATAAGGAGACGTAGTGTTCTATGGCAGGTGTGAGCTGACGCGTGACAATATCGGCGGTCGCGCCATCGATCGGGTGGCTGTGGATGCGGTAGGTGATACGGATCGTGTCACCGTTGTTGAGATGAGGCTTGAATTCGCCGTTGAGGTAGATGCTGTCGATCACAGCACACCCCCAAGTCCCCGTTCGTGTGCTCTTTAAGCCAATGGCGCAGGACGGAGTCGGGTACGAGGAAGTATGAGCGTTGTACACCGCCGCGTCCTCGGGGCTTTTTCGGGTTTACGATTTTATTACACCCGTATATTCTCTAAATTGCTCACGGATAAAACAGGTTGAAAGCGGGGACAGTACTTCGTCTGCTATCTCTCGAACTGTCCAGTTGCGCGATCGGGCGGAATGCGACTTCGGATGGCATAGAGCCCCGTTCGAACGCTTATCCACCCAACTTTCCGCACCTTCAAGGTGCGAGGTGCTACTGTTTTTGGCAGAAGCCGTGGTCTTGGCGAAGTATGAGTAACCTCATTTTGAAAACCCCTAGATCATCATTCGTTATGCGAACAGCGGACCGTTCCCCGAAAGGCGGTTGTTGCTGTCGCGACTACTTTCCAGGGCAACTTATGAGCAAAAATAGCGCGAGTTAATCGAATTGTCAATAATTTCTTTAATTCGTACCTCCGTGTACACAGTACGTACACAACCCCGCCCACTTCGGCTATTTCGCACCACTTTAGCCACCACATTTTTTCAATAACTTACGTGTTTTGAATAAGGCCGCATTTGTCCGACCTGGCCCGCCTCTCCTTTTTATCTCCAGCAAAACCAGTTATTAGACCAACAAAATCTCGCACACACCGTGTGTGCCTTTTGGTGGGGTTTTATGGCCACGGGTGAGGTCACGCGATTTGTCTGCGAATTTCGAGTCCCTTCGGACTTTTATTTTTGCGAAACCACGAAAGTTCCGGGATACCGGGACGGCTGGCCGCCGGAAATGTAGGTCTTGAAAAGCCACCAAAAAAGAAGGATGAGAACAGCGAGCACGGTGACCTTATACACGTAGCCTGGAATCGGAGGTTTCGATCGAGGTCGCCGCACTTGAGGTGGAACGCTCATTGCTTCGATGGTAGCGCAGAGCCGATTTCGCGAACACAAAAAATCCCCGCGCAAGGCGGGATTTTGTTTTGCGCTCGCCCCAGGAACGGAGATGTCGAGCGAATCGTTGAAAGAATACGCTTGACATAGGAACTTTTTACTAGTAAAGACTTACTAGATATGAGCAAAGAGCTGCCAAGGCCGACGAATGCGGAGTTGGAAATTCTGACGGTGCTATGGAGTATTGGACCAGGGACGGTGCGCGAAGTTTATGACGTGATTCAGCGCAGGCGGACGGCGCAATACAGCACGACGCTGAAGTTCATGCAGATTATGGCGGACAAAGGGCTGCTGATCCGCGACGACGCTCAGAAGGCGCACATTTACGAGGCGGCGAAGACCGCCGAATGGACGCGACGCCAACTCGCCGGCGACTTGATGGAGCGAGCGTTTAGCGGATCGGCGAAGGCGTTGCTGGTCGGGGCGCTTTCCGCGCGCAAGGCCACGAAGGCAGAGCTTACGGAACTGGCCGAGTTTCTCGAGGAATATCGGAAGAAACAGAAATGAGATATGCTGGAACAATTCGTCGACGCGCCGCTGGCCGGAAAACTCGGCTGGGCACTGCTGCATTCGCTTTGGGAAGGCGCCATCATTGCGGCGATCCTGGCGGCGGTGCTGCTGGTGTTTCGCTCTCCGCGGGTTCGATATGTTGCGGCGTGTGCGGCGATGTTGGCGCTGGCGGGCGGATTTGCGCTCACGCTGGGCGTGCTTGCACCAACACATGCGCACCGGTCACTGAACGTTGCAGCGAACAGCTTTCGTCCGTGGAATTTTCTAGCCGAGCAAAACAATTTCGTTTCGTGGCGGCCTGAGCTTGGCGCAATCGCGCCATGGCTCGGTCCGTTCTGGATGATTGGCGTGTGCGTCTTCTGTCTGTTGCGGCTGGCGGGTTGGATTTCCGTGCGCAAGCTGCGCTCGCGAGGCGTTTGCGGCGTTTCGACATTTTGGCAGAACAAATTGAGTGAATTGAGCACGAGGATGCGAGTCAGCCGGCCAGTGCAATTGCTGGAGTCGTGTTTGATTGATGTGCCGCTGGCGCTGGGACATCTGCGGCCGATTATTTTGATGCCCGTCGGAATGTTGTCCGGCCTCCCGGTCGCACAAGTCGAAGCGATTCTGATGCACGAACTGGCGCACATCCGACGCCACGATTATTTGGTGAACGCGGTCGCAGCGATTGATCGAGAGCTTTTTCTTCTATCACCCCGCGACGTGGTGGATCTCGAGCGTGATCCGCAACGAGCGCGAACATTGCTGCGACGATGTCGTCGTGTCGATGACCGGCAACGCGCATGAGTATGCCGTGGTGCTTGCCGCGCTGGAACGAAACCGAATTTCGAGCCGCGAACCGGCTTTAGCTGCAACAGGAGGACGACTTATGAAACGCATCCATCGTTTACTGAATCCTTCGCAATCGGTCAGCGCACTGGCTCCGACACTCGCGGTTGCGATTCTGCTAGCGACGACGGCGACCTCGGTCGCCGCGCTGCGATGGGACTCCGCGAAGCAGGTCCCTTCGCCGACGAAGGCTGCGGCGGAGAAGGCAGCCACGCAGTCGGCGGTCTATGCGAAATGGATCGACGAAGATGTGGTCTACATCATCGACGACGCGGAACGAGCTGCGTTTGTGTCGCTTTCATCGGATGCCGAGCGAGACCACTTCATCGCACAATTCTGGGAGCGACGGAATCCGACGCCTGGTTCGACGGAAAATGGATTTAAAGAAGAGCACTATCGCCGCATCGCATACGCGAATGCGCATTTTCAGACCGCTTCGGGCGCGGCCGGCTGGCGAACCGATCGCGGGCACATGTATATCGTGTTCGGTCCGCCGGATGAGATCGAAGCACATCCCAAGAGCCAGCAGAAACCATTTGCCACCGAAACATGGATGTATCACCACGTCGAAGGCGTCGGCGAAAACGGTTTTTTCACGTTTGTCGATCGCACGGGACACGGCGATTTCAATCTCGCTCCCGCCAACGCGCGGTTTTAGCGGCAGCAGCAACGACTACTACGCTTCATCACTCTTTCTTGAAGACGAGCAAGTTTCCTTTTTCTACTTCGACGATGTGATCGAGTGTGAAGCCGTCTTTGGCGTAAGTGCGGAGAACCAGTTCAAGTTGCTGCTCACTCAGATCGTGGGAGATGCCCGTAACCGTATATTGAGTGACCGGGCCGGCCGCAGCGACTTTTCGCTCGAACGGTCGAAAGGCGATGATCGCCAAAGCCACGACAATAAGAACAAGACAAGTATTCGGAAGTGTGGTTTTCATCGTTGCCTCCTAGCGAGGCACAGTGGCGCTCTCTTCCGAAAAAATGTTCGGCGGACTTGGTCCAAAGGCCTCACTCCGGAGATCGGCCACGGTCTGTTCAAAGCTGAGATCCTTCGCTTCGCTCAGGATGACAACATTTTTGCATTGCGGATGAGGGGAGCGTAGCGAGCCCGCGTGGCGGCTTGTTAGTGAAGGCGGGAGGATTTAGAGACGCCGAGAATCTCGCTGATTTTGCGGCGCTCGATGACTTCGCGAGGGGAGCGGCCCTGTCGATCGAGCCAGGCCATGAAGTCCTTCAGTCGCACCTCGTGTTCTTTCTTGGGTTCGAAAACTAAGACCTTAATTGGGCGAAAACCGTCGGTGGCGATGTTGCCGCCTTTGAGTTTGAGTGCGCGGGCGATGGCTTCGAAGAGAGACGAAGCTTTGACTTCGACGATGTGGGAGCCGCCTTCGATGTCGGTGAGGGTGACGCGGCAGTGGCATTCGGACATGGCGAGGAGGAGGTTAGCATATTCGCTTTTTGTTCGCCATCGTGAATTCCCCCGGATTTGATGGGCAAAGTCAGTTTTTTCTGTTTCTTCGCAGCATCGCGAACACGAGGAGAAGAACCGCAATGGCGAGGACATAAGTGGTCTTGTACACGGGAGCCTCTGTCGTCCTTCTATATCACGCTTCCCTTTCCGTGATGACTAGTGGAGGTAGACGTCGAAGCCGGAGATTTGGAGTTCGGAGTCGGGGAGTTGGGCGAATTCGGGGGACATTTTGTGGCGAGGAGTGGGGAGGGTGTCCCACTGGGCGGTGCGGTAGACCTGGGGGACGAAGGCGGCTTCGGTGAAAAATTTCAGGTATTCGTTGTAGCGGATGCGATTGGTGTAGAAGCCGGAGTTGGCCATCAGGCTGGATTCCCAGGTTTTTTCGCTGAAGCGGAGATCATTGAGGTTGCCACCGAGAATGTCGGCGATGGAAATGGTGTGGGAGCCGACGCCGTCGGGGCGCTGGATGCGGCGGAGTTCGGCGAGAAGCATGGCGAAATCCTTGCGGCGGACGTGCTGAAGAACGCTGTGGGACCAGATGAAATCGACGGAGGCGGTGGGGATGGATTTGAGGGACTCGACGCCATTGGAGAGATAGACGGCGCCGCATTTTTTGAGGACGTCATCGAGAGAGTTGCAGTCGTCGAGCGATGGTGGATTGAGGCCGGTGTCACGCAGATAGTTGGCGAGGTCGCGGTAGAGTTGCACTTCGGTGGTGGCGAGCGGAGAGGCATCCACGGCGTAAGTGGCGGAAGCGCCGAAAGCGCGCGCGATGACTGCGGAGAAAACGGAGAAGCCGGGGCCGAGTTCGAGAGTGACGAAGGGGACATCTTTGCGGGCAAAGACGGCGTTTTCGAAGTGGCGGCGAAAGACACCAACAGCGTATTCGGGGCGGCGCATGCCGCCCACTTGGAAGAGGCCGGTACGGCTCAACAGCTTCGGGCTGAGGGGGACACGAGACAGAACGACTTTTGCCGCGATTTTGAGTTGCCACGGGAGGCGCGCGCGATTGGTCATGTTCTCCAATCCTCTCGAAATGGTTGGCCGGGCCGGATTTTCCCGAAATCGCAGACGCATGCGGCCGCGATCGACTTGATGCCGATGATTTGTATCCGCACAGGGACAGATTTCTGCGCCGAAGTTAGTTCTGGGGCCGAACAAATAGCCACGTGAGGGCGGGAGCCGCAACGTGGCGGAGCTGGGTGCTGAATCCAGCTTTATCCATGGGCAAAGTCTTGGGGACCGTCAGGTCAGCCTTGCCCGATAGGACGCCCGGCCTTTATGATGCCGGGCAGAGCTATAGGTAGTGTGCACAAAAAACGATGAAGAGGAAAAGGAAAAGTTTGCGGGCGGCTTTTCGAATCCGATAGGAGCTGACATGAAGAGATTGATGCGGGTGGTGGTTGGTGTGGCGGTGGCTGCGATGATGATGGGCGTCGCGGCGGGATCGACTTGCGCACAGGATTGGGCGAAAGCGGCGCTGGCGAAGTCTTCGCGGCATGGCGAATGGGTGACGGTGAAACATGATGGGCGATCGGTGGATACGTTTGTCGTGTATCCGGAAGTGAAGGACAAGCGGCCGGTGGTATTGGTGATTCACGAAATTTTCGGGATGACGGATTGGGTGCAGGAATTGGCGGATGAGGTGGCGGCGGCCGGTTATATCGCGGTGGCGCCGGATTTGTTGTCGGGGATGGGACCGAATGGTGGAAGGAGTTCGTCGTTCGCCGAAGGCAAGACGATGGAGGCGGTGAGCAAGCTGCCGCCGGATCAGGTGACGGCGGATCTGAACGCGGCGGCGGACTATGCGAAGAAGATTCCGGCGGCGAACGGGACATTATATGTGGCGGGATTTTGCTGGGGAGGCGGGCAGACGTTCCGGTTCGCGACGAACCGCGGGGATCTAGCTGGGGCGTTTGTGTTTTACGGGCCGCCGCCTGATAAGGATGCCATGGCGAAGATCAATGCGCCGGTATATGGATTTTTCGCGGGGGACGATGCGCGGATCGGGGCGATGGTGCCGGGGGCGATTGAAGCGATGAAGGCGGCGGGGAAGAAGTTTGAACCGGTGACTTACGACGGGGCTGGGCATGGGTTTATGCGGGCGGGTGAGGCGCCGGATGCTACAGCGGCGAACAAGAAGGCGCGGGATGATAGTTGGGTGAGGTGGAAGAGCTTGTTGAAATAAAGTGCGGAGAGAAGAAGTTGGCAGTCGACAGTTGAGAGGGAGGCGTGCCGGTGATTGATGGGGCGCTTCCCTTTTTAGTGTGAGATTGTTTCGAATTTCAGTGAGGGCGGACGTGGGGAAAGTTTACGCGGGGACTTCGGGGTGGGCGTATGCGACGTGGAAGCCGGATTTTTATCCGGCGAAGTTGGCGTCGGCGAAATTTTTGGGGCATTACGCTTCGCGGCTGAATACGGTTGAAGTGAATTACACGTTTCGTCGATTTCCGACGGAGAAATTGCTCCGCGGATGGCTCGCTCAGGTGCCGGAGGATTTCAAGTTCGCGTTCAAGGCGAATCAGAAGATTACGCACATCAAGCGGCTGAAGGATGTGTCGGAGTTTACGGCAGAATTTGCGACGGCGCTGCAACCGATGGGGGCGGAAGGGCGGCTGGGGCCGGTGCTGTTTCAGTTGCCGCCTTATTTGAAATGCGAACCGGCGGTGTTGCGGGAATTCTTGTCGTGGGTGCCGCGCGGATTGAAGAGCGCGTTTGAGTTTCGGCATGTGTCGTGGTTTTGCGATGAAGTGTATGACGTGATGCGCGAGGCGAACGTAGCGCTATGTTTGGCAGAGAGCGAGAAGCTGGAGACGCCGGATGTGCAGACGGCGGATTTCGCTTATTTGCGATTGAGGAAAGAGGATTATTCGGCGAAGGCTCAGGCGAGCGGTGAAGGCGCGCGTTGCGAAATTGGCGAGCGGCGGGGATGTGTTTGTGTATTTCAAGCATGAGGATACGCCGGAGGGGGCGATTCACGCGGAGAAGTTGCTGAAGGAGATGAAGGGCTGAGGACGAGCGTCGTTCGTGGAGTGGGCTTGGTTTTATGGCGGACGGCGGATGCTTCTGCGGAATTTTGCTGCGTTCGGTACATATTTTCGTGTATTTGCCGGCAAGTTGGGCTGACGTAAGTTGAAGGCCTAACTCAGATTCGAAGCGCGTTGAGGAGGCGTCGTTATGCGATTTGGACCGTTCTTGGGACTCGCGATCTTATTGGTGATTTTGTGGGCGGGTGGGTTTGTGTTTTTTCATGTGGCGGGATTTTTGATTCACCTGCTGCTCATTTTTGCAGTGATTTCGCTGGTGGTGCATTTGTTTAGCGGTGGGACGCGGACGGCGTAAGACTAGCTCGTAGCGCTTCGAAAATCTTACTTCGAGTTGAGAGCCGCCGATGGCTTAACGCTATCGGCGGCTTATTTTTTTGAGGATGGATTCAGCGGCGATGACACCGTGATATTGGGCTTCTTCGAAGATGGAGATGCCGCTGAGGTCGGAGTTGGCGAAGTAGAGGCGGGCGTCGGGGGATTTTTGTTGGGCGGCGATGTGGGAGCGCTCGGCGGAGAAGATTGCGCCGGGAGTGGGGCGGATCATGGCGTGGCCCATGCGCATGATGTCGATGCGCGAGACGCACTGGCGAATGTCGGAGTGGACGCGTTCGAGATCGTGGAGGATGGCTTCGCTCCAGTAGCGCCAATCTTTTTCGAGGAGCATGAGGCGATTTTGCGCGGGGTCGCCGTCGGCTAGTGCCCAGTAGAAAGTCCAGACGGTTTTGTCGATTTGGGAGCGGATGGATTGGTGTGTGGCGTCTACGTAGCCGAGGGTTGGGGAGTCGAGGAAGACGGAGTCCCAGGCGGGTTCGGCGCCGCGAGAGTCGGGGAGGCGGTCGAGAGTGAGATTGGCGGTGAGCCAGGGCGAGTAGGTGAAGTCGTGGAGCGGTTGCAGCGGGAAATTTTCGATGAGGTAGGGCGCGAGGAATGTGGGTGCGGCGAAGATTACGAAATCCGTTTCGAATTGCGTGTCGGCGGTGGTGACAGTGAAGGCGGATTTTTTTTCGGTGGTGTGAGCGATGCGGCGGACCATTTGATTTGTGCGGATGTTTTCGCCGACGCGTTCGAGAAGGCGGCGAGTGATCCAGCCGTTGCCTTCGGGCCAGGTGAGCGGGCCTTTTTCTTCCTGTTCGCGCGAGGAGAAATAGTGGATGCCGGCCCAGGCGGAAGTGTCTTTGGCGAGGGCGCCGTAGTCGTCGCGGCAGGCGTAGTTCATGTACCAATTCACGAGCGGTGAGTCGAAATTTTGCGAGCGGAGCCAGTCGGCGAAAGAGATTTTATCGAGGGCTGCGGATTTTTGTGAGAGGCCGAGTTCGAGCGGGATCGTAAATTCGCCGGATTTTCTGTAAGCGGTGAAAATTTCTTCGAGGCGCTGGAACTGTTCGCGATCGGCTGGCTTGAGGCCGATGGCGGGCTCGATTCCCTCTTGCCAGCGGCCGTAGAGGAAGAGGCGCTCCTGGGGCGAGAAGCAGAGGTAGCGCTCGTTCCAGACGCCGTTTTGGAGGACGCCGAAATCTTCGAAGAGTTCGCGGACGTAGATCGCTTTGGGGCCGGGGATGGGGATGTAGTGCGCGGCCCATGGGTAGGCGGTGATTTCGTTTTCGCCCCAGCGGGCGTTGCCGCCGGCAGCGTCGTTCATTTCGAGGAGGACGAAGTCGGTGAAGCCGCGTTTACGGAAACGCCATGCGGCGCTGAGGCCAGCGATGCCGCCGCCGACAATCACGACGGGGAATTTTTCGGTTTTGGTTGGCGGCGTGAAAGAGGCGTGGTCGCGGAGTTGGTGGCCGAGTTGGGCGGATTCGTTGACGAAGGAGCCGGGGATGGAGCGGTCGGATTTTAGAGAGAGGCCGATGAGGGCAGCGCTGGTCGTTGTTAGAAAATCGCGGCGCTTAATGGCTGATGTCTTTCCAGTCTTGGTCGTAGAGGCGGACCAAGACTTGGTCGTTGAGTTGGTTGGGCGGAATGGGGAGTGGTGACATGTCGGGCGGGAATTGGAAGAGAGCGGGGATGCCTTTTGCGTCGATGAAGCGGAGACCAGATGGCAGCGAGGTTGGCGGTACGTAATCGTATTGCGATGCGAGGACGAAACCCCATTCGCCGAAGGAGGGGACGTAGACGTGGTACGGATAGGTTTTTAGTCCGGCTTGTTTGAGAGTGTTGGCGATGCACCAGAAGGAATCGCGCGCGAACATTGGCGAAGTGCTTTGAACGACGATCACGCCTTGAGCGCTGAGGTGGCGAGCGACGGCGCGGTAGAAGGCGGTGGTGTAGAGCTTGCCGAGGGAATAGTTGGTGGGGTCGGGGAAATCGATGACGATGAAATCGAAACTGTCGGTGTTGGAATCGATCCAGGGGAAAGCGTCGGCGTTGATGACGTGAAGTTTGGGTGACGTCAGAGAATTTTTGTTCAGCTCGGTAAGCATTGCGTGACTGGAGAAAATTTTCGTCATCTCGGGGTCGAGATCGACGAGCGTGATGCTTTCGATTTGGGGGTATTTGAGAATTTCGCGGACGGCTAGGCCGTCACCACCACCGAGGACGAGAACGCGGCGCGGAGTGGGAATGCTGGCGAGTCCTGGATGGATCAGCGCTTCGTGGTAGCGATATTCGTCGCGGGAGCTGAATTGGAGATGGCTGTTGAGGAAGAGGCGGATGTCGTCTTTGAAGCGCGTGAGGACGAGATGTTGGTAGCGTGTGTCGCGGGCGAAGATGATTTCGTCGGCGTAGATGTTGTCTTCGGCGGTGGCGGTGATTTTTTTTGCTTCGGCGATGCCGACGCCGAGGCCGATGAGCACGAGTAGGCATGCGGCGCGAAGGGCCCGCGTTGTCGCTAATTGATTCGCGAAAATGTAGGTGGTCCAGAGGGCGACGGCGACGTTGATGAGGCCGAAGAGCATGGCGGAACGGACGAGACCGAGGCGCGGAACGAGGATGATCGGAAAGATTAAGGATGCGGCGAGGGCGCCGAGGTAGTCGAAGGTGAGGACGTGGGCGATGACGTCGCGAAAATTGTAGCGATCTTTCACGATGCGCATGAGGAGCGGGATTTCTAAGCCGACGAGGACGCCCATCACGATGACGAGCGCGTAGAGGATGATGCTGAAGCCTTGCGTGAAGGCGAATGCCAGCATCAGGAGCGCTGAAGAAAAGCCGCCGATTACACCGAGAAGAAGTTCGATCCAGATGAAGCGGTAGACGAGGCCGCGATTGAGGTAGCGAGAGAGGGCGCTGCCGATGCCCATGGCGAAGAGGTAGGTGCCGATCACAGTGGAGAATTGGAGGATGCTGTCGCCGAGGAGATAGCTGGCGAGTGTGCCGGCGACGAGTTCGTAGATGAGGCCGCAGGCGGCGATGAGGAGGACGGAGATGAAGAGGAGGATGCCCATTGGGTGAACGTTTTTGCGCGCTCAATGATTCGGCGCCTAACAATCAAAAAGCAGATTCCTCGCTACGCTCGGAATGACAATGTCTTGGTGTAAGGGCACTGATGATCGGGGATCGCCGTTACACTACTCCGCCAACGTTGGCTGGGGCAACGCGGTTCCAGATCAAGTCATTCTCAATGGATCGCGGCGGCGATGATGATGCAGATGCCGATGGACATGGCGCCGATCAATATTGCGAGCGCCATGTTGTGTTCCTGCACAATTTCTTTCCAGAGGTGGTACGGCGTCGCTTTGTCGATGATGACGAACGACAAAATGAAAATCAGAATGCCGATCAATGCGTAGGCGAGAGCAGCGACGATGTTGCCGAGTGGGACGAGGTTCATCTTATTTGCCTCCAGTGTAGTGATGGTAGCTGCTGTAGATGGAACGATAGGCACCCGGATTGTCGCGGATCGAGCGAGGAACGTTTTTGATCTGGCTGATGCGATCCAGGCTCATGCCGCGATATTGAGCGGTGGCGATGCCGCCCAAAACCATGAATCCGTACAGTAAATATAATTTCGCGAGCATCAGTCACTCTCCGTTTGCAAAATCGGATGATCGCTTTCGGCCCAGCGAGAGCGTTCGAAGCTGATGGCTTTGAACGTGAGAAATGCAACCGGGATGAAAATGATCAGCAATCCCCAACCGTAAAAACCAAACACAGGAACGTCGCGATACACGGTCACCTTGTAGCTGATCGACGGATGACTTGAATCGGCCTCGGGCTCGATCCGCAAATAATAATGTCCGGCGGGGACGCTGGGCACGATCACTTTATCTTTGTGGCTGCCTTCGGTCCAATTGCCGTCGCTGTCCCTTCCGGAGTAGTAGCTGACCTCGCGGCCGAAATCCCAGGCGCGGCCGGTATCTTGATCGATGAGCGCGTAGTTGACGTAGATCCAGTTGTTAGAGACGTCGGCTTCGGTGGCGATTTCGACGTTGGACTCGCGGCCTTTGAGTTCGAAGACGTCCGTGACGAAGGATGCTTCACCCTTAGGCGCGCCGGATGCCAGATGATATGTGTTGCTGAAGACCTGCTTATCGCTCGAGAAAAGATCGGCCATGATCATCAGGCCGAGAAGACACGCGCACAGGAGCAAGAAGAACGCCCAGACTTGTTTGAGATTGATCGTGTTGGGCGACGGTTGATTTTCGAAAACGCCGATCGGCTCGGGCGGCTGGCCTTGCAGCTTGAACGCCTGCCAGATTTCTTTGCCGTAGAGGTATTCGCCGATGGACCAGGTGACTTCGCCGGATTGTTTGTCTTTTTCGTAGGAGAGGAGATGCGGCGGCTTGACGTAGTCCATCACGAGGACGGGATCGCCGACGCGAACCTGCCACGGAAATTCGCCAAGGACGTAACTGGTGGTCGCTTCCGAGGTTTGGAAGTGGCGATATTTTTCGCCGAGATAGTTCGCACTGTCTACGAGGCGGTGCTCGACGGTCGGTTCGGCCTTGCAGACCGAGATGTCGTTCCAGTGGCCTTGATATTCGCTGAGGTAGCGGAAGCCCTTGTAGGGATTGAAGAGCAGATATTCGTGCCAATCGTAGCGCGTGCCTTCGACGAAAATGCTGCGGCGCTGGAAGCCGATCATTTCGTAATCGGTGCCGCGGAGTTTGCCGCGCGTGCCGAGCGGGATCATCGGCTTGAGTTCGCCGGTGGCGGCTTTGAACTGCTGGAGGACGGCGAGCTTTGGATCTTTCGCGTCGAGAATCGAGTGGCAACTATCGCAGACGACGGTGACCGCTTGCTGAAATGAACGCAGCGTGATTGCGGCGCCGCACTGCGGGCAGTTCAGCGCTTTGACTTGCGGCTTCACGGGCACGGCCGGCGACCGATGCGTCTGGCGGCTGCGGTGGACGCGGCGGTTGTGGCGGAAATGGCGGCTGGCCTGCGCCCATCACCAACCCTCGAACTGACGGAGATTTTTGAATTTCAAATTGTCGAACTCGACGAATTCACCGATATAGAGCGTCGGCTGTTCGTCGCTGTAGTCGAGCGTGGCGAATTCACCGGAGTGCGTGCGGCAATCGGCGAATTTCACGTCGGTCTTATCCCAGTATTGAAATGGGAGTTCGCCTTGGACGCCTTTGTAGTGGGCGATGGTGATCGCGGTGACGGTGTAGGTGACACCGTTCCAGACATACTGCTGCTCAACTCGAACTTGATCAGCAGTCGGGAGGAATTGTAGCGGTACTTTCGCGGGGAATGAGACGGCGAATTCATTTTGCGCGTCGGAGAGCCACGCGCTGGTGCCGTCGTTCATCACGATGTGCCATTCGTTCCAGCCGCCTTGCTCGTACTCGTAGAGGATGCGGCCGGCGACGACGAAGGCTTTATTTTTGTAGACGCCTTCGGTGTTGAGCTGAATCGGAGAGCTGTCGGGCGGGAGGTCGGCGACCTGGCCGACTTTTTTTACGTCGACGTCGGTGCGAACGAGAATGCTTTGGCAGTAGGTGCAGACAGTTTGCACGCTGCTGGGCCATTGAAATGTAATTTTTGCGCCGCAGTTTGGGCAATTCGCGATCGGCTGCGTCATGGATTGATTCTCGGGGCGATTCTCGTGGTCGGCGGCATCAGTCGCTCGCCGCCTGTTCGCGCGGCATTTCGTAGGAGCGGATGAGCCGGCGAATTGTAACGGATTGCGAGGTGAAGCGCTTTCGCAAAGCATGTTCGAAATTCCATTCAGGTCGCGGCACGCAGCAGAAAAGGTTGAGGCAGAGAGATCCGTGTTCCGGAAATGTGTGGCAAGCGAGGTGCGACTCCGCTAGAAGACACAGACCTGTTATGCCACCAGTGCGCGGGAACTGATGCCATTGCGTTTCGCTGACGGGGCGCAATTTCATTTCGGCGATGATTTCGTCGAAGAGAGCGCGCAGCGTTTGCGTATTTTGCAGTGCTTCTGGGGAACAGCCGAAAGCTTCGATGACCCACTCGACGCCGTTCATGGGTTGCACCTTTGGGAGACGGTGACCGCGAGCTGCAAGTTTGATTGTCGCCGATCGATCACGCTTGAGGCTTGCCGCATTCGGGGCAGAACTTCGCCGGTCGCGGAATCTGTTTGCCGCATTCGGAGCAGAACTTTGTTGTTGCGCTGCCTGCGCCGCCGGTTGCCGGAGGTGGCTGCTGAGGCGGGGCAGGTTGCTGCTGTGCAGCGGCGGCATTTTGCACGGCGTTCGCCATCGTTTGGCCGATGGCCATGCCTGCGCCGAGACCCGCGCCGATTCCGACTGCACCGCCGCCTTCGTTGGCTGCGGCGATCGGAATCGACTGAGCGACTTCGTACTGCGTGAATTTGCTCATGTCGCCGATCATGTTCATGCTGATGCGCTGATCGAGGACCTTTTGCAGCTCGTCGGGCAGCGAAAGATTCTCCACGTTGAAGGTGTCGAGAGAGAGGCCGTAGTCGGAGAATGCCGGCGAAAGCTGCTCGGTAATTTTTTGGGCGAGGACGCCTTGGTTGGCAGCCATGTCGAGGAACGGCACTTGGCTTTGCGCGAAGGCGTCGGTCATCTTCGCGATGATCGTATTGCGGAGCTGGCCTTCGAGATCGGCGACGCGGTAGAGATCGCGCGTGCCGCTGATCTTTGTGTAGAACTTTTTCGCATCCACCATGTGGTACGAATAAATTCCGAAGCCGCGCAGGCGAATCGCGCCGAATTCCTTGTCGCGAATCGTGATCGGATTCGGCGTGCCCCAGTGCTGATCGGTTTGCGTGCGCGCGGAGAAAAAGTAGACGTCGGATTTGAACGGGGACTTGAACGCTTTGTC
Source organism: uncultured Acidobacteriota bacterium (assembly GCA_963850795.1). Taxonomy (GTDB): domain Bacteria; phylum Acidobacteriota; class Terriglobia; order Acidiferrales; family UBA7541; genus Acidiferrum. The sequence continues at coordinate 45,068 of CAWKNS010000013.1, read as the reverse complement.
CCAGTTCATGATGTAGGTGAGGATCGGCAGCGTCTGCGTGTTGAGCGTATAAAGACCGGCGGGGAACGCATCGGCGGCTTTGCCTTCGTTGACGAAGAGCGCGAACTGCGAATCGCGCACGGTGAGTTTGCCGCCGTTTTGAATCTCGCGATCCTGCATCGGGTAGCGATACGCGAGGATGCCGTCTTCGGGTTCAACCCAGTCGATGACATCAATAAATTGTTTTGAGATGAAGTCGCGCAGGCTCATGAAGCTCTCTTTCCTCTGGTCGGGCTCGGTTTGAGCCGACGAGTTGGCCGATGGACACGAAAGAATGTAGGCCGTGAGTTAGTACGTGTCAATGGTCGCGGATGTTTCATGGCGGCGTGCGAAATCGTGAGTCGCAGTGCGGCGAAATCGCAATTTGCGTTAGCAATATTGCAGCTATATTGCGGCGGATTTTGATGCCGAGGAGGCCGCCGGCAAGTGGGCAGCGCGACGCGATTTAGAACACCGCCGCGCGCCATCACTGCAGTGCTGAGCGGGTTCTTATCGGTTGACTACATCACACCCCAACGAGCCAATCCCTGATGAATGCGCAATTTCCGTTGGTATAATGGTCTTGCGGAATCGGCGGAAACGCGGCCCATGCTACCCCAGGCTCCCTTATTTCAGTTTCGTCACGGCGACCATATCTGTGTCTTCTACCGCACCGAAACTGCGCTGCTGGAAATTCTGACTCCGTACATTGCAGAGGGACTTCGCAAGGGCGAGCGATGCTTTTGTGTGCAGTCGAACGAGGTCATACGCCGCCTGACCCTTGATTTGCAGTTCATTGGTGTGAATGTCGAACGCGAAGTGGCGCGAGGCGCGCTGCAGTTCTACACGGAGAATGAAATCTATTTTGAGGGCGGTTCATTCGACGGAAACGCGATGATCCGGCGGCTGATGCACTCAATCGACGAGGCGGTTAAGGCGGGTTTCACGGGATTTCGTACGGCGGGCGAATTGACCTGGGCATCGGCCGAAACACACTGCAAGCAGGTGATTGGCTACGAGAAAATGGTGGAGCAAAGTTTTCCCGGTAAACGCGCGATTGGTTTATGCCAGTACCGCATGAGTGCGTTTGATCCGAAGGTGCTCGAGTCGCTGCTGGAAACACATCGCGTGCAAATCGTCGAACCCAGCGATGAATCACGGTTCGCGAGCGTACAGATTGGGCACGGTCCGTATGCGACGGAAATTGTGGCTGACAAAGTTGCGAGCCATCCGAACTACTATTATGTGGTGCAGGATCGCCGCCCAAAACAGGTGATCGGTTGGGGCGTTGCGAACGATTTTGAGAGTGCGAACACCGAGGCGCAAGAGCTCGTTCGACAGTTGACCGTATAACCGTAACTATCGGTTGACGAAGTAGTGCGCGGCTGGGCGCCGAGGCTAGTCGCGTGAAGTGCGTTTCTGGCGCGCCGACGGATGATACTCACTGCTCATGTAGATCAGATACATGAGTATTCCCGCACCTGCGATAACTGCGGAGCCTAACGGCAAAGCGTGGATTAGTCCGGCGATCGTCATTTCTACTCCGCTCATTCCGTTATTGAAGATGGCCGCAGGATTTCATGCTATTCGTTCTAGTACGATACGGCGAGTGCTGTATGGAACCTTATGTTTGTCGTGAGGATTAACGTAGAGGACCGGAAGCGAGCAAGTTAGGAGGCCATCAGACGGCCGACGAGTGGATCGGATCGTGCGCGACGAACAGGACGCCAACTTCCCGTATCGCGGCCTCCAAGCGTTCCGTCGTTGGACTGCAGAAATTCGCGGCATCATTTCACCGCAAGGCGCGCCTCTCCGAATCATATCGATGACCGAGCGGCGTTATGCGCTCTGGTTTTCGGCGTGGACGGTGCCGACAGCGTTCGACAGCAAAGATTCCACGCCATGTATTCGACCCGACATTTAGGATCTGTGTACAGACGTTCTCGATCAGAATTGACGCAACGAAATCATCGCGAATAGGCTGGACCCATAAGATCTAGCTTCTCCCTAAGATGCCTCAGGAGGTAGAAATGTCCCGTTACCTTACGATGCTTCGCGAGAACCTGAAAGCAGAGGAGCTAAAGTACCTTAAGCGAAGTCCCAATTCGGATGAAAACGAGACAAATCGCAGCATCTGGGACTTTGCTGAAAACATTGTAAATAACTCGGCCTCAGGCCAAGCCGATGCCGGGATTGCCGCAGAGCCGGATTCAAAACCTTCAACAAAGTGAAAGCGCCATAGATTATCTTCAGCGCTTGGTGTTCGAGCAGGTGATGGCCCTCACTCGTAGTCTCATACTTATTGATGCTACCCACGCAAGAAGTCTCGGGACAGATCGAGCCGTCGGTTCGATGCGATCGAACTGATTTGATCGGCGTCGCCGTAGGGGCGTCTACAGCATACCCTGTACGTTTGGACTCACCTGCTATAGCGAGCAGGGTAGGCCGCGTTGCCGGGCAAGGGTCCGAATACTAGACCCCTGTGCAGTTGTTCCCAACCATTCACCCCCTTAGCCTTGCTCTCGATCGCACGTACCTAGATTCACGTACGGCGACCAGGAGTAAACCCTAATGAAGTATAGTCCCCGTTGGAAATCTGGATCGGCACTGTTCCTAAGCTTGTTGTTCGCTATGGGCTGCGCCGGCCAAACAAGCAATACGAGTACGACAAGCGCTTTGATTTCTCCGAGTGCAGTTAGCGCCACGGCGGGAAACGCCAAAGTGACCCTTACTTGGTCACCGGTATCGGGAGCCACAAGCTACAATCTCAAGCGCTCCACGACCTCAGGCGGCCCATACGCCGAGGTTGCAGCCCCGAGCTACGCGGGGTATACGGACGTCAGCCGACAGAACGGAACTACATATTATTATGTAGTGTCTGCGGTGAATGGGTCCGTCGAAGGTGCGAATTCAGCGCAAGTAAGCGCCACCCCCTCAAACCTGCCGGGTCCTACGGGCCTTACAGCGTCGTCGGGAAATGCTCAGGTAGGTCTCCACTGGACGCCGATGACTGGCGCGACGGTCTACCACTTGAAGCGGTCGACTGTGAGCGGCGGTCCGTATGCCGAGATCGCGGCTCCGACTTGGTATGGCTATACCGACGTCGGCGTCAAGAACGGTACTACCTACTTCTACGTCGTCTCTGTGGTCACTGCGGCCGGCGAAAGCACGAACTCGACCCAGGCCTCGGTTACGCCGGCAGCTCCGGCAACGTCGCCGACGGTAACGTCTGTGACAGTTTCGCCTGACGTTGCGTCTTCGATCACGTCCGGTACGTTGCCGTTCACCGCTAGCGTTGCCGGCACGACGACCAACAAGACAGTTACTTGGAAGGCCAAACTGGGCACAATCAGCACTACCGGAATGTACAAGGCGCCGGCCACCGCTGGAACCGATATGGTGACCGCGACCAGCGTTGCCGACGCGACCAAGTCGGACTCCGTGTCCGTCAAGGTCACAACGGCAGCCCCGAATCCGCCGCCGACAACGCCTCCGCCGCCGACCTCAACTCCGGCCAACGGATTGGCAGAAGGGTTTTTCAGCCTGACGTATACCGCCATCGACGCGTCGCACTATCCGTCGGTTCCGTTTGGCGGCGTGCGGTTGTGGGACACCAATACGACGTGGGCGCAGATCGAAACGAGCCGCGGGAACTATAACTGGACGGATCTGGACGTGTGGCTCAAGAACGTTCATAGCCACGGTCAGGATGCGATGTACACGTTCGGTCGCGTTCCTCACTGGGCGTCTTCCCAACCGAGTCAGTCGTGCCCGTACGCGGTGTCTACGCCTGGTTGCGCGGCGCCGACGTCGGACTTGAACTCGGGTGACAACATCTGGAAGGAGTTTGTCACAGCAGTTGTGCAGCACTCGCTGTCTTCTCCGGAATCCCACATCGCCTACTACGAGATGTGGAACGAACCGGACCTGAGCCGCAACTGGACCGGTACCCCGGCACAGTTGGCAACAATGGTGAAGGACGCCTACACCATCATTCACACGCTGGACCCGACCGCGAAGGTTGTTGGACCAACGCCGTCGACGGCGAACCAATACGGAGTTCACTTTCTGCCGGACTATTACGCGGCAGGCGCAGCGAACTCTCAGGACATCGTGGGTATCCACGCGTACCTCTACAACGGGAGCAGCTTTGCATCGAGCCCAGCTGGGATCACGACGACGATTACCCAGTTGCAGAAGCTAATGTCGACGTACGGAATCTCGAGCAAGCCGATCTGGTTCACCGAAGGAAGCTGGGCCGGATCGACAACCAACACGCCTTCGTTTACGGATGCGCAGAAGGCAGCGTATCTGGCGCAGGAATACATGCTGATGTGGTCGACGGGAGCGGTCTCGCGCTACTACTGGTATGCGTGGGACTCAGCTCTGGGCACGTTGTGGACGCCATCGGGCGGCAGGACGCAGCCTGGTGTCGCCTATGAGCAGCTGGGAAGCTGGCTCATCGGTTCGACTCACGCGTCGAATCCTTGCACGGTAGATTCGACGGGCACCTACACATGCTCGCTGACACTGTCGTCGGGCTATCCGGCAGAAATCATCTGGAACGCTGGTAGTTCGAAGACGATCACAGTTGACTCGTCCTTCTTGACGAGCCGCAACCTCGAAGAACAGCGCCATCGGCACGATCTCGAACCATCAGGTCGCGATCGGTCCGCTGCCAGTGCTGATCGTGAAGGGACAGACGCAGTAGCAACTTCTTTATTAGACCCAACTACAAATCGCCGTTCCGTCGATCTGACGGAACGGCGATTTTCTTTGGGAGGGCGTCTCGAACTGCTACATTCACGTTTTCGAATCGGCCTAGATACCATGTCAGGACTTGCTTTCTTTACGAACCAAGCCACTTGTACGACGCATTGCCGAAAAGGTATCCTTTGTCCCCATGCCCTACGGCCAAGGTTCTGAGCTCTCTGAAGCGGCTTCGTGCTTGGAATGCCGGACAGGGACTCGGAATCCAGCCCCTCAGATGTAAAGTAAGTCTTCGCGAAAATCAATCCCCGCGCGGTTCGAAACGGCAAGTCGTTGTGCATCGCTGGTGCAGTTGAGTGCGGCCACCGTCGCTTGAGCTTCGGTGGGGGACCATTGTCCGTCCAACGTTTGAGGTTGGGACGCAAATTAAGAGGTGGTAGCCAGATGTCGAGCGTCAAGGGATCTAACAAAAACGATCGAAATCGCGTGTGGTTACTCTGCGTCCTGTTGACCCTGCTGCTTGGGTCGTTGTGCGCGCCTGCCGCACGGTCACAGGCGAACGTGCAAGGGCAGTGGCAAACGCTGCCGTACACGATGCCGATTAACCCGGTTCACGCAGCATTGTTGCCGTCGGGTAAAGTGTTGATCGTTTCAGGCTCTGGCAACGTTCCGTCGAATACTGTTTTGCAGGCAGCTGTATGGGATCCATCGGCAGGCACGATCACAACCCAACTCGTTTCATGGGACATGTTTTGCAACGGTATGGTGAATCTGCCGGACGGGCGACCTTTCATCGTCGGCGGAACTCTGCAGTATGACCCGTTCTTTGGACAGCCGCGGACGGCGATCTACGATCCAACAACGAACATCTTCACCGACGCAGAGAACATGGCGGATGGCAGGTGGTATCCCACCGCGACCGTTCTAGGCGACGGCCGCGTACTGGTCTTCGGTGGCACGAGCGAAACCGGGAGCACTAACACAACAACAGAAATTTATTCGGTTGGAGCAGGCTTCGGAGCGGCACACGCGGCGCCTTGGACGCCTCCATTTTATCCACGCATGCATGTCTTGCCGAATGGCAGTGTTTTCTACTCCGGGCCCACTACAGTTTCGAACCTGTTTAACCCGACGACTTCTGCTTGGACGACGAATGTCGCCACGACAAACTTCGGCGGCACACGTACTTACGGTTCGTCAGTTTTGCTGCCACTCACGCCCGCGAACAGCTACAAGCCTCGCGTAATGATTTTTGGCGGCGGCAATCCCGCGACGGCGACTACCGAAATTATTGATCTGTCGGCGGCAACACCCGCTTGGACTCCTGGACCAAGTATGTCGGCTCCGCGTATCGAAATGAACGCCACGCTATTGCCAAATGGCAAGGTACTGACGATCGGCGGCTCGTTGAATGATGAGGATCTCGCGACTGCGGCGCTGAACGCGGATCTATACGATCCAAGTACGAATACTTTCGCTTCCGCAGGGACCGAAGCGTTTGCGCGGCTGTATCACTCCGTAAGTTTGCTTATGCCTGATGGGACCGTCTGGGTGGCCGGCGGCAATCCGATGCGCGGCACATACGAGAATCACCTGGAGGTCTACTCGCCGGCGTACTTGTTTAATGCCGACGGAAGCCTCGCGACACGGCCAACGATTACGAGCGTCTCGGCTTCCGCAATCGGTTACGGCGGCTCATTCTCGATTCAGACTCCGGACGCAGCAAATATTTCGAGTGTAGTGCTAATGCGCGACGGCGCGGTCACCCATGCGTTCGACATGGACCAACGATCCGTCGGATTGACGTTTACTCCGGGCAGCGGCCAACTGAACGTAGTCGGGCCTCCGAATGGTAACGTCGCGCCGCCGGGCTACTACATGTTGTTCTTGCTGAACAGCTCGGGAGTGCCTTCTGTCGCGAGCATCGTTCAGTTATCCACTGCTCCCGGCGATGCGCCGCCGATAGGCTCGATTACATCCCCGAGCGGAAATGTTTCGACTCCTGTTGGAACTTCAGTCTCGTACGCCGGGACCGGAACCGACGCCGATGGCAGCATCAGTTCGTACTTTTGGAATTTTGAGGGAGGGTCGCCAAAGACCAGTACTCTGGCCAATCCGGGCAACGTGACGTACCCGACGGCGGGTACGTACGTCACCACCCTTACGGTGACAGACAATCAAGGCATCACCGATCCGCATCCCCCGACCCGCACGATCACGGTGACCGGTCCGCCTGATTTCACGTTGGGCGTTTCGCCGTCATTGCAGTCAGTGAAACAAGGGGCAACGACTCCGTTCACGACCGCGGTCGCGGGCACGAACAACTTCACGGGCACAGTTACATTGAAGGTGAGTGGATTGCCCACAGGGGCGACAGGGACGTTTAGTCCAGCGAGCATCACGAATTCCGGTTCGTCAACGTTGACAGTCGCAACGTCAACAAACACACCGCCGGGTGTTTACACACTCGTGATCTCGGCAACGTCGGGCACGTTGACGCACACGGATACGGCGGCTTTGATCGTCGCGCAAAACGGGGGCACAACGGCGGTGAACTTCGGCGCAGGATTCTCTGGCGCTGGAATGCAGTTCAACGGGCACACCGTGTTGAATGAAACGCGGTTGCAACTCACCGATACCCAATCAACGAAGGAAGCTTCAAGTGCGTTTTGGACGACACCTGTCAGCGTGCAGAATTTCTCGAGTGTCTTTACCTTTCAGCTGCTGAATCCCAACGCCGACGGATTCACATTCACAATTCAAAATGCCGGACCGACAGCGCTGGGATCGCCTGGCGGCGGGCTAGGTTACGGCAAGTTTTCTCCCGGGACGGCATTGATCGCGAAGAGCGTCGCGGTCAAATTCGACATTTTCAGCAACAGCGGCGAAGGATCGAACTCCACGGGTTTATACACGAACGGAGCTCCACCAACGATTCCCGCCACAAACCTGACCGGCGGAGTGAATCTGCATAGCGGCGACATCTTCCTCGTGCAAATGAATTACGACGGCGCGACGCTAACGATGACGATCACCGACACTGCAACGCCGACGCAAACATTCACGACTTCCTGGGCGATCAACATTCCCGCGACCGTCGGTGGAAATACCGCATACGTCGGCTTCACCGGCGGAACGGGTGGACAGGTATCCACGCAGCAGATTCTTGCGTGGACTTACGGCACGAACCCCGACTTCTCTCTGTCGGTTGCTCCGTCCTCGCAGGTCGTGGCGCAAGGTGGCAGCACTCCGTACACGACGACGGTGAGCGCGATCAACGGCTTCAACGGATCCACCGCTTTCAGCGTCAGCGGCCTTCCGACTGGAGCGACAGCTTCTTTCTCTCCATCGAATCTAACCGGCCCCGGTTCCACCACCATGACGGTTACCACCGGCGCGACCACTCCGACTGGCTCTTATCCGCTTACGGTTCAGGGAACAAGTAGCGGGGTCAATCGCACTGCGACGACGACCTTGATCGTCACCCAGGGCACTGGAGCGGCAACGATTGACTTCGGATCTGGGTTTACGGCCTCAGGCCTTCAGTTCAACGGACATGCAGCGTTGGATGGAACCCGACTCTTGCTCACGGATACTTCGACGACAAATGAAGTCGCCAGTGCATTCTGGACGACCCCAGTCAATGTGCAGAGTTTCACGAATACCTTCACGTTCCAACTGACGGCTCCGGCGGCAGCGGACGGCTTCACATTCACGATTCAGAATGCCGGGGTTACAGCTATCGGCTCACCGGGAGGTGGCTTGGGTTATGGAAAGTTCTCCACTTCAACGGCAGCGATCGCTAAAAGCGTGGCGGTGAAGTTCGATCTTTTTAGCAACAGCGGTGAAGGAACGAATTCAACTGGTTTGTACACCAACGGAGTATCTCCAACGGTTCCGGCCACAACGATCGGCGGCGGGGTGAACCTCCATAGTGGAGATGTATTTCAGGTGCAGATGGTATACGACGGCACCAATCTGACGGTGACTCTCACTGATGTGACGACGCCGGCCGATACTTTCACCACTTCTTTCCCAATCAATATTCCTGCAACTGTCGGAGGGCCGACCGCCTTGGTTGGCTTCACGGCGGGCACCGGCGGACAGACGGCGCGACAGGAGATTTTGAATTGGTCATACAGTGCCAGTTCGACTCCTGATTTCTCGATGAGCCTTTCGCCCGTTAATCGAAACGTTTCGCAAGGTAAGGGCAGCACGTATACAGTCACTGTTATCCCGGCGAATGGCTTCAGTGGGACGGTGACGCTGGGGGCGACCGGACTACCAACGGGAGTGAGCGCGACTTTCGTGCCGGCGACGATCACGGGTTCAGGGTCGAGCACAGTCAACGTGTTCACAACCGCTGCGACGGCGCCGGGAACCTACACGATCACTGTGTCCGGTACAAGCGGTCCGCTGAGTCACACAGCGACTTCTCAATTGTCTGTGTCACAAGCCGCAGGGACTGGAGTGAGTTTCGCGTCCGGGTTCACTGCTACAGGCATGCAGTTCAACGGACACACGAAGCTGAACGGGACGAGGCTTCAACTAACCGACACGACGTCCACAAACCAAGCTGCCAGCGCGTTCTGGGCCGCACCCGTAAGTGTTCAGACTTTCACCAACACCTTCGTGTTCCAACTTTCAAACCCGAACGCGGACGGCTTTACCTTCACGATTCAGAACTCCGACGTAACGGCGCTCGGTTCGTCGGGAGCAGGACTAGGCTACGGAAAATTCTCAGCGATGACCGCTTTGATTCCTAAAAGCGTTGCCATCAAGTTCGATCTCTTCAGTAACAGCGGAGAAGGGACTAACTCAACGGGTATTTATACAAACGGTGCGTCGCCGACGCTTCCGGCGACGACGATTGGAGGGGGAATCAACCTCCACAGCGGAGACATGATTCAAGTGCAGATGCACTACAACGGCACGACGTTAACGATGACCATCTCGGATCTCACGGTGCCGGCAAACACTTTCACGACGTCATTCACGGTCAATATCCCGTCGATCATCGGCGGAAACAGCGCATTCGTGGGATTCACCGGTGGAACCGGTGGTCAAACCGCCACCCAAGAGATATTGAACTGGACTTACAGCACACCCTAGAGCGCCAAGAAGCTGTCGAAAACTTGTTCAAAACCTAACGTCGGAATGCTCAAATTTTGTGTCCCAAGGGCAACCTGTACCTGGTGCGAACTAGTACAGGTGGGGGTTTTCGCGGGAAAATGTTGAATTTTCGCCCTCTTAGCCCCTTCGCCTTGTACGAACTCTGTACCGTGGGGCAATTGCACCTTTCCTAGGCCTCCTATAACCTCCACCCACTAATCCAAAGGGCTCCCCGTCGGAGCAAGAGGTCGGAGGTCGTAATGAGGGTGCAGTTTCAATCAAAAAGGGTCTGGCTGTGTGTGCTGATGGCGTTGTGGTCTGCACCTTTACTGGTGACTACAACAGCTGTCTGGGGAGCTACACCGAAGCCAGCCGCGAGTGTGCCTGCTGCTCCAGGCGGGATTATCTTGACGCCGGGAAATGGCAAGGTCGCGATCACTTGGAAATCCGCAAGCGGCGCAGCGAGTTATCACGTCAAGCGCTCCACAAAGAGCGGTGGTCCATACACACAGATCGCAACGACGACATTTGAGGGATATACGAACGTCGGTTTGTCAAACGGCACGCGCTACTACTATGTGATCTCTTCTGTTAGCGCGGCAGGCCAGAGCGGAAACTCGGGACAGTACAGCGCGATTCCTTCGAACGCCGCAGTCCCAGGGCCGCCGAGTTCGCTTGCGGCGGCGGCAGGAAACGCGAAGGTTGGACTTTCGTGGCCATCTGCGTCGCACGCGACTGGTTACCACATCAAGCGCAGCGCCACGAGCGGCGGACCATACACGATACTGGCGACCTCGACATTCACTGGTTATACCGATGTGGGCGTGAAAAACGGCACGGCTTACTACTACGTCGTTTCGGCGACGAGCGCCGGTGGTGAAAGTTCGAATTCGCGGCAAGCAAGCGCCAAACCGGCGGCAACGGCTTCCGGCGGCAGCGGTGCGCCGTCCACTCCGAGCGGTCTGACCGCATCTGCCGGCAACGGCAAGGTTGGTCTCAGTTGGGTTGTGCCGACCAACGCCAAGAGCTATGAAATCAAGCGTGCGACCAGCAGCGGCGGCCCATTTGTGCAGATTGCGACTTCAACTTTTGCCGGCTACACCGACACGGGTTTGACGAATGGGACCACGTATTATTTCGCGGTTGCGGCTGTGAATAGCAGCGGCACGAGTGCGAACTCGGCGGCCGTTGCAGCTAAGCCAACGGCGTCGACCGGAACGGTCACCTCAGTCTCGGTGTCTCCGTCGACCGCATCTTCGATTACTTCGGGCACTCTGCCGTTTACGGCGAGCGTTTCTGGTACGACGACGAACAAGACGGTAAGTTGGAAAGCGGTGCTTGGCACGATCAGCAGCTCCGGCTCCTACAAAGCGCCGGCGAAAGCAGGAACAGACACCGTAACCGCCACGAGCGTTGCCGATCCCTCCAAATCGGACTCGGTCAGCATCAAAGTTACGACGGCAACTTCCAATCCCCCGCCGACCTCGGGTTCAGGCTCAGGAACGTCGAGCTCGGGTAGTGGTCTGGCGAAAGCCTTCTTCAGCCTGACGTATACAGACATAGCAGCTTCACACTATCCGTCGGTGCCGTTTGGCAGCGTGCGGTTGTGGGATACCAACACCACGTGGGCGCAGATCGAAACTAGCCGCGGGAGCTATAACTGGACGGATCTGGACGTTTGGCTCAAGAACGTTCATAGCCACGGTCAGGACGCGATGTATACCTTCGGTCGAGTGCCTCATTGGGCGTCGTCCGAGCCGAGTCAGGCGTGCGCGTACGCAACGAACACGCCGGGATGCGCCGCTCCGACCTCAGATCTGAACTCGGGCGACACTATGTGGAAAGAGTTCGTGACCGCGCTCGTGAAACATTCTCTGTCTGCTTCCGACCTGCACATCGCCTATTACGAGATGTGGAATGAACCGGACCTGACACGCAACTGGACAGGAACACCGGCACAGCTAGCCAAGATGGTGGAAGACGCCTACACGATCATTCACTCGCTGGATCCGAGCGCGAAGGTGGTAGGACCGACGCCATCGACAGCGAACCAATACGGTGTTCACTTCCTGCCGGACTATTACGCGGCAGGAGCAGCGAAGTCGCAGGACATCGTTGGCATCCACGCATATCTCTACAACGGGAGCAGCTTTGCAACGAATCCATCCGGGATTACGACAACCATCACACAGCTGAAAGACTTGATGTCGAAGTACGGGATTTCAAGCAAGCCAATCTGGTTCACCGAAGGTAGCTGGGCCGGTGCGGGTAGCGGTCCGAGCTTATCGAACGCGCAGAAGTCAGCGTACTTGGCGCAGGAATATATGCTGATGTGGTCGACGGGAGCGGTTTCGCGCTACTACTGGTATGCGTGGGACTCGGCCCTAGGCACGTTGTGGACGCCGTCGGGAGGCATGACGCAGCCTGGTGTGACGTACGAACAACTTGCGGATTGGCTCATCGGGTCAACACATGCATCGAGTCCGTGCAAGGAAGACTCGAGCGGTACGTTTACCTGCTCGCTGACGTTGTCATCCGGCTACCCGGCAGAGGTTATTTGGAACGCTGGCAGCTCGAAGACAATAACGGTGGATTCGTCCTTCGTAACCTATAGGACGTTGGCGAGCAGCACCGTGAAGTCAATCTCCAGCCATGAGGTTGCGATCGGACCTCTGCCCATCCTGGTCGTGAAGGGCCAGGCTCAATAAACAACCATAATCGATAAAATTGCTGGAGGGCGCGCGGATTCGGTTCCGGCGCCCTCTTAGCTTTTTTAGGGATGCCGAGACTCAGTGCAGTGTAAAGACGAGCGCCGTGTGCAAACGAGGGGTAGTCTACCCGCTGATAGACAACGAATTCTCGATACAGGCAGGGAAGAATTTGTTCGCGGCGCTTTTGAAAGTCATTTTTAGGAGAGGCGCCCGTCATCATGCGTACTCCGAGATCAAGAATCGGAGAATGTCCGGGCGTGACGACCAGGAATCTTCCGTCCGGCTCCAGTACGCGTTTCACTTCGCGGCAAACCTTGTCCAGGTCATCGATGAACTCTAAAGCGCTGACCGCGACTACAGTTTGAAAGAGATAGTCTTCGAATGGCAAATCCGTAGCGGTCCCCCGGACAAGATTCGCCTTCACGCCATTCTGAGCGAGAACAGTTTTGACCTTTTCGGCGAAGGGATGAGGATCGATGCCGTGCAATTCATCGGCGTATTTCGCTAGTTCGGGAACGAACACGCCGCTTCCATATCCAATTTCGAGCAACCGTTTGGCATGCGTGCCGCGAAGGATGGATCGGATCAGATCGAACCGTAGCCGCTGTATACGACCCAGCAGCGGTCGGTAATTCCAACTGGCGTGGTCGATTCCACTTGTGACCAGTAAAGCTTGCTCTGGCAGCAACCTCAGCGCACGGTCAGTGTCTGCGTTGCCGATTCTTGTTTCTTGATTGGGATTCAACATGAGAGTGAGCCGGGGGCCTCAGAACCAGATCAACGCATCCAGCCTGTAGGGGTGGGTCGAGGATGTCAAGGTCCAGAACCGTCAAAACTGACGAGGCTGCTCGAGCGACGTTGTAGAATCGAAATCCGCATATGAATCGCAAGTTTTCTTGTCTTGATGAGAGTTTCGAACAGATGCTCACATGGCCATTTTCCCGGTAGGCGGCAAGAGGTCAATGACTCGCCAGAATTCGCGCAGGTCTTCAGCGGTTCCAAGCGAGATGCGGAGATATTTGCCCATTGGTGGCGCGACCGGACTAACAAATATATTGTGACTCTCTAGGTGCGCCAAGACCATATCTGCCGGTCGCAAAGTATCCAGCGTGACGAAGTTTGCGTGTGAGGTGATGCCACGCAGCATTCGAATCCCCACTTGATTCATAAACTCTTGCCGAACGTTGGCGTTGCGCGAGATTGCTTGCGCAACATAATCCGAGTCTTGGCTGGCTTCGATGGCTGCGATCGCGGAGGCCGGTCCGATACTGTAGCGCAGCTGCGTTTTCGCAAGCGACTTTAGCGTGTCGGGATGTCCTACCGCATAGCCGACTCGCATCCCAGCAAGTCCATAAACCTTTGAAAACGATCGGCAGACCACGACGCGTGGGTCATCCAAGGGTTCGTCGAGAAATGTTGAGTACGCTGTATGTGGGCTCACGAAATGACAGTAGGCCTCATCGATCACGATCAGAAATCTTCCAGGGAGCTTGTTGATAAAGCTCGCGATATCAGCGCGGTCTGTGAGCGTACCGGTAGGGCTGTTGGGATTGCACAAATATATGACGCCGCCCTGATGTTCGTTCGTCGCGCGACTCAGCATTCGGCCGAGATCATGTCCGAATGTTTTCGTAAGCGGGACATCGATCACGTTTGCACCAACCGCCCGCGCGTAACTTCCGATAACAGAGCATGTTGGCGAAGCCTGAATCAGGGATTTTTTTGCGACGGACCCATCGGCAAGAGTCATGGCCGCCATTTGCAAAATTTCGGATGACCCGCAGCCCAATAAAATGTTCTTTGGCTCTCGTGCGTGCAATGCAGCAACTTGACCGCGCAAAGCATCTAAATGTTCTCGTGGGTACTGGTTGGCACGGAGTGCGGCAAACGATCCCAAGGCCGAACGGACTCGCTGAGACGGGCCATAAGGGTCCTCAGTACGGTCAAGGTAGAAAGACCCGTTGTTGTCGAAAGGGTGGAACGGTAGCGGCGACCCTAGCCAGCCAAGTACCGATCCACCGTCCGCGTCGATGGGAATAGCGGCTGCCAAAGACCGGCGGAAGAAGCTTCTTCTCGAGAATGGCATCATTCCTCCTAGATTTTAGACGGTTTGGCCTTCCAAGGTAAAACCGACTCTTGAGTGTGGAGTGACCGGCCAACAGTTTGCGGTTCGAGTGATAGCTAATTTATAGCAGGCCCTTTTCATTGAGGGGTAGCGGGACAAGATGGCCATCGTAAATGCATGTAAACAGAGCTGTTAGTTGTTCACGAGGAAAATACAGCGATTCTGGTAGTCTCATAACACGTGATTCTAGTACTGGGGTAATATATGTATTGCATTGGTACCAAGCACGGTGTACTTTTTGGCCTCCCCCGCCAAAGTACAGGTATCTGAACCACGGTGTCCAATCGATTAATGCACTCAGAAATTTGAATGCTTTAACCGAAGAGAATTCGAGTAGCATTTCCGCAAGCACTACTTTGGTACTAGGAAACCGGATCCACCGGTCAAGAAGGTGGCCGCCAAAAGTACTAGTACGATGTTCGGGGCACTCGGCCCGGGGTTAAACCAATGTGGAGTGTGACGTAGGTAGATGGTTCTAGACTTCTTCAAGCTCAAAGAGCAGCCATTCGGGGTCAGCCCAGATCCCCGTTTTCTGTATTTTGGCACAGCGCACCGAGAGGCCATGGCCTCCGCGCTTTACGGCGTGTCGACGGGCCGTGGGTTCACTGCGATCATCGCCTACCCTGGCATGGGAAAGACCACGCTTCTATTTGATTTCTTGCTTAAGATCAAGAATTACGCGCAGACAGTTTTTCTTTTCCAGCCCCACGGCGACGCGCGCGACCTGATTCGCTGCCTACTAGCCGACATCGGCATCGAAGACGACGGCACGGATTCCGTCCGGATGCACCGCAAGTTGAACGAGTTTTTGATGGCCGAGGCGCGCCGCGGCCGAAAACTAGTCGTGGTGCTGGACGAGGCGCAGAATTTGGACAACGATGTTCTCGAAGCAGTTCGAATGCTGTCGAACTTCGAGACGCCGCGCGAAAAATTGATTCACTTGGTTCTGGCAGGGCAGCCGCAGCTCGCCGACAAGCTTGCCAGTCCGGACCTGATTCAATTGCGCCAGCGCATCTCGATGATTTCGCATCTGCGCCCATTCACGGTTGAAGACACGCAGCGGTACATTGAGCACAGACTGAAAGTCGCAGGATACACTTCCAGCGCGCCGATGTTCTCATCGGCAGCCGTTCGAATTATCACCAAATATACACAAGGCATCCCAAGAAATATTAACAATGTTTGCTTCAATGCTATGTCGATTGCGTTTGTGCAGAAGCAGAGAACGATCGACGAACGAATCATCCTCGAGGTAATCGACGATTTGGATTTGAAGACGCGCTCGAACACGGCTGCTCAGGTGCCCGCGCCGGAAAACGCTACACCCGGGACAGTTAAGCCCCGACAACAACAATTCAGGACTACAGGATTCGAATTTCGCGAACGCGACTCCGCAAGCTGCGAGCGTTCCAGCACAAGTGTCATTGGAAGATCGCGTTACTCCAATGCACAACGATGAGTGGATTGTGGAGTTCAGCCCATCAGACGTCGCGTCGCTAAACCGCTCGAAACAGCAAAAAAAGGAGGGCGCGTCGGTAGGCCGACTCCGCCTCCTTCCCGGGATGTGAAGGACGCTCCGCCTGCGGCGCCTGATCGGGGATTACGCCGCACCGCAAGTTGCTGTAGCTCGCGCGGGCGCTTCGAGCCATTCAAACCCTTCCGTCACGGACGGGTCGCCCACGCCGCAGGTGGCGCGCCGGATCGTTAGCGGGGCAAGGAAACCCTCTCGCAAAGATTCGAGTTGGCGGTCCGTTGGATCGCAGATTGTTCTCGTAATTCTTCTATTTGTTACGTTGGGTTGGCTCGCCACCCAGGCACGGCGCCGCGCAGAAGCGCATGTTGCGCCTAAGGTGCCTGTCGGCGTGCTCATTTTTCAATCCGCACCGTACATCAATACTCACGAGTTGAGCCAGATGACGGAGTTATCGGCCGTTGAGGACGTAGCGCTCACATTCTAGAAACTTCTGGGCGGGAGCTGGCGTCATGAGCAGGAACTTCGAATTGATGCAAAGCGTTGGAGCGAACTTTGAATTACCGACGTTCGAAGATCCGCGCATTGAGAACTTCCTTTAGTCGAAAAGGGTCCGGAGAGCGGACGCCGACATTTTTTACGATCAAGGACAAGCTGATCCGGGAAGAGACTCAGAAGCTGGCGCAGAGCATTTTCTTAATGGGCGGCGTGGATAGCCCTCGGGTCGTAACATTTGCGGGCATCGAAGAAGGCGCCGGATGCAGCTGGTTGTGCGCTCATGTCGCAGACATTCTTGCAAGCCAAGGCGCGGGCAGTGCGTGCATTGTCGACGCAAACATGCACAAGCCCAGCATGGCAAAACTGTTTGGCGTTAGCTCGGACGTGGGACTGTCGGACGCCCTCGCAAGGGGCGGCCCGATTCGAGAATTTGTGAAGCCGATCCTGGGAGGCAATCTTTAGCTTGCTCTCCAACGGATCGTTTGCCGCCGATGCTGCTGAGTCGGCTGGGCTTCTGAATTCCGAAACCATGAAAGTTCGAGTTATGGAGTTGCGAAACGAATTCGACTACGTGCTCATCGACTCCGCCCCGATGAATACGAATGCCGAAGGAGCGCTGTTGGGTCAATTGGCTGATGGTTTGGTGCTGGTGCTAGAAGCCAACTCGACCCGACGTGAAGCAGCGGTTCGTATTACAGAGTCGTTGCGATCGTCAAACGTTCGGGTGCTGGGAGCAGTTCTTAATAAACGAACTTTTCCAATTCCTGAGTCTGTTTACGGCTTGCTGTAAATGAAGAATGTGGGCGGACCCTGTAGGTCCATCCAACAGAATCTTAAAAGTCCCGTGTGAGTGAGAATGGCGGAGCCTTGTCTGTGAGCTTTACGGAATTAAATGTCGGATTGCTGACCCGAACGCCGGGATACTTCGAAGAGAAGTCCTGGTATGCCGTGCGCACTCGTCCTCGCTTTGAGAAGAAAGTAGTCGGCGAACTCAAATGCAAAGAGGTTGAGACGTTTTTGCCACTGAACAATTTGACGCGACAATGGAGCGACAGGAAAGCACGAGTCCAACTGCCGATTTTCCCCGGTTATGTTTTTGTTCGAATTGCAGCCTCGCTTTCGAACCGCGTCACGATTTTGAGAACAAACGGTGTGTTGAACTTTGTCGGACCGCGAGATGTGGGGGCGCCGATTGCTGACGAAGAGATCGAGTCCGTTCGCGCGATCGTGGATCAGGACGTTGTATGTGAGCCATATCCGTACCTTCATGCGGGCGACAAGGTTTGCATTCGAGGCGGTCCGCTCGACGGTGTAACGGGAGTGCTCGAGGCGATTAACGGTGACAAGAGTCTCGTGATTTCCGTGAATTTGATCCAGCGGTCAATCGCGATGAGGGTCGAAGGATTCCGCGTCGAGCCCGTTTGATTGATCTTCAGGAGTTCGGTTTCAGCATGAGATGTGGAGGAAGGAAGATGTTGCGATTAAGAGCCTTCGTTTGGTTGGCAATTATATGCCTTGGAACGACGACCGTGGTCTTCGGACAAGAACCCAAAGCGACGACCTCGGCAAAGAACGAAAAAAGCTCGGACACGCCACCTGCGGAAGTCGTGCAGCAACCGGCATCTGCCGAAGGAAGCGCCGACCATCCAGGTTTGCAGCACCGGAACCAGCGATATCGCGTCAACCGCGATGACGTTTTGCAGATCAATTTCGCGCTTTCGCCGGAATTGAATCAGAAGGTCATGATTCAGCCGGACGGTTACGTCACTCTTCAAAGTATTGGAACGATCTACATCGCCGGCCTGACGGTGCCCGAGGTTGTCGTCGCCATCAAGAAAGCTTCGGCGAACATTCTGAATGACCCGATCATCGACGTCGATCTTGTGGACTTTCAAAGAGCGTACTTCACCGTGTCCGGACAAGTAAGCAAGCCTGGCCAATATGACCTCCGGCACGACACAAACGTGTCAGAAGCGATTGCTGTCGCAGGCGGGCTCCTGCCAACAGCGAAGACGCAGGTATTTGTTTACCACCGTGTGTCGCAAAGTTGGATGGAAGTCAAGAAATACAACCTGAAAGAAGTTTTGAACGGGAAGAATGTGAATGAAGTGATCGAGATGCAGCCGGGCGACATGGTATTCGTGCCGGAGAAGTTCATCGCCAACTTCAAGAAGTACGTTCCATACACAGCGGGCGTGTACACAAACCCGTTAAGCTCGCTGTAGTTCGGGAAGTCACCCAAAGAACGCCAACAGGTTAGGGGAGTTAGCATGAGTCCATTTCATCACAACGGACAACCGGCAGAATTCGGCGACATCACCATGCGCGATTTGATCGCGCCCTTATTCCGCCGCAAGCGAGCCATGATCGGGGCGTTTATCGCCTTTACAATTCTCACTTCGCTTGCAGCGTACTCACTGTCTAGTTCGTACAAAGTGAGAGTGGAGTTGCTGGTCAATCGCGACCGCGTAGATCCAAGCGTGACGGCGCAGACAACGAGCGGAGGCCCGACAACTCAGCTTCCGCTCACCGAGGAAGAAATTAACTCCGAGGCCGAAATTCTTCTCAGCCCCGACCTGCTGAGGCAGGTTGTGCTCGCGAACAATCTGCAAGACCGTGAACACAAGTCGATCGTCGCCTGGATAGTGAACCCACAGAACGACGAATGGTATATCTCGCGTGCCGTCGACCACCTGGCAAAAGGCCTAAACATCGAGGTCGTGAAGAAGACAAACATGATCGGCGTGACATACAAATCGACCGATCCAAAGATCGCCTACGGTGTGATGGAAAAGCTTTCGAATCTCTACATGGAAAAGCATCTCGCTGTGCATCGGCCGTCTGGTTCCTTCGATTTCTTCTCGAAGGAGACGGACCGGTACAAAGAGGCACTGGATAAATCCGAAGCAGCCCTTGCTGAATTTGGAAGCAAGGAGGGAGTGGTCGTACCTGATGTTCAACGAACCAATCTCGCTCAACTATCAATGAATACGCTGGCTTCGTTGCACAATACGCAGCAGATCATCGCTGCCGACGAACAACGGATCGCCACGGACGAAAAACAAATGAAAGCGACTCCGGCGCGGTCAACGACGCAACAGGTCTCAAATTCTGCCGACGTTCTTTTGCAGCAACTCCAAACGAACTTGTTGGCGGCCCAGGTCAAGCGTACCCAGCTCGCCATGAAGTACGACGCGAGCTATCCACTGGTGAAAGAAGCGGATAAAGAGATTGCGCAGACCCAATCAGCCATCGAAGAAGCTAAGAAAATGCAATATGTCAACGAGACAACCGATCGCGATCCGACTTTTGAATTCCTGAGGGAAGACGTTGCACGAGCAAGAACGGATCTCGCAGCTCAGAAAGCGACCGAAGGAGCACTGAAACAGAGCTTGGAGAGGGTGCAATCCGAGATGGTAAGCCTCGACAAGAAGGCTCTGAAGCAGCAAGACCTGCAGCGAGAAGCAAAGGCCGATGAGTCAAATTATTTGCTCTATCTGGCTAAGCGCGAACAAGAGCGGACTTCCGACGCACTCGACAAGAACCGGATCGGAAATGTGACCATAGCTGTCCCGGCCGTCTTTCCACTCTTGCCGGCGACCAGCCCTTTCTTAATCATGGCGGTTGGGCTGTTTGTCGCCGTCTTTCATGAGCATTGGACTCGCGTTCATTTTGGATTATTTCGATTCGTCGTTCCGGACTCCAGCCGAGGTTATGGAGACTCTGCGAATCCCAGTCCTCGGAGCTGTTCCAAGGCAAAGCGCGTAAGTCGACACGCGGCTCGTTGCAACCTTTCGCTGAATCAGAGTCCTCCCCAGTCGGACCTGTTGAGCATTTATCGAATTTATATTCCTGGCGGCCATCTACGGCATCTCTGAAAAGAGAAGCCGAGATCAGACGTCTAGGCGCTTCTCCCTGAGGGCATCGTGTATACAGCAAAGCGCAGTATCGGAATGGGTTTGCTGAAAATTTTCTACCCCGCGCTTATGGCGGGGTGTTTTCTCGCAGTTACGGCTCTGTTGATTTCGAGTTTGCCGGGCACAGTGCCCAGCTTTGAGTCGTTCCTGTCGATGCGGGTGAAGGTGGAGAACATCCTCGTTGTCGCGTCGGTACTGTTGATGTGGCATGTCACATTTGCAATGTTTGGATTCTATGAGTCGACGCGGATGACCCGGCCGATTTTGCTGGCCTTCGACGCCGTTAAAGCCACGACATTTTCGGCAATCGCTTTGTTTTTCTTGGGCAAGATCTTCCAAATCAAAATGCTCACGCCGGCTTTTAACGTCACACTGTGGCTGCTGAGCAGCGCGGTTATTCTGCTTGCGCGAATCTCCGTCCGCTACTTCCTCCGTCGGGTTCGTACCCACGGACGCAACTTGCGGAATGTTTTGATCCTCGGTACGAATTCGAGAGCCATCGAATTTGCCCGCAAGATCGAAAGTAAGCCAGAGCTTGGCTACCGCGTTCTCGGATTCGTGGACGACGACTGGGAGGGGGCAGAAGGATTCCTGGACAGCGGCTACCCTCTGAGTTGCACGTTGAACTCGCTTACGGAGTTTCTGCGACATAACGTCGTGGATGAAGTTGCCATTTATCTTCCGCTTCGTTCCTTTTACGAGCAGACGTCGCAGGTTGCGGCCCTGTGCGAGCAACACGGCATCATCGTTCGATTTACTTCAGAAATCTTCAATCTGAAGATCTCACGATCCCGAGCGGTGGATATAGACGGTATTGCGCACATCACCGCGCACTTTGGTTCAAGCGACACGGTTGCGTTGATGGTCAAGCGGGTACTCGACGTTGTGGTTTCAGCAATTTTGCTCTTCCTGTTGGCGCCACTCATGGTTGCTGTCGGCATATTGATCAAGTTTGACTCACCAGGCCCGGTGTTCTTCCGGCAAGAACGGATCGGCCTCAACAAGCGGCGCTTCCGCATCTTCAAGTTCCGCACAATGGTGCCGAATGCGGAAAAGATGATGGCGGAACTCCAAGCCATGAATGAAGTATCCGGGCCGGTATTCAAGATGAAGGCCGATCCGCGTTGCACGCGAATCGGTACCTTCCTGCGCCGAACCAGCTTCGATGAGTTGCCACAGTTATTCAATGTCGTAATCGGCGACATGAGCCTCGTTGGCCCGCGCCCACTGCCGGTTCGGGACTATGAAGGATTCAGTGAAGACTGGCAGCGGCGTCGATTCAGCATCCGTCCTGGGATCACTTGTTTGTGGCAGGTGCGCGGCCGTAGTGACATTCCTTTTGATAAGTGGATGGAACTAGATCTCCAGTATCTGGATGAGTGGTCATTGTGGTTGGACCTGAAGATATTGGCTCAAACAGTTCCAGCCGTGCTCAAGGGATCCGGCGCAGCATAGTCAGGCAGCATAGTCAGTTTGGCCATAACGCTCTCATAACTACCCTGGGGGAATTGATAAATGCGAATTGCCGTCATCGGTTCGGGATATGTCGGTCTTGTTTCAGCCGCTTGCTTTGCAGAGATTGGTCATGAAGTGATTTCTGTCGACAGTGATGCTGCGAAGATTGCAGCGCTCGAACGGGGAGAGACTCCTATTCACGAAGAGTTTTTGCCCGAACTCCTTGCCCGCCATCGCGGGGCGCGACTCACGTTTTCAACTTCGGTCGGCGACGCCGTAGCGAAGTCCGAGGTGATTTTCATCACGGTCGGAACGCCTCAGTCGGAGACGGGCGAAGCGGACTTGTCTTACGTGGAGGCGGTCGCCCGTGAAGTTGGGCCTGCGATCCATGAACCGAAAGTCATCGTGGAAAAGAGCACGGTTCCCGTAAAGACGGCCGAATCGCTGCGTCGCACGCTGCTCTTGAGTGGCGCGCAACCGGGAACGTTCTCAGTGGTTTCAAACCCAGAGTTCCTGCGCGAAGGCACTGCGGTCACAGATTTCTTGTACCCGGACCGCATCGTGGTAGGTGCGGACGATGAGGTCAGCGCTGCTGTTATGGCCGCGGTCTATCGTCCTCTAACAGAGGGCGACTACTACGATCAAGAGGAATCAGTTCCGTTCGAGAAGTACACCCACGAACAAGCTCCGATCGTCATGACTGACACAAAGAGTGCTGAGCTGATTAAACACGCCTCGAACGCATTCCTGGCGATGAAGATTTCGTTTATCAATGCCGTTGCAAACATCGCCGAGGGAGTCGGAGCCGACATCGAAGAAATCTGCAAAGGAATTGGCTCCGATTCGCGAATTGGTAGCCGTTTCTTAAATGCGGGCATCGGTTATGGAGGCTCCTGCTTCCCTAAAGACGTCCAAGCCTTCAATGTCGTTGCGCGCCAGGTGAACTATGAGTTTGGTCTGCTGACAGAAGTCATGCGGATTAACACAGATCAAAGGCACCGTTTCTTGAAAAAGGTGAAAGGTGCACTTTGGAACCTTCGCGCGAAGAAAATTGGCGTTCTTGGTTTGGCATTCAAAGGCGATACGGATGATATGCGTGAGTCGCCGGCGCTCAGTATCATAGAGTCGCTTTTGGCGGAAGGCGCCAAAGTGCAGGTGTTCGATCCGGCTGCGATGGGGCACGCAAGGACAGTCCTCGGCGACAGTGTCTCGTTCGCCAAGGATGCATATAGCGCCGCGGAAGACTGCGATGCATTGCTGATCCTGACCGAATGGCGCGAGTTTGCGGAACTCGACCTGGCAAAGATTCATTCGGTACTGAAGCACCCGATCGTCATTGACGGACGAAACCTCTACGCGCCACAGCAGATGGCGGAGGCCGGACTGATCTACCACAGCATCGGCCGCGCCCCAGGGGTTCCGCAACATCTCTCGGCAGCGACAAGCGGTGAGTTGCGACTGCGTTCGGTCGGAGTCGCCGCGGAAACAATGTCAGCTACAGCAGGCGTTTAAGGGTCCAAGGGAATACAGGTGTAGATGTAAATCACTCCGATCTCGGGGAACTCCACTCGAGATAGCAAGCGGAACTGATGGCCACCGACAAAATCAAAATACTTCCAAAACCGAAGTACCGTGGGAGCGGAGAGACGCAACGAAAGACCGTCTTAACGCTTTTTGGCACTCGGCCGGAAGTAATCAAGCTGGCTCCCGTCATTCAGCAGTTAGAGCAGCGGAGCGAAGCAATCCGCACTTTCAACGTTGCGTCTGGGCAACATAGGGACCTGCTATACCCCTTCATTGACATGTTTGGGATACGTGTAGACGAAGACCTGCGGCTGATGACCGCTAATCAGGATCCTTCCGATTTATGCGACCGGGTTTTCGCCGCGCTTGATCCGATTGCAGAGCGGGAATCGCCGGATCTGATCATCGTGCAAGGTGATACGACGACTGCGCTCGCTGGGGCGCTCCTCGGTCGCCACCGAGGCATTCGTGTCGCTCACGTTGAGGCGGGATTGCGGTCGGGCAATTTGCTTAGCCCATACCCCGAGGAGTTGAACCGAAGGTTCATCACGCACCTTGCGACGTTCCACTTCGCAGCCACCGCCAAGAATCGCGAGACGCTCTTGTCGGAAGGCGTGAACGACGAAGCTATTTTTGTCACTGGCAATCCCGTTGTTGATGCGCTTCAGATGGTTCGCGACGGCGACGAAGGCTTGTCCGCCGCGAAGCTCCTCAAGAAAATCGGCAACCGGAAATGCATTGTTCTTACGACGCATCGACGTGAGTCCTTTGGCGACGCGATCCAGGCAAACCTGAAAGTTCTCAAGAAGTTCGTAGACGAACACGAAGACTTGGTCTTGGTGTTCCCGATCCATCCCAATCCACATGTTCAAGCTCCGGCGAAGAAAATTTGCGGCGGTCATCCGCGCATCCTCATCACGGAGCCGATGGACTACCGCAATTTCATCCAAGTGCTGGCACAGAGCTGGCTGATCGTCTCAGACTCGGGCGGTGTGCAGGAAGAGGTGCCAAGCCTTGGAAAGCCACTGCTGATTTTGCGTGAGAACACCGAACGTCCTGAGTGTATCGACAGCGGCATGGCCAAGCTCGTTGGCGGCCGTCCGGAAGCGCTATTGGCGATGCTCGAGGAAGCTTACAGGGAAGACAGCTGGGTCAATCACGTCTCAAACGTCAGGAACCCTTTCGGGAGCGGCGATAGCGGTGAACAAATCGTCGAGCATGTCCGCGAGTTTTTGGAAAAGCCACAAGGTGCAGTCGCCAAGTCCAAGGCAAAGAAGGTGGGACGGTGAAGAACCTCTTGCGGGACACAAGAGTGACGAAGGCCGGCGCCGTGAGTGAGACCGCTTCTCCTTTACCGGCGAGTTTCGTGCGGGCCATCAGCGATGCGGCGCGCCCAATCGTTAAAACTGACATCACGATCATCGTCCCTTGCTTCAACGAAGAACTTGGGCTTGCCAGTCTTCACAGTCGGTTGCTT
The DNA here is from genome assembly GCA_963850795.1 of uncultured Acidobacteriota bacterium. Classification (GTDB taxonomy): domain Bacteria; phylum Acidobacteriota; class Terriglobia; order Acidiferrales; family UBA7541; genus Acidiferrum. Next base: position 20,050 of record CAWKNS010000013.1, on the reverse strand, counting down.
GCCGTCAGAGACTCTCTGAGTCAGTTCTACCGCGTCGGCACCATTCTGGTCGATGACGGCAGCACCGATCAGACTTGGAACCTCATGCAGGCTCATTTCGGTGGCGATCCCGATTGCGTCCTTTTGCAGCAGCCGCAAAATCTCGGGCTGGCCGCTGCGATCCTGCTTGGCATCCGAACGGCTAAGACCGAAGTCGTCTGCTCGATCGACAGCGATTGCACTTACGATCCCGAAGAGCTTCACAAAATGCTTCCGTTGCTAACCGCGGATGTGGATCTCGTTACGGGTTCGCCGTATCACCCTCTGGGTGAAGTGCGGGACGTCCCAAAGTGGCGACTGGCGCTCTCAAAAACCGCGTCATCGCTATACCGTCGGGTTCTGAAACACAAGCTCTACACATACACGAGCTGCTTCCGCGTCTATCGCCGCAGCGCGATTCTTAGACTTGATCTCCGCCAGAATGGTTTTTTGGGCATCGCCGAATTGCTCGGTAAACTGGAATTGCAAGGGTCAAAAATTGTGGAATGCCCCACGACTTTGGGCGTTCGCGTTCAAGGCGTATCCAAAATGCGCACAGCGCGGGTTATGGTTGGCCATATTTTCCTGCTAGGTCGTTTGCTCGCTCATCGCGGCCATCAGAAGTTGTTCGGTTAGGTCCAAGCTTTTCGCAACACTCACACTAATTGTAAGGGAGTCAGTCGCTTGAGTACATTATTGACGAAGGCCAGCATGGTTCTGCCCTCCGATCAGGACGCTTCGGGACGGACACTTGGCGCAGAAGAGTTGCGGTGCTTGGCGGATGCCATTGCCAGTGGAACCCTGACCAGCACTAAGGGAAAATTTACAAAGACTTTCGAAGAGGAATTCGCGAAGAAAATTGGAGCCAAGTTCGCCTACGCGAATTCATCAGGAACAGCTGCAATTCACACGGCAATCGCGGCCCTGGATCCCGAACCCGGCGACGAGATCGTCACCAGCCCGATTACGGACATGGGAGCGCTAACTCCCATTCTCTACCAGGCGGCAGTGCCGGTATTCGCTGAGGTTGATCCGAGAACATGGAACGTCACGGCGAAAACGATCGAGCCGATGCTGAGCGCTCGGACAAAAGCGATTATTGTCACGCATCTTTTCGGTAATCCCTGCGAGATGGATGCGATCAATAGTCTCGCAGCCTCAAAAGGCATTCCTGTCATCGAAGATTGCGCGCAGGCATTTCTGGCAAAAAGCCAGGGCAAGGTCATCGGAACCTGCGGAACGATTTCGTGTTTCAGCCTGCAGCAGGGCAAGCATATAACGACCGGTGAGGGTGGAATTGTCGCGACGGATAATTCCGAACTCGCCCGCAAAATGTTTTTGTTTATCAACAAAGCTTGGGGGTACGGCGACGCGAATCCCGACCATTACTTCCTGGCGATGAACTATCGCATGAGCGAACTCCAAGGTGCGGTTGCGCTCGGTCAGCTGCCCAAACTCGAAGACGTCGTTCGCCGCCGCATCTCCGCTGCCGATTCGCTAACCAAGAAGCTCGCCGGACTTAAAGGGATTCAAACACCCTACGTTAGGCCTGGCGACGTCCACACCTACTGGAAGTATTGCCTCCGCGTTGACAGCAAGGTCATCCCCGGCGGCTCGGTTGCGCTCGGCAAAGAATTGAAGGCGCGTCAGATTTCCAGCGTGCCTCGTTACATCCAGAAGCCGGCTTTCATGTGCAAGATTTTTCAGGATCAAAAGACCTTTGGGAAGAGCCGTTTTCCATTCACCCTCGCCCGCCCCGAGGTCCTTCAGTACGAAGAGTCTCGGTTCCCGCTCACAACGCAATCGCTGCAAGAAATACTCGTTCTGCCATGGAACGAGAACTACGTGGACGCTCACGTAAATTTCATATCGGATGCCATACATGACGCCGTCGAACAACTTAGTAACTAAGTCGGGAAGCAAGAAAATTAAGTTCGGCCTGGTTGGGGCTGGGGCGATTGCTCAGTCCTACGTCCAGGCATTCGAAAATTGCGACGAAGCCGTTTTAGTCGCGGTCGCCGACAACCGAGTTGAGGCCGCCAAGGCGGTTGCTGATCGTATCGGCTGCGCGAGTTTCGATGGCGTGGAGCGGATGGTTGCGGGGACTCAACTCGATGCCGCAATCGTTTGTACTCCACCAGTGAGCCATCCTGAGATTTGTATTCACTTGGCGCACAGTGGAATCAACGTATTGTGCGAAAAGCCCTTTAGCCTCGACGAGGACTCTGCACGCCGCATGTTGAACGCAGCGCGCCGAAGCGGCGTCTTGCTGACAATGGGCTCCAAGTTTCGGTACGTGGAAGACGTAGTTCGCGCGAAGAGCATGGTGGCGTCCGGCGTGTTGGGCGACCTCGTTCTCTTTGAAAACGTATTCGCTTCCCGCGTCGACATGACTTCGCGATGGAATTCGAACCCCGCAGTCAGCGGTGGTGGCGTTCTAATCGACAATGGGACACATTCCGTCGACCTGATGCGGTATTTCCTTGGTCCGTTGGCAGCGGTTCACGCGCTGGAAGGACGTCGCAGCCAAGGCCTGAAAGTGGAAGAGACGGCCACGGTTTTTGTGCGAAGCATGAGCGGCGTAATCTGTAGCATCGACCTTTCTTGGAGCATCTCGAAGCATCGCGATAGCTTCCTCGACATCTACGGGTCGCGTGGCGCGATTTCCGTCGGCTGGAAGAGCTCGTCGTACATCGATTTCGCCGACGGTAAATGGGTTGCATTTGGAAATGGCTACAACAAGGTCCAGGCGTTCCGCAGCCAGATCGAGAACTTCTCGAAAGCCATCCGCAGCGAAGAGCCCTTGCTAATCACCGGCGAAGACGCAATGGCCTCGGTCAACATCATCGAGTCTGCTTACCGGGCTCTGCGTAAGAACCAATGGGTACCTGTCGCCAGCCCGGACGAGAACCTGTTCGAAACGATTCGGGCATAGTCGGGAACCAATCAATGGCGTCCACCGCTTCAACCATCCCAATTTCGGTCCGAGTCCATCCCACCGCGATCGTCGAAAATAACGTTCAAATCGGCGACGGCACCGCGGTTTGGGACAACGCGCACATTCGCCATTCTTCTAAGCTTGGGGAGCAGTGCATCGTTGGGGAAAAGAGCTACATCGCCCCCGGTGTAATCATCGGTAACCGCGTCAAGATAAACGCCTTCGTCTACATTTGCAGCGCGGTGACCGTCGAAGACGGCGTGATGCTCAGCGCGGGCACGATCTTCACGAACGATCGATATCCACGCGCAACCACACCGGACCTGAAACAGTTGCGAGGTTCAGAACCAGACGAACACACCTTACCGACGATCGTTCGGGAAGGTGCAACGATCGGTGCTGGATGCCGTATTGGGTGCGATCTGGCAGTCGGCCGATTTGCGATGGTCGGCATGGGATCAATCGTTACCAAGTCGGTTCCCGATTTTACTCTCGTGGTCGGCGCTCCCGCTCGGCCGATCGGCTTTGTTTGCCGGTGCGGAGAGCCTCTTCACCATACCGCGAACGGCTCTCCCATGAGCGACGGCCTATACGCTTGCTCTGCGTGCCAGACGAAATATGATGTAAAAGACAGAGTCCGTTTCTGAGTTGTAGTTTGCTCCACGGCCAACTATGAGTCCTGCAAATTCCCGAAATTGGGCAGTTGTCGGGGGCGGATTCCTCGGCATGACGCTCGCGCTTCGTTTGGCGAAGCAGGGCAAGACAGTCACGCTTTTCGAGGCTGCGCCAACTCTGGGCGGCCTCGCAAGCGCCTGGCAGCTGGGAGATATCGTCTGGGACAGGCACTATCACGTGACCTTGTTCTCGGACAGTTTTGTTCGTTCTCTGCTCCACGAAGTAGGGCTCGACGACCAGATGCGCTGGTCCAAGACTCGCACAGCATTTTATTCCGATGGCCATTTGCATTCATTGTCGAGTGCCTCCGAGTTCATAAAGTTTCCGCTATTGAACATGTTGGACAAGATCCGGCTGGGTTCCACGATCCTTCACGCTTCGCGAATCAAAAGCTCTCGGTCGCTGGAGGGAATTCCCGTCAAGGACTGGCTTGAGACGTGGTCAGGACGACGGACGACGGAAAAAATCTGGCTTCCGCTTCTCCGAGCCAAACTTGGTAGCAGCTACGAAGAAACATCTGCAGCGTTCATCTGGGCCAGCGTCGCACGAATGTACGCCGCGCGCCGCACCCGTTCCAAGACCGAGCTATTCGGTTACCTTCCTGGCGGCTACGCTCGATTCATCGAGCGTCTCGCGGAGGTATTGAAATCCGAGCACGTCGATTGCGAACTCGGTCGCCCAGTGAAAGAAGTTGTTGGGACGGCTGACGGAAAAGTAGAAGTTCGAATTGACGGCGACAGCGTTCGAAGCTTTGATGAAGTTGTCGTAACGGCGACTGCACCGCAAGCGATTCGGATGTGCTCGCAGCTGACACAAGCGGAAAAGATTCGCTGGGGTCAGATTCAGTATCAGGGAATCATTTGCGCCTCGTTGCTCCTAACGAATTCCCTTTCGGACTTCTACATCACGAATATCACTGACGAAAATCTGCCGTACACAGCCGTCATCGAGATGTCTGCTCTCGTGGACAAGGCGCAGTTCGGCGGCCGTGCGCTCGTTTACTTGCCCAAATATCTGAGCCCCGACTCGCCCGACTTCGCTCTTTCCGACGCGGCGATCCAGGAAAAATTCCTGTCTGGCCTCGAGAAAATGTATCCATCGTTCCGCCGAGACCACGTTCTTCGTTTTCAGGTTTCTCGAGTGCAACATTTGCTGCCGATTCCAACGCTAAATTACTCCGAGAAATTGCCGCCGCCCACGACCTCGATCCCAGGGCTTCACATCGTAAATTCGGCGCATATCGTCAACGGAACCTTGAATGTAAACGAAACCGTACAGCTCGCCGATACAACGGCGAGACGCTTTGCAAGCGAGACGGCCTCGGCCGAGTCAACTACTCAAGTGATTGGACATGAATTCGCACAAGCCCATAGCTAGTCTCTCACTGGATCTCGATAACCAGTGGTCCTATCTTAAGACGCACGGAGATAAGGGATGGGAAAGCTTTCCGTCTTATCTGGACGTTCTCGTCCCTCGTGTGCTCAATTTTTTGCAGAAGCGGTCGTTGAAAATCACATTTTTTGTGGTCGGCCAGGATGCGGCGCTTGAAAAGAACTACGCGGCACTAGCATCCATTTCTGCGTGCGGTCACGAAATAGGAAATCATTCGTTTTCGCACGAGCCGTGGCTTCATCTGTATGACCCTCAACGGGTCGAGCAGGAAATTCGGCTCTCCGAAGAGCATCTCGAAAAGGTGACCGGTCAACGAACGATCGGCTTTCGAGGTCCAGGTTTCAGCTTTACCGATGAGACTCGAAAAGTTCTGGAGCGGCGGGGCTATCTCTACGATGCCTCGACTTTTCCAACGTTTCTTGGGCCTCTCGCACGCGTCTATTATTTCTTCCACTCGAATTTGACAGCTGGCGATAAAAAACAACGGAAAGCCCTGTTCGGATCGATAAGCGACGGCTTCCGCCCTTTGAAGCCCTATCGTTGGAACGGCAAAGACGGCTTGCTGGAAATTCCCGTCACGACGATGCCGATTTTTCGGCTGCCGATCCATCTGAGCTACATCCTCTATCTTTCGGAGTTCTCCGTGGCCCTCGCTACTTTCTACTTCCGGGCTGCGATGCAGCTGTGCAAGCTGACGGGAGTTTCTCCCTCTTTGCTGCTGCATCCGTTGGATTTCCTCGGGCGCGATGACAATGTCGGCTTGGACTTTTTCCCCGGTATGGACCTGCCAGCCGATCGGAAGGTTGCTCTCGTCGGCCGAATACTCGACATCTACTCCGATTATTTCAATGTCGTCTGCATGAAAGAACACGCGCTCAGCATCGAGTCGGCTCCGACGCGTGACAGCGCGAAGAGTTTTGCTCAACCGGAAGCTCGAAATCGCCAAATGAGTTTCAACGACTGATGCCCACCACGAGTTCGGTTCAACCAATCGAACAGTACGAACCCGCTATCATCCAGGCGGTTGCGACTTCGCGCTTCAAGATCGATCGCATCGCGCAATCGTTGTTGTGGCTGGCGGTTCCTCTGACCGCGATCCTGGCTGTGACGCGCCAGAGCATCTGGATGGACGAAGGCTACACGGTCTGGTTTGCAGCGCACCAAAAGTTCAGTTCGTTTTTTACAGCATTGATCGGTGCACCGGGATCCACTGGCGATCCTCAGATGTTGTTCTATCTATTCTATATGTGGGGATGGACGAAGATTTTCGGTTACAGCGAGCTGGCTTTGCGCGCTGCCAATATCCCGTTCCTCGTTATTCTCTTGCTTGCCGTGAGTTGGGCGACGCGAAAATTGGCTGGCGCTGCCAATCTCTGGATCGTCGTTTGCATCTCTCCGTTTGTTTGGTTTTACTTGAACGACGCCCGACCGTACGTCGCGTTGATGGCGTTTGCCGCAGGCACCATCGTCAGCATGATGGCGTATCTACTGGCACCCGGGAAAGTATCGCAACACAGCGCCGTGGATTTGCCTCATCTCTCTACTTTTTGCTTGGGGGACGCACATTCTCGCCGCCTTTCTGATCCCCGCGTTGGTGGTATTGGTCGTGGCTGCGGGGATGGAAACTCCTGAATTGAAAATGACTTTTCTTCGTGATTGGCTCCGCCCAGTGCTGCTCATCGCACCGCTCTTCGTGGCTCTCGGTGGATTCTATACGTGGGCTTCGTCGCATGGAGTGAATAAGGAAATTGGCGATCCCGGCATTCTGAATCTCGGCTTCATCTTCTACGAGTTCCTGGGGTTTGCGGGCCTGGGTACTCCGCGCCTCGAGCTTCGAGAGAATCCAATCGTGCAGACCCTCGCGCCATACGCGGCGCTATTGATTTTGGGCGCGCTCCCGCTGGCCGTCCTGTTTTTTATCCTGTCACGAACCAAACTGCCGAAGCTCGTTCTGCCTTTGCTTGCCAGCCTGTGCGCCGGAATCGCCATCGCGCTCGCGGTTTCCAAAGTCGAACATTTTCAGGTTCTCGGAAGGCACGTCGCCGTCTTCTTCCCGCTTCTGCTGATCACCATTTTGTACTGGGTCGGACGACACGTTTCCCAGACGGGTCGCACAACAGCGATCGCCGCGCTGTCGGGACTTGTTCTGATGTGGGCCATCTCCGATGCGCGTCTCATCTCGATGCCGAAATACGAGAAGGATGACGTTCGGGAAGCGGCGAGGATCGCCGCAGCAGCCGACAAGAATGGCGCCCGGGTTCTCTGGGTCGCAGACACCTACGCCGCTGAGTATTACGGCGTAACGGCGCTGCGGTCCGACCACCATTCTCAAAGCGTCATGGACCGGGGGGTAGGCCATCCGGTCACTGTCCAAGCGATCGACGGACAAAATTGGAGTTCCGAAGCAGCGGGTAAGTTCATCGATTCCTCTGCTTCCCCGACTCTTTTGGTGGTCAGCAGACCGGATCTTTTCGATAAGCAAGGGGTGTGGCGTCGGTTGGTCGAAGAACGCCACGCTTCGAAAATCGCCAGTTTCCCGGCGTTTTCCATCTATCAGTTCGAATCTACCGCGAGTTCCCCCGTTCCGTCGCGAATCAGCAGTAACGCAAGAGTCAGTCAAGAGATTAAGACTCGCCTGATTGGACACAAGCAATCTCGCCCGAGCAATCTGTAGAAACAAACTGTTTCAAAATTTCATTTCAATCCGGAGAACACCAGTTTGAGCGTAGCAATCGTCACAGGTTCCGCGGGACTCATTGGTTCCGAAGCAGTCACATACTTCGCATCATTGGGCATGGACGTTGTCGGCATCGACAACGGAATGCGAGCTGAGTTTTTTGGCGCCGATGCTTCTACGAGATGGGTGCGAGACAAGCTCACACGAGAGATCCCTAAGTATCACCACAACGAAATCGACATCCGCGATCCGGAAGCCGTTGGCAAGGTATTCGAGCGTTACGCAAAAGACATCGCTTTGATCATTCACACGGCGGCGCAGCCTTCTCACGACTGGGCTGCCAGCAACCCGACCATGGATTTCACCGTTAATGCGAACGGTACTTCTGTTTTGCTCGAGGCCACTCGGAAATACGCCAAAAACGCGGTGTTCATTTTCACGTCGACCAACAAAGTCTATGGCGACACTCCGAACTTTCTGCCCTTGATCGAAAAAGAAACCCGGTGGGAGGTCGACCCAGCGCACCCCTACGCTAAGAATGGCATTCCGGAAACAATGTCGATCGACCACACGACGCACAGTCTTTTCGGCGTGTCCAAAGTTGCTGCCGACGTCCTCGTGCAGGAGTACGGCCGTTACTTCGGTATGAACACCGGCTGTTTCCGGGGAGGATGCTTAACTGGGCCTCGCCATTCTGGCACCCAGCTTCACGGCTTCCTCGCCTACCTGATGAAGTGCGCTGTTACCGGCACTCCGTATTCCATATTCGGCTACAAGAGCAAACAGGTTCGCGACAACATTCACAGCAACGATGTGATGCGAGCTTTTCACGAGTTTTTCAAAAATCCCCGGCAGGGCGAGGTTTATAACATTGGTGGCGGGCGTCACAGCAATTGCTCGATGCTCGAAGCGATCCAGCTCGCTGAGGGTCTAACCGGCAACAAGTTCAAGTCGCGCTACGTTGAGGAAAACCGCCGTGGAGATCACATCTGGTACATCAGTGATCTTTCCCACTTCCAGCAGCATTACCCGAATTGGAAATTGCAGTACGACGTGCCACAGATTTTGCGCGAGATCTACGAATTTAATATCGAACGTTGGAGCCAAGCATGCGGGACACCAGCAAGCGTAACATCCTAGGCGTTTTGATCGACGCCACCGATTACCAAAAGACGATAGATTTTGTTTTCGATGCTGCTCGCGAAAAGCGCAGTGCCGCGGTGTCGGCTTTGGCCGTTCACGGCTTGATGACAGGCGTTTTCAATCGCGAACAAAAATATCGTTTGAACCATTTCGACATGCTGGTCCCAGACGGCCAGCCGGTGCGCTGGGCTTTGAATTTGCTCTATAACGCAAAACTCAAAGACCGCGTATACGGCCCCAATCTCACCCGCAGAATCTGCGAACGTGCCGCGGCTGACGGCGTCTCGCTGTATTTTTACGGCAGCACCCCCGAGACCTTGGCGCTCTTGCAGAAAGAGATCAACAAGACGTGGCCCGACCTGAAGGTCGCCGGCATGGAGCCTTCCAAGTTCCGGCGCCTTACCATCGAAGAGAAAAAGGAGCTGGTCCACAGAATTCAGGACTCGGGAGCCTCAATTCTTTTCGTTGGGTTAGGCTGCCCGCGGCAGGAGATCTTCGCTTTCGAATTCCGGGAAACACTCAACATGCCCATCCTTGCGGTGGGTGCCGCTTTCCCGTTCCTGGCGGGTGCCATCAGTCAGGCCCCGGCGTGGATGCAAAACTACGGCCTCGAATGGCTCTTCCGCCTCGTCTCCGAGCCCAAGCGGCTCTGGCGCCGGTACGTCTATTTAAACCCCGCATATCTGTTTCTGCTTACGCTTCAAGCCCTTCGGTTGTCGCGCTTCGCCCCGGACGGAAAGAGCCCTGCCGAAGAGCTACTCTACGGCTAGGCACACCTGATGAGAAGATATTCGTTAACGTGGTGGCAAGCCGCGTGGCTACTTGTATTTCTGAGCGGCCTCGTTTTTCGCGCTCGTACCGCTGCCGACATCAATAGTTCGGCGCTCGACGCTTGGGCACTTTACCGCATCGGGTGTGTCTTCTTTGTGGGTGCCATTCTGTTCATTCGGCTGATGCTCCGAAGAACGCAGTGGGTTTCACAGCTCTTCTCCGGTTACGTCGGTCTTTTTCTGTCATTCGCGTTGGTCTCGCTCGTCTCGACCGCGTGGTCGCTCAACGCTCCTTGGACGTTGTACAAGTCTCTGGAATTCATCGTTGACTTAGCCACGCTCGCCGCGGTCCTTGCAACGCTTCAAACTGTCGAAGACTACAAGAAGCTCATCGACTGGTCTTGGCTGCTCCTGGGCATTCTCCTGCTCTCTGCTTGGGTTGGCGCGGCCGTTGACCCGGGTGAGGCTCTTTTCTCCGACCCGAACCTCAGGGTCATTCCTCTCCCCGCCCGTCTTGTCGGGGTCTTTCCCGTTGTTTCCTGCAACGATCTTAGCGAAATCGCTGCGACCCTTGGTCTAGTCGCGCTGTGCCGAATCTGGATCGATCCAGAAAGGCAGTACTCCCGATTCCGCTACTGGATGCTTTTCGCCTTCTCGATGGCTTCTCTGATCATCACCCAGACAAGAGGATCCTTCGTCGCGTTCCTCGTTGGCCTCGTCGCCCTGCTGCTCTTGACTCGTCGCTACGCTTTTGCCGCAGCCGGGGCTTTCTTCACAACAATGGTTGGCGGCGCTCTCTTGTTGCTGACCAACTTCGGCTCGAGCGCCGCGAATTTCTTCAACCGCGGTCAAAACGCCAAGCAGGCAGGCGGGTTTTCGGGGCGTATCGAAACTTGGACAAATGCCTACTATGCAATCGTTGAGCGTCCGATCTTGGGATGGGGTGGTTTCGCCGGCTCACGTTTCGCGATTCTCGACAAAAATAGCTCCGACTCCAGCAGCTTGAATAGCTTCATCGACTGCGCTTTGGACATCGGCATCGTGGGCGTGATCATCGTCTTGGTTTTGGTGATTCTGGTCGGCTGGATGCTTTATCGGAATACGAAAAACTCACATCCATGGACTCTTCAATCAGCTATGGCCGTTGAGATGTTCATCGCCTTCATCGTTCTGATGATTCGTTCCGTCGAGTCCAGCAATCTCATCACTCACCCAATGTTGTCCTTTCTCACTATCATTGGGGCCGCCGAGATGTTCCGCCACGTTCGACAGGAGCGGCGCGCTGCGGTCCCGGTGGTTGCTCGCCGAGACCTCTCTTGGCAACAGTCTTAGACTTGCTCCGATTTCCCGCGAGACCGAATCGAATCAATGAAAATTGTTTCAGTACACAATACCCACCAGCATCGTGGTGGCGAGGACGTTGTCTTCGAACAGGAAAAACGCATGCTCGAACATGCCGGCCATGTCGTGGTGCCTTACCATCGCACGAATCACGAAATTGGCTCGTCGCTCGGCATTATCGGTCAGCTCGATTTGGCCAAACGCACAATTTGGGCGAGTGACTCTCTGGCCCAGTTCGATGCGCGTCTTGCCTCGGAAAAGCCGGACCTCGTACACATCCACAACACCTTTATTGTGATTTCGCCTTCGATCTACAGTGCGTGCCGTAGACACGGAATTCCTGTCGTTCAGACTCTGCACAACTTCCGCTTTCTCTGCGCGCCATCAAACCTATTCCGCGATGGCAAAGTCTGCGAGGAATGCATCGACCATAGCCTGCTGCGCGCGATCCAACACAAGTGCTATCGAGGATCGGCCTCAGCCAGTGCCGTCGTCGCCACGATGTTGGGCTTCCATCGAATGCTCGGAACCCTTGAGAAATCGATTGATCGCTACATCGCCCTCACTGAATTCTCACGAGAGAAATTCATCGCCGCCGGCTTTCCTGGCGAGAAAATCTCTGTGAAGCCAAACTTTCTTGAGTCGGATCCCGGCGTTCGAACGCACTGTGGCGACTACGGTTTGTATATCGGTCGCTTTTCGCCCGACAAAGGCGTTACCACTCTGATCGACGCATGGTCCAGGGTGCCCAGGGATTTCCGTCTCCAAATCGTTGGCGATGGCGATGAACGCGCCGATTTGACGGCTGAGGCACGCCGCCAAAATCTTGAGAACGTCACTTTCCCCGGCTTCCTCTCTCGCGAAGACACCATGGCCGCCTTAAAAGGTGCCCGTTTTCTCGTCATGCCCAGCCTTTGGTACGAAACATTCGGGTTGGTGATCGTCGAAGCATTCGCCTGCGGAGTGCCCGTAATTTGCTCTCGGCTCGGTGCTATGGCTGAGATCGTTCATGACGGTGTCAACGGCCTGCATTTCAATCCGGGTGACGCCAACGACCTCGCCAAAAAGGTGAGTTGGGCATGGCAAAACCCGGCCGCCCTCGAATGCATGGGGCGGGCCGCCCGCGCTGAATTCGAAAACCGCTACACCTCAGCCAAGAACTATCCAGCGCTCATCGACGTTTACGAGCAGGCGATTCGGGAACACGGAAACTCCAGAGCCCTCCCGATTCGCCATGAAGCGATACAATTAACCGGGAGAACCGATGTTGTATGAGCCTGAACTTCCTCGGAAGCTCAGACTACAGAAAAAGAAACGAGGGCTAAGAAAAGCGACTGAAGTTGCCTAGTGGTTTTTTTCGCGCTGATAGATTCAGTCCTGGTTTTCATACCACGCATATATGGAGCGTTATTTTAAGAGCGCGCTAGCACGAAATACCCTCTGGATGATTTCGGGCCAAGGCTTGCGCTTGGTCATCCAAGCCGTCTATTTCACAGTCATCGCTCGTTCGCTCGGGCCGGACAACTACGGCGCCTTCATCGGCGTGGTTGCTCTTGTCGGCATCGCATATCCGTTCGGGATGCTTGGCAGCGGCAATCTCCTTGTCAAGAATGTCTCTCGCGACCGCTCCGTCTTTCCTAAGTATTGGGGACAGGCCCTTGCGATAACCGCGATCAGCACGACGACACTTTTCACCATCATCGTCCTCCTATCGCACACCCTGCTTCCGGGCTCGATTCCAGTCCGTTTGGTCGTATTGGTCTCTGGCGCCGACCTTTTTGGGTTCAGCCTGATTACGCTGTCGGCATTTGCCTTCCAGTCATTCGAACAACTCAAATGGACAGCCACTGTGAACGTCTTGATGAGTGCGGGTCGTCTCATCGGGGCCGTCGCACTTGTATCGTTTCACCGGCATCCGACGGCGCTTCAGTGGGGGTACGTCTATTGCATGACGACCGCCGCCGTCGTTTTGATTTCCTTGTCCCTCGTTACCGTAAAACTCGGCTGGCCCCACTTCAACTTTCACAGATCCGCCAACGAGCTTCGCGAAGGCTTCTATTTTTCCGCAAGCGTCAGCGCGCAAACGGTCTACAACGACATTGACAAGATGATGCTTGCGCGTCTGGGCACGCTGGACGCCACTGGTATCTACGGAGCCGCCTATCGGCTTGTCGACGTAAGCTTCGTGCCTATTTCTTCGTTAATGGCTGCCGCCTATCCAAGCTTTTTCCGAAAGGGAGCCGACGGTCTTTCAGCAACTCTTCACTATGCGAAGCGTCTTCTGAAGCGAGGAATGATTTACGTTGGCGTCGTCACTGTCGGTATCTTACTGTGTGCCGGGCTGGTCCCCTTCGTTCTAGGACCTGAATACCAGCGTAGCGTGGAAGCTCTTCGCTGGCTCGCATTCATTCCTCTGCTTCGTGCATCTCACTATTTTTTCTCAGATGCCTTAACCGGGGCTGGCTACCAAGGAGTCCGTACAGGCATCCAAGCCGCAGTAGCAATTTTCAATGTATTAATAAACTTTTGGCTGATTCCTCAGTATTCTTGGCGCGGTGCCGCTTGGGCTAGCCTCGCTTCGGATGGCCTACTGGCAATCGGGATCGGTCTAGCAGTACTCATTCTGAATCGGCAATCGCGAAACGCTATTGTCGACGTTCCCGTCACTGCCAGTTCAGATTGACAGTAACATCAATTGTTTTCGAGCAACGTGGCTTTCCCAGCCTAGTCCCCAGGGCCGCGGCGGCGGTCGACCCAGCCCGCATCGACGGAAAAGGAGACCACTAGAAATGAATCTTGTCGAAATTCTTGCGCGACGCGTCAAACGAGCTTTTCAACTAGGAGACAACTCGCGATTGGTTTGTGCCATTCGACCAGCGTACGACTCCATGCTCGAGCGCATATACGGGCGAAAAGGCTTGTCCCGCACCATTCATGGCGAACAGCCCCTCCGATTGCTTCCGTGCACCAGACTCATACCCGAAGACTACGAGCCAGAGGCACTTGATGCTCTCAAGCAAACGATCGCTCCTGGCGCGGTCGTGCTCGACGTCGGCGCGAATGTAGGTATTTCGGCGATGATGATGGCCCGCTGGTGCGGATCAGAAGGCCACATTCACGCTTTCGAGCCTAGCCCGACCCCCAAGAAGCTCATGGCCCAACACCTTGAGCTGAACGGTCTTGCTGACCGCGTGACGATTTCCGAATATGCCTTAAGTGACGCCGAAGGTACCGCCACCTTCTACGCTTCGGGTATCTCTGGCAAAAGCGCACTGTCCGGCGCCAATATCGGACAGGACTCCGAAGCGTTTAAAGTCCCGGTGACGACAATCGATTCCTATTGCGAAGCCAACAAAATCAGACCCTCGCTCATCAAGATCGATGTGGAGGGCTTTGAATTTAAGGTTCTCAACGGCGCAAGAAAAACCCTGAAAGAAGTACGGCCCCGAATCCTGGTCGAGTTGCACCCCATGTTTTGGCCTAAGCTCGGCATCGACACAGCATGGGCCGCAGGCCAGTTACGCGAGCTGAACTACAGACTCACTCCGATTGAACACCAGTCCGACGTGATGTCTCAGCACGGCCACGTGATGCTCCAGCCCGCATAAAATCGGCTCGAGCCCAAAGTTCGGCTTGCCCGAAACTTGTCTTACAAACGCAACGCGAGTGACCGAACAGTTCTGTTTGCAGGTCTCTTATAACCAGCCAATGCGCGTACTCATCTTTCCAAATGACAAATCAACGATCGGCAATCCATATTGCGACCTGCTTTATGGCAACATGCGAAAGCATGGCGTCGTCACCGAGCCCTTCTCAATTTCCCGCGCGCTATTTGGCAGTTGGGACATATTTCACCTTCACTGGCCAGAATATTATCTGAGCACGCCGCCGCTCAAGGCCACTATCGGAACCATCGGGCTTTTGCTCTGCGTCCTATGGCTGCGAATCCGCGGCACACGCATTGTCTGGACCGCACACAATCTTCACAGCCACAATCTTCGATACCCGCGAATCGAGCGCCATTTCTGGGCCGTTCTTATTCCGCTCTTGCATGGGTGCGTCGCTCTCAGCGACGCAAGTGCCTCTCAGGCCCGAGCCGTTTTTCCGGCGCTTCAATTCAAAACCGTTGCCGTCATCCCTCATGGAGACTATCGCGGTACTTATCCCGCGATTACAACCAAAGCAGGCTCACGCGAAAAACTAGGTCTCTCCGCCTCCGAAAAAGTAGTCCTATTTTTCGGCGGCATCAGTCCTTACAAAAATGTTCCGCATCTTATTGAAACCTTTCAGCAACTGAACTTACCCGACGCGACTCTGGTCGTTGCCGGCCGGCCTGCCACTCCCGGCGATGAAGCCAAAGTACTCGCTTCATTTAGTAAAGGCGGCCGTGTTCAACTTCACCTGAAGCGCATCCCCGTCGACGACGTGCAAACCTTTTTCGCAGCCGCGGACCTCGTCGCACTACCATTCCAAGAGATCATGAATTCCGGTTCCGCAATCTTGTCTCTCTCGTTCGATCGCCCGGCTCTTGTGCCGGATAGGGGATCTCTTCCGGAATTGCAGCGCCAGGTCGGCGCCATGTGGATTCGCACTTTCCAGAGTCAGCTGTCGCCCGG
This sequence comes from uncultured Acidobacteriota bacterium, assembly GCA_963850795.1. Taxonomy (GTDB): domain Bacteria; phylum Acidobacteriota; class Terriglobia; order Acidiferrales; family UBA7541; genus Acidiferrum. The sequence goes on along the minus strand of CAWKNS010000013.1, from coordinate 4,480 downwards.
CGAACTGCGATCGGCCATCGAGTGGTCTACAGACACCGGGCGTCCCGATCATCCCGACTTGTCCGCCTTCGCTTGGCCATCGATCGCCCGCGATACAATTTCGCTTTACGAAAAACTCGGCACCGCGAGAGTCTCTCGCGATGTTACTTCGAGCTATCCGGCAGGCCCCGTATGACGCAAAAAGACGGCCGCCTAAAAATCGCGGTTCTGTTCAACATCATCGCTCCCGCCAAAGTGCCCGTTTATTCCGGGCTCGCGTCGCATTTCGACATGCTCTTGTTACACGGGGGCATGGAAAGCAATCGAACTTCTTGGCTCGCGCCCGAAGGGAAAATCACTGGCGCCAAAATCAAAAAAGTCTGGAGTTGGCAGCTCGAACTGCGCAAAATGTCCGGAAAAATCCGCGACCGTCGCCATTTGCACATCTCGCCTGGTTTCATCTTTTACCTATTTGGCTTCAATCCCGATGTTGTCGTCACCAACGAAATGGGTTTCCGCACCCTGCAAGCACTGATCTACGGCACGTTGATGCGCAAACCCGTATGGGTCTGGTGGGGCGGATCGCCGCATACCGAAAGCACCATCGGCGGCCTCCGCCGCGCAATGCGTTCCCTGATCTCCCGTTGGGCCAAGCATTGGTTCAGCTACGGAATTTCTTCGACCGAATACTTGGTCGGCATCGGAATCCCTCGCGATCGAATCGTCCAGATTCAAAACTCCGTCGACGAAACGCAGTACACCGCAAAAATTCCGCCACGATTCAACTTCGAACCTCGTCCCTTGCTCCTTCACGTCGGACAGTTCGTCCAACTGAAGGGCATCGACCTCCTACTAAAAGCTGCCGCAACACTTCAACAGGAGGGTCGGCAGTTCTCAATGCTCCTCATCGGCAGCGGTCCCGACCGCCAAAAACTCGAAGCTCTCGCCAAGCAGCTAAATCTGCAAAATGTTCACTTCGAATCTTCTCTGAAGCCCGAAGAAATGCCCTCGGTGTATCGCAGCGGCGATTGCTTGATTTTCCCCACTCTCGGCGACGTTTGGGGCACCGTCGCAAATGAAGCCGTCCTCTCGGGTATCCCTGTACTCTGTTCAAAATACGCTGGTTGCGCTCCCGATTTCTTTACCCCTGAAAACATCTTTGATCCCGAGAATCATGAAGAATTTGTCGCCAAACTTCGTCAAGCTGTCATGGGCACGCTTGCGCCGCCCGACGCATCCAAAATACGTACGACCTCCGAGATCGTAAATCGTATGGTTTCGGCGATCGAAGCTTCGGTCAAGCCCAGTCGGCCAATGCACCCACACAGTGAAAGTGAGAACGCAACATGAGAAGAATCGGGTTCGCAGTTGTCCTCGCCTCGATCCTTTCTAGCCTCTATCTTCTCCACGCTTCTGTTCAGCTCACTCCTCCATCCCAGGCAATTCCACCGACGTACTTTGGCATGCACTTCGTTGCCGGCAATAACCCGTGGCCCGGCATTCCAATTGGTGCCTGGAGACTCTGGGACACGTCAACGCGCTGGCCCGACATCGAACCAAGCTCCGGCAAGTGGCAGTTCACCGGCCTCGATCGAGATATGAACGCTGCCCAGCAGCACGGCACCGACGTCCTGCTCACTCTCGGCGTCACTCCGCAATGGGCCTCTGCGCATCCCGATATGAAGTCCGGCTGGCAGCAGCCTGGCCTGACCTCTGAGCCGCGCAACATGAATGATTGGCAAGCCTTTGTGAAGCAGGTCGCTACGCGTTACAAAGGCCAGATTCACGCATACGAAGTCTGGAACGAGCCCAACCTCAAACAGTATTGGATGGGCAACACCGATCAGCTCATCGCTATGGTGCGCATCGCCCACGACACGATCAAATCCATCGATCCAGACGCTCTGATCGTCTCCCCTTCCGCGACAACTTCCGCAGGTCTCAGCTGGCTCAACGAATTTCTCTCAAAGGGCGGCGGTCAATACGTGGACGTCATCGGTTACCACTTCTATGTTTACCCGAACCCGCCGGAAGCAATGATCAACATGATTCAGCAAGTGAAACAGACCATGTCCAAAAATGGCGTATCTGGCAAACCCATTTGGTGCACCGAAATCGGCTGGGCCGAACCCAAGCCCTTTCCGTCGGACCAGCTTGCCGCCGCCTACGTCGCTCGAACGTACATTCTCAGTTGGGCCGCGGGAGTCTCTCGCCTCTATTGGTACGCTTGGGACAATCACAAGTGGGCAACCCTTCAAATGACCGAGAACGATAACTCCACTCAGAAGCCCGCCGCGCAGGCTGACACCACGATCCAGCAATGGATGACCGGCGCAAAAATGGATTCTTGCTCGCAGGGGAGTGGCGACACCTGGACCTGCCAACTGGATTCCGGCGGCTCCAAAAAGTGGATTGTCTGGAGCCCTACGGACGGAAAGCAATTCTCCGTGCCCGGCTCTTGGCATGCCGGCACCATGACCACTCTTGATGGCCAGACTCAACCTGTGAGCGGTTCCAAAATCCCCGTTGGCCAATCGCCCGTGCTCGTCAGCGCGCAATAAAGCAATTCACTTTGCGAATCGGGTCGGTGCGGCGATACGTTTTCGATCTCCGGATCGACCCGGCAAGCACACTCCTCGCACTTTCCTCAAGTACTTCCCCGACTCCCCAATCGATCGTTCTATTTGATCTCAGTCTCCCATCAAAAAATAGTGCAACTAAATCGAATTGCGCGGGTTTACACCTACTGAATTTCGGCTGCCCAGTCGACGCACTTCGCCTGACAAACTTGTCCCACCGGAGAGAGAAATGAAAATGTTGGCAGCATTTTTACTCGCAGTGGCAATCGGTTTCGCGGTATCTCCTCAATCTTCCGCTCAACAGCTGCCCGGCAAGCACCCGGGCTACATCCACGCTTTGTCTGACCTACGGTCAGCTCGCTGGTTCCTGAACCATCAAGCCGGCGATTCCAAGGTTTACGCTGGTGAGGACATTGCCATCCAGGAAATCGATGCCGCCATCGCGGAAATCAAGAAAGCATCGATCGACGACGGCAAAGACCTCAACGATCATCCACAGGTCGACGTGAAGGAACACGGAAGCAGGTTGTTGCGCGCCATGGAGATAATTCAGAGGGCTCACGACGATATCAACAACGAAGAAGACAATCCCGAAGCCAGTGGATTACGTCACCGCGCGTTGGATCACATCCAGAAAGCACATGACGCGGCGAACCGTGCGCATGCCGAATGGCTTAAAGATATGGGGAAGAAATAACCGGCGACCGCAGATGATGCTGCATTGCGGCTAGCGTCGCGTTCAAATACCACGCCCGAAAAAGGGTGGGCCGGAACGGAGAATCGTTACAACCTTTGTTCGGTGTCCACCCCTTCTTATTTCACTCTTCTCATATCGCGCGAATCGTACCGCGCGCCCGCACCACTTCTTCGCCGCGAACTCTTGAAATGATCCATCGTGGTTTTCAACACTTTCGCAAGCCCTGCTTCGGCCTCCGATGCTTGTCTTGAGGATTCGACGCTGCGCGCATTGCCAGCCAGACCGGGGGATTCATCCTGTCCACCGTATCTGTCCTTTAGTACAGTTAACCGATACGCAAGATCCAGCAACGCCCAGCCACCACTCACGGCTCCATATCAAATGTCGGCGTAAAATCGATCTAATGCGCAGGAGTGCTTCTACCCGCCGGAAGCGCAACGCTAAAATCTGGAACGATTAACCTGGAGAGGCTAAGTGATACGAGCGCTGGCGCGAGTCTGCCCGTTTCCGTTTGGTGCAATGATCTTGATGGGAATTGGACTCTTCGGATGTGGTGGCTCAAACTCGTCAGGAAACGGCGGCTCCACATCGCAGCCGATCTCAGTTGTGGTGTCCCCCACGTCTGCGTCGGTCGTAGCAGCCACGACGCAAGAGTTCACGGCAACCGTGGCGAACGACTCTTTCGCGAAAGGCGTAAGTTGGGCGGTTTCGTGCGCCACTCCAAACGGTTGCGGCTCACTATCGGCGACGACCGGTGCGTCAGGCGCCGCCGTCACATTCACTGCACCGGCCTCAGTTCCAAGTCCTTCGAAAGTAACGGTGTTGGCCACGTCAGTGAGCGACGGTACCAGGTCGGCATCCGCAACGATCACCATCACGGCTCCTCCACCACCCCAATCCAACATTGGCGTCACCGTCTCTCCAAAAGCGACGGGACTTGTATTGAATCAATCTCTGAGTCTGACCGCGGTCGTCACAAACGATTTGAACGCTGCGGGAGTAACGTGGGCCGCGTCTTCGGGTACGTTGACCGCTCAAACGACCACTTCGGCGACTTATGTGGCCCCCAACTCACCCGGAAGCGGCATCACAATTACTGCAACCAGTGTTGCTGACCCGACCAAAAGTGCGACGACGACAATCGGGGTAACCGACCTGACGGGCGTGCTGACGTATCACAACGACCTGTCACGCGACGGCGCAAACAATCAGGAATATCTGCGCC
>CAWKNS010000012.1:0-188856 GCA_963850795.1 uncultured Acidobacteriota bacterium | reverse complement strand
CAAACCGACGGCGAAGGAGAATTTCATTTCGACGCAGTGCCGCTCGGCGAATATCCCGTAAAGGTGGAGCAAACCGGATTTGAAGCCGCCGAACAAATCATCACTGTGCTTTTGGGGACCGCTCCGATTCTGCATCTTGAGTTGAAGGTCGCATCCGCGCAGGCCCAGTCCGTCGAAGTGTCAGCGGATGCGGCGCCGGCGCAAACCGAAACAATCACACCAACAACCATGATCGAACGCCAGGCGATTTCCCGACTCCAGGAGCTTCACGCACCAACAGCCTGGCGATGATCACCGACTTCGTTCCCGGCTCCTATATGACGCACGATCAGCTGCACATCCGCGGCGGCCACCAGGTGAGCTGGCTGATCGACGGCGTGCCGATTCCGAATACCAATATCGCCAGCAATCTTGGGCCGCAGATCGATCCTAAAGACATCGACATGCTCGAAGCGCAACGCGGCAGCTATGCCGCCGACTACGGCGATCGCACCTATGGCGTCTTCAATGTGGCGCCGCGCACGGGATTCGAGCTGAACAATGAAGCGGAATTGATTCTGAGCGCCGGCAATTTCTATCAGACCGACGACCAATTGAATTTTGGCGGGCACACGGACAAATTCGCCTACTACGCCAGCGTCAACGGCAACCGCACGAATCTTGGGCTGCAGACGCCGACTTCCGCAGTCATTCATGACGCGGCGAACGGATTCGGCGGATTTACCTCGCTGATATACAACGTGGACGCCAAGGATCAGCTGCGGCTGGTGGCGCAGGTGCGGCGCGACTTTTATCAGGTGCCGTTCGATCCCAACGATCCCGATACAGCGGGCAGTTCCTGAAGGATGCGAACGTCGAAAACGATTCGTTTGTTACGTTTTCGTGGGTGCGTACGCTGAATCCGGGATTGCTGCTGACGGTCTCGCCATTTTTCCATCTCAACAGCGCGAACTATGAGAGCAGCCCGCTCGATCTGCCGAGTTCGACGACCGAAAGACGATCGTCGAATTATGAAGGCGGGCAGGCGACGATCGCCTGGGTGAAAGATCGCAACAATCTGCGCGGCGGATTCTATGGATTTGCGCAGCAGGACTCGCAAATGTTTGGACTGATCTTCAACGACGAAAGCGCGCCGAGCCTGAATCCGCCGGTCAAAACGAGTCCCGACGGGAGCCTCGTTAGCGTCTATGCCGAAGACCAGCTTCGCGCAACCTCGTGGCTGACGTTGAACGCGGGGTCTGCGGCAGACGCATTTTTCGGGCGGCGTGGTTGAGAATGCGACCGATCCGCGCGTCGGCGCTTCCGTTCGGATCCCCAAGCTGAACTGGGTATTTCGCGGATTCTACGGCCACTTCTATCAGGCGCCTCCGCTGGACACGGTGACCGGTCCACTGATCGATTTCGTGACGCAGCAAAATCTGGGATTTATTCCGCTGCACGGCGAGCGCGACGAAGAACACCAGTTCGGCGTGACGATTCCGCTGTTCGGGTGGACGATCGACGCGGACAATTTTCTGACGCGCGCGAAAAATTTCTTCGATCACAACAATTTGAACAACTCCGACGTATTCTTCCCGATCACGATTCAAGGCGCGCGCATCAACGGCTGGGAGCTGACGCTGCGTTCGCCGCGAATTCACAATCGCGGGCAGATTTATCTGACGTACTCGAATCAGCTCGCGCATGCGTTCGGGAACATCAACGGCGGCTTGACGGATTTTTCGTTTGGCGATGGCTTTGAGTTGCTCGATCACGATCAGCGGAACACGTTGCATATTGGCGGGCAGTGGACGCTGCCGTGGCGATCGTATGTCTCGACGGATGTTTATTACGCGTCGGGATTTACGAACGGCAATTCGCCGCCGGATCCGAATCAACATCTGCCGGGACACACGACGTTTGACATGACGTTGAGCAAATCGTTTGGCGAGCGATTTTCGGTGAGCCTGAATGGGATCAACGTCGCGAATCGTCGCGTATTGCTGGACAACAGCTTTACGTTTGGCGGTACGCATTATTTGAATCCGAGAGAGATGTTTGTGCAGGTGAGGTATCACTTTCATTTCTGAAAACCAGACCGGGGTGACCTGTCGATCGTTGCGGGCTGGGGCGCAGCAGTGCTGCGCCCCTACACAATCGGGGTAAGACGCATCGGTTCTCGGTTGTCGGCCAGACATCGTCGCGGTTAGACTGGTCACGTCGACAAATTGAGGCGATGGAGTTCGCCCTAACCGTCCCGAGAATTTCGAGGACTAATGACTCCTGGCAGCCAAACGGCTCCAGGAGTTTTTTTGTTTGCTGCGACGTTTTGCGAGCATGTAGCGATCGCGGCCAGCGAAGGATCGGAGATAGCTTGCGTTTAGCGTTGATTGCAATTTTTGGAGCGGTCGGAACGCTGCTGCGTTACGGCATTCAGGTTTGTGCAGATCGGAACCGGCGCCACGTTTCCCTGGGGCACGCTGCTGATCAATCTCACCGGATGCTTTCTGACTGGGTTGATCGGACAGATGACGCTGAATCGGATGATGATTTCTCCCGATTGGCGCATGGCGATCACCGTGGGATTTTTTGGTGGATACACGACGTTTTCGAGCTTCGGTTGGGAGACGGCGAAAATGTTGGAAGAAGGCCGATGGTTGCCAGCGACCAGCTACGTTGCGGCCAGCGTGTTCATCGGGCTGTTGCTATCGGTGGCCGGGATTCGACTCGCGAATCGATTCTAGGAGTCGTGTTCCGAAATTATTCGGGTGCAACGTATTTTCCGGCGAGCAGAATTCTCGCCATCCACTCGGCGTGCGGCACGCTGGACTTCAGTAAGTCATCGGCTTCCGCCTGCACGTCGTACTCCACCCGACGTGTTGTGAGTCTGTCGCCGTCGATCACCAAGTACGAAGCGCGCGTGTCGCCATCATAGGATTGGCTGACGCTTCCGGTGTTGGCGATTGTCCATGCGTCGGAATTGGAAGAAAAATCGCCGGCAGGGGTGCCGGCGCTACCAAAGCGGCGAATGAACGGTATGTGGATGTGGGCATAGACGACGGTCTTCGCTTTTAGAGGTATATAAACCTTGCGGAATTCTTCCTCCGTCGCATTGGACGCTGGCGCGCGCCAGCAATCGTGCGGGCTTGCGTGAACGAGCGTCAGAGCTTCGTGGACGAATCGAGACGGGAGTTTTTCGAGCCATCGCACGCGCTCTTCGCCGAGTTTTGCGACAGTCCACGGAATCGTGTCGTGCACTCGCCGAAAACGGCGGCGAGCTGCGGAAGGGTCGCGGCGAATTCGGTGAGGCGATTCGGCGCCCACAGCATTTCGTCGGTGTTGCCGCAGACTCCGGGCCAGCCGAGCGATTGAATCTGGTCGATGATTTCGGCGGGCTGCGCGCCGCCGGAAGAGAGATCGCCACCGTGCACGACGAGATCGGGCGCGACTTCGCGCAGATCGGCGAGCACCGCGTCGAACGCGCGACGGTTTCCATGGATGTCCGATACAATCGCGATTCGCATTTGAATTCGTGACGCGTCGAACGCCAAACAAAACAGTACGATCCGCCGCGTTCATCGGAAGTTTATCTAAATCGGGCAAGAATGACTCGTACCCATCATGGCTGAAACAAACACAAAAACTTCGTGGCTCAATCGGACCGTGCTCGGCGTCGGGTTGACGAGTCTCTTCAGCGACTGGAGCCACGAAACCGCGACCGCGGTGCTGCCCGCATTTCTCGCCCTGATCGGAGCTGGGCCGGCTTGGCTTGGCGTGATCGAAGGCGTCGCCGACGGCTTGTCGAGTTTCACCAAACTCGCGGCTGGGCATTTCACCGATCGATTGAAAACGCGCAAGCCGCTGGCTGTGTTGGGATACGCGGTGACGGCATTTGCGACGGCGTCGTTTGGACTCGCGACGGCAGCGAGTGAAGTCATGTTGGGGCGAACGCTTGCGTGGTTTGGGCGCGGCGTGCGATCGCCGGCGAAGAAAGCACTGCTCGCGGCAGACGTTCCGCCAGGCGCATACGGACGTGCGTTTGGATTTGAGCGGCTGATGGATACGTGTGGCGCGATTGCCGGCCCGCTGACGGCATTGTGGCTGCTGGAAAAGACGCATCATTCGTACCGGCAGGTATTTTTGTGGACGCTCATGCCGGGATTGACCGCGGTCGTAGTGTTTTGGTTGTTCGTGCGCGAGCGACCGGTGGAGGCGCGTCCGAAGCGATCGTTCATCGTCGGATTGAAGTCGCTGCCGATTCCCTTCCGGCGATTTTTGGTGGCGGTCGGAGTCTTCGGCGCGGGAGATTTTTCGCATACGATGTTAATTCTCTACGCGTCGCGCGCGCTCGCGCCGGTGCACGGAGCGGCTCGCGCGGCAAGCATCGCGGTCGGGCTGTATACGTTGCACAACGTCTTTTATGCAGGCTCGGCGTATGTGAGCGGATGGGTCAGCGATCATGTGCGCGAGCGGAAATTTATTTTGGCCGCAGGATATGGGCTTGCGTTTGTGACGGCGTTGCTGCTGTGCACCAATACGCACTCGCTCGCATTGCTCGCGGTGATCGCTGCTCTCGCGGGACTTTACATCGGCACCGAAGAGGCGCTGGAAGATTCGGTCGCGGCGGAATTGGTGGCTAAGGATCAACACGGGATGGCATTTGGAACTCTGGCGGCCGTGAACGCTGGAGGAGATTTTTTTTCGAGCGTACTCGTCGGATTTTTGTGGAGCGCGTTTTCGGTGCAGGCGGCATTCGGCACGTCGGCGGTTTTGTTTTTGGTTGGTACGGTCATGGTTTTGCGGCTGCGACACTAAACAATTGCGCAGGAACGCGGCGTGCCGAACTTCTGCAAATCGCGTTTTACAGCCCCAACTGCTTACGCCTTGTCTTCGCCATCGAACATTAAGCGAAATTCATCGTTGCGGCTCCTGCGACCGCGTGCTAGCTTTAGCGAATAAAAAGCGAATCGACGGCGCGCGCGAAATCACGCCAAGACGCCGTGGCTGGGCGGAGCAAGCCTCGCCCCTACAAGTCGATCGCTTGTTTCGAGCACCGGAAGGAGATCGTGCATGCCGCCGAGCCTATTTGCCGTTTCTCGTGCACCGGAGACGCTACCAACACCGATGACGCGCGCTTTTGGCGTCGTGAACGGATTCATCGAGCGAGACCCGACTGGCGAAATCATCACCGCGGTTCGGCGCTTTCCCGCTAGAGAAGCGGAATTTAATGAGTTCCCTTCCTGGATGCAGGCTGATCTCGTCGCGGCCTACAAGGCGAAAGGCGTGCGCCAGCCTTACTCGCATCAGGCCGCGGCCGCAGAAGCGGTGCACGACGGCAAAAATGTCGTGATCGTGACGCCGACCGCGTCGGGAAAAACGCTCTGCTACAACCTGCCGGTGCTGAACGCGATTCTGGAAAATCCGGACACGCGCGCGATTTATCTCTTTCCAACCAAGGCGCTGGCGCAGGATCAGCTCGCTGAATTGCACGATCTGAATGAGCGGCTTGCGAATCGATTCGGCGTTTTTACCTATGACGGCGACACGCCGAGCGACGCGCGCAAAGCGATTCGCGAAAGGGGACATCTGGTTCTGACGAATCCCGACATGCTGCACACCGGGATTTTGCCGCATCACACGCGGTGGACGCGGCTGTTTGAAAATCTGCGCTACATCGTGATCGATGAACTGCACACGTATCGCGGCGTGTTTGGCAGTCATCTGGCAATGTGCTGCGGCGGCTGCGGCGCATCGCGCGATTTTATGGACGCGAGCCGCAATTTATTTGCTGCTCGGCGACGATCGCCAATCCGGGCGAGCTGGCGTCGCGATTGATTGAGAAGGATGTCGAAGTGTTGAGGCGAACGGCGCGCCGGCGGCGGAGAAGACGTTTGTGTTTTACAACCCGCCGGTGGTGAACCGCGCGCTGGGAATCCGGCGAAGCTATTTGAATGAGTCGTCGCGCGTGGCGCAGGAATTTCTGAAACACAATTTGCAGACGATGGTGTTTGCGAACTCGCGGCTGCATACGGAGTTGCTGCTGACGTATTTGCAGAAGGCGAATCCGCAGCAGCCGGGCAAGCCGGAGACGATTCGCGGCTATCGCGGCGGATATTTGCCGGGCGAACGGCGCGAGATCGAGCGCGGGCTGCGCGATGGGCGAATTCGCGGCGTGGTTTCGACGAGTGCGCTGGAACTGGGAATCGATATCGGATCGCTCGATACCGTGGTGATGGCGGGGTATCCGGGAACGATTGCGGGAACGTGGCAGCGGGCGGGACGCGCGGGACGGCGCAGCGGAAGTTCGTGCGCGGTGATGGTGGCTTCGTCCGCGCCGCTGGACCAATTCATCGTGCAGCATCCGGATTATTTTTTCGGGAACACGCCGGAGCACGCGTTCATTCAGCCGGACAATCTGGAAATTTTGGTGAATCATCTGAAATGCGCGGCGTTTGAGTTGCCGATCGCGCCGGAGGAATCATTTGGCGATGTCGATGTGCCGGATTTGTGCGCGCGCATGGCCGAAGCGGGATTTCTGCATCGCGCGGGCGACCACTGGCACTGGACGCAGGAAGCGTATCCGGCGGACACGGTGAGCTTGCGATCGGTGACGAGCGACAACTTCGTGATCATCGACGTCACCGGGCAGCCGGAAGTGATCGGCGAAGTGGATTTTTCGAGCGCGCTGACGACGGTGCACGAAAAAGCGATTTATATGCACGGGGCGCAGCAATATCACGTGGAGCATCTGGACTTCAAAGAGCGCAAGGCGTACGTGAAGCAGGTCGATGTCGATTACTACACCGACGCGATTCGCTATACGCAGGTGAGCGTGCTGGAGGTTGCGCAGGAAGCGCGAGCGAGCGAAAGGAATCCGAGCGTTGCCGCGCTGCGATCGCACGGCGATGTGTTAGTGCGTTCGCAGGTGATCGGATTCAAGAAGATCAAATTTTTCACGAACGAAAATATTGGCGCGGGCGATCTGGAATTGCCGGAGAACGAAATGCACACGACGGCGTACTGGATCACGCTGGAGCGGAAGCTGATCGAGTCGCTGCCCTACACGATCAGCGAACGGCAGAGCGGAATTTTTGGCTTGCTGCACGCGCTGGAGTCGGTAGCGACGCTGCTGCTGATGTGCGACGGGCGCGATCTCGGAACCGCGATTGGCGAGAAGCCGCCCTCGCCGAGTGACGCGGGCGAATCGATCGTGTCGATGCGAATGGAAGACGCGGTCAAAGCCGGCGCGAAGGAATTTTTTGAGCCGAATTTGTATTTGTACGACGCGTATCCCGGCGGAATCGGATTTTCGGAGCCGCTGTTTCGCGCGCATGAGTTGCTCGTCGCAAAGACGCGGGAATTGATTGTGGACTGCGGTTGCGAGCAGGGCTGCCCTTCGTGCGTCGGGCCGGCCGGCGATCTGGCGCCGCGCGCGAAAGAGGCGGCGCTGGCGATTCTCGATCGGTTGTGTGCATAGATGGCGAGTCTCGCGGACAAATTTTCACGTCTCGCCGCGCTGAAGCCTTCGCGTAGTGGCGCAGCAACGGCATCGTCGTTTGCGCGCGCCGTACGCGCCGTGCACCGGAGCAAGAAGACGCGCTGTCGCAACTCGTCGGCGCGGCGATTTCGACAAATCACTACGGCGAGCACGTCTCGGTCAGCAACTGGTATTCGACGCCGGAGTTTGTCGAGGCGTCGAACAACACGCTGGATTTGCTGTGCCGATCGCGCGACGTCGAGCTTTCCAAACGCACGCTTGCTGCACTTTCCGATCCGACGAAATGGCTGTTTCTCGACACGGAGACGACCGGGCTCTCCGGCGGCACGGGCACGTATGCATTTTTGATTGGGCTCGCGTGGTGGGATTCGGGCGGGCTTGCAGGTCGAGCAGCTTTTCATGCGCGATTTTCACGAAGAGCATTCGATTTTGCATGAACTGTCGGCGCGGCTCGCGGAGCGGCCGGTGCTGGTCACGTTCAACGGCAAATCGTTCGACTGGCCGCTGCTGGAGAATCGATTCACGATGACGCGCGCGATCAAGACGCCGAAGCTCGCTGCGCATCTCGATCTGCTGCATCCGTCGCGGGCACTGTGGAAGTTGCGGCTCGGTTCGGTGCGATTGGTCGAGCTCGAGCGGCACGTTCTGGATGCGCCGCGGCTTGGATGGGATCGCGTTGACGATGTGCATTCGGCGATGATCCCGCAACATTATTTCGATTACATTCGCGGCGGTCCGGCGGAGCCGCTGGCCGCTGTGATTCGCCACAATCAGATGGATTTGCGCGGGCTCGCCGCGATTCTTGCCCGGATCGAAGGACTGCTTGACGCGGCCGAGCGCGCCGATGAAGATGTCGAGAGTCTCGATCTTGTTTGGTCTTTCGCGATTTCTGCACAAGCGCGGCGATCGCGACCGCGCGCATGCGGCTTGTTCGCAAGCGCTCGACCTTGGGTTGCCGGCCGAACATCGCCCGCGAGCGCGGCGCGAATTGGCGCAACATGCGAAACGGCGCGGCGATCACGAACACGCGGTGTCGCTCTGGCAAGAACTTGGCTGGCGATTCGGCTGAGGCTGCCGAAGAAATTCGATGTAATGCGATGCGATCCATGCGTGCGAACAGCTCGCGATGTACTACGAACGGCGGACGAAGAATCTGGATCGCGCGATCGAGTTCATTTGCTTGGCTTTAGCGAAGGTAAAGCAGCTGCGGGCGGCCTCGCGGTCGCTCTACGTGACGCCAAAACTCGCCCGAATCGAAGAAAAACTCCTGAATCGAGCCGCCCGGTTGCGACATCGAATGCAACCTAAACGGGAGCGGGCGGTTGGCCTTCCCTTGCTGCAGCAAGATACGCCGCTCCCGTCGGGCCGGTCGGTAAACGTGCGAGCTCTGATCGCCAAAGCCGGCCGGTAACAGGCTAGCTGGCACCGAAACTCAGTTTGACGCGAGAAACCGGATGGAAACTTCAGCAGCAACGTCGCAAACTTCAACAGGATCACCTCTTATGGCAACTCGCACAACAAGCTTATCTGCGCTCAGAACTCGAACGGCGATACGACCGTCTTGAGACGGCGTTGCAGTCGCCGACTGCCGACGCTTCGCTCTCGAATTTGTTGGGCCAGGTCGATGCGGCTCTGCGAGCGGATGGACGCCGGAACTTACGGCCTGTGCGAGACGTGCCACGACACGATCGAAGCCGACCGCCTGCTGGCGAATCCACTCGAACAATTTTGTCTCGACCATCTGACGAACGAGGAGCGGCGCGCGCTCGAAGGCGATCTCTTGCTCGCCGCACAAATTCAGCAAACGCTGCTGCCGCGACGCGACTTCGCGCCGAATGGCTGGCACATGCGCTATCACTACGCTCCGGCGCGCGTCGTCAGCGGCGACTATTGTGATGTGTTTGAGTCCAAGGCTGGCCTGGTGTTTCTGCTCGGCGATGTGTCGGGCAAAGGCATCGCCGCGTCGATGTTAATGAGCCACCTCCACGCCACGTTTCGCAGCCTGGCCAATGCGGAATTGCCGCTCGACAAAATGGTCGGCGTAGCGAATCGTATTTTCGCCGAGAGCACGATGGCCGGCCAGTTTGCGACACTGGTCGTCGGACGCGCAACGCACGATGGTGCCGTCGAGATCGTCAGCGCCGGACATCTGCCTTTGCTGCATCTCTGCGCGAGCGGAACGAAATCGCAGGGCGCGACCGGCGTCCCGCTCGGCATGTTTCCGAGCACGACTTTTCCGGTCTTCAGTTTCTCAGTTCAGGCCGGAGATTCGCTGCTGATTTACACCGATGGACTCACCGAAGCGCGCAACGCAGCGGACGAAGAGTACGGTCAGCACCGCGTCCGCGCCATCGCGGACGGTCATGGAACCAAACCGCCGGCGGAACTCATCTCAAATTGCCTGTCCGATCTTCGCAATTTTACGGCGGGAGCAAAACAAGCCGACGATCTGACGCTTCTCGCACTTCAACGCGCAGCTTAAGCGACGCGCGCGCCAACCGATCCATCTTCAGAGATTTAATTTAGAGCAGCAACCCGCGGCAGCGACGATTGCGCGCGCGACTCTCGGCTCAATTGCACCGTCGTTCGATCTGTCGTCCTTCGACGGCGCCGCAGTGTCCCAGTGCAAACCACTATTCAACTTGTCGAACAGCGCCCGGTCCGCTCCTTCAAGGCTCACGCAAGACATCTGCACGCATTTCAAAAAAACGCCACCGTCCGGCGTCTCAAACGCCAGAAAATCCTCTTCCCTTTTCTCTTTCGTTCGCTTGTCGTACTTCTTCACCAGCGATTCCGAATACGCCGTGAAAAATCGCGACGTCGCACGCTCATCCACTAAATCGAGCCGCGTAATCAACACCAGCTTCTTCGTCTTTTTCTGCTCAAACAAAATGTAGCGGTCGGAGCTCCAAGCCGCCGCCAGCGGAGTCGCCCGATCCTCGCTCAACAAACTGCTTCAAAACTTCCTTCCAGCCAAACTCCCCCATCAGGTTGTCTTCCAGCCGAACCCAATCCGAGCCCAGATCCTTGTCGAGAGACGGCAAATCTGCCTTTGGCGGAATCCGAAACGAAAAATACGTCGCCGGATGCATGATCTGCTGCGTCGATATCGGCGGCTTCGCGAAAACGCCGGACAGCGCATCCCACCCCTTCGGCCGAACAATCGCCGCCGAAAAATTCAGCCCATCGAGATACGGAAAAATCAGCGCATCCCGCAAAAACGGCGGCGCCTTTTTCAACATCGGCGTGCTTTCCATGTCGCCAACCAGCATCGACGGATCGATGTCCGGCAAATCCTGAAGCGATCGCCCGGTACCTGCCAGCAAATAGTCCACCATCGCCGCCATCGCGCTGCCTTCCAGCACCGACTCGCGCGCCAGCTCCGCATCATCGTTGGGACGCGCCGCCTTCACCCAATTGTCGATTTTGAAGTGCTGATCCTGAAGCGCATGCGTCAATTCATGCGCCATCACCATTTTCTGGTCGGCCGCCGGAATCCAATCGGCCACATAAAATTCATGCGTCTTCGGATCGTACAGGCCAGCGATCTGCTCGGTGAGCAGGTCGATCATGAAATTGTCGAGGTCGAAGCCCTTCGGCAGCAGCCCGAACGCCTCCGCACTGCGCTCCCCGGCATAGCGCTCCGCCTGGTCCTTGTCTTCCTTCATCTCATTGATAACGTAAGCCCGAATCTGCTCGCGCGACCTCAAGCTCTTCTTCAGCGGCGTCAGCAGCTTCAGCCCGGTGATCTCGCTCATTTGATGCAAGACTTCGTCGGCCGCCGCCGCGAACTCGGCATTCGTCGTTCCCGCCGACGGCCGCGTCGCCCGCGGCTCCCTGCTTTTGCGAACTCGCAGGTTGCTGGGCAGCGAAGAGCGACACCGCGGTCAAGCGCAAGAGCCATCAACACGACCGCGAATCCCGCAAAAACAGAAAATTTTCTCAAACGCAGCCATCATGGTTCGAGCATAACAGATTCCGATTTCCACAGTTCCCTTGCCACCGAGACGTGCTTCCCAAAAGGGATTTCTCTCGTACTTTCTCGTTCCTTTACAAATGTGCGAGAAGCTTTTGCGGAGGGTTTCAAAATGCTTGTTCCGATTCTTTAACAAAGTGATAAATGTGTTGTACCCTTCCTAACAGATTTTCCCCTCCCTGAGGAAAACATGATCCCCGGCCTGTGTCTCCGTCAGGTCCGAGAAAAACTCGGCTTAACGTATCGAGATGTAGAACGATCCAGCTTTGAGCTTGCAGCCCAACGTGGACGCTCGGAATTCATCCTGCACATCAGCCGCCTTGCCGACATCGAGAACCACGGCGTCGTCCCGAGCTTGCACAAAATCTATACGCTGGCCGTCGTTTATCACCTGAACCCACTCGACATTTTTCGCTGGTATGAGGTGCCGATCGACGAATTTTTCGGCGATGGCGCCGTTTTCCACACGCCGCAGAGCCACCTGATGGCTCCGCCCGCCTCGCTGCGCATTCCCGTACATTTCGACCCATCATTCGACCCCAATCGCACCGAATTCCTGTCGCGAATGGTCGAAAAATGGGGTCGTTTCGAGGGCGCGCTGACGGGCGCGAATGACCGTCACCGCTACGGCTATATCGGCATGAATGATCGCCGCATGATGCCTTTGCTACGCCCTGGGAGCATCGTGCTGGTCGATGTGACGATGCGACGGATCGAAGAGACCGACTGGGTCAACGAATACGACCGGCCGATGTATTTCGTCGAGGTTCGCGACGGCTACCGCTGCGGGTGGTTTCACCAAGCCGCAGGACGCCTGACCATGCAGCCGCACACGCTGTCACGCTGCTTGCCCGAGTCTTGGGAGATTCCGGACGAGGCCGAAGTCGTTGGCCGAGTCGTCGGCATTGTCACGCGCTTCAACGAGCCTGGCAGTTTTCCGCAGCCAGTATCTCCAGCAGCGCGCGCGTATTCGAGCAAAAAAGCTCTTTGAGATAGTCGGGCGCATCCGCCGGCATCAAGCTCCGGTACGCCTCAAGCTTCCGCCAGCTCGCCACCGCAACGCACAGCCCCTGCTCCATTCCTTCCAGATGCGTCCGCAGATCGCTCTCCTGCTCTTCCAGGCTCGACTCGAGTAATCGCTCAAAAATTTCCTCGTGGCATTGCTCCAGCGCCTGCTGCACCGACTCCGGCTGGTAGACCGCGAGCAGCCCTTCGTGCGCATACCGCCCACTCGATAAATCCCGCAACGAAGCCATGTACGTCAGCCGCGCAGAACGTTCCCGGAATCGCCGCGAGCGTTCGCAGCGTGAAGTCCTGAATCACCCTTCGATTTTGTTGTAACTGCGTCAGGGTTCCCATCGCCGACCTAGCCGTTCCGCAGACAGAACGTTTCGTCCTCTGAAATTCCGTTCAAGGCGCCTCCTCGCACTCTCGGCCGCAGGAGGAGTCGTCCATGAACTCGAAAGCCGTACACGCACTACTTTTGACGCTGGCGCTGTTGATTGTACTCCCGGTCCTCAACACTGCCAACGCAACCTCAGCTGTAAACGCCAGCGGTCACTCTGCACTCGTTGCAGATGGCACGCCGGCACCGCCGCCGGTTCCGCATCCCGATTATCTCGTCGCCGACGGAACACCTGCTCCGCCGCCGGTTCCACATCCGGATTATCTCGTCGCCGACGGCACGCCTGCACCGCCGCCAGTTCCACATCCGGATTATCTAGTCGCCGACGGCACGCCCGCTCCGCCGCCGGTTCCGCATCCGGATTATCTCGTCGCCGATGGCACGCCTGCTCCGCCGCCGGTACCGCATCCGGATTATCTGGTCGCTGCCTAACAATCGTGTCCGCGAGGTCGCGGCGAAGCTGCGTACCCTCTGCGGGCCCTCGTCTGAAAAAGCCCAATGTCTTTCGGCCGCAAGCAAATCGTGAATGCCTTCCGTGGCAACCACGTTGAACATCTCAAGGCTTATCTTACCTTTGAATTTACTCTTTAGACTGCACTCTGGTAACATTCGTACTCGTGGCGGGTCTGTCTACCTCTCTAAAGATAATCTGGCTTGCAAGCGGCATTCTGCAATTGGCGATTCTTGTCCTCTTGGCAGTCCGCCGCAACTATCGGGCAGTGCCGACGTTTGCCTGGTACATCGGGTTGAACTTTGCGCAAGCGTTCATCATGCTCGGCGTCTACAGCCACTTCGGATTCAGATCTGAACAGGCCTACCACACGTACTGGGCAGTCGAAGTGATCATCATGGTCGTGCAAACGCTTGGCTTCGACCGAACTTCTCCATCGCGCGTTGCAGGACTATCCGGGCATATGGGAGCTCACCTGGCGAGTGATTCTGGTCCGCGGTCATCGCGACGATCGGCGTCGCGTGGGCAACCGCAAACAGCAGCGATCAGTGGGGGCTGATGGCGGCCCACCGCGGCTACCACTCAATTTTCGCCGTGGCGTTCGTGCTTTGTTTGCTGCTGATCCGGCGATACGCGATCTCCATCGATACGGTCTACAAGATTTTGGTCAGCGGTTTTTGTCTTTATTCCTGCGGGACGATTTTCGCGGATACGCTTCTGAAGTCGCAGTACGTAAAGCAATCAAAGGCATATGTTGAGGTTTGGAATTACTCGGAGTTGTTGCTGTTTCTTGTCGTTTTGGTGGTCTGGATCGTTGCGCTGCGCCACCCCGTTCGCGTACGCGCGCAGCAGCCGACCCTCGTTGGCGGCGCGCCCTACGAAGTGATGGCGCCTCAAGTCAACGCGCAACTGCGCGCGATCAACGATAGCCTCCGGAAATTCTTCGACAAGGAGGCGGCATAGCCATGACGTCCACGCTGATTGTCTTTTCCAGCGTTGCCGTTTTGTTGCTTGCCGCGTTGATTTGGGCGTTGCGCGCGCCGAGCCGAAAGTCGCGCGGCAATTTCGATCTCAACGCACTGGAGCAACCAGGCCGGCGGCACGCGACGTATCTGTCGCTCATTCGGCACGCCTCGTCGAGCAACGATTTGGCGTTTCTATCGAAGCGTGGGTACACGAAACTGCAATCGCGATTGCACCGCGAGCGCCGCAAAGTCGTCCTGCTCTATCTCGATCAGTTGCGTTGCGATTTCGAGCGGCTCACGAAGATGGCGCGCGCCGTCGCGGCGTTGTCGCCGTCGGTTGGCGTGCGGTACGAGTTGGAACGAGCTCAACTTGGTTTTGAGTTCCTGGCCCGCTACTACGCGATTCGGCTGGCCTTCGGATGGGGATTTGTGCCGATCGCGCAGCTCAGCCAGCTGAGCCAAATGGTGAGCCAGCTTTCGATTCAGATGGAAACGGCGATGAAGGAATTTGGGGAACGCGCGGCGATGGCCGTGCAAAGCGCTTCGTCACCGCTCGATGGAAACGGCGCCGGCGTCGCTTAGAGCGGACTTCGATGACCGCAAGCAATTCACCCGCCTTGAAGGGTTTCTGCAAAATCTGAAGAGCGCCGAGCGCCGCGTCGTTGTGCGACGGCAGAGGCGTCGTGGCGCGCATGAGAATGACGCGCTGCGCCAGGCTTGGCCGATGCAATGCGGAGCCACGCGCGAAGGCCTAGATCGCGCGTTCCTTCGTATGTGTGCAGATCGGCGACGACGACGTCGTACTCCTGTTCGCGCAAAGCCTGCTGCGCTTCGGTGAGGCTCGCGGCGGGCCGCACTTGATGATTGCGAGCGCGCAGAATGCCACTAGACTGCTTCCAGGACAGAGACGTCCTGATCGACCAAGAGTATTTTGCCGACACGCGCCGCGCTCGCGGTGTTTCCGGACGGGAGAGATCCTTCTTTCGACGGCGGCTGGAACGGCAGCTCGATCGAAAATGAGGCGCCGTGAGGCTGCACGTTTTTGACGCGAATCGTTCCGCCGTGTTCGGTGATGATGCCGTAGCAGATGCTGAGGCCGAGGCCCGTGCCTTTGCCGACGGGCTTTGTCGTGTAGAAGGGATCGAAAACTTTCGACGGCTCGCGGACGCCGGGGCCGTTGTCGGTGAATTCCACGACCAGGCGTTCGCCGCGAAGAGCGCGTGTGCACCCACAGATCGCCGTCGCTGGCGGATTCGAGGATGGCATCGACCGAGTTGTTCACCAGGTTCAGGAAAACTTGCTGGAGCTGATGCGGATCGGCAGCGGTGACCGGCAAATCGGCCGAGAGTTCGAGATGCAGGCGGATGTTTTTCATCCGGAGATCGTAGTCGCGCAGCGCCAGCGTTTCCTCGAGGATCTGATTGATGCTGACGGCGATGCGCTCCGGTTTGTGCTGCCGCGCGAAGCTGAGCAGGTTCTGGACGATGCGATGCGTGCGCTGTGCCTGCTTGTAAAGCTTGTCGGCGTATTCGATTCCCTGCGGGCCGGTGTCGGGGTTCGCGGTGAGCAGCTGGCTGTAGCCAAGAATCGCGGTGAGCGGATTGTTGAGTTCGTGAGCGACGCCGGAAATCAATTGGCCGACGGCTGCCATTTTTTCGCTGTGCAGCAGTTGTTCCTGCGTCCGGCGAAGATTGTCGTAGGCGGTTCGCGTTTCTTCGTAGAGAAGCGTGCGATCGATCGCGTTGGAGATTTGGCTGCCGACGGCGATGAGCAAGTTGATGTCGGCGGGAGAGAATTCGCGCGCAGTCGCGCGTGCCGACCGAAAGAACGCCCAGAACCTTGTCCTTGGACCACAAGATCACGAAGTACGGCGACGTGATTTCTTCTTTTTGCTGCACGGTGCGGAAAATCGGCGGCAGTGGCAGTCCTTGCGCCGATAAAAACGTCGCGTGAACGGCTTTGACATGCTGCAAGAGTTCCGGCTGTACGGTGACCTTGGGGAAACTTCGCGCGTACTCCGACCGGTAGCCGACCGCCGCGATCCGGCGCAATGAAAGCTCCGCCTCGTCGAAGAGATAGAGCGAAGTTGCGTCCAGCTTAAACAACTCCGCGAGTTGACGCAGCGTGCGATACAGCGAGTCGTTCAAGTCCATCGACTCGGACAGCGTTTGCGCGATGGAGTTGAGGACGAGGAGTTCGCGATTGCGGCGGCGAATTTCCTGTTCGGCGCGCTTGCGATCGGTAATGTCGAGCAGGAACCCTTGGAAGGCTGTGACGGTTCCCTGCGCCGTCGCGCACGGCGATGGAAGATTCCATCATGGTGCGGACTTCCCCGTCGCGACGGCGAATCTCAAATTCAAAATCGGCAACCGAGCCGTGCTCGTGGAGCAGTTTCTTCAGGCGGTCGCGATCGGCGCTGTTGACGTAAATCGCGCCGATATCCACGCTCATGAGTTCGTCGCGATGTTCGTAGCCGAGCATGCGCATCAAAGCGTCGTTGAAATCGAGGAAGCGGCCGGGCGGCGTGGAGATGAACACGCCTTCCTGCACGTTGGAAATCAGCGTGCGATATTTTTCTTCGGCGCGCTTGCGGTCGGTGATGTCTTTCAGGACGTGTACGGTGCCGAGCTGGCGGCCTTCGGGATCGGTGAATGTCGAATTGGAGGCCAGGAAATAGCCGGGCAGCCACGGATCGGTTTCGTCGCCTTCGCCTGCGATTCCTTCGCAGTATGGGCAGGATTCGTAGTACACGTTTTTGCGCAGCAGAACTTCGCCGACTTTGCGGCCGACGAGGGACTTCGTTTCGCGACCCAGCAGATGGCTTAGTCGATTGTTGCTGCGGAGAATTCGCGACTCGCGATCGTGGACGAGAATCGGATCGCCGATGGAATCAAACGTATACGCCCATTGCTGCTGCGCATTCGTGACCTGTTCAAACAGACGCAGATTTTGCAGCGTCAAGCCCAAGCAGATTGGCGACGTTTCCGAGATACGAGATTTCGTCCTGCTGAAATTTCAGGTGCTGAATCGATCCGACGGCGATGATGCCGAGTGGGCCGTCTTTTCCAGGCAGCGATAGCGCCACGATTTCGAGCAGGCCGCCTTCCGCCATGCGTTCGCGCGCGGTCGGGTCGAGCGAATCGCCGTTGCGAACGAACACGCACTCTTCGCTGATGACGCGCTGCATCCACGGCTCCGACATCGGCACGCGCGCATGCCGCTCGAGGAAAGGTTGGTTGTAGCCGACCGATGTTCGCGCGACGAGCTGCGCGGTTTCGCCCTGCCCTTCCGTGAGCCGCACAACGCCGTGCGTCGCGCCGAGGCTCTCCACCAAATGGCCGAGAACGCGATCCAGAACTTCTTTCACTGAAAATGTCTGCGTGCTGGCGGCGATCAGCATCGTCAGCCGGCGCATCTTGTCGTTCAGTTCTTCGCTGCGAGCCCGCGCACGTTCCAGAACCAACACGACCATCGCGATGCCGATGGCGACGAAAATCAAATGATCGAATGCGACGCGAAGGAAAAAGAGCGGATGAATCGGCCACTGCGGCCGGTCCATGCCATTCAGCGCGCAAATGAAGAAGCCGCCGGCCATGAGGCGGACGCCGTGACCACGATGGGATGCCGCAGCACGCCAGAGCAGCCAGCCCGTCCAAAGGCAAATGAGCGATTCGAGGACCGCGGTCTCCCAGCGGAGGCCGCCAAACTCACCGGAGGGAACCCGCTCGAACCAGCAAACCGCCAGCGCGATGGTAGCTCGCCAGAGGGACGATCGGCCATTTTCGCTTGGTCACGCCGGCCGCGTACTGCATTACCGAGAAAAGGAAGACCAGGAGGGCGCCCGACGTGGGCCGCGATGGCTACCAGGCGCAACTGGGGGATGTCGGTGAGGGTCAGGCCGATTTCGGCGACCGAGGAAAGGGTCAGCAATATCCAGCCGCTCAGCCAAAGGCGGAAATAGCTCGCCGGGTGGTCGCGGCGCAACAGAATAAACAACACCGACAGCACGATGAATGCTGTCGACTCGAAAAACGAGATGGCGAGCAGGCCTGAATTGCCCAACACGCGGTGTTGCCTCCCTAAATGTTCGTCATCACGGCCGGGGGTCCGAGAAGGAGCCGTGTCGAGGACTGGCTGAAGCTTAGTTCCGCAGCTTTACTTTGACGCTAACACGCTATTTTCTGACTGGGCAAGCGCCCCCACTTTAGGGCTGTGCCGTCCCTTATAATGACTCCTGGGAGCCAACCATAGTGGACGCGGAAAACATACTGGTCGTTGACGACGAAGAGGCGATTCGAGAGGTCGTTTCGACGATGCTCGAGTCGAAGGGTTACTCCTGCACCGCCGTGAGCAACGGGCGGGCGGCGCAGGATCAGGTCAAGCGCGTCACGCCGGACCTCGTGCTGAGCGACATGATCATGCCGGAGATGGACGGCATCAAGTTGCTGGATTGGCTGCGGCAATACGACCCGGAAGTGCCGGTCATCATGGTGACGGCGATCCACGATATTTCCACGGCGCTGGAAGCGATTCGGCGCGGGGCTTACGACTACATTCTGAAGCCGTTTGAGAAGGATCAGTTATTTCTTGGCGTTGGGCGGGCGCTGCAGCATCGCCGGCTGGTGATGGAGAACCGGACGTATCAGCGGAATCTCGAGCAGTTGGTGGAAGAGCGGACGGCGCAGCTTACGGCGAAGCACGCGGAGCTGGAGCAGTCTTACGACGACACGCTGGAAGCGCTTGGCAGCGCGTTGGACTTGAAGGATGCGGAGACCGAAGGCCACTGCCAGCGCGTTACGGCGTTTTGCATTTCGATCGCGAAGACGATGCCGGTGCCGAATCCGTATTTGCCGGTGCTGGCGCGCGCGGCGTTTTTGCATGACATCGGCAAGATGGCGATTCCCGACGGGATTTTGCGTAAGCCCGGACCGCTGAACGGACGACGAAAAGCAGATCATGCGGAAACATTGCGAGATCGGCTACAACATGCTGATCCGCATTCCGTTTCTTCGCGATGCCGCGGAAATTGTGCTGGCGCACCAGGAATTTTTCGATGGCTCGGGTTATCCGCGCGGATTGAAGGGCGAGCAGATTCCGCTCGGAGCGCGCATCTTTACGATTGCCGACTCGCTGGATGCGATGATCAGCGACCGGCCGTATCGAAGAGCGCTTCCCCTTTCGCATGCGCGCGAAGAGATTCGGCGCTGCTCCGGCACGCAATTCGATCCGAAAGTGGTCGAAGTGTTCATGTCGATTCCGGAAGAACACTGGGTCGAGCTTCGCGAAAATCTTGGGTCGCCGTTCCGGCTGGCCCATCTGCGCAACCTGTAGCTTTGTTCGTGACCTATAATTCGTAACCCTCGTTCGCCACGACTTCGTAACCGCAGCCGACATCGCAACGTCGTAACCGCAGGCAAAGCGTGCCGGAATGCTACCGCGCGTTGCGGTACACTCGAATTGTGACTGCACATCCGTCCATGACTTCGTCGCTTCGGCCGATGCGCCGATTCCGCAGCTTGATTTAGCTGCGCAATACGCGGCGATTGGCGGCGAGATCCGCGAGGCCGTCGATCGCGTTCTCGCGTCGCAGCATTTCGTGCTGGGGCGCGAAGGCACGGCGCTGGAGCAAGAGATCGCGGCGCTGTGTCAGGTGCCACACGGCATTGCGCTGGCCAGCGGGACCGATGCGCTGATTCTGGCGCTGCGCGCTTGCGGAGTTCGCGCCGGCGACGAAGTGATTCTGCCGCCGTTTACGTTTGTGGCGACGGGAAGCGCGGTGAGCGCGCTGCATGCGAAGCCGGTGTTCGCCGACATTCGGCTCGATACCTACAACATCGATCCTGCCGAGATCGAGCGCCGCATCACGCCGAAGACGCGCGCGATCGTCGCGGTTCATCTCTATGGATTGTCCGCGGACATGGGTCCGATCGCGGCGTTTGCGCGGTCTCGAAATATTCCAGTGATCGAAGACAACGCGCAGGCGATCGGCGCGACGTATCGAGGGCATGCGACCGGCTCGCTCGGCGACGCGGCATGCCTCAGCTTTTATCCGACGAAGAATCTTGGCGCTTACGGCGACGCGGGAATGGTCGTCACGAATTCGGCGGAACTCGACGCGCGTATCCGAACGCTGCGCAATCACGGGCAGACGGAAAAGTATGTGAGCGCGGAGCCGGGGTGGAACAGCCGGCTCGACGAAATCCAGGCGGCGATTCTGCGCGTGAAGTTGCGGCATTTGGCCGATTGGCAGAACGCTCGGCAGGCGCGCGCGACGGAATATACGCGATGGCTTTCGACGGTTTCCGGGGTGACCGTTCCCAAGATTCCGCAAGGCTACGATCACGTTTTTCACCAGTACACGATTCGCGTGAACAATCGCGATGAGCTGCATCGGGCGCTGAACGAGAAAAAGATTGGGAACGCGGTCTATTATCCGGTTCCGCTGCATTTGCAGCCGCTGTATAAGTCGCTCGGACCACAAGGCTGGGTGACTTTCCCAATTCGGAACAGGCGGCGCGAGAGGCGCTTTCGCTGCCGATGTTTCCGGAGCTGCGGATCGACCAACTCGAGCGGGTTGTTGAAGTTGTGGCGGATTCGCAGCGCGCGGCTCGTTAGCGAATTCGCGTCTCGTCAGAGTGCGTTCGAGCATTGAGTTTGGGTTGTTGACCCCCCCCCCCACTTTTTTTCTAAGAATGTGAAAATAAAGCGCTTGCTCGCGCAGATGTGTTAAGGATGTGATTCTACGGCGACGTTGATGTCGCGTGGCACGAGCTCAGGCGCCGAAGAAGAGCAGGACGACGAGGAAGAGCCAGAGGCCGTCCATGAAGTGCCAGTAGTAGGAGGTGATTTCGGCGGCGATGGGAAGCGACAAGCGCGTCGGTTTTGCTGAAATCGCGGAAGAGCACGTAGAACAGGGCCAGGATGCCGCCGATCAAGTGGGCGGCGTGGGCTGCCGTGAAGACGTAGAAAAAGCTGCTCGAGGGTTCGTGCCGACGTAGAAGCCCATGGCGACGAGTTCGCGCCAGGCGACGACTTGGCCGACCAGGAAAGCGACGCCGAGCGCTGTCGTGGCGCGCCACATTGTTTTGAAACCCATATAGTCGTTCAGCGCGAGGCGGCGGCGGGCCAGATCGATGGTGAGGCTGCTGGTCAGCAGAACGATCGTGTTGATCCAGATGATCGCCGGCAGCGGAAATTGATCCAATCCTTGCCCGTCTTGCGCACCAGGAAGGCGGCGGACAGCGCCATGAAGAACATGCAGATCGAAACCATCCCAAGAAGGATGGCGGTCTGATAACGGCGCTGGCTGGATTGAGATGAAT
This sequence comes from uncultured Acidobacteriota bacterium, assembly GCA_963850795.1. Classification (GTDB taxonomy): domain Bacteria; phylum Acidobacteriota; class Terriglobia; order Acidiferrales; family UBA7541; genus Acidiferrum. The sequence goes on along the minus strand of CAWKNS010000012.1, from coordinate 167,260 downwards.
TCCGGACGGCGCGGGCGAGAGTTGTTGCCGTCGTCGCCGCCACCGCCGCGATGGTCGTCGCGGTCGGGCGGTTTGCCGCCGCCACCGCCGTGACCGATGTCTTCGACAACCAGTTCGATTTCGTCGAGTACGTTTGTGCCGGACATGCTTGTCTTCCTTAATCCCAGCGAGCCGCGAGCCTGTTGTACCACTGCGGCGGCTTCAGGTCGAGCCCAGCGGATTGAGCGGGGCTGCTCCCGGATTGAGCCCGGCTGGAGGCGGAGGGGCGTTCTCCGTTGGGGCGTTCTGCGGCAAGAAGTCGTTGCCGGCGTATCGAATTCCATTCGGCAGGAACTCGTAGGCGCCGCGATGAACTGTGATCTCGCTGGCTGAATTCGCCGGCACTCTCGCCGCCCACTCAAGAGATGCGGCACGCCATGGATTGGTATCACGCGCGTCGGCGTTTCTCAGCAGAGCGAGCGCGACGTTGAGGACGAAGATTCCCTGGGCCGCGATGGTGATCACGGTGGCGAAGGTGATGCAGATCTGAAGAGCCGCGATGAGCGAAGCCGTGGCGCTCTCACCTGCCGGATGCGGCAAGTGAGAAATCATCCCAAGCCAATGCATCGGGATGAACAGGAGATAGACACCGGCAAAGGTCAGCCAGAAATGAATTTTGCCCAGGCGCTCGCTGAGCGCGCGGCCAAACATTTTCGGGAACCAGAAAAAGAGCGCGGCGAGCATGGCGAAGGTGGCGGCAATTCCCATCACGAAGTGATAGTGACCGCTGACAAGTTGATCGCCGGCAGAGGCGCCGGGAAACTTTGCGCGCGCGAGCAGGAGGCCGGTCAGTCCACCGGACACGAAGAGCGAGATGAAAGCGAGCGCGAACAGCATCGCTGTCGATAAGCGCGGTTTCGCGTTCCAGAGCGTGCCGAACCAACTGATCAGCAAAATCGAAGCCGGAATGCCGAGCGAGAGCGCCAGCATCGAGAAAACGAGCGGCGAGTAGGGATTGAGGCCGACGGCAAAGGCGTGCTCGCCCCAGATCCAGAACCCGGAGAGGCCGACGCCACAGAGCGCGAGGACGACGCCGCGATGGGCGAAGACGGGCTTGCGCGCGAATGTCGCGACGAGATGCGTGACGATGCCGAAGCACGGGATGATCGCGACGTAGACTTGCGCCTGCGTGAAGAACCAGAACAGGCGCTGCCAGGTGACGATGGGTGAAGCGGTATTTGCCGCAATCGGCGCAAAGAAATGTGTGGCGGCGAGCGATCGCCGAGCAGCAGTACGCAAGCGGCGAGCAGCATCGAGAAAATGAGAAGGCTGAGGATGGCGTTGATGAACCAGGCCCAAACCGTGACAGGCAGCCGCGGCAATGTCATGCCCTTGGCGCGGAAGTCGATCGTCGTCACGACGAAATTGAGTGCGTTGAGCGCGGCGGCAACGCAGAACACCGCAACCGATGCAAGCCAGAGCGTGAGACCGGTTTCCGGTGGGCAGAAAAACGCGGCGACCATGCCGAACACTGACGCGACGGTGAGCCAGAAGCCCAGACGCGTGAGGCGCGGAAACGCCATCTCGCTCGCGCCGATTTGCGTGGGCAAGAAATAGGTGCCGAAGCCGGCCTGGGGAGCGCAGGTCAGAACAACGAAAACCATCAGCGAGCCGTGAACGAGCGTCAGCGAAGCGTAGGCGTCGGGCGACGCGACGAAATGCGGCCCGGGCCACAGGAGCTGGATGCGCATCACGAGGGACGTGATCATCCCGAGAAAAACGCTGACCAAGGCGAGCCAAAGATAACGAAGGCCGATGGTTTTATGGTCTGTGGCGGCGAGTGAGGAACGGAACACGCGTTTCTCGAGAGCGGGCTGCGCGAAGCGCAGTTGTCTACAGCCCTAACGATACACCCGATGCTGCGATTTCCGAAGAGCAGTTTGGGAGCGAATTGTCTGGATGGCTCTAGAGGATTCGCTGCATTGCGGTTCGAACGCGCGCGACGGACGATTTTGATCAGTTCCCTATCTTCAAGAAATGACAAGAGGAGGATGAGATGGGACGAGTGCTGAAATGCTCCGATGTTCATCTGGGATGCAAGTTTGAGGTTCGCGGCGAAACCGAGGATGAGATTTTGCGGCAGCACGCGGAACATGCGAAGAAGGAGCACAAGTTGACGGAGATTCGGCCGGAAGATTGGGAGTCGGCGCGGAAGGCGATTCGCGAGGATGAAGGCAGGAAGACGGCGACGAGATAATTTTCGTTCCTGGCACGGTGTCATTGCCGCCGGCGAAACCTCCAAACCCAAGAGGAGATGATGTTGATGGCCGGACAAGCTGGGGCGTAGCAGTGCTGCGCCCCTCCAACATCGTGATAGCGAAGCGAGATTTCGTTATGCGGCGGGGGTGGATGGCTCCGAAGAACCTGGTCGGAGCCATTTTACTTTCCAGACGAGGATGATCAGGAGGGCGAGGGCGATTGTGTTCGCGAGGCCGTAGTGGGTTTCTTTGGCGCGGACGACGATGGTGACGATGCGGCCGATGTTGACGACGAAAAGGCCGGCCATTGCGCCGACGTAAAGGAGGACGGAGCGCCAGGTCTGCATGCGCTTCCAGTTCATCAGGAAGACGGTGGCGAAGAGCATCGAGAAGATCTGCATGTTTTCGGCGCCGGAGCATTGCCACGTGATGATGACGTCGACGTTAGGCGTGATGACGTGGTCGCCGACGGTGTGAGAGCCGGGCACGACGGCGCTGGCGATGCGCGCCCAGATCGGGCCGAGCGTGTCCCAGTTCGCGTGCATGAAGTAGGGCGCGATGACGACGAACGTGGCGAGGAGCGCGACGAGAACATAGGTCGGAGCTTTGAGTTGGGAGAATCGAAATGAACTGGCTTTGGCCGGGGTAGCTGCGACGTCGGGCCCAGGAACGACATATTGGCGCCGCAGGCGAGCGGCACAACGCCGAGCGATCGCGGAGTTCCGCGGCACTCGTGTTCGAATTGCCTGCGTCTGGATTCGAATGCGCTCGGGCTGGGGCGCTGCCGCTCATCGAGTGGTTAGTTTAAGGATGCCAATCACGAACATGCCAACGAAAAGCGTGATGTAAGCCGTGTGGCCGTCGAATTCATCGCCGGACAGCGGACCGCCCGGGGGCGGCGCCGCCGGTGGCGTGACCGGGGTGATGATCGGAGGCGAAGTCGGCAAAGTCGGTGACGGACCGTGGCCCTGTCCTGGCGGAACGTAGAATGGCGGAATGAACCAGAAAGGATGGTGCGCGGCAGCCAAAACAGCCGGGGTGACCGGAGCTGCACCGGCGGCGGGCGGCAATGCCGCCAACACGGGAGCGGCTTCGCGGCTCGCAGCCAAGGTCAACGGCGCGGCGGGCGCTTCCTCGGGATCTTCGAGCAAAGCCGGCGGCACATCTTCGCTCGGCTGCATCGGCGAAACGCTGACGAGGTTGCCGCAGCGAGCAAGAACCGTCTTGCCGCAGAAGGTCATGACGTACTCGCCCTTTTTCACGACGACGGGCCGGGCAGCCCACTTGATTTCGTTGCCCTTGCGGAACGTAGAGAACGTGACGATGTCTTCGGGCAACGCGTGCATCGACGCGTTGCGATCGGCGCAGTCGCCGTAAAAGTCGTGCAGCGTGGGATCTTCGCTTACGCGCTCGAAGAATTCATCGACGGAGTTGAAGCCACCGCGAAGGAGCGAGAAGCGCAGCGGGCGGAAAGTGGCGTGAATGATCGGCGTGTTCGCCACCGGAAGCCGTGGCGGGCGCGCGGATTTCGCAGCCGGAACAGCCGGCCTGGATGGCGCGGCCAGTCTCTTGGCTCCGTGATTCACGGCTTGAAATAAAAACAAGCCGCAAATCAGAACGAAGATTGCCCCTCGAATCTTCTTACTCATTGCCCTTTTTCCATTTCCTTTTGCTACCGACCCAGCCTTGCGAACGACCCGTGAGGTTCGATTCAACCTTGGTACTTCATTGGGTGCTGCCGAAACTTTGCATAAATGCTAGCGATGATGCATGCGCAGGTCCATCGCTGTTTCGTTCTGTAGGTACTGGGAGAAATAGAATTATCGCCGAGCTGTACCACAGTACAACTGCCTCGTCTTCAATTACTTTTCGTAAAACACAACATTGCGTACCAGTACGTGGTGACGCGCGAGTGTGCAACTTTTTGGTTTTTGCCGGAAAAAGTGTGCACAACCGGAGACTACTGGAACTGTTTTTGAAACGCAGCGAGCTGTTGCTTCAGTTCGGTGACTTCGTTTCGCAGGTCGGCGACTTCCCTTTCGAGTTCCATGAGGCGTTCGGAGTACGTTGCGGCGACGCTGGCTTCGTGTGCGGCTGAGGAGTCGTGCGCCGGCGACTGCGTCTGGGTTGACGCAGCCTGTGATTGAATTTGATCAGCCACTTCGCCGGAGAGGAGATGAGCATAGCGGGCTTCTTTCGTTCCGGGCTGGCGAGCGAGCAATTTTACGAGCGGCGGCTGGCGATTCATCAAGAGGTTGAGGGCGGAGTGGACGGCGTTCAAGTCGTCGAACGTGTAGAGGCGATCGGTGCGGGTGCGGAGTTCGCCGGGCGTCTGGGGGCCGCGGAGGAGCAGGACGCAAATCAGGGCGGTCTCGTGGCGATGGAAGTTGAAGACGTCGGCGAGGCGATGCTCGTATTTTGCGACGCGGCTATCGGTGGCGGCGGAGCGGGCCAGGTCTTGCTCGGAGAGCGAGTGGAGGGCGCGGCGGATGGATTCTTCGTCGAGCTCCATCACCGGTTCGCGGTTGGATTTTTGGTTGGCGGCGTTCTGGAGAGCGTTGAGCGAGAGCGGGTAATAGTCGGGCGTGGTGATTTCTTTTTCGATGAGGCAACCGAGGACGCGGGCTTCGGCGGGAGAGAGGTTGAAGTTCACTTAAATATGATACACGACGGTTTGCGACGTTTGCGCTGGGTTGAGGCGGTCGGAATTCGCTAGCGCGCGGCGAGTTGCTTCATGAATTCGCGGACATCGAATGGCGGCTCGTCGTATTGGACGCCGGGCTCCATGATTTTCATCGGGAATCGGGCGGCGAGTTCGAAAACTTTGTCCATGTTCGCGTTCTTGACCATCCGGGGACGACGTGGTTGAGAATCTGAAGGATCAGAGTTCGCGCCCAAACCGATTGCACGTTTGCATCCGGACTACAAACGGACCGGAAATCGAGCGATGTCAATTCGCCGGGTTTGCCGTGCGCCTGGACGTCCCGAATTTTTGTCCAGACGGCGCGGAGATCGACGGGACTTACTTCGGGCGCTTGGTTCGCTTCGGGTTGCGGAGTCATTTCCTGGGGATGATAACCGAAGATCGCAACGATCGCGTGATGTCTACACCGATGCTCAAAAAAGAAAGGGCACGGCGAGCCGTGCCCTTGAGAGTTTAGGAAGATCGTGTGCCGGGAGCTACGCGCCGACCGCGGCTGATTTTTCGTTAAGCGCCTGGGCGAGAGCCGAAGTAACGTCGCTCTTTTTGAAGGGCGATGCGATCAGATCGACTGCGCCGTGACGCAGGGCTTCGAGATATTCGTCCCAATCGGCGAGACGCGAAGTCACGACGACAGGTACGTTGCCGGTTTTGTTGCTCTGCGCGGCGGGAAGAAGATCGAGATAGCTGCCGTCGGCAAGATGGCGCTCGCAGAAAACCATGCCAACCGGTTTGCTGGCCAAAAGCTCGCGGCCTTCGCTGAGGTGCGAGGCCTGCACGGGCTTCAGTCCCTCGGTCTGCAAAATCGAGCTGAGGGCTTTGCGGGTTTCGGGGTCGGAGGCGATGACGAGAATTTCTTGGTCGTTCATGTGAAGCTCCTCGGGACTGGATCGGAGGCTCAGCCTTTCAAGTTGCTCGAATCGAATCGGCAGTTACAGAGAGTCTCTACGAGGAGAATCACTGGGCTGCAGCAAAAACTTATTCACTCAAGTGCTACTAATTATGATGCGTAATTGCGAGCAACAGGTTACTCAAAATTTAAATTCGCGCTATCCGTGTTTCACCTTAGAGGTCGAAAAGTACGGGTGCAATAGTACGAAAGGACTGTTCAAGTTGATTGAATAGAGAATTTCAAATTGGGAAAACGTGGCGTGTACGTTAACGGAAATTTTGAGGTCAAAGTTCACGTTTACTCGATGAGTTTCTTCACAGGTCGCGCGTGATGCCGCATGGGTGTTTTGGATGAGCGGACCGAGCGAGAGGGTTTCGAGTCAGCACATCTAACGAAGAAATTTTGGATGAGGGGGCGGTAGGCTCTGACGTAAAGAGCGTTCTAATGTATAATTTGGTCCGGGCGGTCGTGGCGGAACTGGCAGACGCACTAGCTTGAGGTGCTAGCGCCGCAAGGCATGGAGGTTCGAGTCCTCTCGACCGCACCAAAACTTAGAAAATTGATGTCGGGTGAGACGACCGCCGGAGAGGTTTTCCGGCGATTTTGTTTTTTTGGACCGAAGAAGGAAAAAGATAACGCAGAGGCACAGGGGACGCCGAGAGGCGCGGAGAGTTTGGAGTATGGGCAGGCGATCGCCTGCTGCCCACAGACACCCGTCCTGCGGCCTCAAACGGGCATCACTATAATCTGACTACTGCTTTTTGGGCTGTGAGGCAGGTGCCGATGCCGGCGGCTTGCTTGCGGGCGTCGAATTGGACTGTGGAGTGGTTTGCGGCGTTGCTTGCGCAGGCGCCGGAGTCGGGGTTGTATTCGACTGAGGAGCTGGCGTAACCGGAGCAGGTGTCGCGGGCGCAGATTTGGCCGGAGCCGGCTTGGAGGTCCTTTCGAGAACCGAGCCGCCAGTACCGCCTGCTTTATCAACGCGGAGCACCAAGGCCATCGCGCAAACCATGAACATCACGGCGCACCAGGTGGTCGCTTGCGAGAGCAGGGACGCGGCGCCGCGAGGACCGAAAGCGGTCTGGCTGCCTGCGCCACCGAAAGCGCCGGCGAGGTCAGCGGCTTTGCCGCTCTGGAGCAGCACGACGATGATCAGCACCAGGCAGTTCATCACGAAGAAGGCCGTCAGGAGCCAGCCGGCAAAGCGGAATCCGATGAGAATGACGCCGAATCCGATCAAGAGGGAGATGGTCCACTTCATCCAGCTTGGCATACCTTGCATTGCTTACCTCTTAAGTGCGGCTTGGCCGCGGTAAATTCGCGCGATCATTCGCGCCGTGTCAATCCGAAACTCTGCGAAATACGCTCAGCCCAGGAAATTTACGATCGATGCGAAGGATTTCGGGTCGAGACTTGCGCCGCCGACCAATGCCCCGTCGAGCTCTTCCTGAGCCATCAAGCCCTTGATGTTGTCGGGCTTGACGCTGCCGCCGTACAGGATGCGAAGGGCGGAGGCGTGGGCTACCGAAAACTTCTTGGCCGCGCATTGGCGAATGAAAGCATGAGCGGCGGCAGCGATTTCAGGCGTCGCCACTTTTCCCGTCCCAATCGCCCAAACTGGCTCGTATGCCAACAGGATACGGGAGAATTCGTCGGGGGTCAACGCGCCGGGGCCATTGGTGAATTGGCGCTCGAGGACTTCCTTCTCGAGGCCGTTGGTGCGCTCTTCGTCGGTTTCGCCGACGCAGACGATGGGGGTCAGGCCGGCGCCGAGTGCCATAAGCGATTTCTTTGCAACGTTATCGTCGCTTTCGCGGAAAAGCTGGCGGCGCTCGGAGTGGCCGACGATGACGTATTTGCAGCCGGCTTCGGCGAGCATTCCGGCGGAGATTTCGCCGGTGAAGGCGCCATCTTTGCTCCAAGAGAGGTTTTGGCCGCTGATGGCGATGTTGGTGCCCTTTGTGGCGTCCACGGCGGTCGAGATCGCCGTAAAGGGTGGGGCGATCACGATGTCGGCGTGAGTGGAGTTGGCGACGGCGGGAGTGAAGGCCGAGAAGAAGGCGCGGGTTTCGGCAAGCGTTTTGTACATCTTCCAGTTGCCGGCCATGACGCGGCGACGGTGGCTCATGAGGTCCTCGATTCGTGGGGAAGTGCGGTTGATGTTGATGGATGTCACTTGTTGGTGAGCGCCTCGACGCCGGGGAGTTTTGCGCCACCCAGGAATTCGAGCGAGGCGCCGCCGCCAGTGGAGATGTGCGAAACGCGTTTCGAAACGCCGGATTGGTGGGCGGCTGCTACGGAATCGCCGCCACCGACGATCGAAATGGCGCCCTTGTCGGTTGCGGCTGCGACTGCCTTGGCGACTTCGAGAGTTCCCTTCGCGAACGCGGGCATTTCGAATACGCCCATCGGGCCGTTCCAGACGATCGTTTTGGCCTTGGCGATTTCGGCGGAGTAGGCGGCGATAGTCTTGGGGCCGATGTCGAGGCCCATCTGATCGGCGGGAGTGGCGGTTACGTCGCAGATTGTTGCGGGGGCGTCGGCTTTAAATTCCGGCGCGACGACGTGGTCGGTCGGGAGCAGCAACTTGAAATTTTTGGCTTTGGCATCGGCGAGAAGACGCTTCGCGAGGTCGAGTTTGTCGTCTTCGACAAGCGATTTGCCGATTTGCAGGCCCTGCGCCTTTTCGAACGTGTAGGCCATGCCGCCGCCGATGAGCATGACGTCGGCGATCTTCATCAGGTTCTCGACGACTTCGATCTTGTCGCTGACTTTTGCGCCGCCGATGATGGCGACGAACGGGCGCGCCGGATTTGAGATCGCTTTGCCGATGTAGGCGAGTTCCTTCTCCATCAGCAGGCCGGCTGCGGCTTGCTTCACAAACTTCGTGATTCCTACGACGGAAGAATGGGCGCGGTGCGCTGAGCCGAATGCGTCGCAAACGAACAGACCGTCGCACAGTTGGGAGAGCTGCTTCGAAAACGCCTCGCCGTTCTTTTCTTCTTCGGGATGGAAGCGGACGTTCTCGAGCAGAAGGACGCCGCCGTCGGCGAGCGCCTTGCTCTTTGACTCCGCATCATCTCCTATGCAATCGCTCGCGAAAACGACGGGCGTCCCCAGCATTTCGGCGAGCTTGGCGGCGACGGGCGCGAGCGAATACTTCGGATCGGGTCCGCCCTTGGGGCGGCCGAGGTGAGAAGCCAGCACCAAGCGCCCGCCCTTTTGAATCGCCAGGCGCAAAGTCGGCAGCGTTTCGCGGATGCGGGTGTCATCGCTGACTTTTCCGTCTTTGAGCGGTACGTTGAAATCGACGCGGATGAAAACGCGCTTCCCTTTGAGATCGAGGTCGTTGATGGTCAGTTTGTTCATTTTAAAATCCGTGATTCGTGATCCGTGTTCCGTGTTCCGTGATTCGTGGAGAAAGTCAGAAAGTGTTGTCGTTGGAAACCGTGCGGACATGGGGCGCAGCGGTGCTGCGCCCCTACACAATTTTTCTTGTGCCGCTGGTTGATGCCCTTCGAGACGCTCAGAACTTCGCTGCGAGCAGCTTGATCAGGTCGCGGCACCGGCAGGAATAGCCCCACTCGTTGTCGTACCAGGCGAGCACCTTGACGCACTTGTCGCCGACAACCTTGGTGTAGCCCGCATCGACGATCGACGAATTCGAATTCGCCTTGAAGTCACTCGAAACGAGTTCGTCTTCGGTATAGCCAAGAATGCCCTTCATCGGGCCATTCGCAGCTGCCTTCAACGCAGCGTTCACCGATTCCACCGTGGCCGGCTTTTCGACGAATACCGTTAGATCAACGACGCTGACGTTCGGCGTCGGCACGCGCATCGCGTAGCCGTCAAGCTTGCCTTTGAACGCCGGAATCACCAGGTGCAACGCCTTCGCGGCGCCAGTCGAGCTGGGAATCATGTTGATCGCAGCAGCGCGAGCGCGGCGCAAATCCTTGTGCGGCAGATCGAGGAGCTTTTGATCGTTCGTGTACGAGTGAATCGTCGTCATCGTGCCGGCGACGATGCCAAACGTGTCGTGCATCACTTTCGCGACCGGCGCGAGGCAATTCGTGGTGCACGAAGCGTTCGAAACGACGTTGTGCGCCTTGGCATCGTAGGTGTTGTCGTTCACACCGAGCACGAACGTCGCATCCGGACCATCCGCAGGCGCCGAGATGATGACCTTCTTCACCGGGCCACGAAGATGCTTCTTCGCATCCGCGCCCTTAGTGAACAAACCGGTCGATTCCACGACGATATCGGCGCCGACCGAAGCCCAGTCGATCTCGCCCGGATCCTTCGTCTTGAAGACCTTGAAGCTCTTCCCTTCCACGCGATCGAGTCTTCAGTGTGGGTCACGTTGTGGGGCAGGTTGCCGAGGATGGAGTCGTACTTGAGCAGGTGCGCGAGGGTCTTGGCATCGGTGACGTCGTTGACGGCTACGAACTGGATATCCTTGTCATCCAGCGCCGTGCGCATGATGTTGCGGCCGATGCGGCCGAAGCCGTTGATGCCTACCTTGATGGGCATTCTTCCTCCGAATGAGATGAGTGCAACGCAGCGCGGCCAGATGAAAATCCAAACGAACTGCGAACTAGAAATCGTATGGGCAGGAGGAGGAAAAGTCAACGCGAGGAGCGGAGGGGAGCGGCTCGAATAAGTACTATAAATGCCGTTGATGAACGGGCTGCCGAGACAAAGCACTGCGTCTCCGCACTTTGCCTCGCAGGTCCGCTAACTGATTATAAAATCCTAATTTCAGTGATGATCGTGGCGCCACTTCCAGTAATCGCGCTGTTCGTCTTTATTGAGCGTGTTGTATTCGCGATATTGCTGGTGACGGCCGTCATAATAGGAGTGATAAACAACCACTTCGTGATTGTTCCAGCGATGGTAGTCGTGATGGTCCTCATCGTAGTAACGGACCGATCCCCCGCAGCCAACGCCCACGGCGACAGCAAGCCCGATCGCCGAAAGCGTCAGCACAGCGGCGCGGCTCTTCAAGGTTTTCATACCGGTAATCTCCTTCTCTCAATCCTGAAGTTAAAAATGAAATTCACTTCTCTTGCGGGGACTTGGAAGACCGATAACGGGCACAAACTGAAATCAAATGTTGGATGGTATCGGCCAAAGGTAGGACGGCAGGCCCAGCCGGGTTTCACACGGAGAAATGCTTGAGCGACGCGAGAGAAATCCTGTAGACGGGCAACTCGACACGGCGATTGTTAGGCGCAGAAGTACGGCTGCGGAATTACTGCGGAAACTGGCGAATGCTCGTCACACGTTCGCCCTGGAAGCGAACGAAAACCGTCTTCGACGGCGGCTGACCATAAATCCAATCTTCAATCTCGTTGCCTTCGGAATCGCGCTCGCGAACTTTATGTTCCGGCTTGCCAATCGCGGCGACGACTTCCTCGCGATCCATGCCGACCGTCGGACGGCGATCCTGTATCGCTTTTTTTAGCTCGGGCGGCAGCGTATCAACCCAATGAACCGAAGCGGAACGCTGCTTCGTGAAATCGAGAAACGGCGCGAGCAGTTCCTTCAGATCTTCGGGCGTCATATCCGGCACACCCTTCTTGAACTCCAGATAAATAGTGCTGCCCATGCCGGGAATCACGCCCGGCGCCGCCGCGTTGTTGTCAGTTTTAGTCGTGCTCGTCTGGCCGCTCGGATAGCCGCCGCCCATACCCACCTGGACGTGATCTCTCCAGTTGCGCTTGCCCTTGCCGCCGCCGTTCACATCGACGGCGATGGTGTGATCGTGGAATTCGAGCTTGGTGATCTGCACGCTATCGCCGGCGTTGACAGCCGCGCCGTGATTTGCGACCGCGTTGTTCGAGTTGATCGAGCATCAGCGGCTGGCCTACATAAAGGAAGAAGCCATCCTTGCCGCGCGGCAAAGGCTTGGTCGCCTTGGCAAATTCTCCCGATACGTATCGAATGAGGTCGAGTTTCGACTGCTCTTGGAGCGGGCCGGATTTCTGGGCAGCAGGCGATTGCGGATGCTGCGGATCGTCGCCTGGCGATTGGGAGATCGGGAATAGCGAAATATCGCCGTCGGGAACCTCGTGGTGCGGGACAGGAGCAGAGCGGAGGCGTTCAACAGCGGGAACGTCAGCAACGACGAGCGCGAAAACAGCCAGCGTCGGTAGAAACCAGTGCGACATAGACCCCGGTGATGCCCACCCGAAGGTGAACAGTGCCCACATTCTATGATGCTTGGGCCGGGTTGAACAGGTCCCTGGGAAGAATTTTACACGGGGCGCCGGCGATCCCGCAGCGGCTAAGATACCGTGACTTGAACTCCAGACCGGTCGATCCGCATCGGCAATAGGTGGCCGCCCGACTCGGTCACCGCGGCCTCGACGCGATCGCGTGCGTCCGGCTCGATGAGCATAACCACGCAACCTCCGCCGCCGGCACCACAAACCTTGCCAGCCAGAGCGCCCTTGCGCCGCGCGCCGTCAATGATGCGGTCGATTGTCTTTGTCGAGATGGTGGGCAGGTTGCGCTTGCGGAAGCTCCACTCTTCGCGCATCAAGCGACCCGCTTCGGTCCACTCCGACCTCTCGAGCGCTCCGCGAAGCTGCTGCGCGACTTCCGAGATGCGCGCCAAATTCTTGTAGACCTTCGTGTTGCCGTCGATGTGCTTCTGGAAGACGTCCCAGTTGTTGATGGCCGACTTGCGCGGCTTGCCCGTATAGCAAAGCACGATGCGGTGTTCGAGTTCAGCGAGATCGACGCGAAGCTCCGTCCGCCGTTCGCCGCCCGGGAGGCAGCTCGATCGCCGCCGCGCCGCCAAACGCCGGGGGATAGTGGTCCTGCGTGCCCGTCGGTACCTTAATAACGATGGCTTCCGCGTCGCGGCTGATGTGAATCCAATCGGCCTTGCTCTTCCCTGCCGCCGTGAACCGATCCAGCGCCGCACAAATTGCGACCGCCATCGCGCTCGAACCGCCGATGCCCGCTCCCGCCGGTGCTTCGGAATCGGTCGTCAGCGTAAAACCACCCTCGGGACGGAAAAACTTCACAATCTCCGCCAACAATGGAAGCTGATACTTCTTCCCTTTCATCAACGCTTCGAACGACGCGAAGCTTTCATCGCGCTGCGTGTCGCGCGAAACCAGCTTGATCCGGTTATCCCCTTGAGAATGCTGGTCGATAATGCACGACGCGTACCGCGTGATCGCCGCATTGACCGTGACCGCTCCGGGATGAAAGAGATAAAGAGGCCAAATGTCGAGAGTCCCGCCTGCCAGGTCAACGCGGGTTGGAGCTTTGGATTCGATTCGCATGTTTGTCCGCTAGGAGTGCGCTAAGTAGTTTTGGTTCCGTCAGTTCCGTGGTGTTCGCAAGCCTTACGCAGTGTGCCGGAAGCTCGCCCGGTGCTCAAGCACGTGCAACGAATCGGGGAGCGGGAAAGGCAATATCCGCGACTGAACACTCTCATGCACGCCAAATGAAAGAGGCGGCCGTCACCTGAAGTGGAGCCGCCTCTATATTCGTAAGTAAGTGTTGTTGCTGTCCCGACTCGGTCGCCTAGAACAGGAATTTCAGCGCAAGCTGAACGACTCGACCCGGCAGAGCTTCGTTGATCTGGCCAAACGTCGGCGAGCTTATGTCGTTGTCCGGCAGCCGGAAGTTCGCGTGGTTGAAGACGTCGAAGAATTCCGCGCGGAACTGGAGGCGCATGGACTCACGAATCGGGATGTTCTTGAACAGCGAGAAATCCCACTGTTGTAGCGGCGGTCCGGTCACGATGTTGCGGCCGGCGTTGCCGAACTGCCCGGCTTGCGTGGTCGGATCCAGTCGCTGGAACGCGCTGGTGTTGAACCACTGCTGCGGCGTGCGCGGCCCGGAGTTCGGATTTCCCACCAGGTCCGGACGATTGCTCGAAAAGCCCGAAATTTCCGGCGCTTGTCCTTGCAGGCTGACGTCTTGCGAATCGTAAATCGTGAACGGCGTGCCGCTCATGATCGTCGTGATGCCGTTCGCCTGCCAGTTGCCGAAAACGCGGCCATACCAGGTTTTCGAATCGCGCAGGAACGGCATTTCCCACTGGTAGCTGAGGACGAACCGGTGGCGCGAGTCAAACATTGACCGCCCGCGTTCCGCCCCGAGGTCAAACGGATTCTGCGCGAGGTCGTTTTCGCCCGCGACGCTCTGCGATGCCGATCCAGTGATGTTGAGTGTCGAAGCATTGTCGATCGTCTTCGACAACGTGTACGACGCGAGGAACGACAGATCGTGGCTGAAGCGCTTCTTCAAGCTGACTTCGAGCGCGTTGTAGGTCGAATTCGCCTGGCCCGAGATTTCGCCGGCCGATGCGTAATTGCACGGCCCGGTCGGATCGGCCAGCGTGCAGCCCGAATACAGGCGGCGGTAGTTGACGTTGTCCTCGGTTGAATTCGGCTGACCACCGGTCTCGCCGGGTATGAATACCGCCGGATTCGCTTCGATGAATCGCGGCAGCTTCGTTCCCTTCGTGCCGACGTAGCCGACTTCCAGCAGCCAGTTCGCACCGAACGAGCGCTGCAAATTCAGGTTCCAGTCCTGCGCATAAGGTAGCCGCAATCTCGGATCGAGCGTGAGAATCGTCATCGGCGTCGCAAACCCGCCTGCGAAAGGATTCGTACCGTTGAAGGGGTTGGCGAAGTTCGATGGGAAGCTGACTTGTGGCGTCTGCAAATAAGGAGGCGCACTGTTCGGAGTCTGGAGCGGCCCGCCTTGACCGTTGTAATACGGCTCGAAGAAGACGCCGTACGCGGCGGTTACAAGCATTTGGCCTTTGCCGTTCGGATCCCAAGCGAGGCCGATGCGTGGTGCGAAGGCTCGTCGCTCCGTTGGGATCAAGCCGTCCGGCACGCCCGCGTCACCCGGATAGACAAGGCCCGGCGGGGCAGATGGAATCACGGTGGACTGTACGCCCGGTTCGAACAAATTCTGCCGGTTGCGAATTTCCGTGTAGGGAGACGGAACGTCGTAACGCAAGCCGAGATTTAGCGTCAGCCGCTTGGTAGCCTTGAAGCTGTCTTGCGCATAGAGATTGAAATTGTTGCCGCGCAGTCCGCGCGACGGATCGCCACCGCCCTGTAGGAACAGGACAGGCTGGCCGATGAGGAAGCTCGCGAAGGCGTCGTTGATCGGCGCCGGCGCGAACACGAAGAATCCGTTCGTGGCAATGCCGAAGAGCACGTTGATTTGATCGTGGCCGTATCCGCCACCGAATTTGAATTCGTGCCTGCCGTGGATCCACGTCATCGAACCGGAGATATTGAAATTGTTCTCATAGGTGTTGCGAGGGCCGGTGATCGGATCGCCGACCGCGGCGTATCCGCTGACCTGCACGAATGGAGGTCCGGCGGCAGCGTCAAGCTGAGGGCTGTACTCGAAACCCAGACTCGACGGCAACGTGTGATTGATGTGTTCGTCGAAGAGGTATTTGTTGCGCATGAAGGTGAAGCGAACGAGCCCCGTTAAAGTCGGAGAAAACGTGTGCGTTTCTTGCGCGACGAAGTTTTGTGCGCGCTGATCTTCGCCCACCGGGAATCCAGGCACGTTGGCGCCTGAAGTCGAAAGCGGATCGAGCGTATTTCCCTGCGTGAACGAGTAGCGGAAATTCAGCATGTCGCGCGGCGTCAGATAGTGGTCGATGCGAACGCCGAACTGGTCGTAGTTCTGGTTCAGCGTCGAGGTCGCCGTGAAACCGTTCGGGCCGAGCGCCGGGTTGTTTGGCAGCGGGAAGAACGGCAGAAGGTTCGCCGAGATTGGATTGATGAACGGAATCTGGTTGTTCAAAAATGGCGTGCCGTTGAATTCGTTGATCAATTGATGCTGCGGGTTGTTGCAGACACCGCCCGTGAAACCTTCGGAGCAAATCCCCGAAAAGTCTCCGGTTCGCTCCGCCGCGGTGGGCACGGTCGCGCTCGAAGTCTCGCCCTGCCGGTTGCGCAGGCCTTCGTAATAGAGGAAGAAGAATGTCTTGTCCTTCTTGATCGGACCGCCGAACACGCCACCAAACTGATTTCGCTTGAGCGGCTCGGTGTCTTGTGCGAAGAAGCTCTTCGCATCCATGGCGTCATTGCGCAGAAAATCCCACGCGGCGCCGTGGAACCCGTTGCTGCCCGATCGCGTGATGATGTTCGTCGTCGAGCCGGAGCTGTGGCCGAACTCTGCGTTCGCTGCGTGTGTGATGATGCGGAACTCCGCGATCGAATCGATCGGCGGCTGAATGACGAAGCCGGCGTCCACGCTGTTGAAATTGTCCGAGCCGTCGATCAGGAAGTTGTTCGACTCGGGCCGCTGGCCATTCACGGCATAGGCCTGCCCGTTGCGCAGGCTGCCGCCCGCTTGCGCCAGACCTGGCGTGATGGGCACGACGCCCGGCTGTAGCAATCCGAGCTGCGAAAAATTGCGGCCGTTCAGCGGCAGGTCCAGCACGTCGCGCTGATCGACGGTCTTGCCGAGGCTTGTCACCGTAGTTTCCACTAGCGGCGCGTTCGCCTGCACTTCGGTCTTTTGCTCAACGGTGCCGACGGCGAGCGTAATCGTGATCGCTACCGCCTGGTTGACGTCGAGCGTGATGCCCGACTGCTCATACCGCTGAAACCCCTTCGCCTGCGCCTCCAGCCGGTAATGGCCGATGGGCAGCTCAACAAAAATGTACTCGCCGTGCGAGTCGGAAGTCGCCTGGCGCACTAATCCTGTTTCGGTCTGCGTCGCGGTCAGCGCGGCATTCGACACGAGCGCTCCGCTCGGATCGACTACCGTACCGCGAATGCTCGCCGCGGTTCCCTGCGCCGCTACATTTTGTGCGGCCGCAAAAACACCAACTACCATCAAGCAAAACACCCACACGAATTTCTTCATTTCGATTTTCGCCCTGTTTCTGAAATGTGCGCGATTCGCGCCAGACCACACGACCCGTTCCGCGAACACGTCCCCGACACGTGCCGAAGTGCGCGCAGAAAATTTCCGTGCCGCGATTATTCGTTGAGCCGATTGAGCGGTTCAATAGTGCAAAAGCAGTAGGCTAGGGGCAGAACAGAAAAATTCGTAGATTATATTTAGGCAGGCTGCCGGGAGGTGGATCGTGAACGATTCCGACTACATAGATCCAAAGGGATACTGGTGCGGCGGGTCTCAAGTCCGTCGAATCTCCGACAATCGGGTTGCAGTATTCCAGATAGCAGAACACTGCTCTGGATTCGAGTACATGTGGCTGCTTGGCGCTTTCGGCATGAAGGGGGGCAAACCGGATGAGTCACATCTTCCTGTCACGTGCAGGATGAAAGACGAGGACAAGTTTATTGACCCTCTGGGTTATTGGACCGACGCGGAGCGAAATGTCCGCCGCGTGACCGAACAGGATGGGCAGCAAAAAACCATCGCACAAGCCGCCAGCGATTGCACAAAAGCGGAGTGGGATCGAGTCCTTAGGTTGATAAATGAAGGCGCAAAGGAATTCTTGTAAACGCTCACGCGGGGCTTAACTGCGACGGGCAAGTGACCGGAAGGAAGAATGGAGCGGCCTATCGGAATCGAACCGACACCTGAACCTTGGCAAGGTTCCGTACTACCACTATACTAAGGCCGCTCAACCGCAAGACTTTTATAACACGCCGACACAGCCCTCACAAGTGTCGCGTCGTCCCCTGCATCAAAAACCAAACAACTCGAATCGTTTCACGAAATTCAAAAACGGCGGCGCTGCGCCGAAAAAAAACTACGACACCTGGCTGACGCGCGCCGACTTCACTACAGGCGACCGCCGCTGCCGCTCGGCGAACCGCGTCGCTTTATCCTTGTCCGTGTAAACCCGTCCAAACTTCTCACCGTCCGCGTAAAATACCGTAACCAGCCAGTGATGATGTTTTCTCCTTCGATCCTTTCCGAAGGTACTCTTTTCCTTGCTCGTGCTCTTCTTCGTCGCAGTTTTTGTCACGATGATTTCCTGTAATGGGAGGTCGTTGCGGAACTATTGCAGGAAATGAGGCTCCACGCAACTGCCGCGCTATATGAACTTCGGAACTCTACCATAACGGGACTCAGCAGAACCATAATTTCCAAGTCAACGATGAAGTAAACCATGCCCGCCACCGCTGCTTCGCATTGGAAGCGTTTAAAACGGTTCAGATGCGGCGCGCGACAACTCGTTGCACAGATGAGCAACATCCGATTTCCGGCCTCACGCAAACGTCGTGACACGATATCTGCCGTAAGAGCTCTCGAAAGCTTTCCGCCACCTCCAATGCGCCGCGCCCGCGCAAACGTACCCCCTCGCTCTACCGGCCTAGACCGCCGCCAAACTGCCTTTATTCCCAGCAATCGATTACTCGAAAATTGGTCAATTTTTCACCTCGCCAAATTGGCACCCAACGCCCCCAGCAAACCCCGCATCTAACTGCATTCATGGCATTTCCTGCTTCCGAAAAATCGGTTGCAGTTCATGAAACTTTCGCCAACTTTCTACGTCTTTATATTTGAGGACAAAGTTAAGCTAAATGTGGCGGAGAAATACAATGATGACAACTCTCAAACACAAACAACCGCCTCTTCTGGAAGATCTCCGGAACCATTCGCAGGACCAGCTTCTCGAACTGCGAACGCTCTTGAGCATGGGCGCGCCACTACGCGCCGATGCACGACGCCCGGGTTTTTTTGAAGTGGACGGCGATTCAAACGTTTTTTATATCTTCAAGTATCCCACCGGCACGAAAGTGTTGCTGCTGGGTGTGTGGGACCGCGAACGCGATCCTGTCGCGGAACTCGTCGCTTGCGCAGGCAACGCAGCCTAAGCGCTCGATCCACGATTCGATAAACCATTGAAAAAGGCGTCCCAGTAAAAACCGGGACGCCTTTTAACTTTCTAGCCGTTTCTTTCCGTAACTCTGTGTCCTCTGCGAACTCTGTGGTGAATCTCCGTTACTTCTTATCCGCATCCAGCTTCAACGACGCCGAATTAATGCAATACCGCAGCCCCGTCGGATTCGGCCCGTCGTCAAACACGTGCCCCAGATGCGCCTCGCACTTGGCTACACTTCACCTCGGTCCGCTTCATCCCGTGACTCCGATCATCCTCGCTCGCCACCGCCCCATTGCTCGCCGGCGCATAAAAGCTCGGCCAGCCCGAACCCGAGTGATACTTCGTCTCCGACCGGAACAGCGGCTCCCCGCAGCAAACGCACTTATACGTCCCCGCCGTCTCCGAATTCTCGTACTCACCGGTGAACGGCGGCTCCGTCCCCTTCTGCCGCGTCACATAATATTGATTCGGCGTAAGTTCCTTCTTCCACTCCGCCTCGCTCTTCTGCATCTTCTCCATGTTCATCCTCCAAGTCCTTCAGTATTCCACATTCGTTTCGAACGCCTAAATACTCGATTTGAACTTTAAAATCGCCATTCGAACGCCAAAATGTCGCATTCGAATAACTCGCCGATTACTATTGACAAGTCGTATAACTTGTGCTATGCTCTTTTGTGAATCCAGCCGCTAATCCCGCAAACTCTTTAGAATCACATTCTTGCACTTCGCGCACGCATAACCCCCTTAGAATCACATTCTTGCGCAAAAACAGGGGGAGGGGTCCCCACCCACCCACTTCTCCTCAACGCACTTAGCGCATGCTCTCTGCCACTCGACGCCAAACGCTCTGATGCTCTGCGTTTAGGCGATTGGATACACCTTCCCTCTCCCAGGATGCAGGTTTCGCAACGCGCATCGCGAACCGCCAATTCATCTGCCAATCCTCCTACCCGCCACCGCGAAACTCCTACAACCTGTCATCCCGAACGAAGTGAGGGATTCTGCTTTTCTCTTCCTCACCGTCGCCCCAACTTCCGCCGCTCGGCGATCCGCAGTTGACACAGCGCGCGTCCTTCCCTATTCTGCTCCTGCAAATGAATTCGCGAATCCATCGCCACCATCATCATCACGGCACAGCGCCGCGTTTGATGAGGTGTGTATAGCGATTCGCTAACACAAGATTCTCATCACCCGCTGGCGCAAAGGCCCAGCGGGTTTTTTGTTTTTACAGCCCGATTTTTTGCAAAGGCTTTAACGAAAGCGACGACAGAAGGCAAAGAGGACTCATGCAACTCGACTTCACCAAATCCGACGGACTCATTCCCGCAATCATCCAGGACGCTTCCAACGGCGACGTCCTGATGCTCGGCTTCATGAACGACGTCGCGTTCGCCGAAACGCAGCGCATCCGCGAAGTCGTCTTCTTCTCGCGCTCGCGCAATCGCCTCTGGAAGAAAGGCGAATCGAGCGGCCACGTGTTAAAAGTCCGCGACATCCGCGTCGATTGCGACTCCGATTCCCTGCTCATTCGGGTCGATCCCGTCGGACCCGGCGTCTGCCACGAAGGCTACCGCAGCTGCTTCTTCCGCAGCCTCAGCAACGAGGGCGCGGAAAAAATCATCGAGGAGCGCGCGTTCGATCCCGACACAGTCTACGCGCAGCAGCCTCACTCCAAGTCGCAGCGTCAGGAGACCAAAAGATGAGTCGCCTGAAACTCGGGATTCCGAAAGGCAGCCTGCAAGACGCGACCCTCGATTTGTTCAGTCGCGCCGGCTGGAAAATTGGAGTGAGCTCCCGCAGCTACGTTCCTACCATCGACGATCCTGAAATCGAATGCCTGCTCGTGCGCGCGCAAGAAATGGCCCGCTACGTCGAAACGGGCGCGCTCGACGCAGGCATCACCGGCCACGACTGGGTCGTCGAAACCGGATCCAACGTTGAAGAGCTTGCAGAACTCATTTATGCGAAACAGCGGCTGTCGCGTGTGCGTTGGGTCCTCGCCGTTCCGGAAGATTCCGCGATCCGCAAGCCGGCCGATCTCGCCGGCAAAATCATCGCTACGGAAATCGTGCGCATCACTGAAAATTATCTCGCACGCCACGGCGTCACCGCTCGTGTCGATTTTTCTTGGGGCGCGACGGAAGTGAAAGTTCCGCAACTGGCCGATGCCATCGTGGAAGTCACCGAAACCGGCGCCTCACTGCGCGCCAATCGTTTGCGCATTATCGACACCGTCCTTGAATCCGCCACAGTTTTCGTGATGAATCGCGATGCCGCCGCCGATCCGTGGAAGCGCGAGAAAGCGCAAAACCTCATCCTCATGCTGCAAGGCGCGATCGCCGCCGCGAGCAAAGTCGGCCTGCTGCTCAACGTCCGGCGCGATGATCTCAACCGCGTCCTCGATGTTTTGCCCGCGCTGAAAAAGCCGACGATCTCGACGCTCAGCGATCCCGAATGGGTCGCCGTCAACACCATCATCGAAGAAAGTGTGGTGCGCCAGATTCTTCCCAAACTCAAAGCCGCCAACGCGCAAGGGATCGTCGAATATCCCCTGAACAAAATCGTCCTATGACCCGCATCCTCCAACTCAACGCCTCCACCGAGAAGCGACTCCTGCGCGCCCGCCACTTTCGCGACATCGAAGCCGAGCGTGTCGCCGCCAAAATCATCGCCGACGTCCGCAAGCGCGGCGACTCCGCCCTCTTCGCCTGGACAAAGAAACTCGACGGCCTAAATCTCAACTCGAAGAATGTCTACCTTCCGTGTAGGGGCGCAGCACTGCTGCGCCCCAGCTTGCCCGGCCGTTCCGAATCCACCTCAACTCGGGTTTCTCCCGACTTTCTCCGTGCCGTGAAACACGCCGCAAAAAACGTCCGCGCCGTCGCCGAAAAACAACTTCCCCGACCCTGGTCGCTAACGGTCGAACCCGGCGTGACGATCCGCCAGGCAGTCGCCGCGATCGAAACCATCGGCTGCTACATTCCCGGCGGACGCAACGCGCTGGTTTCCACTCTGATCATGACGGTCGTGCCCGCGCAGATCGCCGGCGTGAAAAACATCGTCGTCGTTTGTCCTCATCCCAACGCCGAACTTCTCGCCGCGGCGAATTTCCTTGGCATCGAAAAAATCGCCCAGGTCGGCGGCGCGCAATCGATCGCCGCACTCGCCTACGGCACACAATCGATTCCACGCGTCGAAAAAATCTTCGGCCCCGGCAATCGCTACGTCACCGCCGCAAAGCAACTCGTCAGCAGCGACTGCGCGATCGACCTGCCCGCCGGCCCCACGGAGGCCGTTGTGCTCACCAACGACGCAAAAGCGAACGCGAAATGGATCGCATCCGATCTTCTCGCACAGGCCGAACACGCACCTGACGCAGGAAGCTTCTTCGTGACGACATCCAAACAGGTAGCGCAGAAGGTTCAGTTCGCTGTCGAAGAGCAGCTCGCGCAATTGCCAAAAACGAATCCAGCTCACGTTTCCATGCGCAGGACAGGCGCAATTCTTGTTGCATCCTCCACCTCCCAAGCGTGCGACTTCGTCAATCGCTTCGCCCCCGAACATCTTTCACTTCCCGGCAATGATGCGACCGCGCTGCAAAAATCCTGCAACGCTGCGGGGACGATTTTCGTTGGGCCTTATGCCGCGCAGCCGATCGGTGACTACGCCAGCGGCAGCAACCACGTGTTGCCCACCGCGGGATGGGCGCGCCGCCGGGGCGGACTCAGCGCCGCCGATTTCGTAAGATGCGTCACCGTGCAGCAGATCAATCGCATCGGCTTTTCACGCCTGGCAGATGACGTGCAACTCCTAGCCAGCGCCGAAGGCCTGCAAGCTCACTCCAACGCCATTGAGGTTCGACGATGAAGCTCAACACCCAGCTCCCTGTTCGCCAGGCAATTCTCGACCGCAAAACCTATGAACCGCCCGGTGAAGGCCGCGGCGACAAAATGCGTCTCGATTTCAACGAGAACACCGCAGGCTGCTCGCCCGCTGTTCGCCGCGCGCTGGGGAAACTCACGCCTCAGCTGTTGTCGATGTATCCTGAATACGATCGCAGCACGCGCCGCCTTTCGCGACATTTCAAGGTCAAACCCGACCAACTCCTGCTCACCAACGGCGGCGATGATGCGCTGCGGCTTTTCTTCGACGCGTTCGTGGATGCAGGCACTGAAGTCGTCATCGTCGAGCCGACATTTCCGATGTATCGCTACTGGGGCGAAGTCGCTGGCGCGCAAGATCAACTCGATACCGTACGGCCCGTCGTTCGAGTTCCCCACCGACGCCGTTCTCCAATCATTAAAGACGAATCCCCGCGTCCTCTTCATCTGCAATCCCAACAATCCGACCGGAACGTTCGTCGATAAAGCGACAATCGAGAAAATCCTGCAAGCCGCGCCCCGCACAGCCGTTGTCATCGACGAAGCCTACGTCGAATTCTCCGGTGTCACGGTCGCCCCGTGGATCGACAAATACCCTCAACTATTCGTCGCGCGCACGTTTTCCAAAGCGGCAGGACTTGCGTCGCTCCGCCTCGGCGCAATCCTTGCGCATGTGGATTCGCTCACGATTCTTCGCCGCGCGACTGCCCCCTTCCCGGTAAATCTCGCGGCGCTGGTCGCTGCAGAGGCAGCTGTTGCCGAGGCCAAAACCATGCGACGGTATGTGAAAGACATCCTTCGCCTGCGTCCGTGGTTTGAGAAAGAACTGCACAAGCTGGGCTTCAAGACCTACCCGAGCGCTGGAAACTTTGTCCTTGTCGATTTTGGCGAAGCCGGCGCCGACCTCATCACCGCAATGACCAAACACAAAATTATTCTCCGCGACCGGCGAGACATCGCTCCCGGCCACATTCGCGTGAGCATCGGCACCCAAAAGGAAATGCAACGCCTGCTCAAACTCATCCAACTGTTCCTCAGAAAACGCCGTCGAGGGCAAAACTGAACATGCCGCGCACTCGCACTGCAACGATCGACCGCAACACCAACGAGACCCACATCAAGCTGCGCCTGAATCTCGATGGACGCGGGACCTCCAAAATCTCCACCGGTATCCGATTCCTCGATCACATGCTTGATCTCGTCGCACGTCACGGCGCGTTCGATCTAACGATTGACGCGAAAGGCGACCTCGACGTCGATCAGCATCACACCGTCGAAGACACCGGCATCGCGCTCGGCGAAGCCGTCGCTAAAGCCGTCGGCGACAAACGTGGGATTCTCCGCGCCGGATATTTTTTGATGCCGATGGATGAAACGCTCGCGGCTGCGGCGATCGATCTCAGCGGACGCCCGCATTGCGTCGTCACCGGCAAAATCAGCGCGAAGCGTGTCGGCGACTTTCAGACCGAACTGACCCAGGACTTTTTTGAGGGATTCGCGCAGGCCGCCCGCGCCAACGTTCACCTACGCGTCGTCTACGGCCGCTCTTCGCACCATCAAGTCGAGGCACTTTTCAAAGCATTCGCACGAGCTCTGCGTTTCGCCGTCTCGCGCGATAAGCGTCTTCGCAACGTACTGCCCAGCACGAAAGGTCTGCTGTGACGCAGACCGTCACACTCATCGACTACGGCGCCGGTAACGTGACCAGCGTCGAGCGTGCGCTGCAAAAACTTGGGGCTGAGTCGATTCGCGCGAACACGCCGAGTGCCATCGATCAATCAAGTGCGATCATTCTCCCCGGCGTCGGACACTTTGCCGCGTTGATCCGCGCGCTCGATGATCGCCATCTCCGCTTTCCGCTGCTGTCGGCGCTCGAACGCGGCGTTCCGTTTCTCGGCATCTGTCTTGGCCTGCAAGCTCTCTATGAATCGAGCGAAGAAGCTCCCGAGCTTCCCGGCCTGAAACAGTTCGCCGGAAATATCTGTGCGTTGCCTGCGAACGTGAAGCTTCCGCACATGGGATGGAACCAACTGCGGCGTGCACAAAAATCCCGCTTGCTTGCCGGCATCGCGCACGACGCTCACTTCTACTTCGCTCACTCTTACGCCGCGTGCGCCACCGCAGGCGTTTCACAGGTTATCGC
This sequence comes from uncultured Acidobacteriota bacterium, assembly GCA_963850795.1. Classification (GTDB taxonomy): domain Bacteria; phylum Acidobacteriota; class Terriglobia; order Acidiferrales; family UBA7541; genus Acidiferrum. Next base: position 142,598 of record CAWKNS010000012.1, on the reverse strand, counting down.
CACCTGCAATCACGGCTCAGAATTCGTCGCCGTGCTCGAGCATAAGAACATTCACGCCGTGCAATTTCATCCTGAAAAAAGCGGCCAGCCCGGCGCGCAATTGCTTGCCAATTTTTTGAGTATCGCGAAAGTGGACGCATGAGCCTCGCGCACCGCATCATTCCCTGCCTCGATACCGACGGCGCTCGCGTCGTGAAAGGCGTCAACTTCGTCGGTCTCCGCGACGCCGGCGATCCTGTTGCGCTCGCCGCTCGCTACAACGCGGAAGGAGCCGATGAACTCGTCGTGCTCGACATCGCTGCCTCGCGCGATCGCCGCCCTACATTTCTCGACACGATCCGCCGCGTCGCCGCCGAACTCGCCATTCCTCTCACCGCAGGCGGTGGCATTCGCACGCTCGACGATGCCCGCTCCGTCGTTCGCGCAGGAGCCGACAAAGTCACCGTCAACACCGCCGCCGTGCAGCGGCCGGAATTGATTTCAGAACTCTCAAAGGAATTCGGTGCTCAGGCAGTCGTTCTGGCGATCGATGCGAAGCGCAACGATTCGGATAGCGGATGGCAGGTCAGGATTCGCGGTGGACACGATGGCACCGATCTCGATGCGATCGATTGGGCGAAACAAGGCGTAGCGATGGGGGCTGGGGAAATTCTACTCACGTCCGTCGATCGCGACGGAACGCAAAAGGGTTTTGACGTTCCGCTGACCGCCGCAATCGCGAATGCCGTCAACGTTCCGGTGATCGCGAGCGGCGGTGCAAAATTGCCCGAACATTTCGCTGAGATTTTTCGTGAAGGTAACGCCGACGCAGCTCTCGCCGCGTCGATTTTTCACGACAATATTCAACCCATTCGCGATCTCAAGAACTACTTGGCCGCCGAAAATATCGAGGTTCGTCTTTCATGCTGATTCCCTGCATCGATTTGCAAAACGGACAAGCCGTCCAACTGGTCCACGGCCGGCGTCGCGAACTGGCCGTCGCCGACGTTTTCGGTCTCCTCGACAAATTCCGCAATTACAAATGGCTGCATATCATCGACCTCGATGCGGCGATGAACAAGGTGCCGAACACAAAACTCGTTCGCGCCCTGTGCACCAAAGCCGCGCGCGACTACAAACTCAAAGTCCGCGTCGGCGGCGGCATCCGCACGCTCGCCCGCGCCAGTTCCGCGATCGACGCAGGCGCCACACAAATCATCGTCGGCAGCAGCGCGTTCAAGAATGGCCGCATCAACGAAAAATTCCTCGCCGCCCTCATCATGAAATTCGGGCGCAAGAAAATCGTCGTCGCACTCGACACAGCGAAAGGCCAAATCCTCACCCAAGGCTGGCGCGAGAAACTGAAACTCCAACCGAAAGAAGTCATCCCTCAACTTGAACCCTACTGCTCCACTTTTCTCTGCACGGATGTCGATCGGGAAGGCACCATGACTGGCGCAAACCTCCACTACTTCCGCGAACTCCGCACTGCCACAAAGCTGCCGATCATCGCCGCAGGCGGAATCACCACTCATCGCGAAATCACCGCCCTCGAAAAAATCAGACATGGACGCCGCCGTGGGAATGGCCCTCTACAAAAATCGCATTCGCTAAAAAACGCGCTCAGGGCCTCCGTAGCAAAACGGTCTGATCGGAGAGGACAGTGTGAAAGTCAGAACACCTGTACGCCCTTCCTATGTACGACGATTTCCTTCACCTCTATGATCGGATTCAATTTCGGGTTGAAGGAACCATGCCAGTCGAAACACTTCGATGCCCATCTTGCGGCGCCGCTGTTTCATCCGCGGCTACGCACTGCGACTTTTGTAACGCCGTCCTCGCAACGGTGACATGCCCGTCCTGTTTCCAAACGATGTTTGCAGGCGCGAAGTTCTGCTCGCACTGCGGAGCGAAAGGAGACCGTAGCGAACTCGCGGGCGGCGAAGCGCGCCTTTGCCCGCGCTGTCAGAGCGGCATGAAGACCGTTACTGTCGGAACCACGAGTTTGCTCGAATGCGGCCAATGCGAGGGCATCTGGGTCGATGGCGACACGCTTCAACAAATTTCCGCCGATCGCGAAAAGCAGGCGATCGTGTCAACAACTCCCTCCGCTCTCAAACAGCCTTTGCAACTCGAAAAGACAATCCGCTACGTTCCCTGTCCTGTTTGCCACGAATTGATGAATCGCGTGCAGTTCGCTCAATGCTCCCACATCATTGTGGACGTCTGCAGTTCGCACGGCACTTGGTTCGACAAGGACGAATTGCAACGTGGAGTGCAATTCATTCGAGCCGGCGGGTTGGAGAAAGCCCACGACCGTCAACTCGAAGAACTCAAAGAAGCGCAACGCAGACAAGTCGTGGCGCCGCTTTACACTACGCAGCTCGATCCACTGCCGCGCAGTGGCGGTGCCGCCAAGATCGGATCGGCGATCGCCCTCCTCTTCGACCTCTTCAGCTAAAGCATCGGGTTTGAATTCGCTCGCGCTCCGCGGCTAGCCGTTCGATTTCTCTCCGAATTGACAAACGCGAGTGTTCAAATGAAGTAGGATGCATCGCCATGTGGAAGAAAAAACCAGCCGCAATCGCAGTCATGTGCGTGTTCGCAGCCGTCGCTTTCGCTCATGCAAAGGGACGCGTGACACAAAGCGCTCAAGCAAGTCAGCCTGCGGCGCTGACCTTCACGCTGAAGCCGCTTGGCCACAACGTTTACGCTGCGATCGACGACGCTAAGGGCGACGCGGGGGCGAACGCGGGCTTTGTGATCGGCGATGACGGCGTGGCGGTGATCGACACGTTTGAAAATCCGGAAGCGTCGAAGCAGATGCTTGCGGAGATTCGCAAGCTCACGCAGCTTCCGGTGAAATTCGTCGTCAACACGCACTATCACATCGACCACGTTGCGGGAAATTCGCTATTTCAGCAGAACGGCGCCGTGGTATTCGCGCAGCGCAACGTGCGCGCGTGGATTCATACGGAAAATCTGAAGTTTTTCGGCAAAGACATCAAGCCGGAGCAACGCAAGATGGTGGAGACGCTTGGCGCGCCGGACGCTGTCTACGATACCGGCGTCGCGCTCTTTCTTGGTTCGCTCCGCATCGATGTTCGCGTTTTCCCTGGCCACACCGGCGGCGATTCCGTCGTCTTCATTCCTGACGCGAACGTCGTCTTCACCGGCGATCTGTTCTGGCGCAATACGCTGCCCAATTTGATCGACGCGACGACTTCCGCTTGGATTCCGACGCTTAACTCCGTCGTCGCCATCGCCCCCACCGCTACCTATGTTCCCGGGCACGGGGACGTGGGCAAGGCGGACGACGTAAAAAACTTCCGCGACTACCTGGCTTTTCTGCGCGAACAAATTGCGCCCGCCGTACAGCAAAACAAAACTGGCGACGACCTCGTCAATTCAGTCCTTCCCGCCGTCACGGAAAAGTACGGCAAGTGGGACTTCTTCAAATTTTTCGCCAAGCCCGACATCCTGCACACTGCCGCTGAACTCCGCGGAGATAAGAAAATCCCGCAGCCGGAAAAATAGACCGAGATTTAAAGCGAAAGAAATTCAGGATGCAAGAGGAAGCCATGGCACAAACTGTTGTTCCGATGATCCATGTCGCGGACGTCGCTGCCACGATCGAATGGTATGTGTCGATCGGATTTCGGCTCGTGCGCCAAAATGAAGAAGATGGCGAGATCAACTGGGCGAAGTTGTCCTTTGGGAACAGCGAAGTCATGTTTGATTCAGGGGGGAAAGCCAATTCGGATCGACGCCGCGAAGTGGACCTCTATATTGGGACCGATGACGTTGACGATCTATACCGGCAACTGAAGGATCGCGTGCAAGTCGTGGAAGAGCTTCACGACACTTTTTATGGGATGCGTGAGTTCATCGTGCGAGATATCAATGGCTTTTCTCGGATCTACCGTTCGGACAACCGCCGTGAGATCGTTTGAGCTCGCCTTATCTCAAGTAGGCGTCGGTGACGTACTGCTGGACCATGCGCTGCGTGTTGAAGAATGAGCCGTTGATGGCGATGGCGTGCTGCATCACGGACAAATATTTCGCGCGGTCTTTGTAGAACAACGGCAGAATCACGTTCTCGAGCTTGTTATAGAGCGACTGCGACGTCGGCGTTGTTGTCCACTGAGGTCTGCGGCCCGGCCGACAAACGCGACTCGCCGATGGACCAGCCGGTGACGCCTTCGATGTGGCCTTCGACCCACCAGCCGTCGAGAATGCTCAAGCTGGGCACGCCGTTCAGCGCGGCCTTCATGCCGCTTGTGCCGGAGGCTTCGAGCGGAAACTGCGGCGTGTTGAGCCACAGGTCCACGCCGGCGGTGATTTTCCCGCCGACTTCCATGTTGTATTCGTCCAAAAAGACGATCGTGACGGCTTTCTTCAGAGCTTTCTTCGCCGCAAAAATGTGACGGATGATGTCTTTGCCGCCGGCATCGTGCGGATGCGCTTTGCCCGCGTAGACGATTTGAAATTTACCGGCGCCCTTCCCGATCTGCCGCAGCCGGTCCAAGTCCGCCAAAATCAGATCCGCGCGCTTGTATCCGGTAGCGCGCCGCGCGAAGCCGATCGTGAAAACATCAGGATCGAGCGGAAAGCCCCGTTTTCGTGCGCACCGCTTCAAACAGATCGTGCTTCGCGATCAGATGCGACGCCCACAGTTCTTCGGGCGGCATTCCGAGCGCGCTGCGCAGCGAATAATTGTCTTCGCGCCAGGACGGCATGTAGCGGTCGAATAATTCCGCGAACGCGGGCGAAACCCATGTGCCCGCGTGCACGCCGTTCGTGATCGCTTCGATGGGAACTTGCGGAAACATCTTGCGCGAAGTTTCACCGTGCAGTTTCGCGACGCCGTTGACGTAGGTGCTCAGGCTCAGAGCGAGATAGGTCATGTTGAGCGATGCGCCTGCGCGCGCCGCTTCCTGCAAATCCGGGTAGTTCTGCTCGGCCTGCAAAATTTTCTTCACGAGGTCGGCCGACGATGCGTCCTTTAGATCGAAAAATCCGTTCTGATCGGGAAAGGCGCGCGTCAGATACTCCATCGGAAAGCGATCGTGTCCGGCGGGCACAGGAGTATGCGTCGTGAAGATGCACTTGCTGCGAACCTTTTCGATGTCTTCGCCACGAATCGAAGTGCGTCCGGCTTTCTCGGCTTCTTCGCCGAGGAGCTCGAGCGTGAGCATCGCCGCGTGCCCTTCGTTCATGTGGTAGCGAGTGAGATCGGTGTAGCCCAGAGCGCGCAGCATGCGCACGCCACCGACTCCGAGCAACACTTCCTGGCATAGGCGATAGTAAGAATCGCCGCCGTACAACGAACCGGTCAGAGCGCGATCCTGCTCGGCATTTGATTCCAGCGCCGCATCCAGAAAATAGACCGGCACGACGAACCCGTGGACGCCTTTGACGTCGTAGCGCCACGCGCGCAACTCGACGCGGCGATTTTCGAGCGGGACGGTCACCCGCGCGGATTCTTCCTTTAGAAAGTCTTCGACCCGCCAGGCGACCGGGTCTTCGGTCTGCGAGCCATCTTCCGCCAATCTTTGTGTGAAATAGCCGCTCCGATACAGCAGCGAGATCGCGACCATGGGCAGCTTGATGTCTGCCGCCGCTCTTACCGTGTCCCCGGCCAGAACGCCCAACCCGCCGCTGTAACTGGGCATGGCGTTCTGGAGGGCAATCTCCATCGAAAAATAGGCAACGATGCGCTTCGTGGCGCGACTCGACTTCACCATGTCTCTCGACACCCCGTCTGGCTCAAGACCGACACACTTCATTACCAACACGCGCTCGAGAGCAAACCGTCTCGCGAATCCGTCCTGGGCCACTATACGCGACCCCTAAAACCGCTTAACCCAAGCGATTCATTGTCAGAGATAAATCCGGGCCGCGCAAGCAACCTACCCGAAATATCCACAACGGCTGAAAGGGCCTCACGGCGGATCGGTGTGGAGGCGCTGGAGAAGAACGCGCGGCGGGCGAAGGCGGGCAGCTCCGCCGCGCCAAGTTGTTACATTTTCTCCCCACGGAGCCCCTACGTCGCGGCCCGGAGCGGTAATACCCTTGTAAACCTCTCATTTAAAGCGGCTTGCGAACCTGCCCTACTGGAACCCCAACTGCTCCCTCCTAGGGCAGTCAGTACCTCGAATTCGAAGGTTTGGGAGACTTGATAATGGTTCGCAGTTCACACATTAGGAAAGGCGCCAAGGTTCGAGCGCGGGCAGCTCGCGGCTTCACGCTGCTTGAACTTGTGATCGTCGTGGCGATCGGGTTGATTCTCGCCGGGCTCGCCACTCCGGTGATTGTCAACACCTTGCGCGTTTACAAAATGCGCTCCGCGGTAACCAGCACGACCAGCGTGATTTCCAACGCGCGCTACCAGGCAATCTTTCACGGATGCAAGACACAGGTTGTCTTCACCGCGGCGACCAACACCTATCAGATTTCGTCCCAGCAGCCCGCGTATGGCGGACAGGCTTGCCTCGCCGCATACAGCGCCATTACCGCCGTGACGCCGCTCAACGCAACCGGTGTCGTATTAAATCAGAACGTCACACTCACATTCAGCCCCGGCGGTGGCGTGGCCAGCACGCCGGCCATGAGTCCGATCCAGATGATTCTGACGTATCCGGGCTTCACGACAAACGTGCCACAAGAAACCATTCAGGTGTCCAATTATGGAAACATTACTGTCACCCCGTAAGCGCGCGAAGGGCTCGCGTCAGCGCGGTTTCACGCTGATTGAAATGATGGTGTCGGTTCTGATTCTCACCATCGGCTTGGTCGGCACAGCGGCTTTGATGAGCAACTCTGTGAACATGGGCGCGCATGCGCGCTTCGTCAGCACCGCTGCGCTGCTTGCTTCCGAAAAAATGGAAGACCTCGACCGCTACCCCGACGGCGACCCGAATATCACGCCAGGCGGAAGCTTGGCCGCTGACATCAACGGCTATTCCGATGCCGTACAGATTTCGACCTCGAACGGAAACATCTACGAAACCACGACGTCGGGTGGGGTCACAACGCTTTACACGCAGAATCCTGACGGAACGGTCGTCAGCACGGTTGGAGCAGCGCTTCCCGCGGCGACACCGGACATGCTGACCTTTGACCGCCGCTGGCTGGTCACTCCAGACCCGACGGTTGGCGGCAATGTAATCAAGGGGGCGGTACAGATCACCGTGCTCGTTACCCTTATCAATCAATCTTTGAAACCGCCGGTAACCTATCAGACCAGCCTGGTGCACCCATGAAATTGAATCGAACGCAGCGGTCCAACTCGCGTCGCCACTCGGCGGCAGACGGCTTCACGCTTATCGAATTGACGATTGCGATTACCGTCTTTCTCGTGATCGGTGCCGCGGCGATGAGCTTGTTCAAACAGCACGCAGCGCTTTTCAGCGATCAGCAATATCAGATCGGACTCAATGTCTCGCTGCGCAATGCGCTCTCGCAGATGGAAAATGACGTCGTGAACGCGGGCACGGGCTGGTACAACGCCGCGAACAACGTCTCGAGCTGGCCGGTCGGGGTCAAGATCGTGAACGCGGCTGCCGGCGGTTCGCCATGCCACCCAGCGGGCACGGCCACGTACACCTCGCTTTGCTTCGATAACCTGTATTTGATCGTGCCCGACCCGACCACGCCTCCGGGGCAGGTTGCGACGGGCGCCGGCTGCGCCACGCCGGCCACTACAGGCACCGCCGGCACCGGTTCTGCCGGGCCAGTGCAGATGGCGATTGCTCCCATAGCGCCCACCACGCAAGCGCAGCTTTTGGCGGGATTCACGGCAAACAGCCAGGTGATTTTCATTCACACGGGTACGTCTGGCACAACCATGACTACCGCGGTCCTCACAACAGGAGCGACAGCCAGCGGGGCGAACGCACTGCTCACATTTGGTTCTACCAAAGGCGACGGCACCAATCCGACGGCGAGCAACGACCCACTGAATCTCACCACGACGGGCAATGTTGATCCCGCGCTGGTTCCGCTGACATTGACCAATTCGTTTTGCAGCGGGACGGACTGGGTCGTCAAAGTCGCACCGATCCGCTACTGGGTTGATACGACGACGGCGACGAATCCAACGCTGACCCGCACCGAAAACGGGATCAATAATCCGATCGCGAGCCAGATCATCGGCTTCAAGGTTGGCGCGTCAACGGTCACGATGAACGGCACCAACACCGCCGTCACGGGCAGCTCCGGAAACTACTGCTACAACGCCGCACTGACCGCCGCGCCTTGCTACAACAATCAGTTCGACCAAATCCGTTCGGTCCGCATTTCGCTGATCGGCCGGACGCCACCGAATCTCTATATCAACGGCAATGCGAACCGAACGACGGTGTTTGCGAACGGCTTCGATCAACAGTCTTACAAGGTTCAGTCGCTGTCCATCATCGTCAATCCCCGCAACCTAAGCATGAACGACTGAACCCGCGTTCGGCCGAAAGGATCCACACGGATTTAGGAGCACAACATGAACAACCACCCCTCACGATGGAAAGCCCGCTCGAAGCGTTCGCGCAACGAGCAAGGCATCACTCTGATTACGACGCTGCTGCTGCTACTTTTGCTGATCGGCATGTCGCTCACCATGGTGCTTGCCGTCAGCTCTGAATCGCTGATCAACGGCTTCTACGGCCGTTACCGCGGTTCGTTCTACGCAGCGGACTCCGGTGTCGCGGCAGGCCGCCAGCAGCTAATGAATTTGCTGGGCGCAAACGTGGCGACCGGCTTCAACCCGGCAACACAGCCGATCGCCAATGCGACGACGGCTGCCTCGAACGCTGGCACTTCCATGGGGAACTCCTATAACGCGTTCACAAACGTCAATACCGCCGGCTCTTGGCAGGAGCGGTTCCTGGTCAAGAACGTGGCGGTTACGTTTCCCGTAATGGGCTGTTCCGTTCAAGGCGGCGACCCCGGGGCGACCTGCGCGAACCCGGTTCACACGAAGGCGCCAATTACGGCCTACGTCTATTCGTTCCCTTACACTTTCACCGTCGTCGGTCAATCGCAGGGTAGCGAAGTCGCAACGATCACCGATAGCGGTACGATTTTCGTGAACGCGCCGACTAGCCCGCCAACCTATAACCAGTCGTTCGCAGCATGGGGCATGTTTATCGGCACGTATGCTCTGTGCTCCGCTGACCTCGTTCCGGGCACGATCACGGGACCTGTGTTTACGAACGGTTCATGGAACTTCAGCAACTCCGGTCCCTACACCTTCACCGACTCAGTCGGACAGGTGGGCGCACAAGCAGGATGGGATAACGGTGGCTGCAAAGCGTCCGCGACGGCGACAAACGGAATTAAGCCGACCTTCAACGGCGGTTTCAACGTTGCGCAGAATGCCGTTACGCTGCCGCAGAACTCGTTCAACCAGGAGCAAGCTGTGTTGGACGGAATCGGCATACCACCATGCCCGACTTGCCAGCCGGTCCTTAGCGGGACACTTCTTAAAAATGCTGCTGGCACTGCATATCCGTCGTCTACACCCAGCTCCGGCGTGTACATGCCTTACACGGTGACCGGTTCACCGGCAGTCAAGACTTTCCAAGGAGGGGGAATCATCGTCGAAGGCGATGCGAACATCACCCTCTCGCCCGGCGCCACTAGCACATCGCAGGTTTATACGATCGTGCAAGGCAGCGTCACGACTACGATAACGATCGATCCGTCTGCCGGCTCAGCTGGCACCACCACAATGGTGACTTCTGGCGGCACTGGAGCGGGCACGCAGGTCATTAACGGTGTGCCTCAGCAATTCAGCTCCACCGGCGTCTCACAAGGTCCTGCGACCATGCTTTACGTAGACGGAAACATCAACAGCCTGTCGGGTCCCGGCCAAGGAAAGACCGCCATTAACAATGGCGTCGCTCTGACCGTCGTGGCGTCGGGTAATAACGACATTACCGTCACGGGTGACATCCTTTACAAAACCGAACCCGTGACGATGACCGGCACAGTTTCGACCATCGACCAACTCATTCCGGCAAACGACACCGGACAGGTGCTCGGCATCTTTACCTCGGCAGGCAACGTCAATCTGGCGAACAAACAATCCAACGGCAACCTCGAAATCGATGCGTCGATCGCGACGATTTCCCAGAGCGGCTCCGGCGGAATCGTCAACACCGGGAACAGCATCAACACGCTGACGATCGTCGGTGGCCGTATTCAGAACACGATTCAGAACATCGGCGCGACGACGCGTAACGTGCTCTTCGACCGCCGCTTCCTGAACGGTTTCGCTCCGCCGTGGTTCCCTTCGACGACGATTACGCCTGCGGCCGGCGTCGGCGGCACTGCTGTTGTCACCTGGAAGGGCACGCAGTGGCTCAACCAGACCAACTACCAGTGAGATAGTTCCCCCACAACCTCCCAAGCGAAAGGGCGCGGCGAACGATGCCGCGCCCTTCGTATTTTCGCGTGAGCGTGAAACGTTTCTTGGGCCGGGGTTCGGTCGCGTCGGCGTGGTTCTGTACTCAGGGCGAATGCAGGATTTCCGGCAGCAGTACTCCTCTCTCCTCGTTGCATCCAACTTGAACTTTGGAAGGTTGAGAAAACGAATACTCAAGGAAGCCTTGGGAGAGGCGCATGCCCCGCGGGGGACAGGTAAAGACAGAACTGCGCAAGAAAATTCGAGAGCTTTACAATGCGGGCGAAACATTGGTGTCGATCGCCGAGAAACTCGGCAAGGCGCCATCGACGATCGCCTATCACGTACGCGCGCTGGGCGTACCTCCGATCAAACATTTTCGCGCTCTGCCGCTGACGAATGGCAAGCGTCGGTGTGCGGTTTGCGCGCGATGGAAGACGCCGAATTTATTTCCCAGCGGCGCGAACCCTGTTTGCTCGAAGTGCTACGCCGAGGGCAAAGAACCTCCATCCGCCGACGGTCACAAGCCTAAACAAAAATAAGAAAGCGGGCTGGACGCCGAACGCGACGCAACCCGCTCCTGATTTTTGATTCTGAAGATACGAACTGGCTTACAGTTCGTTTTTCTTCATGGAGTTGACGGCGAAATCGCACGCACGCGCGGTCAATGCCATGTAGGTGAGCGACGGATTCACGCAGTTGGCCGAAACCATGCACGCGCCGTCGGTCATGAACAGGTTTTTCGCATCCCAAGCCTGATTGTTTCCGTTGAGCACCGACGTTTTCGGATCGCGGCCCATGCGCGCCGTGCCCATTTCGTGGATGCCGAGGCCCGGCGTCGAAATGTCCTGGTACATGCTGATGTCGCGGCCACCGGCTGCGGCGAGCATTTCGGCAGCTTGCGTGGCGATGTCCTTCGACATGGTGTGCTCGTTGTCGCCCCACTTGCAGCTGATCGTGAGAGTCGGGATGCCCCACGCGTCGAGCTTTTCCTTATTGGCGACGACAAAGTTCGAGTGGTACGGCAGGCATTCGCCGAATCCGCCGAGGCCCATGCGCCACGGGCCCGGGGTCTTGAGCGAGTTTTTGAAATCGGCGCCGATGCCGACCATGGTCGTGCCGCGGTTCCAGCCTTCGCGGCTGCCGCCGCCCTGGTAACCGTAGCCGCGGACGAAATCTTTTTCCTTCACCTTCACGTTGCGGAATTGCGGGAGGTAAATTCCGTTCGGTCGATTGCCGAATGGGATTTTGTCTTCATGACCCGGCATGATCGCACTCGCGCCCGCGCCCATGTGGTGATCCATCAAGTTGTGGCCGAGTTCGCCGCTGCTGTTGCAGAGGCCGTTCGGGAATTCGCTGGTCGCGGAATTCAGAAGGATGCGCGTCGATTCCAGCGTCGCGGCGTTGAGGAAATAAATTCGCGCGTGATATTCGGAGGTCTCTTTCGTTTTGGCATCGATGACGCGCACGCCGTTGATCTTGCGCGTCTTCGAATCGAAGCTAAGGCTTTGTACGATGCTGTAGGGGCGAATCGTCAGCTTTTTTGTTTTCATCGCGGCGGGCAGCGTCGAGTTCAAGCTGCTGAAGTAGGACTGCGTGATGCAGCCGCGGTGACAGACGCCGCAATAGTGGCACGCGGCGCGCCCCTTATGTGTCTGCGTCAAGATGGCGGTGCGACCGATTGTCAGGATGCGATCGTCGTAATGCTGTTTCAGTCCGTCGCGGAACATGATTTCCGCGCAGTTCATCTCCATCGGCGGGAGGAAGTGGCTGTCGGGAAGTTGCGGCAAGCCTTCGACCTGGCCGCTGATGCCGGCGAAATCTTCGACGTAGCCATACCACGGCTCGATCTCGGCGTAGCGAATCGGCCAATCGACGGCGATTCCCTCTTTCAGGTTGGCTTCGAAGGCGATGTCGCTCCAGCGATAGCTCTGGCGTCCCCAAGTGATCGACTTGCCGCCGACCTGGCGGCCGCGAATCCACGAAAATTTTGTGCCATCGACATTGGTGTAGGGATTTTCTTCGTCGTTGACGAAAAACTTTGACGAGTACTCGTCGCACGCGTAGTAGACCTCGCGCTGGACGGGCTGCGTCTTCTGGCGAACGTCGCGGCTATCCCAATTGCGATATTTGAGTTCCCAGATCGGCTTGTGCTCGACGTAGTCCGTGCCGGGGTCGATCGTGCGGCCCGCTTCGAGAATGAGAACGTTGAGCCCTTTTTCGGTGAGTTCCTTGGCCGCCCAGCCGCCGGTGATTCCAGAGCCTACGATGATCGCGTCGTATGTATTCGCTGGCATGTCGTCTCCCTTAGGCCTTCTTCTCGGTCAACGGCGCGCAACCGTGATATGCACCCGGCATGATTTCGAGGCCGAGCTCTTTGCTGAATCCGATTTCGGAAGTGTAGTAGCCGTGGACGGTGATGCCTTTGAAGACGTCCCAGAACGGGCCTTGGAGCTGGTGGTCGCGCTCGGAGGGGATGGTATTGCCGTGGCGCACAGCGCGTGGGCCTTGGTGCTTAGCCATCGCGGCGTCGTCGATCGACCGGAGGAGCGTGGCTTGCTGCTCGAGTGAGGCATCGACGAAATCTTTGCCGAAGAGGTCTTTGCTCTGCTGGTTCACGGCCGCGAGACCTTTGAGGAAGGCCTGGCGCTCGTCGTCGTGGGCCCAGTCTGTGAGCACCACGTCGATGAATTCGTTGACCTTGGCGGCTTTTGCGCCGGGAGTATCCGTCTCAGGAATGATGAGGTCGGTCATGATGACGACCTGTTTGTTTTGCTCCGGACTCAGGGTGCGCAGCGTGTAGTCGCCGCTGCTGACTTTTTCCTGGGCTTCGCGAAGATGCGCGAGCAAAGTGGGCGGCAAAACGGGTATGGTTGCCCCGACCGCGAGCAACCTTAAAACGTCGCGACGCTGCATGGCTCCCCCTGAGGTACGTGGTGCTGGTGCGTGCTGCAAGTTTGCAAGATCAGGCTGCAAATGAAGAATCGAAGTAAACGGTTACCTATGCTATAGACGCCCGATTATCAGAAGAAGTTGCGGAGCGGGCCTCCCTGCGGAGGCTTATGGTAGCGCAGAGGGCGGCGGAGCGGAAGTGGCTAGTAAATCGATATTCCTGGGCAGGTTGGGGCTGGGCGGATTTGGGCGGTGAACGTGAATGGGTTACGGGGGCGAGGCGAAAGGCGTACGTTATTCGAGGTTTTGCGGGGCGGGCGAGAGCGGGAATTGGTTTTCTTGCGTCGGAATCAGGTGGGTGAGGTGTGAGCATGGCAAAGGTTAGCCGGCGGAGATTTTTGGAGACAGCGGTCGCGCTGGGAGCGGCGGCAGCATGGGGCGGCGAGCTCGCGTTCGCCTCGACGGTTGCGTGGAAGGAGCGGCGCGATTTATTTCCGGAGGGCGTCGCGTCGGGCGATCCCGACAGCCACAGCGTGCTGCTGTGGACGCGGCGCGCGCCGATCGATGATGCGTTCATCGACAAACTGCACGTCGAGGTGGCCGAAGACGAAAAGTTCGAACGCGTGGTGGCGAGCGCCGACGCGCCGATCGGCAAAGATGCAGATTGGACTTGCCGCGTGTTGGTTGGCGGACTGAAGCCGGCGCACGTGTATTGGTATCGCTTCACCGACAACTAGGCGAAGGCAGCCGCATCGGCCGGACGATCACCGCGCCCGGAAGAGTCGGATACTCGGCCGGTGAAGTTTGTGTTTGTGAGCTGCCAGAACGCGAATCAGGGCGCGCAGAACGCCTATCGGCGCATGATTTTTGAGGATAAACAGGCACCCGCCGCGGAGCAGATCGGATTCATCCTGCATCTCGGCGATTTCATTTACGAAATCGTCTGGTATCCGGAAGATCGCCCGCAAGGAATGTACGACCGGAAAATTCGCGACGTCGTGCGCTACCCAGACGGCGAAAAACACGAGGATTTTCACATCCCGACCACGGTCGACGGCTATCGTGCCGTCTATCGCGGCTACCTGCACGATCCAGACCTGCAAGACGCGCGTGCACGCTGGCCGTTCGTCAACATGTGGGACAACCACGAATTCAGCTGGCTCGGCTGGCAATCGATGCAGATTTTCGAAGGCAAGACGCGTCCGGCGCAGACGCGAAAAGTAGCGGCGAAGCAGGCATTTTTCGAGTATCAGCCCGCGCGCATGTCGCGGCCAAGTTCGACATCGCTGGAGAAATTCGAGCCACCGCACGTCGTCGATACGCCGGTCACTTCGTTCGACGACCACGGACTCGGGCACGAGCCGAACAATCTGACGGCGATCGAAGCCTGAAAGGCTACCGCGCGATTCGCTGGGGCAAAAACATGGAGCTGATCGTCACCGATCAGCGCAGCTATCGTTCAGAAGACCCCACGCTGATGGAGGAATCGAACGCGTTTTCGAGCGAAGACTTTCCGGAATTTATGCCGCAAGAAGCGATGGAGATTCTCGACGCGGGGCGCACGTGGAACGGCGGCAATCCTCCGGCCACGATTCGATACGGCGCTACCGACGTACCGAATTTCTGCAAAGATCGCCCAGCGCAGACGATTTTAGGCGCGGAGCAGAAGGCGTGGTTTCTGGAAAAGCTGCGCGCCTCAAAAGCTACGTGGAAGATTTGGGGTAATACCACCGGAACGCTAGATATGCGCGCTGATCCGCAGAATCTGCCGCAAGGCGCGGGCAAGCCATGGCCCGGCGCCGGGTACGCGGGTTTCGGCGGCGGCGATCACAGCACCGCCTATGTAGAGCGCGGGGAGATTTACGATTTCGTGCGCGATCACCGGATCACCGGATTCGCCACAGTTGCCGGCGATCGGCACAGCTTCTGGGCAGGGCTACGCCGCAAAGGCGCTGCCGCCGGCGAAATTCGAGCCGGTGGGAATCGCGTTTGTGACGGGATCGATCTCAGCGCCGGGAATGGTCGAAGCCATCGAACACAAGTTCCCGAAAGACCACCCGCTGCGGCCGCTCTTTCTCGGACAAGCTGCTGGTGACGCGAAGCCGCAGCCAACTGTCAACATGCTGCTCAAGCACGGCGTGAAGTCGTGCCTCGAGTACGCGAAGACCGGCGACATCGCGAAGGCGCGCGCGGTGTCGAATCCCAGTAACGCGCCCCACGTTTCTTTCGTCGATATGGGCGGCCACGGCTATTCCGTCGTGCGCGTTACAAGTGATGCGATCGAGACGGAATTCGTGTGTATTCCCCGCCCGATCGAACGCAGCGCCACCGACGATGGCGGCCCGCTTCGCTATCGCGCGCGGTTTCGCACAGCGATGTGGAAGCACGGCGAAGCGCCAAAGATGGAAGCCAGAGTCGTCGAAGGCGAGCACGAAGCCCGCTTCTCTACCTAGCACGCGTGGCAATCGCGCACGAGTGGACGCGCATCTGTCTCCGCGTACGCTCCTCGCACGCCTCGCCAAGCTGAATCAGCAGCGATTCCTCTAAAAAATATGAATCTTCGTGCGAGTTCACCAGCCGCGTCTTCACCCGCAGGATGTAGTCGTCAAGCTCATCGTCCTGCATGCCCACGATTCTCGCCCTGCACCTAGCGGTATCAAAAACCTCCGTGGAGTCTTGCACCTTCAAATCCGCGCTGGCAGACATAAATGATCCTCCGTCATGAAGGTGATCCCAACCTCAAGTTTGATACGTTAAGCGTACTTTTGACGAAATACGGGAAACCGCGTAGGGAGCACTAAAAGCGGACTCACTTCAGATCTACGATCAAGACGCCGCGAGGATGAGCAGCGTCGCATCATCGTGCCAACGATTGGCGCAGAACGCGCCAGCACTTGCCAGTATTTGCGTCTGCAGATGTTGCGCTGACGCAGCGCGATGTTCGCTCAAAACTCCAATCAAGCGATCATCTCCGAATTCCTCATCTTCACCATTCGCCGCTTCCGTCACGCCATCGGTATATAAAACGAGCCGATCGCCCGATTGCAGCCGCACCGACCCATTGTGAAACGTCTGATTCGGAAACGCCCCGAGTACAATTCCGCCTTCGGTCAACCGTTCATGAGAACCGTCGCGATGCATCACCACCGGCGGATTGTGTCCCGCATTCACATAGCGCAGCGTTCCGTTGCTGCCGTCGAGCTGCGCATAAAAAAATGTGATGAATCGATCGTTCGCCATATTTCGGCACAACAGCAAATTCAGCCGCGTGCAAAGATCGGCCGGCGCGATATCCGGCGACGCGAGCCCCCGCACAGCCGCCTGTAAATTCGACATCAGCAGCGCCGCCGGCATTCCCTTCCCCGCGACATCCGCGATGCAAATACCCAGCGAGTTGTGCTCGAACGACAGCACGTCGAAATAATCTCCGCCAACAACACGCGCCGATTGCCAGGCGCTGGCAATCTCGTATCCCGCGAGCTGCGGAATCTCCTTCGGCAAGAATCCTTCCTGAATGGCACGCGCCTCGGCGATTTCGTGCTCATGCTGCTGAACGCGCGACGCCATCTCGCGATGCGCCTCGTTCGCACGCACCGCATTCTTCGCCAATGCGCGCCGTTCGCGTCCGATCGTCGCTTGCTTTTCCAGGCTGGCCAGCAGCTTCGCATTCGACCACGGCTTCTCAACAAAATCGGTCACGCCGCGCTGCATCGCCTCAACCGCAAGCCCAACCGTCGCCCACCCCGTCATCACCACGATCGGCGGAACATTCTCAATCGCGTTCAGATGCGCGAGCAGATCGAGCCCTTCTTGCCCCGACGTCGTATCGCGCGCGTAATTCAGATCCATCAAAACCAAATCGAACTCGCGGTCCGCGACCGCCTCCAAAAGTTCGGCGGGCGACGACACCGTTTCCGTCGCGTATCCATTGCCTTTCAAAAGCAAGCGTAGCGCGAGGAGCACGTCGGGTTGATCGTCGGCGATCAGAATGCGCGTCTGCATCGTTTTGGTTTCGCGAGACAGTTCTGCGGCTGCTGCTGCCATAATACAGGTAGCTCCGTTCGGCCCAAAATTGCGGCTGAACTTTATCTAGGCAGGCCAGCGACCACATCCGTTTGGACGTAATGCGTTGTTTTGATGGAGCTTGACTCACGAAGGTTATTTCCAAAAAGGTGCGCTTGCCCAGGTATGGGAATGAAAATCCCAATTTCGGACGGGCGTCCGATTACGGTGCACCGCGTTCCAGGTTCACACGGGTTATATGGTTACCTCATTCGTGCTGAGTTTTGAATTTCGATTCAGCGCAGACGTGACAGCGCCAGCTTCGCCGCGTGATACCCGCACATTCCGTGCACTCCCCCTCCCGGCGGCGTAGACGACGAGCACAGATAAACCTTCGGCGACGAAGTCGCGTAGTAACGCGCCGTCGGGCGAAACAGAAATTGGCCGGCATCCATCGCGCCACCGTTGATGTCGCCGCCGATCGAGGTTCGCATCCATCGATTCCAACGCAACGGGGGAAAGAATGTGTCGGGCTAGAACGCAGTCGCGAAATCCCGGCGCGAAGCGTTCGATCTGATTCTCCATTCTTTCGACCATATCGACGGTTGATCCATGCGGGACATGGCAGTAAGCCCAGGCGGTGTGCTTCCCTGCGGGCGCGCGGCTCGGATCGAAAAGGCTGGGCTGCGCAAGGAGAACGAAAGGACGTTCGGCGTGCTCGCCGCGGCGTACGGCCGATTCGGAAGCGGTGATTTCTTCCGCTGTGCCACCGAGATGCACCGTCGCGGCACGCAAACAATCCGGCGCCTTCCACGGAATCGGTTTTGAAAGTGCGTAGTCAATTTTGAAAACGGCCATGCCGTACCGAAATTTTCCCAGCTTCGATCGAATCGCGCCGGATAGGTTCGTATCGGACAAATGCAACAGCTGTCGCGGCGTGACGTCGCACACCGTGAGAGTCGGGCACATCACTAAGCTTCTCGATTTTTGACGATGTATGAACCCGACCGCCGAGCGATTCCAGATACGCAATCAACGCGCTCGTGATCGATTGCGCTCCGCCGCGAGGAATCGGCCAGCCGACTGCATGAGCCGCTGCGCCTAGCAACGTACCGAACGCCGCACTCAGCGGCTCGTCCAGACTGAGAAATGAGTGCGCCGCCAGTCCCGCGAACAAAGCTTTCGCGCGGGCATCGCGGAAACAAAAGTTTGCGACCGTGTTTGCGGGAGGCAAGGCCCGCGAATCCGAACCGCGCGAGCAGGAACGGATGCCGCGTCAAAAATATGGATGGGCGCAAGTACTTCCGGCGCGAGCGTCTGCCAGTTACGAGCGAACGGCTCCATCAGTCGGCGCCAGGATTTCGCGTCGCGACCGAGCGTGTCCTCTCTTCACGAATTCACGATCGAGCAGAACCGCGGTGCCATCATCCAGCGGATGCGCAAGCGCAGAAGGCGAATGTATCCATTCGAGTCCGTGATTCGCGAGCGGAAGCGTCGAGAAAAATGGCGAGCCGGCAGCGAGCGGATGAACGGCAGAACCAAAGTCGTGATGAAAACCGGGCAGCGTGAGTTCGAGCGTCCGCGCCGCGCCGCCAGCGCTGCGGTTCGGCTTCAAAAACATCGACGCGAAGTCCCGCCTGCGCCAGAACGATCGCAGCAGAAAGTCCGTTCGGCCCGGCGCCTACGACCGTCGCCCGCCGATTCTCGATTTGCGGAGCACTCAATTCCGTCCGCCTATCCGCTCCAGTGCCCTCTTGCGGTGGGATATCTTTCTTGCTGCTAGACTCATTCGCCGCGGCGCCATCGCCGACGGCCATTCGAGCACGGTCATTTTGCCGTTCGCCTTGACGCTCCAGTGTCGGCGCGTAAAGACCGAGCAACTGCCGCGTCCACCAAATTCCTTGCGTGCGTTTTGTTCACGGGTGCTGAACCAGTATTGCCAGATCAACCGCGCGCACGATGCGCGGCGGTTGCTGCGGAAACGGATTCGAAGTGAACAGCGCCACAACATCCGGGCTGCCCGCAAGCAGGCGCTCTTCGGTGCGCACAACGATCGGATCGGAACGCCAATCGCTCAGCGACGCGAACCAAAGATTCCAGTCGAATCGCGGCTGGTACGGCGCGTAGATCCGCGGCGCTTCGTGCAGATCTTGCGGCTTGTTGCCGAAACTGTAAGTCGTCCAGTTTTGGCCGTCCATGGAGCCCTGAAATTCGATTTCGTAACGGCCGCGCGTCATCCGCGCGAAGAGGCCGTAGCGATCGGCGATGCGGAATGGTTCGAGCGCCATCACAGGCCCGCTCGGCAGCGGAGCCGAACGCCAGACCATCAACACCAGCAGCGTCGAGCTCGCATAGAAAAGCCACGCGAACATCACGCAAGTGAGCGTGAGTTGAAAATTGGCTAACGTGGCGCCGCAAGGTGTTAGTCGAGTCGCCTTGTTCACTACTGAGGCGGTGCAGGAACGCTCGCCTCGCGCAGGCGCGCCTGGCAATTCAGCAAGCGACTCCGTCTGTGCGGACGAAATCGGCGAAGGTGTCCAATCTCGCTTCCACCGCGCCGGCACAAATCGCTGAATGAATCGATCGTCGAGCAGAAAAATTCCCGAGCGCGAGCACGAGATAGTTCAAGAACGTGTAGTTCGCGCGTGAGGATCACGCCGATCTGCCACGGCGTCACGATGAAAAAGCAAACGATGCGCCAGCGCCGCGGCAGAAACAGCATGAACACCAGCACAAGTTCGAGCGCCAGCGTCCCGAACGCCGTCGCCGCGTGAAACCAGTGCGGCAGATGCTGGAGTACCAGCCGATCCACGTCGGCAGCGGGCCGTTCTGGTAATACTCGTCCATCGCAGTGAAGTGCCGCCACTCCGGATCGCCGCTGGCGATTTTCGCGATGCCCGACTCGAAATAGATCCGAAACCATTCCCACAACAGCAGGAAAATGCCCGCTCGAATCGGCGGCTGCGTCGCGCCAAAGCCGGGACGAAAACCCATCGGCGCAAGAAACAGCACGATGAATCCGGCTTCGAGCAGCATCCCGTCCGATTGATAACCGGAGAATTCACCCGCATGCCGCGACAAACGAAAGAAAACTCGACAAAGCAAACGAACAGCGACGCGCGCGGAAAAATGATTGAAAACGGCCAACACCGATGCCGCGAGCCCGATCCAGCACACCGCCATCAACATGTGCGAACTGGTCGAAAACCAGAACAGCGTCGGCGCATACCAAAACCGCCCAGCGGCGGCCGACTTCGCAACGGCCTCCAAATACTCGACGGCGGGAAGAATGCCGTCGGGCCCGATGAGCCCGCGAATCTGAAACAGCAACGAGAAAAACGCAGAAAAATAAATGAGCCCGATCGCGCGGAAAAACAGCCAGCGCGGAATAACTGGTCTGTCACGCCCTGCCTCGGGTCAAACAGCCATCGAATCACCCGCGCCGGACCACTGTCGTTCATTTCGCAACTGGCTCCTGTTTGCGCTCACGTTAAATTTTTCACCAGCGGATAAGCTCTCCGGCCCCTTTGCCGCATCATTCCTGCGTCAGATGAATCTTATGAGAGCATACCGACCTTGGGAGAAAATTGGATGCCCTACCTGGCCATCGAAGACTACGGGATTATCGGAAATCTAAGGACGGTCGCGCTGGTCGGCATAAACGGCTCGATCGACTGGTATTGCTCGCCGAATTTCGATTCGCCCAGCGTGTTCGGCGCGATTCTCGACGACAATAAAGGCGGCTGCTTTCAGATCGCTCCCATCGCGGACAGGTCCGCCGCAAACAATTTTACTGGCCATCGACGAATATCCTGGTCACGCGCTTTTCGCACGAAGACGGTATCGCCGAACTCGAAGATTTCATGCCGGTCGGCTTCGCCGCCGACTCGCCTTCGTACCATCAGCTCCATCGAAGAGTTCGATGCGTGCGCGGCACGGTCAGGCTCGGCGATGCGTCTGCCGGCCGGCGCTCGATTACGGCCGTGCGTCGCACGAAGTGCAGATTCGCGACGGCGGAGCGACCTTCAACGCGGGCGAGCGGCAAAGATCGCTTCAGCCTGGCCGTCGAATGTGCCCCTGAACTTCAACGAAGGTGGAGGCGTTTCGGCCGAGTTCGTTCTCGAAGAAGGCCAGTCGAAGACATTTATTTTTCAGAACGACGACGGCGCCGGCCGCGCCGGCGGACGATAGCAGCTTCCGAAGCCGAAGCGCAAGAAGACGTTCGAACGCACCGTAAAATTCTGGCAGGACTGGCTTTCGGCCTGCACCTATCGCGGCCGCTGGCGCGAACGCGTCGAACGCTCGGCGCTTGCGCTGAAGCTGCTCACCTTACGAACCGACGGGCGCCATCGTCGCCGCGCCAACCACGAGCCTGCCCGAAGTCATCGGCGGCTCACGCAATTGGGATTATCGTTACGCATGGGTGCGCGACGCGGCGTTCACCGTCTACGCATTCGTCCGCCTCGGATTCACCAGCGAAGCCGCCGGCTTCGTGAACTGGCTGCAGAACTACGTTGCCAAGCATCCACACATGCGGCGACCAGCTTGCCGACTGTGTTCACGATTTACGGCGAGCACAGTCCCCGACGAAATCACTCTCGATCACTGGGAAGGCTACATGAGCTCCGGGCCCGGTGCGCATCGGCAACGCCGCGAACAAACAATATCAGGCCGACATTTACGGCGAGCTGATGGACTCGCTCTATCTCTACAACAAGCACGTCGGCCCGATTAACTACGATTTCTGGGTCCGCATTCGTCGGCGGCTCGACTGGATCTGCGACAACTGGCAACTGCCCGATGAAGGCATCTGGGAAATGCGCAGCGGCAAGCAGAATTTCGTCTACTCAAAACTGATGAATTGGGTCGCGCTCGATCGCGGCGTGCGCCTTGCCGATAAGCGCTCGTTCCCTGGCAATCGCGCAGCGTTGGCTCACCGAACGCGACGCGATCTACGAAGAAGTGATGACGCAAAGGATGGAACGAGAAGCGCAAAGCGTTCACGCAATATTACGGAAGCGACGATCTCGACGCCGGCTCCTTGATCATGCCGCTCGTGTTTTTCATGGCCCCGTCCGATCCGCGCATGATTTCGACGATCAAAGCGATCTTGAAAGATCCGCGCGATGGCGGCCTCGTCAGCGACGGGCTTGTTTATCGCTATCCTCCGCAGCCGCGCGTCGACGGTTTGCCGGGCGAAGAAGGCACGTTCAATATGTGCTCGTTCTGGCTGGTGGAAGCGCTGACCCGCGCGGGCCAGACAAATCCCGCGTGGCTCGACGAAGCGCGCCTGCTCTTTGAGCGCATGCTCAACTACTCGAACCATCTCGGCCTGTACGCCGAGCAAACCAGTGCGCAAGGGCCAAGCGCTCGGTAATTATCCGCAGGCGTTTACGCACCTCGCGCAGATCAGCGCGGCATTCAATCTCGATCGCACGCTGGGCAAGGGTAGCGGTCCGGATTGAACTACGTGGCGAAAAAGATGTACCGAAATTCGCACGCCGATTATCTAATTTGAAAGCGATAAACTGCAGCTACGTGTGCTGCGACTTCATATCGCTCCCTGGGTCGGTGTGTGTTTGCGTCGGCGCATTGCCAGGCAGGACGGAATGAAATTCAAAAAAATTGAGCCCGAAACAGTCGAGTGCACGACCTCCGTCATTCGCCCGTTCGGATGCATGGAGCTTTGGGCCGGCAACGAACGCGCGCATCGCTCGCTCGAACTCGCCGGCCTGGAAGCCGACGTGATCGCCGTGCCATCCGGCGCCGATTCCGGCGGCGATCTTTCCGCGATCTTCTCGTGCAGCGATAATGTTGCGCGTGTCGTGCTCGCCGATTGCGTCGGCCATGGCTACGTCGCCAGCGCCGTCGCGCGACACATTCACCGGCTGCTGCACAAGTTTCAAGATGTGCGCGACACCGCTGGCCTGCTCGCATCGCTCAACAACGAATTCACTCTCGAGACGGGAAATTCCGATGGGCCGCTGCGCCTGACGACCGTTGTCACCGGCACGTTCGACGGCACGACCGGCGAATTCAACTTCGCCTACGCCGCGCATCCACGCATGTTGCTCTGGCGCGCGTGCGACCAGAAATTTCACTCCATTGGCGAAGGCATGGAGAATTTTCCTCTCGGCTACATCACCGGCGAGGAATACTCCGAGCAAAGCGTCAAGCTCGATCCCGGCGACATGATCCTGGCGTTTTCCGACGGCGCGACCGAAGTCAATCGCCCTCGGGAATTCAACTGAGCCCCGGCCGGCTTTCTCGATTTCGCCCACTCGACGCTGGAGAAACTGCCGCCGCCGACAATCCTGCCCGACTTCTCGAAATCATTGCTCGCCGGCATCCACGAGTACCGCGGAACCGATCAGCTCGACGACGACATCACTCTGCTGACCCTCCGCCGCGTCGGCTAACTACACCGTCTTCTCACTCTCACAACCAACCGCGCCGATATGGTTAGCTCGCCCATCTCCGTGTTTCTCGCCGTCTCTGCGTTAGATTTTCTCGTCCCGCGCTTTTCCGCAAGGCCCAGCCGTCCGCCACCCCAAACGCACCCCCGCTAAGTCCAATCCCTACAACAAATTCACCCACCACCAGTGAACCTTACCCCTTTAGAATCACATCCTTACACATTCTGAACGCTTAACTCCCTTGGAATCACATCCTTGCGCAAAAAGGGTGGGGGGGTGGGTCGCACGCTCCAAATGCCGTCGGTTAGCGACTTGAACGAGGATTGGCTTTAGCTTCCGGACTTTGCCGAGGCGTTGGCCGCAGCCGGCGGATGCGACTGAAAATATTCTGCAACCCCCGCCTGCACCTGCGTCACGATCCCCTGCACATTGCGATCAATCGCCGCAGCAACGGCGCTCACATCTTTCCCGCTCACCGGCTCGTCATGCGAATAGTAGTGCGACCACACCGTCGCCCCCGTCTTTGTATCGCGCAGTTCGTACTCCACCGCTACGCGCGCGACAAACGCGCTTCCACTCACTTCCTTAAAATCGTAGAGCCGTCCGTTCAGCACGTAATCCCCGCGCGCGTTGCTGCGCAGCGTGTTCACCGTTTTGTATTTTCCCGACGCGCGCAATTCGCGAAACAAAACCTCCTGCAACAATTCCGTCGGCGGACTCGACCACCGATGCGAGTCATACGTGCCCATCGATTCCCCGCTGCTATAAACGATGCGATCGTCGCGATAGAGATGCGACCCCGTCAGCGGCCCAACCATCAACGTAATCGGAATTGCGTTGGCGTCCGACGGCGTAGTCATATCGCCCGGCACCGTGAGCTGGTAATACTTCACCGGCCGCGCCGCGCCACATCCCGCAATGGTTACAACGACGGCGACAGCACCGAGAGCCACGCACGCTCCAAAAGCGAAAGTCCTCAGGCAGCGATTCAACTTCGCCATGCAAACACTTCCCTTCTGCTCACTCATCAGAGCACGCATCATCGAAGACCTCATGGTTGGTCTCCCGGTTTGTGTTCTTTGGGCGAAGACGAGCGAATCAGCGAATACGGCCGCGTCTTGATCGTCGCCGAAAATTCGCGCAGGTTGTCGCTGATCTGCCGCAAATTGTCCAGCAACTCGTCGATGTTTTCCGAATTGACGTTTAGCGTTTGATCGAGATTCGTCGTCAAGCTCGTCGTGTTCGTCAGAGTCTTGCGCAACTCGACGATCGCCGCGTGCACATCTTCCCGGTTGTCGCCAATCAGCGAGTCGATGTGATCGAGCGTCTGATTCGCGGTCGCCGTCGTCTTGCGCAAATCGGCGAGCAGCGGCTCCAGCTTCTTCGTGGTCTCGTTGATGTTTGTCAGCGTCCCCTTGATCAACGGCCGATCTTCCTCGAGCATCCCGCGCGTCGTCGCCAGCGTTCCCGCCAGGTTCGCGCGGTTGCGATCGTTCAGCAAATCGTTGATGCGCGCCACGGTGACTTGCAGTTCACTCGCCCGATCGTTCAGCGTCACCAACAATTGCTGCGCCGCCGGAGCGATATCGTTGATTCGCTTCGTCAGCGCATTGAAGTCCAAATAATCATCCGCCGGCAACCACGCTCCGTCTTTCGCCAACCCCGCCTGCTTCGTGCCCGGCACAATCTCCAAGTGATTCTCGCCCAGCGGGCTAAGGCTCATGATCTTCGCGTGACTATCCGTCTTCACCGGAACATCCGTCTGCACGCTGAAGGTAACCTCGATCCGCGTCGGATCCTCCGGATCGATCCGCATCTTCTCGACGCGCCCTGCCTTCATCCCACCCGAGTAACGCACCGTCGCGCCAGGCTCGAGCCCGCCCGCAAATCCGAAGTAAGTGTGAAATGTCTTCACCGAGCGCCCAAATGCGCCGCTGATCGCGAACACCGTCGCAATCAACACCGCCGCCGCCACAATTACAAACAGACCGACCAACGTCTGCTCGCCTTTCGCGTTCATCAGGCTCTCCCCTTGCCGCCCGGCATATCGGCGGGCCGCCGGTCTTCGGTCAGCATCTGCAGGTAATCAAGTTCGCGCGCAACCTCTGGCTCTGCGACGCGATCCAAAAATTGCCGCACGCGCGGCTGTTTGCTGTTGCGCATCTCCGTCGTCGTGCCGATGGCGACGATATTTCCTTTGTCGATCAGCACCATGCGATCCGCGATCAAAAACGCGCTCGCCAGTTCGTGCGTAACGACGACGATCGTCATGCTTGAACGCTTTCTTCATCTCCAAAATCAACTGATCGATCCCCGCCGCGATAATCGGATCGAGATCCAGCCGACGGCTCGTCGAAAAACAAAATCTCCGGATCCATCGCCATCGCACGCGCCACTGCCGCGCGC
The DNA here is from genome assembly GCA_963850795.1 of uncultured Acidobacteriota bacterium. GTDB lineage: Bacteria > Acidobacteriota > Terriglobia > Acidiferrales > UBA7541 > Acidiferrum. Next base: position 116,501 of record CAWKNS010000012.1, on the reverse strand, counting down.
TTCATCATTCCGCCGCTGAGCTGCGACGGCATGTAGTACTCAAATCCGGCAAGCCCTACCTGCTCGAGCTTGAGGCGCAACATAATTTCAATCGTCGAATCTTCCAACTTCGTGTGTTCTCGCAGCGGTAGAGCCACGTTTTCTCCTACCGTCATCGAACCAAACAGCGCGCTCCCCTGAAACGACATCCCGATGTGCTTCCGGATTTCGTCCATTTCATCCTGCGAAATATCCGCCAGGTTTTTCCCTCGAATCCAAATCTCCCCCGCGCTTGGCTTCTCTAGCCCAACCAGCGTGCGCAACAGCGTGCTCTTTCCCGGAGCCAGAACCGCCGAGAATCACCATCGTCTCGCCGCGCAAAACGTCGAACGAAATCCCATGCAAAATTTCGCGATCGCCATAACTGACGCGCAGATCGCGCAGCGACACCATCGGCTCGGAATCTGAGCCGCCGTCACCGTCACGATCCATCTCGAAGTCTTCGTTCGCCATACCGTCAACCGCGTGCCGCTTATCCCCCAATAAAGAAAAACAACATCGTAAAAAGTAAATCGACGAGCACGACCATGAAGATCGACATCACCACCGCGCGCGTCGTTGATTTGCCAACTTGTTCCGCGCCGGCGCCGGTATTCAGCCCTTCCAGGCAACCGACCGCCGTAATCGTCACCCCAAACATCACGCTCTTCACCAGCCCCGTGATGAGATCCCGGATAAACAACGCATCGACTGAGGCGCGGACATAACGCGCCACCGTAAAGTCCGCTTGCGCCACGCCAAACAGCGCCCCGCCTAAAATCCCCATCGAGTTCGCCCAAATCGTCAGGCACGGCAACATCACGATCATGGCGATGAACTTCGGCGCCACCAGAAACGACACCGGGCTGATCGCCATCGTCTGAAGCGCGTCGATCTCTTCGGTCACTTTCATCGTGCCGATTTCCGCAGCAAACGCGGAACCAGAGCGCCCGATGACGACGATTGCGGTGATGAGCGGCCCAAGCTCGCGCGTCATCGAAATCGCGACCGCGGTAGCTACGAGATCGATCGCGCCAAACTTGCGCAACTCGTACGCCGCCTGCAGCGCCAGAATCAACCCGATGAAAAATGTAATGAGCGAGAGAATCGGCAGCGCACGTACGCCAACATCCATGGCCTGTGAAAACGCCCGCCCCAGCCGCAGTGGCTTTCCGCGGAACGGCGCGACAAACGTGTACCAGGCAGCGCGCGCAGCCAGCGCGGCCAACGACCCGACATAGGCCAGGCCATTTGTAACGCCGCCCCCAATTTGTGAAACGAGTTCCATTCTCCCCTGGGACACTGCCGCAACTCGTCGAGCCCGAATGCAACGCCACTACTGAAACGACGCTCCCCTGCCGCTTCGTTAGCCCGCCAGCGCTGCTTCTTCCGTGTCGAACGTTTCAAAAATTTTCAGCAGCCGCGACAACTGCAACACTTCGCGCGCCGCCGGACTCAACCCCACAAGCAAGAATCGCGTGCCCGCATCACGCGACGCTTTCAGCGCCTCCACCAACGACGCCACGCCCGAGCTGTCGATGTACCGCACCTTGGTCATATTCATCACAACTTTTGGCGTTTTCTTATCTCTGATCTCGCCCAGCAGCGCTTTCCGAACTTCAGGCGAATGCGCCAGGTCGATGTCGCCCGTCACGTCGAAGACGGTCGTTGTTCCCAACAAGCGCGTCGCAATCTGTAAAGGTTTTCCTCCAAGCATTAGTTTCCGTGTCGTCCTTCCGGCGACAAATACTTCACGAGGCGTAAGACGTTCGCGCCTCGTGTACGACGAAACTCTACGATGTCCATACTTTGCCGGATGAAATGCAGCCCCAAGCCCCCCGGCTTGATCTCGTCCAACGGTCGTCCACGCAATTTTGCCGGATCGATCTTTGGGCCGTAATCGACCAGTCGAATCTCAAATCCCTCGCCGTGCACCGCGCGTCTCTTCGGAAGGCGCAGGCAAGACATCTCAATCCTGCGGTCCAATGCCCCGCCATAGGAATGTCTCATGATATTGGTGAGTGCTTCATCGACGGCTCGAGTCACCGACCGAATTTCCGGCTCGGCGAACCCTAGCGCTTCCGTCAAGCTCTCCATTACGCTGCGAACTACGCACAGCATACCCGGATCGCTGGGTAATTCCACCCTCAAGAGCTGGCCGTGCTGCACCCGATGGTTTTCCTTTGGACTCATGTGGTCGCAGAAAAGTGCTCGCGGGCGATCTTTGTGGTCGCCTTGGCAAAATCATACGTCGCTCGCAGGTTTCCGCCAAAGAAGCGGACTTTGCCGGTGACGTCGGCTTCGAGCAGCGTTTTTCCGTCTTTGTCCAAGAAAACGCAGTGAATCTTGATCGAGGTCTCGCCGGCAACGGTCGTAACTTCCCGTTTGCGCTGGCTTCCCTCTTTAAACCCGGTCACGTTGCTGCGCAAGATGACCAGGTCGGGCGAGTTCGTCGCGTTGCGATCGCCTTCGCGGTAAACGTGAGGAAAGCCGCCCTTTTTCTGGAGCTGGCGAATCAAATCCTCGTACATAGAAACCTGAAACTCAGCTGGGAGTTTGATCTCGTCGGAGTGAATCATATCGACTTGGATCGCCGACGCTTTGATCTTCACCGGCTGGGGCTTTTCTTGTGCTATCACGCCAACGCTGCAAAGCAGCGCCATCGCCAGGCAGAAGGCTAGCCGCGAGATGGTGGGCAACGTCTTCATTGTTTCTCCTTCGCGTCCGGCGTGGTTGCGGCGGACTTCGTGTCGGCTTCGGTTACGGTTGTTCGTGCTCCCTGCGCAAGCAAATCTTTTTTGATCACCTCGGCCTGTCCCACCGGCATCGTAAAAATCGCGCCGTGCAACCCACCGTCGGTGTCGCGATATTTTATGGTCACCGAGTCCAGCTTCGTTCGAAACAGGCTCAAGAACCTACCGCCACCGTATGGCACGAACCAAGACAGCGTGCCCAGCGTTCCGCGAATCACTCGCTGGCTGTCGTCGCCGGTGATTACGTCTTCGATCGAATGCGCGGACAAGTCCGAGACGGACGCCTCGTGAGCGAAGTGCATCGATCCATCGCCGACGATCAGCGTACCTTTGGTGTTGTCCTTCACGCCTGCCAAGCCCTTGATGACCACGACTTTCACCGGTGCGTCGGTCACCGGCTTGGCCACTTGTTGCGCGAAGCCGCTCGCAGCCATCGCCGCCATTCCTATCACAGCGACGCTAGCGGCTCGACTCCATCGCAGCAGAATCTTTCTCCGTACATTCATCTTCTCCCCCTTCATTCGTTACCTCTCGCATTCGGCGAACCTTCGCCGGGGTGGCGCTCCCTACACTCTGAGAATTGGGCGCTTCTGTACGCAACAGCAGGTCGGAGTGCACGGGAGCATAAACCACAGAAAACAGAAAAGAAACGTCGATTCACAGATTCGGAAAAGGGGGCTGTGGATACGAATTTTTTTGGATTCTGCGTGGGGTGCTTCGAAACCACTGTATCCGTCCCGCACGTCCCAACCTCTAACACCAATGATGGTAAACTTGGTGCCCCAATGCGAATCCTTCTCCTCAACCTGAGCGCCGAATCACTGCTCGAAGCTAACAACGCCCTTGCCGGCCAAGGGTACGAAGTTTCCACCGAGATCGGGCTCAACATCGATCAGGTGCTGGCTCTTTCGCCCGAAGTGCTGGTTACCGAGGCGACCGCCGCCGATCTCACCTGCGCAGGACTAATTTCCTCCCTAAAAGCGAGGCCGGATATTCGCCCGCTAAAGATCGTGGTCGTTGTTCCAGGAGGCGCCGCCGATCGCGCACACCTGCTCGACCTGGGCGCCGACGACGCGGTTTCGCTACCGTTGGAGGGCGCCGAGTTTGCAGCGCGCATCCGAACGCAGTTCCGCGAGCGCCAGTCGGAGCTTGAGACGCGGACAATGCTGAAGTACGCGACGCAGCGCGAAAACATCGCGGACCTCGCGGTTGAATCCCTCAACGAGGATCTCGTCACAAAGCGGCGGCGCTGGATCATTCCGGCCATTTTCGCCGTCAGCGCGGCGGCGATCATCGCCTCCGTCTCGATGCTGGTGACCACGCGCCGCAGCCGCAAAGATAATCTCCAGCTTCGCGCCGAGATCGCCCGCCTCAACTACGGCGCCGGCCAAAAAGACAGCGATCTCGTGCAACGCGCGCAAGCGATGCGTGAATCGTTAGAAGCGCAAGCGAAAACAGACACCACCGCGCACGACTCGCTGATGGCACGCTCCGTCGACATCAAAAAGAAAATCGCCGCTAGCGGAGGCGATGCCTCGGAATCCGCAACTCTGAAACAACAGCTCGCCGATACGCAATCGCGCCTGAAAGCGCTCGAAACCGAAGGCAAAGTCGCGGAGACCGTCGTTCACACGTATTCGCCGAGCGTGTGCCTGCTGCACGTTGTCGTCGAGTTTCTCGATCAACAATCGGGCAGGCCGATTCAGATTGCTGTCGACGGCCTTGGCAAGCCGATTGTCGACGATCAAGGAATGGTTCAGCTCGATTCCGGCGGACCAGGCCCGCATCTCCAGATCGATGTCTTCGGGACCGGATTCTTGGTCCGCAAAGACGGCCGCGTCGTCACGAATCATCACGTAGCCGAGCCGTGGTGGCACAACGACGAATTGAAAGATTTGATCGACCGTGGCGCTAAGGCGTACGTGATTTCGTACCGCGCCTACTTCCCCGGCAGCGCCGACGGAATCTCTGCGAAGCTCGACAAGATTTCAAGCGATGCCGACGTCGCGGTGCTAAGGCTCGAGGCTCCCGCGCCCGCGAAAGCGACGCTGCTTGAACTCGACGATCGTCACGAAGCGACCGTCAGCGGCGATCCCGTCGTCCTGATCGGCTATCCGACCGGCATCGAAGGCATCCTGGCGCGCGCAGGCAGCGACGTGGCCCAGAAAATCACCGACACCAAGAGCGTGACGCGCATCGTCTCGCAACTCGCCTCCGAACAGCTCATCCGGCCAACGACCACGCAAGGACACATCGGCGACATCCTGCAAGACAAAATCGTCTACGACGCCGCAACGACTTCGGGCGGCTCAGGCGGTCCGCTCTTCAATCGCAATGGAAAAGTGGTCGGAGTAAACTTCGCCATCTTGAAAGGATTCGGCGGTTCGAATCTTGCGGTGCCCGTGCGCTACGCCAACGACCTACTCAAGTGACTTGAGTTCTCGCTGTGCTCTATCCGGACGACCCTCGCGCGGCCGACTTCTGCGACCCGGCCTGAATGCGCAACACCAACATATAAAGAACGATCAGCACGTTGCCGAGCAGGATGATCCATTTGATCGGATGCGGGTGGCGAATCAGCGAGAACACTTCCCACGGTAGATACATCGCTCCCGACAACAGCGCGAACCATTCTGCCCATTCGCGTCCATGCCACAAGCCGTACGCTTCCGCGAAACGCACCAGCGAATAGGCCATCGCAGCGGCAGCCAGCGCCCACAACCCTTTGTCGGTCGTCCTGCCCGCAGCCTCGACGAACAGATTCGACAGCCGCCCGCCCGGACTGGCGTGGAGAAATCGGATCAGTTGCTCTGCAAACGTATCGAGATTCTTGTGGACCAGCCGCAGCAACCCCAAGCCCAGCAAAAGGACAACGATGCCTTTCGCCGCTTCGAACATCGCGACGCCTCTTAAAGCCACCGTCTGCTTATGGGTATGCATCGACCTGGGTGCCTGCTAAACGGTAAGGTGTCGCGGAGCAAAGTTCAAGTCGCTCCGGTTCACCTTTTATGAAACATAAATTATGTAATTTCGACGCAGAAAACGAACGCCCCGGTTCTGCGTGGAACCGAGGCGCTCTGCGAATGTCGCCCGTTGAAATCTAGGCGAGATATGAGGCACCACTCACTGTGGCTGCTTAATTTCGGGTCCCGCTTGTTCGATGCTGCCCTTCACCAGTTCCGTTTTCACTTCCGATTTCTGATTGGCCAGCAAGTTCACTTCGGTTTCGAACGTTCGGTACCCCGGCAGTTCCACTTTGATACGGTGCTTGCCTGGGCTTAGCAACATCGAGTGACCGACGCCGCCAAACTCGCTGGCGTGCCCGACAAACCTGCCGTCCAGAAACACGGCCGCGCGGCCCGGTTGCACATCCAGCTTCAACGTCGAGGTGATGTCAGGCGTCACTGCCCGCGGGCTTAGCGTCAGCCGCACCACAACCGTATGCACTTGTCCCGGCTCGACCACGACCTTCTGCACATCATCGTCGTAGCCCGACTGCCGCACGGCAATCTCATGCTCACCCGGCAGCAGCAACAGCCGCTTGTCGCCCTTTAGCTCTTTCAAATATCCGACGTAATTCCCATCGACCCACACGCCAGAACTCTTTTCGACCTTGGAAACGCCCTCGAGCTTTATTTCGCCCAAAACTTTGCTTCCGCTCGTGGGCGCCACTTGGTTCGGCCGAGTCTGCCCCGAGCAATAGGCTGCTGCAAATGTCAGGCACAGCATCATCAGGGAGAGAACCCGCCCCGGCCCTGAAACTCCAAAATTGACCTTCATCCTGTTCGTATCCTCCGATCGCGGTTGAGTCTTACGTTTTTCGCCTCGCATTTTGTTCTTCATCTGTGAGGTTTGATTCAAGGCGACTGCGTTGGGTTTCCACCACTGTAGCCCACCCGGCAACATCGGTGACTCGAATTTGCCGGCAGGGCCTCAGATAGTCACGGTGCCAGATCGCGCCGGCAGCTACGGCGCAATTGCTCACGGCGCCGAAAACCGTCCGTCTATGCACACAGCAACTACATTTTCGCGGAGATTCCAGGTACGGGTGCTGTCTCGATGCTGGCAGGCGTCGGCTCCGCGATGCGATCAAAAAAGAGGGGTGTCCATGCGAATCGTCAATCGTCTCGGCGTGTGTCGATTAGCTGTTGGTCTTCTCGCGGCGTCTACCGTGATTGCTTTACCCGCAAGCGCGCAATTCAAAAACGGATCCCAGGCCACGGAACTCAAGCTCCCCACTCTCAGCCAGCGCTCGATCGTCACGCAGCAAATCGGCCTCACCGATATCACCGTGAATTATTGCCGGCCGCTGGCCGCGAATCGCGAACTGTTCGGCAAAGTGATCCCCTACGGCCAGGTCTGGCGCGCCGGTGCGAATGAAAACACGGTGATCTCGTTCACCGACGATGTGAGCGTCGAAGGCAAACCGCTCGCCGCCGGGACCTATGGTCTGCACATGATTCCCGCAGCCGATCAGTGGACGATTGTCTTCTCAAAGAATTCCACGTCGTGGGGCAGCTTCACCTACGACGAAAAAGAAGACGCGCTCCGCGTCACGGTCAAGCCGCAATCGGCTGAATATGAAGAAGCCCTCGCCTACTCATTCGAAGACGTAAAGCCGGCTTCAACCGCTGTTACGCTGCACTGGGCAAAGACATCCGTGCCCTTTCACGTCTCCGTCGATGTAAACAAAATCGTCCTCGCCAGCATCAACAATCAGCTGCGCAGCGTCGGCGGATTCTCTTGGGCTGGATACGACGAAGGCGCGCTCTGGCTGCTCGACACCGGCGAAAATCTCGATCAGGCCATCGCCTGGGAAGACCGTTCCATCCTGATGGAAGAACGCTTCGACAACTTGCTCAACAAGTCCGAAATCCTCGCCGCTCAAGGCAAGAAAGAAGAATCCGCCGCTCTGAAAGCGAAAGCGCTCGACGTCGCCTCCGGCTATCAACTTCACGCTTACGGCCGCGGATTGCAATTCCAGAAGAAACAGGACGAAGGCTTCGCCGTCTTCCAGATCAATATCAAGAAGCGTCCTAACGAGTGGTACACGCATGGCGAGATCGCGCGCATCGCATCTGCCAAAGGCGATTACGCCACCACCGTCAAAGAGCTGAATCTCTCGCTTCAGACGGCACCCGACGTAGCCAAGAACCAAATCAAGGGGCTGATTGCCAAAGCCGAAAAACACCAGGACATCAACTAACGCCGTAGGGGCACGGCATCTCCGTGCCCGTCGTCCAAGCCTCGACCGAAACTCAAACGCAACGACGCCGGGTGCGAAACCAATCGCACCCGGCGTCGTTTTACAGCCAGAAGATCGTCATTCTCAGCCGTTAACCCCCAGGCCCCCACCGCCTCTCCTGTCCATCAGTTCAGGTACACTTTCCCTATAGGTTCCAACCCATTTCCAGCGGGAGGGCTGGGCTATGAAATTTGGCATCCGACGTTCCGGTGCCGGAATCCGCAGGCGCTTCCAAGTGCTTGCTCCCGGCGCCTCGTTGCGAAAGCGCGTAGGCTACAGCCTCGCCATCGTCCGCCTGATCCTCGTCCCGGTCATCTTCCTGGCGATCTTCTACCTGCTCGAAATCGGCTGGATCGTAGACCGCATCGTCAGCTTCGACGCCCCGGCCGCGACTCTCGCCCAACAAGCCTCCATCACCATGCTCGAAGCCCGGCACGCCGAGCGCAACTACCTCCTCCTCTACGATCCCGCCTCGCTTCAAGCCAATCGCGACTCCATCCAAAAAATTGAGCAGATCATGAGCGCCATCAGCGACCTGCAACCTTCCGACGAACCGATGACGCAGGAAACTCTCGCCGCCCTCGGCCGCTACAACGAACGCTTCGAAGCCGCCGTCACGGTGATCGGCCAACCCGGCCAGGCTCCCGCCGACCGCATCGACGCCGTCTTAATGACCTACGAAAAAGATCTCGACAACCTGCTCAAGAGCGAGCGCTTTAAGACCCGCTCCCAGCTCGTCGATGAACTGCGCAACCGCGTCGGTTCGTTCGACGCGCAAATCACCAAGACCGTGCAGGAAGGCGACCCCGCCCTCCGCCACATCACCGTCGATCTGCAAAGCACCGGCCAGGAAGTCCTCACCATGACCGGCAAGCTCGAAGCTAAAAGCTGGGATCGCGTCGAGCACGACCATCGCAAAGCCCGCCGTCTCAGCTCCGCGGCCGAATGGTCCCTTTCGATCGTCTCTGCGATCACTCTGCTCGTCAGCATCTGGATCAGCTTCACGCTGCCCAAGCAAGTCGTGAAGCCGCTCATCAGCCTCAAGGAAGCCGTAGACCACGCCGCCGCCGGCAACTACGAAATCGAGTTCGACATCCAGGGCGAAGGCGAAGTCGTCCAACTCGCCGACAGCATCCGCCTCCTCATCGCTCACCTCCGCGAAGCCACCCGCTACTCCGAAAGCAGCTGACGCCCTTAAACGCTCCTTTCGATCGAACAGTTAAAAAGCCTGTCATCCTGAGGCGCCCGAAAGGCGCCGAAGGATCTCAACGTTCACACGATCTCGGTCTCCCCATAGCTCATTCCATCACCCCCAAAAGAGGAAACCCCCGAAGCTCCTGGGGGGAGGAGCTCCGGGGGTGGGGGCTTACTGCTGAGGGGGGCCGGAGGAAAATCGTGAACGCACCGTCAGTTCAATTCACCTGGTGCGTCGAAATCAAACAAATCTGTCGCAATTCGTCGTATGTAAAAAACGTCTCGGTCTCTTCGCCGGCGCACTCGGTATGCCCGAGTCCCGACTGGCTCGAAATCCGGTTCAACTCATCCTCCGGAATCCCGAGCAACAACGCCGCGCGACCGCACGTCACATACTTGGGCACTTGGTTATTCATCGCGAGTCTCCTTAGCTTTAGCCGGGCCTTACGCCGGGAGCATCACCATCGCGTCTTCTTCAACCGCCAAAATCATCGTCTTATAAATGTCGATATCGGAGCCGTCGATCCGAATCCGCACCGAATCGCCCTTGTCCTTCAGCAACTTCCCTCGCAGCGGCACCTTGATATCGCCCGAAACCACCTGCAAAACCACCGGCAATCCGATCCAACTTGCGTATGCCATGTCCATTTCGCTGGCCCCCTCAGGACTGTCTACTCCGTCGCTTCTTGCAGTCCGTCCTGACGCAAACAGAATCGCTCACGGCTCAAAAACCGAAAATGGTACAGCGGGGGTACCATCGTGGAACGAACGTACTCCTGTCCCTTCTGACAGCCGCTTTTCATGAGGATTTCTTAAAAGTACAAACGTACTGGTTTTTCGGGACGCCAGGACTATCGCCCGCTACAGCCGCGAATTGCGATACTCCTGCCGTGATAGGTGAACCACAGTCCGGACCGCACAATGCAGCCCAACTGGCCACTCGGCCAGGTATCGGGATCGCCCTAGGCGGTGGGTTCGCGCGAGGCTTCGCGCATCTCGGCGTTCTTCAGGTGCTCGAGCAAAATCGCATACCTATTTCTTGCATTGCGGGCACGAGCGTCGGCAGCATTCTCGGCGCGGCCTACGCGAGCGGCGCTCCTTTGGCGCGCATCATCGCCACCTGCCGCACGCTGAAATTCCGCGACATCGGCCGCTGGAGCGTTTCGCGCCTCGGCCTCGCCAGCAATCATCGCCTCGGCGATCTGATCGACCGCGTTTTCGACTCTCAGAATTTCGAAGATTTGCGCATCCCGCTCGCGGTCGTTGCCACCGACCTTAATAATGGCGAGCCGGTCGTTCTCACTCACGGCAACCTCAAAGAGGCAATTCGCGCGAGCTGCGCTTTCCCAGGTTTGTTCGAGCCGGTCAATATTGGAACTCGCTGCCTGGTCGATGGCGCGTTGGTGGCGCCGGTTCCAACGGCCGCCGCCCGCAAACTCGGCGCGGAATTTGTCCTCGGCGTATCGGTCGGAATTCAGGACAGCCACCGCGGCACCCCTTCCAACATTTTTCAAGTTGTCGCGCGCGCCGTCAGCGCCGCCCAGAAACACCAGCTCGAAAGCTGGGAGCGCCACGCCGATCTCGTCCTTCGCCCCGACGTTCAACCGATCGCGTGGGACGATTTCGACCGCGCCGACGAAGCGATCGAAGCCGGCATCGTGGCCGCAAAGCGCGCCATGCCGCGCATTGAAAAATTCTTGGAACGCGCCGAGATCGCCGCTCGCGGTTTGGAGTCCGATCTGCAAAGTATGTTGCTCGTCGCGGAAGCGACGCGGTAGCGCCGGCTTGCCCTGAGTCGCGAAGGGCATCTTGCCGGCGGTTTTTCGCTCAACCGCATAAGAGTGGCGGAGGCCACTCAATGCGAATTACCGGCAAGCTATCCAACAAAGGCCACTGAATGACTCGCTCGAATTCCCTGAACACCTTAAACTCTTGGATGTGGTCCGGTCCCGTCGGCTCTTTAGGTTTGCTGTGGTACGAATGCCGCGAGGATCTTTCCCTTTTCTGCTACCGTATTGGGTGCGGTGCGTTAACCGAATTCCGTTCGCGCGCTCTCGAGTTTGCGCCCGTTTCGCAAGCTCTCTCCACTCTTTCACAAAGGAACTCTGAGGCTTGCTCGAATTTCTCCAGCATTTGCTCCGCTCTGCCTACGACCCAGAAGCCCTTAAAGAATTAATTCGCAACGGCGGCGCCCCACTGGTCTGCACCATTGTCTTCATCGAAACTGGATTCTTCGTTGGCTTCTTCCTTCCCGGCGATTCCCTACTGATCACGGCCGGCATCTTCGCCGCAGCCGGCGTCATTCCCCTGAAATGGCTTCTGTTCCCCGTCATGCTCTGCGCCATCGTCGGAGATCAGATTGGCTATTGGATCGGCCGAACCGCCGGCCCCGCGCTCTACAAGCGTGAAGATTCGTTCTTCTTCCGCCGCAGCCATCTCCAACGCGCGCACCAGTTCTACGAAAAATACGGCGGCCGCGCCGTCATCCTCGCCCGCTTCGTCCCGATCGTCCGCACATTCTGCCCGCCGGTATCCGGCGCCGCGAAAATGCCTTACCCGCGATACGTCGCTTTCGATATCGTCGGCGGCATCGCGTGGGTCACCGCCACAGTTCTCGGCGGCTACTATCTCGGCCGCACCGTCCCCAATATCAGCCAGAGCATCCACTACGTGATCATTGTCGTCGCAGTCGTCTCGATTCTTCCCGCTATCATTGGAGTTCTGCGGAGCCGCAAAGCCGCCGCCATCCGCCTCTTCGTCCGCAAACGAAAGCAAATAGCCCATGCCCGCCCAGAAAATCCGCGCCATCATCTCCGATATCGGCCGTGTCATCGTCGGTGTCGATGTCTCCCGCGCGATGCAGGGCCTCTCCAGCGGCATCGCACTCACACCCAAAGAAATCTGGACGGCCATCGAAAAAGATCCGCGTTTCCTCGATCTCCAGGACGGCCGGATCAGCGCCCGCGACTGGCATCTCCACATCGTCCGTCGCCTCGGCGGCAATCTGACCTACGACCAATTTATTCAAGCCTGGAACGCGGCGCTCCTCCCCGAAACGCTCCAGCCCGACTCACTGTGGGCCAGCCTCTCCAAAAAATATCGCCTCTCGCTCCTGTCCAACACCGACCCCATCCACGTCGCCCACATGGAATCGACCTTCAGCTTCTTCAAATACTTCCCCGTCCGCATCTACTCCTGCGTGGTCGGCTCCAGCAAGCCCAACCCGATCATCTATCAGGAAGCCCTCCGCGCCACCAAAGTCAAAGCCACCGAAGCCGTATATATCGATGACCTCCAAGAAAACGTCGCCGCCGCCAAGGCCCTAGGAATGATCGGCATCCACCTCCCTGTCCCCGCCGAATTGCCAAACGCCCTCGAAGCCGTCGGCGTCGTTCTGTAGGGGCGGGGATTGCTCCGCCCTCGCTGCGTCTAGGCGCGACCGATCCGCTGGACGTCGCCTCTACGGTCTACACCCTCACGCAACCTCCCAAACCGTCACCATTCGTTTTCCACTGCGAGCAAATTCCGGTGGAAAACGTGAACACCGCGTAATCTTTCCCCGGACTAGTACTTCCACAAGTTTTCTCATACAGGAATCACCCTGCGTAACCTCAGCATCCAGAATGACTTGCGGCCTACCGAAGCCGCCCCTCCCCCATCACCCATTTGGCGCGGCGAATGCTCCTTTCCAGCCACGGGCCGTTTCACTTGAGGGAAACCCAAATTCAGCCCGATCAGGGTGAGGAGAAATACCCACTATGTCAGAAACTATCGTCGAAAGAGAATCGCCGTCCTGGCACCTTCCCGCGATGATCGTTCTTGGTCTCATCGCGATTGGTGGCCTGTGGTTTGGCTGGAACGCCTCCACAAAACTCGACACCACGCAGCAAGCCATGACCGCTCAGATCAAGCAGTCCGAGCAGTCGGTGCAGCAAGATGTGTCGTCCCTCAAAGACCGCCTAGCGCAGGATGAAAAGGCGAATGCCGACCTGCAGGGCGACCTGACCCTCGTCACGAAGAAACTCAAGATTACCCAGGGCCAGCTCAAGACCGCTCGCGAAGACGCCAGCAAGGCGAACGACGCGACGACTCAGAAGCTGACCGCGCTCGACACCTCGGTTCACACCGAACTCGCGACCAAGGCCACCAGCGATGACGTCAAGACGGTGGACACCAAGGTTGGCGGCGTGCAAACCGATCTGAACTCGACCAAGGAAGACCTCAAGATGGCGCGCTCCGAAATGGGCACGCTCATCGCCCGCAACCACGATGAGATCGATCAACTCCGCCGCCTCGGCGAGCGCGACTACATCGAGTTCACCGTTGACGGCAAGAACAAGCCCGTCAAGGCCGGCAACATTACCGTCGAGCTCAAGGGCGTCAACGAAAAGAACAACCGCTTCACGGTCGAGATGACGGTCGAAGACAAGAAGTTCGTCAAGAAGAACCGCGCTCTCAACGAGCCCATCTTCTTCTACACTCAGGGCGCACGTTACCCCGAGGAAGTCGTCATCAACAAAGCCGGCAAGAACACCGTCTCCGGCTACATCAGCGTCCCGAAGGCCAACTCGGCGCAGCCCGCTGCCGCCGCCTCAACCTCCGGCCGCTAACCCAAATCCAAAGGAAGCCGACCTCCGGTCGCCTTCCTCACATCAAGCTCCAACACAGAGCGGCGACCTCGGGTCGCCGCTTTGTTTTGAATGCAGTCGCAATGAACAAAAACGCCACTGGCCAAAAGCCAACGCCGTTTCTCTTTATCTCCATATCCTGATCCTCGCCTGCCTGCTAATCCGCTTTGCGTGCAGACGAGTTGGCGGCCGCAACGACCGCGCGATTCAGAAGTGGATACAGTCCCTCGGCAATTTGTCTATATTGGACACGATCAGATTCGCCCGGAATGCCGTGGTCGGTCCACAACCCAGTCCCGCCGAACTCCCACACATCCAGCGTTGCACCGAGTAGTTGTTCGGCATCTAGCGATACGAACTCATTGGGCACGATGTCACTCGGAACGAGCTCGTAGTGATGATGGTCTAAAAGCGGCGTTTGAGATTCGAGCCGCTTCAGCCCGCGATCGAAGCATTCCGCACCAGGACCTAGGCTCACAGATCGCATGAAGCGAGCACCTTCTTGTAGGACTCTTTTCAATGCGTCCTTGGTCTGAGCGAGGTCATACTCGCCTTCCCGGCTACATGGGGTAATAGGGTTTCGTCTATAAGTTACCCACCAAATTCGCCGGTCGCTTCTTCCTCGTTCCCCCATCTTCCAGTAGCCTGTCCAGTGGTAACAACCATCGGGTCGCGTTTCTTCAATGGCCCAACTTCCTCCACCGCTTACGAACTCACGGATAATGTTCGCGAGCCCTCTTGCAGAAGACTCATGACGTATAGTTAGGCCGTGTGCGCCTGACTTTTTCAATTCAACAAACCAAGCGGCCACATCCTTCGACAGAAGATATCCCTCAGAGTCGGCAAAGCGAACCCACTCGCAAAATCGGAACGCACTGTTGGAGGCTTGCAGGTCTACTGGAGTCTGGCCGGAAAAACCTTGAAGAAACGCATTGCCGTGCACGACCAAGGCAGCAAGTTGAGCGACGGATTGTTGCATCGACTCACCTGATGCTGAGTATAGCTCTGCCGTTTTCCTCAGCTCTAAGTATCCTCCCCCCTTGCACCCACCCAGTCACATGCGTAGATCTACTTCGTAAGCTCACCAGCTACGGAGGGGAGCATGACTCCACCGGGCATAGAGCGAACCACAAGCTGATCACACCGCTCTTGCGGTGCGCGTCGCCCAGAAACACGCTTCAGTTTCGCGGCGCTTCCGAGACGACACAGCAAAATAAAAACGGGGAGCCCACGGCTCCCCGTTCTCATTTCCAACCCCATTCCAGCTGCCTAACTGCGTGTCATCCTGAGCGAAGCGAAGGATCTCAGACGTTTTCAACGCCGCGATCTCATCCGTTGCTTTGCCAACTCTACGTCGCCCACAAATGTGTAGGGGCGCAGCATCGCTGCGCCCCATGTCCGCAAGATCTCTGGGTCTTGAGCAGTCCGCCCAGCACCGCCCAGACTTAAATCCTACTGATTCGGATTCTGATGCTTCGTCGCCGTGTGCCCATGATGCCGCGTCGCATGGTGATGCGCCCGATGCCCTTTGCGATGATGGTGCTGCGCCGACTTCGCCGAAGCGACGCCCGCAACCAGCATCACCGGAACGATCGCAAACAACGCGAGCTTGAGAATGTATTTCACGTTAAATCTCCCGATTCGTAACTCTCGGCGAATTCATTGAACCACATTCTTTCGCCGCGAGTCGTAAAAGTTTGCGACCAAGTCGCATCGCGAATAGGAGTGCACGGCGAATGCCGTGATTTAGCCCGAACGTACCTACAGACTGTGGGAATTCACTCATCGAGGTAACACGCCGGCTTTGTATGGGGGTTGTAGGGGCGGGGTTCACTCCGCCCGGCGTAGAGTCCAAGCACCATCCTGATAGGGTCGCGCCATGCCTCGCCGTTTGCGCCGGCACCCATCGTCGGACATGTTTGCACTGCGTCGGCGACGATCGGCGCTTCTCTGTCCCTTATTCTTACCCGCCAAATTTCAGCGACTGCAACCACTTAATATCTTCCCGCTGATTCGAAATGATCTGCGCCTGCCAGATCAACCCAATGCACATCACCGACATCACCAGCAGGCAAACCACGAGCACCGCATTCTTCTGCGATTCGGAAGCCGGACCTTTAAGGCTGTGCATGTAAGAGGTCTCCCAAGACAACGCCCGTTTGTGGGCAGTTCACCGATTATGCAGTGCGGTCTGCACCTGTACCAATGGGCAATCCCCCTGCCGTTGGTACAGGTGGTTCGATTTTTTATATTATTGATTTATTGAGACTTAATTCCTGATGACCGGCGGCAACCTGTACTCGGATCGAGTGATGGGCAAATCATCAGACTTTTGAGCCATCGAAGTTCACTCGCCGGAATGGTTCGGCCGACAGCTCGGGCCTAAAGCGAAGACGAGCGCTGGATTCATGAGCCGATCGCTATTGACAGTACGCAGGTTTCGGGGTATACTGGCAACTAGTCAAAATCACGTCCTCAAGCGCCCTCATCGGCGCTTTTTTCATTTTGGGGCGAAATTTTCGAATACGCACCCCTGTAACTGTCTTAAATACAATGACTTGCACACTCTTATTTTCTGCCCTCTTGTAACCGGCGCCGAATCAGCAACTTGCACACTCTTGAGAAAAACGACGGGGGTATACCCTCCTCATTTCGAACCAGAACGTAGCCACGCGATTTTGAGCCAATGAATCCGACGGCTGGATTAGGTCGATGCCGCCCACCCAGCTAGAATGAACCGCCAACTCGCGGAGGCAACTTCTTGCACCAGACCCCAGCTATCCTTTTCATCGCCATCGACTCCATCATTCCCGAACGCGGCAAAGCCGTTGCTGGCTTCGATGAATTCTGCGCCACGCTCGACCACAACGCCATCCCATCCGTCTGGGTCACTTCGCGCTCGCGCTTGCAGATCGACGAGCCGCGCCGCCGCGTCGGCCACGGCAATCCGTTCATCGCCGAAGACGGCTGCGCTGTCTACCTGCCCGAAGACTACTTTCACCTCAAAGGCGCCGAAACGATTCGCCTCGGCCGATTCACAACGATCCCAATCGCGCAAATATTGCCGGCGGCAAAAGATGCGCTCGATTCCCTTTCCGAAGACACGGGAGTCGAAGTCGTGAAACTGAAATCGCTTTCACCACGCGAGCTGACGCAAAACACCGGCTTGCCGCAACGAGAAGCCGAACTCGCCCGTCAGCGCGACTTCGATGAATTGTTTTTCTTTGCCGGAGCCGGCGAAGAAGACGTGACGCGATTTCAAAACGCAGCGACGGAAAAGAAAATCGCGCTGCGCCAGCACGGAGTGATGTGGTCCGCCGCCGTCGGCGCCAATCTCAAGCAATGCGTCCGCGATCTCATTAAGCTCTACGAACGAGCGTTGCGTTCGCATCCCTCAATTATCGGAATCGCAGGCACAGCCGAAGCCGCCTCGCTACTTCCCTGCTGCGACCGCGGAATCGTCCTAGCCCGCCACGCCGAGATGGAAACCGCCGCACAACGCCACACAAAAGCCCGCGTCTTGGGAATGTTCGATGAAAATGTCTGGGAGCAAATCCTGGAAGCCGTCACAACCCGCCGTTGAGCTCGCTTAACGCGACGACGCCTCCGCGAAACTCCGCGCTCTCTGCGTCTCTGCGTTATCTTTTTCTTCCGCTTGATTCGCTGGCAGGGACTCGCCTTCGCAACGACAACGCAAACGTAGTCGCACACTCAAGCAGACTCGAATGGTTTTGAAAGCTTACTTGATGAAGAGATTTTCGCGAAGTTGGTCGCGAGCGATGAACGATTTTGCAGTGCGATAGCGGCCGAAGAGATCCTGAATCTCGCGATTCTGATACACGCGCTGCGCCGGGCAAATCACGTTCGCGGACACAACCTGCAACGTGCCCGCATCCGCCACGCGATAGCGCTGAAATCCTTCCGGCTTCTTGCTGTGAAACATCGTGAACACGATGCCGCCGGGCCGAAGCAATTCCGTAATCGCTGAAACCGTGCGCGTCGCCATTTGCGGATCGAGGTAGTCGAGCAAGTCCCACAGCAGGACAACATCGAACGACGCTGCCGGATAGTTGATGTTCGACTCAAAAAACCGGTTCGCGCGGACAGCAGGAGAAAGATCGAGCGACTGATCGGACTTGCTGCGCTCTCGATATTCCTTCTCTTCGTTATCGAGGAACATCTTCCAGCTGCGCAGTAAGTCGTCGGTCGTAACGCGGAATCCCTTCTCGATGAAAAAACTGAGCGTCGCTTGCCACGCCCCGCCCATGTCGAGCAGAGTGCCGCGGCCAAGCCCGTCGAGATTCCACATCAATTCCTTGAGCCCGTTGGAAACGCGGGTGCTCTCCACGCCAACCGCTGGCACCCGAGTCGCACCAACAGCCGCCGGCATGCTCGTCGTGCCGTGGCCGCCGTGCGTCTTCGTGCCCGCCGCATCGTGAGCGCCAGGCTTGCCCGGGTGCGTAACTCCCCGCTGGCTGCTGGCCGGTCCGATGCCAAACTTGTTCAATAGGGTCATGTCTTAGATCGTCGTACCTGCTGGGACGGTCGCGCCATTGGATTTAGTTGCGCTTGCCGCGCTGCGATCTTCGCTCTTCTCGACGGCACGACCGGTTTCGACCTTGCCGCGAAGCACTGCGCCATCTTCGATGGCGAGGCGCTGGGTGGAGATCTCGCCGCTTACGTAGCCGGTGCTCCAGAGCTGAACGCGCTCTTTCCCGGCGATTTTGCCTTCGACGCGGCCGCGAACAACGACTTCGCGGGCGGCGATGTCGGCCTTGACGGTGCCATTCGGACCCACGGTGACGCTGCTGCTGCCCAAATTGAGCTTGCCTTCGACGGGCCCGTCAATAAAGAGGTCTTCACTGCCCGTAATTTCACCTTTTATTTTAATGCCCTGGCTGATGCAGGCCGTCGCCTTAGACGAAACGGGCGGCTGAGAGGCTGCCGGGCTAAAGGAGGGCGCTGCGTCCCGATTGCTCGACGAAGCCGGAGCAAACGAACTGGGCGTTTCGGCAACTCCTTGAGGCTTCGAGTCTTCTTTCTTCCACATCGGGACACCTCAACGCAGGATTTTGGTTCTAAAGTCGTGTTTCGTCGGCTGAGGGAGGCGAGAGCGACGACTCAGAAAAGCGAAGATAGTACGGGACTTACTGAGAGTAAAGGGAAATCCCGGATTCTAAATGTGGGGTGTTACGTCCTGCTCTATACCACTTATAGCGGTCTTAGTTCGTACAGGGCCACAACGGCTGGGGGCGGAGGCAAACTCCTAGCACCACCCCGCAGCTCCCACATGGCCACGAGCATCCCGGCCCACTCCCGGGTCAACTCTTTGAGCCCAAGCCGGCTCTGCCACCAGTGTTCCGGGTCAAAGCTGCCGTCGTTGGCACCGCTGACCGTGACACCGATCGGCTGGGGGAAGACGCGAGTGAAGATATATCGTGCCCGGCGGCTGTGATAGTTCGAGGTCACGATGATGACGCTATGCCATTTGCGCTCGGCTACGTGTTGGAGAAGAATTTGCGCCTCTTCCCTGGTGTTCTCGGCGTTATGAGAGATCGTGACGATCTTGTCTTTCGGCACGCCGCGCTCGATCAGATCGTGCTGCATCAATTCGCCCACCCCGGCATAAGGTCGCAGCTTGCGGCCACTCGCGACGACGACGGGCGCCCAGCCATGGCGATACAGATCAGCCGCGTGAGCGGCGCGGTCGGCGTAAAAATTGTCGTCGCTTAAAACGATGATCGCGTCGGATTTTTCGAGTGGATCTTCGACGACCCACGTCTCGCCGATAACCCGCAGGATCGGCCCGCGCGCGAGGTACAAAACAGCGCATAGCACGACGATGAAAACGAGCGATATCAGCGAGGAGATGATTCCGCCGGATTCAGGTTGGAAAGATCGGCGGCGTGCCAACGACTTCACGAATTCGGATCCATCGCACGCAGAGCCGCGGCGGCGGTTTCGGGCAGCATCGCGTTGAAATACACCTCTTTGATGCTGTAGGACTTGCTGCGCTTTTCGAGAATCGGAAGAATTTCGATGTGCCAGTGAAAATCGTCTGCCAGCGTTTTCCAGTAGCCGGCGAGCTCGCCTTTTTTGCTGCGCGTATTGGGCGCCGTGTGAACGACCATGTGGAACGCCGGCGCGACTTTTTCGAGGCGACGCAAGACGCGGCCGAGCAGCGCGGCAAGCTGGCGGCGATTTGAACCGGGACGCGGCTGCTCGAAAAGATGATTGTGTTTCCGGTGCAGCAGCCACATTTCGTACGGGACGCGCGACGCATACGGGCAGAGCGCGTAGTAATCGCCTTGCACATCCACGATGCGCTTGCCGTTTTTTTCGTCCTGGCGAACCACGTCGCAAAAAATGCAACGCTCGCGCTCGCGAAACCATTCGCTGGCGGAACTCAGCTCATACTTGATGCGGCGCGGAACGAAAATCGTCGCGGTGATTTGCGAATGTGCGTGCGACCATTCGTCGCCAGCGGCGCTGCCCTGATTTTTGAATACAGTGACGTATTTGAAGCGCAGATCCTTTTTGAGGTCGGTGATGCGCGTGGCCCACGCGGAAAGCACGCGCTCGATTTCTTCGTCGCTGAATTGCGACATGCGCTTGTCGTGATGCGGTGTTTCGATCACCACTTCGTGCGCGCCAAGCGCGCCCATCTTGTCGTACATGCCCTCGGCAAGACGGCTGGCTTCTCCTTCGACGCGATAGAGCGGATCGGGATGCGGAATCACGCGCACTTGCCACGCGCCTTCGCCCGGAAGGCTCAAAATGGAAGGGCGTTTTTCGACGTTGGCGCCGTCAAACGGACATGGCGCAGCGGTTTCGTCGAGATTTTCGGGCTGGCCCAGCACTACCCAACTTTGCGTGATTGGATCGCGGCGAATTTCCATGAAGGGTGGTCAGCGGAGGTCGCAGCACGCGTTGTTAACGCGATTTCGCGACTCGGAAACGCGCGAAACGGCGGACTGCGAACGTGGCAGCGGCACCTCGACCATGCGAAGTAGTTTGTTTGCCGTCCGGGGCTTTGTCAAGAAGTTGCAGGTCTAGCGCGTGTTATCCTCGCGTTGCGATGGAACCATCTCCGATTTCGGGATTGACCGAGAAAGATGCTCAGTTCATGCAGATCGCGCTGGAAGAAGCGCGCGCCGCGGCAATCGCCGGCGAAGTGCCGGTCGGCGCAGTACTCGTGCGCGACACCGACGGAACCATCGTCGCCCGCGGTGCAAATCGTACGATTCGCGATTGCGACCCAACCGCGCATGCCGAGGTCGTAGTGCTGCGAGAAGCGTCACGCGCGATCGGAAACTACCGGCTCACTGGAACAACTCTCTACGTAACCATCGAACCGTGCAGCATGTGTGCCGGCGCCATCATTCAAGCGCGCGTCCCGCGCGTGGTCTACGGCTGCGACGATATCAAAGGCGGCGCCGTCCGTTCCTGCTTCGAGGTCCTGTCGCACCCCAAGCTGAATCACCAAGTCGAAGTGACCTCAGGCGTCCTTGCGACCGAATGCGCCGCGGTGATTCAAGCCTTCTTCGCCGAACGCCGCTGAAGCAGCCGCAACTAAGACAATTGGAGATGACAGCGCGATTGCTGAGGCGCGGAGCGGTCTGTTACGATTAAGTTGCCTTCAACACGTGCACGGCGCAAGCCGTGCTGCGACCGCGGAGAGGTGACTGAGCGGTTGAAAGTACTCGCCTCGAAAGCGAGCGTACGGGAAACCGTACCGTGGGTTCGAATCCCACCCTCTCCGCCATACAGTCTGTAGTCTCCTTCTCTGATATCTGCTGTAGTTTGCGCACAATTGCTCTCGCATCGCTGTTCATCCAAGAACAACCGAGCCGCTAGTCTTGAATGAGGGTGAGACTGGCTGACTTGTGGAGAACGTCGAGTCGCGTTTCCGTGCCGAGGCGTCGGACGGCAAAATCGATTTGGGCGTCGCCGATGCGGAGTTGACGGATTTGAATTTCGTTTACTTTCGCCGGCAGCACTGGATTCGTGACGCGAATCTGTTTCGTTGCGGCGTCGATTGAAATCCCCAGGCAGGCCTGGAGCAGCATGTAGATCGAGCCAGCGGCCCACGCTTGGGGCGCGCACGCGACGGGATACAGAGTGGGGCCGTTCGTTTCGGGGCGGCGGTGGAATCCGCAGAAGAGTTCCGGCAGGCGACTCATTTCGACGAAGCAGCTTGCTTCGTGAAGCCCTTCAATGATGCGGATGACCTCGTCACGAAAGCCGTAGCGAGCGAGGCCGAGGGCGATGAGCGCGTTGTCGTGCGGCCACACCGATCCGTTGTGATAGGACATCGGGTTGTAGCGCGCTTCGCCGGCGGCTACCGTCCTCACTCCCCAGCCGCAAAACGAGTGACCGTCCAGCAAGGTTTGCGCGACGCTCTTTGCGCGCTCTTGGCTAGCGATTCCGCAGTACAGCGCGTGACCTGCATTGGACGTGCGCACTTGGCACTGCTGTTTCTTTCCGTCCAATGCGATTGCGTACGAGTTGATCTCGTCGCACCAGAACGCCTCGTCGAATCGCGAGCGCAGCGCATCCGCGCTGGCACCGAGTTTCGCCGCAAGCTCCGGCTCTTGCATCATCGTGGCAAGTGCCGCGGCTCCGCGTTTCGCGGCGTAGACGTATGCCTGGACTTCGCAAAGCGCGATTGGCGCGTCGGCCAAGCGCCCGTCCGAATGAAACACAGAATCCTGCGAGTCCTTCCAGCCCTGTTGAGTCAATCCCCTCTCGGTTTGTTGCTGGTATTCGACAAATCCGTCGCCGTCGCGATCGCCAAAAACATCGATCCAGTTCAGCGCGCGTTTGATGTTGGGCCAAATCTCTCGAATCAAGCGGTCGTCGGCAGTTCTTTCGAAGTAGGCGGCTGCGAGCAACACAAAGAGCGGGGTTGAATCCACGCTTCCGTAGTAACGGCCGAACGGAACTTCTTTGGTCGCCGCCATTTCGCCACGACGCATTTCGTGCAAGATTTTTCCGGGTTCGGCGTCTTGCTCCGGCACGAATTCCGTCGCCTGTGTTTTCGCGAGATAGCGCAAAACGCTTTCCGCCATTCGAGGCTCGTTCCAAAGGCATTCGAGCGCGGTGATAATTCCATCGCGGCCAAAGACCGTGCTGAACCAGGGGACACCGGCATACGGATACGGACCTTCGGGATTGCCTTCGGTCAACATTCTGAGGTCTGCGGCGGATCGCCTCAGCCAAAGATCGAAGCTTTCGCTCGAACTGGAAACGTGGCACTCGTGTTCACGCGGCAGATCCGATTCGCGCGAAACACTCGAAAAAGCGGATGCGTACGACGCGATAGCACTCAGACGGTTTCACCGTGCTGGCAGGAAACCGTGCAAAAGAGCGAAGTTTCCTCGGCCGGAGCGAGCGTGAAGGAATAAGTCGCGCCGTCTGTGTTCAACGTCGCCGGACGCGGCGAAAAGTGAATGCGCGTGCGGCGAAGAACGCCGTCGAGACCTTGGTAAGCGAGGACGACCGCGTCACCATCGAGCGAATCGGGCAAACGCTGTCCACGCTTTTCTCGCACGGAGCCACGAACTTCGAAAATGTCGGCAAAGTCGGCGTCGTATTGAAACGAGAGCGTAAGGCGAGCCTTTTCAAGGCCGTAGTTGCGCATGCGAACGTGTTCGTAGCGGCAGTTGTGCAACAGAAACTGCGAACGAAAAACATGCACCGATCCGCGCGGCAAGTCGGCGTCGGGCGAACTCGACTCCCGGGAATCGACATTCGTTACGTCCACGGCGAGAAATGCGTTGTCTTCTCCGACCGCAGAACCGAGCAGCAACGGCTGAAGTTGATTCAATCGCATGCTGAAGCGCGACAGATGCCGGCTTTCCGCGTAGAAGAGGCCGAAACGCGATGCGCCGAGATGTTCGATGTCGCCGTAGCGATTGGAGACGAGGAACATATCGCCGTATTTGAGTACGCGCGTGCGGTCGTCCGCGAGCGCGGACGAAGCTCGAACGTAATACTCATCGGCAAGGCGAACGATGTCCGACAAACAGCGACCGTCCTAGAGGGTTAAGCGCGTCTCGACTTCGGATTCTCCGACCGCCAACGTTGCGGCTGGTTCCTGAGTTGCGCGCGTATTCAGAATCGACTCGTAGAGTGCGACGTAGTCGTTGGCCATGCGCGGCGCGGTGAAGCGTGTCTCAAACGTACGCCGAACTGCGGCACGATCCATTGTTAAGATGCGCTGGAGCGCGGGAAGGGCTTCATCCATATTGTCGACGACTGCGCCGGTCGTTCCGCCGGTCATGAGTTCAGGCACCGAGCCGCAACGAAAAGCTAACGTCGGCGTCCCGCACGCCATCGCTTCGATAACCGCAAGACCGAACGGCTCGGGCCAGTCGATGGGGAAAAGCAACGCCGAGGCATTTCCGAGAAATTCCGATTTCTGGTCCTCGCGAATCTCGCCGATGAACTCGATTCCGGGTTGCGCAAGCAGATGTTTGATTTTCTTTTCGAAGTATTCGCGATCGACGTGATCAATCTTGGCGGCAATCTTCAGGGGCATACCGGCCTTGACTGCGATTTCAATCGCACGATCGACGCGCTTTTCCGGGCAAATTCTGCCGAGAAACGCGAGATATTTTCCGTGGCCATCCCCCGCTTCCAAAGAGTTTTGAGGTAAACCGTGATAGACATTGCCGATCCAGTTCGCGAATGGAAGCGGCTTCCGCTGCGCCTTCGAGATAGAGACAACCGGCATGTCGGAATAGCGGTGATATAAAGGCGCCAAATCAGGGAGATCAAGTCTGCCGTGCAGGGTCGTTAAGTTAGGGATTCGATATGCGCGGGAAATCGGAAAATGGAAATAGTCGATGTGAAAATGAACGACGTCGAATGCGTCGCGTTGAACCAGTTCGACGACCTTGTCGAGCATCACAAAATGATGCGCGATCTGATCGATACACGCTTTGTCGAGTCTCAACGATCTAGGACAGCAAGGGACAAGCCGTGCGCTTGTGACGGAGTCGCCGCTGGCGAACAGAGTGACATCGTGGCCTTGGTGAACCAACTCCTCGGTGAGGTACGACACCACACGCTCGGTACCGCCGTAGAGCTGTGGCGGGACGCTTTCGTACAGCGGCGATACTTGCGCGATTCGTAGCGGCGTGCTCGTCCGTAGGGTCATGTCAGGATTGAGGTTACTTCTTTGAGCGCAATCCGGATATCAATGGAAGTGCTGAGTCTTTAGCTTGGCGTCGGGTAGAGCACCCGACGGTTGTTCACCGCCGTGAATTCTCGCTTCCGGTGGAATGTGGTTGTAATCCGCGGATAAAGAGGTTTAACTCCGCTAAACGGGTTCTCCATGGTGAAGGTTCGCGCACGCTCCTAAAGAGAGTGCGATGGAGGTGATCGCCCTTACTTCTGCCCGGCCCGCAGCTACCCAGCACGATTTTCCACCCGTACGAGCCAACGCCCGCGCTTAGTCCCGTTCTGAGAGGAGAGACTTCATTGAATGGACATCGGAGCACATTGACGGCTGTTCTGGTGGTGTGCGGTGAGATATGGATGGCCGGTTGCTCGACACCAGCCCACGACCGGGGGGAACGCTACGTATTCGTTGCGACGAACATCGGTCTTCCCTACTGGAAGGAGGCGGAAGCAGGTTTTCTAGATGCCGCCAACTCTCTCGGTGTTAAAGGAGAACTCGTCGGACCGACAGGTTATCAACCCACCGCGGAATTGGGAGTGCTGCGAAGCGTGATCGAAGAGAATCCCGCGGGCATTTGTATTTCTGCGGCACGCCCAGAGATTTTTCAAGCGGACATCGACAACGCGATCGCAAAGGGCATTCCGGTGATCTGCGTGGACTCCGACGTGCCTCGATCGAAACGCGTGGCGTACGTTGGGACTGACAATTTCAAGGCCGGGAAAGAAAGCATGAAGCGAATGGCAGCGCTTGTCTCGGGAAAGTCGAATATCGTCGTGGTGAGTATCGAGGGGCAGAACAACGTCGATGACCGGCTCGCAGGCGCTGTGGATGGGTTGTCGAATTTTCCTGCGTTGAAGATCACGAAAATCCTGGATGACAAGGGCGATCCACGTAGCGCTGCCGACCAGATCGCGGACTTGATACAGAAGAAGGAAAAAGTCGACGGGATCATCTGTTTGGAGGCATCCGGCGGTTCGGGTGCGGCGGAAGCGGTCCATCGATTCAATTTGGATGGCAAGCTGCCGATCGTGGCGTTTGACGACGATCCAGCGACGCTGGACTGGATTGATAAGGGCGTGATTGCCGCTACGGTGACGCAGAAGCCTTACGTGATGAGCTATTACGGACTGAAGCTTCTGGATGATCTGCACCACAATGCAGTGCATCAGTTCAAGGATTGGCACACAGCGTTGGCGGCGCCAGTGCCGACGTTCGTGGACACCGGAACCGTCATGGTGGACAAGAACAACACCGGAGGATATCGGGAAGCGTTGGCGGTGCGAACGAGGACTCAGTAGCGACGCGGAGGAAGGGACGGGCAGCGACGGCGGTTGGGTGATAGCGGATTAGATCCGATTGTGCAGGTGGATGGCGATTCCGCGTTTGTTGCCGGGTAGGTTGTCCACCCGCATTACTTCTCCGAGCCATTCCGACTTCATCGGGTCGTCGAGCGTTGTAAATGGGTAAGTGACGAAGAGGCGCAAGGACACGCGATAGCTTGGCAGCTCGGTCTGGAAGTAGATGCCTCGCTTGGAAACGTTGATGCTGGTTGCAATCTCTTCGAAGTTGTCCTCGTAGCCGTCTGATGGACGGACGCGCAGCTTTCTCGCTAGCTTGGCTCGCGGATTGATGCGCTTCTCGATGCTTTGGACTGGCACGTTCAGGTCCTCGCGACACCTGCACCTCATGTTAGGAGTACGACGAAGGGCAGGAAAATACAGGTCATTATTGCCGGTGGCTTTGAGGACTTGCCTGTGGTGAGTCCGCGCTGCCCAATTCTGAGGAGCGACTAGAGCGTTATTCCTGGCTCACCAGATTCGGACGCGGGCGGATGGGGTGAGATAGAGCTTGTCGGTTGGGGCGATTTTGAACGCTTCGTACCAGGCGATCACGTTGCGGACGGTGTCGCTGCGATATTCGCCGGGGGCGTGCGTGTCGGTTTGGAGCTGGTGGCGGAGGGCGGCTTCGGGCTGAATTTTTCGCCAACGCTGAGCGAAAGCGAGGAAGAAGCGTTGGTCGCCGGTCAGGCCGTCGATGGCTGAGTCGGGCTTTCCTTTCAGCGACAGGATGTAGGCGTCGTGCGCGACTTCGAGTCCGGTCAGGTCGGCGACGCTTTCACTCAGAACTTGTTTGCCATTTACGCATAGATCCGCGAATGGGCAGTATCCGTTCATTTGGTCGGCTAGTTTTGACGTGGCTTCGTGGTATTTCGCGCGATCGGCTGCCGTCCACCAGTCGCTGATGCGGCCCTGCGCGTCGTAGATGTTGCCCAGTTCGTCGAAGCTGTGGCTGATTTCGTGAGCCATCGCGGCGCCAGCGGAGCCGTAGTTGGATGCGGTGTCGCCATCGGGATCGAAGTACGGTGGCTGGAGGATGCCGGCGGTGAAGAATTCCGCGTTGGGGCTGAACATGATCACCGCGCCGGGCTGCTGTGGATTGATCGGCCAGTCGATCGGATTTACGGGCTGTTTGAGGCGGGCTATGTCTCGCGCGTGAGTGAACTGTTCGGCGCGGCGAAGATTTCCGAGTGCGTCACCGCGAACGATTTCGAGTGACGAGTAGTCGATCCAATCATCGGGATAGCCGACGATGACTTGCAGCGCGGCGAGTTTGGCTGAGGCTTTCTGTTTCGTTTCCGGCGACATCCAAGCGAGTTTTGGGATTCGTTCGCGGTAGGCGGCGAGCAAATCGCGAACCATGGCTTGTGCTTTTGCCTTAGCGGCTGGCGGGAAATACTGTCGCGTATACAACTGGCCGACTGCCAAGCCCAGGGCACCGTTGGTGGCGGCGATGGCGTCGGCTTCGCGATCGGATTTTCCTGCTACGGCGGTTCCACCAGACAAAATCGTGTTGTAGAAGGCGAAGTGTTCGTCGTTGATATTCTTTCGGCAGAACCGAGGCGTAGTGATCGAGGAGATGAAGGCGAAGATAATTTTTCCAAACATCGATGTCTTCGGCTGTGGACGAGCGCGGAAATACCGGTTACGGCCGAGGGCTGCCAGACGACGAAATCATTTTGTGCGGCAAGTCCGGCGGACTGGAAGTACGCGTCCCAGTCGAGACCGGGAGCTTTGTTGGCGAAGTCGGCGCGTTTCCAAGGATTATTTTGTTTGGAGACATCGGCGGCGTCAGAGTCTGGAGCGAAGGCACGGGCGATTTCCACCTCAAGAGCTAGAACGGCGGCCGATTCCCTTTCGGCGTCTGCGACGCCTGCGAGTTTCAAGACTCTGGCGATGTGCGCTTGATATTGAGAGCGTAATTCCGATTTCTGCGGTGATGGATCGAGGTAGTCGTCGCGACTGGGCAGTCCGAGCCCGCCTTGCCAGATATGCGGGAGATTGTGCGAGGCATCGCCGAAGCCCTGATTGATCCAGAGTCCGAAGATGTGATCGGAATTCGCGGTGAGCCCATCGATTTCGCTGCCGAGCGTGGTGCCGAGATAGGCGGACAGCGATGATTTATCGGCGATTGCGGAAATTTGAGTGAGGGTCGTGGACAAGGGCGCGAGGCCCTTGGACTCGATAGCCCCTTGATCCATGTAGCTCGCGTAGTAGTCGCCGATTTTTTGTTCGATGGTGGCGCCGGCGAGATGGCTGGCCGCTGCTTTCTCGATGATTTCGCGGATACGCTGGGCGTTGCGTTGATTCAACATCGAGCGAATGTCGAGGCTCGTTTGTCCGGCGGGTGGTGTGGCCGTCTTCAGCCAAGTGCCGTTTGCGAATCGATAGAAATCCTGGCCTGGTTTGACGGAGCGGTCGATGTCCTGCGAGAGCGCGACTTGCGAGGTTGGTGATGCGAAATTCGTAAGCGTGAGGAACGCCAGGAGCGAAAGGAGTTGGAGACGCAACAGCAAATTGGTTCCCATCAGGACGCTAACAATTCGTGACGATTGGTCATTGGATCCTGTGGCATAAGGGGTGTGCTCCGGTGGCAGCTTTCACTCCCACCGGAGCGGCCGGTTCTAATCCACGGTGCGCTTCAAGCGAAAAGCGCCTCGACGTGGTGTTGCGAAACTACGGTTATGGAGAATTACCCTGTAATGAGGGAATAGTGAGCGCGGCTGGCGGGGAGCGAAAGGCACTTTACGGACGTTTACCGGACAAAAAGAGCCGGTACGTTTGACGCCATGACCATACGACGCGCAGCCGATTTCAGGGGCTATTTTTGATGGCGCTTTTTGTCCGATTTGAGTCTTTCAGATGTCTTTCGTGCGAGGCCAGTGCGCGGCATGATGATGGGGGAATCGAGGCAAATCTCATGTACAACACCGGCACCGCGCTGCTTGTCATCGACGTTCAGGAATCGTTCCGGCATCGGCCGTATTGGTCGGATCATTACGTTCCGTTTTTCGTGGAGCGATTGCAGGCGCTGATCGACGGGGCCGACGCTCGAAATATCCCAGTGCTGCAGATTTTTCACGTGGAAGAAACCGGCCCGTTCTCGATGCAGTCGGGGCACGTAGCGACTCTGCAGGGCGTGTCAATCGCCCCGGCTGCAACTTTTCACAAGCGGAGCCACAGCGCCTTGATTGGAAGCGGGCTCGACGTGTGGCTAACGCAACATGGGATTGGGCGCGTGATCACTTCGGGTATCCGCACGGAGCAATGCTGCGAGACGACGACGCGGCACGCATCGGACCTGGGCTATCGCGTGGACTATGTCACCGAGGCGACGCTGACGTTTCCGATGACGGATCGGCGCGGACGGCAGTGGAGTCCGGAGGCGATCAAAGCGCGGACGGAACTTGTGCTCGACGGGCGCTTTGCGCGCATCGTCACGGTGGAAGAAGCCCTTGCGGGCAGCGTCGCCGAGCTTGTAGGCTGAGTTTGCGGCGACGGATTTTGTCCGATTGCACCGGCACGCCAAGCGCCGCGATATGAGTCCGGATCAGGTGCGCAGCATGAATCAGCCATCCAAACGTGTGAGAAGAATCAAAACAATCGCTTCCGCCGCAAATTCCGGCAAACCGGTTTCGCACGACAGTAAAACTCCTTCAAATCACGATGGGCCTCGGCGAATCCCTGTGTACGTTGTCGTGCCCCCGCGACTGCTCCTCCTCGATATCGCTGGACCGCTCGAAGTTTTGCGACAAGCGAATCGCGTACAAGACGCGGTGCGCTTCGAAGTTGAGTACGTTGGCCCCCAATCGACGCCGCTAACGTCGATCGGCGTCAGCCTTTCGGGAATCGAACCGCTGCCCAAAATCTCTGAAAGGGGGATCGTGGGTCGTATTGGCGGGCGACGTCGAAGAGGTGATGCAGTGCGCGGGAAAAATTGGGGGCGGTCGAACTGCGGCTGACGCAAAAGCAGAAGAAGCAATCGTGAATTGGCTCAAGGCGACCATTCGTCCGGATCACAAAGTGATCACGATCTGCACGGGCGCGGTGACTCTCGCGCGAGCGGGTTTGCTCGACGGATATGCGTGCACGACGCACTATCTGAGTTACGAGGAGCTCGCGGAGATCGCTCCCAAAGCGCGCATTCTCGAGAACCGGCTGTACGTCGAAGATGGCGAACGCTATTCGAGCGCCGGCATCACCGCCGGAATCGATCTGATGCTGCATCTGGTGCATCAATGCACGGATCAGGCTGTGGCTTTGGCGTGCGCGCGATATCTGTTGGTGTATCTGCGACGGAGCGGGTCCGATCCGCAGCTTTCTCCGTGGCTCACGGGTCGTAACCATATTCATCCGGCGGTGCACCGCGCGCAGGATGCGATTGCCGCTGATTTGACGAAGTCGTGGAGTCTTGGCAGCGCTCGCGCGCGTTGCCGGCGCCAGCGATCGTCACCTTTCGCGACTCTTTCATGAGCATGTCGGGATGGGCATTCCGGAGTATCGCAATCGGCTTCGTGTCGCCTACGCACAAGAACTGTTGCGCGAAACGCGCATCGACATGGAACGCGTGGCGGAGCAAGCGGGCTTCAACTCGACGCGGCAACTGCGGCGCGCGTGGCATCGATTGCATAAGACACCTCCGCGCGAGGCACGAGTTGCTGGTCTCGCCAATGGGAAAACTTGAGCGCAACGATGCGATTCAGCAGGCCCGCGTTTACGCCGCAGCGAGAGTAGGGCGCTGCCTCGCGGGCGGTGCGGAGGGCGGTGGCCCACCAGTGGAGCTTGGCTAGCATTTTGGACATTTGGGCGGAGCAGCGGTCGGGGTCGGCGGGATAGCCGGTGGAGTCGAAGAGTTGCCAGGCGTTTTGGAAGCTGACGGAGTCGCGGATCGAGACGACGTGGAGTTCGGCGAAGACTTGACGGAGTTGTTCGACGGCGCGGAGTCCGCCTGAGACGCCGCCGTAGGAGACGAATGCGGCGGGCTTGGCGTGCCACTCTTCGCCTGCGGAATCGATTAGTTCTTTAAGAGCGGCGGGATAGCCGTGGTTGTATTCGGGCGTGACGACGACGAAAGCGTCGGCCTCGGCGAGTTGTGCGCGTAAGGTGCGATGGGTGCCGGACTGGTGTTGCGGCGTCTGGTTGCGGTCGGCGCGAGCGTGGACAGCCGGGTCGATTACTTCGATCGTGAAATCGCCGCTTTTGCCGAGTTCTTTTTCCGTCCAACGCGCGACCGTGTCGCAGAAGCGGCCCTGACGCGCGCTGCCGTAGATTAGTCCGACTCTTATTTGCTGACTCATTCCCTGCTCCTGTTCGTTTGAGTGTGCTGACGGACTAATCATGCAACCTCAAGTAAACTTGAGGTCAAGAGGAAATCATGAGGCAGAACCAAACGGCGAACTTTCCGAAGCAGCTGACAGTGGGAGAAGTTGCGCGTCGCAGCGGCGTGGCGGTCTCGACGCTGCATTTCTATGAAGCGAAGGGACTTATCCGCAGCTGGAGAACGAACGGCAACCAGCGGCGGTACGCGCGCGAAGTGTTGCGGCGGGTGGCGATCATCCGCGTGGCGCAGCGCACCGGCATGGAGTTGGAAGAGATTCGGAAGGCGTTGAAGGCGCTTCCGCGCGAGCGGACGCCGAACGCGGAAGATTGGAAGAAACTGTCGGCGAGTTGGAAGAATGAGCTGAATGGGCGGATCGAGCGACTCACGCGGCTTCGCGATCAGCTCGATGGATGCATCGGGTGCGGATGCCTTTCGATGGGAGCGTGTCCGCTGCGAAATCCTTGGGATCGACTGTCGAAGTTCGGTCCCGGGCCGCGGCTGCTGGAGCCGTTTTTTTCTTGACGTTTGGTGACGGACGGCGACGCGTGGGTTGGGTTGAGTTTAACCCCGCGACCTGGGAAACGATCGCGAGCACAGGGTGGCCAAACTAGATAGAGCGATGATGTGTTCGTCGTGAATAAGCGAAGTTAAAGAGGTAAACTCTGGCGTCTTCGACATGCGTCTAGTAAAGCTACGGACAGGTGTCAGCGCCGGAATGCAAATACGTAAGCTGTTGCGAGTATCGCCGCGAGTCGTGAGTGCAACCGCGTTGCTTGCGGTCGCGTTGGCATGGGTCGGATGCAAAAAACCTGCTGAGCCCGTGACGATCAGCTTCCTCGACCCAGAGGGATTGCTGGATCTGGGCGATCGCCGCATGGTGTCGGACCCCGCCATTCGCGCGTTCACCGCGGAAACGGGGATTCACGTCAATCACCTTCCGACGCCGCAAGACAATCGGGCGCAAGTCAAACTTGTCAGCGATTTATTGAAAAGCGGCGCATCGACGCCGGATGTTTATGGGATCGATTCGATTTGGCCGGGTATGTTTGCCGATGACATGATCGATCTGAAGCCGAACTTCTCAGAGGAATTGGCGAGCATCGATCCCGACGTGCTTGCCGCTTATACGATCGACGGCAAACTGACCGGCATTCCGTATCACCCCAATTCGAGCGTTCTGTACTATCGCGTGGATCTGCTGAAGAAGTACGGATACGACGCGCCGCCGAGAACATGGGATGAACTCGAGCAGATGGCGCAGAAAATTCAGAAGGGAGAGCGCGCCAGCGGCAACAAAGAGTTTTGGGGATTCGTCTGGCCGGGAACGACAAGAGAATCGCTGACCCATATAGCACTGGAATGGCAGGTGACGCAGGGCGGAGGGCTGACAATTGAGCCGAACAAAATCATCAGCGTCAACAATCCGAATGCAATTCACGCGTGGGAGCGAGGAGCGCACTGGCTGAACTGGATCTCGCCGCCGGCTATTCCTTCGTACACCGAATGGGATGTGAGCAATATGTTTTGGATCGCCGGCAACGCAGCGTTTGCGCGCGGATGGGCGGACTACTTTCAGCGCCACCCGACGGACGAGCCCTTCCGTCAGGACGCCGGAGTGACGAGCGTTCCGCACGGGACGGGACCTCGCGTGTCTGCCTTAGGTGGTTGGGCGTTGAGTGTTTCGCGGTTTTCGGTGCACCAGGCGGAGGCAATCAAGTTTGTCGAGTTTCTGCACAAGAGGCAGAAAGAGCTCGAATTGGAGCAGGTGAAATCTGGGCTGCAGTGGAAACGCCTTCAGCTCGTGGAGCTGCCGAAGCTATTGGACGAAGCATATCCGTGGGCTCGCAAACCTGGCGACATTCCGGGCGGGATATTGATATCGCGACCGTCGGCGGTTGCCGGAGCGAAGTATGAGGAAGTGTCGCAAGTTTACGCAGAAGCAGTTCATTCCGTGCTGACGCATGAATCGACGGCACCGGCGGCAGCGGCGAAGTTGGAAAAGGAGCTCGTGCAGATCACGGGATTTAAGACGGGGCGCCCGTAGGCGAGGCAATTCGGGAGAGTGGGT
The DNA here is from genome assembly GCA_963850795.1 of uncultured Acidobacteriota bacterium. Classification (GTDB taxonomy): domain Bacteria; phylum Acidobacteriota; class Terriglobia; order Acidiferrales; family UBA7541; genus Acidiferrum. The sequence continues at coordinate 82,750 of CAWKNS010000012.1, read as the reverse complement.
TTGCGGCTGAATATCGGTCCACGGCTGGCGTTGTGCTTTGTGCTGATCATCGTAGCGATGTTGATTGGCGACGCCATCGTGATGTGGCAATTCCAGACGGTGCGGAGTCAAGCCGGACGCTTGAATGGCTACGATCAGGAATTCGTCGCAGTGTTGCGCGTTCACGAGAGCTTGCTGTCGTTCCACGACAAGCTGGAAGCGCTTGCCGACGATCAGGACCCAGCGAGAATGGCTCGCGAGGCAGGACCGCTCGGCCAAGCGTTCGTGAACGACACGCAGAGCGCCAAGGCGATTCTTGCGTCGCTCCCGTCCGGCATACAGCCTGACAGCTCCATTTTGCCAACGATCGAAATCGTTCATAGAACGTTGCAATCGCAATTGGAAGAGATGACCGAACTCGCCGCCAACCGAGACTGGAGCGCGGTGCACCGGCGGATTACGAATCAAGTACGGCCGCTGGAATTCTTGACGTCGTCCCTGGTCGAGAAAGTCGATCATGAAATCGCTGAAGAGCAGGCGCAGGAGGCGGAAAGCATCCGGCGAGTGCAGCAACGCGTTTTTGTGATGGTGCCGGTTACGTCGATTCTTACGTTGCTGATCGCAGCGGTGCTGGGAGTGGAGATTACGCGGAGTATCACGGGGCCGTTGGCGCGATTGGTGGAAGGATCGAAGAGACTCGCACGCGGAGAATTCGGGTACAAAGTACCGATACACGGGGACGACGAGCTTGCGCACCTAGGCCACGTGTTCAACGATACCGGACGACAACTGCAAGATCTGTATGCGAGTTTGCAGAGCAGTGAAGACCGGCTCAGGCGCGTGATCAACGCGATTCCCGCGTATGTCTGGAGCACGTTGCCGGATGGTTCGGTCGACTTCGTGAATCAGAGGTTGTCGGATTCGACGGGGCTCTCGGCCGAGGAGCTGTCGAAAGCGGGATGGAGTTCGATCGTTCATCCGGACGATCTCGGTCGATATATATCCGAGTGGCACAACGCGCTGGCGACGGGAGAGCCGACGGAAAGCGAAGTGCGGGTACGGACCGCGCACAAGTATCGGTGGATGCTGGTGCGCAACGTGCCGCTGCGCGACGCTCCGGGAAAAATCATCAAGTGGTATGGCACGGGCATCGACATCGAGGATCGCAAGGAGGCGGAAGAGTCGCTGCGAGCGGCGCAAACGGAACTGGCGCATGTGAATCGCGTGACGACGATGGGCGAATTGACGGCGACGCTGGCGCACGAAGTGAATCAACCGATTGCGGCAGCATCGATCAATGCAAATGTCTGCCTGACGACTTGTTGAAGCGAGAGGAGCCTGATCTGGAAGAGGCGTCTCGCGCGGCATCGAGAATGGTTGGGGATGTGAATCGCGCGGCCGAAATCATCACGCGCGTGAGACAGTTTTTCCGGAAAGGCTCAACACCGAGAGAGCCGGTCGATTTGAATGAATTGATTCGCGGGATGACGGTGATTCTTCGCAATGAGCTGACGCAACATTCGGTCGGTGTACAGATGGATTTGGATGAGAACTTGCCCTCGGTGATGGCGGACCGGGTACAGTTGCAGCAAGTACTGATGAATCTGATGATCAACGGCATCGATGCGATGAAAAACGTGGATGGTATGCGGCAGCTCACGCTGACGTCGGAGCGCGCCGAGGACAACTTGTTGTTGGTTTCGGTCCAGGACACTGGTCTCGGGCTGTCCGTCGAACATGCGGACCAGATATTCACGGCATTCTTTACGACAAAGAATTACGGAACCGGTATGGGACTCTCGATTAGCCGGTCGATCATCGAGTCACATGGCGGGCGACTGTGGGCTGGATCGAAGCCCGAGCGCGGGGCGAGCTTTCAGTTCACGCTGCCAATCGGGGCTGCTGGGTAGGCGTAATGTGCGCTGACGCGAAAAATGTCGAGAACCCGGTCGTCTTCATCGTGGATGATGACGCGGGTGTACGCGATGCGATCTGCGGACTGATGACGGCCGAAGGGTGGAGGTCGGAGTCGTTCGAAAGTCCTCAGGCTTTTTTGCAGCGATCAAAGATTCAAGATGGTCCGTGTTGTCTCGTGCTCGACGTGCGGATGCCTGGCGCGAACGGGCTAGAGTTTCAGCAGCAGTTGGCTGCGGCGGGGATCGACATTCCGATCATCTTTATCACCGGGCACGGGGATATCCCGATGTCGGTCAGGGCCATGAAGGCAGGCGCGGTGGAGTTTCTGGTCAAGCCCTTCGAGAACGATGAGCTGCTCGCAGCGGTTCGCCAGGCGGTCGAACGGGATCGGAAGGCCCGGCACCGGCGAAGCGAACGGGCGGATTTGCAAAAACGCTACGGCTCGCTGACGGCGCGCGAGCGCGAAGTGCTGGCGTTGGTGACGGCGGGGATGTTGAACAAACAGATCGCTGCGAAGCTTGGAACCAGTGAAATTACAGTGAAAATCCAACGAGGCAGCGGTATGCGGAAGATGAAGGCCGATTCGGTCGCGTCGTTGGTGAAAATGTTGGAAGAGCTGAAGCGTACTGCGGGCTAGTCGCGCACCTCGTTGTAGTAGGCCTAGACCTCCCACTCTCAATCCGCCCGATCATACCTACGTATGATTGCGCCAGCTCCGATCAGAGGCTTAACTACCCCAAACATGATCACTCAGAACGGTAAGAAGTTTGTCGCCATTGTGGACGACGACGAATCGATTCGTGCGGCGCTGCAGGGATTTATGAAGGAAGCGGGCTTACCTGCGCAAGCGTTCGCGTCGGCCGAAGAATTTCTCGGAAACGGCGACCTCACTCAAGTCGGCTGCCTGGTAGCGGATATTCGAATGCCGGGTATGTCGGGCCTGGAGTTGCAGGCGCGGCTGAACGCAGAACGCCACAGGATTCCGACCGTCTTCATCACGGCCCACGGTGATGCAAGCATGCGGATGCAGGCTTTGCGGGCAGGCGCGGTGGAATTTCTTGCGAAGCCATTCGATGAGGAAGTGCTTCTCGATTGCGTGCGAAGCGCGATGGAGAATCGAGCGCGATAGCGGTAGAGAACCATCCTGATTCAGCCGATAAGGAGGTGCCGTGAGAACGATCGAAAATCGTAAGTCGCGCGAACGGCAACCCTCTGAACGCAAATTTGAGCAAATTGTGGGCAAGAGCGCGGCCTTGGAAGCTGTGCTCGACGAAGTCGTAAAGGTAGCGGTCAGCGATTCGACCGTTTTGGTGTTGGGCGAAACTGGCACCGGCAAAGAGCTCATCGCACGTGCGATCCACAATATTAGCCCTCGATGCGGGCGACCCTTCGTAAAGTTGAACTGCGCAGCCATTCCTTTGGATTTGTTGGAAAGCGAACTGTTCGGTCATGAGCGCGGGGCATTCACCGGCGCCATCTCTCAAAGAATCGGACGCTTCGAATCGGCGGATACGGGCACGCTTGTTCCTCGACGAGATCGGCGACCTGCCGATCTCATTGCAACCGAAGCTGTTGCGCGTGCTACAGGAGCAGGAGTTTGAGCGATTGGGGAGCAGCGAGACTCGCCGCGTCAACGTGAGGCTGGTGACGGCGACGCACCGGGATTTGCCAGAGTTGGTGCGGCAGAATCGGTTTCGCCTCGATTTGTTTTACCGATTGCATGTCGTTCCGATCAAACTGCCTGCGTTGCGCGAGCGGCGTGATGACATCGCGTGCCTGGTGATGCATTTTGTGGAAATTTATTCGCGGCGGATGGGCAAGCCTATCGTCGAAGTGCCGCCCGCGACGATGAAGGCGTTTAGGTCGTATTCGTGGCCGGGGAATATTCGCGAGCTTCAGAATCTTGTCGAACGCGCGGTGATTCTGTCGAACGCTGGCATTCTCGCAAATCCCTTGGCTGAGGGCAGCGAAGCATTCGATGGCGAGTTATCGGAAGAATTCGCGACGACGCGGTTGGGCGGAGTTCGATCCAGATCGAGACGCGCTCTGTCGATGGGCAACATGAATCGGCTAGCGGCTGCGCCGGACGGGCCGTCGTTGAAGCAACAGTCGCCAGAAGTTGTCCCGCTGCGCTTCCGAGCGTAGCAGCCCCTAGATTTGTCCGCATCAACTTCTCTCAGCCGCTCACTTCGCCGAAGAGACGAGCTGCCTGCGAATACAACGTGGTCGATCGCCAGTCGTGACGTAATCTGATTAGAGGCTGTTGAGGAACGCGACGAGTTGACGCTTCTCGGTCGCCGTCAAGTTCATCTGGAACCGCTGATTGTAGAAGTCGAGCACTTCGCTGAGGTTCCGCGCGCCACCGTTGTGGAAGTACGGCGCTCGTGCGGCCAAGCCGCGCAGAATCGGTCCCTTCACACGATTGATATCGCCGCACACGCCGGTGATGAGCGCTTTGCCGGGATCGGTCGTGTAAATCTTGACCGGCTGCGTGGAACCATCCGTGGCAAATGGATCAGGGCAACCGTCGATTTCATACACGGGCACCTTTGCCAGCGTAAGCTGCGACAGTGCGTCTGACATCGCGGGGTTGGTTTCTTCCGCAGCGCTGTGCACGAGCCCAAGATCCAGCGGCAGGGGCAGCGAGTGGTCGCCGAGCATTCGGAGTGTCGTGGCACGTCGTGCAGGTTCCCGCGAACGACGCGACAGGCAACGAAGTTCCTAGAGCGGCGGCAACCGCTGCGTTGTCGTTAATGCCGCGAACCGCTGTGATGTTGATGGTCCGCGTGTTGAACAACACTTCGCCGGCAGCAATGTCCGCGCGAGCCGCTGCAACCTCACGCGCAATCGGTCCGTGCCTTCGGTCCGGTGTTGCATTTTGCCAGGCGGAGAAGAGACTGAAGGCGCTCGGATTGAACGGCAAGTGATCGGGGTCGGCACCGAGAACATCGTTGATGCCGGGATAGTAGTCCGTCGTCGCAAGATTCTGCGCACCGCCCTTAGCGCCGTCGACGTTCAACGGGCCGGCGTGCGCGTCGGCGATCTGAGCGGAAAACAAACCCATCTCGAATTGCACAATGTCGTTCTGCTGCTCGTCGGTTGGCGCGACGGTGGCTTGCGCGTGCCCCAGCGTGGCATCGATCGCCTGCTGCTTCAGGTCGTCGATGAGATAGGTTGGCATGGTGGTTCGGTCGTTCAAGGGCTTTGCGACGGACTCGCGGCCGTCCCACATCATCGCGCTCAGGAATTTCAGGTTCGTCGTCGGCAGTGGACGGCGGTAAACCGAAACCGTCTGCAGTCCAGTCGCAGGGTCGGTTGTGATGGCGCATCCGTAGGGATCGACGATGGCGCGAATCGTGAACTTAGTGGTAGCGGGCAACGTGAGGGGAATGCGGATCAGCCCGTTGCGACAACAAAACGCTGTGCGCCTGCGGCGCGCGTGACGTGGAATTCGGGCAGTTGGCGCCGTCGAACGCAGCGAAGAGCGGATCGCGGCCGCCGCTCAAAAAGTAGCGCGCCTGAATATTTTGCAGGCCCAACCCCATCGCGTTGCTGGCCTGGTGGCACGTGGCGCAAGTGCGTCCGTTTGTGCCCAAGCTCTGAAAGAACGCGCCGTTCTCCTTAATGGGCCGCCTGTGTTGTAGGTCGAGACGAGTCCCGCATGATCGAGAAACGGGAATAGGTTCGGAATCACGGCCGCGGAAACCACGCCCGGCCAAACTCAACGCCGCGACAACAACAACCCATGTGCGCACACCAAATTTCGTGCGTGCGAATAGCCGCTTGAGCCCCATAGATGGACACCTCTTGGTTCTTGCCTAGGAGGATGGATTCCCCTTCTTGATGAGATAAGACGAAATCGCGAAAACATTTCGCCGCGTCCGGGAGTCCAACTTTCGCGTCAAAATGAGACGCGAATCCGCCGCTTTGCGGAAGGCGCGGTTCATGTAGAATCAACCGAATCTGGTAGGTATCTGGGGCCAATAGTGGGACCGAACCAGGACTGGGCACCGAACGAAAAAGCCTTCGCAAAATTTCTGGTTTGGCTGGATGAGGGGATGAACTCCGACGGCCAGCGCTATCTGGAGGTGCGTCGAAGGCTCGAGCTTTACTTCGACCGCAAGAATTGCGTGGCTCCCGCGGAACTTGCCGATGAAACGCTGAATCGCGTCGCAAAAAAGCTGGAAGAAAACGGCGAGATCACCGATGTGGCGCCCCTTCAGTATTGCTACATCGTCGCGAAATTTGTATTTCTTAGAAGCGCTGCGAGCCGACAAACGCTCCCCTTCAACCGCCCGCTGACCGCTACGAATGGAAGCAACCTTTCCGGCCAGTCCGCGACTCTTCTTGAAGCCGATGCCGCGTCCGGTCAAAAAGAAAAAATCGCCGACTGTCTGCAACGCTGCCTGGAAAATCTTTCCGCCGGCAGACCGGGAATTGATCGTCGAGTACTATCGTGGCAGCAACGGAGCAAAATCGAGCGCCGGGCAGCCTTGGCGGCACGCCTTGGACTCACGGCAAATGCATTGAGCATCCGCGCGTACCGCGTTCGTCAGCGGCTCGAAGTTTGCCTGCAGACTTGCCTTAAGAAGAATGAGGTATGACACGTTTTAGTGAATTTCGTCTTAGTTAAGTAGAGGAAAGATGTCCAGCCCGGAAAAACTCGAACCTAGCGACGCAGTGCTACTGCGGTACCTGCTCGGCGTTCTGCCTGTGGACGAGGCGGAACCAATCGAAGGAGGCGTCGATTGTTGACGACGACATCGCGGCACGCCTGAACGCCATGGAGCGCGACCTCATAGACAATTACATCCGAGGCGAGATGGAAGGTTCGAGCCTCACCAAATTTAAGAGCTGGTATTTGTCGTCGCCATTGCGAGCACAAAAAGTTGAGGCGGCGCGGGCAATTCTGCGCATAGCCGACGGTGTGCCGGACGACGTGACGACGACTGCTACGCACCCTGTAGCCCCGCCCCACGAAGCGGAAGCTAAAGCGGAAACTCCAGCGACAAGCCCGGCAACTACCGCAACCGAGGCGCCAAAAGGGACTTCAAACATCGCGCCCACTCTTTCGTACGGGCAAACTTCTGCGGCACAGAAGCCAATCGCGCGTTTCGCAAAACTGAACACGTGGCAGGTTTTGAGCCTCGCGGCTGCAGTTGTGATTCTGATCGTCGCTGTGGGGTTTATCAGTACAAAGAATAATCACGCTCGTAGCGAAGTTGCAGAGACGAAGCAACCGTCACCTGGGGCCACGGCACCGTTGGATGATCAACATGCCCCGGCGTCCGGCGCCAGCGTAGACAAGAGCGGCGCGCAAAGTGCGTTGGCACATGGCACTGAGAATCTCGGCACCGTCACTCTTTTTCTGCCGGCACCGACGCGAAGCGCCAGCGCGATCCCGAAAGTGGATGTGCCCTCGGGTACAGGGCTCGTCGTATTGTCACTGGGTTTAGGCTCGACCGATGAAGACAAATATCGAGCGCAATTGTTGAACCCGACCACACAGAAGATTCTGTGGCACAGCGGAATCCTGCGCCCTGGCACCGATGGCACCTACGTATCCGTCGCTATTCCAGCAAATGTGTTGCGATCGCAGGTTTATCTGGTTCAGTTGATGCATGATGCCGCGAACGGCAAACCAGAATTGCTTGGGACGTATCCATTTCGAGCGGAAGTAAAGTAAGAAAATTCCAAGTCCAACGGGTGGGCCCTGGATACTACGGGACGAACACGGGTTTGGATTCCAAGTTTTCGCCGAGCGATGCAGCATGCGTTTTGCATCGCGTCATTCGTGTTTTGTTTTTCCACGCCGAGCGTTCGCTCCCAAGAGCCGGCACGCATTGCACCGGTTCCTCTCCAGCCGGGATCGCCGATTCACCGCGAAATATCAGGGAAGACCGTCGATCGATACTCGATTGCCCTGACGCCGGGCCAATGCGCGAACTTGGTTGTCGAACATCACGGGATCGACGTCGTTGTGCAGGTCGTGGATGGTCAGTCGAAAGTGCTCGCAGATTTTGACGCGGACCTGCGGCGCGATGGTCAAGAGGATGTAGGCGTCACTTCGGATGCCGCTGAGACATACGAGATTCGCGTCAAGCCTCGCTATACGAGGGCCGCAGCCGGAACATACGAAATTCGAGCGGCCGAGATTCGTCCAGCAACCGACCGAGACCGCGCGCTGTTCAAGGCCCATCGACTGAGCACTGAGGCCACGGCTGCAAGAGACGCTGGAAAATTTGACGATGCAGTTGCACGCGTAAGCGAAGCACTCGCCGAGCTTGAGAAGTCCGTAGGCCCCGATGACGCGTACGTCGGTCTGCTAAACACACAGCTCTCGCGCCAACGGTGGGGCAAGGGCGATATGGCAATGGCCAAAGTAGCGGCCGAGCGCGGCATCGAAATCACTCGTCAACATCTCGGACCGAATGATCCGCAAACGGCGTGGGCGATCGATAGCCTCGCGATTATCTATCGCTCGACGGACGAGGGCGCCAAAGCGGAAGAATTGATCAAGCAGGCGATTGATATCACACAGCGATCGCTGGGCGATGATCACCCCAAATTGGTGGAGTATCGGGCGCAACTGGGGTGGCAATACGGACACCGCGGCGACTATGTTGACGCGATCGTCGAACTTCAGCGCGCCGTAGCCATCGCCGACAAATCCCTAGAACCCGAAGATTTTTGGTCGATCGCTGTGCGGCACAACCTTGGCGATCTCTACCTCAATCAGGACGATCTCGATCACGCGGAACCCCTGACCGAGCAAGCGCTCGCGGCTCTGGAAAAAAAATACGGCCCCGACCATCCGAATGTCGCGATCCCTTTGCAAAACCTCGGCGCGATCGCGAGAGAGCGACGGCAATATGCACGCGCCCTCGAATTGCTCGAGCGCGCCGAAAAGATCAACGAAAAAGCGCTTGGTCCACAAAACCCGCAAACGGCAGGGCTCTTCATCAACATCGGAAATGTTTACAAAGACGAAGGACACTATGACAAAGCGGAGGAATTGTTTGCGCGGGCATTGAGCGCTCTTGAAGTGTCAGCCGGCCCATATCATCGGTTAACCCTCGAGGCTCTGGACTCGATGCAAGCCGTTTCGGCTGCGGAAGGCAAAAGCGGAGCAAACGCTCCAATACAGCGAGAAAGTGAATGATGGATTCGAGAAGAATATCGAGCTCAATCTGGCGACCGGCTCCGAGCGCGACAAACTCCAGTTTGCGGACTTGATCGAAATGTCCCGGGACCGGATCGTGTCGCTGAATCTACAACAGGCTGCGGGCGACAAAGCGGCTACGAATCTGGCCGCGACGGTTATCCTGCAACGCAAAGCTCGCATTCTCGATTCGATCGCGAACGGCCGGGCCACATTGCAAGAGCACCTTCGGCCCGAAGACGAAAAACTCCTGGATGACCTGGAAGCTGCGACGGACAAACTCGCGCGCGCCGCGTTAAGAGGTCCTGGGAAAACGCCCGTCGCGGAGTACGCGAAGCAACTCACGACTCTCCAGCAGGATCGGGAAAAGGTCGAAGGTGAAATCAGCCGCCGTACTGCGGGCTTTTACGAAGCATCTGGACCGATTTCTCTGTCAGAGATTCAGGCTGCCGTCCCGGCGAACGCGGCACTGATTGAGTTCGCGTTGTATCGCCCGTTTTATCCCAAAGCGCGAGATATCGTCAAAGAAGAATACGGCGCACCTCGATATGCCGCGTATGTCATACCGCGCAATGGCGAAATTTACGCAAAAGATCTTGGAGATGCGAAGGAGATCAACAAGACGATCGACGCGTTGCTGCAGTCGTTGCGCGATCCTCAACGAAGCGACGCAAAAACGGCCGCGTGCGGCTGCATACGCAAGAATCCTAGAGCCAATTGCGGCTGTCACTCGGGAGCGCATCGCATCTGATTTTTTCGCCCGACGGCGAACTGCAATTGATTCCCTTCGAAGCGTTGGTGGATTCAAAAGGCCACTATCTCGTCGAGCGATACACCTCGACGTACCTGACGACCGGAAGAGATTTATTGCGACTGGAAGTCGCCCGACCCAGCAAGAACAAGCCTTTGATTGTGGCTGATCCGTTCTTTGGCGAGCCGGGTAGTGAGGATGTCCTCCAGGCGAAAGCGAAGAGCGCTGGTTCGGTGCCTACGGGCGGCGCGAGGCGCAGCATCACCGTCGGCCAGGATCTCTCTTCAATTTATTTCGCGCCGCTGGCGGGGACCGCACTGGAGGCACAGAGCATCAAGGCGCTTTTCCCGGACGCTTCCCTCCTCACCGGGAAGCAAGTCACCCAAGCTGCGATCAAGCGGGTCGAAGCTCCGAGTATCTTGCATATCGCAACACATGGATTCTTCCTCCAAGATCTCGAAAGCTCGAGAGCGAACAAGAGTGAATCTGCCGGGAAACCAGCGAGCATGGTTCCAGAGAATCCGTTGCTGCGGTCGGGTTTGGCATTGAGCGGAGCCAACCTTCACAAGTCCGGCGACGAAAACGGAATCCTGACGGCATTGCAAGCATCGAGCCTCAATCTTTGGGGCACGAAGCTTGTCACCTTGTCGGCCTGCGATACCGGGATCGGCGAGGTAAAAGACGGCGAAGGCGTCTACGGTTTGCGACGCGCATTTTTTCTTGCGGGCACGCAAAGCCTGGTGATGAGCCTGTGGCCCGTCAGCGACGCGGTGACGCGAGAAATGATGGTTGATTACTACACCGGATTGAAGCGCGGTCTCGGTCGCGGTGAAGCATTGCGTCAGGCGGAACTGGCGATGCTGAAACGCAAGGGCCGGCAGCATCCCTTCTTTTGGGCCAGCTTTATCGAATCTGGCGAGTGGGCCAACCTCGACGGCAAGCGATGAAGGAGTGCTCACTGCGCAGCGCGCCCCACCCGAACTGCTTGACCTGACAACCTTTATTGCCTAAGCTTCGTCTTATTAAACAGATGAGTGGTAAACGCCTCCGACTAATCTTCGTGTTCGTGCTGGCAATCCTCTTCCTCGCCGGCCAGTTCCATCTCTGCGTCGATACGAACTCCGGCGGTTACGCTTCGCATATTTGCCCGTTCTGCGCTACGGCTGGCTCAGCGATCTTCACACCGGCGTTGAGCTTGGCGATGATTCCCGTTCTCACGAAACTGGAGATCGCAGCCGTCGCGTTCGAGATTTCCGTTGATGTAACGCGCACGACATCTCCGCGCGCGCCTCCTTCCCTCGCGTAGTTCTCACTTCCCTCTCACTCGTTGCGGTTCCATCTGCTCGTTTCGGTTCGTCTCTTAGGAGACGCGAGGTTTTCCTCCATGAAGAAGGGATTGGCGTGGGCCACAGTGCTTTTGGCTCTGCCCTCTCTGGCCGCCGGCCAAGGGCAGAAGATGCCGCCTTTGCCACCTCCGGCTCCGCCCGCCGTTGCGCCAGCTCCGGCCGCGAATGCGCCGGTAAAGATTTCGCTCGACGAAGCGATTCGGCTTGCGCTGCAACACAACCACGCGTTGCAGTCTGCGCGTACGACGATCTTGCAGAATCAGGCAGCGGAAGTGACGGCGAACCTGCGGCCAAATCCGACATTGTCGTGGGATTCACAATTTTTTCCGCTCTTCAATCCTAGTCAGTTCAGCGCCGACTATCTCGAAAATCAGGCGCAGTTCGACGTCGGCATCAGTTATCTGATCGAGCGCGGAAAAAAGCGTCAGCACCGCTTGCAAGCTGCGAAGGATCAGACCGCCGTTTCACGTTCGACGGTCACAGATAACGAGCGCACGCTCGTCTTCAATACAAGCCAGCAGTTCATCTCGGTGCTACTCGCGCAATCGAGTCTCGATCTGGCGAAGCAGGACGCGGCCAGCTTCCAGCAAACGGTCGAAATCAGCGAGGCCCGCTACAAGACCGGCGACATGAGCGAGAGCGATCTGCTCAAAATCAAATTGCAGTTGCTCCAATTCCAGAGCGACTATTCGGCGGCGAAGCTGGCGAAAATTCAGGCACTCGCAGGTTTGCGCCAATTTATCGGATTTGAATCTGTCGCCGACGATTTCGATGTGAGCGGCGAGCTGGATTATCAGCCGGTACATGCGGATCTCCAGGCGCTAAAGGGTTTGGCGATGCAAGATCGTCCCGACTTGCGCGCCGCACAGGAAGGGGTCACCGCGGCGCGCAGCCAGGAAGCTCTCGAGCGCGCCAACGGGAAGAAAGATCTTGGCGTCAGCTTCGACTACACACACACCGCTGGCATCAACAGCGGCGCGTTTTTCTTCAACATCGATCTCCCAATCTTCGATCGCAATCAAGGCGAAATCGCCAAAGCCCGCTTTGCCATCACGCAAGCCGAAGAAACTGCGCTCGAAACTGCCCAGCAAGTGAACACCGACATCCTCGACGCCTACGCCGCACTTCACTCGAACGACGAAATCATCCAGCTCTATCGAAATGGCTACATCGATCAAGCGAAGCAATCGCGCGACATCACCGAGTACGCCTACAAACGCGGCGCCGCAAGCCTCCTCGATTTTCTCGACGCCGAACGAACGTATCGCTCGAATCAACTCGCCTATCGCCAGGCATTGGCGAGCTACATGACGGCTCTCGAACAGATGCGCCAAGCCGTGGGAACGAGGGACCTTCCATGAACGTTCGGTCTTACAACCGGTTCATTCGATCGCATCGATCGCGGTCCGCCGCGCCGCGACGCGCGGGCGTCGCGGTGATCGCGCTCGCGTGCGCATGGCTCGCCGTCGGCTGCAATTCACGCGAAGGCGAGAACGAAGCAAAGATGACTTCGTACTCCACCGGCGAAAACAAAACCGACACCGCCGATCTCTTCACCATCCCGCAAGATCAGATGGCCCACGTTCAAGTCGTGACCATCGAAAAATCGAAAGTACCGCGCACTCTGCGCCTCACCGGCGCCGTCGCCTACAACGCCTTCAAAACAACGCCAGTCTTCAGCGCCGTCGGCGGCCCAGTGCAGGAAATCATCGCCCAGCCCGGCCAAAACGTTCACGCCGGGCAAACGCTGCTCACAGTCACGAGCCCCGACTACTCCACAGCGCGCTCCGCTTACCTCAAAGCCGTCAGCGCATACCAACTCGCCGACAAAAATTACGCCCGCGCCAAAGACCTGCTCGAACACAAAGCCATTGCCGAACGCGACCTTCAGCAGTCCGAATCCGACCGCGCCCAAGCGCTCGCCGATCAGGAAGCCGCCGCCGACGGTCTTCGGGCGCTCGGCATTCGCGATCCCGAAGCCTTGATGAAAGAGCCACCGAAAAACACCGGACAAATCCCTGTCCCGGCACCCGTCGCCGGCCAAATCACTGAACTCCTCGTCGGCCCCGGGCAACTCCTGCAAGCCGGCTCGACGCAGTGCTACACCATCTCCGACATGAGCACCGTCTGGGTGCTCGTCAACGTCTATCAGAGCGACATGTCTTATGTCCGCGTCGGCGACAACGTCGAAATAACGACGGATTCGTACCCCGACACCTTTCACGGCAAAATTTCCTACATCGCCGACGCGCTCGATCCCAACACGCGCACCCTGCAAGCGCGCATCGTTACGCAAAACCCGCAGTACAAGTTGAAAAAAGACATGTACGTCACCGCCAGCGTCCACGCCGGCGCTCTCGCCGACGCGCTAACCGTGCCCGACGCCTCCGTTCTCCGTGACAACGAAAACGAACCGTTCGTCTACGTCCAAACCGAGAAAGACAAATTTGCGCGCCGCACCGTGAAGATCGGCAACAGCGAAAACGGCCGCACGCTGATTCAGGACGGCCTAAAAGAAGGCGAGCACGTCATCGGTAACGGCAGCTTGTTCTTGCAGTTCAAAAATTCTTTGCAGCACTAGGCGTGAGAGCGAAAGCTAAAACCAAAGCCCAATGATTCATCGCATCGTCCAATTCGCCCTCAAGCAGCGCTTCGTCGTGCTGATGTTCACGCTGCTCATCGTTGTCGCTGGCGCCGTCTCGTTCAAGCGCATGCCCGTGGACGCCTATCCCGACCTCTCGCCACCGATGGTCGAGCTCATCACGCAGTGGCCCGGCCACGCCGCTGAAGAAGTCGAGCGCCTCACCACTCTCCCGCTCGAACTCGCGATGAACGGCACGCCGAATCTTCGCGTGATGCGTTCCATCTCGCTCTACGGTCTCTCCGACGTCATCCTCACATTCGAAGAAGGCACCGAGCCCTACTTCGCGCGCAACGTCGTCTTCCAACGCATCGCCGACGCTCAACTCCCCAGCGGCGTGACGCCGAGCATGGCGCCACTCTTCAGCCCCAGCGGCCTCGTCTATCGCTACGTCATCGACAGCCCCGATCGCTCGCCGATGGAACTCCACACGTTCGAAGACTGGATCATCGAGCGCGCTTATCGCAGCGTACCCGGTGTCGCAGACGACTCCGGCTTTGGCGGCCCGACGATGGAGTATCACGTACTCCTCGATCCGGCGCGCCTCTACAACTTCCATCAGTCCGTCGCCAACGTTTTCAACGCGATTCAATCCAACAACGCCAACACCGGCGGCGGCTTCTACACTCAGGGCGGCCAGTTCTACTACGTGCGCGGTCTCGGCCTGCTCAAATCCACCGACGACATCGGCGAAGTCGTTGTCGGCAGCAACAACGGCGTGCCCGTGCGCGTAAAAGACGTCGGCACCGTCGTCATCGGCAACGCACCGCGCCTAGGAATTTTCGGCTTTCAGGAAAAAACGAAGAACAACGACGACGCCGTCGAAGGCGTCATCCTCATGCGTCGCGGCGAGCAAACGCAAAACGTCTTAACCGGAGTCGAGCAAAAGACGGCGGAGATCAACCGCAGCGTGCTGCCACCCGATGTCAAGGTCCACGCATACTACGATCGCAGTGACCTCGTCAAAATCACCACCGGCACCGTTGAACACAACCTGCTCAGCGGCATGATCCTCGTCTTTCTCGTTCTTCTTTTCTTCCTCGTCAGCTTCCGCGCTGCCGTCATCGCCGCGCTCACCATTCCACTCGCTCTTCTCTTTGCCTTCATCTTTCTTCACGCCACCGGCGAAGCCGCCAACCTACTCTCCATCGGCGCCATCGACTTCGGCATCATCATCGACGGCACCATCGTGATGGTCGAAAATATCTATCGCGAACTCTCCGAGCGCCACGGCACCGACTACGATCTTCACGAAGTCATCCTGCACGCCGCGCGCGACGTCGATCGCCCCATCTTTTATTCCGTCGCCGTCATCATCGCCGGATACCTTCCGATCTACGCGCTCACCGGCCCATCCGGGAAAGCTCTTCCACCCGATGGCCGACACGATGTCGTTCGCGCTTCTCGGCGCTCTCGTATTCACGCTAACTTTCGTACCGGTCATCGTTTCCTACTGGTTCAAACGGCCCGTCAAAGAAAAACAAAATCACGTCTACAACTGGATCCGCGATCGCTACGCCGGCCGCCTCATCTGGTGCCTCGACCATCCAAAGACCACTGTCGTCGTTGCCCTTCTCATCTTCGGCGGGACGTTGCTCCTCATCCCTTTGATTGGCGGCGAATTCCTTCCTCATCTCGACGAAGGCGCGCTCTGGGTTCGCGCCACAATGCCCTACACCATCGGCTTCGACGAAGCCGCGAAATTCGCGCCCCAAGTCCGCAACGTGCTCATCAAATATCCGATGGTCACCGTCGTCGGCTCCGAACTCGGCCGCCCCGACGACGGCACCGACGCAACCGGTTTTTTCAACTGCGAATTTTATGTCGGCCTCAAACCGTACGACGACAAATCGTGGAGTTCGCGGCCCGATTCACACGAAAGAAGAACTCAGCCGCGACGTCGAAAAACAGCTCTCCGCCTACCCTGGCGTCATCTTCAATTTCACGCAACCCGCCGAAGACGCCGTGGACGAAGCGCTCACAGGGCTGAAATCCGCGCTCGCTGTGAAAGTCTTCGGCCCCGACCTCGACGTGCTCGAGAAAAAAGCCGTCGAAATCCGCAACGTCCTCGATCACACGCCAGGCTTCACCCAACTCACCGTCGTCCGCGAACTCGGCCAGCCCAGCCTGATCGTCGATATCGACCGTCCAAAAATCGCGCGTTACGGCATCAACGTCTCCGACGCCGAGATGGTGGTGCAAACCGCCGTCGGTGGCCAGTCAGCCACGCAAGTCATACAGGGCGAAAAACTTTTCGACCTCGTCGTCCGCATGGAGCCGCAATATCGCTCGAACGCGCAGCAAATCGGCAACTTGCTTGTCCCCACGCCGAACGGCCAGCAAATCCCGCTCTCCGAACTCGCCACCATCAAGGAACAGAGCGGAGCATCCTTCATCTATCGCGAAAACAATTCGCGTTACATCGGCATTCAGTTTTCCGTCACAGGTCGCGACCTCGAAGGGATCGTCCAGGCCGGACAGCGCGCCGTCACGAAATCCGTTACCCTCCCCGAGGGCTACCGCCTCGATTGGGGCGGCGAATACAGCGAACTCCTCGAAGCAAAACAACAGCTCTACATCATCGGCCCTCTCGCGATTTTCTTGATCTTCCTCATCCTCTTTGCGCTCTACGGCAACTTCAAATTCCCCGTCACGATCGCACTCGGTGTCGTTCTCACTGAACCTGTCGGCGCCCTCATCGCGCTCAAACTTCTTCACGTCCCGTTCAGCGTCTCGAGCGGCCTCGGCCTTCTCG
This sequence comes from uncultured Acidobacteriota bacterium, assembly GCA_963850795.1. Classification (GTDB taxonomy): domain Bacteria; phylum Acidobacteriota; class Terriglobia; order Acidiferrales; family UBA7541; genus Acidiferrum. The sequence goes on along the minus strand of CAWKNS010000012.1, from coordinate 66,199 downwards.
CCTTGCTCGGAGTCTCCGTCGAAACCGCCGTCATTCTTGTCAGCTACATCAACAAGCTCCGTCTCGAAGGCGCCACAATCCGCGACGCCACGCGCGACGCTTCCCTGCTTCGTCTCCGCCCCATCATGATGACCGCGCTCGTCGCGTGTCTCGGCTTGCTTCCCGCCGCGATGTCCACCGGCGTCGGCAGCGACACGCAAAAGCCCTTCGCGATCGTAGTCGTAGCAGGTCTACTCTCACGCCTGCTACTCGGCTTCTTCGTGAACCCCGTCCTCTACGAAATCGTCGCCCGCGACGGTGACGTTTTGCAGGTCTAGACTGCTCCGCGTCCGCGCCCGCTACCGGCTGCTTTGCCTAAGTCTTGATGTACCCAAGCCATTACTGGCCCCTGGGCCTGTTGCCGTTTCGACATTCGCGCGAACAGCGCGCTCCTACCGCCCAAAACACTTGTTAATTTCGTATTTGGAGCCGGCTGTTCGATCAAGCCACCTCTTGATATCAGACAAGGTCAGCCAGCAAAAATCCGCGATGAGAAAAATTCGACTCCGCACCAAGTTTCTCATCTCGTTGTTGGCCATCTCCGCGGGCCTCACTGCCGCTACCCTTTTCATCGTTAGCTACACCGTAGAAAAGCGCATCCGCGAAGACATGCGCGTCGACCTCGAAAACTCCGTCAGCAACTATCGCCGCTTTGAACACCAGCGCCGCGATTCGCTCGCCCGCTCGGCGCAACTGCTTGCCAGTCTGCCCAATATCCGCGCACTGATGACCACGCATGACGCCGCAACGATTCAGGACGGTTCAGTCGAAGTCTGGCGCACCAGCGGCGCCGATCTTCTTCTGATGGCGGACCGCAGCGGTAACGTCGAGGCACTGCGCACCAAGACCGCCGGCTTGTCTCAGACCAACGCGCAAGCTCTGCTGCGCAAATCGCTCGACAGCGGTGAAGACCGCGGCTGGTGGTTCGGCGCCGGCCATCTCTACGAAACATGGGTGCAACCGATCTACTTCGGCGCTCCCGGTGCCGGCTCGACGCTCGGCTTCCTCGTTGTCGGCCACGAAATTCAGGACCGCGCCGCCCACGACTTCAGCAACATCGTCAACGGCGACATAGCCTATTTCGATGGCGGCGCCCTTGTCGCATCCACGCTCAACGCGCAACAGAAGAGCGATCTCGACGTTTTGTGCCGCAACTATCCGGGAGGCCCGCTCGTCGCCAAAGAGATTCAACTCGGCCGCGAACGCTTTCTCGTATCGACAGTCACTCTTTCCGACAACGGCGACGCGAGCGTCACCCTAAGCATTTTCAAATCGCTCGATCGCGCCACGTCTTTTCTGCGCGATCTCAACCGCATCCTTATCGCCCTCGGCATCCTCAGCGTGCTCGGTGGCAGCGTCCTCGTATTCCTCATCTCTGGTACATTCACCCGCCCGCTCGAAAATCTCGTCGGTGGCGTCCACGCGCTTGAACGCGGCGATTTCGCGTATCCGCTTGAAGTTACCACCGGCGACGAAGTCGCCGAAGTCACCGAAGCATTCGACCGCATGCGTGCGGGAATGCAAAAATCACAGCTCGAGCATAAAGCTCTCGAAGAGCGTTTGCGCCAAGCGCATAAGATGGAGGCCGTCGGCCGCCTGGCAGGCGGCATCGCGCATGACTTCAACAATCTACTCACAATCATTCGCGGCCACAGCGACATCCTGATCGATCGCGGCTCACTCGCCGATTCGCAACGCCACAGCCTGGATCAGATTCAGAAAGCCGCCGGCAAAGCCGTCACCATGACGCGGCAACTGCTCGCCTTCAGCCGGATGCAGGTCTTGCAACCTCGCGTCCTCGATCTCAACACTGTGGTCACCGACCTCGGCAAGATGCTTCCCCGGCTCATCGGCGAAGACATCGAATATGTTTTCGCGCCCGAGCCGAAACTCGCGCCGGTGAAAGCCGATCCTGGCCAAATCGAACAAGTTCTGATGAACCTCGTCGTGAACTCGCGCGACGCAATGCCCAACGGCGGGACCATCACTGTCCGCACCCGCAACGTCGTCATCGATAAGGAAGAGGCGCAGCAGCGCGCGCCGATGATGCCCGGCGAATACGTGCTTCTTTCGGTTTCCGACACCGGCATGGGCATGTCCGCCGAAACCAAGGCACATATCTTCGAACCGTTCTTCACCACAAAGGAAGTCGGCAAAGGTACCGGACTCGGTCTGGCTACTGTCTACGGCGTCGTAAAACAGAGCGGCGGTTTTGTGTGGGTCGAAAGCGCGATCGGCGAAGGCGCTACATTCGAAATTTATCTGCCGAAGGTGTTGGAGCGTGCTTCACGACACGAAGTCGAAGACAAGCCCACGGAAATCGCACGCGGTCACGAAACCATCCTCGTCGTCGAAGATGAAAACGATGTCCGCGATCTCGCCTGCGAATTCCTTACGATGACAGGCTATTCCGTCTTACGTGCGCGCAACGGTGTTGAAGCAATCGATCTGTTGAGTCTTCATCCCGGCAAAATCGATCTGGTATTGAGTGACGTGGTGATGCCTAAGATGGGAGGAACCGAACTAGCAGCGCGCTTGCCGAGCCTTCGGCCTGGCACAAAGATTCTGCTCATGTCGGGCTACTCCGAATACGCCGTCGAGGCACAAGACGAAGGCCGGCCGCAGCACCCTATGCTCTCCAAGCCATTCTCGCGCTCATCCCTGATCGCGAAGCTCCGCGAAGCTCTCGCCACACCCGCACTGGCCGCACAGACAGAACCGGCGCCGGTGAAGAGCTTCTAGCTCCTCACTCAGCGCCGTTTCGATTACGCCGATCTAGCCGGCGTTTTTTCCTTTTGAGTCAGTCAAAAATTAAAAGTGGCAAGACGTCGCGCCACGCTTCTCCAAATACTTTTGGTGATACTCCTCCGCGCGATAAAACTGCCCCGCCTTTGTAATCTCCGTCGCGATCGGCTTCTTGAATTTCCCGCTCGCATTCAGCTCGGCCTTCACCTTTTTGGCGGTCGCTTCCTGCTCCGGCGTGTGAAAGAAAATCGCCGTCCGATACTGCGAACCAAAATCCGGCCCCTGCCGATTCACCTGTGTCGGGTCGTGCATCGTCCAGAAAACCTCGAGCAGCTTTTCGAAACTAACTTTCGCCGGGTCATACGTCACTTGCACAACTTCCGCGTGCCCCGTCTCATCCGTGCAAACGTCCTTGTACGACGGATTTTCGGTCCGCCCGCCACTGTAGCCCGACACCGCCTCGGTCACTCCCGGCACGCGACTGAACGCTGCCTCGACGCCCCAAAAGCACCCCGCGCCAAATGTAGCAATCTCTGTTGTCATGAATCTTCTCCTCCCGCGTCCTGCCCGCAGGCAAGCAATTGGATGCGTCACCCATTGCCTATGATTCTAATTCTTCCACGAAACCGCCACCGCTAAAAAATGTGTAGGGGCGCAGCACTGCTGCGCCCCATGTCCGCACGATCGCCTGATCTTGTGCGCCCTGCCCCCCTCGCAAACTTACGATTTCGCCCGCGCCGCCGTCGCCCCCGCCATCGCCTTCAACTTATCCAACGACGGCTGCTTGTACGGACTATCCACCGACGCTGCTTCCGTGAAAGCCTGCTTCGCATCAGCAACCTTCTTCAGATTGAGCAACGCATACCCAAGCCGATATTGGTTTCGCGCGTAACTTCCGGCATCCCCTTTCAGCAACGGCGACGCCTGCTTCAAATTCTCGACCGCAGCAGCGTTGGCCTTTTTCTGAATGTTGACCTGCCCAAGCGCGCTCAGCGCCAGCCCCTTCTGAAGCGACACCTGCTTCTGCCATTGCTCATCCGTAACGCCTTCAGGCTTCTTTGCATCCGCTAGCACCGCCGTCGCCTTCTTGGCATCCGCTTCCGCTTTATCGAGCTGCTCGCCCTTCTCGCTGTAATAGTCCGCCAACAACAACAGCATCCCGACATTGTTCGGATCCTTAGCTAACAATCCGTTGGCAACCTCGATCATCTTCGCCGTGTTCTGCGTCTGCCGGTACGAAGCCGCCGCCACTCCCATCGCCTGATCTGCATACGGCGAATCAGGGAACATTTGCGCAAATTGCACCAACTCCGCAGCCCGCTTCGTCGGATCCTGCGTCTGGTAGGCGCCATTGAAAATCAATTGCTGCACGTAAACTGTATTGTCGTGCGCGTTTTCCAGATTTCGCTTTTTCTCGTCATCCGGTACAGAAGACGCTTTGTAGCGCTTCAGGATATCCGCGGCCTTCGCGCCGTATGAAAACAGCTTGTCGGAATCCCCTTTTTCCTGTGCCGCCCGCACCATGTTCACCGCATTCGCAAAATTGTCGGGGTCAAGCGCGAACAGCTTGTCGCCATACTCGAACGCCTTATCGTAATTTTTCGTCGCGAGGTAATAGTTCACGTAGGTGTCGTCAACCACGATCGCCATGTCACCCTGAGCGCTCGCGGCAAACTTATCGATGAGAGCAAGCTTTTGCGCAGGATCAGTGGTCGCGTTAATTTCCGATAGTGCGTGGTCTGCGTCCGAACCCGCAGGCACCGGCACATATTTCCCGATCTGCGCAGCAGCAGGGACCGCCGCTAACAACAACGCGCACACCGCGGCAGTCACAAAACCCAAAATTCGAAATCTATTTCGCATGGGACCTCCTCGAAGACCAATCGCAACAGAACACAAAATGTCGGGGCCACCTATCCAGGAATCGATCTGGAATTGGCCGCATCTTAGTGCGCCGTTTCTCTGGGGGCAAGCTCTTTGCATTCAGCCGGATACACCGGTAACCGAACTGACCCGTTTACGTCTAAAATGGTGGAGCCCCGCCAACGAAAAGTGGCGAAGTAATGTAGGAAAGCGGCCTCGCTGCCCCGACGTCGATACGACCTCTTTGCTCGCGTGCTCGTTCCAAACGCCAGCCAGTCCGGTTCGATTTCGCAGTGAGTTGCGGTCCAACTTGTAAGACCGCGCATTACAGACGTGTGCGCTCGCGTAGTATTCGGCCCAAAATAAAATTCTTGCTTCAGCAAAATCGTGGAGATAAATCGGAATGATCGAATCATCGCGTAACGCGGCCCCGAAAAATCGGACTCGCCTAAGATTCCGCGGAGCCGCAAGTACTATCGTCCTCGCACTGACTCTCTTTCTCTCGCTCTGCCTTCGCGCCGACGAACCTTACGCCCGCACCCGCGACTACGACCTCCAGCACTCCAAGATCAATTTAAGATTCGACATCGACCAGCGCAAAGTCATCGGCGACGTAACGCACTCTGTCTCCATCCTCCGCGAAAACACCACACGCCTCTCCTTCGACTCCGTCGGTCTCACCATCCAAAGCGTCACCGTCAACAAATCCGCCGCCAAATTCGAAACCACCCCTGCCAAACTCCTCGTCTCTCTCCCCGGCACTCCCAAAGTCGGCGACAGATTCGAAGTCGAAATCCGCTACGAAGCCAAGCCCAACAAGGGCATGTACTTCATCCTCCCCGACAAAAATTATCCGAAACAGCCAATCGAGATTTGGACGCAGGGAGAATCCGAGGATACCCGCTACTACCTTCCGACCTACGATTACCCCAACGATCGCCTCACCACCGAAACCATCATGACCGTCCCGTCGACTTGGATCACTGTCTCCAACGGCAAACTGATCAGCGTCACCGACGCCGCCAACAACCAAAAAGTTTGGACGTGGCGCGAATCACAACCCAGCTCCACATACCTCCAAACTGCCGTCGCCGGCGAATTCGACGAAGCCAAGCAATCTCTCCGAAATCTCCCGCTCACCTACTACGCTCCGAAAGGCCGCGGCGATCGCCTGCTCCCCAACTACGAACGCACGCCTCAAATGATCGAGCTCTTCAACAAGAGAATCGGTGTCGACTATCCCTGGGAAAAATACGCCCAAGTTATGGTCGATTATTTCGTCGCCGGAGGCATGGAAAATTCCAGCGCTACCACCAACACCGCCGACTCCCTCCGTGATCCCAAACTCATCCCTGAATATCCGACCAACACCGACGACCTCATCTCTCACGAACTCGCGCATCAATGGTTCGGCGATCTCGTCACCTGCAAAGACTGGGCCAACATCTGGCTCAACGAAGGCTTCGCTACCTTCTTCGAAACCGTTTGGACCGAATCGTATTACGGCAAAGATCACAGCCTCCTACAATCTCTGGTGGACCGAGCGTAACTGGATCGCCAGCTCCGGCCTCTACGACAAGCCCATCGTCCGCCGCAATTTCGACCAATCCGAGGAATTCGACGACAACGCCTACGGCAAAGGCGGTTGGGTTCTCTACATGCTCCGCCATCAACTCGGCGACGACGCCTTCTGGCGTAGCATCAAGCACTATCTCGAAGTCAATCGAGGCAAAAATGTCGTCACTCCCGATCTCATCAAAGCCATCGAAGAAACCACGCACATCAACGTCGATCGTTTCTTCCAGCAATGGATCTACAGTGCCGGCGCTCCAAAATTTGATCTCGCCTACAGCTACGACGCCGAAAAACACCAGGTCGCTCTCACCGTAAAGCAAACGCAAAAAGTTGAGAGCAATGTCGGCATCTTTTCGGCTCCCGTAGAAGTCGAAATCACCACCGCCACCGGCCCCAAGCTCTACACCGCTAACGTCAGCAAAGCCGCCGAAACATTCACCTATCCCTCGGACTCGCCACCACTCATGGTTCTCTTCGACAAAGGCGGCTACCTCTTGAAATCCGCAAATTTCCACAAAGAAAAGAAAGAGTGGCTCTACCAGCTCCAGCACGCCACCGAACTCTCCGACCGCGCCGACGCCACGATCGCCCTCAGCAAAATCAAAAATGACGACGAAGTCGTCGCCGCTCTCTCCGCCTCTCTAAACTCCGATTCCTTCTGGGGCATGCGCGTCCTCTCCGCCCAAGCCCTCGGCAAAATCGGCGGACCGTCCGCACTGAAGCATCTCCTTGCCGCGCTCGACACCAACAAAGAGCCCGTCATCCGCAACCATATCGTCACCAGCCTCGGCAATTTCAAAGACAACGCCGACCTCGCTCCCAAACTCCAGTCCATCGCCGCAAACGACAGTTCCTATCGCGCTCGCGCCGCCGCTCTCGAAGCTCTCGGCCGCACAAAATCTGCCGACGCTCTCCCGGTCCTAACCGCCGCCGTCACCAGCGAATCACCCGACGATCTCCTCCGCATCTATGCGCTCCGTTCGCTCGGCTTCCTCGGCAACGACAAAGCCGTCCCGCTCCTCACCGATTGGTCCAAGCCCGGCGAACCCATCGACTCCCGCGCGCCGCAATCGCCAGCCTCGCGCGCCTCGACAAACAAAACAAAGATCTCACCCAACAAATCGCCAGCTATCTCAATGAGCCCTACTTCAACATTCGCTGGTCCGTGCTCCACGCGCTCGGCGCGCGCGGTGACGCCAGCGCCATCCCCGCGCTCGAAGCTCTCCTCAAACGCGACGACCTCAGCATCGAAATGGTCCCCGAAATCAAAGACCAAATCGAACACCTGCAATCGCCGAAACAAGCCAAGAAGAAAAAGGCCGCGCAAGAAGATGAGGAAGCATCAACCGAAGGAGACGACGACGCATCGTCGCAAAGCGAAAGCGGAGCGAGCCCCGCAATCACCAACCGCCTGGATCATCTCGAAGAACTCATCGAACAAATGTCCAAGCAACTTAAATCCATGGAATCGCGCCTGCCCGCGCAGCCCCAACCGCACTAACGAAAAAGCGATGGTGGCGCTACGCGCCACCATCGCTAATTTGCTGCTCAACTTAAAAACACGTTTGTCATCCTGAGGTGGCCGCAGGCCGCCGAAGGACCTCAACGTTTAGTCCTACTAAAACTTCGTCCGTCGTCGCAGCAATAAAGCACCGTCGCGAGTACGCCCGCCCTCACTCCGCCAACAACACCCTCAAATCCCTCAAATTATTCCCTGTCGGCCCCGTCACCACCGCATCATCCAACCGCGCAAAAAACGTCCCCGCATCGCTCGCCCGAAAAAATTCCGCAGCCTTCATCCCGAGCTCGCCCGCCCTCGCCAATGTAAAACCATCCGCCACCGCCCCCGCCGCAAAACTATTCCCATCGATCCCATCCGTCCCGCAACTCAACGCCGCCACGCGCTTCCCCGCAATCCTCTCCGCGCACGCCAGCACAAACGCCGCATTTCTCCCGCCAATTCCCGGCCCCGTGACCGGCGAACTCACTTCCCCATCCGCAATCAACGCCACGCGACGCCCGCCATGCGCAGCAGAAAATTCCTCTAGCTGCCTCAACAAAAACTCCGCCGCATCCACCACCGGCCAATCATCCGTCGCGTTATCGCAACACGTAATAAATCCCATCGCCTCCGCCGCCCGATGCGCCGGATGAAACAAATCATCCATCCCCAGCAGCAGCGAAAAATGCGCATTATGAAACGCCGCATCTCCCGACTTCGGCGTCTCGCTCATCCGCCCCGCGTCAATCCACTCACAAACGCGCCGCGGCAGCCGTGGCCGCAGCTCATACTTCTCAATCACATCCATCGCATCGCGCACCGTCGTCGGATCAGGAATCGTCGGCCCCGACGCCAGCGCCGCCTCCTGTCGCTTCGGCACATCGCTCACCGCCAGCGTAATCTTCGTCGCGCGCCCCGCAGCCGCCGCCAACCGCCCGCCCTTAACCGCCGACAAATGTCGCCGCACTTTCCCCAAGTCCGCAATCGGCGCCCCGCAAGTCACCAGCGCCGAGTACAAACCCTGCACATCCTCGAGCGTCGCCGCCGCATCGATCGGCAACTCCACCAACGCCGAACCTCCGCCCGACAGCAAAAAAATCACCAGCGTGCGCTCATCGCACGATCGCAATTCTTCCAAAATCGCGCGCCCCGCCAACAAACTCGCATCGTTCGGAATCGGATGCCCACCCACAAAATATCGCAGCCCATCGACCGCAGCAGCAGGCGCCGTCGGCGCACTAACAATTCCGCCAAACGTCACAGCGCAATCGCCGCCACAAAATCCCGCCACCACCGCCGCCAACCCCGCCACCATGGCATGCGCCGCTTTCCCAATCGCCACCACGCACACGCGCGAAAACCCACCCAACTCCATCACCAGCTCATCCCCACAATGCAAAACCGTCCCGTCGCGCCACAGCTTCCGCTGCATCGCCGCAGGAATATCAATCGCCGCCAACGTCTCGTGAAATATCTGCCGGGCAATCTGCTTTAATTCCGCCATAAAAACTTCCGACTCAACGCATCAACCGCTACACGTGTTGCACTCATCGTGTCACCGCAAAATATAAAGTTGTCATCCTGAGCGAAGCGAAGGACCTCAGACTGAAGCATCACCGGCCAACGAAACCATTAACACAGCCGCGCTCGCGCGCCGCGCAACCCTCACTGCCTCTTCCACGCCTCCGGATTCAACATACTCCCCGGCCTCTTCCCCTTAAAAAACGCCACCACATTCTCCGCCGCAATCACTGCCATCTTCGTCCGCGTCTCCAACGACGCCGACGCAATATGTGGCGCCAACACCACATTCGGCCGCTTCAATCCCGAATGAATGAACGGCTCCTGCTCATACACATCCAGCGCCGCTCCCGCCAGCTTCCCGCTCTCCAGCGAGTACACCAGCGCCGCCTCATCCACCACCGGCCCGCGCGAAGTATTGATCAAAAACGCCGTCGTCTTCATCTTCGACAATCTCGACACATCAAACAGCCCGCGCGTTTCGCCCGTAAGCGGCACGTGCACGCTCACAAAATCCGCTTCCGCCAGCAGCGCATTCAAGTCCCGATACTCCGCCTTCAACTCCTTCTCCACATCCGCCGGCGCCTGCACCGCATCCGTGTACAAAACTTTCATCTGAAATCCCACCGCACGCCGCGCCATCGCTCGACCAATCCGCCCAAATCCCACCACCCCCAGCGTCTTCCCCCAAACATCCGTCCCCACCAACTGATCCAGATCCCATCCCTTCCACGCTCCCGATCGCGCCAGCGATTCACCCTCACCGATCCGCCGCGCCACCGCCATCATCAGCGTCCACGCAAAATCCGCAGTCGTCTCGTCCAACACTCCCGGCGTATTCGTCGCCACCACACCGCGCTTCGTGCACGCCGGCAAATCAATATTGTCGAATCCCACCGCCACATTCGCCGCAATCTTCAATTTCGGCGCCGCCCGCAACAACTCCTCGTTCACCTTCTCCGTCAGCAAACACACCAACCCATCCTTGTCCTTCACACGGCGCAACAACTCCTCTTTCGAAATCCTCTCCGGCTGCGTCCAATATTCCACGTCGCAGTCCGTCTTCAAAATCTCCTGCGCCGCCGGAAATAACGGCCTGGTAGCAAACACCCGCGCTCTCGGCATGCAATCTCTCCTTCGTCCAAATTCTTTCGGGCTACGTTAGCACATACAGTAGTAGGCGGCTCATGCGACCTGGACATCCCGATATCGCTGCGCAAAACTCAAAGTCGAATGGTCTCTCCGTACTCCCGTAAAAAGCGCCGTTCCATCTGGGCGAGCCGGCGAGATAGAGCCAAATCGCTCGTACATCACAGCGACAATCGCAAGTCCCATAAGAAAAATCTCATACTCATACTCTCCTCTTACACGACGAACCAGTCCTGCTCAAACAGATTCGTAGTAACAGTTACTGCCAGGACAAAATGGAAATTTCGCGCAATTGCGAAGGTCGGCTGACGTGTTGGATGCTTGAGGTCCCTTCCTGAGCGAAACGCTGCGCTGTGGTCGCGATTCCGCAAAATCTTCCCAAGACATCGAAGTTTGCGTTAAAGGCAAAAGATGCCAACGACAGTTAACGCAGAACAAGTGCGAGCGCTTACACATCTGAACGACGCGAACTCCGCCGACCGCGAGGCCCCCCGCGGCATCTCCGAGGCTGGAGGTGCCTCCATCGAAGCAGCGCGGCGCGCCGAACGTCTGAACGCCGAGGTCGAGTTCTACCGCGAGGCGTTGCGCCGAATCGTGGAAGTCACGTCCGCGGCCGCTCAGGGAAATCTCGAGGCACGCTTGTTGGGCTGTGACGATTCCGAGAAATTGAGGGAAGTTGCGCAGTCCGTGAATCATCTGTTGGACATGACCGACGCGTTTCTCCGGGAAGCGGGAGCAGCGCTGGAACACGCGAGCCACGGCAAATTCTTTCGCCGGGTACTGCTGCGCGGCATGCGAGGAACGTTCCGTGACAAATCCCAGCTCATCAACGCCGCGACCGCGAAGATGTCCAGCAATGCGGCGTCAATGAAAGAAGTCGAACGTCTTATCAGTGACTCGGCCAGCATCGCCCAAGGCGCCGTCCGAGAGGCGGACAACACCATCGGCGTGGTGAACGAACTGGGACACGCTTCAGAGCGAATCGGTCAGGTCGTGAAGTCCATTTCGCAACTGGCTTGGCAGACAAAGCTACTGGCTTTCAATGCGAAGATCGAAGCGATCCGCGCCGGTGATGCCGGACGGGGATTCGACATCGTTGCGCAGGAAGTCAAAGAACTTGCCCAACAGACGGCGACAGCTACTGAGAACATCTCGAAAGAAATCACTGCTATGCATGGTGAAGTAGAAAGAACCGCTCTAGCCATCACTGCAATGAGCAAAACAGTGAGCCAGATGCAGGAAATCTCCGCCACCATCGAGCGTTCCGTATTGAAACAAGACCCGCCGGGTTTGGAGTAGGCCAATATGCGCGCGCCTGACGTGACGCCAACACAGATAGAACGCTTCTTTTCGGAAGACGAAATCATCGTGAGCAAAACCGACCTGAAGGGGCGAATCACATACGCCAACCACGTGTTTCTCAATATCGCGGGGTACCGCGAGGCGGAAATCCTGGGACAGCCGCACAACATTATTCGCCACCCAGACATGCCTCGATGCGTCTTTAAGCTGCTATGGGACACGTTAGAGGCAAAACAGGAGATTTTTGCCTATGTGAAGAACATGGCGAAAACCGGCGATCACTACTGGGTGTTCGCTCACGTGACACCAACGTTCGACGAACGAGGCTCTGTGATTGGGTATCATTCCAGCCGACGAGTGCCGGAGCGCCAGCAGGTCGATCTCTTCGACGGTGTGTACCGCCAACTACTATCCGAAGAGCGCAAGCACGCCGATTGGCGGTCCGGGATGGAAGCCGCCGGCAAGATGTTGAGAGAAATAATCAGCGCGAAGGGCATGGAATACGAGCAGTTCATCTTTTCGGTGTAAGTGCGCCGTCGGAGCAACGACGAGTTAATGCAGGCACCACAGTGGTCGATTTGCTGGCGCGCAACTGGACTGCGCCAAACCCTGTACCTGCGATCGCTTCCTAGATCGCGGGATTAAATTCAACGAATACTACCTGCGCCAACAAATTAGCGCGCTCCGGAAGTCAGGCTCAATCGTCGGAGGTCCTTTTGGACCGAGTCTGGATTTCCCATTTCAAGTAACCAAAAGTCCTTCCGCACGAATGGCGCCCAGCGAGAATTCCTTCAATGGAATCTTTGCCGCGACTTTTTTCGATGGTCGCGTACCATTCGATCGAATCAAACCCCGCGGACTGATCGCAGTGAAGGCGACCGGACCAACTTTGATGACCAGAAGGAACTCAAAGGTTCTGATACGTCGTCGTTGTGACGCCGCTCAAGAATGTCGCGAATGCCCGATCGTTTTCGAAGGGCCATCGTTTCTCCGCATGCAATGCGGTGACCTGCCCGGGAGTGTCTAAGCCCGGCTTCTCGTTCGGTGGATATCTCGAAACAATGCTGGACGGCACCAAAATGGGGTGCAATGCGATTGGTTGGGCCCGGGACGACCGAAACCTCTGTTTTGGGCGAATCTTGTCTGCGGAGTGACAAGCGGAGATGACCAGTATCGGAGCCCCGGCGTGCACTAGCCACCTTCCTCGGCTCATATCGATGAAGTCCTCGCCTTGCGCACGACGAAGAGAAATGCGCACTGTAGATCGACCAACGGCAAGTCGTTCGCTCCCGATAACTCTTCCTCAATATACCCCCGAGTCATCTCCCAACCGCCGCCCCATCTGCGCTAACCTAATCCCACCGTGTCCCAGAGCCAACAAATCCCGAACGCCACACCGCCGCGCGACCTCGTCCGCGCCCTCGAAAAACTCCTCGGCGAACCCTCCGTCCTCTCCCGCCCCGAAGACCTCATCCTCTACGAATACGACGGCTCCGTCGAAAAAGGCCGCCCCGACCTCGTCGCTTTCCCCTCCACCACCGCCGAAGTCTCCCAAATCGTCCACTTGGCAAACCAACACAACGTCCCCATCCTCGGCCGCGGCGCAGGCACAGGCCTCTCCGGCGGCGCGCTCGCTCGCTCCGGCGGACTCATGCTCGTCTTCTCCCGCATGAATCGCATCCTCGAACTCGATTTCGAAAACCAACGCGCCGTCGTCCAACCCGGCGTCGTCAATCTCGACATCACCCGCGCCGTCGAACACGCTGGCTTCTATTTCGCCCCCGATCCCTCCAGCCAAAAATCCTCCACCATCGGCGGCAACGTCGCTGAAAACGCCGGCGGCCCACACACCCTCGCCAGCGGCGTTACCACCAATCACGTCACCGCGCTCGAACTCGTCCTCCCCAGCGGCGAAATCGTTCGCGTCGGCAGCAAGCAAGGCGACGCTTGCTCTTACGATCTCACCGGTCTCTTCGTCGGCTCCGAAGGCACGCTCGCTCTCGTCACCGAAGTCACGGTAAAACTCTCCCGCAAACCCGAAGCCATCAAAACACTCCTCGCCGTTTTCGAAACGGTGGACGACGCCAGTGAAACCGTCGCCGACATCACCGCCCGCGGCATCACGCCATCCGCATGCGAAATGCTCGACGGCTGGACCCTCCGCGTCATCGAGGACTACATCCACGCCGGCTTCCCGATGGATTCCGGCGCCGTGCTTCTGCTCGAAGTCGAAGGTATGTTGGAAGCGGTCACCGCGCAATCCGCCGTGATCGACGAAATCTGCCGCGCCCACAAAGCCCGCGAGGTCCGCGTCAGCCCGCGACGACAAAGAACGCGATTTACTCTGGAAAGGCCGCAAGAATTCTTTCGGCGCTCTCGGCCGCATCGCCTCCGGTATCTACGTCCTCGACGGCGTTATCCCCCGTTCGAAACTTCCCCAAACTCTGCGCCGCATTCAGGAGATCGGCACGCAATTCGGCTTCAACATCGGCAACGTGTTCCACGCCGGCGACGGCAATCTCCACCCCATCGTTCTCTACGATATTCGCGACAACGAGCAATTTCAGCGCGCCATGCAAGCTTCTGCCGAAATCATTCGCTATTGCGTCGAAGTCGGCGGCAGCCTCACGGGCGAACATGGCATCGGCATGGAGAAGAGCGAACTCATGCCGCTACTCTTCAACGACGCCGATTTTGAGTTCATGCGCCGCATTCACGACGCGTTCAATCCAAAATGCTCGCTCAACCCCGGTAAAGTTTTCCCGCTCAGCAAAGGCTGCGGTGAAACACGCCTCAAGCCGCATCACGTGCAAACTCCAAAATCTGAATCAGCGCCAGTGCCCGTTCCTCCCGCGCCAGTCTCCGCCACATGAGTGCCGTGACCGACAGCGCCATCACTCGCCTTGAATCCGTCCTCGGCGCCAACGCCATCTTTGTCGCTAAGGCCGCGAATCGCGAACTGTACGCCATCGACGGCATCGCTCCGACCGCTTTCGCCAAGCCCTCTTCCGCCGAACAAGCCGGCGAAATCGTCCGCTTCGCCGCCAAAGAAAATCTGTCCATCATTCCAGTCGGCGCCCGCTCGAAACTTTTCTGCGCGCCAACACCGCAAAGATACGACGTCGCTCTCGACATGACTGCGCTCGACGACATCGCGCACTACGATCCCGCCGATCTCACCGTCAGCGTCGGCGCAGGCATGCCGCTCGCGAAACTCAACGCCAAGCTACGCGAGCACAATCAGTTCCTCCCGCTCCTGATTCCCTACTACGCGCAGTCCACCATCGGCGGCGCCATTGCCGCGGGTTTCGATTCGCCGCTCCGCAACGCCTACGGCACTCCTCGCGATTTTCTTCTCGGTGCCGAATTTATCGATGGCAACGGCGCTCAAATCAAAACCGGCGGCCGCGTCGTAAAAAACGTCACCGGCTACGACCTGCACAAACTTCTCATCGGTTCCTGCGGCACGCTCGCCGTTATCACTCGCCTGAATTTCCGCACCTTCCCGATCCCCGACGCAACCCAAGGCTTTCTCGCCGCATTCCCCACCCACGAAGCCGCTCTCTCTGCGCGTCAACAAATCATCCACTCGCCACTGACGCCGTTGACGCTCGACGTGCTGAACGCGCAAGCCGCGCGCCTCTTCAACGGCCACACAAACGGAACCGTACCGCTCCCCCAACTCGATCCCACTCACTGGTACTTGTTTGCTGAATTTTCAGGCAACGAAGACTTGCTCGCCCGCTACAGACGCGATCTCGCCGAAATCGCCGAGCAATCCCAAGCCGGCGACATGCACATCCTCGACGATCCCACCACGCTCGCCGCTCTCTCAACGCGCTTTCGCGAATCCGTCGCCCATTTCCGCGAAGACTTCGCCGCTCCGGTCATCGTCAAACTCGCTGTGCCGCCGGCGCAGCACGTGAAAGCCGCCGCGGTCCTGCAGTCGCTGGGAGCAGCAGCGCAACTTCCGCTGGCCATCATCGCACGCGCATCTGGTCCGATCCTGATCGCCACTTCCTTGCAGTCAGAGAATTCGTCCGAGGCAGCGACAGCCTCAGCTTCTTCCGAATCCCCAATCGTTTCCCTCTTCGCTCGCGAAATTCTTGCTCTCGCTCGTTCCTTCGGCGGCCGCGCTCAACTCATTTCCGCACCGCTCCAATACAAAGCTTCATACCGCGCAATTTTCAGCGAATCGCTGGCATCCGAACGCACGCTCGCAAAAAGAATCAAATCCGCATTCGACCCACACAATCTCTTCCCTACGCTCGACGCAGCCGCTCCGCCCACTCCGGCGAAATCCGAAACTTCCCAACCGGCACGCCGCGCACCGGAACCCGCATCGCAAACAGACAACCCGCCAACTCCTCAGACTCCGCCCCCATCGAGGCAGTCGTAACAAACAGCGTCTTCCCGTCGTCGCCCCCGAACGCACAGTGCGTCACGTTCGACACCGGCATTTCAATCTTCTCGACGACTTCCCCACTCGGCGCAATCCGCAAAATCCCTTTCCCTCCCCATCGGCAATTCCAAACAAATCCTTCTTCATCCATCGCCGAT
Source organism: uncultured Acidobacteriota bacterium (assembly GCA_963850795.1). Lineage (GTDB taxonomy): Bacteria > Acidobacteriota > Terriglobia > Acidiferrales > UBA7541 > Acidiferrum. The sequence continues at coordinate 49,944 of CAWKNS010000012.1, read as the reverse complement.
CCATCCGGCAATCCAGCGTCGATCTTCTCCACAAACACGCTCCGATTCTTCACATCCGACTTCGCTCCATCGGAAGCATAGTCGTACGCCCAGATCACATTCCGGATCGTGCACGCACAATAAAATGTCGATCGATTCGGATTCCAGATCACCGTGTTCGTGATTCCGAACCCCGAGTCGCGCACCGAAACGTCCCCGTCCGGCGTGACGCGATACAGCGACCCGGTGAAACCTTCCGCCTTTACTTCGCTACCGTCCGCCGCAACATTGTTCGGCATGCTCCCGACCCAGAAATTCCCCGCCGCATCCGCCGCCCCGTCATTCAACCGATGCTTCGGCCAATCGCGTTCAACCGCGACAAATTCAACTCTTCGATCACTCTTCGCCGACCACAACAGCAATCTCCCGCCAACCGCCGCCAACAACCATCCATCGATCGAAGTCAACGCAAGCGCAGTCACCGGCGCATCGAACTTCCACGATTTCACTTCACCAGTTATCGGAACGAATCGTCGAATCGCGAATCCGTTGATGTCCGTCCAATACAAACACTTCCGCGCAGCATCCCACAGCGGACTCTCTCCGCAAAGGCTGCGCTCTCGCACCACGCATTCCGCTACTTTCATTCATCACCCTTCTTTCCTACGATCTCGAACATGTGCTCGCGGCGATCTCCGCGTTTCTCAGCGACCTCCGCGCATCTGGGTTATCTTCCTCCCGCATTTTTCTATCATTAGCCCGCAATCCACCGTCCGCTCCTGAGCAGCTCCAGTGCTGTGCTACATTGCTACCGGAGGCCCATCCTACACATCTATTCCCCATGACCAAAACACTCCTCCCGATCAAAGACGTCGCGAAAAAGCTCGAAATTCCCAATCATTACGTCGAACAAACCAGTTCCTACGGCGCAAAAATCCGACTCGAACTCTTGGCCGATCCCGCTTTCGCGAAGCCACGCGGCAAAATGATCCTCGTCACCGCAACAACTCCAACTGTTTCTGGCGAAGGCAAAACCGTCACCTCCATCGGTTTAACGCAAGGACTCGCGCACATCGGCAAGCGCGCAGTGATTACGTCGCGCGAACCATCTCTTGGCCCCGTCTTCGGCATGAAAGGCGGCGCAGCAGGCGGCGGCCTTTCGCAAATCGAGCCGGCCGCAAAAATAAATCTCCATTTCCACGGCGACTTTCACGCAATTTCGAGCGCAAATAATCTGCTCGCAGCATTAATCGACGCACATCTTTTTCACGGCAACGAACTGAATCTTGATCCACATCACATCACCTGGCCGCGCGCCATGGACATGAATGATCGCGCGCTGCGTCGCATTCACATCGACGTCGGTGGCAAGCGCGACAGTGCAAATCGCAAAACGAATTTCGTCATCACCGCCGCCAGCGAAATCATGGCAATCCTGGCGCTCGCCGAAAATCGCAAAGATTTGCGACATCGCCTCGAATCCATCGTCATCGGCATGACGCGCGACGGAAAGCCAGTCCGCGCAGGCGAACTTCACGCCGTCGGCGGCATGATGGCGCTTCTCTCCGAAGCGATCATGCCCAATCTCGCGCAAACAACGGATGGAACTCCTGCGTTTGTGCACACAGGTCCGTTCGCAAATATTGCGCACGGCACCAGCAGCGTCGTCTCGCAGAAAATGGCGCTGCGCCTCGCCGACTACGTCGTCAACGAAGCGGGCTTCGCCGCCGATCTCGGCGCCGAAAAATTCCTCGACATCGTGATGCAGCAATCCGGAACGAAGCCGGCAATTGCAGTTGTTGTCACGACGGTGCAAAGCATCCGCACGCAAGGCGGCGGCGACATTGCAAAGGGTTTGACGAATCTTGGAAAGCACATCGACAACATGAAATCGTACGGCTTGCCGACGATCGTTGCGGTGAATCGCTTCCCGCAAGACAGCGATGCGGATTTGAAATATTTGGCGGACTACTCTGCGGAGCACGGAGCGAAGGCGGCGCTGTCGGAAGGATTCACGAAGGGCGGGCCGGGCGCGAAAGATTTGGCGGAGTTAGTGGTGCAAGTGATGGCGGACAATCCGGAGCCGGTCGTGACGCCGGCGTACGATCTTTCGGACTCGCTCGTCGAGAAAATCAGAAAAGTTGCGACGAAAATTTATGGCGCGGCGAATGTGAGTTTTACGGATCAGGCGGAATCGAAGCTTGCGCAATTTTCGCAGTGGGGCTATGCGAAGTTGCCCGTGTGCATTGCGAAGACGCAGTACAGTTTCAGCGACGATCCGAAAATTCCCGGCGCTCCGACCGGCTGGACTCTGCATATTTCCGATGCGGCGCTTTCGGCGGGAGCGAAGTTTGTGGTCATAATTTCCGGCAACATGGTGTTGATGCCGGGTTTGCCGAAACAATCGCGCGCTCTGACGATCGATACAGACGACGCCGGCGAAATCACTGGCGTCTAATTTAAACTTTCACTCTTCAAGCTTCATTCAACGTCTCGGTCGCGTTTCGTCGCGACCTGCCTGGCGATTTCGCGACTCACGGAAAAGACCTGCGATCTGGGAAGCGATCGCGATTACACGCTCAGTTGACCTTTGTGGATTTGGATTCTTTGATCCATTTGTTGAGGATACCGGCGAAGTAGGGCGGTAGTTCGTCGAAGGCGAGGCCCATTCCCTGTTTTGGCTCGATGCGCGCGACGGTGCCATGGGCTTCGAGCATTTCGTCTTCGGTGTAGATTTCGATCACGACCGAAGTGCCTTCGGGAAATGGATTGCCGATCTCGACGAAGCAGCCGTTTAGGCTGAGATCGCTGATCTTGGATGAGGTGCGCGCGTTTTCTTTTTCGTCGATGATTTCGGCTCGCGCGACGAATGGATGCCGGGTCGCTTTTCTTCTCTCAGTTGGAATCGCCACTTTTTACTCCTTGCAGCTTGAAAAAGCTGCCTCGATGCTAACCCTTGGGCGGAGGTTGGTCGCGCAAAACGGAGCGGTGCGGTGCGAATCCGTCACCACCGGGTACTACCCGCGAACGGGCCTGTGCGGTACATTTTTGCGCCTCTTCTGCGCAACAACGTGCCGATGCGGGCAGGTCGTGTTGGGCGCTGCGACAAAATTCAAAATCGCGGCAAGGGTGCCGGCGCTACAACGTCCCGATTCCTCTTCCATTTCAATTCATCCTTCCTTGAGGGCTTTGGCGCGCATGGAGCGGTCGAGGAGTTCGACGACGTGCATGACTTCTTGTTTGCCGTTGACGCGCTGGACGCCGGCGCGGAGCTGGAGGAGGCAGCCGGGGTTGGCGGTGACGATGACTTCGGGTTTGACAGTGGCGATGTTTTTCATTTTGTCGTCGAGCAATTCCAAGGAGGCTTTGGTTTGCGTGACGTTGTAAACGCCGGCGGAGCCGCAGCAAATGTCGGCGTGCGGGAGTTCGGCGAGTTCGAGGCCGGGAATCTGTTTCAAGAGATCGCGCGGGGCGTTGCGGACTTTTTGTCCGTGGAGCAGGTGGCAGGAATCCTGATAGGTGACGCGGAGGAAGAGCGGCTTGAGCGGACGCAGCGGAGTGACGAGCCCGAGCGTGGCGAGATATTCGGTGATGTCTCGCACTTTGGATTTGAATGCGGCGGCTTTGGCGAATTCGGGTTCTTTTTCGGTGAAGAGATGATCGTATTCCTTGAGCGTGGAGCCGCATCCGGCGGCGTTGGTGATGATGGCGTCGAATTCTTCTCCGGCGAAGGCGACGAGATTTTTGCGGGCGAGATCGCGGGCGGCATCGCGGATTCCGGCGTGGGCAGCGAGCGCTCCGCAGCACAGTTGATCTTTGGGGACGACGACTTCGACGCCGTTGGCGTTGAGTACGCGGATCGTTGCGTCGTTGAGGCGCGCGAACGTGACCTGGGCGACGCATCCGGCGAAGAATGCGACGCGACCGCGCTTCGGGCCGACGGCGGGATAGGTGCGGCCGAGTTCCTTGAAGAAAAATGGAGTTTCGATTGTGGGGAGAAGTTGTTCGCGATCGGCAAGACCGAAGAGTTCGAGCACGCCGCTGAAGCGGATGAATTTTTGCAATCCGGTGCGCTGGTAGAGCCAGATGAGGCGGGCGAGCGTGGCGATGCGTTCCGATGATGGTAAAAGTTTGCGGAAGGCGAGATGGCGCGCGATGCGGGTGAAGAGCGGGCGCTTGTAGTCGCGCTCGATGAGCGCGCGGGCGTGCTCGACGAGCTTGCCGTACTCGACGGAGGAGGGGCAGGCGGTTTCGCAGGCGCGGCAGTCGAGGCATTTGTCGATGTGCTCGACGAAGGATTTTGTGATTTCGGGGCGGGCGGGCTTGGGAGTCTTAGGGCCGTAGGCTACGGTTCCCTTTCCGTTTGAGGAGGAAGAGGAATTTACCACAGAGGGCGCAGAGGTCACAGAGGCGGAAGGGACGGGGATGGAAGATGTTCGGAGCCGATGGCGGCCAAGTCGGTCTGGGCGACGTGGATCATCTGGTGGATGCGGCCGCGGGGGGAGTCAGCTTCCAGATTCCAAAGACGATAGGTGGGGCAGGCGTTGAGACAGATGCCACAATGGACGCAGCGGGCGAAGTCTTCGTATGCGGGATTCTGGCCGGGGACTGGGGGAGCGGTGGTCATCTTAGATGTCTTGTTCGGCCTCGTTTCGGTGTCGGGGGCTATGAGAAACGGTAGCACGACGCGCGATGGATGTTGCGGACGCGTTCCAAAATGAAATGGTCCCGTTCTGGGACGAATTAGGGTACACCCCCCATGTTTTTACAAGAGTATGGAGGTGGTTTGTTTTGTTGCGATTAGAAAAATACAGAAAACAGGAGTGTGCAAGCGATTGGGAATGCAGGAGTTGGGGGAGTGCGTGTTCGGAGTGTGTTTCGAATAGGTTGGCGTTCACAGAGCATGATAGCAGGAAGGTAACGGGGTGTCAAGGTGTGTTTACCTTGCAGTGAATTCGAATTGACGGTCGGTCGCTGCCAGAACCCTAGCTGGCGCAATCGCACAATAAAGAAATGCCCCGCTCTCGCCGGAGAAGGTTGGAGGCGGGAGACGGGGCGGCTCTGCTGGGCGAGTTGAGGCTAGTCGTTGGCGGAGGCGGCGGCCCGTTTCGCGGGGGTGCCGTTGCCGGTAGATTGACGCGTGCCTTTTGTTTGGGATTGGAGTTCTTTGAACGCGGGGGCGTCTACGATTTGCCAGTCGCCGCCGGTGTTCCAAGGGCCGGTTGAGTCGGTTTCGCCGCGGTCGCCGGTGCCGGTTGAGTCATTGAAGTATTGATTGACGAGTTCGGGTGTGGGCGGAATCGCGCCGATGGAGAAGCGGTTGATGCCCATGCTTTCGAGGGCGGCGGTGAAAGATTTCATGTGGGTGATTTCGCGCGTCATCAGGAATTGGAGGGCGCGGATGGTGCCGGGGTCGTCGGTGAAATTGATGAGGCGTTCGTAGACGATTTTGGCGCGGGCTTCGGCGGCGATGTTGCTGCGGAGATCGACGTCGAGTTCGCCGGTGATTTTGAGATAGTCGGCGGTCCAGGCGTCGCCGACGGAGTTGTGGAGCGCGACGCCACCACCGCCGGCGATCGCGATGAGCGGATCGATTTCGGCGGCTGCGCGATTGTGCTTCATGGGGCGAAGATGCAAGCGCGCGAGTGCGCCGACGACTTCGAGATGGCTTAACTCTTCGGTGCCGATGTCCATCAAGAGATCTTTGCGCTCGGGATCTTCGCAATTGATGCCCTGAATGGAATATTGCATTGCGGCGGCAAGTTCACCGTTCGCGCCGCCGAATTGTTCGAGCAACATGTTGCCGAATTTCGGATCGGGCGTGCCGACTTCTACCGTGTACATCAATTCTTTAATGTGGTGGTACATAAGGTCTCCTTGAGCTGCTACTTCTTTTTGGTTGTGGGTTTGAAGGTGAGTTTTGAGGCGGAGGCGGCGCCGGCTACGCGCGCTTTGCCGGTGGAGATGAAAGTGTTGGCGGTGTCGCCGGGTTCGCCCCACGGAGTTTTGGTGCCGTTGCCGAATTCCACGGACGTTGCCTGCTGAAGAATTGGTTGCGTGATCGAGGTGAGAAGAAAATCGGCGGCTTCCTCTTCGCCCAGGGTCTGGGAAAGGAGCTGCGCTACTTCGCGTTCACCGATCTGGCGCGCGATGCAGCGAGCGTTGCCGTAGCCGGTGATCTCGTAGTGCTCGACACGTTGAGCGGCGGCGATCAGTGAAAGGTCGGCGGTAAGTTCGTCCTTGTCTCCGGCCTCTTCGATGGTTTCCTGTCCTTCTTCGATGATGCCCTTCATGGCTTTGCAGGTTTTGGATTCGGAGGACGCATTTAGGAGTTGAGCTGCTGTGCGCAGGCGCTCGACGTGGCCTTTGGTTTGTTGGAGATGCTTATCGAACGCTTCCTTGAGTTTGGGCTCGTTGGCGGCTGCGGCCATTTTCGGAAGAGCGGCGACGAGCTGGTTTTCGGCGCTGAGTAGATCGGCCAACTGTTCGGACAATAAATTTTTGAGTGCAGACTGCTTTTGGGGCATTTGCAGATTCTCCTTTTTGCGTGTGGCGAATTCAGATCGCAGATGGCGGTGGCGCTACTTGCGGCACCGATGTATTGAGAGTCGCAGTGGGAGCGCAAAGATAGAAATGCTCTTGATACGGTATTGGGCGAGAGAGGAGTGTGTAGTGTGGCTCAGGTTGGCGTGTAGCGGAGTCGCGTGATACCGAGCGGTGAGTTGTATAGGGCGTTGTACGCAGTAACAGTGAGCCGACGGGAGATGCGTGAGAATTTCTTTCCGCTGAGCGGCACGGAAAGCAGCCAGTCACAAAAAGTCTCGGGCATGGCGAATGGTGCTGTATATAATCAGGCCGCAAATCGAAACATATCGGTCTAAAAACTTCCTGAGCGGACCTGTTCGACTCAACGTGCCAGAGCGGGTCAGAAGGACATTTCGAATGAATCTTTCCGGCAGAACGAGACGGACTGGCTGGTTTGTGCTTGGTGCGGTTGGGTTGGCGGCGGGAGTCTTGGTGTTGAGCGGGGCTGTGGCGGCGCAGGACAGGGCGTTCGATATGGACGCGTTTTTTCGGCGGGTGTTTTTGACGCGGGAGGTGAGGGCGAAGGCGGTTGGGCCGATTCGGTGGGTGGAGGGTGGGGAGGGGTTGGCGGCGATTGAGGCGTCGGAGAGTGTGCCGGGGGCGAAGGATGTGGTGAGGTATGCAACGGCGACGAACAAGCGGGAGGTGGTGCTGGCGGCTGCGGATCTGAAGGCGGCGGGGGCGAGTGCGCCGCTGCAAGTGGAGAATTGCGATTGGTCGGCGGATGGGAATTTGGCGCTGATCTATACGAATTCGCAGAGGGTGTGGCGGGCGAATACGCGGGGGGATTATTGGATTTTTGATCGGCGGACGAAGAAGTTGCGGAAGTTGGGGGGCGATGCGGCGCCGGCGACGCTGATGTTTGCGACGTTTTCGCCGGATGGGACGCGGGTGGCGTACGTCCATGCGAACAATATTTATGTGGAGAGCGCGTCGGGCGGCGGGGTTACGCAGATCACGAAGGATGGGTCGGCGAAGATTATCAACGGGACTTCGGACTGGGTGTACGAAGAGGAGTTGGGGTTGCGGCAGGCGTACCGGTGGAGTCCGGATGGGAAGTCGATCGCGTACTGGCAGTTTGATACGGCGAAGGTGAAGAATTTTGCGCTGCTCTACAACGTGGGCGGGCCTTATGACGTTGTGACGCATATTCCCTATCCGCAGTTTGGAGTTTATCCGGTGGTGAAAGAGATTCCGTATCCGCAGCCGGGGACGACGAATTCATCGGTGCGCGTGGGAGTTGTGCCGGTCGCAGTTGGATCGAACAAAGGCGGGTCAAACAAAGGTGGCGGGACGAAATGGATGCAGGTGCCAGGCGATCCGAGCGACAACTACATTGCGCGGATGGAGTGGACGGCGGATTCGAAGGCGCTGGTGCTGCAACATCTGAATCGGCTGCAAAACATCGATGATGTTTTGTGGGCGGATGCGGCGAGCGGTGCGGTGCGGCAGATTTATCGGGAGCAGGATGCGGCTTGGGTGGATGTGTTCGATGAGATGCAGTGGATTCACGGCGGGAAAGAATTTTTGTGGGAGAGCGAGAAGGACGGCTGGCGGCATGCGTATCTGGTGTCGCGCGAAGGAAAGGCGCGGCTGCTGACGGCGGGGAATTTTGATGTTGAGTCGATCGTGGGGATCACGCCGAAAGAGGACTGGCTGTATTTCATGGCGTCGCCGGAGAATGCGACGGAGAGTTATTTGTATCGCGTGCGGGTGGATGGGGCGGAGAGTGCCAATGCGTCGGCTGCGAAGCCGGAGCGGGTGACGCCGATGGGAGCAGCAGCGGCGGGGACTCATGTGTACAACATTTCGCCGAATTTCGAGTGGGCGGTGCATACGTATTCGACATTTGATTCGCCGCCGAGGGTCGATCTGGAGCGGCTGGCGGATTTGCATGAAGTTCGAGTGATGGAGGAGAACAACGAGCTGCGGGGGAAATTGAAAGATGCTTTGCCTGGGGCGCAGCCGGCGGAATTTTTGCGGGTGCGCGTGGGGCATGACGTGGAGCTGGACGCGTGGATGGTGAAGCCGGCGGGATTCGATGCGACGAAGAAATATCCGGTGCTGGTGTATGTGTATGGCGAGCCGGCGGGTCAGACGGTGACGAATGCGTGGGAAGACGAGCGAGAGTTGTTTCATCGCGCGATGGCGGAGCGGGGTTATGTGGTGGTGAGCTTCGACAATCGGGGGACGCCGGCGCCGCGGGGACGCGATTGGAGGAAGGTGATTTACGGGAAGGTGGGCGTGCTGTCGTCGGAGGAGCAGACGGCGGCGATCCAGGAGTTGGCGAGGAGATTCCCTTTTGTGGATGGCGAGCGCGTGGCGGTGTGGGGATGGAGCGGAGGCGGTTCGAACACGCTGAACCTGATGTTTCGGTCGCCGGATGTTTACAAGGTGGGGATGAGCGTGGCGCCGGTGGCGGACCAGCGGTTGTACGACACGATTTATCAAGAGAGGTATATGGGATTGCCGGCACAGAATACGGATGGGTATAAGGAGAGTTCGGCGATCAATTTTGCGGAGGGATTGCGGGGGAATTTGTTGATCGTGCATAGCCCGGGGGACGACAACGTTCATTATCAAGGGACGGAATTGTTGGTGAATCGGCTGGTGGAGTTGGGGAAGCCGTTTGATTTTATGGAGTATCCGGGCAGGACGCATTCGATGGCGGAAGGGGCGGGGACGCACTATCACGTGTTTAGTTTGCTGGCGCGATATTTACAGGAGCATTTGGCGACGGGGCGTTAGGAAAGAGTTGCAGGCGCGTTGGACGGCGCGGTGTTAGCTGAGGCAGTTGATATGGGTCATGTTGCGTTGGGGCTTGGTGGCGCGGAAGGCTGCGGCGGAGATTCTGCGTTTGCGCGGGCTGAGGACTTCTTCGGCCAAGTCTTGGGGGCTTGGGGTGACGTACCAGAGGTAGGCGAGCAGGGCGCAGAGCAGCAACGTCGAAATCGATAGTAGGACGTAGGCCAGGATCGACATCGGGTTCCCTCCCTTGATGAGTTCAATGGTCGGTGATGCGGAGTTCGTGGGGAATACCTAGAGTTGTCCAGAGAGAGGTGTGCGACACCTGAGTGTGGGTGTACTGGGAAGGGGTGTACTCGGTGATCGATCTAGCCGGAGGCGCTTACAGGTCGAAGAGATTCGTTTGTGCGGCGGGCTTTGCTGGCGCGACCGGCGAGTCGTTGTTTGGAGAATGGAGCAAGCGGCTCGGGGAGCGGTGGGTGACCTTTTTGTTTCCAAAGGTGGCGAAATTGGTCGATCGTGTGGGGGCTGAAGCCGGTGTAGTGGTTGTTGGCGTAGGCGTAGATGGTGGTGCCGCGGTGGCGGATTTTGAAGCAGAAGTCGATCCAGCGCAGGAGTTGAGGCGTGCGGTCGGTGACGGGCTTGTCGAATTTGACGGTGATGCCTTCGATCCATTTGCGGTCGCCGAGCCAGCGGATGTAGGTCCAGTCGGTGGTGATGGGATCGAAGTGGCGTTCGAGTTCGTGGGCGAGCGGCATGGAGGAGATGTCTTGCAGGACGAGGGCGATTTTGTGGCGGCGGAGAACGGCGGCGAAGGTGGCGTCGAGCCATTGCTTGTTGCGGATTTCGACAGCGAATTTTTTGTCGGGCGGGAGCTGCGCAAGGAAGGGTTCGAGGATCTGGAGAAAGTCGCGCTGGGATTCGAATTTGGAGCGGTCGAAGAATGGGAATTGGAAGACGAGCGGGCCGAGTTTTTCTTTGAGGATGGAGGCGGTGTCGAGAAATTCGGCGAGTTCGGCGGAGGCGTCTTCGAGGAGTTTGTCGTGGGTGATGATGTTGGGGACTTTGAGGGAGAAGAGGAAGTTGTGGGGAGTTTGGTCGTACCAATTCTGGACGGTCTTGGGGCTGGGAGTGCCGTAGAAAGTGGAGTCGATTTCGACGGTGTCGAAGCGGGTGGCGTAGAAGGAGAGGCGGTCTTGCGATTTTAGGTTTTTGGGGTAGAAGGAGCCTTGCCAGCCGTCGGCGGTGAAGGAGGAGGAGCCGAGGTGGATGGGTGGGGCGGTCTCATGCATGGTTGGTGGTGAGAAGTATAGCCGGGCATGAGGTGGGATGGAAAAATCGAAACAGCGCGATGGGTTTACGCCTGGGCAAGCTGGGGAACAGCGGTGCTGCGCCCGTACAAATTCAGCGCTTCGATTTTGATTTGAGCTTGGCTTTCGATTTTGATTTGGGGCTGGATTTCACCGTCAGGTTTAATTGGACGGCTTCGCGGATGAGGGATTTTAGGGCGGGCTCGTTGAGCTTTTCATTTTCGCGAATGTCGATGGCGCGGCGGATGTTGCCTTCGAGGCTGGAGTTGAAGAGTTTGACGGGGTCTTTGAGTGCGGCGCCTTTGGCGAAGGTGAGTTTGACGACGGATTTGTACGTTTCTCCGGTGCAGACAATGCCGGCGTGAGAGAAAACCGGGGTGCCGCGCCATTTCACTTCTTCGATGATTTCGGGATCGGCGGCGTGGATGAGTTCACGGATGCGCGCGAATGTTTTTCCGCGCCAGTCGCCAAGTTGCGCGATGCGTTCGTCGATAAATTTTGCGGCGGCTTCGGGTGTGCTCGGATTGTTCATTTTGTGCTCCTAAGTTTCGAAGCGATCGGAAATTCAGGGCGATGCGATTATTGCGACTTTGCAGGCGTTTGAAGAGAACCAGCGGCGGACGACGTGGCCTTTCCACATCCACAGCCCGGAGACGACCATCGTGGGGACGAAGACGTAGCGGGTTGGCGCATGGCGTATTGGGGGATGACGTCGAAGGGGCTGTAGATGTAGCCGATGATGGGAATCGCCAGGATGATGTGGAGCCAGCGGACGATGGAGCGTTTGGTGGATTCTTTCATATCGGCGATTCCCTTCTCTCCCGCTCGATGACGACGAGCGAAGTTCGTTTTTGCGTTATGAATTTTGCGGCGGGCGCGGCGGAAGTTTACGCGCTTCGACGCCGAACTGCCGTGCGTATTCTTCGTTGAGGCGTTGCCAGCCGGCGAACTTCATGGTGTCGGTGCCGACGAGGCGGCCGATGGGAGTGCCGTAGAGAAAACTAGCGAGGATGTCGAAGCAGACGTGCCAGCCTGCTGCGCCCATGGAGATGAAATTTTTGTTGATGGCGGTGGAGAGCGTGAGGCGCGTGCCGATGTCGATGGGTTCGAGTTCCCAGCGCATGGGATTGGCGCCCCACATGTACTCGAGAAGATGCGGAGGGTCGGCGCGCATGATTTTTGTTTCGGTGATGTGAGGCTGCGGGGCGTTGACTGTCGTGAGCTTTACGCTGGCGCCTTTTGTGGCGAGGCTTTTATCGGCGTCGAAGGGAGCCCATTCGCGCAAGTGGTCGGGGTCGGTGATCGCCTGCCACACTTTTTCGGGCGGATGACGGAGTTCCCGGACGACGACGAGCTCCCAGTTGAGGGCTTCGCTCTTTCGAATTTGTACGCCAGAGGCTGGGCCGGGCGTGTATTGCTCGTGAGCGTTCATTGATTCACCGTGGGTGCGGTTCTACTTCCCTTTCGTTCTTCCTGAACAACAAGGACCTCAGGGGCTGAAGCCCCTTCTCTACCGGCGGCTCGTGGCACGGCTCAAGCCGTGCCCTCCCCGACGACTTACCACTTTGCGAGCTGCGTGAGTTGGACGATGTTACCGCAGGTGTCTTTGAGCATGGCGATGGTCGAGCCGGTGACGTCGGTCGGGGGCATGGTGAATTCGGCGCCCTTGGATTTCACGCGCTCGTAGTCGCCCTTGATGTCGTCGGTGAAGAACATGATGGCGGGCGTGTTCTGCTGAAAGATGGCGTCCTGATACGTCTTGGCGGCGGGATTGTTGTTGAGCGCGAGTTGGAGCTCGACGTCGTTGGCATCGCCTGAGGGAGTTACGGTGAGCCAACGATATGGGCCTTGGCTGAAGTCGTTCTTTTTGGTGAAGCCGAGAACTTCGGTGTAGAAGCGCAGGGCTTTGTCCTGATTGTCTACGAAGATGCTGGTGACTTTGATTTTCATTTTGTTTCTCCTTTATCGGTGCTTTTCCTATTCGGATTCTGTTTCCTGAGAGTCTTCCCTTTCGCCGGGCGAGGATGCATGCGATCGAGATGGCGTTCGAGAGCGTCGATATGGACGGACCAGAAGCGGCGGAATTGTTCCAGCCAGGCATCGAGCTCTTGAAAAGGTCCGGACTTGAGCCGGTAGAGGCGGCGTTGCGCGTCAACGGTGGATTCGACGAAACCGGCGTCGCGCAGAACGCGAAGGTGCTTCGACACTGCGGGCTGGGACATGCCGAGTTGGCGCTCGATCTCGCCGACGGACTGCTCGGAAGAGGTCAGGAGCGCGAGGATCGCGCGACGGGTGGGCTCGGCGATGATCTCGAAGGCGTTTTCCATGGCCTTAATATGCTATTACACGTATATACGTGTCAAGGCATATTTAGAACTATTTTCGGACTGACGTGTGGATAATGAAGGTTGAGGTTTCTGGTAGGGCTGAACGCTGAGATCCTTCGCTGCGCTCAGGATGACAGGTCTGGGTGGGTGGGACAGTTTCTAGTGAAGGCCTCGAAGTGGAAGCTTTGACGTATAGGCTTTGGAGCTGAGGATTTGTGAATCGACAATTTTGGGAGCGAGGAGACGGGGCATGGTGACTGGGGAATGGGCGAGGGAGTTTGCGAAGGACTGGGTGGGGGCGTGGAACGCGCATGATTTGGAGGCGATTCTGGGGCACTACGCCGATGGCGTTGTGCTGACTTCGCCGGTAGCGGCGCGGTTGTTGGGTGATCCGTCAGGGAACGTGCGCGGGAAAGCGGCGCTGCGAGCTTATTTTTCGAAAGGGCTGGAAGCTTATCCCAATTTGAAGTTTGACCTGGTTGATGTGATGTCGGGATTGTCGAGCGTGGTGCTTTATTACACGAATCAGGCTGGGACGAAGAGCGGTGAGTTTATGGAGATCGACGCAAACGGAAAAGTGACGCGCGTCGTGGCGAACTACGGCGCCTGAAATTTGTATCCGCAACTCGAGATGAGGCTTGACGAGAAATTCGTACAGAAGCAATTCCCTGCCACGCATTTGAATCCTGGCGACTATTTTCCGGAAAACGATGCGAGCAGATGGGAAGCGGAGTAATGCGTTTAGAAACGACTTCGCCCTTCCTGCTCCGTTGGGGGACTTTGCAGAAAGGGCGTGCCGTCTTCAGGAGAGAAGATCGTTAGGTATCGAGCGCGGTCAATTTCGGAGCGCGCTTGTCAGTCGAATTACATTTCCCGGATACGGTGAATTTGGTTCCCGAGTGCTGCGTAACTTTACTGAGCGTCGGGTGGTGGTGGCGCGCCGTGCATTGCGCCGCGAGCGCCGCGGCCGGGTCCGCCCTGCTGGACCGTGTAGTCGGACGGCACGGTGAATAGAGTCGCGGCTGGTTCAGTGCGCTGCACGCTGTTGAGTGAGTAGGTCGTCGTGCCAAATCGCGGATCCGAGCGCGTGCTCTTCACGACGACTTGCAGGTCGGGCGAATACCACCGCTCGAAAACAACCTGAATCGGCTTGTCGTTACCGATCTGACCGGCGGCGATGGTGCGCGTGATGCGAGTGCCTTCGGCGGAGACGCCGTTGATCGATTGCGTGCCAAGCGATTCTTTCTTCACCTCGCCCGACGCTTCTTCTTTTTGCAAGCGAGCTTGCATCTTCTGCTCGAATTCCTGCTCCTGCGCTGCGGTCGGAGCACCGTGCATCTTCATCTGGTGCGCGACTTTGTGGTCGGCATCGAGCATGTAGTGCGTGCCGGCGATGGGATCGGCGATGGAAACCATCGTATGCGGCTTGCCGGAGGCTTGCAGCGGACCGAAGCCGGAGAGCGTTACTTCGTGGCGCGAACGGCCTTGGCTATCACGATAAATGTTGCCGGTCGTCGTGCGATGGATTGACGTGCCGTCCTGAAGCGTCTGCGTGATGTCAGTCGAAGCGGTCGCTGAAAATGGCGCGCCCTTCACGACTTTACCGCCGTGCAAACCTTCAAAGCCCATCAATTCGACGTGATCGCCGAACATTGCCGGACCGCCGGGACCTCCGGGTCCACCTGGACCGCCGTGCATCATGGCGTCGGGCGGGGGCGGACCGTCTTGCGCACGCGCTGTGCCGACGCAGAGTAGCAACGCGGCAGCCAGCGCGGTACAGGCCAAACATTTCCGATTCATCTTTGTTTCTCCTCTTCTCTCCCGAGAAGTTGCAAAGAAAATTTTCGTCACCGATCTACTGCGCCTGCGGCAGGCGAACGGCTTGCGGCTGTCCATCCTGTCCGACGAGCAAATCAACCTGAATCCATTCGTTGGCGCGTTCTTCGTTCACGGGCAAACCGAGATCGCCGAGAGCACCTCGCTGCATGCGGACGCGCACGACGGAACCGTCACCGGCTTCTTGAGCCATGCTGCCGGGCAACAGCGTGAAGTCCTCGGCGTCGTTGGCGGCGACGAGCGTCGATTCGTTGGCGGGCTCGGTCGGGTAATTGTCGATATAGCTTGGGACCAAGCTTGGCGTTGTGCTGCTTACCTTGTTTGCGGAGGCGGAGGCGTTGGTATTCGCAGCGGTGTTCGTGCTATTCAGCGAAATATTCTCGTTGGTGATGTGCCAGTTCCACCAGTTCATACCGACGACCAGCATCGCGGCGGAGGCGAGAACCCAGGCGGAAGCGATCGCGAAGCGACGGGCTTTCTGCGCGCGGGTGCGAGCGAAGAATTCCTGACGGAGGCGCATCTCAACGCGAAGAGGAGCGCCAGCGTCGCTGGTGACATCGCGGAGGGCTTGCAGTTCGAGTCGAGCGTCGCGCCAAGAGTCTTGCAGCGCGGCGCAACGCGCGCAGGCGTTGGCGTGATCGATTGCAGCGATGCGGTCAGTGGCATCGATGTCGATTGCGCTCGCGCGATCGAGATCCAAACCGATGGATTCAAATTGTTCGCAGTTCATAGTGCTACTTCCCTTCCCTACGACCGACAAAAAAGGTTCCCGGTGACGCATCGTCTTAACGCGCTGCGGTGAAACGACGCGGCACATCTCGCAGAATTTCGAGCTTGGCGAGGAGCAACGCGCGGCCCCGATGAAGGCGCGAGCGAATCGTGCCGATCGGGCATCCGATGCGCTGCGACGCTTCCTCGTAGCTCAACTCTTCCAACTCGCATAGCACGACAGCTTCGCGAAACTCCGACGGCAGATCGAGCACAGCGGCGCGGACCTGCTCCGTGCGCTCCTGTCGCTCAACCCAATGCATCGGCGTGACGACATTGGTGAGGCCGGCGATGGCGTGAACGCCGGACTCGCTCGAATCGTCGAGTTGCACTTCGCGCGGGAGGCGTTCGAGATGTTTCATGACGCGATTGCGAGCGATGCCGTAGAGATAAGCGGCAAGGGCTCCGCGCTCCGGGTCATACTTCTTTGGCTCGCGCATCAGGGTCATGAAGACGTCTTGCACGATTTCTTCGGAGGCCCAGGAGTTGCCGGTCATCCGCAAGGCAAAACGATAGATAGCTGCCTGATGGCGGCGATAGAGGGTGGTGAAGGCATCTTCATCCCCTTTCGCGGCTTGGCGCAGGAGAACGTCGTCCCTGATTTCGTCAGAAATGCGGATGTCTCCTGGTGCGACTGTTCCCTGGCTTGGCAGCTCAAATCGTTCTACTGACATATGTTTCCGGCGTGGGATACAAAAAGTTCCCGGTCGGAAGCGTGGGCTATTGGAGAGGTTTGCCGACCTTATTTTATTGGACGCGGAAACATTCTGGGGAGTGTACACGTACCTAGAGTTGACAAGCATAGCAGCTAAGGCTATTTTGCTCTAGGTATAGGGTCCGCGCGAGATTGGGCGACGCGGGGTCGTCGCGTGGTGGTGACGGCGCTTCGGAGGCCTGATTTCGAGCGATTCCCGAAATGGGAAAAACGGGCACGGGCGGCCGTGCTGCTAACAGAGCGAGGCAATCGGTCTATGAATAAGGATAAGGCGCGAGATTTGTTCCCGGGAGCGCTCGAAATGATGGTGCTGCGGACGCTGAAGCGACAACCGCTGCACGGATATGCGCTGGCGCAACATATTAAGCGGACGTCGAATGACCTCCTCCAGATCGAAGAAGGGTCGCTGTACCCGGCGCTCCAGAGGCTGTTGAAGCTCGAGTTGGTGAAGGCGGAGTGGGGGACATCGGCGACCGGCCGACGCGTAAGAATCTACCGGGTGACGGCGGAAGGGGCGAGGCATCTGGAGCATGAAGTGTCGAAGTTCGAAAAGATGTTGGAGGGCATTACGCGGGTATTGGCGCCGGGAGAAGAGTTCAGCGGAAGTTGACGGCCAGCATTTGAAAGCGGAAGCGTGCGGAGTTCGGTGCGATGGCGATTTGGCGACGAATATTTTCTCGGCGGCGTGATTTCGCCGACTTGTCGGACGAGATGCGCGGGCATCTGGCCGAGCGCGTCGACGAACTGGTCGCGGGCGGAATGGAACGGAGCGACGCGGAGCATCACGCGCGGCGCGAGTTCGGAAATTTATCGCTGATTGCGGAAGACGGGCGCGCAGCCTGGGGCGGACGCTGGTTCGACGATTTCGTTGCCGACCTGTGGTACGGCCTGCGGATGCTCCGCAAGGCGCCGGGCTCCACGGCGATCGCAGTCGTGATACTCGCCGTCGGCATTGGGTCGAATGCTGCGGTGTTCTCGCTGATTAACGCGCTCTTGCTGCGAAAACTCGCAGTTCCCTCCCCGCACGAGTTGATTTCCATTTCACTTCAACAAGCAGGAGATGTTGGGCCGCTATCGGGCCAGATGTTCGACCGATTGCGCGAGAAGCAAGGCGCGTTTCGCGACTTGTTTGCGTGGACGAATTCCGCCGATGGTGCTGCGCGAAGGATCATCGGCGGAAGCGATCCAGGGCGCATATGCGACGGGTTCCACTTTTCCGACGTTGGAATTGCAACCACGGCTTGGTCGCTTGCTGGAGTGGCAAGACGATGAATCGCGTAACACTTCGCAGGGATTTGCGGCGGTCATCAGCGAAGCGTTTTGGCTGGAGCACTTCGGCGGAGCGAAGAGCGTTCTGGGCCGGACAGTGGTTGTAAATGGACTGACGGCAACAATCGTCGGAGTGATGCCGCGGTCTTTCAACGGAATGACGGTCGATTACGCGCCGCAGATCGTACTGCCCTTCTCTTTCGATGTCGCTCTTCACGGCAAAGATTCGGCGCGGTTCGATCCTGGGTCACGGTGGCTTTTCACAACGGGGCGTCTGAAGGACGGCGTGAGCCTTGAGCAGGCCAAAGCGAATATCGCGACGGTCGCGGAAGATGCGCTGCGCGAAGCGTTGCCACGGGACAATCGTGACAACGATGCTTTCCGCGACGCACGGCTGACGCTTGCGCCGCAAGCCACCGGAAATTCCCCGCTCGGCGAAATTTACGGACGATCGCTTTGGACACTGCAGGGATTGGTTGCGGTGCTGCTCGTAATTTGTTGCGCGAATCTGGCGAGCCTGCAGATTGCCCGATCGCTGCACCGACGACAGGAGTTCGCGGTACGGAGCGCGCTCGGTGCCGGGCGTTCGCGATTGGTCCGACAACTTGCGGTTGAAAGCAGTTTGGTCGCGACGCTGGGCGCTGGTGGCGGACTGCTGCTGTCGCAGTGGATGACTTCGATTTTGGTGCGATTTGTCGAGCAGTCGGACTTTTCCGTGTTTCTCGATCTGCGGCCTGACGCG
Source organism: uncultured Acidobacteriota bacterium (assembly GCA_963850795.1). Taxonomy (GTDB): domain Bacteria; phylum Acidobacteriota; class Terriglobia; order Acidiferrales; family UBA7541; genus Acidiferrum. Next base: position 31,668 of record CAWKNS010000012.1, on the reverse strand, counting down.
AAAGTGCTCGCTTGGACCGTAGCGGTCACTTCGCTTGTTGTGCTGTTGGCCGGCGTTTTGCCGGCGTTGGGATTGACGCGCGCTGGCGACGGGATGTCGTTGAGAGCCGGCCCCAAACAGCTGTCCGGCGGGAACGATGCGAGCCGGTGGAGCAGGCGAATGCTACCGCTGCAGCTGGCGCTTTCGTTGTTGCTCGCGGCGGTGGCGATACTGTTCGCGACGAGCGCCCGGAATCTGCTGCACGCCGATCCAGGATTTCGAGTGCAAGGTGTGACGCTCTTCGGCGTGAATTTTGAACAGCGACCGGAAAAGGGCGAGGCTTTGCGCGCGATGTACCGGCGGATGCTCGATGCGTTGCGACGCGCGCCGGGAGTGGAAGGGGCGAGCGTGCTCGCCGCGCGACCGTTGAGTGAGGGCGGGACCGATTTTGCCGCTGCGCCTGTCGAAGGAAACGGTGAAGCGAACAGTCATTTGTTCGAGAACGTGGTGGCAGATGGATATTTTGCGACGGCGGGAACTCGCATACTGGAAGGGCGAGAATTTCGAGAGTCGGATCGGGCGGAATCACAGCACGTATGCGTTGTGAACGCGACGGCGGCAAGGAATTTCTTTGGCGAATCGGACGCCGTGGGAAAGCACATCCGTTCGCTCGATCGCGGCCAGAAACATTCCGCTTGCGAGATTGTAGGCATCGTTGAAGATGCGAAGTACAACTCCACACGACAACAAGCACCGCCGACGATTTACTACAACTTTGAGCAGATGCCGGCCGAGAGCGGCCTGTCGTTGATAACGCGTAGCTCGACGACCGCAACGGCGGTTGCCGCTTTCCAAGATGCGCTGCGGATGAATGCTCCCGATACTCCATTACTGCCGCCGGTAACGATGGAACGTCAATTGGAAGACTCCATCGGGCAGGAACGATTGCTGGCGAGTGTTTCCTTGTTCTTCGGCGGAGTCGCGCTGGCGGTGACTTGCATCGGGCTCTACGGAATTCAAATGCAAAGGGTGACGCAGCGAATCCCGGAGATCGGATTACGCATGGCTCTCGGGGCTCAACCTGCGGACATGTTGTGGTCCATGGCGCGAGAGATCGGCTCGCTGTTGGCTGTAGGAGTTCCGATCGGACTGGCGTTATCGGTTTTTTCGGCACGATTCGTGGAGAGCTTCTTGTACGAGGTATCGGCGATGAATCCCGAAATCTACTTTGGCGCGACGATGGCGACTGTGTTGGTGACGATCGTCGCGGCTTGTCTGCCTGTACGCCGTGCCATGCGGATCGAGCCGATCGTAGCGCTACGTTACGAATAGAATTTTGCGGTCGAGGGGCACATGGGAATTTGGCGAAGGATTTTTTCGCGGCGTCGGGTGTTTGCAGAATTGTCGGAGGAGATGCGCGGGCACGTGGAGGAGCGCGTCGACGAACTGGTCACGGGCGGTATGGAACGGAGCGAGGCCGAGCATCAAGCGCGGCGTGAATTCGGGAATTTTTCGCTGGCAGAGCGCGACGGCCGCGATGTGTGGAGATGGGCTTTGATCGAACGTGCCTGGGCTGACGTGAAATTCGGCTTTCGCGTTTTGCGGAAGAATCCGGGATTCGCGGCGGTGGCGATTCTGACGCTGGCGCTTGGCATCGGAGCATGCAGCGCGATTTTCAGTGTGGTCTACGGCGCGCTTTTGGCTCCCCTGCCGATGCCGCATCCGGAAGAACTGGTGATGGTGTGGTCGGAAGACAACGGGCGCAATGTGACTTCGCCCGCTGATTTTCTGGATTGGCGCCGGAACAACACCGTATTTCAGAAGCTGGTTGCGTGGGATGACGCGACGTTCAGTTTGTCGGCGGATGCGAACCCGGCGTCGGTCACGGCGCGCGTCATGACGCCGGGATTTTTTGCGATGCAAGGCATACCGATGGCGGTGGGCCGCGACTTCATCGAGGACGAAGGCGTCCCGGGCAACGAGCACGTTGTGATTTTGACGAATCGACTGTGGCGCCAACGGTTCGGCAGCGACGCCGCGATTCTCGGAAAGACGGTGCGCCTGAATTCGGAGCCATACACGGTTGTCGGAATTCTGGCTGCGGGTATGCCCGATCGATACGAAGCTCAGGTTTTTATTCCTATAGCGCTGCGGCCGGAGCAGATCGTGCGCGACCGTCATTGGATGACGATCATGGGACGGCTCAAGCCGGGAGTCACGTTGGCGCAAGCGAACGCGGACATGACTCGCATGGCCACGGAGATCGCAGAGGCGTATCCAAAATCGAACAAGGGCTGGGGCGCGCTGGTTGAACCGCTGAAGAATGATTTCACTGGGCCGGATACGATTCGAAATTTGTGGCTGCTGATGGGAGCAGTTGGGTTCGTGCTGCTGATCGCGTGCGTGAATGTGGCGAATCTGCTGCTGGCGCGCGGCACAGTGCGGCGAAGAGAGGCAGCATTGCGAGCGTCGCTTGGAGCGACACGCGGGCAGCTTTTCTCGCAGTTTTTGGCGGAGAGCCTGGTGCTGGCAGTGATCGGCGGAGCCGTCGGAGTCGCACTCGCAGGGGCACTGCTAAAGGCTGTGGTCGTTCTTCTGCCGCAGTATTCGATTCCAACGGAAGCGGATATACGACTCAACCTGCCCGTGTTGTTGTTCAGTTTGACTACGACAGTGCTGGCGGGCGTGCTCTGCGGATGCGCGCCGGCATGGCAAGTGTCGAGCTGGAATTTGAACGATTCGCTGAAGGAAGGCGGGAGAACGGGGGCCGGCGCGGGAAGAGCCGGACTGCGGCGCGTGCTGGTGGTCGCGGAGTTCGCACTGGCGCTGACGCTGCTCGCTGGAGCTGCGCTTGTCATACGCAGCTTTTGGAAACTCACCCAGGTCGACCTGGGATTCCGGCGCGATCACATTTTGACCTTCTACTTGCCCGTCAATTTCAAACGCTTCGCCCAACCTGAACAGGTGACGGCGTTTTACCGGCCGTTGATGGAGAAGATTTCGGCGCTGCCGGGGATTGAATCCGCGGCTGCGTCAAGCGGCACGCCTTTGGCGTGGCAAGGCTGGGGCATGGCGTTCAGCATCGCGGGACAGCCGATTGAAGATCCGTCGAAGCTGCCCGGAACGCGGATGACGCTCGTGACGCAGGATTATTTTCGGACGTTCGGGATTGAGATTTTGCGTGGGCGAGGATTTGCGACGACGGATGTCGAAGGAAGCCAGCCTGTGGCCATGGTGAACGAGTCGTTCGCACGTAAATTTTTGCCGAACGTCGATCCGCTGAAGCAACGCGTCGTGATGCGCCGGTTGGGACTGGCAACGATGGGTCCGCCGGTGGAGTGGAGCATCGTCGGAGTCTACCGCGACATTCGTAACCGAACGATGCGCGACGAAAGCGCCGAAGAGGTGACCATTCCACTGTGGCAAGAGCCGCTGCCGTACCTCAGTGTGAGCGTTCGAACGCACGGCGATCCTTCGAGCATGGCGAATAGCGTCGCCGCGGTGGTGCGATCCGCCGATCCCGATCTAGCGATGGACAACGTTCGAACCATGGATCAGGTCGTGGACGAATCGCTGGGCGGCGATCGCTTCGTCACCTATTTGTTCGCGGGATTCGCCGGTGTGGCCTTGGCGTTGGCGGCGATTGGCATCTATGGCGTGATGTCGTTTGCCGTGGCGCAGCGCACGCAGGAAATCGGCGTGCGCATGGCGCTGGGCGCGGGCACGGCCGCCGTATTGAAAATGATTTTGCGCGAAGGGATGACGCTTGCAACGGCGGGGCTGGTCATCGGGCTGGCGGGAACGTACTTTGTCGGGCAGACGTTGAAATCTCTGCTGTTTGGAGTGAGTGCGATCGATCCTGTGGCTGTGGGCTGCGTCGCGGCGGTTTTGATGGGAGCGGCGCTGCTGGCTTGCTACCTGCCGGCACGACGCGCGACAAAAGTCGATGCGATGGTGGCACTGCGTTACGAGTGAGTGGCAAGGTGCAGGTTGGAAGTAGGTCGAAGTTGCAACTCGACGATTGAGTGAGGAACACGATGGGAATTTTGCGGCGGGTGTTTGGGCGGACGGAGATCTACTCGGAGTTGTCGGAGGAGATGCGGGCGCATCTCGACGAGAAGGTGGAGGAGTTGGTGAGTGAAGGGATGTCGCGAAGGGATGCGGAGGCAGCGGCGCGGCGCGAGTTTGGGAATTTGGGACTGATCGAGGAAGACGGACGAGCGGCATGGAGGTGGGAATTGATCGAAGATTTTTGGTCGGATGTGAAGTACGGAATGCGCGGGCTGCGGAAGAATTTGGGATTTACGGTGGTGGCGCTGCTGACGATCGCGATCGGGATTGGCGCGAATGCGGCGGTATTCAGCGTGGTGGATGCGGTGATGTTGCGGCCGCTCCGTTATCCGAATTCGCAGGATCTAGTCGCGTTGCGACAGAATGCACCGGGCGCCGGCGGGCTCACGACTTTTGTCGATGGATTGCGGCTGTCGGCTTCGATGTACTTCACGTATTCGGAGCAGAACCGGTCGTTTCAAGCGATGGGTGTGTGGAGTCCGGGCAGCGCAAATGTTACGGGAGTCGGCGAGCCTGAACAGGTCGATACGATTGCGGTGACGGACGGAGTGTTGGAAGCGTTGGAAGTGACTCCCGCGGCGGGCCGATGGCTCTCTCATGAGGATCAGATTCCGAATGGGCCGCAACGCGTGATGTTGAACTACGGCTACTGGCAACGGAAATTCGGCGGCGACCGAACGGTGGTGGGCCGAAACATTTTGGTGGATTCGCGGCCGCGCGAAATTGTGGGTGTGTTGCCGCGCGGCTTCCGGATCGTCGACGGAGATTTTGATGTTTTGCTGCCGCTGTCGTTCGATCGCGGGAAGGCGATCCTCGCAGGATTTGGGTATCAAGGAATCGCGCGGCTGAAACCTGGAGTGACGATCGCGCAGGCAAACGCGGATATGACGCGAATGCTACCGATCTGGATGGATACATTCACGAACGGGCCAGGATCGAATCCTCACATTTATGAATCGTGGAAGATCACGCCGGCGATTCGGCCGTTGAAGGACGAAGTGATCGGAAATGTGAGCGACACGCTTTGGGTGGTGATGGGCACGATTGCGCTGGTGATGCTGATTGCGTGCGCAAACGTGACGAATTTGTTTCTGGTTCGCGGTGAATCGCGCCAGCAGGAGATGGCGGTGCGAGCGGCGCTGGGCGCAGGCTCGATTCGCATTGTGCGGGCACTGCTGGTCGAGAGCGTGATGTTGGGGTTGATGGGCGGCATCGTGGGCATGGGGATTGCGTATCGGGGGTGAAGTTATTGATGGCGATCGGGCCGGCAAATCTGCCGAGGCTGCAAGAAATTGCGGTGGATTGGCGGACGCTGGTGTTTGGGCTGGGTTTGTCCGTGGTGGCGGGACTTGTTGTTTGGATTGATTCCGGCTCTGAAATATGGACGCTCTCGCGGGGCTGCGTTGTCTCGCGCGGTGGCGGGCAGGACAACAAGTGCGAGTCGGGAGCGGCATCGCGCGCGAAATATCTTGGTGGTTGGGCAAGTGGCGATGGCGCTGGTGCTGTTGGTTTGCGCTGGGCTGATGATTCGAACGTTCGATGCCATGCGCCATGTCCAGCCGGGATTCACGGATGCGCGGACGCTGCAATTGATGCGGATCGCGATTCCCGATTCGCTCGTGGCGGGGCCAGAACCAGTAACGCGATTGCAGCAAGCGATTCAAGACAAGCTGGCGGCGATCCAGGGCGTGAAGTCGGCCGCGTACGGAAGTGACATGCCGCTGGAAGGATACGAAGCGGGATGGGACGAACTCATGGCGGAGGGGAAAAATTATCCTGAGGATGAGATTCCGCCCATGCGGCTTTATAAATTTGTGGCGCCGGGATTTTTTTCGACGGCGGGCACGCGATTGATCGCGGGACGAGATTTCACCTGGCCCGAATTGTATCAGGCGCGTTCGGTGCTCCTGGTTTCGGATGGTTTAGCACGTGAATATTGGGGATCGGCGCAAGCGGCGATCGGCAAGCGCGTGCGTGAATTTGGATTCGCGCCGTGGAGCGAAGTGATCGGCGTCGTTGAAGATGTGCGAGAGAACGGAGTGCAGGCGGCACCGCCGGAGACGGTTTACTGGCCGTCGATGGCGGTCGGGCTTTATGGGAGCAAGGAAGTGCAAGTGATTCGGAACGTGACGTTTGTGGTGCGCAGCGAACGAGCCGGCAATCAGGGATTTGTCGAGGAGATTCGGCAGGCGGTGTGGTCCGTGAACGCGAATCTGCCAGTGGCTTCGGTGCAGACGATGCAGGACGTTTATGACAAATCGGTGGCGCGGACGTCGTTCACGCTGGTGATGCTGGGGATCGCGGGGGCGATGTCGATTGCGCTGGGCGTGATCGGGATTTATGGCGTGCTGTCGTACACGGTGTCGCAGCGGCGGCGCGAGATTGGGATTCGGCTGGCGCTTGGGGCGCAGCAAGAGAACGTGCTGGGGATGGTGCTTGGTTCGGGAGCGCGGCATGGCGTTGGCGGGAGTGGCGATTGGAGTTGTGGTGGCGCTGGGGTTGACGCGATGGATGGGCAGCTTGCTGTTTGGAGTGAGCGCGCACGATCCGCTGACGTTTGCGATGGTGGCGCTGGTGCTGTTCGCGGTGGCGTTGGCCGCTTGCTGGATTCCGGCGCGGCGGGCGACGCGGGTCGATCCGATGGTGGCGCTGCGGTATGAGTGAGGAGACGAGTTGACAGTCGAAAGTTGAAGGTCGAAAGGAAGGCGGGATCGAGGAGACTGAGGTTGGCGTCTCGTTCGGGGGGTCGGACCGAGGCGGGGCGGTTCCGAAATAGGACGGTTGAGGGGTATACCCCTATGTTTTCTCAAAGAGTGCGGAAGTGGCTTGGAATCAAGGGGTTGTGGAATATACCGAAAACGGGAGTGTGCAAAGGGTTGAAAGGAAAAGATTTGCGGAAGGGCGTAGGGACCCAGGTGGCAGGGCCTTTCGAAGAGGAGCGGTGAGTTCACGGACAAGCATAGCATGAAGGAGAGTACTTGTCAATGACGATTTAGTGGGTGGTAATTCGAACGGCTGTTCGAATTCGTTGATCGGGGAACATCCCGTCTGTCACTGCCCTCTCTTTTGTTTTGGAGGGTGCTGACGGATCTTGTTTGTGATTGGAGCATGAGGCGAGTTCCTAAATGAGACGGAAAGGGGGTACACCCCTATGTTCTCTAAAGAGTGCGGAAGTGGATTGGAATCAAGGGGTTGGGGAATACAGAAAACGGGAGTGTGCAGGCGGTTGAAAGGAAAGGATTTGCGGGAGGGCGTGTTTCGAAGATGGAGGGTGAGTTCACAGACGAGCATAGCATTGTCGAGAGTACTTGTCAATGACGATTTAGTGAGTGGTAATTCGAAAGGCGTGTTCGAATGCGCTTGGCGGGAACATCCCGTCTGTCACGTCGTCTGTCACGTCGTCTGGAAGAACGTAGATGGGCTCTGAATAGTGAGCGGCAACATCCCGTCTGTCACCATCGGTCGTCACCATCGGTCGAAAATCGCACCGAGATTCCGCCTTGCCGCGTAGCGCGTTTCTTAGGCACCGGCGCCTGACAATCGTGCCTCAACTCCTGATAAGTCGCGTGACCGGACACGTGCCCGCCGTACGTCGGTTTCGACCAAAGACTCATTTTGAACCTATCGAATCCGCAGGCTTTCCAGAATCGTCCGGTGACGAGCGTTTCGGGAAACCCTCACCTTTGACGCACGCGTCCTCGCGTTGATTTTGCGTTGATTACCACTTTCGACGAGAAACCTAGTTCCCTTATGGAAAGGGAATTAGGCTACTTTTCGAATTCCGGATTTTTTTCTTTCGAATGCGCAACGACGAATCAACGCCCTTTCAACATTGGTTCAAAATGGCTCGAACCTCTCCCATCCATCGAATCAGTGAGCTGTCCGATTGTCCCGAATCCTGTGGCCCTTGAAAGAGTAACGCTCAAATCTTCGGCAACCGATCTGACTTCGACGCTATAAGCCATCCCATCGAGCGTGATCGTGCTCGGCCTTAAAAGACGAACGGAGAGCGAATCGGAACGGTCGATAAGTTCGGCTAACTTGTCCGAGTTGCTAATTGTGAGCGTCTTACGACTGATGTTTAGTTTACTCGCCGCGCTGGCTGCATCGATGTTCGGATTTGAACTCACCAGTGTCGCCAACTGATTCCACAGATTTGGCGTTCCAGACCGCACATACCAGACTTGCAAGTCGAATTTAGTGTTTTCCTGCTTACCTATCACGATCTGTAACTCACCTGCATCGCAATATGTATACCGAAGTTGAATTTCCGAGGATCCGACAGAAAAGTCGTGCCGGAATGCTTGATCCACGACCGCATCGTAGAGCTTCGTGTCCGCGAAGGCGGTGGCGTCTTGCGTCTGCCCCTGTCCATAGCTAAGGCTATTTCCGACAAATAGAAATGTAAGAAACAAATAGAGATAACGCTTTATGTCGCCTCGCTTAACACGGCTTTTGCCAAGTTAGCCCCGGACGCAACATCGTCGATGTAGGCGATCCGGGGTTGTGAAGCCAGAGACCTCTGCTACTGAGGACGTAGAATGGAATCTTGTGATCGTTAGAATTTTTGACATCACCTGGCGACGGTGGGGCAATCCCACGGCAAATGGTGACGGCGAATGGTGACAGACGGGATGTTCCCACACTATTGATCGAATGAGAGCACTTCCTGCTGAGAAGTGCAGGCGGAATCAACGGGACGGCCACCTCTCTTGGCGACTAGGTCCCTTTCCGCTGACTGGCCGATGGAACGAACAAACTCAGCACTGCCGAGCGGGCGGCCGTTGTGCGTGCACTGACGGAGAGCGACGAGCTGTTCGGTCGATTCGCTGACCGCGAGATAATTTCGCCAGCTCTCCGCGGACCAGCGTTTGTAAAACATTTCGAGATCAAGGCCAGTCGCGAGTCTCAACGAAGAAAGAAGTTACGTCGATCTGCTCTGGACGCAGCCGACTTCGTTAGACATGTCCCGAAGTTTCCAGAGTTCCGAGTTGGCTTTTGGCTCCGGTCTTCCGTTATCAGAAGTTGAATTTAAAACCCAGTTGCAGCTCGCGCGGGCCAACCGAAGTGTAGGAAATCTGCCCGAAGCTTGGATCGTCTACCGAAGTATTCGGGGTGCCGAATACCGGATGGTTGAAGGCGTTCTTGGCCTCGAGGCGAATTTCGAGGTTCATGGACTCGCGGAGGAGGAATTGCTTTCCCAAGGATAGATCCGTGGTGAACGACCATGGGCTGCGGACGCCACCCAGAGCGCGCGGAGCATTACCCAGCGTGAAATCGTCGGGGCGCTGGAAAACGCTGTTGTCCACGAAGTAGTTGTCCACCCAATCCGAACCGTGATTGCGTTTCGGCGTGCCGACGAGGTTGGGGCGTTGCCCACCATACGTGGGGATAGGCAAACCATCGCTCACTGTGAAAGTCAGCGGACGGCCGTCGGAGATGCGCCAGATGCCGTTGGTCTTCCATCCGCCGATGATCAGGTCGGCCCATCGCGGCATGTTCGAGAGGAATGCGCGTCCGTGACCGAGCGGCAGATCGTAGGTGTAACTGAATTGAATTACATAGGGGATGTCGAAGGTCGAGAGACTGCGTTCCAGGCCGGGCTTGTTTGGATCCTGCAAGCTGGAGAAACTGCCCAGCCAAGTCACGTTGTCGTCGGCCTGCGAAGAGTCATCGATCGATTTTGACCATGTGAAGGTGGCCAAGAACTGTAATCCGTTCGAGTACTGCTTCTCCGCAGTGAATTGCAACGAGTGATAAATGGAATTGGCAATGAGCAGAGGTTCCGTGGACACGCTGGTGAATTGCGGGTACGGAAGGAGCAACTGAGAATATGAAATTTGCGGGCTCGACAAGCTGCTGTTGGGATCGGTGATGATTCCGGCGAAAGGATTGTTGACCTTGCTATTGAGGCAGGCGATTGTCAGTGTTTGGCAGGGGTTGTTGGGGTCAGCGGACGTGATGGGCAAGGTCTCAACCGAGGGCCCAAGAATGTTACGTTGGGTGGAGCCGCTGAAAGGCAGGTGGGTTCCCTTCTTGCCGATATAGTTTGCGCTGACCAAGATATTGCTGGGCAGTTGGCGCTCGAAGCCGAGACTCCAGCTCTGCTCGTTGGGTGTCCGGTTCGCCTCAAAATTGCGCAAGGGTCCATTGGCGCCGAAGCCGACATCGTTCAGCAGGCCAAGCGAATTGCCTGTGGGCTGAATCAAGCCATTTGGGAACGGATTGTCGAGATGCAAGTAGGGTGTGGCGCCATCGTTCTGAAAGGTGGTGATCACATTGGTAAACTGATTGAAACCTTGGCTCCCATACGGGACGACGCCGGTTACGCCTGAACGCGACTGCCCGTAGTAGATGCCGTAGCCACCACGCACCACCATCTGTTTTGAGAACTTATAGGCAAAGCCGAAACGCGGCTGAATGTCATGCCAATCGGTCACATAGTTGGTGCGCTGGCTCGAAGACGCAAAAACCTCGCCGCCGAGCAATTGGACGTTAACGGGCTGACCGCTGACCGCGTCGGTGTAAGTGAGACTGCCACCGTTCAAGGGGCTGGTCGCAGTCGGATCAAAGTAGTCCTGACGGTTATGGCGATCGGTGCGGGGCAAGGTAACGTCGTATCGCAGACCCAGATTCAAGGTCAGATTCTGAGTGACCTTCCAGTTGTCGAGCGCGAAAAAGCCGTATTGGTAATTGGTAGTGGCTGGCCTGAACTGGATTTCATAATTCGAGCCGCAGCCGTTACTGCCGCAACCCTGTGTGAGCTGGCCCATCATGAAGCTGGCCATAGGATCGCCGCCGCATGCGTCGAGTCCCCCGGGGCAGGCATAGGAACCATCGGCATTGAAAGTAAAGAAGCCGTTGGGGGCATTGGTCTGAATGTAATTCATTTGGTGAATGCGGCCGTCGAACCCGAACTTGATGTCATGCTTGCCGTGAATTTTGTCGAGTGCGGCCGAAAGTTGTCCGGTGTTCTGGCCCAGCCGGTAATTGCCGTACGGGTCGCCACCAATATTGGAATATCCGGCGGGCGAATACGTATCGATGAAGATCGACGGAACACCCGGGAATCCATTGCTCTGTAGATACGAGGGGAAGCCCAATTTGCTAAGAGGATCGTCTACGCCGTGAGGACGGTAGGCGTCGATGTGCCACACCCCGCGGGTGAATCCGAGGGTGACGTTCAGCACCGTCGTGGGATTGAAGGTGTGCGTATCGTTGATCGCGAACAAATGGGCGTTGGTCCAGCCGGGACCACCGGCACAGGGGTCCGTGAAATTCTTGAAACAATCGAGGCCGAGGCTGGTGCTGTACTGATACGAGAATTTCCCTGATAACAGGTTGTTCTGGCCGAAGCGATGGTCGATCTTAATGTCGAACTGGTCATTGCGATTGCTGTTGGAGCCAGAACCAACCCAGTTCTGATAAATGCCGGCAGGGCCAGAAAAATTGGGCTCGGGAAACAGGCTCATCATCTGTTGGGCAATGGGATCGATCAGATTCCCCTGCACGCCGGCAGCGGGCTGAAGATTCGCGGGCAACTTGGGATTGCCCGGGCTGATGTAGTTGGCAATGTTGTTAAACGGAATGAAGGCGGTGCGCACCGCTCCGCCAGCATTGGAGTCGAAGGTTCCAGAGTATGGATCCCAAATCTGGCCGGCGGCCGCGCTGCATAGACCAGTAGCATCGAACGACCCGCCTTGAGCGGCACACACCTCGCCAAAATCGCCATTGCGCATCGCGTCGGTGGGAACTCCTGCGCTGGCCGTGCTCAGCCCGGCAGCGCGCAGGCCATCATAGTCGAAGAAGAAAAAGGTCTTGTTCTTGATTATCGGGCCGCCAATGGTGGCGCCGAAATTGTTCCGACTGAACGACCCAATGGGATCACCGGCCCGATTGCTGAACCAGTTGTTTGCATCGAGGGCGGCGTTACGGAAGAAGTCGTACCCGCTTCCATGGAACTGGTTGGTTCCCGAACGCGTGATCATATTGACGACAGATCCCCCGGAGAAACCGTACTCGGCACTGAAGTTCGTCTGCTGAACCTTAAACTCCTCCACCGCTTCTGGCGAAGGAAGATACGTGGCCGAGGTGATTCCCCCATTGGGCTCGGAGTTTGTGACCGAAGCGCCATCGGTCAGAATGTCGGACGTGGATCCACGGCTGCCATTCGAGGAGAAGTTCGTACCGGTGCAGGTGACGTCACACTGGTCGTCCATCTCGGTGACTCCCGGCGCTAACGAAGTCAGCACGACAATGTTGCGGTCCACCAACGGCAAGTCGTTAATGAATCGCCGGTTCACGACTTGGCCGGTCACAGCGTCTTCCGTGGCAAGAGTCTGCGTCTGGGCCTCCACTTTCACCGACTGGGTGGCAGTGGCGATCTGCAGGCTGAGATTGGCAGTCGCGTTTTCGCTGACGTTCACCTTAATGTTGGTGCGCTCCGCCGACTGGAATCCATGCATCGCCACAAGAACGGAGTAGGTCCCCGGTGGAACAGCGGCGAACAGATAGTGCCCGGCGTCGTCTGAAGTAGCAGTAAACGTGAACCCCTTTTGCTGGTCGGTCAGGGTGACCTGTGCTCCGCGAATCATCGCGCCGCTCGGGTCCGTTATTTCTCCGCCCACGGTGCCGAAGTATCCCTGGCCTAGGGACACCACCGGCAGAAGCAGCAGGATCGCGAATAGAACGCCACGGGAAACTTTCCCCAGGCTTTTGAAACCTGATCCACAAGAAACGACGTTCATGGCAATCTCCTTTGCATGCATAAGTCGTACCTGTGCAGCCGCTCACGGCATCTTCGCGATAGCCGTAGACTTCACACCCCAGGTTGCGGGCCAATTTTGGTTTTAACAATCCGTCATTGAGGAACAACCGGCTACGGGACACGAGTCCCTGCCCCCTTTTGTTAAAACGATTTAAAGAGTTTTTGCAGCCGTGTCAAGGGAGAAAATCGGGTAAATGCGATTGGGAGCTGTGGATTAAATAGCCGCGCCATACCCTCGCGTCTGACACCAGTAGAAGAGCTAGTGGGATGAGATTGAGGTTTTGTCGACGACGACCGTGCCAGATTTCATGACCCAGACGACGTGGTGGATAGCGACGTCGATGTCGGAGAGGGGGTTGCCGTCGACGACGGCGAGGTCGGCGGTGAAGTTGGGGGCGATGGAGCCGAGTTCGGAGGATTTGTCGAGGAGGGCAGCGGCGGTGGTGGTGGCGGTTTGGAGGGCTTGTTCGGGGGTCAAGCCGGCTTTGACGAACCAGGCCAGCTCGCGAGTGTTTTCGCCGAACATGGTGTAGATGGCGTCGCTGCCCATAGCGATTTTTACCCCGGCATTGTGGGCGCGGCGCGTGGTTTCGAGGTTGCGCTGGATGAAGGCCTGGAGGCGATCTTTGAAGCCGGGTGCGTAGCCAATCTTGTCGCCATTGTCGATGTAATAGCGATTGTGGTCGATGGTGGGGACGTAGTAGGTGCCGCGCTTGACCATGTCGCGGATGGTGGCGTCGTCCATGTCGGTGGCGTGCTCGAGGGAGTCGGTGCCGGCGCGGACGGCGTCGCGTGCGCCGTCGGGGCCATAGGAGTGGATGGCGATGCGCTTGCCGAATTGGTGAGCGGTGTCCACGGCGGCTTTGATTTCGTCGTAGGTGAAGGTTTCGAAGCCGGTGACGTCGTCGTCGGTGCCGGTGGAGGCGTAGAGCTTGATCCAGTCAACGCCCGCGGCGATTTGCTGGCGGACGACGCGGAGGACTTCGGGGACGCCATCGGCGATGCCGCCCGCGGGAGCGGGGACTCCGCTGACGGAAGCGTTGACGCCGGCCTTGTAGGGCGTGCTGGTGATGTAGAGGCCGTAGCCGACGACGAACATGCGCGGGCCGATCATCTCGCCCTGATTGATGAGATCGCGCATGGCGATGTCCATATATTGATCGGAGCCGAGGTCGCGGACGGTGGTGACGCCGGCTTCGAGAACGCGGAGGGCGCCTTTGCGGGCGAGGAAGACTTCGGTGGCGGGCGCGTTGGCGGTGATTTGCTTGAGCATGGGGATGCCGGGAGTCTCGTCGGTGTAGATGGTCATGTGAGTGTGGACGTCGATAAGGCCGGGGAGGGCGGTGTATTTGGAGAGATCGATGACCTGCGCGCTGGCGGGGATTTGTGAGGCGTCGGTGGTTACGGCTTTGATTTTGGTGCCGTCGATGATGACGATGGGATTGGTGGGCCAGAGTTTGTGGCCGTCGTAGAGGCGGGCGAGTTTGATGGCTTTGAGTTGGGGGGCGGCCGCGGTGGTGCTTTGTGCGCGGAGATGCGTTGCCGCAAAGATTGAAATGAGGAGCGCGAGGGCGCTGGCGATCGCGTAGATGAAGGGCGATTTGAGACGGAAGTGTCGGTTCATGGCGGCGACATTATATGCATGAGGCGCCGCGGAGCCCAATGTCTAGTTGGACTTCGATTTGGATCTGGGCTTGGAATTGGTTTTAGCTTTGGATTTCATTTCGGTGACGCTGGCTTTTACTAGATTTTTTTGCGAGAGCGATGGGGATGGATTTGTCCATCGGGAAGCAGACGACGGCGACGGTCGTGGTGTAGGCGGCGAGTTCTTTTTTGTGTTTTTGGATTGCGGCGGGGCGGACGTGGAGGCGGATGTGTGGGTGCTTGAAGGTGAACCAGGCGAACATGCCGTCGTAGTCGAAGGTGGGATCGGAGTAGGAGTAGCCGGGCCACTGGAAGTAGTCGGTGCGTTCGGTGGCGCCGGGAGCGGCGGCGCGGATTGCGGCGCGGATTTTTTCTAGCGGCGCGTGGGCGGGTTTAGGGCATTTGGCGATGTAGGCGTTGGTTTTGTTTGGTTTGGGTTTTGATTTTGGTTTTGGTTTCGGCACGATGACGTCCTCCGACGTGGTTGATCGCGGACGCGGGTATGTTTCCACGGACGGGGCGCGAGCACAACGGGGCGATTTCGAATCGCGGTGAGTTGCGCCGCGAAGTTGGCGGCAAGCAAAAACGCCGGCGAGACGCCGACGCTACACGGAGTTCTGGCATCGCGGAGCGATTTCGAATTGCGGCGCGATTCCCTTCGGATGTGCGATCAGGATTGCGCGGGGTCGTAGTTGAGGTTGGGGCCGAGCCAGCGTTCGACTTCGGCGACGGTCATGTTCTTGCGCTGGCTGTAGTCGGTGACTTGGTCGCGACCGATTTTGCCGAGGCTGAAATAGCGCGACTCGGGATGAGCGAAGTAGAGGCCGCTGACGCTGGAGCCGGGCCACATCGCGAAGGATTCGGTGATGAACATGCCGGTGTTGGTCTGGACGTCGAGCAGGCGCCAGAGCGTTCCCTTTTCGGTGTGGTCGGGGCACGCGGGGTAACCGGCGGCGGGACGGATGCCGCGATATTTTTCGTGGATGATTTCGTCGTTGGTGAGATTTTCGGTGCGGCCGTAGCCCCATTCGTCGCGAACTTTTTTGTGGAGGCATTCGGCGAAAGCTTCGGCGAGGCGGTCGGCGACGGCTTCGGCGATGATGGCGTTGTAGTCGTCGTTTTCGGCGCGAAAGCGATCGCAGAGTTCCTTGAGGCCGATGCCGCTGGTGACGGCGAATGCGCCGATGTGGTCGGGGAGTCCGGTTTCTTTTGGCGCGATGAAGTCGGAGAGAGCGCGGCAGGGTTCGGCGCCTTCGCGGTTGGCTTGCTGGCGGAGGAAGTGGAATTGCTCGCGGACTGCGCTGCGTTTGCAATCGGTGTATAGCTCGACGTCGTCGCCGATTGCGTTCGCAGGAAATAGGCCGTAGACGCCGCGAGCGGTGATCGATTTTTGCGCGATCATTTTGTCGAGCATGGCGTTGCCGTCGGCGAAAAGTTTGCGAGCCTCGACGCCGCGGTCGCTTTCGTCGAGAATGCGCGGGTAGACGCCTTTGAGTCCCCAGGTGTGGAAGAAGGGAGTCCAGTCGATAAATTCGCGGAGCGCGGCCAGCGGAAAATCGTTGAGGACGCGGATGCCGGTGAATTCCGGCGAAGGCAGATCTTCTTTACGCCAGGTGATCGGAGTGCGGCGAGCACGGGCTTCGGCGATGGAGACGACGGGTTGGCGCGGCGCGGAGTGAGTTTTGCGGACGGTTTCGTATTCGGCGCGATGCTGCGTTACGAACTCGGCTTTGTTTTCGTCGCTCAGGAGGCTGGTGGCGACGGGGACGGCGCGGCTGGCGTCGAGGACGTGGACGACGGGTTCGCTGTAATGCGGCGCGATTTTTACGGCGGTGTGCGCGCGGCTCGTCGTTGCGCCGCCAATGAGCAGAGGCAGCTTGAAGCCTTGGCGCTCCATCTCGCGGGCGACGTGAACCATTTCGTCGAGCGAGGGCGTGATGAGGCCGCTGAGGCCGATGATGTCGGCGCGTTCGGCTTTGGCGCGTTCGAGAATTCTTTCGCAGGGGACCATCACGCCGAGATCGATTACTTCGTAATTGTTGCAGGCGAGAACGACGCCGACGATGTTTTTGCCGATGTCGTGGACATCGCCTTTGACGGTGGCGAGGACGATTTTGCCTTGCGTTTTGACGACGTGGCCTGCAGCGGCGAGCTCCGCTTTTTCTGCCTCCATGAAAGGAGTCAGGTGCGCGACAGCTTTTTTCATGACGCGCGCGGACTTCACGACTTGCGGCAGAAACATTTTGCCGGCGCCGAACAAATCGCCGACGACGCTCATGCCAGCCATCAACGGGCCCTCAATTACGAGCAGCGGCCGGCCGAGTTTTACGCGCGCTTCTTCGGCATCTAGTTCGATGTAAGAGTCGATGCCTTTGACCAGCGCGTGCGAAAGACGCTCTTCGACGGTGCCATTGCGCCACTCTTCCGCTTTCTTTTCACGACACGGCAGTGCCGGCGCTCTTCAGCGTTTCGCCAAAATCAACGAGGCGTTCCGTCGCGTCAGGACGCCGATTGAGCAACACGTCTTCGACGAGCACTTTCAGCTCGGGCTCGATTTCTTCGTAGACCTCGAGCATGCCGGCGTTAACGATGCCCATGTCCATGCCCGCGCCGATGGCGTGGTAGAGGAACGCGGAGTGCATCGCTTCGCGAACTTTGTTGTTGCCGCGGAAGCTAAAGGAAATGTTGGAGACGCCGCCGCTTACTTTCGCGTGCGGAAGATTGGCCTTGATCCAACGCGTGGCGTTGATGAAATCGACGGCATAGTTGTTGTGCTCTTCCATGCCGGTCGCGACGGTGAGAATGTTGGGATCGAAGATGATGTCTTCGGGCGGAAAACCGACTTCATCGACGAGGATGCGGTAGGCGCGTTCGCAAATACGAATCTTGTCTTCGTACGTGGCGGCCTGGCCTTTTTCGTCGAACGCCATGACAACGACGGCCGCGCCGTATTTCAGAACAGTTGCGGCAGTCTGGCGGAATTTGTCTTCGCCTTCTTTCAGCGAAATCGAATTGACGATTCCCTTGCCCTTGCAGACACTTTAATCCTGCTTGGATGACTTCCCATTTCGAGGAGTCGATCATGAACGGAACTTTGGCGACTTCGGGCTCGCTCGCGAGCAACTGCAAAAACCGCGACATCGCTGCGACGCCATCGATCATGCCTTCGTCCATGCAGATGTCGATGACGTTTGCGCCATTCTCGACCTGCTGGCGCGCGACGCTGACGGCTTCTTCGAACTTTCCGTCTTTCACCAATTTCGCAAACTTCGGCGAACCGGCGACGTTGGTGCGTTCGCCGATCATGATGAAAACACCGCGTTGTTGCGTGAAGGGTTGCGATCCGGAAAGGCGGAGCGGCTTCGGTTCGGTGTTTAGATTTGTGTTGGTCGTGTCCTCCGTGGTCACGCGGCAATCTCTTTCTCTTGCAGCGCACTCGGCAATTTTCGCGGCGCCTGGCCTTCGAGAGCTTTCGCGATTGCCGCGATATGCTCGGGGGTATTTCCGCAGCAGCCGCCGGCTATGTTGATCAGTCCACCTTTGGCGAAATCACTCAGATAGCGAGCCATGTCCGCCGGACCAAGATCGAAACCGGTTTCGGAAAGCGGATTCGGCAAACCGGCGTTCGGGTAGCAGGAAATCGCGACGTTCGCTTTTTCGGAGAGGTCGCTGAGAAATGGATACATCAAGTCGGGGCCGAGCGAACAATTCAGCCCGACGGAAAGCGGCTTGACGTGTTTCACAGCGTTCCAGAATGCTTCGGTGGTTTGCGCGGAGATCAGCGTTTCGCCACCACGACCGACCGCGGCGGAAATCATCACGGGCAGAACTTTGCCATCCTGCTCAAAGACTTCCTGAATTGCGACGAGGGCAGCCTTCGCATTCAAGGAGTCGAAAATCGTTTCGACGAGCAAAAAGTCCGCGCCGCCGGCGATCAGTGCGCGGGCTTCTTCGGCGTAGGCGGTTTTGACCTGGTCGAAAGTGACGACTCGAAATCCGGCGTCATCGGGATCGGGCGAGTTTGACAGCGAGACAGTCAGCGGCCCCATCGCTCCCGCGACAAAACGTTGGCGACCGGTTTCGTTTCCGACGCGATCCGCCCACTCGCGGCATTGCTTCGCCGACTGCTCGTTGATCTCCCAAGCCAGGTCGCGGAGCGATTTATCCTGAATAATCTTGTCGTAGAACTCAGGATCTTTGCGTCCGCCATGCTCGCGCGGATCATCCACAAAAAACTCACTCTGCGTGATGCTCGTCGCGCCAAACGTATTCGTCTCGATGATGTCCGCGCCAGCCTCGAGAAATCGCCGATGAATATCGCCGACCATTTTCGGCTGCGTCAAAGAAAAAAGGTCGCCGTTATTCAAGAGATCTTTCTTCGAGTTCTTGAATCGCTCGCCGCGGATGTCGGCTTCCTTCATGCCGTAGGTGCGGATCGTCGTGCCCATCGCGCCGTCGATGATGGCTATGCGCTGCTCGAGAATTTTTTGCAGTGGGTGTGCGTTTGGCTTCTTCATATTTAGTGGCCCGGCTTGCCTCGCCGGCTATCCGGCGGCAAGGTGCTGATGGTTATGGCTACCTTTATTATAGCGATTTTGCCGCGCGGAGTTTGCCCCGTAGGCAGCGAACATGTTCGCGGATACTAGTGATGCGCCTCGAGCCGTTGCCGATTCGGGAGAGCGTAAGTAATTGGGGCGCCAGCACTTACAGACGGTTTGGGAGCATGCTTGGCAGGCGATTCGTCAGCTCAATGTTTAGCCGATTTTCGCGGGCTTCATTTGGCTGTTACGACTTCGTTGTAAGATGCGCACTTGGGATTTGCGCAGCGACCAGATCATCCCACCGAGGGCCCATGTCCACTCCCAGTCGTGCACGTCGCATCGCCATTGTGGGGTCGGGCATGGTTGGATCCACCACCGCCTACGCCCTGCTGCTCGAAGGGCTGCCGGCGGAGATCGTACTGATCGACAAAAATCAGTCACTCGCCGAAGGGCAAGCGGACGATCTTCGGGACGCGCAACTCTATTCGCACGCAGTCAACGTTCACGCCGGAGAGTTTGCGGACTGCGCTACCGCCGACATCATCATTCTGACCGCGGGCGTCAATCAGGCACTGATGGGCGACTCACGGATCAACGACACCGTGAAGGCTTGCGGAATTCTGAAGGATGTTGTCGCGGAGATTCGGCGCCACGATCCCTGCGGAGTCATTTTGGTTGCGACGAATCCGCTGGACGTCGCGACATATGTGGTGGGCAAGTGGTCGGGACTCCCGCCCGAGCGGGTGATCGGCTCGGGAACGTCGCTCGACACATCCCGCTTTCGACGGCGTCTCGCACAGCATTTTTCCGTCGCGCCGGAAAATGTTCACGCCTACATCATCGGCGAGCACGGCGATACACAGGTTCCCGTCCTGTCGTCCGCGCGAGTCGCAGGTATGTCCCTCGAAGAATTCTGCAGCGAACAAGGCGTCCCGTACGACGAAGCGCTTTTCCTCGCCATCGCAAAGGAAACGCGCACAGCCGGCTACGAAATCCAGCAGGCAAAAGGCGCGACGTACTATGGCGTCGCTACTGCACTGACGCGCATCGTTCGCGCAATTCTGAAGAACGAAAACTATGTTCTGTGCGTTTCGCGGCTCGTGCCACCCGACTTCGGGCTCGGGGAAGTTTGCCTCTCGCTTCCCGCGCCGCTCGGAGTTCATGGAGCAGGCCGCCCGTTGAACATCACTCTTAGTGCCAGCGAACGCGCCGCGCTGCAACACTCCGCCGAAACGTTGAAGCAATACATTTCGCACATCGATTTGTGAGCGGCTCTATTGAACGGTCAGAGTGAATGTCGAAGTGTGCGTGGTCGAACCCGCCGTCGCGGTAATCGTAACGGTTGAAGTTCCAGCAGGCGTTCCAGTGCTGCTTCCGCCCGTCGAGGAGCCCGAACTTCCGCCGCATCCTGCGAAGCCTAGCGTCGCGAAGATGAGCATGCCGACGGAGGCAAGCAATCGCAATCGAAACGCAGGCTTTGCGTCCCGAGTCGCGAACTTCGATCCGAACAAAAGAGCCGTAGCAAACAAGCACAGAAGCGCAACGATGGTCGCCGGCAGCAGGGGCCACGCAGGCCACTGATGCTCCCGGATGGGCCAGAACATCGCCGCTCTGGCTGTGGTTGCAATTGTAAGAGTCGTCGATGCGGCCGATCCGTTCGGCGTCACAGTCGCGGGACTGAACGAGCAGGACGCAGACTGCGGCAACCCGGAACAGGCAAAGCTTGTCGCCGCTGAGAATCCACCGGACGGAGTCACGGTAATCGTCGTCGTCGCCGAGCTGCCAGCGGCAACCGTGGCGCTGGCGGGACTGGCGGCGACCGTGAAATCTCCCGAAACCCCGGCGCCCGCTGTGACGCTCACCGCAGTCGAGGTCGAAGACGCGAATGTTCCGTCGCCTCCGTAAACAGCGGTGATCGAGTGCGTTCCAGCGCTTAGTGCCGACGTCGAAAATTTGGCAACTGCTCCAGTGCTAAGCGTTCCCGTTCCCAGCGAAGTGGAACCGTCCAGAAATGTGACGGTTCCAGTCGGGACTGTGGCGCTTGCAGTGGACGTAACGGTAGCCGTAAATGTGATACTCGCGCCGGTCGCAACGCTGCTCGCTGACGCCGTCAGCGCAGTCTTGCTCGCGTCGAGATTTGGGCGGCGGTGCGACCTGACCAACTTTGTTCAAAAGAACGGTATTGCCGACGATCAGGTCCGGATGCCCATCACCGTCCAGATCAGCGCCGATGGCCGTTCCAAGAACTGAAACCAAGAGAGTCTGAGGCGCATCCACGGTTCCATCCGTGTGCGCGATGGTCTGGAATGTTCCATCGCCGTTGCCCGGATAAATTCCCTGAGCAAAAAGGTCGAGCTTGCCGTCACCCGTGAAATCTGCAAGCGCGAGACCTTGGGCGTATCCGAATGTCGTTAACTTCAAAACCGTCGGAGTTTGAAAAGTCAGGTTGCCATTCCCAAGCGCGATGGCAACCTCGGGAATCGTGCCGTCGGATGACGAACCGCTGGCGACGATGTCCATCTTTCCGTCGCCGTTCAAATCGGCGAAGGAGAGCGGCGGTCCATAAAGCGTAGCCAGGATGTTGCCGGTAAAGTTCAGATTTACGGGTGACGCGAAAGTGCCGTCGCCTTTGCCTGCGAACATTTGAAGCTGATGTTGCAATGTTCCACCGGTGATTGCTCCGGGAATTACCGCGAAGACCTCGGGGAAATTGTCTCCGTTCACATCGCCGATGGATCCGAGGAGCGGACCGAAGGCCACGAGCGGAGCCGTTGTGCTCGAATACGTCGTCACAATCAGCGGCGGGCCAAACGTTCCGTTACCTTGCCCCAACTGCACTACGAATCCTTCGGTAATGTTTTGCGTGTTGAAGCTGTCATCCTTGAACGAGTAAATGATGTCGGCTTTTCCGTCGTGGTTGAAGTCGGCTGTCATTATTCCCGCGATTTGCGGATTCACATCGATGTCGCCCGATCCCAGAAACGACGGAGCGACAATCAGCGTTGGCGTCTGAAAGCTGCCGTCGCCTTTGCCCAAGCCAAGGTAGTAGCCGGGCGCAGCACTGAGGTTGCCCGAGTTGTAGAGGAGATCGGGAATGTGATCGCCGTTAAAGTCCGCAATGACAAATGACTCGATGCCGTTCGGCGCGCTAAGTTGAGGCCCCGAGATGAAGGACCCGTTGGCTTGGCCCAGAAGCGTCGTGAACACCTGCGTTGTTACGCCGCTCACAACGACGGATGCGGTGCCAACGATGTCCAGATGGCCGTCGCCATTCAAATCGACAAGATTTGTTCCGTTGTAGGTCGCCGTCAGATTTGCGGCTCCCTGAAAGGTTCCATCGCCATTTCCCATGAGCGCGTAGACCAAGTCTTTTTCGTAGTCGTCTCCAGAAAATTTTCCAGGGCCGTGCAGGCCGGAGACGAGATCGATGTTCCCGTCGCCGTCGAGATCGGTAGCGGTAAGATAACCGCGATTTGGAAGAGTTGCGTAAGCCGCGCCGGCCGTGAACGTTCCATCTCCTTTGCCGAGGTTGATTCGAATGCTTCGTCCGTCATCGGTAGCCAAATCGATCTTTCCATCCTTATTAAAATCGGCAGCGACCACACGGGGAGCGTAGAAATTCGTTGCCTGCCCCAGCCGCGCGAATGCGGGTTGCGCGGTCTGGTTGTATGTCACACCGTCTCCGGTACCCAGAAATACGAGGCCTGCGGAGGTGATGATGTCCTTGAATCCGTCCCCGTTTACGTCGGCGGTCATGAAGGAGTCGCTGTTCGTAAGGCCGGAAGGCGAGAACTGCACCGGAGCGTTGAAAGTTCCATTGCCCTTGCCCAGAAAAATAGAAAAGGAAAATGTCGGCGTGTCGGAACTTACGAGCATGTCGAGGTTACCGTCGTGGTTCAGGTCATCAACGACGACATAGAAAGCATTCTGACCCGGAAGCGGATACGTGACTCCAGCCTGAAATGTGCCTCCGGCTTTTCCTAGAAAAACGGTAACGTCGCTCTTCAACGCGTTCGAATTGACCGAAACGAGATCGGGAATGCCGTCCTTATTTAAATCAGCGCTGACCAACCCCTCGGAATCGACGTCCGTGGCTTGAAGGGCGGGCACCGTGACGGTGCCGTTGGTGTTCAGCGCAGCCGTGTAGACGCCGACAGAGCTGATCTGCGCGCCGATGTCCTGACCGCCGGCGTTCTTTCCGAGATCGATGAAGATGTTCGAGGTCTGCCCCTGCAGCGAATCGGCGCATCCGGAAGCGAAAACGCTTGGTGTCGTCTTTAAGAATGCATTCGCGTGAAGGACCCTTTCGAAATTCGGGATCTGGGTATTGACCTGGTAGGTGGCGGAAGTGGTGTTCGCTCTAAAGTTTAGATCCGTGAAGGTCAGAGAGCAGTCAGGGTTCCGCTCGACAAGGGCTCCGTTGCCGACCGTCGCCTGAGCCACCGTCAAATTTCCGAAGAGCGGTGCGAGCGTCGCGGTCGAAGCGCTTGCGGCTTCACTGACCGACGATGGAGCCAAGGAATCGTTTGCACGAGATTGGGTCGCGGACCGCGAAGGAATCGGTTTGCCGTCGGGGTCAGTAACTCGACCCGACAAGCCGCTGCCACCACTGGCGCAGCCTCCGGTGATTGCTGCGCAGAGGACCGAACTGAGGAGGATGACAGCCGGAACAATTTGCTCTACCCGGATGACCAGGCTCTTCATGGAAACTGGGCGCACTTTTCCTCCTGACGAGGACGATCTTTCGACGATTACCTCCCGTTGCTGTTTCGGAGAGCGACAGTGGGCGGTCGGAGTGCGAAAGGTATCGAAGGACGGGGCGTAAAATCCTGAACTAAATCGGAAGGAAATCGGAAATCAATTCGCCCTTGCCCAACGTGGGTGAATTCAATGAGTTATAGTCGGCTCATCGGAATCGCTAAGGCAAGCTTTTCCGTTATGACCGCCCGTTGACATCCGATGCGCATTAGTATCACAATGTATTTATTATGCTTGGTGAATTCGAATATCTTCTGATTACCGCGGCGGCGGGGCTTGGCGACGACGCTTACGGAGCGGCGATTCGCGAGTCGATCGAGAAACTCGCGGGGCGGAAATGTTCGATCGGTGCGCTTTACACGACGATCGAGCGGCTTGAGACGAAGGGACTACTCAAAACCTGGATGGGCGAAGCGACGGCGCAACGCGGCGGGCGGGCGAAGCGCATGGTGCGCGTGACGCCGAAGGGCGTGCAGGCGGCGAGTGATTTTTATGACGCGGTGACCTCCGTCAGCCGCGGAGTTGCTTGGGCAAAACGAACGGGGAGCGCCACATGACGAGTCATTGGGCGCTGGTGGAATATGTCGCGCGCGTGCTGCCGCGAGAACAGCGCGAGCCGGTCTTGGGCGACATGATGGAAGCGAACGAGAGCGCGTGGGATGGACTCCGCGGAATTGCCGGGCTGCTGGTGCGGCGTCAAACGGAGCTTTGGAAGAATTGGCGGCCGTGGCTGGCGGGATTCGGCGTGGCGTTGCCGAGCAGTTTTTGCCTGATGGGGCTTTCGCTTTCGGTGGCGCTGAGCTACATGCGGCTGTACTGCCCGGAAATGCTCGCGCAGGCTTCAATGACCAAGCCCGCCGCGATGTTGGTTTTGTTGTGGCAAGCGTTGCTGTTGATCGGGTGGTCGTGGACGGGTGGGTTCGTCGTGGGCTCGGTTTCGAAGCGAACGCTGTGGGTCAGCACAGCCTTGTGCTATGCGCCGTGCCTGCTTTGCCTCTCGCGATTCGGAACCGGCGCGATGTCGAGGTATTGTCTGCTGCTGTTTTTGTTGCCGGGCGTTTGGGGAGTCCACCGGGGCTTCCGAATTTCTCGAATTAAATTTTCATACGCGCTTTTTATCGCGATCGCACTGACGTTGCTGATCGTTCCTACCTGGGGTAGTTCGTGGCTACAGACGCGGATCCCACAGAACGCGCGTGCTGGCGTGGGTGCTGAGTATTCCCGGCTTGGTATCTGGTGTTCACGGCGTGGAAGCGCAGGGGCGAGACGCAGGTGGAGCATGCCGGCTGAAGTCACGTTGAATGTGAATGGAGCGAAGCAGGTGGTTTCGGCTTCGCCGGATACGCCTTTTGTATGTGCTGCGCAACGATTTGAAATTGACCGGGCCGCAGCTTGGCTGCGGGATGGCGCAGTGCGGGGCTTGCGCGGTGCTGCTCGATGGCGAGGAGATCCGCGCGTGCGTTACTCCGGTTTCGTATGCCGTGGGGAAAGCAGGTCACGACGATTGAAGGGCTGCCGGCGGTTTGGGCGGCGCAGAAAGGCTTGAGCGCGCGACGAAGCGGCGAAGACTCTGCATCCGGTGCAGCAGGCGTGGATCGATGAGCAGGTGCCGCAGTGCGGCTATTGCCAGAGCGGGATGATGATCGCCGCCGTGGAGTTGCTGGCCAAGAATCCGAATCCGACCGTCGCGCAGATCAAGGATGCTTTTACGAATAAGGCGCCGTCGCCGCACCTGTGCCGCTGCGGGACTTACGCCGCCATTATCGACGCGGTGCAGCGCGCCGCCAAGGCGATGCGTACCTGAGGAGTGATTGCGCTATGACGCGCGAGAACTGCGAACTGACTCCATCGATTCTTCGCAGATCGGCGACGATCACGCGGCGCGGCTTTGTGCAAGATGGGCGGCGCGCTTTTTGTTTCGCTCGCCTTGCCGGCGGGCATTTCTGCAACTGCTGCCGCTGCGAACAGCCGCAATTCGCTCGATCCCACGCAGCTCGCGTCCTGGCTGGAGATCCGCCACGACAACACGATCATCGTGCGCACGGGCCGCACGGAAACCGGCACCGGCATGAGCGGCTACTACGCGCAGACGATCGCCGAGGAATTGCGCGTGCGTGCCGGAAATGATTTCGCTGATCATGGGCGACACCGACAAGACGCCGGACGGCGGCTATTCCGCCGGCTTCTTGTCGGGGATGGCGAATCGTCCGCAAAGTTGCGGCTTACACGCTATCAGGCGCTGCTCGGAGCTGGCGGCGAAGCAGATTGCGTGTTCCTGTCGCGAGCTTGACGGTCGCCGATGGCGTTGTGTCGGGCGGTGGAAAGAGCATCAGCTACGGGCAACTGGTGCAGGGACAGCATCTCGATCTGAAAATTCCGGTGACGGGCAAGCCTTGCGAAGTCGATCGCCGGGCGGATGGGTACTGGCGTCGCTGGACTGGAAGGACTCGTTGTCGACCGGCGAGCCTCCGCTGAAGCCGGTGAGCCAATTCAAGGTGATCGGCAACGTCGTTTCCGTGCCGGGAATTCCCGACAAAGTCACGGGCAAGACGCAGTGGAGTTGCGATGTCACTTTGCCCGGGATGCTGCACGCGCGGATGGTGCGGCCCGCGACGCTGGGCTCGACTTTGATCTCGGTTGGCGCGCTCGACAAGAAGAAGTTTCCGACCGCGGAAGTAGTGAGGAAGGGAAATCTGGTTGCGGTGGTTTCTCTCGAATGAGTGGGAGGCGATGAGCGCGGCGACAGCTGTCGCCGGCGACTACGAAGTGGACCGACTGGGCCGGCCTGCCCGGCAACGAGGACGTCACGAAATTCTGCGCGATCATAAATGGGGCGCGCCGTCGGAGAGCAAAGGGAAAGCAGCCGAGACGATGGCGGCTGACGAGCAGCGCGACGAAGACGATCTCGGCGACCTACGAGCAACCCGTACGTCGGCACGCGCCGATTGGTCCGTTCGTCGCGTCGGCGGATGTTCGCAAGCGATGGCAGCGTCACGGTGTGGACGCATTCGGCGCAGTCGCAGGGACTGCGCGCGCGGATTGCGAATACTGCTCGGATGTACCGCCGGATAAAGTTGTGGTCCGCTGGCTGGATCACTCCGGCCAATACGGGCGCACGACGTTTGGCGGCGATGGCGCGGAAGCCGATGCCGTGATCCTTTCGCAGTTGACCGGCAAGCCTGTGCGCGTGCAGTGGACGCTTGCAGGAAGATCTGGCGTGGTCGACGGTTTCGCCGGGGTGGGTGTCGGACATCAAAGCTCGGACTCGACGCGAATGGCCGCATCGCTGCGCTGCACAGCTCGTTTTACTCGCCGCACATGTTCGATGCGCGGCCGCTCGGCGCATTTCTGGCCGGGATGCCGTGCAGCACGTCACAAGCCAGGCAGGTTTGTGGCGACGGAATGGCCCTACGACAAAATCGAGAACCGGCTGGAAGAGGCGTACGGCATGCCGAACATCGGAGCGGATTCGATGTCCGGCGGGCTGCGCGGCAACATCATGCGCACGCCGGGACAGCGGCAGCAGAACTTTGCGCTGGAAGGCTTCATGAACGAAGCGGCGGCAGCGGCGGGCGCCGATCCGATTCGAGTTCCGACTCGATCATACGACCGACCAGCGGCTGATCGAGATTCATCGATGCGACGGCGAAGGCGGCGGGATGGGAGACGCGTCCTCGCCGCAGCCCAATGCGCGCCGAAGTCGGGAGCGACCCGGTGACGGGCGCGGTGTGTGCATCATGGTGCGCTCGAATGCCTATTGGGTGGGCATCGCCGAGGTGTCGCGTGGTTCCGTCGACCGGCGTGGTTCAGGTGACGAAGTTCACGATCGGCGCCGACTGCGGCAAGGTCATCAACCCGCGTCAGCTCGACCGCTGTCATGAAGAGCGGAGTCGTGATGGGCCTGAGTGAGGCGCTGAAAGAAGAAGTCACCTTCGACAAAGGAAAAGTGACCAGCACGGATTGGAACCGCTACAAGATCCTGACGATGGAGGAAATGCCGGAGATCAAAGTCGTGCAGATTTCGCGCGACGACAAAGGATTCGGCGGCGGGTCGGAAGCCGCGAATGCCTTGTGCCGCCGGCGGTCGCGGCGGCGTTCTTCGATGCGACCGGCGTGCATGCGCGGCGGATTCCGCTGACGCCGAAATATGTAATGTCCCTGCCTGAAGGCCGCTCCGAATAAAACATCGACGTGGCGAAAAGCGCGTAGCTAGTCGCGTTCAATTCGATCGACGTACGATCGTTTCCGCAGATTTCAACCATCGCAAAAGAATCCGAAAACATCGAAGAACTGAGACGCAGCGCCGGTGATACTTTCTGTATACGTATGCGTGGATGCGGATGCGTGTTTTTTTGAGAAATGTGGGACTGTCGTATAGAGTGGTGCGGATTTATGGCGGACACTTACACGACCCCCGAGCATTGACGAATACCTTCGCCGGCGGCTCATGCCGGTCGAAGGCGCGATTCCGCACGTGCAGGGGATCGAGATGTATGGCAATTCCCTTCCCGCCGGAAATGTGGGCGGCGATCTTTTTGAGTACATCAATTTTGCGCAGCGCTACGACGTCGACGCGCGCATTGCAGCGGGCTGTGCAGTTGGCGAAAGAATTTTTGGAGAAGCTGCCGGCGAATGCGGCGCCGCGCAATTCGGTGGACGACCATGTCTTGTGGCTGAGAAAGCAGCCGGGCTTTACGCCGGAGTCGAGACGAATATCGGAAGGCAAGAAGTTCGGAGCAAGTGCGGGTTGCCGAAGATTTGAAGGACTTTATACGACGGCCGGCGTTTTGCTGGTCGACGCTGAAGGGCACGGAATCATCGCGGCGAAGATCGCCTCTACCGTGCACGACACGTTCCAGGCGCTGATGCTGTCGGAACTCGATCATCGCGGAAAAACGACGCCGGAATTCTTCGAGCGGCTCAATCTTGCGGCTGGCGCAATCGGCGACGGCGCGCAACGCGCTGGGAAAAAGCCAGGACGAGAATACGCAAGAGATTGCGACGATGCTTTACGGCGAAGTGCGCCCGTACGGACTTTTTCGCTTCGTCAATTTCGGGCATCCGCCGCCACTCGTTTTTTCGGCGGAGTATCGCAAGTTCATGGACATCGACCGAGCCGCATGGTGCAGTTTTTGGCGCTGGGCGTGCAGATTCCCGAAGATCATCCGGACCGAAAGAGTATTTGTCGCTCGATTTCCGCAAGCGCCGAGTGAAGTCTTCCGACCTCGCGGAAATGACGCTGATGAGCCCGGGGGACATTTTCTTTTTGTATACGGACGGAGTTTATGACGGCAGCGACAAGGACGAACGCACGAAATTGGAAGATGTGGGAACGTCGGCAGCGGGCAGACGTTTTCGATGCAAGAAATTGTGGACCGTCTGACCGCGACATCGGCGCACACCTTCGAAGATGCGCCCGGCGGCCGGACCTGGTGCGCACGCCGCGAGCGCGGCCGCCGTCCGTGCCAACGCCGGCAAGTTGCGCGCGAGACCGGCTGGGCGAGCACGGCCTACTCGCTGGACCAGACCTTGCAGGATACGTTGGAGTATTGGCGAACGGCCCTGACGGCCGCTGGTTAGCCCGACGCGCAGCAAGGAGAGTCGGCCGGCCCTCGCTGGCGCGTCGGGCTAACTTTATATGGACAAGGGACTTGGGACATGAAAATCGCCGTCATCGGAACGGGTTACGTGGGCCTGGTCACCGGCACCTGCCTGGCCGAGAGCGGCAACGACGTCGTCTGCGTCGACAAGGTCGCCGCCAAGATCGAGATGCTCGAAGCAGGGCGAGATCCCGATCTACGAGCCGGGCCTGGCCGAGCTGGTCCACCGCAACCGCCGCGACGGCCGGCTCCAGTTCACCACCGACCTGCGCCGACGGCGATCGCCGAGGCCGAGCTCGTCTTCATCGCCGTCGGCACGCCGCAGGGCGACGACGGCGGCGGCCGACCTCGGCGGCGTCTGGGCCGTCGGCCGACGAGATCGCCGAGCACCTCGACGGGCCGCAAGATCGATCGTCATCAAGAGCACCGTCCCGGTCGGCACCAACGCCGAGCTCGCCCGGCGGATGGCCGAGGTCGACCGACGTCCCGTTCGACGTCGCCAGCAACCCCGAGTTCCTCAAGGAAGGGGCGGCGATCGACGACTTCAACAAGCCCGACCGCGTCGTCGTCGGCGTCCGCCGGCCCGAGGTCGGCGAGCGTGCTCCGCGAGCTGTACGCCCCGTTCCTGCGCACCGACCGGCCGTTCCTGGTCATGACGCCCGAGAGCGCCGAGATGACCAAGTACGTCGCCAACTGCCTGCTGGCCACCAAGATCAGCTTCATCAACGAGATGGCCAACCTCTGCGAGGCGCTACGGCGCCGACATCAACGACGTCCGCCGCGGCATCGGCCACGACCAGCGGATCGGCTTCAGCTTCCTGTTCCCCGGCGTCGGCTACGGCGGCGTCTGCTTCCCCAAGGACATCCGCGCCGTCGATCCACATGGCCCAGTCGCGCGGGCCTGCCGGCGCGGATGATGGAGGCCGTCGACGCGGTCAACGAGGCCCAGAAGGACGTGCTCGTCCGACAAGATCCTCGAGCCACTTCGGCGGCGACGCTCGAGGGCAAGACGGTCGCCATCTGGGGCCTGGCCTTCAAGCCGCGGACCGACGACATCCGCGAGGCCCCGGCCCTGGTCGCTGATCGACGCCCTGCTCGCCGCCGGCGTCGCAGCGTCCGCGTCCACGACCCCGAGGCGCTGGCCAACGTCCGGGCGATCTACGGCGACAAGCTCACCTACTGCGACCGCCCCTACGGCGCCCTCGAAGGAGGCCGACGCGCCTGGCGATCGTCACCGAGTGGAACGAGTTCCGCAACCCCGACTTCGAGGTGATGCGCCGGCTGCTGCGCGAGCCGGTCATCTTCGACGGCCGCAACCTCTACGACCCCGCGCCGATGGCCGCCCTCGGCTTCACCTACCACGGCATCGGCCGCGCCCAGGGGAACGCCGTAGCACGGCGCGTGCTAATCACCGGCGGCACCGGCTTCCTCGGCACGGCCCTGTGCCGCGCGCTGGAGCGCCCGCGGCGACAGGTCGTCGCGCTCGGCTCGCCCGACGCCGACCTGACGCGCCCCGACTCGCTGCGCCGCTGCGGACCGGCGCCGTTCGACCGCTCTACCACCTGGCGGCCTGGACGCAGGCGGGCGACTTCTGCCTGCACCACCCCGGCGAGCAATGGGTCATCAACCAGCAGATCAACACCAACGTCCTCGCCTGGTGGCAGCGCGGCAGCCGCAGGCCAAGCTGATCGCGATGGGCACCAGCTGCGCCTACGCACCGCGACCGCGACGCTCGTCGAGGAGAACTATCTCGAAGGCCAGCCGATCGACAGCCTGTTCACCTACGCGATGACCAAGCGGATGCTCTACGTCGGCCTGCGGGCGCTGCACCAGCAGTTCGGCCTGCGCTACCTCTGCCTGGTCCCGTCGACCCTCTACGGCCCGGGCTATCACACCGACGGCCGGCAGATGCACTTCATCTTCGACCTGATCCGCAAGATCCTGCCGCGGCAAGCGGACGGCGCGCCGGTCGTCCTCTGGGGCGACGGCCATCAGAGGCGCGAACTGGTCTACGTCGACGACTTCGTGCGAGTCCTGCGTGCGGCTGGCCGGCGAGCGTCGACAACGACACTGGTCAACATCGGCGCCGGCGAGGAGTTCATCGATCCGCGATTCGCCGCGTGATCTGCGAGCGACGTCGGCTACGACCCGGGGCATCGGCTACGACACGTCGCGCTACGTCGGGCGCGGTCGAAGTGCCCGCGTCGACAAGCTGCGCCGGCTGCTGCCGGACCTGACGCCTGACGCCGCTGCGGAAGGGCTGGCGCGGACGATTGACGATTTGACGGATCGGCTCGACTGCAAGCAT
>CAWKNS010000011.1:0-75953 GCA_963850795.1 uncultured Acidobacteriota bacterium | reverse complement strand
TTCCACCAGTCCAAGATGTTTCGAAATGGCTGCCGCGAGCGGAACCGCGAGAGCTACCTGCTCCTAGTTCGATTTATGCACCGCCCTCTATTGATCACGACAAAGCCTGCATTCTGCCGGTAGTTATATAATCCGCACGGCAAGAGGAGGTTATCGGTGTCGAAGCTTTCAGATTGGGAGATCGTCGGTAACAAGCCACTTGGAAAAGGCGGCCAGAGCACCGTCTACCTCGTGCGGGGAGTGGAACGGACAGCCAGCCTAAACGCAGCCTTAGGGAGGCTCTGCACTCTCGGCGCACCACTTCCCGATCTAGTTCGCGCCCAACATTTAGCAGAACAGATCAAGGAATCCATTAGAGAAGATCGACCCAAAGAACTTGCTGCCCTCAAAAAGTTCACCCCGCGAGAGACTCTTGGACCCCAGGCCGAGGCTTCGGCCCTTGCCCGCTTGAAGAACGAAATTGAAATGCTCTCGGAACAGCAAACCGGTTTTGTTCCGATGCTCGCCAGCAACTTGAAAGAACGATGGATCGTTACGCAGTATTGCCCGAACGGAACTCTCGAAGACAATCTTGGCAAGTACCGCGGTGACGTTCTCGGTTCTCTCAAGGCGTTATTCCCGATCATCATGGCAGTCGCCGAAATCCATAAGCGCGACATCGTCCACCGCGACATAAAACCTCAAAACATTTTCATTGGCGAAAAGGGTGAACTACTGCTCGGCGACTTTGGCCTCGTATTCTTCCCGAATCAAGCGGACCGCATCACTCGCATGGGCGAGTCGGTCGGGCCTAGGGATTTCATTCCGCCGTGGCTGTCCATCGCCGATCACCCCACTGAAGTCACCACGAAATGCGATGTGTACATGCTTGGAAAGGTGCTTTGGTGCATGGTCGCGGGTCGTCCCAAATTGCATCGCGAAGACCATCACCATGCGACCCTCGACCTCACGAACATGTTCAAAGAGAATCCGCACATGCACATCGTGAACACGATTCTCGATAAGACGGTCGTTACGGAGGAGAGGGATTGCTGGAGCTCGCTGGACCTCGCCTCTATGGTCTTCACGTTTATAAAGATCCTCGACCAGGGAGGGCAGCTTCTCACTGAAGGCGTTCCCCGCCCTTGTCGCGTGTGTGGGCACGGGGAGTACGTCCTTCAGATGACGCATCCCCAGAAGGACAACGCCGTTACGTCGTTCCAATTTTACCGACCTGAGGGAGCCTCGGGTGTACAGACAGGTGGGTTTCAGGCATTCGCTTGGGCCTGCAACTATTGCGGCAACGTACAGTTCTTCCGCACGAACTACAACTTCTAGTTCATTTCTCGAAGATGCCCCTATTGAACTTCGCGTAGTTCGGATCGATCGGCGCGAATGCCGGGCGACGAACTGTCGGATCGTTCGGGTCTACGGCAAGCCCTTCACGGTCGAACTTCAGATCATCAGGTACGTTAAGGGCTTCGTAGTGCAGCTCAGCGATATTGCCGTGTTTTCGGATGTCATAGCACCGCGTCATGCTTGCGAAGAAGTCTTTGACCTTTGATGGATCGATCGCGACATTCTGTTCCACATATTTCGGATCGCCATTCTGAATCCCTTGCTGGAAGTCCAACAAGATCTCGTTCCCCTCGATCCCCAACTGGAACCGCATATTGATTTCGAGGACAGACCGATCCAACTGGGCGAGGATTTGTGCCTGGCTTAAACTGAGGTTGAAGCCGTCCGGAATTATATCCGGGTATCTCAGGGTATAGGCTTTTGAAGTTAGCTCAAGAAACCCCTTATTCAGCTTCAGGGTGTTATGGGGATTGGCTTCTATCAAGAGGTCATACAACTTGGAAATATCGTGAAGGCGCTTCGGCCACGCTACATCCATATGCGTACAGATTGCTTTTAGAAACTTCTCAAGCGCGGTGTTCGCAAGCGCGGTTCCTTGAACCAAGAACCCGGCGAGAAGAATCATTCTCGCCGCGATGTAGTCAGCTTCCGCGAACCTGATCCACATCAATATGTCGGATGCTTTCTGGCCGGTCCTAACGTTGACCTTTGTCACCGAACTCTCCGTTCAAATATCCAGTTGAGCCTTTATTGCGTCGGCGAGATCTTGTTGTTTCAGGTTGATCGCGTCCAAGAGCGGCTCGAACTGTCTGTCGTCGCCGGTCACCCCGCCGCGAAAACCGATGAAGCCTCGTTTTAGTACGCCCACTTTTTCGTGAACCACTTGGGTAGGAAAGACGACCCGTGCAACTTGTTCGAGCTGCCAAAGCGTGGTTAGCCCATCCTGGAATTGCTTGTTGCCCGCAATATATTTTTCTCTTGCTTCCTTCCTCGTCTCTTCAGATGGATCAACAATATTTCCAAGCCGATTCACAGCAACCATTCCGTCATAGAATGAAACGGCTGCCTGCTGCATCGTTCCGAACATCCGCATGATCTCCAATGCGGCGGCACGTTTCATTTCGTCGTTCTTTTGCTTCGCGACACTCTTGTCGGTCACTTGAGCTTTTGTTTCCTCGGCGACTCTTGTAGTCTTTTCGAGTTGTCGCGAAATTTCTTCCAGATCTTCCTTCGTAGCGAGCGTCTCGCCTTTTTTCTTAGCGTACCCTTCCATGTAGTTATCCATAGCCTTCGTCGCTACGCCGTAGACGACGGGCGCGACTGCAACCACTGTTGCGCCAACCGTTCCCACGATCTGCCAAACGTCTATCATTTGCCCTCCGCTTGCCAAGTTACACAGGCATTTTATAGTTAAACCAAGCGGTAATGACCCTCTCTCGTATATTTCGAAGGACAGAATAAAGGGATACGACGACGTCAAAGAATTCGCAAGATAACCTACGTCGCTTGGGCGAACGGTTTGAGTCGCACAAACATTATCTTCAGAGAATCTCCCGTGAGCGGGACGGCGTGGTAGAAGTGAAAAGACAGACGGGCCGTTTCCCCGAAATGACAAGCTCCACAACTGGGGCTATCTGCGTTAGCCACGTCGGAGCGCGTTCTTTGGGAGGCGGGGGCGGAGTTTGCCGGCGGTGAGGAGCTTCGAGGGCGCTGAGGCGGGCGGCGAGCAAGCCGGCGGTCAGGCGGCGTTCGCGGAAGAGGCGGCAGAGAAGTTCTGAGGCGGGCTTGTGTGCTTTGCGCGTATTGCATTCGACGCAGCAGGCAACGAGATTGCGATAGGAGTTGCCGCCGGAATGCATTTGCGCGACGACGTGGTCGAGGCCCCAGGTGCCTTTTTTCAGGCGGCGCCGGCAGTAGAAGCAAGCGTAGCGCTCACGGGCGTAGATGGCGCGGCGCAGTGAAGGTGTGGAGAAAAAATCGAGTTCCTCGATTGTGGGCGCAGCGGCGCGCAAGATCGGCGGAGCCTTCGGCAAGCGACAGAGCAAAGGCCGGTCGGGCAAGCCGCGAAACCCAACACGAATCTCTCCTGGCAGGAGCACGTCGACGAGATGGCCGTGGAGGCTGCTTTCGATCAAGCGAATCGCGCCACGATTGGCAAGGCGACGCATGGAAGAGCGAGCCGTGTTGCGGCAAACACCGACACCTTTGGCGAGCCACATCTGTGTGAAGCCGAGACGATGCCGGCCTTCGAGCCGGGTGTGACGCAGAAGATGAGAGTAGACGGCGCGGTCGATGACGTTGAGCCGCAACCTTGGCACGACGAAATCATCGACCTGTTTCCACACGAGTGCCGCATTCGGCAATTTCAGTTTCATGATGTTGGTCCAGTGAAGCGGGATTCCGGCGATGGCGGCCGAAGAGTTCGGCGCGGGTGAGATCAGGGAGGATTCGCGGAGACGCGGTGGCCGGTCAGGGCGCGTCGGCGAGGGTGCAAAATGAAAAAGGCGAGAAGTGCAGTCGCACTCTCGCCTGAAATAAGTATAGCACACTCAAAATCTCGAATCCGGGACTTGCGCGGCCGGAATCGGAGACGTCGTTTTGGAATGGGTGATGTTGAATTTAAATCCCGCGATCTGGGAAGCGATCGCGGGTACAGGGTGGCGCTCCCGATCGCGCGCTACCACTCCTTGAAAAAGTGCGGATTCGATCCAAGACGACTGGAGCAGTTTCTTAGTGTGGGCGGCGTCGGGCGGGGCGAGCCCAGCCCCTACAAACCGAACAGCGATGCTGACGCGATCGGAGGCAAACTGTCGAGCGGATCAAGCAGGGATTATCAGCAGTACGTGCGCTTCGACGTAGATGTGACAATTCCGTCCTTTCCGCCGCAGCGACGGCCTTCTATGATGTCGAGCGGTAGGCTGTTCAAAATCCGACAGGAGGCAGAATGAAACGTTTGCTTGCGGCTTTCGCGCTCGTCAGCATGACGACCGCGTTTGCTGCTCCGATTTCGCTGAGTCAAAAGCAGGAACTGGCCAAGACTTCGCTCAAAGTCGGCGATACTGCGCCGGACTTTAGTCTTTTGAGCGATCAGTGGAAGCCCGTGAAACTGAGCGACTTCAAGGGCAAGAAGAATGTCTTGCTGGCGATTTACGTTCTCGCATTCACAGGTGGTTGAACGAAACAACTCCAGGCCGTGCAGTCTGGAATAACCGCAGGAAAGATTGACCTCTCCGACACCGTAGTTTTCGGCGTGAGCATGGATAGTCCCGCAGCGAACGCCGCCTTCGCCAAACAGATCGACATCAAGTTCCCACTTCTCAGTGACATGAACAAGAAGATGCTGAAGGAATACGGCATCCTGAAGGGCTACGACGTCCAGAACGAGACGTATCAATGGGCGCAGCGAGCCAACATTGTCATCGACAAGAACGGCGTGGTGCAGCACATCGAGGAAGGCGACAGCGCGGTTGATCCGAATACCGCGATGTCGGTGTGCACCGATCTGCATAAAAAGGCAGCGAAGTAATTCATCGAATCGCAATTCGAGCGAGGCGGCACAAATGTGTCGCCTCGCGATGTATTTTTGCCTACAATCAGAATCGATACAGACTTTCCTGTATGGAAAAGCGAATATCGCCAACTGACAATCGAGCCGCGCGGGGTCACGGTGTCGGACGCATTTCTGTCCTCGGCGGTTCAGAACCTTCGCAAGTAGCGCAATTCAGGTCGATAAGGAAATCGATTGCGAATTCTTGTGGCAGACGATCAGCCGGGCATCCGCAAGCGTGTGTGCCTGACGTTGGCTTCGATGATCGATCTGGACGTTTGCGATGAAGCGGCCAACGGGCTTGAAGCTGTCGAAAAAGTGAAGGAATCCGTTCCAGATCTGGTGATTCTCGACGTCACCATGCCATTGATGAACGGCCTGGACGCAGCGCGCCGCATACACGCTTTTTCGCCAGAGACACCCATCCTCATCCTTACCATGCACAAAAGCCGTCAGCTCATGGAAGAGGCGCAGAAAATCGGCGTTCAGGGATATGTAGTGAAGGGTGAGGCAGGGCAGAATTTGGCGTCAGCAGTGACGGCACTGATGCAACATCAGACGTTCTTTCCGACAGACTTCAACTAGATTGGAACGGCGGCACGAAATGAGCCGCCGTTCCGCAGTTTTTCCTTAGGTCGCTCCTGCTTTGGGTTACTTCTTTGGCTGCGCGCTCGGCGGCAGAATACCGTTGAGGCGCAGGTTCGTCGCCAGCGCCGCGTAGTGGTCATACCACTCATCGCTCAACAGAATCAGAGCGCCGGCGCGCGACGTCTGGAACGGACCGGCCTTCATCGGATCGCTCAGTTTCGAATCGTCTACGTTCGACAATGCCGTGTTGCAGTACTCAAACGAATCCTTCAGGCCGGCCACCAGTTTGTCTTTCGCATCCGTGTCGGCGAGCTTCACGTCGGGAGCGGTCCCGCCCGAAATCAGCGCGCACAGATGATTGTTGGCTTCGAGGCTGTGTACGACCATGTGCGCGAACGAAGTGCTCTCGGGCGTCGCCTTGAACGCATATTTGTCCGGCGGCATCGCTTCCGCCGCGCCCACCATGTTCTTTTGGAATCGCGGTAACTGCGACTTGATCATCGTGGTCACCGGATTCGCCACCGGCCCGCTCGCCGGAGCCGCTGCCTGTTGAGCCTGCGTGCTTCCCGTGCAAAGTGCCATTCCCAGACAAATCAGCCGCCCATCCGAAGTTCTTCATGATTTTTCCTCGCGTGTAAGTGAACGTGTGAGCAAATCGCCGCGCAAAGCATACTCCAAAAAATCCAGGGCCGCTGCCTTCCCGATGCCGCGACGCCCCGTTGCGTTGATGCGGAGATACCGATGTTTAGTACGAAGATTCTTCTGTTTTGGATGAAAACCGGGCGGCGATTTAATTTGCGACGGTCAGCTCCACCGGTGCGGAGGCCGCCACCCGCGCTCCTGCCAGGGGCGACTGATCGATCACTGACCCATGCGGCCACTGCGGCGCCGTGACGTAGTTCACTTTCTTTTTCAATCCGGCCGAATCCAATCGTTTGCCGGCGTCGGCTTCCGTCATTCCGACAAAGTGCGGCATCACATACGCCGCATCGCGCGGCCCTTGCGAAACGAGCACATCGACACGCGGTGTGGCCGCTCCCGCGCCCGGCCGTGGCGTTTGCTGGGCCACCTGATCGACCGGTGTATCGGGCATCGTCACGTTGGAAACTTCGCCAACCTGCAATCCCGCTCGTAACAGCTCAATCCTGGAAACGCGCAGAGAGCTGCCCTCAAGCAACGGAATCTCCAGCTGTCGTTGGCCCAGGCTCAGCACGACGTGCGCCTGCTGCGACACTTTCATCAGCTGCCCTGACGTCGGCGTTTGTCGCACGACCACATTCATCGGCTCATCGCTGTAAACGCGATCCGCGACGCGCAGGACCAGCCCGCGCGAACTTAGCATCCGACTTGCTTCGCCAACGTTTTTCCCAACGATGTTGGGCATCGTTGTTTCGCGGCCGTGGATTGCAATGCGCATGGCCGTGATTGCGCTCAGAAAGGCCGCCGACGTCAGAATAAATATCAGCAGCGCCGTTTGGCCGAGCGATTCGAGGCGTTCGCGTAAGGGGGACATGGCGAAAATTCAGAATGACACGGAATGACGCGCCTCGCTATGGATTCGGCGCACTCGCGTGAAATGTTGGTTACTTCTTCGGCGAAGATGAAGTTTGCGATTGCAGCGGCGGCGCCGGATAGTCGGGCAGCTTGTCCTTGCTCGTATCGGCGCGCTTCACTTCGAGTTCGTCGAAGAGCAGCGATGGCGTGATGACCGTCGTTGCCACGCTGCCTTGCCGGTTGCTGACAAGGGGATCGTTGCCGACCGACATCAGATCGCTGCGCAGCGCGCGCACATCGAGTTCGTTGAACACCGCGCCGCGCACAAGTTCTTCGTGTCCGTCGGGATAAACGCGATACAGCAGTCGCGGCGCGTTGGCGGCGCCGAGCGTCTCCACGCGATAGCCGTAGGGCAGGCCTTGCTCGGTGATCATCGAGATCACTTTCTTGCGCAATTCTTCCGGCGATTTGGCGTCGGAACTTTTCACCATCAACACGCCCACGGTCGGCGAAGGAAACGCTCCCGCGCCGGCGCGAGCGTGGCCGTTCGAAGCAGGGAAGTCGCGAATCGGCTGCCGGCCCACGAGATAGCTCACGAGAATTCCGTTGTTCACCACGGTGACCGGCTGCGCCTTCACGCCGTCGTCATCGACAGCGTAGTTGCCGACCAAGCTCTTTCCGCCGAATTCCTTCAGCGTCGGATCATCCACCACCGACAGGAATGTCGGCAGCACGCGCGTCTTGTAGCTCGTCGCAAACGCTCCCGTCGTCCGGTTCGGGCGGCCGAGCTGCGGCTTCCGCCCCAAGACGTTTGCGCCAATCAATGAAGCGACGACGTCGTTCGCGGCGTCCGGAGCAAAAAGCACCGGCCCGCGATATTCTTCCTCGACGATCGGCGCCTTCCGCAGCGCCACGAGCGTCTCGAGCATCTTCTTCGACTCGCCCATCAACTTCTCGTGCGACGGCAATTCGTCCGCCTTCGCCACCATCCAGTACGGATTCCGGCTCAGCCGCATCCCGTCGTCGGCCTGCGCCGTGCTGTTCAGCGTCACGCCGTAGGTCGTCTTGCCGTTGCGCGTAACGGTGCCTTCCGAATTCACGAGATACTCGTTCACCGCCGAAAATCGCAGCGACGCCGAAACCGTCTGCACGTCGGGGTATTCGCGATAGAGGCTGGTCGCGTCTTCGATCGTCTTTTTCCATGCCGCTTCGTCCAGCGTCAGCTTGACGGTCGGCTCCATCGCGCTCACCACAGGCGCCTTCGCGAAGTCATCGATCGGAGTCGCCTCGGCGCTGAACTGCTTCAACGCGGCCTGCTTCTCCGTGAGCGCCTGCACGGCTTCCTTATATGCATCATCGGTCGCGAGCCAAATCTGATGGCGCAGCGCGATCGGGTCGTCGTCGAGCGGAAGGATGTTCGTCTCGCCCATGCCGATGCCGTAGTAACTATCCTGTTTGTAGTCGCCGATGCGCACTACAACGCGCAGCACGCGATACCTCACGCGCTGGTTTTCGCGCACCGCGCCAAACGCCGCTTCCGCCGAATAATCGTCGACATCGTTCACGCGATACTCGATGTAGTACGGCGGATCGACCTGATCCATCTTCAACTGTGATTTCGAACGATCGAGCTCGGTCATCAGCGCTTCGAGCAGCGCATCACCGTTTGCCGCCGGATGTGCCTCGATGCGAGCCGCCGGCGCTCCCGAATTCCGCGCGTGAGCTGCGCCGACGCTAAACATCGCTGTGAACAGCAATCCAGCCGCAACACTCGCGCCACAAATCATTCGCGTCATCTTCACGGCTTCACCGCCTGCTTCGCTGGATCGCCCTGCAGATTCGCCGTCTTCGTCTCAAATCCCGGCGGCGGCAAAATCGGTGGGCGTTCATGCGAATGCGCCCGCTTCTGCACTTCCATCTCAGAGAAAAGCATCGCCGGCGCAACCGCCGACACCGGCACGCTCCCGCTCTCCGCTCCGCAAACGCCGTTGAACACATGCTGCTCATCGCCCGTCGAAACAATCCGCGTCAACGCCGCCAGCGGCGTTCCCACGATGTCCACTCCGCGCACCAACTCATCCGGCCGCCCATCGGCATACAC
The DNA here is from genome assembly GCA_963850795.1 of uncultured Acidobacteriota bacterium. Taxonomy (GTDB): domain Bacteria; phylum Acidobacteriota; class Terriglobia; order Acidiferrales; family UBA7541; genus Acidiferrum. The sequence goes on along the minus strand of CAWKNS010000011.1, from coordinate 66,885 downwards.
GCGATACACAATCACCGGCAAAACCTGAAAGGCTTGCGGCAGCGATCGCGTCGTCAGCGTGAACCCGCCTTGAATGTCATCGAAATAAAGTCCGTACGGCTTCCCCTGCTTCTTCACTTCATCGATCAACTTCTGCCGCATCTCCGACTCCGGAGCGCTCTTCGTCGACGTCACCAGCAAATTCCCCTGCCGCCCCGTCGGCATCAATCCCGGCTGATTCCGCCCGTGCCCGTTCGAAGTTTCAAATCCCGTGATCGGCATCCGCGACGTCAGAAAATTTTTCAGCACGCCATCCTTGATAATTTCCACGCGCTGCGCCGGCGTACCTTCGTTGTCGTACTCGTAAAATCCCGCCAGCTTCGTACCCTTCAATTCGCGCAGCGTCGGATCATCCGTCACGCTCAAAAATTCTGGCAGCACCACCTGATTCACTTTCTTGGTAAACGTCTGCCCCTCATCTTCGTCGCGCTGACGATGTCCTTCCATCCGATGTCCCAGCACTTCGTGAAAAAACACCGCAGCCGCGCGCCCGCTCAACAACGCCGGCCCATCGTATGGCTCCGCCACCGGAGCCTTCCGCAAATCGCGAAGGTCCGTCGCCATCTTCTCGATCTTCGCCGTCAACTCCGCTTCGCTCGGCAACCCACTCGCCGCCGGTGCCTGAAACGTCTCCACGCGCAACAACTCCATCCCATCATCCGCGCGCGTAGATGCTTCCATCACCATGCGCGCCGACGCGCTGGGTGTCGCGATCATCGTGCCTTCGCTCGACACCAGCCGCGCGTTCGACGTCGCCACTTGCAGCGTCACCGTTCCCGAATACACATCCGCATATTTGCGGAACGCGCCCGACAATCTCCGAATCTCCCCTTCCCACGCCGTGCGATCGAATCCCGGCACTGTCAGCGGCTCGCCCGTATGAATCTGCGGCGTCTGCTTCGAAAAATCCGGCGACTTGTCCTCTTCTTCCGCCCGCACCGCCGTATTCGTCTTCACATTCAAAAACGCCGGCGCCGCGCGCTTGTACTCGCGATCTGTCAACTCCCACAAAACTCGGCTGATCGCGTCCGAGTCATCGCCCAGCGGCAGCGCGCCCGAAGTCATCCCCGATGCCCGCGCCTGCCCGTGCGTGTTGTCCAGCGCCGGTGAACCAACGCGCATCACAACGTCCGCCTGTCGCCGTTTCAATCCCGCATCCGTCAGCAAACTGCCGTATGCGCCAACCAGAAAAAACACATCCTGATCATTCACCGTGTAGCTGATGTAGTACGGCGCCGGCTCGCTCTTTGCCAATCCCGCCGTCGCGCGCGTCAACTCCGCCTGCATCACTTTCAAAATCCCGTCGGTAGTCTTCGCCGCCGCCGGAGGCGTCTTCGTATCCGAAGCCACGACATCCGCTGAAGTCGCACCCGACTCTGCGCCATTGGTCCCCGCCGCCATCAACGGCGACCACGCCAATTGCGCCGCCATCGCAACGCTCGCGCCCGCGCGCGCGATTCGTGTAAAACCCGCCGCTCTCGCACTCTTCACAAGCGACAACTCACCGATTTTCATCGACTCAAATCTCCCACTCGTTTTGTTTCGGATCTTCAGGTTGCAGCGTCTTTCGTCTTGCTGGGTGTCCCAACTAGAAATGAAGCGGTTCTGCGCAGCAATTTTCTTTTCGGCTCGGAGGTGCCGTGAAAGGCGAGTATGCCTGACCGTTCCAATCCCTGCCAACTACCCGTTTCCGAAGCGTTCCCCTTCGGTCAACCGGGCGCCGCGCGCATACTCCACTGCGTCCATCGCGCGACCGCCCTCCATTTTGACGGATGAAATCCTCATTTCGGTTGCTCCGCCGCACGAAACGTAAATCCCGCTCTGCCGCACATGAATCGTGCCGGGTTCTCTTCCGTGTAGGGGCGCAGCATTGCTGCCCCCCATGTCCGCACGATCCAGACCGTTTTCGAGGTCCGTCTTTTCTTCCTCCGTGCCGTTAGACACCGGCCTTCCCAACATTTGACACGTCTTTCCCCTCAACGTCGAAAATGCCCCCGGCCACGGCGCAAACCCCCGCATCCTGTCGTAAATCTCACCCGCCGTCCGCGACCACTCAATCCTTCCATCTTCCTTCTTCATCATCGGCGCGTACGTCGCCGCCGCCGCATCCTGCGCCCGCCCATTCAACGTCCCCGCCGCAATCCCGCGCAACGTCTCCACCATCAATGGCGCCCCCGCCTCCGACATCCGCGTCGCCAACTCCGGCGCCGTCTCATTCGCGCCAATCGCCATCTCATGCGGTAAAAGCATCTCGCCCGTATCCATCCCCGCATCGATCCGCATTGTCGTAATCCCGCTCACCGTCTCGCCATTCACAATCGCCCAATTGATCGGCGCAGCCCCGCGATATTTCGGCAGCAGGGAAGCGTGCAAATTGATCCACCCCAGCCGCGCGATCGGCAGCAGCCGCGCCGGAATAATCTGCCCGTACGCAATGATCACCACGCAGTCCGGCGCAATCTCTTCCAAAACAGCCTGCATCTCCGGCGCGCGAATCTTCTCCGGCTGATGCACCGCCACACCCGCAGCGACCGCAGCCTCTTTCACCGGCGACGCGGTCAACTTCATTCCGCGCCCGCTCGGACGATCCGGCTGCGTAATCACCGCAGCGATTTCAAACTCTTCGTGTGTCAGCAAAAACTTCAGCGTAGGAACAGCAAACTGAGGAGTCCCGCAAAAAACAATCTTCATCCGTTTTCGGCCCTGCTCTGCCGACTCGCGTCTCTACCACTCGCCCTGTTTCCGCAGCTTCTTGATCTTCCGCTTGATCAAGTCGCGCTTCAGCATGCTCAAGTGCTGAATGAACAAAATCCCATTCAAGTGATCGATCTCGTGGCAAAACGCGCGCGCCAGCAAATCCTCGCCGCGCATCTCAAACGTCTCGCCCTTCGCGTTCTGCGCGCGCACCGTGACAAATTGCGGCCGAACCACGTATCCGCGAAATCCCGGAATCGACAAGCATCCTTCTTCCTCGCGCTTCTCGCCTTCCGCGTGAATAACCTCCGGATTCACCAGCACGATCTTCGCTTCCGGATTTTTTCCGCTCGTCACATCGACAACCGTCATCCGCAAACTCTTCCCAATTTGCGGCGCCGCAAGCCCGACGCCCTGTGCCGCATACATCGACGCAAACATATCCTCGGCAAGCTGCTCCAGCTCTTCGTCGAACTTCTGCACCAATCCCGGTCGGCTTTTCCAGAACCGGATCGCCGTACTTCACGATCGGATAAATCTTCCGCGCCGCGCTCGAGCACACCGTCGCCCACTTGCGCGCCGTATCTCTTCGTCTCCGACCTGCGACCTCAGACGCGCTCTTAGAACTCTTCAACTTGTCGGGCATATCCTTCGAAATTCCGCCTCATCTCGGGGAGGGAGTCTCCTCCAAATTTTTGCAGAAAAGCATCCGCCAGGACAAGTGCCACCATCGCCTCAGCTGCAACACCCGCCGCTGGCACCACGCACCAATCCGACCGCTCATACGCCGCCTGAATCGGCTCCTTCGTCACCATGTCCGCCGTTCCCAGCGGTTTCCGCAGCGTCGAAATCGGCTTCAAATATCCGCGCACCACAATATCTTCACCGTTTGTGATCCCGCCTTCCAATCCGCCCGCGCGATTCGACGACCGCCGAAATTTTTTCGCCGCCTTGTCATACGAAATCTCGTCCTGCACTTCGCTGCCAAACGAATTCGCCGCCGCAATCCCCGCGCCGATCTCCATCCCTTTCACAGCCTGAATGCTCAAAATCGCCTGCGCCAGCCGCCCATCCAGCTTCTCATCCCACTGCGCGTGACTTCCCAATCCGATCGGCACATTGTGCACGACCACTTCAAACACGCCGCCCACGGTATCGTTCGCCGTGTTCGCCGCGTCCACTTCCGCCTTCATCCGATCCTGCACCTTCGCATCGACGCATCGCAGCGGCGACTCAATATCCCCATTCGCCATCCAAATCTCATTCCACGTCGCCGCGCGCTCCAGCTTTACATGTCCGACTTGCACGCTGTGGCTGGCAATCTCCGTCCCGAACTCCCGTAACAACTGCTTCGCCAGCGCCCCCGCCGCCACACGCGCCGCCGTCTCGCGCGCCGAAGCCCGCTCCAACACATACCGCGCATCATGAAAATTAAATTTCTGCGAACCCGCCAAGATCCGCATGCCCCGGCCGCGGCGCCACCAATTTCTTCAAATCGACTGCGCGCGCCAACCCGCCCTCCTCCAGCGCCTCCACCGGCAAAATCTTCTCCCAGTTCGCCCAATCCCGATTCTCAATCCGTATCGCGATCGGCGCCCCAATCGTCTCCCCGCGCCGCACGCCCGCAAAAATCTCCGCGCGATCCTTCTCAATCTTCTGCCGCCCGCCGCGCCCATATCCCAACTGCCGCCGGTGCAACTCATGATTGATAAAATCCACGCTCACCGGCAACGACGCAGGCAGCCCCGACACAAACGCCAGCAGCGCCTGCCCGTGCGACTCCCCCGCCGTATAAAACCTCAGCATCCGCCTCGCCTCTCTACGCACTACCCAGCGCCTCTCTACCCACTCAAAATTGCCCGAGTGAAACCACCAGTGTAAAGCCCATCGCCACCGAACAACTCCAGCCCTGCTTCGACTCGTTGTAGAATCTCCGCGCCACAAAACCCAGGAGCCATGATGCCTCTGCAACGCCGAACCAGTCCGCTCGCGAAAATCCTCGCAATCATCGCGCCGCTCTTCTACTCCTCGTCCCGCTCCCGACCACCGCCGCCTCTCCCGACGACCCCGCCGCCGACGCCGCCATGTCCACCATCACCGCCGACTCCATTCGCGCCACCATGCGCTTCCTCTCCGACGACGCCCTCGAAGGCCGCGGCCTCACCCAGCGCGGCCACGAACTCGCCGCCAAATACATGGCCTCCCGCTTCGAAGGCATGGGCCTCCAGCCCGCCGGCGACAACGGCGGCTACTTCCAATCCGTCCCCGTCCGCTCCCTCCGTCACCGACGTCAACAAATCCTCTCTCGCCATCACGCGAAACGGCGTCGCCGCTCCCACTCACATCGCACGTCGACTTCATCATCGAGCCCGATCCCGCGCGCCCCGACGTCTCCGTCGATGCCCCGGTCGTGTTCGCCGGCTTCGGTGTCACCGCTCCCGACCAGAACTACGACGACTACAAATCCCTCGACGTCAAAGGCAAAATCGTCGTCATCGCGCCAGGGCGCACCAAATTTTCCGTCCTCCATCAAAGCCCACTACTCCGCCGGCGAAGTCAAAGCCAAAATCGCCGCCGACCACGGCGCCGTCGGCGTCATCGCCATCGACGATCCCGTTTCCGAATCAATTTATCCCTTCGCAAAATTCGTCCGCGATCTCGCCAATCCCGAATTCCGCTGGCTCGACAAAGAAGGCCATCCCAACGACTACCTCCCGCAAATCAAGGGCGTCGCGTTCCTCAGCATCGACGCAACGAAGACAGCTCTTCGAAGGCTCAGGCCACACCCCCGACGAAATCTTCGCCGGCGCCAAAGACGGAAAGCTCGCCATCTTCCCGCTACCCCTCACGGCCAAAATTCACACCGTCACCGAATCCAAAGACCTTCACAGTCCCGAACGTCGTCGCCAAACTCGAAGGCAGCGACCCCACCCTCAAGAACGAATACGTCGTCTACACCGCGCATCTCGATCATCTCGGCATCGGTGAGCCGCTCAAGGGCGACGCGATCTACAACGGCGCGCTCGACAACGCATCCGGCTCCGCCACAATTCTCGAAGTCGCCCAAGCTTTCGCGCACATGAATCCGCGCCCGAAGCCGCTCGATCCTCTTCGTCTCCGTCACCGGAGAAGAAGCCGGCGAACTCGGCTCCGAATATTTCGCCCACTATCCAACCGTCGCGAAAAATTCCATCGTCGCCGACATCAACATCGACGAAGTCTTCATGCTCTATCCGCTCGCCGACGTCATCGCCTTCGGCGCCGAACACACTTCGCTCGAAAACGTAATCCAGCGCGCCGCCAAACGCATGGGCATCGTCGAAAGCCCCGACCCCATGCCCGAGCAAACCGTCTTCATCCGCAGCGACCAATATTCCTTCGTCAAGCAAGGCATCCCCGCCGTCATGCCCTCGCCCGGATTCAAGTCCCCCGACGGCAGCAAAAAAGCCTGGGACATCGCCATGAAATGGATGGACGACACCTACCACGAACCCAACGACGACATGAACCAGCCCAATCTCGATTTCGTCGCCGCCGCAAAATTCGCCCAGTTCTCATTCCTCTGCGGCTACTACGTCGCCCAAGACCCGCAGCGCCCCACCTGGAACAAAGGCGACTTCTTCGGCGACCAATACGCCCACCTCGCCCAGTAGCGCGGCGTCACCTGGTCCGCAGGGGCTGCACGATTCTGCTTCCGACTGTGGCGTTATTAATGAGTAAGGTGCTGACGAAAACGATCGTTGGTTCATGCCTTCCCTCGCCTTAGTCGGAAGCTGATTCAATACCTCCAGCTCGAGCAGGAATTGCGTTCAAAATCTCTGCGCTCGTTCCGATTTGTTCAGGTCTCAGTGCCAGGCGATGCGAGCAAGTATGTGCACTCTCACCATGCGAGGAGGTAAATGCTTCACCTCGGTCGTCGACGCCGATAATGAACGCGAACAGTTGTCCGATATTCCGCGATGCGTCATGTTTCAAGCGGTTGGCGGCTGCGAGATCCAATTCCGCTGAACGCTCGCAAAATCTGATCACATCCTCGACACACCCAGATGTGCGTGCTCGATCGAATGGAAGCAATTCAAGGCTCAATTGCGAGCTCTGTGAGTACCGTCAATTGGAATACGCGCATGTTCGAATCTACGGGAATGTGCAATGGTTCGACTCCTAACGATACAGACGCTTCGTGAGTTGACAAGCAGGACGGTGACACATATGCGGGACTTGCTGAAGGACAGCGAGTACTGTTTCGAAATATTCACGGGAAGTGGTCTACGCAAGGCTACGGACGAAAGTTTCGACTAGCGCTCGAGCCGCTCGATCTGAGACGCCTCGACTAGGCACGCAATCGGAATCCGAGCTCACACGCGAACGCGCCTGTTTGCTTGACGCATCCCCCGGCCCCAGTTACGCTTTCGTCGTGGTGGCTCCTCGCGCAACATAACCCCTTTGCCTGTAGCCTCATCCAACCATAACCACCGTGCCCGACGCCCCGCTCCAACTCTCGACACCCGACACGCAGGTAGTTGAACAAATTTCCATGGTCGAAGTCCTGACCGACGCCACCAAGCGCTTCGTCCTCAACGTCCAGGATTATTTCCAGCTTGCCGGCCAATCGCTCGCCAATCTCGCCACCAGCCCGCGCTATTTTCAGGACGTCCTCGATCAAATGGACGACATCGGCGTCGGCTCGCTCGCCATCGTCCTCATGTCCGGCTTTTTCATCGGCGCCGTCATGGTGCTGCAAACCGGCTCGCAGTTCGTCCGCTTCGGCCAGACCGGCCTCACCGGCGACATCGTTTCCCTCGCGCTCGTCCGCGAACTCGGCCCCACGATCACCGGCATTCTCGTCGCCGGCCGCAACGCCAGCGGCATCGCCTCCGAACTCGGCTCCATGCTCGTCACCGAACAAGTTGACGCCATGCGCGCCATGGGCACCAATCCATCGCGCAAGCTCGTCACCCCGCGCGTCGTCGCCAGCATCCTCGTTCTTCCTCTGCTCACCGCCCTAGCCGATTTCGTCGGCCTCCTCGGCGGCTGCCTCGCCTCCGTTTTCTCGCTGCGCCTCGGCGCCATCGAGTTCTGGACCCGCGCCATCAACGCCCTCGACTTCGCCGACATCATGCAGGGCATGATGAAGCCTCTCGTCTACGGCTTCATCCTCGCCACCGTCGGCTGCTACAAAGGCCTCACCGTCCGCGGCGGCACTCAAGGCGTCGGCCGCGCCACCACACAAGCCGTCGTCGTCTCCAACGTCATGATCATCGCCTGCGACGTCTTCCTCACCAAAATCGCCCTCTTCCTCGGAGACAAACTCTTTTGATCTCCCGCCACAAAACTCAAATCACTGTCATTCCGACCGGAGCGAGCCGGCTTTTTGTATCGCGTTCGCTTCCGAGCGAAAGCCCCGGCTCGCGTAGTGGAGGAACCTCTCTTGGATCGATCCGCAGCGAGAAATCTGCTTTTTTCCTTTCGCTCCACTACTCCGACCGATCGCGTAGCCAGCAAGAATTTGTCATCCCGACCGGAGCAAGCCGACGCCTGTTCTTCGCGTTCGCTCTCGCGAACGCGTCGGCTCGCGGAGTGGAGGGATCCTGGCTTGATCGATCGCCAGCAACCAACATTGTGAGTACGGCGACGCCTTTGAATTTCTCATCCGCGATAAGGCGCTTGGCGATCCGCATGACCTCCCGCCCCATCCCCACTCCGCGCAGTCGCACCCCCTACGACACCGACCCCGTCGTAACCTTCGACAACGTCCGCATGTCCTTCGACGAAGGCGACATCCTCCGCGGCCTCTCCTTCAAAGTGCTTCCGCGCGAAACGATGATCCTCCTCGGCGAAACCGGCACCGGCAAAACGCTCACGCTCAAACTCGCCGCCGGCCTCCTCCATCCGAGCCAAGGCAGAGTCAGCGTCCTCGGCCACGAAGTCTCCTCGATGTCCGAAGTCGATCTCCTCGCCTTCCGCCGCCAGATCGGCTTCGTCTTCCAGGAAGGCGCGCTCTTCGATTCCATGACCGTCGCCGACAACGTCGCCTATCGCCTCCGTGAAGACAAAGTCGACGAAGCCGAAATCGATCAGCGCGTCCGCGAAGTTCTAAGATTCGTCGAACTCGAACACACGCTCGATCAGCTCCCGTCCGAACTCTCCGGCGGCATGCGCCGCCGCGTCTCCATTGCTCGCGCACTCGTCGCTCGCCCGCAGATCGTTCTCTACGATTCGCCGACCGCCGGCCTCGATCCGGTCACGTCGCAAACGATCATCACGCTCATCCTTCGCCTCCGCGACGTCTATGGAGTAACCGCTCTCCTCGCCACGCATCGAGTCCAGGATGGCTTCGCGCTCGCCAATTTCAAATTCGATCCGCAAACCAAGCGCGTCGTCCGCGACCCGGCTTCTTCGTCCCGCGTCCAGGCCAACCAAGACGAGCCGGTCACGCGCTTCGTCGTCTACAACGAAGGCCGTATTTATTTCGACGGCACGCCGGAGGAGATTGCATCGACAAAAGACCCGTATCTCAAGCGCTATCTAGTGTGAACTTGCTGTACTCTGTTTCTCAGTAGTAGCGGCACCAGTGGTGGTCACTCGAATTTCGTAGTCGAATCCTGGAACCCAGCAGTCGACCCGGCGGAGGAACTGCATCGATGGCGATGCGCAAACAATTGACGTGGACCGAGCTTCGCGTCGGCCTGTTCGTCTTGGTTGGCCTGTTCGTTCTTGCTGTCGGCATTTTCTATGTCACCGGCGCCGGCTTCTGGGGACCAAAGTATCGCCTGCAGAACCTATCTGCCCGACGTCGGCGGGCCTCGCTACCGGCGCGCCCGTTCGCATCGACGGCGTTGACGTCGGCAACGTCGAGACGCTGCGCCTGGTTCCGCGCAACGGCAATCAAGTTCCCGAAAAATCCAAGAGCATCGAAATCATCATGCGGCTCGATCGCCGCTTCCAGCCCGACATTCTTACCGACAGCAACGCGACGCTCGTCACCGAAGGTCTTCTCGGCAATAAATACATCAACATCTCGCGCGGCTTCACCGGCACTCCGCTCAAAGAAGACCAGGAAGTGAAGGGCGTCTCGGAAAAGGGCATCGGCGAGATCATGGCGCAGAGTTCCGACCTGCTCGACAATCTCAAAGTCATTACCGTCGATGTGCAGGCCATGGTCGCGGGCGTGAAAGCGGGTCAGGGCACCGTCGGCAAGCTGCTTCAGGACGAGCAGGCTTACAACAATTTGAACGCGACGCTCGGCAACGCCAACAAGATGATCGCCGACATTCGCGGCGGCAAAGGCACTCTCGGAAAGCTGGTCACGAGCGACGAGCTATACAACAACGTCAACACGATCGTCGCCGACCTGCGCGCGCAAAAGGGAACTCTCGGCAAGTTGCTCTACGATCCGCAGCTCTACGATCAGCTGAAATCGACCGTCGATAACGCCAACGGCATGCTCGGCGACGTTCGCGCCGGAAAAGGAAGTCTCGGCAAGCTAGCCACCGACGACGCTCTCTACAACAAGCTGAAAGACACGAGCACGAATCTCGCAACCGCGACCGCCAAGCTCAACGACAACACGACGACAGCCGGCAAACTCTTCTCCGATCCGCAGCTCTACGACAACTTGACCGGCCTGACCGGCGACCTTCGCCTGCTCATCGGCGACTTCCGCCAAAATCCGAAAAAATTCCTGAGCTTCAAGATTTCCATCTTCTAGTTTTTTCTGCGCTGTTCGATATCAACTGCTGCGTCCCTGCGCGACGATTCACGCACCCGCTTTCGACGGTCGAGCGTCACAATCTTGCAAACGAAAAAGGAGCCTCCTCAAAAATGGAGCTGTACATCGTCCGCCACGGCATCGCCATCGATCGCGAAGATCCAAAATCTCCCGCCGATCCCGAGCGCTTCCTGACCGAAGAAGGCATCGACAAAACCAAGCAAGTCGCAAAGCGCGTCGCCGGATTCAAGATCAAGCCCGACCTGCTCATCAGCAGTCCCTACGTCCGCGCCATGCAAACTGCTGAACTGTTTGCCGCCGCATTCGACTATCCCGAAGCAAAAAATCCGCCGCTCCGATTCGCTCCTGCCCGGCACCGAGCCTTCGCATTTCTTCAAGGAACTCGCGAAAGAAAAAAACTCATCCGTCGTTTTCTGCTTCGGCCACGCTCCGCAATTGGATGACTTGCTCGCCGCCGCAATCGGCTCAAAGCATCAAGTCACCCAACTGAAGAAAGCCGGCGTAGCCGCCCTCGAACTCAAGCGCCTCTCCCCACCCAGCGGTCAGCTCCTCTGGCTCGCCACCCCAAAACTCCTCCGCAAGTAAGTCGCACGGTGATCGGGCGAGTTCCGATTTGGGACGATAGGGGTATACCCCCCTTGTTTTCCAAAGAGTGCGCAAGGGCTGATGAATGAATGGGATGCAGACCTACAGAAAACAGGAGTGTGCAAGCGCCTGAGAATGCTGAGTTTGCGGATGCACGTGTTCGTCCCGATTTGGGAATTTGTGGTGCTGAACCGGTTGTCTGGTTGGTTTTGAGGGCAGAGCGACCGGGAGGCCGGAATTTTCGGTGCTCGCCGTGGGCTGGCGGCGCTGCATGTTGCCGCTGCGCGCTTCAGTTTGAGCCGGTGAAGGGTGATGGCGTCACCGGAAAACCAAAGCAAAGCGTTCGTCGGAAGGGATTATAGCATACGGATTTTTTCAACTTGTTTTCGTGGGGAGAGTCGAGGTTCACGTTGTGGCTGTTGGTGAGGTTGAGTCTAAAACCGCACCCTCTAAAAGCGGAGGGTGCGGCACCCAGGAGCCATTGCGGCGAACGGATAGTTACTGATCGGCTTGGCGGAAGTAGAGGCGGACGTGAAATTCTTTCTCGAAGAGTTCGGCGCTGCGGTTGGCGTCGACCAAGTCTTCGGCGGCATCGCCGCGAGCGGTGACGCGAAGGCCGACGGCGCCACGTTGAAATGACGCGCGAAGATTCGTGACGCGCTGGCGATGGGAATGATCGAGCGCTTCGGCTACGCGCAGCAACGCGGCGAGACGGCGTGTGATGCGCTGTTCGCCGCTCGTCAAAGACGAATACGCGACGTGGTGTCCGGCCGGGACGGATTTGCGGTTGTGATAGCGAACGGCGGCGGCGACGATGCAGCGATCGTGACCGTCGAGGCCCTGGATGTCGCCATTGAGCGCGAGATATTCGCCGTGCTTGTGATGGCCGCGGTGGCTGATCATGTGGCCGACGTCGTGGAGCATCGCCGCGGCTTCGAGCAAGACGCGCGCGTGCGGCGCCAGGTGATGCACCGGCTGCAACTGATCGAAGAGCAAGATGCTGAGTTCGCGGACGTGCTCGGCGTGTTGCTGATCGTATTTCAATCGCCGGGCGAAGGCGCGAGTACCTGATAAAACTTGGCGTTCCAACGCGTTGTAGCGATGCGGCTCTTTGCGAGAGAAAGCGTCGCGCGCAATCTCTTGCAGCAGTCCTTCGCGGATGCCAATGCTCGGAACCGCAACGGTGCGCAAATTCAAGTAGCGGCCGATCATGATGAAAACGATCGCGGCGATGCCCAGCACGTCGGCGCGATCGCGGCGCACCGCATAGGCTTTCATGCGTTCGCGCACGTCGCGCTCAAGAATGCCGGAGAGGCGTTCGCGCAACAGCGAAAGCTGCAAAGTCGGCACGCCATGCTCGCGCGGTCCGGGAGCAATCGCCGCAAGAGCTTCGGCGCTACCGCCCAATGCTACCGCAATGCTGTCGGCAAGATTCGGCCGATTCGGCATTTTCGATTCGAGCAAGGCCTTCACGTAGCGCCGGACTTGCTCGGACTGTTGCGTGCGAATGACGCCCGGAATACCCAGAGTGGTCATCAGCCGCACAGTGCCGACGGGGATCTGCGCGTTCTGCTCGACGGTGTGATCGTGGAGCACGTTGATCTCAAGGCTGCCGCCGCCAAGATCGATGATGCAGCGCGGCGGCGCTTCGGGGCCCATCACAGCAATGGCCGCTTCGCGACCGAGCCGCGATTCTTCGGCGGTGCCGATCACTTCCAGCGAAATGCCGGCCTTTCGGCTGATGTCGCGAACAAATGCGTCGCGATTGCGCGCTTCGCGCGAAGCGCTGGTCGCCACCGCGCGATAACGCGTGACGCCGTATTCGTCCATCACTTCCTTAAAGTGACGGAAAGCCTTCACGCCTTTTTTGAAAATGTCTTCAGTGAAACGGTGGCGGAGAAAAACGCTTTCGCCGAGGCGCAGCGAGTAGCGTTCGCTGTAGAGAGGTTCTATGTCGAGAGCGGAGTAGGCGCGCGCGACGGAAAGACGGACGGCATTGGAGCCGGCGTCGATCGCCGCGATGTGAACTGGCTCGGGCATGCGGAGAGTTTAACGCCAGAGGTGTTGCAATGCGGAGGACGGCGCGTATTTTGTCGCGCGAATTCCGAGACGCTCGCCGATGCGTTGGCGCAATTGTTTGTTCACGGAAGAGACGCTGGTTTCGCCGTCGAGCTCGATGAAGCTGTGGCGCTTGGCCATGACTTCAAACTCGCGCTTGATCATCGTTTGATAGCGGATGAACGACCAGTAGAGGTCGTGCGAGAGCGACATGTCGCGGCCGGCTTCCCAGTAGCTGATGGCTTGCGCCTTTTTGAATTCGCGGGCGAACGCGGTTTCAGGACGCACGTTGAGCCAGAACGTAAGGTGAGGGCGAAGGGCCATCGCGTAAAGGCCGGAGATGTAATCGCGATTGATGCCGCGAACGACGCCGCGCGCGATCAGCGTGAAGATAAATCGATCGGCGAGCACAACCGTGCCTGCGCGCAAAGCAGGGAAGGATGCGATGCTCGATCTGGTCGAAGAAGTCCGTCGCATACATGAGCGAAAGAGTCAGGCGCGTGACGGCGTTTTTCGCGAGAAGTTCGTCGATGTCGCGGCCGACGAGATTTGAGCGGCGCAGTCCGCTGGTCTGAACGGCAAACCCTTCGGACTCGAGCCACTCCTGTAAGAGGGCGATCTGCGTGGAGCGGCCGGAGCCGTCCATGCCTTCGATGACGATCAACGTGCCGGTGATTTCGGATGGATCGAAACCGACGAGCGGTTCGCCGAAGAAATATTGCGAAGCATCTTCTTCCGCGGCGGGAACCTTCGTCGTCGGCGCAGGCTGCGCGGGTGCAGCGACTTGCTCGGCAGTCGGCGTGGTGGCTGCCGCTGCGGGTGCCTTGTCTTTCTCTTTTTCTTTTTCGTGTTCGGGCATGCCTGCTGCGCCTTCTTCGTGATGTTTCTTTGTCATTCGGTTTCCGGGGTCATTCGGCTTCCGGGGCGTGCGGCGCAAAGCGCTTGAGATCGATTTTGGATGCGACGATGTCGCGCATCTGCTTCTGCAATTTATTTACGGGCAGAGTTCCGTCGAGCACGACGAAATTGTCGGAATCGACCATCTTGTCGTAGCCCTCGAGGATACGCGCTTGGAAAAGGCGGAAGCTTTCGGCGCGGTCGTAGGAAAGGCCGAGGTCCATGCCGGCTTCGTAGTATTTCAACTTCGGGCGGCCGCTGAGAATACGGTGGACGGCGACGTCGAGCGGGGCGCGGAAATAAAAAGTTATGTCCGGCACTGGCGCGAATCGGTAGAGATTGCGCAGCCAGCGCTCCGGGCAGCCGCGAGCGGCGTCGCGCGCGAACGCGGTGTACACGTAGCGGTCGGCAAGAACCAGGTAGTCGCCCTGAAGCAGCGGCATGATCTGGCGCTCGCAGCGGTCGGCGAAGTCTGCGGCGTGTAGCAGCGAAAACGTGGCCGGCGTGAGCAAGCGGCGTTGCTTGCCACGACGCGTAGCGGACTTCACGAGCGGAGAGGAGTTCCACTCGGTGAAGTGCAAACGATAGCCGCCGATTTCGAGCCAGCGCTTCAGAAGATAAAGTTGCGTGCTCTTGCCCGAGCCATCGGTGCCTTCGACAACGATGAGCGCGCCAGGATACGCGCGGCTGGGAACGGGACGTCCCGGCTGGGGCAAAGTGGATTTGGCGGCCTCGGTGCGAGGCGCTTTTTGAGACGATTCCGGATTTTCGACGGGACTAGTAGGCATCTGTACGTTGGAGATTAATCAGCGTTTGTTACACGAACATTACAACACAGCCGGATGCGGCACCGCAAAGTGGCCTGGGATAAAACGAAGGCAATACACCAAACAGCAACGGAGTGCGTTTTGGGCGGTGGCGTGTAGAATCATGCGGCGCAACGCAGGGGATTGTTTCGAGAAGTTTCGATGAGTTTCGGATTTGTTTGTGCGACGGAATTCGGCGGGAGCGACTTTGAAAATCCAGAATGGTCTGGAGTCGTGTTGTGTTCTGAGATCCTTCGCTTCGCTCAGGATGACAGCGCATTTTGATTGGGTGCAGGGCAGGAGGGGCGAGCACAGTCCCTTTTTTAACTACGCCGGATGGCGATCGCATGACTGAGGCTCGAAAGATTCCTTCGCTGCGGTGGTGGATTGGCGGGATTTTGTTCGCGTCCACCGTCATCAATTATGTCGACCGGCAGACGCTGTCGATTCTCGCGCCATTTCTGAAGCAGGATTTTCACTGGACAAATACGGATTACGCGAACATCGCGATCGCATTTCGGCTGGCGTATTCGATCGGGCAGACGGTTTGCGGGCGGCAGATCGATCGCATCGGAACGCGCAAGGGGCTGACGATCAGCGTGATCTGGTATTCGCTGGTGTCGCTGCTGACTTCGCTGGCGAATGGATTTGCGAGCTTTGCGGGATTTCGATTTTTGCTTGGATTAGGCGAGTCGGCGAACTGGCCAGGCGCGAGCAAAGCGGTGTCGGAATGGTTCCCGAATCGCGAGCGCGGATTGGCCGCGGCGTTTTATGACAGCGGTTCGTCGGTGGGCGGAGCGGTTGCGCCGTTCATTATTTTGCCGATTTATTTGCACTGGGGATGGCGCGTCGCGTTCGTGATTCCGGGGTTGCTGGGATTTTTGTGGCTGATCTTGTGGCGGAAGATGTATTTCCGGCCGCAGGAGCATCCGCGGATTACGGACGCGGAGAAGCAGATGTTGATGACCGATATCGAGAAAGGTGCGATCGATGCGGGAGTGGCTGGGACGCGATCGTTGCCGGCGTGGGGCGAGTTGCTGAAGTTGCGGCAGACGTGGGGAGCGCTGATTGCGAAAGGTTTTACCGACCCGACATGGTTTTTTGTGACGGACTGGTTTCCGATTTATCTGGTGGCAAAGGGAATTGAACTGAAAAACGGACTGATCGCGGTGTGGATCCCGTTTTTGGCAGCTGATCTTGGAAATTTTTTTGGTGGCTGGATTTCGGGAGTGCTCATCAAGAGGGGATGGTCGGTCGGGGCGGCGCGGAAGTCGATGGTTGTATTCGGCGGGTTCGGCATGTTGCTGCTGATTCCGACGATTTTTACGACAGAGTTGTGGCTCATCACGATGCTATTTGCGATTTCGACGTTTGCATACGCTGCGTTTTCGACGATTGCGAACGTGCTGCCTACGGATTTGTTTGAGAGCCGGGCGGTGGCGACGGTCAGCGGAATGAGCGGCACGACGGCGGGAATCGGGACGATTATTGCGTTCAAGTTGATCGGATACGTCTCGGATGCACATGTAACGGCCGGGCCACACGCGTTTGATTCGATCGTGGTGGTGGCGGCGTTGGTCCCGCTTGTGGGGATGATTTTGGTTTTGCTACTGGTGAGGAATTCGAAGCAGACGGATCAGGGATTGGTGAAGCGGATTTGATCGAAGAGAAAAGATAACGCAGAGACGCAGAGGGCACTGAGATTCGCGGAGGCTGTGTGAGCGAAACGGTCGGAGGGGCGGCGGGGAGCGCGGGGCGAAGCGGCAAGAAATTGCTGACGCTGACGGATTTGGTGTTTTTTGGGATTGTGTTGATTCAGCCGATTGCGCCGGTGCCGCTGTATGGCGTGGCGCAAAAACTTTCCGGTGGATATCTAACGACGATCATTTTGTTTGCGATGTTCGCGATGATGATCACGGCGGTGAGTTACGGGCGGATGGCGGCGTTGTTTCCTTCGGCGGGGTCGGCTTACACGTACGTGGGAAAGGGAATCAATCCTCATCTCGGTTTTCTTGCCGGCTGGGCGATGTTTTTGGATTATTTGCTGCTGCCGCTGATCAATTGCGTGTGGATTGCGGCGGCGATGCACAACGTTTACACGCCGAAGGTGCCGTTTGCTGTGTGGGCGGCGGTCGTGGCGGGCGTGATTACACTTTTAAATTTGCAGGGGATTCGATCGTCGGCGCGACAGAATCAGATTTTGCTGTTCGGCATGTTCATCGTGATTGGTTTTTTTATCGTGCTCGCGTTGCGATATTTGTTTCTCGGCCAGGGCTGGAGCGGGATTTTCTCGACACAACCGTTTTACGATCCGGCGACATGGAATATGCGGCAGGTGTTGGGAGCGACTTCGTTTGCGGCGTTGACGTATATCGGGTTCGACGGCGTGACGACGCTGACGGAAGACGCCGAGAATCCCAAGCGGAATATTTTGCTGGCGACGGTAATCGTTTGCGTATTCACGGGATTATTCGGGGGACTTGAAGTCTACTTGGCGCAACGCGTCTGGCCCGAATGGCAAACATTTAAATCGCTGGAGACGGCGTTCATGGATGTTTCCGGGCGAGTTGGCGGGCCGGTGTTGTTCAATGCGATGGGAGTGGTGGTGATCGTGGCGGCGTTTGGCAGCGGGTTGGGCGGCGGATTGGGTGCGGCGAAATTGTTGTTCGGCATGGGGCGCGACAATGTGTTGCCGCGCAAATTTTTTGGTCACGTGAAGACGGGAACGAGCACGCCGACCTACAACATCCTGTTGATTGGATTGTTGAGTTTTGTCGGGGCGGTGCTTTTGAACTTCAACGGCAGCGCGTATCAGCAGGCGGGCGAACTTTTGAATTTCGGGGCGTTTTTGTCGTTTATGGGAGTGAATGCGGCGGCGTTGTATCAGTTCGGCATTTTGCAAAAGGGCGGACCGCGCAAGATTCTGATCGATATCGTGTTGCCGATCATCGGATTTATTTTTTGTACGGTGATTTGGTGGAATCTCAATCCGTTGGCGAAGACGCTGGGCGGGATTTGGTTTGCGATTGGCGCGATTTATCTTGCCGTGAAGACAAACTTCTTCCGCAATGCACCGGCGATCATCGATTTTAGCGAAGGTTGAGAAAGAAAGACGTGCGACGGTTCGTCATCGAACCGCCGCACGCGGTGAAAAAGCCTCAAGGCGACACTGCCGAAGCTATTTGTGGCTCATTACTCCGACTCTTGCGAGAAAGTCGTAGTGGCCCTTTGAATCGAATATTCCCTGAAGAGCTGCCCAGCCTGCGGGGTTGCTTTTTTCTGCGGCGTCGATTGCGGCGTCGAATTTGTCGATGCCCTCGGGACCGTTCGCGACGATAACGATGTAGAGAGTGCCGAGCGGTTCGGTGTGAATGGCCTCGCTGTCGATCGTGTACGAGTGAATTGCACCGTCGGCCAGAAGTTTGTCGAGCATCGGCACCATGGTGGACTTCAGGATTTTTCCGTCGGCGTCGCTGCTGCCGGGCCGAGGCGCCCAGTGACCAACGCGCAAGATGCCGTTGGTAAATGTGCCGGAATGCCCGGCGTAGTCGCGGCTCTGCAAGATGAAGTCGGCATGTTTCGCCGCGGCGAGCGGAGCATCGGTCGCGCCTGGCGCGGCGCGTAAGACTTCGAGGAATTTCAGTAGGTTGGCGATGGAAGTGGCTTGGAACCACGTGCCGTGCGTCATGCCGTCTACCTGATGGGTGAGAATGGCGAACGAACCGAATCCCGTGATGGTGCCGTCGGCCATGCCTTTTTTCATGAGCTCCGTGTCGGCGGCTTCACCTTTCAGGTAATCGCCCCACATCGCGCGGGGGACGCCCCACTCGGAAACGTAGGCGTACTGCGTTGGTTTTTCTGAGGATTGTGCGGTGGCACGATTCGCACCAATGGGAATGACGAGGGCACACAACAACGCAAGGGCACCGAACGATCGAATGCGCATTTTTTCTCTCTGCTTTCTCCGCGACGAGGCGGACTTCGAGTGCTGCAATTCTCCAGGGGAAGGGCCGACTAGGGGGAAAAACCGGAATGTGAACCGACCGACGTTCCGTTGCGGCGAAGAGTACACCTAGAGCGTACTTCGGGCAAGCGGGCAGAGTTTTGTGTTGGGAGGTTAGTCGGAAGAGGAGCCGGACGCGGCGGCTAAGGTTTTTGGCGGTTGAGGTTTTGGTTGTTGGTGGCGTTCGAAGTCGGCGAGAAGATCGATGACGTTGGCGGGAGCCGGTGGTTGAACGGCGGCGCGTTGCGGGGCGCGCTTGAGCAGGAGCGGCTTGCCGATGTAGGTGTCGAGTAAATGTTTCGCGGCGGCGAGGCGGGCGGCGTTTTCGACGGAGTCGGTCAAGCCGGGAACGTGAAGCACGACGGCTTCGGGAGTCTTTTCGGCGCGGAGGCCTTCGCAGGATTCGAGACCGCACTTGCGGAAGGCGCGCGCGAGGCGGAGAACTCCGGCGATGGCCTGAATATTTTTTTGCTGTTCGTCGCTCAGCGTGGCGAAGGTGCCGCGCTCGGGATGCGGCTCGGGGCCGCGATGAAAGCGGACGGCCCAACCGAGAAGATCCCACTCCTCATAAGTCCAACTTGGAGGCATCGGGAGTTCGCGAAGGAATCGGCGCGCGGCTTTGCGCGTGGATTTGCGGGCGGGGTCGGCGTGGCGGACTCCGCCGACGCGATGGAGTCGCGCGGCGGCGCGCATGACGCGGCGCATGTTTTGCTCGCCGAAGGCGGGCGCGGCATGTGCGCGGCGCAAGGCGTCGAAGAGCGTGATCGCGAAACGGGAGATCTGCGCGGTGCGATGCGGATGGGAGTCGGTGGCGCGGGCGGTTGCTCGCAGACGCGCCATGGAAGCGAGGGCGAGGCGCTTGCCTTGCGGGAGGCCGTGGCGCCAGTCGTTCCAGAGGCTCGTTTTGCCGAGCGTGAGCTGGCGATAGGTTTCGACGCGCTGATTGCGCTCGCGATGGATGATTTCCTGCCAGACGTGGTGCGCGTCGGTGAGCTTGTGTTGCGTGGGCTCGTCGTTTGAGGCGTTCTTGGCAACGACGATTTTCAGCAGTTCGTTCAGGACGTCAAGATCGTGGACGTCGCCGAGGAGATCCTGGAGGCGTTTGAGATTCTTGCTCCAGAGGACGTAGTGATTCGGGAGGAGATTTTCGACGGTGTAGCGGAAGCGTTTGATGCCGATACGCAGCTGGTGCCAAGTCTCAGGATTGTCGGTTCGTTGGGCGCGGGCGTGGAGATCGCGCGCTTCGTCGATGCGCTCAACGGCGAGGCATTGGGCCGTGAGGCTCGATGGCGGGACGAGGCGTGTGCGGCGGCGGAGTTTTTCTTCGAGGCGCGTCCAGGTTTTGATGTCGAAGCTTTCGACGGCGCGCAAAGAGCGATCGCGAAGGTCGGCGTCGTTTTCGGTGAAGTGTGTGTGGAGCTTGGGGCGGAGCGACGTCGCCGTCGGGAGCGAGGTGGCGCACCCAGTCGTCCATAACTTGGGCGTCGCGCAAGACGCCGAGGCGGCGGAAGAGCTTGCGCGGGACGCGGCGCATCTCGGCCCATGCGGGATCGGGGTCGATCTCCTGAAAGACGGCGCCGACGGAGCGGCAGCGGCGAATGGCGACGCGGAGGTCGTGGACTGGGTCGGGGGCGGGGTCTTTGCGGACAGTCTCGAGTTCTCTAAGGACGCGCTCCATGGATTCGCGGAGGTCGCGCTTGGGAAGGGGAGAAAACGGAATAGGGACGGCGGACGACAATGCCTTATAGACCTCGACGGAGGCCTATAGGGTATCGCTTGGGCGGAGGCGCGTCCAGCGGAGCGCGTAGGTGGCGAGGGCGGGTGCCATGCGCAATAAAAGGATGCCCATGACGAGGCTCATACCAGCGGAAACGAGGAAAATGCGCGATGGATTGGGGTGGCCGAGACGAATCATAGCGTATTGGGCGAGGGGCTGAAGGGCGACGCCGACGAAGGAGAGGAGATTGGCGACAGCGATGGTGCGGCCTTTTTCCTCGGGTGGGGGGATGTGTTGGATGAGCGCGTTGATGGGGACGACGAAGAATCCGCCGAAGGCGCCGACGAAGGCGAGAAGCGTGGCGACGGTGACGAACGTGAGGCCGGGGATGGAGAGAAGCGCGGTGAGAACCATGAGTCCGAGCAGCCCGGGGAGGATCATGCCTTGCTCGATTTTGCCGGCGGAGGCATAGCCGGCGAGGAAGCTGCCGATACCGATGCCGAGGCTGAGCGCAGCGAGTAGGTAGCTGCTGTGTTGGTCGTCAACGTGGAGGATGTCGGTGGCATAGAGGACGATGTTGAGGAGAAGGAGTGAGCCGAGGAACCAGAAGAAAGTGTTGGCGACGACGGCCATGCGCAGCGTCGTGTTGCGCCAGAGGCGCGCTGTTTCGGCGACGAATTCGCGGGGGAAGTTCCAGTCGAAGCGGCGAGCGGGGTCGGCGGCAGGGAGGCGGGGCATCAGGAGAGCAAACAGCATTCCGGTAAGGGTGAGAGCGATGAACACTCCGCCGGACCAGGCTTGGCGGCCGCGGAAATGTTGGGCGAGGAAACCGCCGGCGAGTGCGGCGAAAATGGCGGAGAGAAGCGTGGTGAGTTCGATGATGCCGTTGCCCCAGCTGAGTTTGGAATCGGGGAGGAGTTCGGGGAGCAGCGCGTATTTTGTGGGGCCGAAGATTGCGCCTTGGGTGCAGGCGAGAAAGAGCGCGAGGCTGGCGAGATCGACGCGGTTGTGCGCGAGTGCGAACGTGGCGAGCGCCATGACGAAGAGTTCGAAAACTTTGACGCCAAGAGTGACGCTACGCTTGCTGTATTTGTCGGCGAAGTAGCCGCCAGGGATCGAGAAGATGAGGAAGGGCACTGCGAACAGGAGTGGAACTACCAGGACGAACCAGAGGTCGCGCTGATCTTTGTCGGGGAAAGATTCGAGGATGAGGAAGCTGACGAGCCATTTGAGGGCGTTGTCGCTGAAGGCGTTTTGGAATTGGACGGCGATGAGGGCCCAGAAGCCGGAGAGGCTGCGAGGCGGGTTCGTTGGTATTGCCGAGCTTGCGCGGTTCGGCGCGACGTCGGCCGCGGAATTTGAAGTTGTAGGCACGGGCGAGGCGAGTGTAGCTGCGTCGGCGCGAAGCGGGCAAGGATTGGCGGGAGGGCTGTGACGTTACGTAAATTGACGTATGCGAGTCGTGTTAGAATTGGGCGCGTGGCGGTGTGGCGGAACTGGCAGACGCAGCAGACTCAAAATCTGCCGGAGCTTTGCTCCGTGTGGGTTCAAGTCCCTCCACCGCCACCATACGTCCCGTTCAGAGTTCCTCCTCGTCCGATTCATTCGCCATGATGAAAGACATCGCGTGGACGATTTTCTTTTTCGCGACCACGATATTCGCCTTCCGAGTAGTCACCGATCCAACTCTGACACTCGATTCGAATCCGATACGAACCGGATTTCTCATCGCTTACTTCGGGGGTGGCGCCTTCGGCGCGCTTTGGATGGTAACGGACGTCCGGAAGCAAGGAAGAAAACGAACAGGAATGTTATTGCTGGCGATCGTTCCCTACGGGTTCCTCTACTACTATTTCAACTATGTTAGGGCGCGTGAGTCGGCGAGTGGGCTCGAGAAATTTAACCCATATCGATAGAGGCTATTCCCTTGGTGTGAGGCGGTGATATCGACCTGCGTTTATTTACGCAGTTGTGATGATTCACTGGGAACATTTCGGTAAAAAATCAGGAGTGATTGGTATGGCCTCGGTGGTTTGAGTGGCTAACACTTCGTTTCCATGGAAGATGCAATTTACGCAATCGTTGTGATGATCACGGTCGTCGGACTAAGTCTGGCGGGATACATGTGGTATCTGACGCCGGGGAAGAATGACCGGCTGGAGTAGTCGAGCTGACGGAAATGAGTCGGCGGAGTTTTTCGATGGCGTCGCGTGGACGCAGAACGCCGTTAAATTTGAGCTAGGTTGAATCTGAACCCGCACCCTCTAAAAGCGGAGGGTGCGGCACCCAACTGCCATCGACGGTTCGATTTGTATCGAGGATCGACGAGCAAACTAAAGTGGGAAGAGGGGGCGCGGCTGGTGGCGCCCCCTCTCTTATTTTTGGGGTGATTACGAGGGATTGAGCTTGCGTCGGCCTTATGTCGGTGGGGTGGCCGTGCGCTAGCGGAGGGAAGTCGAAGACGGCGTGATGCGAATCGGAGTCGAAGGAACATCCGCCGTGCGAATTTTTGCGGCAGCCGGAGCGGTGGTGAAGGGGAACGCGATCCGGACCAATTTCTTCCAAACTTTCAGGATGTAGCCCTCGGGGGCGCTCATGGTTTCGCGCAAGACGGCGACCTTACGGAAGTGGTCGTCCACGCGGAACGAGCAGGAAGTGCCTGCCGGGAAGAAGATGACGTCGCCGGCGGCCATGCAGCGTTCCGTGCCGTCTGCCTGGATGATGTAGGCCTTACCGGAGAGGGCGAATATCACTTCGTCACGAACGAAGTGCCAGTTGAACTGGCCCGCGGTGCACTCCCAAAGCATGACGTCGGAGAGGCGGTCCTTGCTGACGGAAAGGGTTTTGCTGCGCGAGCCGGGTTTGCCTTCGGTGACCATCGAAGGATCGAGGGGCTGGAATTCGCTCTTCAGCTCGATTGCGTGAACGTCTTCGACAAGGACAGGGCCGGACATCGAGTCTCCTAGGGACAACACGAGGGGGGCGTGGAGCGCCTCGCGTAAGTGCATGTTAAGGAGGAGGCGATGTGGGAGCTATAGCGCGGGGGTACCGATTCGACGGTGACTAAAGTCCCAGAGGAGTTTGGGAGGGTTGGGCTAGGGGAGAATGGGGATACAGCTCGATTAACTCGTTTAAATTGATTAGTTTGCGAAATATCGACCGCGCGTTAATTGCTGTTGCGGTCGGGGGGCGGAAAAGCCCGCGATCTGGGAAGCGATCGCGGCTACAGGTCGAACAGCCATTGGAGGAAGGTGCGGCGTTGGGGAGGCTTCGGTTCGGGTTTCCGGCGGCGGACTGCGGGGCGAGCCTTTGGTGGAGATGGTCGGCGGGCTTGTTCGGGATCGAGACGGATCGGATCGAAGGGCAGTTTGGCGGTGGTTGGCGGCTGCCAGTAGCCGTAGACACAGCGGCGGCCTCGGCGTGAGCAGTCGTGGGTGTCATGTATCACGCCGTCGATCACGGCGGTCAGGTGCTTTGACACGCTGACGACCAGGCGTCCGTGCGGAAGTTGGCTGGGGCGAAGATGCACGGTGCAGCCCGAGCCGATCTGCATGGTCGGCGTCCAAACCCAGCCCAGCTCTTTCATCACGCGATGAATCGTGGATTTGTAGACGCCGGTACGCGCGTTGCTGATGCCTCGTTTGCGCGTGCCAGTGCGCTCGCGCGTCGAGGCACTGTTCACCATGTCATAGATGTGTTGGTAGGGAAGACCGGTCGCGATCGCTATGGAACGGACGACGCAGTCACCGGTCTTGCCGCGGTATCCGGCGGCCGCGCGGCCGCCGTCATGGAATCGGAAATAGCTCGCTCTCGCCATGCGGGGAATGGCGTTGCGAGGCTAGGCGTTCGCGCTCGAAGCGGATTCGCTTTTGGCCTCGTGTGCTTCGGCCGAACCTTCGGGCTCGCTGCCGCCCTTTTCGCTGGTGCTGCGGACGGCTTCGATCTTCAAGCCCTTGTTCATGTCGAAACGTTGTTTGCGGTCGAGGCTCTTGACGAATTCGCGCGTGGCTTTGCCGATTGCGCCGGCGATGCTTGAGGCGTCGATTTTGATGGTGCGGCCGTCGGAGCCCTTCTGACGGTCTTCGTAGCGGAGTGTGACGTTGTATGTGTTCATAGTTTATTTAGCCCCCAATCTTTTTTCTCATCTTAGAGGGGGGTGTGTCCAGTCGAACGGGCATGAAAATGTGGAAAATTTTTCATAGTGTTATCAGACGCTGGTGCTGCGCGCGCGGGTCACTTTGTGGCGACGATGCGGCTGAGATCCTTCGGCCGCCGGCGGCGGCCTCAGGATGACACCTCTAAGGACAACGCGATGCGCGCTGGACGAAGACTTTTTTCGCTATTGGCTAACCAAAGAACGGAATAAAGGCGGGGACGCGGGCGGCGTAGTCGTCGAATTTTTGGCCGAAAGATTCGCGGAGGAGTTTTTCTTCGGCGCGGATGCGGATCCGATTGCCGACGAGGAAGAAGACGACCGCGATGATCGCCAGCCACCAGTGCGAAAAGACGAGGCCGGTGCTAAGGATCATGCCGAACATACCGAGATAGATCGGATTGCGCACGATGGAGTATGGACCTTGCGTGATGAGATCGTGGTCCTTGAGGACGCGGGCTTGATAGGTCCACTGCTTGCCGAGTGTTTGCACGGCGCGCAGCGAGAGGAACGCGCTGGAGTAGGCGAGCACCACTGCGACGGCTGCGACGGCGATTTCGGCGGTTTGCGACGAAGGTAGCGCCCACCAGTTTTTGCGTGGTGTGAGCCAGATTGCGGCGAACGCGACGCTTTGCAGCGCAATGCCCCACTTCGATTCCGGCTCATATTTGGCGCCAGTTTCATCGGCTTTCGCCTGCGATTTGTTGAGTTGCCTGCGCAGGACGAAGGCGAGGCCGAAGATGAGCCACGCAATCATGACGAGGGCTAATGCTGTTAGGCCGATGCCGTCGGTTTGCAAGAAAGCGGCTCCCGTTGAATGCTACGCGGCGAACGCGGGAACTGTATCACGCGCGACGGACGACCATGCATGTGATGTCGTCGTGTTGGGGAGCGGCGCCGACGAAGTCATCGAGGTTGCGCATGATGTTGGAGAGAGTCATGGCGGCGCGCTCGGGTCCGGTGTTCGCCGCGATCGACAGAAGGCGAGGATCGCCGAAGGCGGAGCGATCTTCGTCGCGAGCGTCGGTCACGCCGTCGGTGTAAATAATGAGGATGTCTTGTGGGTTCAGGCGCGTAATACCGGCCGCGTATTTTTCGGTGAGCTCGATGCCGAGCGGCATGTTTTCGGATTTGAGGCGTTCGATGGTGCCGTCGGCCCGGCGAAGAATCGGCGGATTGTGGCCGGCACAGAGATACGCAAGGTCGCCAGTGTGTGGGTTGAGTTCGGCGACGAACGCGGTGGTGAAGCGGCCATTCTGCGAATGTGCGCACGCCTGACGGTTAAGACCGTCGAGGAGTTCGGTCAGCGAGTTCGTGGAGTTAGCCAGCGCGCGCAGGCTCGCTTGAAAAGTGCACATCATCATCGCGGCGGGAACGCTTTTGCCGGAGACGTCGGCTACCGCGATGAGCAATGGGCCGCCGGAAGGCCGAAGGAAGGCGTCGTAGTAATCGCCGCCAACGGTTTTGGCGGGCCGCGTCGAAAACGCGACGTCGATTCCGGGGACGCTCGGTGGCCGGCGCGGAACGAGCCATCGCTGGATTTCGCGGGCGATCTCGATGTCGCGCTGCATGGAGACGTGATCGCTGAGGACGAGCGCGAGCAGGATCAGCAATCCACCGAACGCGATGGCGAACTCGACGCCCTGCGTGAGAATGAAGAAGTGAATGTGAAGCAGCGCCATCGATGCGATGCCGAGCGTGATCAGGAAAAACACACGGCGCGCGGGCGAGAGCTTTTGGAGGACGCTGGAGAAAAGGTAGCCGAAGACACGGAACGGGCGGGTCCAGGGATGGACGACGGGTCCGGCGTGTGCGCGGACGTCCTGGCGATAGAGACGCGAACTTTCGCCGGCTTCGATTTTGAATTGCGTCCAGAGTTCGGCGACCTCCATTCCGGCGGTGAGGCGGTACCAGCCTTCGATGGATCGAGAGAAGGCGCGACGGATGGAGAGGCTCGCGGAAGAAAATCGGCGCTTGAGTATAGCGAGCATGGAGTTGGACGCGATGGGCCTCGCGCCTAGCGTCCTGGGTGCGGCGGGAATGCTGGGCATGGGTTGGGCCACGAGAAATGGTAGCGGGCGGGCTGGGGCGGGGTTATCGGGTGTATCGCGTAGTTCGGAGGGACAGGTTCCAGTCAGGAAACGAGCTTCGTTCCGACGTTCTGCGGAGGAACCGGATGGAAGAAAGAGAGTACGAGAGGATTGAATCGGTTTAATATGGGCGCGATGCGTCGGGTGTTGCGTCCTGTCCGCGAGATTCATTTGGTTCTGGATTCGATCGAATTATCGATCTGAGGAGCGATATGGCACGTCTGCGTGTGCGTTTTGCGTCGGGTGTTGCGCTGGGGCTTCGTCTAGCGATTGCATTGGCGTGCGTATTGGCGCTGGTGTCAACCATCTCGGCTGCCGAGGAGAAAGTCTATCTTCACCAGGATTGGCGGCTGGCGTCGTCGTGCGACGCGAAGGCGACCGGCGAACAGGTTTCGACGGTGGGATTCGACGTCAGCAAGTGGCATCGCACGAATTTGCCGAACACCGCGGTCGGCGCGCTGGTGGACGACGGCACGTACAAAGACCCGATGATGGGCACGAATCTGAAGTCCCTGCCGGGAATGGATTATTCGACGAAGCATTTTTTCGCGATTCAGGACATGCCGAAGGACAGTCCGTTCGTTTGCTCGTGGTGGTGGCGGACGGAATTTGTCGCGCCTGCGGATTTCGCGGGAAAGATTCAGTGGCTGCATCTGCTGGGAATCAATTACCGCGCGAATGTTTGGGTGAACGGGAAGAAAGTTGCGGACGCGAAGGATGTGGCTGGGACGTTTGTGACGTTCGAATTCAATGTGAGCAAGTATCTGGTGCCTGGGAAGGGGAACGCGATCGCGCTGGAGCTTTTTGCGCCGCAGAAATACGACCTTGGGATCACGTGGGTGGACTGGAATCCGACGCCTGCGGACAAGGACATGGGAATTTGGAAGGAAGTTTTTCTCACGGCGGACGATGGTGTGTCCGTTCGAAATCCGTATGTGATGAGCAAGCTGGAGAGCGATTACAAAGCTGCGGCGCTGACGGTGAGCGCGGACCTGCGAAATACGGCGGATAAAGCGATCGAAGGTGCGCTGTCGGTGGAGATCGAAGGCGGAATTCGCATCAAGCAAGATGTGAAACTGTCGGCCGGAGAGGCGAAGACGGTTACGTTTGTGCCGGAGAAATTTGCGGAGTTGAAGCTTGCGCATCCGCGGCTCTGGTGGCCGTATCAGATGGGTGAGCCGAATTTGTACAAGGCGAAGCTGACGTTTGAAACCGGCGGGCATGTTTCCGACTCGGCGGATGTCACGTTTGGCATTCGCGAGGCGACGTCGGAGCTGACGGACAAGGGCTATCGGCTCTTTAAGATTAACGGTCGCAAAGTTTTGATTCGCGGAGCGGCGTGGGCGCCGGATATGTTTCTGCGTTATTCGCCGGAGCGCGTCGATGCGGATTTGGCGTACGTGAAGGACATGGGGCTGAACACGGTGCGCCTCGAAGGCCGCATCGATCACGAAGATTTCTTCAACAAGGCCGACAAGCTCGGCATTTTGATCATGCCGGGCTGGACGTGCTGCGACGCGTGGGAGCGTTGGAAGGTCTGGAAAGACGATCAGCACAAGATCGCCGGCGATTCGCTGCGCAGTCAGATTCGAATACTGCGCAATCACCCGAGCGTGTTCGTGTGGCTGTATGGTAGCGATGGGCCGCCGCCAGCAGACGTTGAGAAAATGTATCTCGGGATTTTGAAGGATCTCGATTGGCCGAATCCGTCGGTTTCATCCGCGTCGGCAGACCCGACGACAGTGACCGGCGCTTCGGGCGTGAAAATGACTGGCCCGTACGAATATGTGCCGCCGATGTATTGGCTTGCCGACACGCAAGCGGGCGGAGCATACGGCTACAACACGGAGACGAGTCCGGGGCCGGCGATTCCGCCGAAGGAATCGCTTGAGCGATTCATTCCGAAGGATCACTTGTGGCCGATCGATGACGTCTGGAATTTCCACGCGGGCGGCGAGCGATTCACGACGGTGAACGTCTTTACCGACGCATTGACGAAGCGATACGGCGCGCCGACTTCGCTCGACGATTACGAGCGCAAGGCGCAAGCGATGACGTACGACGGGCAGCGCGCGATGTTCGAGGCGTACGGCCGCAACAAATATGTGGCGACGGGCGTTGTGCAGTGGATGCTCAACAACGCGTGGCCGTCGCTGATCTGGCATCTCTACGACTACTACATGGTTCCCGCGGGCGGTTACTACGGGACGAAAAAATCGACGGAAATCGTTCACGTGCAGTATTCGTACGACGACAATTCGGTCGCGGTCGTGAACGGGAAGTACGCAGAGATCAAAGGCGTGAAGGTCTCGGCGAAGATTTACGACATCGACGCGAAAGAGAAGGGCGCGCACGATGCGACGATCGACCTGACCGCCGACAGTGCGACGAAGGCGTTCGAGTTGCCGAAGGTCGATGGCATCTCGAAGACGTACTTCCTCAAACTAGAGCTGCACGACGCGCACGGAAAATTGTTGAGCGACAACTTTTACTGGCTCTCGACCAAGCCGGACACGATGGACTGGAAGCACAAGAAGGACACCGTGTACACCCCGCAAGCGGAGTTCGGCGATCTGACGGGGCTGAATTCGCTGGCTCCGGCGAAGCTCATCATTTCGAAGCAGACGCTCGGCAAGAAGAACGGCGAGAACTGGATGTCGCTCACGATCGAGAACAAGGGCGACGGTGTTGCGTTCATGATTCATCCGCGCGTTACGCGTGGGAAGGGCGGGGAAGACGTCACGCCGATCATTTGGAGCGACAACTATTTTTCGTTGCTGCCGGGCGAGCAGGTCAGCGTTCGCGCGCAGTATGACGATCGCGCTCTGGCGGGCAAGGAGCCGGTGCTGGAGATCGAGGGGTACAATGTGCAGCAGGGAACTGTTGCCGTTGGCGAATTCACTGCGGTGAAGGACGACACGCCGTAAACGCGAAGATTCGCAGATCGATCGCGTGTTGAACCGCGCCGGTTCAGGAGAAAAATTGTCTCGCGGAGTCGTATTCATCGTTTTGTTTCTCGCGGTGGTGTTCGGCTTCGGCTACTGGGTGCAGCGCCACTATCTCGAGACAGCCGTCAGAGCGCCATCGGCGACGCAGGCTGATGCGGCGCCCAGTTCCATCGATCCCAAAGTTGTCGCGGCAATTCAGGATCGCGTCGCGAAAAGCAGTGCAGACGTCGGCATCGCGTTCGAAACGCTCGATGGACGGCTGTCGTGGTTCTCTCGTGGCGACGATGTGTTTCACGCCGCGAGCACGATGAAAATCCCGGTGATGATCGAGATGTTTCACCAGGTGCGCGAAGGCAAAGCTGAAACTCAGCGATTCGCTCCCGATCAAAAATGAGTTTCACAGTCTGGTCGATGGCTCGGTCTTTACGCTCAAGCCAACGGATGACTCCGAAACCGATTTGTACAAAGCCGTTGGTCAGACGCGCACGCTCGATCAGCTTTGCGATTTGATGGTCACGGTCAGCAGCAACTTCGCGACGAATCTCCTGATTCAGAAGCTCGGCATCGACAACATCCGTGCGACGGTCGCTTCGCTTCACGCCGAGGGAATGGACATCAAGCGCGGTGTCGAAGATCAGAAGGCCTTCGACAAAGGCCTGAACAACACGACGACCGCGCGCGGTCTTGCGACATTGCTTCTCGCGATCGCGAACGGGAAAGCGGTCGATGCCGATGCGTCGGCGAAAATGGTCGAAATCCTCGAGCGCCAGAAATTCAACGAAGGTATCCCCGCAGGCGTTCCAGCCAATATCCGCGTCGCGCACAAGACTGGCGAGATCACAAAAATTCATCACGACGCGGGCATCGTTTACGCGGAACGGCCGTTCGTGATCGTCGTCCTCGTACGCGGAATCGAAGACTTCAAGCAAAGCGGCGCGCTCATCGCCGGCGTTACGCGCGACCTGTATCAAGCAAGCCAGCCATCTGCTAACCCTCAAGCCAACCCGGCGAGCAAATAAATACATCCCGCGCAGATGTTTAGCCATCAAAGCCAACAGGTTCTATTTGCAAACAGGCGTCGGCGAAATTCGCGCTACAATCTGCCGCAACGTGGAAGAATTATTCGGCGCGACCTTTTTGCGCAATGGGTTGGAGGGAAGAACGATGACTCGCTTTTCACGCACGATGGCCTTGGCAGCCGTGGGGCTGCTGTTCGCAGGCGCGGCCATGGCCGACTCGTTGGAACTGAAAGACGGCCGCGTGCTCACCGGCAGATTTCTGGGCGGCACCCAAGCCCTGATGCGATTTTCGGTGAACGGCGAAGTGCAGACGTTCAACGTGACCGAGATCGTCGCACTCACGTTTACGAGCGACTACGGCAATCCGCCGCCTCCGCCTCCTCCGCAGCAGGCAGCTCCGCCTCCGCAGCCGCAAGCCGCAGTTGCGCCAGCCCCGGCGCCGGCAGCCGTTGGGAGCCAGATCGTCATCCCCGCCGGGCAGAGTCTGTTGGTCCGCATGATCGACGGCGTCGACTCCAAGACAAATAACGTCGGCGATATTTTTCACGCCAGTCTCGAAACGGATCTCAACGTGAACGGAACGCTCGTCGCGCGAAAGGGAACCGACGTCTACGGACGCCTCGCAAACGCGAAAGGCGCCGGCCGCCTCGCCGGCAGTTCGGAGTTGCAGCTTGAGCTGACGCGCATGGTCATCAACGGCCAGGATTATCCCGTCGTGAGCAGCGACTACACGATGAAGGGCAAAGGCCGCGGCACAAACACCGCCGAAAAAGTCGGCGGCGGCGCCGCTCTCGGTGCGATCATCGGCGCGATCGCCGGCGGCGGCAGAGGCGCGGCAATCGGCGCGGGCGCAGGTTCGGCGGCCGGTGCGGGCGTGAACGTCGTCACGCGTGGGCAGCAGGTCAAGATCCCCAGCGAAACGCTGCTCGAATTCCGGCTCCAACAGCCCGTCACCGTCACATCGCTGGGCTAGAAGCATTAAAAAACCGCCATAATCGTCAAAAAGCCGCGATTTATCTACATCGGACTACCGTTGCCTACTTCGCCGCATTCCCACCAAATACCGTCTTGTGCCTCCTGCTGTTAGCGACTAAGCTACCCCAGTAGATTGGGGGTAAAGGCCGTGCCAAAAGAGAAACCACGAGTCAACATCGGAGAAGTGATCAAGACGTATCGCAGCCAGCGCGGGCTGTCGCAGGGTGATATCGAGCGCCGCACCGGTTTGCTGCGTTGCTATCTGTCGCGCGTGGAAAACGGCCATACCGTGCCGTCGCTCGAGACGCTGGCGAAAATCGCCGAGGCCATGGACATCTCCCTGGCTGACTTTTTTCCGGGAACCGAGACGCCGCGCGATCGCGAGTCGCAAAAGATGCTCGGCGAGCTCTCGCAAGACGAAATTCGCTTCCTCGCTGAGATCAAGCGCTTCAGCACCACGCTGTCGGATGGCGACAAGCGCCTGGTGCTGGCGATGATTCGCAAGATGGCGAGCCTGATTCCGCCGCCGACGGCGAAGAAGCCCGTTATACGTCGGCCGGTTGCTGTCTGATCGAATCCTGTTTAGGCGCTAAATTTCGAGTTGTGAGAGAAGGGCGGGAAATTCCCGCCCTTCTTTTTTGTTTCGCAGATATTCCAGTGGAACTGTCGCCGCACGGTCGAGGTGCGACCGTAACCTCAAATCAGACGGACGGAGTCGGCGGGCCGGTCTGAACTTTCTCGCCGTTGATATCGAGCGGCTCCGGATCGCCTTCGCCGGGCGCTAGAAAAAGGTTCTCCTGAAGCGCGTGCTGCTTCGTATAAAGATCGTAGTAGCGCCCGCCCAAAGCGTAGAGCGATTCGTGCGTGCCGCGCTCGATGATGCTTCCTGCCTCGACCACTAAGATTTGATCCGCGCTGCGAATCGTCGAAAGCCGGTGCGCGATGACGAATGTCGTCCGGCCTCGCATCAGGAATCGCAGCCCTTCCTGAATCAGCGCTTCCGATTCAGAATCAAGGCTCGAAGTCGCTTCATCCAGAATCAAAATGCCTCGGATCGGCAAGAATCGCACGCGCGATGGAAACACGTTGCTTCTGCCCGCCGGATAATTTCACGCCGCGCTCGCCGACGATGGTGTCGTACTTCAGCTCAAAGTTGTCCGCGAATTCGTCAACGCGCGCGATGCGGCACGCGTTCATGATTTCTGCTTCGGTCGCACCCGGGCGAGCAAACGCCACGTTCTCACGAATTGTCCCGTCGAAAAGAAAAGTCTCTTGCAGCACAACGCCAAGCTGCGTGCGGTATGAATTCAATTTGACGGTTGAAAGATCGATGCCATCCACGGTAACGCGTCCGCTCGACGGAACGTAAAACGCCGCAAGCAAGCCGATAATCGTCGATTTCCCCGCGCCCGACGGACCGACCAGCGCTGTAACCGTTCCCGGCGTCGATTCAAAGCTGACGCCGTGCAGAACTTCTTTTCGTGTGTCGTACGCGAAGCTCACATTCTCCATCGAGATAAATCCCTCGATGCGATGCATCGTCACTTTACGCCCCGCGGCGTCGTCTTCCTTCTCCTCGTTCAAAATCTCTCGCGTGCGCTCGAGCCCGGTAATCGCTTCGGTGAGCTGCGTTCCAATCGCCACAATCTGAAACACCGGCGCCACCAGCAGCACCAAAAACGAGTTGAACGCCAACCATTGGCCCGGCGTCATCGTGCCCGTCGCGATCGCGCGCCCGCCGAATTCGTACATCAAGGCGCCGACGATGCCCATCATCGTTACGCCCGACAGGCTCATCAGCGAGGTCGCGGTGATCGTTTTCAAAATGTTGTCGAGGAGACGCTCGACGCCCGCGCCGAAAATCGATTCTTCGCGGTCTTCTGCGTGATAGCCCTTCACCACGCGAACGCCGCCGAGCGACTCCGTCAGTCGGCCCGTCACCTCGGCGTTGATTTTTGGGCGAGCACGAAAGATCGGGCGAATTGTCTTGAATGCCCAACTGATTCCGACACCAAAAACGAGGATGATCGAGAACGCTACAGCGGTCATCTTCACACTGGTATGGAGTAAATATCCGAGCGCAAGCACCGCTGTCATCAACCCGCCGACAAACTCGACCAATCCTGTGCCAATCAAGTTCCGCACGCCCTCAACGTCGGACATGATGCGCGACACGAGCACGCCGGTCTTGTTCGCGTCGTAAAACGAAACCGGCAGACGCCCGATGTGCGCTTGCACTTTTTTGCGCAGCTCGGTGATCATCTTCTGCGCCGACTTCGACAGAAGCTGCGTCAGCGTGAACGACGTCAGCCCCTGAATGATCGTTGCTGCCAAAACGGCCGACACGATCGGCGTGAGCAAGCCGATTTCTTTTTTCGTGACGACGTTATCGAGGAAGTATTTCGTCGAGGCCGGCAGGACCAATCCCGAAAAGCGATTGATCGTCATCAGCAGCAGGCCCAGCGCGAGAATGCCCCGGCGCGGCTGGATCATCGCCCACACTTCGGGCAGGGCTTTCCACGTGTCTATCCTGGAACGCTTGGCGTTCGCCGCTTCACTGGCATTTGTCGGCATTCTGTATCGCGGGTGGTCGGCCCTCATATTTGGATGCCTGTGGTCCGTGGGAAACTACAAGATGCCATCGTATGAAATCCAATCGAGTCTGAGGGAAAAATCAGGCTGGGAGCCTAGGAATTGTCGTAGGTTCAGTCGGCGCCAGCGCTGCCGCGCGGAGCCACGGCTTGAGCCGGCGCTTCGATATTCAGTACGCTCGCCACAAAATCGCTCAGCGTAACGCCAAGCTGGCCCCACAGCCGCTGCTTGAGGCTCGTGTAATCCTGCGCGCCGCTGAAAATATCGCCCATCAATTGCCGGAACGTCGGGTTGCGCCGCATGAACTGGACCATGCGCGTCGTGACCGCTGTTCCGAGGAACGACCCGCGATAGAAACGCCGGACGATGCGCGCCGCAAATTCCAGCTCCGCGGAGAATGAAGCTTTTATCCATGCCGGATACTTTTCCGGGCATCCCTCCGCCAGCGCCTTGCCGAGCAAATGGCCCGATTGCATCGCGTAGAAAAGTCCTTCACCGGTCAGTGGATCGACCCACGCTGCCGCATCGCCTATCATCGCCCAATTCTTGCCCAGCACCGGACGCTGAGAAAGCGTGTGCTCTTGCGGCGACGGCAAAACGTGACTATAGAAGGTCGCATCTTCAGTCGAGATCTTCTGCTTGCCGATGAACTTGCTCAGATGCGACCGCAATTCAGCACTCGTGTGCGCCGCCATACTGCCGCAAATTCCTACAGACAGATGATCGCAGCGCGGAAACGACCAGATGTAACCCTCAAAATTACGCAAGAATTTAATGGTGATTGCGTCAGCGGTCTGCGGTACGAAATAGCCTTGCGTGATTTCCAACTCATCGCGCCGCAACGCCCGCGTTTCAGGCACCAGTTGGTTTCGCGCGCCGCCCGCAAGCACAAGAAAATCCGCAGTCCGCCATTCGCCTTCGACGCAAAATCTTGGCTTGTCCGACGCCGTATCGACGCTAAAAACGTGCGCTTGATTCACCTTGCATCCCGCTTCAGCCGCACGCGACAGTAGCATCCCGTTCAGGACGGTTCGCGAATAAATCACGATCGGATGCGTCATGTCGAGCGTCGCGCGGTGATCGTCGCTGCTGATCAGCTCAATCGACTGCACCAATTTTTTCGGATACGGATTGTCGAGCAGGAAAGGGAAATTCTGGATCGCCTTGTGCGTCAAGCCGCCGCCGCACGGCTTCTCCCACGCCAGGTGTTGATCGAAAATATTTACCGTATGTCCGGCGCGCGCAAGTTCCGCACCGCACATTGCGCCCGAAGGTCCGCCGCCGACGATCGCTATGTCCGCCATCTTGCCTTCTCCGACTGTGTCGAAGTCCGTCGCCGGGTTGAGGTCCCTGGTCCCGGGTCACATCGCGGTTGTAACACCCGTTTCTTGTTGGCCCCGCCAAAAAACGGGCAATTCAACTGATCGGGAAGACAACCACGCTAAAACCAGCGAGGAGTATAGCACCGAAGATAGCCGCTGCCAGTGCGGACCCGGTGCTGCTTCGGACAACATCCATACCTGTCCGTTGGAACAGGCAGAAGAGCGCAAAGTAGGGCGCCAGCAACGCCAGCAAGATCTCCCCGTTGTGCAGCCCGACGATTCCGATGAGCAAAACACTCCACAGGAGCACCCGCAGCCCAAGCGCGTATGCCAGCCGCGTCTTGCTCAGCCGGGTCCGCATCGCGGGCCCCAACGCCAACTCCTCCGCCGCATGAAACGGCAGCACGAGCAGCAACACAATAGGGAAGCGCAGCCAGCGGTTCGGCGTCATCCACGCTTCCGTCAGCGTGAGGTCGAGCCACGAGTAAATCAGCAGCGGCACAACGATCGCCGCAAACGCCGCCCCGAGCAGTCGTTTCCAGTCGAATTGCCCAAGCGTGGCTATCTTCTTGTAGTGCGTCGCCAGCAGTCCGGTTCCAGCAAGCAGCAGAAACCCCGCGAAGTAGTCGCCCTCGAACAAGCGCACGAACCCAAACGGATTCCAAACCCGCAGAATCAAAACAGCCGCGAACGCGAAAACCACAAATTCCGCGACAACGCGAATCGACATGTCTTGCTTTCGAACGGCGATTGAATCGTACGGCGCCGCTGCTGCACCGGTGACGATGACCTCGCCAACCAGCGAACTCTTGCCCAACGCTTCGCGAACAAACGGCCCCGCCAGCAGAAAGATCCCAACCAGCCCTGCGACCCCTCCAATCAGCGGCAACTTCGGCGGAATTCTGACACTGCTATCAATTCCGAGTACTTGCGCCGCCCATCGCTGCGACTCCGCAACGACGTTCGCTCTCGCCCAATAATCCCGCATGGGTCGCGAGCGAAATCACTTCATAGCTGCCGCTCGCCGCATTTTCCCCAGACAAGTAGTCCTTCGCCGAGTCCCGCATGCTCCGCGGCTCCAGTCCGCCGCTGATCACCAGCGTGTGCGGCGGCACCGGCGGCGGATCCGTAAATATCAGCATCGACTTCTCGATCCCGTACGTCGTCACCATCGGCGCCGGCGAAATCGCAATCACTCCCGCCACCGGCACTCGCGCCGCCACCTTCACCGCGATCGCCCCACCCATCGAATGTCCCGCCAGGATCGTCTTCTTCGCCTCGACCGCCCCTCGCCCAATCATCTGCCTCACAAACGAATCGCCGCACTGAGCCGCGCGCTCATACGAAAACGGTCCCGGCGTCCTCCCATGCCCCGGCAAATCCGGCACGAACACCCGCAGCCCTTGCAGCGCAAACCCCCGCGCGATAAACGCCATGATCTTTTTATTCGCCGCCAGCCCGTGAAACAGAATGACGTACCCCTGCGCATCATCCTCGCCGGCATCGACAACATCCGTCACCATCCGGCACCCGCCGGCATCGACGATCACCGTCGTCTCTCGAAACAGCGGTGCCCGTGCCAGCAAAAATCCCACCGCGCAGAGCACAATCGCCGCGAGCGCCCGCATCCAGCTCCGCTGCTTGGGCGACTTCGCCTCACGACCCGCCGAATCTTTCAATTCCTTGTCCCGCCGTCCGCTATTCCGCGCCAAATTTACCTGCGTGATAAACTAGATTTTCGCTAATTCGCGGTCACGCCGCGTCATTCCTGCTGGGAGATTCTTTGGCTCATCCATCAGTTCTAACTTTGGACGAAGCGATTCTGCGGTTTGCCCGCGAGAAACGCAACGGACGCCGCATCGTTTTCACCAACGGCTGTTTCGACATCTTGCATCCCGGACATATCAAAACGCTCGAGCAAGCCCGCGCCCTAGGCGACGCGCTCATCGTTGCCATCAACAGCGACTTGAGCGTGGGCAATTTAAAACCCGGCCGCCCGCTCATCCCAGAGAACGAACGCGCCGAAATCCTCGCCGCTCTCGAATGCGTCGACGCCGTCGTAATCTACAACGAACTCACTCCGCGCGAAATCGTCTCAGCCCTTTTGCCCGACGTCCTCGTCAAAGGTGGCGACTGGGCCGACAACAAAATCGTCGGCCGCGAAGAAGTCGAAGCCGCCGGGGGCCGCGTGGTCTCGATTCCCGTCGTCCCCGGCTATTCGACAACCGAAATCCTAAGAAAGATTCGCGATGGCGCGCCTCCAGCCGTAAACGCAACCAACGTTGAAACCACGAAAGCGAAATCGTAAAAACTCGATCGAATGATCCTTCCCGCCGTCCGCGAACGCCTCGAAAGCATCCTGCGCCATCCCTCAATGGACGCAGCGCTCGCCGCCCTGCGTTCCGGCCACAATCACATCTCTCTCTCCGGCCTGCACGACGTGGCCAAATCCCTCGTCACTGCATACATCACCCACGAACTCCGCCGCCCCGCCTACTTCGTCACCGAATCCAACAAACGCGCCGAAACCCTCGCCGAAACTCTCCGCTTTTTCGCCGGAATCTTCCCCGGCGCACTCGGCGGAGTCACAACTCTCCCCGCCTTTGACACTCTGCCGTGGCAGTCGCAAAGCCCCCACGCCGACATCCTTGAGCGCCGCGCTGCCACTCTCTTCCGCCTCGCCGACGGCCAAATCTCCTTGACGATCGCCCCCATCGCCGCCGCTCTCTGGCGCTACCAGGATCCCTACGTCTACCTCTCCCTCGCTCGCACTCTCGCCAGAGACGTTGAAACCCCGCTCGACGATTTTCTCCTCCACCTCGGCTCCGTCGGCTACACGCGCACCGAAATGGTCGAACTCCCCGGCCAATTCGCCGTCCGCGGCGGCATCATCGATGTCTTCTCGCCCGAATCGCCGCGCCCCGTTCGCATCGAACTCCTCGGGGACTCCGTCGAATCCGTCCGCGAATTCGACCCGCGCACTCAACGCTCCATCGCGCCCGTCGTACGCACAACGCTGCTACCGCTCGCCGAGTGGTCTGTCCCTCCGCCTGATCAAGCCCGCGGCGACGAAGAAGCCGCCTGGGAAAATCCCTCCTACTTCGGCCCATGCACCGAAGCCGGCACCGCATCGCTCTTCGAACTCTCCGAGAGCTCCCTCCGCCCAATCGTCTTCCTTGACGAGCCCGCCGCCCTCCGCGAAGCCGCCGCCAAACATCTCGCCCAAGCCACCGAAAACTACGAGCGCCACGCCCAAGCCAACGCCCCCACCGCCGAACACTATTTTTGGAACGAACTACAATTCGCCGCCGCGCTCACCAAAGCCTCCCAAATCAATCTCGAACAACTCGCCCTCACCATCGGCGAAATCCCTCAATTCAATCTTCCATCCCGCCCCAGCGCACGCTTCCACGGCGACGTTCCCGCCTGCATGGCCGAAGTCAAAAATCAGCTCTCCGACGGCGGCCGAGTCCTCCTCACCGCCGCCAGCACCGGCGAAATCGAACGCCTCGCCGACATCTGCCGCGAATACGAAACGCCCTACGTCCTCGGCGAATCAGAAGACGCCGCCGCTGGCTTTACATCCGAGCGCGCCGACGAGTCTGCGGCACTCCTACTCATGCGCTCGCCGTTCGCCGAAGGCGTCACGTTTCCAGACGCCAAGCTCACGCTCTTCGGCAACTCCGATCTCTTCGAAGCCACCCCCGCCGTTGATCGCCCCAGCCGCAAAATCCGAACCTCAGGCTTCTTCAGCGATTTCGCCGAACTCAAGCCCGGCGATTACATCGTCCACGTCGATCACGGCATCGGCCAGTTCGAAGGCCTCCGCCAGATTCAGTCCGACGGCCGCAGCGGCGAATTCATGCTCCTTCGCTACTTCGACGACGCCCGTCTCTACGTCCCGCTCGAACGCATGGATCTCGTCCAAAGCTACCGCATCGTCGAAGGCGCCGAGCCAACGCTCGACAAACTCGGCGGCACCGGCTGGAACACGCGCAAAACGAAGGTCCGCAAATCGCTCGAAGACATGGCCGATCAACTCCTCGGCCTTTACGCCGCGCGCAAAACCGCCGAAGGTAACGCCTTTTCCCCCGATGGCAATTTCCAGCGCGAATTTGAAGACGCATTCGAATTCGAAGAAACGCAAGACCAGAACTACGCCATTGCCGACATCAAGCGCGATATGGAAAGCGCCACCCCGATGGATCGTCTCCTCTGCGGCGACGTCGGCTACGGCAAAACCGAAGTCGCCATGCGTGCAGCCTTCAAAGCCATTGCCGACAACAAACAAGTCGCCGTTCTCGCTCCCACCACGGTCCTCGCCTTCCAGCATTTCGAAACGTTCAAGCGCCGCTTCGGTGCGTTTCCCGCGCGCATTGAAATGATGAGTCGCTTCCGCAACGCCGCTCAGCAAAAAGAAACGATGGCCGCGCTCGAAGCCGGCAAAGTGGATATCGTCATCGGCACCCACCGCCTTCTCTCCAAAGATATAAAATTCGCCGACCTCGGACTCCTCGTCGTCGACGAAGAACAACGCTTCGGCGTCGCCCACAAAGAGCGCCTCAAAGAAATGCGCAAAAATGTGGACGCGCTCGCGCTCTCCGCCACTCCGATTCCTCGAACGCTCCACATGTCGCTCGTCGGCCTCCGCGACATGTCGCTCATCGAGACTCCACCGCGCGACCGCCTCGCCATTCAAACCGTCGTCGCGCCTTTCAACGAAGAACTCGTCCGCACCGCCATCGAAAACGAACTCGCCCGCGATGGACAGGTCTACTTCATTCACAATCGGGTTGAATCGATCTACGCGCTCGCCGCCCTCGTCCAAAAGCTCGTCCCGAAAGCACGTGTCGTCGTCGGTCACGGTCAGATGGGCGAAAAAGAGCTCGAAGCCGTCATGCTCAAATTTATTCGCGACGAAGCCGACGTCCTCGTCGCCACCACCATCGTCGAAAACGGCCTCGACATCCCGCGCGCCAACACCATCCTCATCAATCGCGCCGACCGCCTCGGCCTCGCCGAGCTGTACCAACTCCGCGGTCGCGTCGGCCGTTCGTCGCAACGGGCTTATGCCTATCTCCTCGTCCCACCCGAAACCACGCTCAGCGAAATCGCCCGCAAGCGCCTCTCCGCCATGAAGGAGTTCAGCGAACTCGGCGCCGGCTTCCGCATCGCCGCGCTCGACCTCGAACTCCGCGGCGCGGGCAACA
Organism: uncultured Acidobacteriota bacterium; assembly: GCA_963850795.1. Classification (GTDB taxonomy): domain Bacteria; phylum Acidobacteriota; class Terriglobia; order Acidiferrales; family UBA7541; genus Acidiferrum. The sequence goes on along the minus strand of CAWKNS010000011.1, from coordinate 26,048 downwards.
TGCTCGGCCGCCAGCAGCACGGCCACATCGAAGCCATCGGTTTCGACCTCTATTGCCAGATGCTCGAGCGCGCCGTCTCCAAACTCAAGGGCCAGGAGTCCGCGCCCGACCTCCGCACCACGCTCAGCCTCGGCACCGACGTCCGCATTCCCGAAAATTACATCCCCAGCGAAAATCTTCGCCTCCGCACCTACAAGCGCATCTCTTCGATCACCACCGACGACGAAAAAGCGGACGTCCGCAAGGAACTCGAAGACCGCTTCGGTCCGCCACCGACCACCGTGGACAACCTCTTGGAGTACGCCGTCCTCAAATCGATGAGCGAGCGCCTGCGCATCTCCGCCGTTGAACGCCAGGGCGCCCGCATCGCCATTCGCTTCCATCCCGAAACAACGATCGACCCCGCGGCTCTCGTCAAAGTCGTGCGGTCGCGCAAGGGCGTCAAGCTCGACCCCAGCGGCGTGTTATGGATGGAGACGACGCGCGGCGAATCGGTTCCGGGAGCGCTGAGAAACGTATTGCTCACTCTCAGCGGGCAGGACTAAACTCTTACAATATGGTGAAAGTAATGCGAAACACTGTCTTTCTGGCCGCACTGAGCCTCGCCGTCTTCTCGCTGACGGTTGCCAAGCCCGCCGCCGCTCAGGATCAACCAGCGCCGACTCCCGCTCCTGCGCAACAGGAGCAGGACAAAGATAAGAAGCCCGACGCTCCGGCACCCGCTCAACAGCCAGCGCCAAGCCTCGAAAAACCCGGCACCGCGCCCGAAACCGACGACGCCGCGAAGCCTGCCGCCAAAACGCCACCGAAGAAATCCACCAACGCAGCAGCCGCCGGTGCGAAAGCTGCCAACACAACAAAAGAAGGCGACAAGATTCCCGAGGGCACGAACTCCAAGACCGTCGAAGAAATCATCGCCCGCGTGAACAACGAAATCATCACGCGCTCCGAACTCGACAAAGCCAAGCAAACCGCTGTGGAAGAGATCCAAGAAGATTGCAAAGGGAAATGCACTCCCGAAGAACAACAAACTCGTATCGAAGCGGACCAAAAGAACGCTCTGAAGCAGTTGATCGACCAATCCCTTCTCGTTCAGCGTGGCAAGGATATGGGGCTCAACGTCGAGACCGATGTCATCAAGCGGCTCGACTCGGTCCGTATCCAAAACAATCTAACCAGCATGGAAGATCTCGAAAAAGCCGTTACGAGCCACGGCATCAACTGGGAAGACTTCAAAGACAATATTCGCAAGAGCATCCTCACGCAGAAAGTCATCAGCCAGGAAGTCGGCTCTCACGTCAACATCAGCAAGGAAGACGTTCAAAAATATTACGACGAGCACAAAACAGAATTTGTCCGTCCTGAACAGGTCGCTCTCCGCGAAATCGAAGTCGGCACGGAAGGGAAGAAAGACTCGGAGCTCCCTGACCTCAAGAAGAAAGCCGAAACCGCTCTTAAGCGCGTGAAAGACGGTGAAGACTTCGGCGAAATCGCCAAGCGCTTTTCCGACGGCAGTACCGCAAAACAGGGTGGCTTCCTCGGCGTCTACAAACGCGGCGAACTCTCGAAAGAACTCGAAGACACTGTCTTCAAGATGAAGAAGAACGACCTTACCGACGTCATGGACACCAAACAGGGTTATCTCGTCCTTCAGGTTCTCGAACACTACGACGAAGGCGAACAGGCGCTCAGCAAAGTTGAGAGCGAAATCATGGACAAGATGTATTCCTCGCGCATGGAGCCCAAGCTCAAGGAATATCTGAAAACCTTGCGCGAACAGAGCTACGTCGTCATCAAGCCGGGCTACGAAGAAATTGCCGGCGGCGGCAACTCTGAAATTCAGGAAGTCAGCGCAACTCCCGAAGCGAACAAAGCCAAGAAGGGCCGCAAGAAATTCCTGCTCTTCGGCAAGCGCGCTGCCACAGCTTCTTCAGGCGACTAATAAATGAAGACAGGCTTCGTCGCGGAGTTGCTCTCCGAACAATCGATCACCACGTTTTTCCTCGTTCACGAAAAAGAAGTCCGCAACACGCGTGAAGGCCGCGCTTATCTTCGACTCGAGCTTGGCGACCGCAGCGGCACCGTCGAAGCCCGCATGTGGGATCAATTCGAAGGCGTCGCCAAAGACGTCAATCGCGATGATTTCGTCAAAGTGCAGGCTCGCGTCGAGCTGTATCGCAACAAACCGCAGCTCTCCGTCGTTCAGTGCCGTATCGCCAAGCCTGAAGAAATCGACATCGCCGACTACCTCGCTCACACTCCGTACGACGTCGAGAAAATGTGGGCCGATCTGCTCGGCTACGCCAACGCGCTGCAAAATCCTTGGCTCAAAAAATTAGTGCTCCAGATCCTCACCGATCCCGGCACGGCAAAATGCTTCAAGCGTGCGCCCGCGGCGAAAGTGATGCACCACGCGTACATCGGCGGCCTGCTCGAACACGTCGTCGGCCTCTGCGGCTTGGCGAAGCTCGCGGCAGGGCATTACCCCGAGATCGACGCCGACCTGCTCATGACCGTCGCCATCCTCCACGACGTCGGCAAGCTCGAAGAACTCTGCTACGAACGTGCCATCGGCTACACCACGCCCGGCCAACTCCTCGGCCACATCGTCATGGAGTTGGAAACCGTCACCCGCGCGATGGACAAAATCGAAAGTTTTCCCGCTCCGCTAAAAACCGTCGTCCAGCACCTGCTCATCAGCCATCACGGCCAATACGAGTTCGGCTCGCCCAAACTCCCCATGATCCGCGAAGCCATGGTCTTCCACTACCTCGACGACCTCGACTCGAAAATGGCCGCCGTCCGCGTCGCCCTCGCCACCCCCTCCGGCGACGACGAATGGTCAAGCTACAGCTCCGCCCTCGGCCGCAAATTCCTTAAACTCGACGCCTTCCTGAAATCCGCCGACCCCGCTCCCGCCGCCAACTCCGACCCAACCGGATCATCCTCAGCACCCGAGCAACTCACCCTGCAACCCGACTCCAACCCAAAAACTTAGCCCGCTCCACCCCAAAACTGTCATTCCGACCGGAGTGAGCCGACGCTTTTTCCTCGCGTTCGCTCCTGCCAACGCGTCGGCTCACGCAGTGGAGGAACCTCTCTTCGATCTATCCGGGGAAGGCCCTTCGAGTTGCGGCACATTGATTCGAACGCTTTGTTCACCTTGACAACTTGGTTATCTGTGGTACAATCGCTCTTGTAAGAAACTACGCCTTCGTAGCGCCGGCACCCTTGCCGGCGTTTTGCGTTTAACCCGTTTAGAATGACATTCTTGCATCATGCGCGAGCATAACCGCCCTAGAATCACATCCTTACACAAAAAGGGGGAGGGGGGTGGGTGCCTCCTTGCTATACTGACCCCACTCACATGATTCCGCAGTCCTACCAACTCCGCGACCTCACCATCCGCCCGGGCACCATCCTCGCCCCCATGGCCGGAGTCACCGACACGCTCTTCCGCCGCGTCATCCGCGGCCTCGGCGGCTGCGGCCTGCTGATGACCGAGTTCACCAGCTCCGAAGGCATCACGCGCAGCGCCAAAAAAACCCTTCGCTATCTCTACTTCCAGGAGGACGAGCACCCGATCACCGCGCAACTCTTCGGCGCCAGCCCGCAAGTCATGGCCGACGCCGCGCGCATGGTCGAGGATCTCGGCTATGACGCCGTGGACATCAATCTCGGCTGCCCCGCAAAGAAAGTCGTCAAGTGCGGCGGCTCCGGTCTTCTCCGCGACTTCCCGCTGCTCCTCGAAATATTCAAGTCCGTGCGCGCCGCCGTGAAGATCCCGCTCACGATCAAAGTCCGCGCCGGCTGGGACGAAAATTCCATCGTCGCCGTTGATGTCGCGAAAATGGCGCAAGACGAAGGCGTCGAAGCCATCGCCGTCCACCCGCGCACCCGAACGCAAGGCTACAGTGGCGCCGCCGATTGGAACCTGATCGCCGCCGTGAAGCGAGCCGTGCGCATCCCGGTCATCGGCAATGGCGACATCAACTCGCCCGAAGATGCCGAGCGTATCGTTGCGGTAACCAACTGTGACGCCGTGATGATTGGTCGCGCCGCAGCCACTAACCCTTGGATTTTCCGCCAGATGCAGCAATACGTTGCCACTGGCCACTACGACCAACCAAGCGAATCCGACCGCGCTCAGTTACTTTCTGGCTATTTCCAGCAAATTACCGCTGCCAACCTCCCCGATGGCCTTGGCAAAATGAAGCAGTTCGCTTGCTGGTTTACGCATGGCGTGGGGAACGGCTGCGAACTACGTCGCATCGTGCACGAAGCACGGACGCAACAGGAAGTCCTCGACCGTGTCGAGCACTTCTTCGCGCATCCCGCTGCCGCCGCGCACGCCATCACCGCGACACCGGGCCCCTCTATCTCCCACGCAAGCAACTAGGTCGGTCGGATCGATTTCAGCGCGTACGAAGTGAACGCCCTGTAGTTGGTCTGTGCGCAAACGCAGACGTTGCGCGATACCGCGTTGTGCGACGTAAGGTTGCGCCACTGAACGTCGCCCAACCGAGCGCCTGCTCTTCACCGCTTGTCATCCTGAGCGAAGCGAAGGATCTCAGCGCGAGCCTCATCGCGGGCTTGTCGGACGACTCAGACGGACGCGATGGGCAAGACCATGAACTTGCAGTTGCCGTCCCTCGCGGCAAAAGAAAGGACGAGGTCCCAGATGATTCAGGAAGTCAGCACCGGCGGAACACTATCCACAACGCGCCCACGCGCCGAGCGCCGCATTGCCGTGCGCTTGCCCATCACCGTGCGCGGACGCGACGTCGCAGGCGTCACCTTTGAAGAAGTCACCTCGAGCGAAAATCTCTGCCGCGGCGGAGCCGCTTTCAAAACGAAATTCGACGTGGCCGTCGGCATGGACCTCGACATCTCCATCCCACTCTCGCAAACCGGCGCGCGCCGCAGAACTAAAGGAGACGACTTCGCCGCCCATGGCCGCGTCGTCCACGTCCGCGACGCCGAAACCGGCGAACGCCTTGTCGGCGTCCAATTCACCAACAACCGCTTCCGCCGCCTCTTCGTCCCCGAATCCGCCGTCTAAATCGCGAAGTAGCCTTTTCGTTCCAGCCGGAGCGAGTCGCCGCCTTTCCTTTGCATGCGCCTTCGCTTGCCCTCAACTTCAGAAGGCAAGCGCAACGGCGTAAGCAATGGAAGAAGCTTGCTCAACACAAGGGTTTGGCTGGATTGACTTTGGGATGCGACGTGGCTAGTGTCGAAAGGCTTCGGACTTTGCCCGGTTGGGCGCAATAAAATTTAATCTTGGGACGAGAAACCACAGATATGGCGCCACAGGATACGGCTTCCACGCAGAATGCTGCTCCAAAAAGAGTGCGCAAGGCGGTGTTGCCCGCGGCGGGATTAGGCACGCGATTTTTGCCCGCTACGAAAGCGCAACCGAAAGAGATGCTGACGGTTGTCGATAAGCCGCAGATTCAGTACGTGGCGGAAGAGTGCGTGGCGTCGGGCATCGAGCACATCATCATTGTGACCGGCAAAGGCAAGAATTCGATCGAGGATCACTTCGATTTTTCACCGGTGCTGGAAAGCCACCTGGAGTCGAAGGGCAAGACCGAGACCGTGGAGATGCTGCGCGACATCAGCAACATGGTGCAGGTGAGCTATACGCGGCAGAAACAGCCGCTGGGGTTGGGACACGCGGTTCTCGTGGCGCGGGATTTGGTGGGCGACGAGCCGTTCGCGGTGCTGCTCGGCGATGTGCTGATTCCAGGGGAGAATCCGGCAACCAAGCAATTGATTGATGTGTGGAACGCGACCGGAGAGGGCGCGATCGCGGTCGAGGAAGTGCCGCGCGAGAAGACGTATCTATACGGAATCGTGGCGGGAGAGCCGGCGCCGCAGCCTCCGTTTGGAAATCGCTTGATGCGGATCACGGACCTGGTTGAAAAGCCGAAGCCGGAAAATGCTCCGTCGAATCTGGCGATCACAGGTCGCTACGTGTTGCCGCCGGAAATCTTTGATTGTTTGGCGCGCACGAAGCCAGGCGCAGGCGGCGAGATTCAGCTCACCGACGCGATGCGCATCCTGGCGCAGGAGCGCGGGCTGTGGGCATACATCTACGATGGGATTTCCTACGACGCCGGCGACAAGCTCGGATTTTTGAAAGCGACTGTCGAACTGGCGCTGCAGAACGAAGAGCTGGGAAAAGATTTCCGCGAGTACTTAAAGACCCTAAAATTGTAATTTGAAATTAAACACGTTTGTCATCCTGAGCGAAGCGAAGGATCTCAGCCGTAAGGGTGATTAGAACTCGCTCGTTCGTTGCCTTTCTTGCTCGTAGACCGAAAATGAGCCCGCCTACTTCTTGGCGGGCTTTTCTTTTTTCGAGTCCTTCAAGGATGAATCTTTGGATGAAGAGTCTTTGCTCGAAGACTCCTTCGAGTCCTTGGAGTCTTTCGATTCTTTCTTGTCGGAAGAGGACTTTTCGTCTTTGGCGGATTCACTAGCGGGAGATTTCCCTGCGTAGTCGGTGACGTACCATCCGGAGCCTTTGAACTGGATCGCGGGCGCGGAGATCAGCGATTCCACTTTGCCGCCGCAGTGCGGGCACTTCTTCAGATGCGGGCCGTTGACGGGTTCGATTTTCTCCGTGCGGCGATTGCACTTCGTGCATTTGTACTCGTACAACGGCACCGGGCAGCCTCCTGGAAGGGCGCGAATCCACGAGTATACCATGCAGCGTTTTGGGGGCATCGAGCGCGTGCTAGACTCGGCTTCGCGCGGTGAGCTTCAGGGGCTAAAGCCCTCTGAGGTTGAGATAGGGATGTCGCGGCTGAAGCCGCGACCCACAAACCAAAGTCGAAGAAATGGGAGCTGGCGTTGAGTCAGGCGAAAGAGGGAGTGGGCACCTCGGGCGGAGTTCTATATCTGGTGGCGACGCCGATCGGGAATCTCGAAGACATCACGCTGCGGGCGCTGCGAATTTTGCGCGAGGCCGACCAAATCGCTGCCGAAGACACTCGGCACACACAGAAACTTCTCACGCACTACGAGATTTCGCGCCCGCTCGTCAGCTACCACGAACACAACGAGATGACGCGGGCTCCGGAGCTGATTGTTGCGCTGGAGCAAGGCGCAAAGATTGCATTGGTGAGCGACGCGGGGATGCCGCTGGTGTCCGATCCGGGACATCGCTTGGTGGCGCTGTGTTTGCAGCATCACATTCCGGTGGTCCCGGTGCCGGGGCCTTCGGCCTCACTCGCGGCGTTGGCGGCGTCCGGGCTGCCGAACGAGGAATTTTTGTTCGTGGGATTTTTGCCGCAACGAAGTGGCGAGCGGCGCCGTGCTTTTGAGCGCCTGCGAATCGAAGATCGAACCTTGATTTTGTACGAGGCGCCGCATCGAATCGCGGAGTGCGTCGCCGATGCGCGAGAGATTTTGGGCGACCGGCCGGCTTGCATCGCGCGAGAAGTCACGAAGCTGCACGAGGAATTTCGCCGCGGGAACTTGTCGGAGCTTGAGGAGTCGTTGCGAGAGCGGCCGGCCAAAGGTGAGATTACGTTCTTGATTGGCGCGGGAGTGGCAGAGCCTGGCGCTGCAATGGATTTGTCGCAAAGCCTCGCGGACAGAGTCGAGGAATTGATGCGCCAGGCGAAGCTGGATCGTAAAGAGGCGCTGAAATTGGCGGCGAAGGAACGCGGCATGACGCGTCGAGAGGCATACGAGAAGGTCGTCGAAGAGAAGGGCGAAGCCGATTAAGGAAACTTGCGCCATGCTAAAATCTGTTTATGCCCACTCGCATTCTTGGCATTGAATCGTCCTGCGATGAAACCGCGGCGGCCGTCGTGGCCGACGGGCGCGAAATCCTATCCAGCATCGTCGCGTCGCAAATTGACATCCATCGCCAGTATGGCGGCGTCGTTCCCGAGCTCGCGTCGCGCGAACACCTTCGGCAGATCGTCCCCGTTGTGCGCGAAGCGCTCGCCAAAGCGAACCTCAAGTTTAACGACATCGACGCGATCGGCGTTACCCAAGGGCCTGGCCTCGTCGGCGCGTTGCTCGTCGGCATTACCTATGCCAAGACGCTGGCCCAAACTCTCAACAAGCCGCTCGTTCCGGTGAACCATCTCGAAGGCCACGTCCACGCGGTTTTCCTCGAAGCGCACAAAGCAGGGAAGTGGCCGCAGTTGCCGGCCGTCTGCCTCATCGTCTCTGGCGGCCACACTGTTCTCTACGAAGTCACGCAAGACCCGACGCAGCCGACTTTTGCATACAAAAAAATCTCGCAAACACGCGACGACGCCGCCGGCGAAGCGTACGACAAGGTCGCCAAACTCCTTGCGCTCGGATATCCCGGTGGCCCGATCCTTGATCGTCTCGCAGCTGCCGCGGACCCAACCACGCCTGCGCCCGTGAAATTCGCACCGACCAAGACGCGCAGCAACCCGCTCGACTTCAGTTTCAGCGGCATCAAGACCGCCGTCCTCTATCATCTGCGTGAACACTGCGAATACGGCGCCGAAATTCTTTCACGTCAAGAAGCGCTCGCTCGTGGCGAACGAAAGTACGATCAACTCCTGCCACTCTGCTCGCCGCAAACACTCGCGCTCGTCCGTGAATTCCAGAACTCCGTCGTCCGCGATCTCGTCGATCGCACCATGCTCGCCGCGCAGCAATTCGACGCCGCCAGCGTGCTCGTCTCGGGAGGCGTAGCCGCGAATTCCCAACTGCGCACCACATTCGAGCAGCGCGGCCAATCCGCCGGAATCGCGACGTATTTCCCTAGCCGCGCCCTGAGCACCGACAACGCCGCAATGATTGCCGCCGCCGCGTACTCGCAATTCCAGTCGCACCACCTAGCCGGCCCCACACTAAACGCAAACCCAAATCTCAAACTCGCGTAACATCAACTCATGGCGGTGAAGGTGAGTGGTGGCTGAGGGTTGCAGTTTATGGGCCGGGATTGTATCGCTCAGACGTGCAAGTTTGTTTTATCCGCACCCTACCGGTCGTTTGGTGGCACAGAAAATGTGAACGTTCCTGTCGTGGTATTCGATGCAGAGCAGCAACAAGTCCCAAACGTAGCGAAATATTATTGATTTTATGTCGGACGAAGCTCTATTGCAAGAAACCCTCTGTAATTAAGCGCCAAGCTAAACGTCACGGACTGGCCAGTGGAAATGGTGAATTTTTGTTTGACGGGAACACACTTAATTTCGTATCCAACTAGATCGCTGTGAACCCAAGCCTCGAAAGAGGACCTGACCGACTTCACAATTCCAGTATAGCGTCGTGGTACGTCGCCCTCTTTCACCATCTGGACGACGCCTGATCTCGATGGGTGACCGGTGGACGTCGCGCCGAGCTCTTCAAAGAAGCGTGCCGCCTCTGTGTACTTGCCGAGTTGACATGCGGCGTGTCCGAGATCGAAAAGAAGGCCGCACTCGCCTCGCCCCCTTCTAGTTGGTACTGCTGCTTCAACAGCTTCCACCACCCTTCCCAATCGGTCGGATGTAATTTTCGATAGAGGCGAGTTGCGAGCCGGAGACAAGGAACGTGACTCGGCGCTCCCTGCAGTGCCTTCGTCACAATTGCGTATGCCGATCGTATGTCATATCCGTCTGTGTACAATCCCGCCGCAAGGCGGGCTTGCAAGTAATGACCAGAAACGTCGCCTTCATCCTTCAGCCCGACGAGCGCGTCGTTAAGGTTTGGGATGGTCCCGAGGTATTGCACAACTTTGGCTTCCATTTCAAGCAACGACGACTTTTCGTCCTCGGCAACATTCCCTTCAGATTCATCTAGCACCTGTAGGGCACTAGCTAAGAGCTGAAGTCGGGATCTCCCTGAGGAACTCTTCGCCCTGTTGTAAAGCATTAAGGACTCACAATAGTACGGATACGAATTGGGATGCTGTCCCAACCGAGCGGAGCGAAAGTACTCGACAGCCCGCGCGAACTGCCTGTCAGCGTCGATCTGTTTCCCACTCTTTTCTAGTTGCAGTCCGAACTTAGCCGCAATCATGCCCATTGAATTATAGAGATGTTGCCGCGATGCTGACTTAAAATGGCTCAACTCGGTCGGATCATCCAAGACTGCGATTGCCTGCGAGAGAAATTTCTCCGCATCCTCGAAGTCTCCTTCCCCTGCCAATAACAACCCGAAATGGTGTAGTAACGCGGCATCACGCATGCCAGCCTTGAAGGTCGCCTCGAATGAAGGTCTCAAATCTAAGGATGGTAAAATAGATGGTGAGCCGCCCCGACCCACAAGTCGGATGAGCATCGTTCGCAGCGTCTCTACTTCATTTGCATTTTGAGGCAAGACGGATCCAGCTACCTTTTGGAGATCAAGGGCCCAGCCAGATCCTTCGGTGTACGCATGACGAATCATTATTTCGGCCACGTGGCGGCTTCTGGCTCGAAATCGAACCGTGCCGGGAATTGCCACGTCGTCGATGATTACACCAATACTAGCTGGGTTGAATACAGATTCAGTGAAATCAGCATAGGATCGTCCGAGTGAACGGGCGAGCAACTCGAGATCAAGTGGAATTCCAAATTGATAGAACATACAAACGTGACGGTACGCCTGCTGGGCTAGTGGCGATAGTCTATCGTATTCGTTCACGATCGACTGGAGGAGGGGCGGTCTCGTTGGCTCCGCGAGATAGTACAGAGTCGTCTGGAATGAGTTCTGGTAGTCGACATCAATCCTTTTAGTCCAATAGCTATCTTCCTGCGAGGACACAAACACGCCCAGTGAACGAAAATGGGCGATTATTAGCGAAGACTCGTTCTGCTCAATCGAAAGGTCGTCCGAGACCGATATACACGCAGCCGTTTTTATCGAGTGTTCTTCCAACACCATCGCCCACTCATTTTCTCTCGCGACGGCGAGAATAACGGCCGGGGTGCCTCTAGATATTAGGAAATGGGACAAACGTCGCAGATCTTGCTTTCTCGTGGCTGCTTCGTCGATAACTATCAAAACGGGAAGCCTAACTGCCGAGCTAGCGCCACTCTCACGAGATCGCGCCAGATGTCTTACGAAGCTGTCAATAACGAGAAAGTCTATCTGCTCTCGCTCTGCTCTAAGAAAGATGGATGGTAAACCTTCGTGCTCGTAGATTTCAGATGCGACAAGTCTTCGACGTGCTCTTTCCACAGCCGGCGGGGACCTGTCAACGATATGATGGCGCTTCATGATCGAGTCTTTTCAGTTGACCGAGAAGCTCCTTACGAAGGTAATGCGCCACCGGTCTCCGGAATGCCCAACCGTTACAGGTTCCGATCCAGGGATCGCTCTTACCTTCGAGAAAGTCTCTCTTCGCTTTAGTTTCATCCGACACGCGCCGTGACCGCTTATCATCCTCCATGAAGTCGAATTGTTGCAGATACATTTTCGTATCCGCATCAGGTATGTCGACCGAAACCCCTCTAACTGTGACGACCAATTGTGGGGGAGATTCAGGACCAGGCTTTTCCAACGGTTGCGAGGTGACGGCCTTCATGAAATCTTCGAACGTTAGGGCCAGTGGGAGAATTTTTCTTTGGCGTAAAAGAATCTCTTGTGGAGGAATCCCAACTCGGGAGTAATGCCCACCCCCAAGGAAGTCGATCAAGGCCAACTTCATCAGCTACCTCGTCGATAAGGTCGCGGGCCAATCGATCGCGAAAGCTGTAGCCGACATAAATTATTGTCCCGTCCTTCACAAAATCGTAAAGCGACTTAAACAAACCGCCTCTTTGACGCAACTTGCGGTTGTAGTCGCTCCGAGAAAGGGCCATTTGTGAGTCTTCGTCTTTCCCCGTGACGGTTCCCATCAGCTTAAAGAGGCGCACTACTTGATTCATAGTCTGATTGAGTGCGTGCAAAAATTCACGTCCATATACAGGTTCGCACCGTTGCCTCCTGTTCGGTGTAATCCGGTAGGCTGTCTCGACGATGTCGTCAAAAGTTCGTCGTGAATATGGCCTGCCACGAGTTAAGGCAGAGCGATAGGTGAGAAGGGGATGGCTGTGCGTCTAATTTCCTGCGGATGAAATCTTCCAAATTGCTTCGGTCTACTCCGGGGGTGTCGAGCACGGTGCTACAAACTTCGATTAAATCGATCGCCCCATCCAAAGTCTCCGAAAGAAACTCTGCTTGAATCATTCGTGCCAGGTCGTTGCCAGAAGGACACTGTGCTGAAATAGAGGCACCAGCCCCGAGAAAAAGAACGGCCTTGCCTTGCCTAACCTTCCTTAGCATTCTTGTTTGCTGTGGATCCATCGTATCTCCGAGTGAGCTAACGTCTTCGCTATGTTTATATATCTAGTTGACTGCGGAGCCTATCATTACAATCAGAATTATCCTACGTAGGAAATAAAATAATCCGAGTTCTGGAGGTACATACACCACTTGTCTAACCGCATGGTGCTGTAGCATCATCTAGTTCACCACCATCGCCAATTTTTATTTGAAGCTCGCCAATACTTGCCCAATGTCCAGTGTCTTTCGCGGCAAACGCCACCTACAAACAAACGTTGCGCGCGCTCCGTTCGCTCAAAATAATCATAAGGAGTAGCTCTGTTGGGTCGGATCTTCCAATTTTGCGCGATCGTTTGTGTGTGTCTGTGTGCCTGCCACAGCGATTCGGATTCGTCCGCGCCGCCGAAATTGCCGGCGGACGCTGTGCAGATCACCAAGCTACCGGCGCAGTACATGTCGCACACTTTCGACCCGGCGGTTCCTCCGGCGAACATGCCGCCGCTCCACTCCGGCGAAGCTGCCGTCTGCGACTCCGATTTCATCGCCCGCTCCAGCGTCGGCGGCCAGCCTCGCCGCACGGACTCAACTCACGCCATGCTCACCATCACCAAGGTGACGATGACGCTGCAGCTTCAGACCAGCGTCTGGGTGCCGATCGAAGCGTCACAAACCATCACAGACCATGAGGAAGGGCATCGCGAAATCGCGGAGTATACCTACCAAACCGCCGACCAGCTTGCGCAGCGCATCGCCGCGTCGTACATCGGCAAGCGCGTCGAGGTCACGGGCGATGACTTGGATGCGGCCTCCAGCCAAAAGCTCCTCGAGATAGCTACCGAAGTCACGAACGCGTACACCACGCAGATCAACAACAACTCCACGCAACTGCTCTACGACAACATCACCGACCATTCCCGCAACGGCGTTGTCGCGAAGGACGCCGTCGAACACGCCATCAAGAATGCGGCTGTGGAAGCCGCGCCACTGGCAAAATAGTCGAAGCTCATCACTACAACCGCAATCTTCCGCGTCGTCCAAGTGCAATTATTAGAGGACTCCTTGCAAAACAGTCGGGCTTCCTTGCATTTCCCGACAAGGGTAAGACGTTGATCTGGTTCACTTTCGCCGCGTTCGCAAGAGTGCAATGAGGTAGCGTTCGAGTTTTGACAATAAACTACTATGCCATAGCAAACAAATGTGTAGTATAGACGCCTCTACTACAACTCTAAGTAAAAACTTAGAGAGACAAAGTGAAAGGAGACTCCGTCATGCCCACGACAGGAACACAGCAGAAAACCAGCCCGAGAGAATTTTTGCATCCGAATGGAAAACGCAAGGAAAGAGCAGCCAAACAGATCGATTCGGTCGGGGCCGCTGGGCTTGACTATCCAGCGACTCAGGTCGGAGTCGTCGGTCCAATCACTGTGTACTACGACCCATCGCTCGGCCAACAGGGGCTCGACCTCGCAACTCAAATGTTGAATTTTGTAATCGACCCTTTTGTGGACATGGAAACGTTCTTCGGGATTAACGGAGGCGCTACGTCCGTTGTCATTGCGCCACTGAGCGGAAATAACGACGGATCGGGTGGCGCTTATCACTACGGCTGCGACTTCTCATCCGGCGCGACCTTGTACCTCGATGCGACATTTGCCAATACAACCGCGCCCCCTTTTAGCCTTGAGGTTGCCCTCTACGTTGCCGAACTGTCGGAATGTTTCATGGGGCAACAAAACCAGGGATGGGGCTGCGGATACTCCAATGGCGAGGCGCTGTCGCGCGTCTGCGCCGAACAAACGCCTCCGGGCACGATGCCGTCGTGGGGCATAACCGTCCCGTCGTGGGTGCAGGCCAACTATCCCAATTGGATAGATAACACGGAGCAAACCGATCGAGACTACGTCAGCATCGGTTGCGGGACCGCTTACATTTATTGGATGGCGTCGCAGGGTTTTACCATCCAGCAGATCACGCGAGCCGCTGGTGCCACACTCGCGGATAACTACAAGACTTTGACTGGTAAGACGACGGCATACAACGACTTGGTGGCGGCTGCCAAGGCGATCACCATAACAACGGATAACCCTTTTGGTGCCCGAGCGGCGAACTGGAACCTCAACGATCTCACGGCGGCAGCGCATGCTCCTGCAGCTGCGGGTAAGCCGTGTGGCTACATGTTCGACGCACAAGGCACGCAGCACGTGGACTATCGCGACGTCAACGGACACATCCAGGAGTTGTGGTGGGATGGTTCTGGTTGGCACAACAACGATCTGACAGCGGCGGCCAAAGCTCCTCTAGCCGCAGGCGACCCGTGCGGCTACATGTTTGACGCGCAAGGCACGCAGCACGTGGACTATCGCGACGTCAACGGACACATCCAGGAGTTGTGGTGGGACGGTTCCGGTTGGCACAACCACAATCTGACGGCGGCAGCAAAAGCTCCCGCAGCCGCAGGCGACCCCACTGGCTACATGTTCGACGCACAAGGCACGCAGCACGTGGATTATCGTGATGCCAATGGACACATCCAGGAGCTGTGGTGGGATGGTTCTGGTTGGCACAACCACAATCTGACGGCGGCGGCCAAGGCCCCCGCAGCGGCGGGCGATCCCACTGGCTACATGTTCGATGTTCAAGGCACGCAGCACGTCGTTTACCGCGACGCCAACGGGCATATCCAGGAGCTGTGGTGGGATGGTTCTGGTTGGCACAACAACGATCTGACGGCCGCTGCGAAGGCTCCCGCTGCGACTGGCAGGCCCGACGCTTACACCTATAACCTCCAAGAAACTCAGCATGTCAATTATCGCGACGTCAACGGACACATCCAGGAGTTGTGGTGGGATGGTTCTGGTTGGCACAAAAACGATTTGACTGCAGCGACGAGAGCGCCGTTAGCCGCTGGCGATCCTACGGGATATATTTATGAAGATCAGGGCACGCAGCATGTGGACTATCGCGACGCCAACGGACACATCCAGGAGTTGTGGTGGGACGGCTCAGGCTGGCACAACAACGACCTGACAACGCGGACGAAGGCTCCCTCGGCCCACAGCAACCCGGCGGGATACCTCTTCTTCGCACAGAACACCCAACACGTTGTTTATCAGGCGACAGATAACCACATCCATGAGTTGTGGTGGGGTTAGTCACGGGCATTGAAGCCCAGTTCGAAAATAGAGAAGGGCAAGCGTTGCGACTGTCCAGATCGAAACGCTTGTCCTCTTCAAAGTTTTTGCATAGCTCTGGTGTACGTGCGCGTCGGGCGGGACAACCTCATGCCGCGGAGATCGGCGGGTTTTACCGCGTTTGGTGATCGGCGCGAATGAAGTGGACACCGGTATGCCCTGGCCACTTTCGCTCGCTCACGACCATGCAGTCGGCAGCCATTTCGTTCGTCTTTACTCCCTCATACACTTCAAATCGCCAACGCATAGCGATGAACGTTTCCGTTCGGTCTATGCGATCACTTTTCGGTCTATGCGATCACTTTGACAAACGTCGTTGCCTCGTTTAAAGTTAATTGTTTGAGCAGCACACTTAAGGAGCGATAGGAAATGCCAGGTGGACAGGGAAAAAGTCAAGAAGCGGAAAAAGTCGGTACTGAAGCGAGCGCAGCAGTCGCGCGAGCGCGCCGACGTGAACCGCGCCAACCGGACCCGGGTCCGCACCCTGATGCGCCGCCTTCGCACGGCGATTACGGCGAAGGACGCAACTGCGGCCGGCAACTTGTTGCATCCGACGATGTCGGCGATTGACCGAGCGATTACCAAGGGCGTGCTGCACGAGAATACCGGCAACCGCTACAAGTCGCGGCTTACATTGGCGTTCAACCAGGTCAAAACACAAGGCGTAAAAGCCTTAGCTCGACTTTGACGATCGTCTGGAAGGGCACCGATTCAGTGCCCATTTGCAGTTATTCAGAAAAGGGCGCCTTGCAGGCGCCCTTTTTCATAGCTCGGGCAGGAGATGCGTGCCGAAAACAAGGCGGATTAACCGGCCGCCGAACGGGCGGCTTGGCCAGTCAGTTCGACGATGAGAAATTCCATCGCGGTGCGTGGATCGTCGGCGCCGCCTTTGAGCAGGCCATCGGCGCGCTGGAGGGCTTGCAGTCCTTGCAGAAGCCGGGGTTTGCCGATTTTGCGGGCGCTGCGGAGGGCCATCTCCGCTTTCGCGGGAGGCATTCCCAACGCGCGCGCGGCTTGAAATCCGTTTGAGACGCCTTTGGCGTCGGCGGCTTCGATCAGTTTGCGATAGGTCCAGGTCAGCGCGCCCAGAATCATCACGGGCTCTTCGCCTTGACGTAGAATCCGCTCCAGAAATTCCATCGCGGGACCCGCTTGTCGCGAGGCCAGCATGTCGGCGAGTTCCCAAGCGGTCGAAGTCTTTTCGGAAATCACCAGAGTGCTGACGTCTTCGCGGCGAATCGATTTGCGCTCGGCGGCGAAGGTCGCGAGCTTGCGAATTTCGGTGCGCAGGCGCATCAAGTCGCCGCCGACAAATTCGGCGAGATCTTCGGCTGCACCGCTTTCCAACTTCGACGCCTTCTTCGCGCGCGAAAGTTTTCGCGAGCGTCGTCGCGGTCGCGAGCCGCGCTTCGGGATCGTCGCCGAGCCCGACTTCCACGACGAGCGCGCGATCGAGCAGCAACTTGCCCAGCTTCATGCGCTGATCGAGAGATTTTGCTTCCAGCACCAGCGCGGTAAACGGTGCGGGATTTTCAAGGTACGCGCTGATCGCATCGACGGTCGCTTCGCGATTTTTCTCGCCAAGCTTTTCGATGCGCTCGAGGTCTTCGATGAAAATCACTTGTTGCTGCGCGAGCATCGGCAGCATTTGTGCCGCACCGAGGGCCTGCTCCGTTTCGCCGCGATCCGCCGAATAGCGCGAAACGCCCCACATGCGCGAGCCTTCGGGCACGAACTTCTCGATCAGTTCGGCGCGGCACGCATCGCGCAGATACGGCTCGTCGCCGAGCAGCAGAATCGCGGGAATCAGCTTGCCGCTTTGCAATTGCGCCAGGAATTTTTGTTGCGACATCCGTGCCATGAAAAGGCTCCGAAATCAAAAACTCGAAACTCGAAACTTGTGAACGTCAGAAAACCGGTCAGTAATTCTCTACGACAGCGGCGACGAAGCGCTGGGCGAAATCTTTTGCGACGCGATCGAGCGCTGGATCCTGCTCGCTGAAAAAACTCGTCACATCCGTCGAGATTTCGTATTCGCTGCGGAATACGAAATTGTCCGTATGATACAGAACCTTGTCGTTCGATGTTTGCGTCAGCGTGACTTCACACTTCATCTGCACAAGCATCGTGGTCGCGCGGCCCGTCGTCGTGTCAAACAGCAAAGGCACCGCTTCGAGGCTCACGACTTTGCCCTTCAGCACGGCGTCGCCGTCGTTCGGATTCGAGACGACTTTGTAAGGCGTTCGCGACAAGAATTCGTGCACCGTCGCCGAGGTCAGGCGCTGCTCGATGCGATAGCGTCGTCGTGGCATTTTCCAGCGCAGGCACAGCGATGACGTGAATCTCGGGAGGCAGCGCGCTCGACTTCCCGCGACGTGATAGCCGCAACCAGATCGCGCCAAACGATAGAAATGAAAAGTAGAGACCACGAGAGCAGAGAGCGAGAGCCGACTGCGACCGCGCAAATTTCATTCCGCGAGTTTCTCCGCGAGCGTCTCGGCCAGTTTTACCGCATTCCACGCCCGCAACCGAATGTTATCCGCCGCGCCCCAGAACCACCAAATCCCAGGGACCGCTTCGTCGCGCGCGGGCTGGGCCAAACCGATCGAAGTCTCTTCCGCCGTGCTGATGTTGTTCGGCGGATCATCCGCAGCCTTTGCCGAGAATCCCGCGGCCTTGATCGCGGCTTCGATCGCGTTCACGTCGGCGGTCGGATCCAACTCCGCGCAGATCGAAAACGTCGTCCCGTAAAACGCGGGAACATGAACCAACTGAATCGCCGGCACGACCGCGCTGCCGCGCAAACAAGAACTCACTTCCGCGCGCAAAGTCGCCGCCGCCGCGCGCAAATCAAACCGGCTCTTCTCGCCGAATTGCACCATCGTGTTGAACGCGATCTGCGCGTCGAACAATTCCGTTCCCGCCGGCTGAAACGACAGCAACTTGCTGGTTTGTTGCTCCAGCTCTTCGATCGCGAACTTGCCCCACGCCGAAACCGACTGCAACACCGTCACTGTCAGCGCGCGCAGCCGCAGATCGCCGAGCCCGAACGCCATGCGCACGATCGCTTCGGCCGCCGCCGAAGGAATCGAAACCAGTTTCGATTGCGTGTCGGCTGCCGAAAGTTGCCCGTGCAGCGAATCGAATCCGCGGAACCAAGGCACCGCTTCCGCGACCGATCGCCGAATGTCCCAGAGAGATCGATCACCAGCGCGCCGCTGCGCAGCGCGAGATCGAGATTCGCCTTCGTGAACGCCGCCGAACCGGTGAAAAACACAAATCGCGCGCGATTGAAGCTGTCTTCTTCGACCGGCTGAATGACGACCGCTTCGCCGCCCGCTTCGGTCAGCGTTCCCGCGGCAAGCTCTTCGTCGAGCAGGCGAAAATCGGCGACCAGCGAATCGCCCTTGCTCGAGCAGAGACTTCAGCTCCGCGCCGAGCAACGACGACGCACCGGCAATTACGATTCGAGTGGATTCCCGTTCAAGAGACATGGATCACGCGGTTCGATGAGAAACGAGGCGGTGCCGCAGCAGACGAACGATGTGCAACGTCACGCCCGCTGCAGTATACGTCGCGGCGATGAGAAGCAAAACTTCCTCGGACCAGCGCCAAATGGCGGCACCGAGTAACGCAATCATTACGATGGCCAGCGACGGCTGTTTGCGTGTCCAGGGCAAGTCTTTGAAGCTGTAGAAACGAATCGTGCTCGTCATCAGCGAAGCCAGTCCCGAGCACGAGAAATATCCACGCGATCGACCAGCGCCAATCGGTGATCGGATATTTGAACGCATGAACGGTCGCCGCGATCATGCCCGCCGCAGCAGGCGTCGGCATTCCGACGAAATATTTCGATCCGCCGGGAGCCATGCCCTGCACATTGAACCGCGCCAGCCGCCAGGCGCAGCACACCACAAAGGCGAGGCAGAACCACCAGCCGAAGTGCGCGATCTGCTGAATCGCCTTGTGCTACGTCGAGTCCGGGAGATTTCGCACACCCCACGAATACGCAAGCAAGCTGGGGGCGATGCCGAAGGTGACGACGTCGGCAAGCGAATCGAACTGCACGCCGAATTCCGTGTTCGTGCCGGTGAGGCGCGCGACGCGTCCGTCGAGCGCGTCGAACACCATTGCCAGGCCAATCGCTTTTGCCGCGCGATCGAAAGCATCGCCCGATGGATCGGTGCTCGCCAGAGCCGCGACGCTCGCGTAATACCCGCACAGCAAATTGCCAACGGTAAACATGCTGGGCAGCAGAAAAATGCCGCGCCGCAGCTTCGGATTCCGAATCCGTTTGCCGCGCAGTGAAAACTCCGGCGCTTCCGCGTGTCCGTTCTGTTGTACTTCGTCAGACATTTATTTCAAGTTTCCTGTCGCCGTCGAAATGATCGGCTGCCGCGCCGGAACTTTGCTGCTTGCTCGAGTTCGAATCAATGCGAGCCGGCCAGTGCGCGAGCACGCTCGAACCACCCTTCACGTTGTCGCCCAGCTTGACCAGGATCTCTGCGTCACGTGGCACCCACAGATCGACCCGCGAGCCGAATCGCACCAACCCGATCCGCTCCCCGCGAGCCACCACATCGCCCGGTTTCTTCCAACAGACTACCCGGCGCGCAATCAGCCCGGCAATCTGTTTGAACATCATTTCGCCAGCCGCTGTCGAAAGGGAAATAACGTTTTGCTCATTTTCGGCGGAGGCGCGAGCGACCATCGCAGCAAGGAATTTGCCCGGCCGATACTCCATCCCCGTGATCGTGCCTGCTTCGGGAGAACGGTTCACGTGGACGTTCCAGATGGCGAGAAAGATGCTGATGCGCTTGCCGGGTTTGCCGTTGTTGGCTTCGTCGGTGATGACGACGATGCGGCCGTCGGCGGGAGAGACGACTGCGCCGGGTTCCGTGGTGATAGCACGCTCAGGATCGCGGAAGAAGTAGAAGACGAAGAGCGCCAGCGCCACCAAAATGACGCCAAGTACGACCCAGTGGACGAGAAACGCGCCGACTCCCAGGACCAGCGGGGGTAGTCCGAAGTAGTATCCCTCTTTGACCATGTGGGTTAGACAATATCACACGCTGTCCGGACACGCGCGCGGTGACCGAACACGAGTGACGACTTCCGTAGCACACCACGAACGGCGACGCCGAAGCGCCGGGGAACTCGGCGGCATCGATGGCGCGAACCTACGTAGATCCAGCGCTAGCGACGCGATGGGCGCGGGCCGCAATGCGCTCCATCTCATCCTTGCAGTGCAACTTCATTTTCTTGAGATTTACTTCTTCGAGGAGGGTTTCCGAACTGAGGTAAGGATCTGTAGTGATTCTTTGTAGTTCCGATTCGTACTGCGCATGCTGCTCGGCCAGACGCTGATACTCGGCGTCTGCGTCGAGGAGTATGTCCCGAGGGTTGCGAGCCAGACTGGCCATGCGTTCCTCCTGACGACTCCAGGTAAATTTTAGATAACTACTGCATGACTGCAAGGTAACACTTCGCGACTCCGCGTCAAGAGGGAAGTGAGGGGAAAATTGCTGTAGTGAGTCCTAGCCTGTGAGTTCTTTCATCATTAGTACTGCGGCCTCGTCGGGGTTGCGATAGTAGCCGGGACGATGGCCGGTTTTGCGGAATTCATGCTTTTCGTAGAAAGCGATCGCCGGCGTGTTGGATTCGCGCACTTCGAGAAAGAGCCGATCGATGCGAGCGCGCCGCAGTTCCGTCAATGCTTCCGTGAGCAACGCTTCTGCGAGGCCGGCGCGTCGTCTCGCGGGAGCGATGCATAGACTTAAGATTTCGGCTTCGGCAACGACGTCGCGCACGACTAAAAATCCCACCACTTTTTTCTTTTCTTCGATTACCCAGCCGAGTTCACCGCGCTGATTTAGTTGCTCGAGCGACTTCACCGTCCACGCGGCGGCTTCCGGCGAACTGGCGAGGATTTTACCGACAGCCTCGGCATCGGCAGCCTCGAAGCGACGGATCGACTTGTGCGTGCTACGCGTAGCGGGTTTCCTGCGACGAATCGATTTACTCACAGCGCGCTCGCATCTAGTGGCCTGCTTGCGCTGCGGGAATGAAGTCCTCCATCACTGCTTTGCGCATCAGGTCCGGCGGTAACAGTCCTTGGCCGAGAACGAAGTCGTGGAATTTTTTCTGATCAAATTTGGTGCCGAGGGCGGCTTCGGTGTCTTTTCTGAGTTGAAGCAGTTTTGTGTAGCCATAAAAATAGGAGTTGGCTTGGCCGGGCATGCGGAAGGTATAGCGCTCGACCTCCTGATTCGCGAACGGAACGGAAAAGCATCCGTCGGTCGTCAGCGTCTTCATGACATCGGCAGGCTGCACTTTTCCGGCTTGCAACTCGGGATCGGAGAATGCACGGATGGCGCGCAGCAATCGGAATTGCAGCGAAATGAGCTGTCCTTCCAGCGGCATGTAGGGTTTCGTGATGTACTCCGCGTAGAGTCCCCAGCCTTCAACGTTGGTGCTGTTGAACGCATAGCGCGAACGCGCGATCGAAACTCCGTGTTCGAGCATGGAGTCGAATTGCAGTTCGTGACCGGGGCGCGCTTCATGGGCGATCAACGTCCACGAACCGGCGTCAAAGGTGTAGTCGTCCACTTTTTCTGCCTTTGCCGATCCGGCTCCCGCCGGCATGTTGAGCGGCAATACGAATTCGCCCTGCTGGCCGGTGTTGTTCAGCAGAGGAGGCGGCACCATGTGCGGCGCAGGTTGCTGAGCGCTCTCGGCGGGCGTGCCGATGCGTATGCGCGCGGGCCGCTCAGGCAAGCTGACCAGATTTTGTTTGACGATGATCCCTTCGATTACCTTAAGGCGATCCTTATAGAAGGGAAGGATGCTGTCGCCGACGAGCTGATCTTGCTTCAGCCGCTTGATGACATCGCGATAGTCGCTGTTCGGCCAGCCGTGTTGCTTGGCGACTTGCGCGGCGATGGTCTGCATCTCGGCCTGATACTCGTTGAAAGCTTTGTGAGCCATCTCAGCGAGCTGGGCGGGCGGAATGTCGATGCCAACGTTTTCCAGACTGAATGCGTACAGCTCCGGCGGCAGCCGGAAATCGGTCCGGGCTTTCGGAAGAATTGTCGCTTTGACCCAGTTGTCATAGGCCGTCAGCTGCGTTTTGAGCTTGGCATATGGCTCTTCCCAACCTTGCACCTTGTATTGCTTGAAAAGCGACAACCTGCCGGCGTTCCAGCGGCCGCGTCCGCCCGAGCCCTGGCGGATGGAAGTCCTCGACACGGAAGCGGAACTCCAGCACCTCCGGGTCGGTCAGGCGGGAGTTGGTCATGTGGGTCTGCACCGCGTCGGCCCCGTCGAAGCCCGGCCCGGCCGGCGCGCCCGAGCAGATCGTCTCGTAATACTGGTAGCGGGCGTTGCCGAAGGTGAGGTTGTTCATCGTGCCCTGCGCGGCCGCCATCGCGCCGAGCGCGCCGAACAGGCAGTCGGTCACCGCCTGGCTGACGTCTCGACATTGCCGGCCACGACGGCGGCGGGATATTCGGGCGACAGCATCGAGCCCTTCGGGATGACGATGCGGATCGGCCGCAGGCAGCCGGCGTTCATCGGGATGTCGTCGTCGACCATCACGCGGAACACATAGAGCACCGCCGCGCGCGTCACCGGCTCGGGCGCGTTGAAGTTGGTCGGCTGCTGCGGCGAGGTGCCGGTGAAATCGACCGTCGCCTCGCGCTTCGCCTGGTCGACCGTGATCTTCACCCTGATCACCGTGCCCTGGTCCATCTCGTAGGCGAAGTCGGAGTCGTGCAGGCGGTCGATCACCCGCCGCACGCTTTCGGCGGCGTTGTCCTGGACGTGCCCCATATAGGCCTGCACCACGGCAGCCCGAACTGCGCCACCATCTTGCGCAGCTCCTGCACGCCCTTTTCGTTGGCCGCGATCTGCGCCTTGAGGTCGTTGATGTTCTGCACGGGATTGCGCGCCGGATATTTCGCGCCGGTGAGCAGCGCGTCGAGCTCCGCCTCGCGGAAAGCGCCCGCGATCGACCAGCTTGAAATTGTCGATGTAGACGCCTTCCTCCTCGATGGTGGTCGCGATCGGCGACATCGAGCCCGGCGCGATGCCGCCGACATCGGCGTGGTGGCCGCGGCTGGCGACCCAGAACAGGATGTCGCGTGCCGGCATCGTCGAACACCGGCGTGCACACGGTGATGTCGGGCAGATGGGTGCCGCCGTTGTAGGGCGCGTTGAGCACATAGACGTCGCCGGGCCGGATGTGGCCGGCATTCTCGCGGATGATGGTCTCGACCGAGCGGTCCATCGAGCCGAGATGCACCGGCATGTGCGGCGCGTTGGCGACCAGCGCGCCGTCGCGGCGAACACCGCGCAGGAGAAGTCGAGCCGCTCCTTGATGTTGACCGAATAGGCGGTGTTCTGCAGCGCGACGCCCATCTGCTCGGCGATCGACATGAACAGGTTGTTGAACACCTCCAGCATCACCGGATCGGCCTCGGTGCCGATGGCGTGCGCGCGCGACAGCGGCACCGCGCGCGTCGAGCACGAGATGGTTCGTGGCCGTGAGCTCGCGCCTGCCAGCCGGGCTCGACCACGATGGTCTGGTGCGGCTCGATGATGATCGCCGGACCGCGCACCCGTGTGCCGGGCGAGAGCCGGTCGCGCAGATAGACCGCGGCCTCGTGCCACGCGCCGCCGGAATAGAAGCGCGTCGCGCCGCGCCGGTGCGCGGCAGCGGCGGTGTCGTCAGCGCTAAGACCGGCTCGGCGAATTTCGCGCCGCCGCCGACCGCCTCGACCGAGATCGGCCTCGACCACCAGCGCCTTGTTCGGTCGACGAAGCCGAACCGCGCGCGATGCGCCGCCTCGAAGGCCGCGCTTGCATCGCCGCGAGCGTCGGCGGCGCGACAGGCTCGTCGACTCGCCGGCGACGCGTATAGGCCGGCACCACGAGCGCGGTGTCGGTGCCGGCGTAGCGGATGTGAGCGCGCACCTCGACTGTGACGTCGGCCTCGGCGACGCCCTGGCCGGCGACCTCGCGCGCGGCTTCGCGCCGAGCCGGCTGCCGACGCGCGAGCACCGTCGCGAGCGCCTCGTCGCCGAACGGCGCCTCGATCGCCTGCTGGCGGGTGGCGCGGATGTCGGCCAGGCCCATGCCGTAGGCCGACAGCAGCGACGAGAACGGGTGGATCAGCACCCTGGTCATGCCGAGCGCGTCGGCCACCAGGCAGGCGTGCTGGCCGCCGGCGCCGCCGAAGCAGTTGAGCGCATAGCGGGTCACGTCGTAGCCGCGCTGGACCGAGATCTTCTTGATCGCGTTCGCCATGTTCGCGACCGCGATCTGGAGGAAGCCGTCGGCGATGTCCTCGGCCGCGCGCCGCCGACTTCGCTGGGCGAGCGTCGTCGAAGCCCTCGCGCACCGCTCGGCGTCGAGCGGCTGGTCCTGCGCGGGGCCGAAGATCTTCGGGAAGAAGTCCGGCATCAGCTTGCCGAGCATCACGTTGGCGTCGGTGACGGCGAGCGGGCCGCCGCGGCGGTAGCACGCCGGGCCCGGGATTGGCGCCGGCGGAGTCCGGGCCGACGCGGAAGCGCGCGCCGTCGAAATGCAGGATCGAGCCGCCGCCGGCCGCGACCGTGTGGATCAGCATCATCGGCGCGCGCATGCGCACGCCGGCGACCTCGGTCTCGAAGGCGCGCTCGAACTCGCCGTCGAAATGCGACACGTCGGTCGAGGTGCCGCCCATGTCGAAGCCGATGATGCGGTCGAAGCCGGCCTCGCGGCCGGTCTCGCGCCATGCCGACGACGCCGCCGGCGGGACCGGACAGGATCGCATCCTTGCCCTGGAACAGTCGGCCGCGGTCAGGCCGCCGGACGACATCATGAACATCAGGCGGCGCGTCGGCGCCGGCGGTCTTGATCCGCTTTCAGGTCGCCGGCCACCTGCGCGACGTAGCGGCGCAGGATCGGCGACAGATAGGCATCGACCACCGTGGTGTCGCCGCGGCCGACCAGCTTGATCAGCGGCGACACCTCGTGGCTGACCGAGACCTGGGGAAAGCCGATCTCGCGCGCGAGCGCCGCCACCTCGCTGCTCATGCGCGGGATAGCGATAGCCGTGCATGAACACGATCGCGACCGCGCCGAAGCCGTCGGCCAGCGCGCGCTTCGAGCTCGGCGCGGACCGCGGTCGAGTCGGGCACGCGCCTCGACGGTGCCGTCGGCGCGCACGCGCTCGTCGACCTCGACCACGCGCTCGTACAGCATTCGGGCTTGATGATCTGCGGGCGAAGATCTTCGGCCGGGCCTGGTAGCCGATCCGCAGCGCGTCGCGGAAGCCCTTGGTGGTGACCAGCAGCGTGCGCTCGCCCTTGCGCTCCAGCAGCGCGTTGGTGGCGACCGTGGTGCCCATCTTGATGGCGCCGATCTGTCCCGGCGGGATCGGCTCGCCGGCGGCGAGGCCGAGGAGATCGCGGATGCCTTGCACGGCGGCGTCGCGATAGGCGCCGGGATTCTCCGACAGCAGCTTGTGGGCGACGAGGCTCGCCGTCGGGCCGCCGCGCCACCACGTCGGTGAAGGTGCCGCCGCGATCGATCCAGAAATCCCAAGTTTCCATTCAGATGTCCAATATGGTCCCGCCGTGGTGA
>CAWKNS010000010.1:0-148462 GCA_963850795.1 uncultured Acidobacteriota bacterium | reverse complement strand
CAACAGCTTCCGCGCGGCGTATCCCGGTGAATCGGGAACGCGAAATCCGTTGCGCGGGGATGGGTTCTACAGTTGGGACACAGGATTGGACAAGACATTTTCGCTGACGGAGCGGGCGCGACTGCAATTTCGGTGGGAAGTGTTCAACGTCACGAACAGCGTGCGATTCGATCCGCATACGGTCAGCAATAGCATCGATAACGAAGCGTCTTTTGGGTTCGCCACCGGCACGCTGACCGACAAGCGCGTGATGCAAGTGGCGCTCCGACTGGAATTTTAGCCACAGCGGCGAGACGCGGGCCTTAGAGACGATCGTGGCTCCGATAATTCCAGCTACTCGTCGCGACCAGGAAGAACGATGGCCGCGTGAGGATGCGCCGGACCGGTGGGCACGTCGTGCCTTAGATCGAGATTGAAATTCTTATCGAGTTCGATGTGGTCTCGATGGGCGTTGATCACGTGAACCTTCATATCGCCCTCCGCATTGATGACGCCGCTCGGTACTAGACTTCCCTAAGGGAATAGCCCGACACGATCAACCGACGTTCATCGCTGGATAGCCGCAGATAATGCGGGCCTGAGTTGAGCCCTAGATCGACTTCACCGATTGCGGCTGGGCGGCTTTGCATTTCGGGGAGCGTGCCTGCCGCAGCGAACTCTACTTTTCCGCAGGCCGATTCGCAGGTACAATGGCCACAGAGCGGGCGTCGTACAATGGCAGTATAGAAGCTTCCCAAGCTTCGGACGTGGGTTCGATTCCCATCGCCCGCTCCAGAATCAAACTAACATCCTACCAATCCGTCACAATGCATTTACCGGCGCATTGATCGACAGACCCCGATTTTAGGAGACTACAGATTAGGATGGCGATGTTGGGCGTTGTTCCGCGCTTCGATCAGCAAGCCGAGTCGGAGAATCGTCGCTTCGTCCAGCCATCGGGAGACGAGTTGCACGTTGATCGGTAACTGTTCTCGGCTAAACGTAAATGGCACGGAGAGCGCAGGCAACCCTGTCAGGTTGAACGGCACGGTAGCACGCATCGCGTGCGTGGCCGGGACCTTCTCGCCGTCGACGATGTAGCTTTCTTGGCCAGGAAGCGGCGCGGTGAACGGAATCACCGGGCACAACAGCGCATCGTACTTTTGAAAATATGCGGCAAACGCTCCCTTGAGTTTGTCGACTTTTATTTCGGCGTCGATGTAATCTCCCACGGGAGGATCTGGCCACGCTGCATACGTCTTTCCGATGGAATGAAGCTCCGCTCCGCGCTCGCCAACGAATCGTCGAACGTAACGTCCGAGTTCGGCGCCGAAAAGAGTGAAAGCAGGATCCAAATAGTTGTTCTGTTCTAACAACGGAATACGAACCTGCTCAACGTCACAGCCGAGCCGTTTCAACAACTCAGCCGCGTCAGCAACCGCAGTCGCAACCTCTCGATCTACCGGGCCGAAACCAGGTTCCACTAGAAAACCAACACGCAGTGGCTTGCCTGCAGTAGGTGCGTCGGCAGGCCCGGCATCCCTCGCGTGAATCGCGAGTCCGTCGATGCCGTCTGGTCCCTGCATGATCGAATATGCCGCAGTAATGTCGCGCACGCTTCGTGCTAGAGGGCCTATATGGAAATACCGGTTGAGCACCTCCGGCCAATGTCCCGTGTAGGGAATGCGTCCATGGGTCGCTTTGAGCCCGACGACGCCCGTCAATGCGGCCGGTCCGCGCACTGAAATAGCAAGATCGCTTCCTATTCCGATCGGCGAGAGGCCTGCCGCAATTGCAGCCGCTTCTCCGCCGCTTGAGCCACCCGGTGTGCGCTCCAAATTCCACGGATTCCGCGACAAGCCGGTCATCAGATTGTCTGTTTCCCACCAGGCCGAGAATTCGGGAATGTTGGTCTTGGCAAGCGGAATCGCGCCAGCCGCCTTGAACCGTTCCACGACGGGCGCATCTTTCTCAGGAATATTTCCTGCAAAGATTTTGGAGCCACGTTGCGTCAACACGCCTGCCGTGTCGATGGCGTCCTTGATCGTGAACGGTCCGCCGTGAAGAGGGCCGAGAGTCTCACCGTTCTTCACGGCCTTGTCCGCCTGGTCTGCAACCTTTAGCGCATCTTCTGCCAACAAGGTCACGATCGCGTTGACCTTCGGATTGATAATCTTGATTCGATCGAGATGTGCCTGGACGACTTCGCGTGCCGACAATTGCTCGGTCCGAATCAGCGCGGCGAGTTCCGTTGCATCCTTATAGTAGGTTGCTTGGGCGTCGGAAACCGGGGCCGTTAACAGACTTTTCTCAACGGTAGCCATAGTGATCCTCCAATTCGTGCTTCTGAGCTTCGCTTCCGGCCATGAAGAACCGGGCAAGTGCTTGGATACGCGGAGTCGAATGGCCGGAAGGTCATATATGCAACGTTTTAGGACATTCGGGATGTATACTCTGGCAGAGGAAATCAGATGCACAAAATCGGCTTCATCGTTTACTCCGGTTTCTCTCCGATGAACTTGGGTGTCCACGAGCGTCTTTGAAACCGTGAACTGGAAGCTTGGGTCGCCGGTGTATGACGTCACGCTGGTGTCGGAGCAAGGTGGCCCGGTCACCCTATCTTTGGGCTCCGAGATCCAGACATCGTCATTCAAACGCCGCACGTTCGACACACTCATCATTGGGGGAAGCCTTCTACCCCCGGCGGCGACTCCCGCGTTGTTGAAATATCTTCGATCCTCAGTTCATCGAACGCGACGGATAGCTTCCGCGTGCACCGGCGCACTCGTTCTCGCTGAGGCGGGACTACTCAATGGCCGAAGAGCAACCACGCATTGGCGCTTCGCGAGAAATCATGAAGAATCGGCTACCCCAAGATTGCCGTCGAGGAGGACCGTATCTTCGTTGTCGACGGACGGATATGGACATCGGCTGGTATGAGCGCTGGAATTGACCTCGCTTTAGGCTATAGTGGAGAAGGATTTTGGCACTCGAGGTTACGCGCGCTGTAGCCAGAGTTGCTTGTCGTCTATCACCGTCGCGCCGGTGGGCAGTCGCAGCACTCGACGCTGTTGGACCTCGATGCAACGTCAGATCGCGTTCCAGACCGCGCTCACGTATGCAAGGCAACATCTGAACGCACCTTTGTCCGTCCAAGACTTGGCAGAGGGCTGCCTTTCTCAGCCCTCGGCAGTTCAGCCGATTATTCAGAGCGGAGACTGGCCATTCTCCGGCGAAGGCCATCGAACGGATGCGTGTCGAATCAGCCCGGTTGATGATGGAGGCTGGCCGCTTCTCCGCCGAGGAAATTGCCAGGAAGCAGGGCTTTGGAAATCGCGAACGGATGCGGCGTTCGTTCCGCCGGGCATTCGGCCAGTCGCCGCAAGCTGTTCAACACAACTTGAGCTTCCAAAGCTTCGGACGTGGGTTCGATTCCCATCGCCCGCTCCAATAGTCGCGCTGACATCTCTAGCGCACGACAATCAGCACGCTGGTATTAGTTGGCGATTGCGCAGCAGTTCCTCGCTGAATTCTTGACCCTCCCTCACTGGTCCTTTAGCGTGAAGATATGCGATTTCGACGGCACGAGTGCATGGCGAATCGCAGAATGCCCACGCTGAGAGACTCCATTGGCTAACCAGATCATTACGCTGACGACGGATTACGGAACGAACGACCATTTGGTCGGCACGCTGAAAGGCGTGATCCTGAAAATTAATCCTGATGTCACGATCGTTGACATCACGCATCATGTGACGCCGTTCGATTTGCTCGATGGCGCGTTATCGATCGGGGCTGCGTATTCTTATTTTCCGAATCGAACGATTCACATTGTCGTCGTCGATCCGGGAGTCGGCACTTCGCGGCGGCCTCTGCTGGTCAGCGCGGACAATCAATATTTCATCGCGCCCGACAATGGTGTACTTTCCCTGATCTACGAGCGCGATCCGAACGCGGTCGTACGGCACGCGAACGTTGAACATTATTATTTGCAGCCGGTGAGTAAGACGTTTCATGGGCGCGACGTTTTTGCGCCGATCGCTGCGTGGCTCGCCAAGAGCGGGCAGACTGCGAGCATGGGCGAGGAGATTACGGATCACAAGAAGTTTGCGATGCCGCGGCCGAAGGCTGCCGACGGCGCGATGAAAGGTGTCGTCATGCGCGTCGATAACTTTGGCAACCTGGTTACGAATTTTCGCGAAGAAGACCTGTCCGACGAAGCGAAGCAATCGGGCAAAGTCGGCTTTCAGGTGGGAACGCAAGCGGTGTCGAAAATGGTCGATACCTATGCCTCGGGTGGAGCGGGCGAGGCGATCGCTTACGTTGGGTCGAGCGGTTACATTGAGATTGGCGTTAACAAAGGTAGCGCGACGAAAACTTTGGCGCAGGGGCGCGGGGCGGCTGTCACGCTGACGAAGTAAAGGCCGCCGCATTTTGCGTTCGCGCGCTGCGGCGATTGCGAACGCTTCCCTTTTCTATCGCGTTAAATCCATTACCGCCATTTGCGAACGCGTGCGCGGATCGAGCCAATCCCGCCACGCATCTCCCAACAAATTGAACGCAAGCACCGCCAGCATCACCGCGAGCGCAGGAAAAATCACCAGGTGCGGTGCATCGAAAAGATGACTGCGCGCGTCGTTGAGCATCGCGCCCCAACTCGGCGTCGGCGCCAAAACACCCAGTCCAAGAAAACTAAGCGTTGATTCGGCGAGAATGGCTCCGGCCATCCCGATCGTCGCTTGAATCAAAATAGGCTGGAGGATATTTGGGAACATGTGGCGCGCCAGAATTCTGACGTGTGAAGCGCCGAGCGAACGCGCAGCGAGAATAAATTCCAGCTCCTTCACTTTCAAAACCTGAGCACGCGCGAGACGCGCGTATCCCGCCCATCCCGTGATGACCAGCGCCATGATGACTTTGCTGATGCCCGGGCCGAGGAACGCGGCAAACGCAATCGCCAAGAGAATTCCGGGGAACGATAAAAATGCGTTGATGAGCAGCAAGTTCACGAAGCGATCGAACCAGCCTCCGGCATAGCCCGCGAGCATTCCGATCACGAGGCCGGTGACTCCGCAACCGCAGACGACCGAAATCGCCACCAGCAGCGAAACACGCGCACCGTACATCGTGCGGGTCAGCGTGTCGCGGCCGAGCTCGTCGGTGCCCATCCAATGTGCTCGCGACGGCGATTGCAATCGTGACGGTAAATCTTGCGCGGATGGATTTGCAGGCGCGATCCACGGCGCGAGCAACGCGGCAACGATGAGGAATGCTGCGACCGAGAACCCTACTCGCGCGAGCAAGCTCTGGCGCAAAAATTGCCGCAACTCTGCGAGTGCCCTCACGAAAGCCTCACGCGTGGATCGATCACCGAATACAGAACGTCGGTGAGCAGATTGACGAGCACGTAGGACAGCGAGATCACGAGAATGCAGCCTTGCAGCAGCGGATAGTCGCGCGCCGAAATCGCTTGCACGGTAAGGCGGCCGATCCCCGGCCACGAAAAAATCGTCTCGGTAACGATTGTGCCTGCCAGTAGCGTTCCGAATTGCAGTCCGAGAATCGTAATGATCGGAATCAGCGCATTGCGAAACGCGTGACGAAAAAGCACTGCGCTCGTGGACAGCCCTTTCGCGCGCGCCGTGCGTACGTAGTCGCTCGACAATTCTTCGAGCATCGAGCCGCGCACCATGCGCGTCAGAATCGCAGCCAGCGCCGCGCCCAATGTTGCCGCTGGCAGGATGTAATACGAAGGACCGCCGCGCCCGGAAACCGGCAGCAGTCCAATTTCGATCGAGAAAACTAAAATCAGCACCGGCCCCAGCGCGAAATTCGGCACCGCCAGCCCGAAGAGCGTGAACAATCCTACGGCGCGATCGGCTCCTCGTCCACGGCGATACGCCGCGAGTATGCCCGCAGGAATCGCGATGGCAGCGCAAACGGTCAGCGCGAGAAACGCGAGACTCAGCGTCGCGGGATATCGCTCGAAAATAATCTGCCGCACAGGCGCCTGAAATTTAAACGATTGTCCGAGATCGAAGTGAGCAAGCCCCTTTAAATAATGACCGTACTGCGTGAGCAACGGCTGATCGAGCCCGAGCGAATGGCGCAACTGCACAATCTCGCCAGGAGCCGCGCCCTCACCCAACATTTGTTCGACGGGATCGCCCGGCACAACGTGAATCATTAGAAAGACGAGCGTGAGAACAAGCCAAAGCGCCGGCAAAGCGAGCAGCAATCGTTGTAAAAGATGGCGCACCATCAGCGAGTTCGCGCCGCCCGATCGGCCTGAGTTTTCGCCGCGTCGCCGGCGCCGGTCGAAGCCGCGTCTGTAGCGGTCGTTGTGGAACCCGCAGCACTATTGCCTGCGCCATTATTCGCGGCAGATCCCGAACCGGCGGCGCTTTTCGACTCGCTCGGGCTCGCAATCGGCAGAATCCGCTCAATCTTCACGCGCGCAACGCGGCGCCCGTCCATCTCCACAACCGTGAACCGATATCCGTCGTACTCAAAATTTTCCGCCGCCGCGCGGGATGAAATCCAAGCTGATCGAGCACGAACCCACCGACGGTCGCATAGGCCGGATCATCCGGCAGCGTGATGTTGTATTGCGCGTCGAGATCGCGCACATTCAGCGCCGCATCAAAAACAACCGCGCCATCCGCGAGTTTCTGCGGCCGCTCGACCACATCAAACTCATCGTGAATCTCGCCGACCACCTGCTCGAGAATATCTTCCAGCGTCACAAGTCCAAGGATGCTGCCAAATTCGTCCACGACCAACGCCATTCCGACGCGATGGTTCCTCAACTCCACCAGCAACTCGCTGGCCGGTTTTGTCTCCGGCACGATCAACACTTCGCGCAGCACACGCCGCAGATCGAACGGCAACGGCGCGAGATTTTCCTCAAGCCGCCGCTCGCGATCGAGCAACACCCACATCATGTCCTTGATATGAACGAAGCCGAGAATCTGATCTTCCGACCCGCGATAAACCGGAATGCGCGACCTCTGCGTCGTCGCGAACGATCGCATCACTTCGTCGAGATTGGCCTCAACCGGCAGCAAATGCATGTCCGGCCGCGGCACCATAATTTCGCGTACCTGCACTTGGCCCAGCTCAATCGCGCTGGAAATAAATTTTTCTTCGCCGGGAGCGAGCAAGCCACGCTCGCGCGCCTGCTGAATCTGAATTTGCAGTTCTTCGGTGGAATGCACGGAACCATGCACCGCCGGCTCGGTGACGCCCAGCGCACGTACGATCGCAGTCGAAACGCCGTCGAGCAAATCGATGGCCCAGCGAAATGTCCTGAGAAACCAGGAAAAAGGCCGCGCAATCAGCAGGGCGACGCGTTCGGCGCGCGCGAGGCTCACGGTCTTCGGAACGAGCTCGCCGAACACAACGTGCAGCGAACTCAACAGCGCAAACGCCAAGCCAAGCGCTATTCCGTGAGCGATCAACGCGGCGCGCGCGGACCCGATTCCGGCGAACAACGGCTGCAACATTGCTGCCAGCGTGCTTTCTCCCAGAGCGCCGAGCGCCAAACTGGTAAGCGTAAT
Source organism: uncultured Acidobacteriota bacterium (assembly GCA_963850795.1). Taxonomy (GTDB): domain Bacteria; phylum Acidobacteriota; class Terriglobia; order Acidiferrales; family UBA7541; genus Acidiferrum. The sequence goes on along the minus strand of CAWKNS010000010.1, from coordinate 140,924 downwards.
TCCAAGCTGAACGGCCGAAACGACGCGGTGTAAATCGACGAGCAGCGATTCCACGACGCGGGCCCGCGCATTGCCCTTTTGAATCAGCTGCCGCACGCGCGACAATCGCACCGCCACCAACGAAAATTCCGCCGCAGCGAAAAATCCGTTGAGCGCGATGAGCGCAAGCACGCCAATCAAGCGCACCGCAAACATTTGAGCTAGGCTGGCCCCCTGCCCTCATTGTATCAGCCCGGAATCGGCGCGCGGCTCGGCACGCGACAGCGTTGTTTCGGCGCAAAACAAGCCCGTTGCGCGAGGTTGCGCGCCCACGCCGCCTCCTCTAAACTCTGATTTTCGCCACTCCAGCAGGAGCCCGCTTGCGATCTCTGCTTCGCGTTCTGCTCGTTCTGATCTGCATCGTCGTCGTGATCGCGGCGCCGTTCTTTGGCGTTTCGTTTATCGCCCGCTGCCGCAACTCGACGGCAACATTAATCTTCCCGGTCTGCAAAAGGACGTAATCGTCGAGCGCGATCACTGGGGCGTCCCGCACATTCGCGCGAGTTCCGTCGAAGACATGGCCGAAGCGCAAGGCTACGTCATGGCGCAGGATCGGCTCTGGCAAATGGATTTGCTGCGGCGCGTCGGGCGCGGGCAGCTTTCCGAAATCCTCGGTCCGGCCACCATCAATATCGACAAACAATTCCGCACGCTCGGTTTCGGTCGCGCCGCCGAACGCGATCTCGGTCTCGTCGATCCGACAACGCGCGGAATCTTTGAAGCCTATGCGCGCGGCGTGAATCACTTCATCGAGCAACACTCCGACGAACTCCCGATCGAGTTCACGCTGCTGAAATACAAGCCCACGCCGTGGACGCCGGCGGACTCGCTCGTGATCTCGGGCTACATGTACGAAACGCTGACCGACACCTGGGAAGAAGAAATCGATCGCGCCAAAGTCACAGACAAAGTCGGCGCCGATCGCGCCCGAGAGCTTTTTTCTCCCGACGCCGCGATGGATCACTTCGTCGTCGGCGATCCCGAACGTCAGCCAACGACGGCTCCCAGCGCTCGCATCTCGATCCCGACGATCCGAACGACGATGATGACGACGATGACATGGCGCCGGACGGCGTACTCAAAGCAAGCACCGCCGCGCCGAGCGACGCGCCTCGACACACACCGAACGCGCGCCCGACCTAACGACCGCGCTCGCAAATTCCGTCGTCGGCTACATTCGCGATTCCCAATCCGAAATTCGCCACAGCCTCGGCAGCAACAACTGGGTCGTCTCCGGCGATCACACCGCAACCGGCAAACCGCTGCTCGCCAACGACACGCATCTTGAGCTTTCAATTCCGCCGATCTGGTACGAAATTCATCTCACCGCCCCCGGCTGGAACGTAAAAGGCCTCACGATTCCCGGCGCCCCGCTCATCGTCATCGGTCACAACGATCGCCTCGCCTGGGGATTCACGAACAACGGCGCCGATGTGCAGGACCTTTATATCGAGACGTTCAATCCCGCAAACCCCGACGAATATTCGGTAAACAAAAAATGGGTGAAAGCCCAAACGATCGACGAAGTAATAAAAATCAAAGATCGCCCCGACGAACATCTCCGATCGTCATCACGCGCCACGGCCCCATTGTCCGCCGCGAAAATGGAAAAGCCTACGCGCTGCGCTGGACAGCCACTGAACCCGGCGGCCTCTCCAATGTTTACAACTGGCTCGGAAAAGCGCAGAACTGGGACGAATTCCGCAGCATTGATCAAAAAAGTCTGGGGCCCCGCGCAAAATGCCGTCTACGCCGACACGCAAGGCAACATCGGCTACGTCATGTCGGCGCGCGTGCCGATTCGCAAAAAAGGTCACGGCGAAGTTCCCGTCCCCGGCGACACCGATGACTACGAATGGACCGGCTACATTCCGTTCGAGCAGTTACCGCAAGCTCTCAATCCTGAAAACGGACTGATCGCCACAGCGAACGCACGCGTCGTCGGCCCGGCGTACAAACCATATCTCACCGATCACTGGGAAGAACCGTATCGCACCGCCCGCATCTACGACCTACTGCGCGACAAACACGATTTGCGTCCGACCGACATGCTCAAAGTCGAGACCGACACCTACAGTTCCCCGCACGTTTTTCTCGCCGACCAACTGATCGCAGCAGCTAAAGTTGTGACGCCGCAAGATGACCGCACGAAAAAATTGATCGAAGGCCTCAAAGATTGGAATGGCATCGCCGACGCCGATTCTTCCGAAGTCACATTTCTCGTGCGCTTCCGGCGAACGGCGCTGAATCTATTGCTCGATCCATATCTCGGCTCGGACACAAGTCTTTACCAATGGCGCGCGACGACTTTTCTTCAAAAAACGCTGACGGAGCGTCCGTCGAAATGGCTCCCCGCGCATTATAAAAGCTACGACGAGCTGCTGATCGCCGCCGCTGACAGCACCGTCGCAAAACTCGCCGAAGAATCAAAAAGCGCGCGCATCGAAGATTGGCAGTGGAAGAATTTCAATGCGCTCGACATGCTGCATCCCATCGGTCGCGATGGATTGCTGAAGAAATGGCTCAGCATCACGGGAAAGCCACAGTCGGGCACAAACTACAGCGTCCGCGCGGCGACTCCACATCACGGCCCCGCGATGCGCTTTGTTGCAAACCCCGCCGATTGGGATCAGTCGATTTTGCTCATCCCTGCCGGACAATCGGGACAACCCGGCAGCAGCCATTACTCCGATCAATTTGATTACTGGTACGAAGGTCGCCCGATTTACGCGCCATTCAGCGACGCCGCGGAATTGAAAGATCGCAAGCACCTCCTCATGCTGAAAGCTTCGCAGTGACAACAACGCTGATGAAGCGAACCGCGCAACTCAATTCTCTCCCCTTCCCCGAGCGAACAGATGCCTGAACTCCCTGAAGTCGAAGCCGTCGCCATCTCGCTCCGCCCGCTCGTCGAGAAACGCAAAATTCGCAGCGTCGAAATCTTTCACCCGATCGCCGTGCTGCCGCAATCCGCATCTCACGTTTCGAATCTTCTAACCGGTCGCCGTATCGAGTCGGTTCAACGCAAAGGAAAATACCTCTTCCTAGTCCTCGATAACGGTGCCGCGATCGAAATGCACTTTCGCTTCGATGGACATCTCATCCACCTATCAAACGCGAAGGAACTCGACGCGCGCGCAAACAAAAAGACGGATCACGGTGTCCACATCGACGTCGCCCTCGAACTCGACAAGGGCGTTCTCGCCTTCGCAGACGGCCGCCATCTCGGCCGGGTTCACGCGTGGCCATCGCTCGAAGCCTGCCCGCCCTACAACGACCTCGGCATCGACGCGATGTCGCCCGACATTCACCGCGAAGGCCTTTTCACAGCTGACATCGAAGTCGCGCCGCCCGCTAAAAGAATTCCTGCTCGATCAATCGCGCATCGCCGGCGTCGGCAACATCTACTCCTGCGAAGCTCTCTGGCACGCGAAGATCAGCCCATTTCCGGCTCGCGACTCGCTGAAGCCGAACGAAGCAAGGCCCTCTACAAAGCGATCGTCTCGACTCTTCGCCGCGCGCTCCAACTCTGCCTCAATCCCGCTCCCGATTTCAGCGATGCGGAGTGGTGGTTTCAAGGAATCGAAGGCATCCTCCGCGTCTATCAACGCGAAGGCGAACCCTGCAAGCGCGATGGCCATCCCATCAAACGCACGACGAAAGGCAATCGCTCCACCTATTTCTGCGCGCACTGTCAGAAATAGCGCACCGCCCAAAATCACCCGGTGCGACGTTTACAAATATCCGCGGACTACCTTAATCTCGTAACATCAGCGATGCGTTAGACATCGAACTGGTCTGCGAGCTTGTGAATTCTGAGGCGACTTTGAACACAACACCGATCAAAAAACCCGAGCCGGCAAAAAAGCCCGATTTCGAAAAATCGCTCGGACGACTGGAAGAAGTCGTGCGTCGACTCGAGTCCCCGCAACTTTCGCTCGACGACGCGATGAAACTCTTCGAAGAAGGCGTCGAGCTGTCGCGCGAATGCCAGAAACAACTCGAAGAAGCCGAAGGCAAAGTCGAAATCCTTCTCAAAAAGGCCGACGGCAAACTGGCCGCCCAACCCTTCGATCCAGAGCGTGAGTCCGAACAGTGAGCACCGCCAAAACCCCAGCCGCAACAACTCCGGCGCCCGCTCCCGCGAAGCTACCCGATTTCTTCGAAGAAGATCGCATCGCCGTCGATGCGCACCTCGAAAAGCTACTCCCTTCGGAAGATACCAAGCCCACAACGATCCATGAGGCAATGCGTTACAGCGTGCAAGCTGGCGGCAAACGCATCCGGCCAATTCTCGTCCTTGAAACCGCGCGAATTTTCGAATCCGACATCACCCCCGCGCTACACCCCGCCTGCGCGATCGAGTTCATCCACACGTATTCGCTGATCCACGACGACTTGCCCGCGCTCGACAACGATGACCTTCGTCGCGGCAAGCCCACCAGCCACAAAAAATTCGGCGAAGCCACCGCAATTCTTGCCGGAGACGCGCTGCTCACTCTTGCCTTTGAAGTTGTCGGCGCGGCCCCGGTCGATGCGGAACGCCGCGTGGCCATGTTGACCGAAATCGCCACCGCCGCCGGCACGATCAACGGCATGGTCGGCGGTCAGGTTGCCGATCTCGAAGCCGAAGGTAAGCCGGTCGCCAAGAAAATGCTCGAGTACATCCACCGCTCAAAAACGGCTGCGCTGATTCGCGCTTCCGTAACGGCGGGAGCACTCTGCGTCGGCGCGTCAAAATCCGACGTCGCGCGTCTTCGCAAATTCGGCGAAAACATCGGCTGGGCGTTTCAGGTCACCGACGACATCCTCGATGTCGAAGAATCTTCCACCGCCCTCGGCAAGACCGCGGGTAAAGACGTCGCGCAGCAGAAAGCCACTTATCCCGCTGTCTACGGCCTTGAGCGTTCTCACGAAATCGCCAACGATCTCGCCACCCGCGCCATCAATGAACTTTCCGTTTTTGGCGAAAGAGCTGATCGCCTTCGCTCAATCGCGGAATTCCTGGTCCTTCGTCGCGCCTGAGCCACGCTCGTGCCTCAAAAGCCGCGCAAAATTCGCCTCGATCAACTCCTTCTCGATCGCAAGCTCGCCGATTCCCTTTCCAAAGCGCAAGCGCTCATATTGGCCGGTGAAGTTTTAGTTGACGGTACTCGAATCGACAAACCAGGCACCGCGATCCCGGAATCCGCCCAGATTTCTGTTTCAAGTCGCAACCCCAAATTCGCGAGCCGCGCCGGACAAAAACTCGAAGGCGCTCTCGAGGATTTTTCCATCAACGCCACAAATCAGATATGCCTCGACGTCGGCGCGTCCAACGGCGGCTTCACCGATTGCCTGCTCCAACGCGGTGCCGCGCGCGTCTACGCTGTTGACGTAAATATCGGCCAGCTCGCATGGAAGCTTCAGCAAGATCCACGCGTTGTCAAAATCGAGCGCAATGCCCGGGAACTGCTGGCGCAAGACATCGCCGAGCCGATCGACCTGGCCGTCATCGATGTTTCCTTTATCTCCGCCACAAAAATTCTTGCGCCCGCCGTCAACGTGCTAAAACGACGTGCCGATCTGCTCGTCCTCGTCAAACCTCAGTTCGAGCTGCCCAAACAAGATATTCCCGCCGGTGGCGTCGTCACCGATGAGGCTCTGCACCAGAAAGCCGTCGAAAAAGTCCGCATCGCCGCGACCGTCAACGAACTCGAAATCCTCGGTGTCGCCCCGAGCCGCTTGCCCGGCGCCGAAGGCAACCTCGAATACTTTCTCCATGCCCGCAAAATCGGCGGCTAGGTTAGAATCTCAAACATCCATGCAGACGACCGGCCCTTTCAAGAAAATTGGCATAATCTCGCGCCCACGCGGCTCGAACCTTGCCGTCGTCATTCCGCCGCTGCTGGATTGGCTCAAAGCACGCAAACTCGAAATTTATTACGACACAGAAACCGCAGGCGCACTCCCGGACAAATCGAAAGGCCTCCCGCGCGAAGACGTCGCGGAAAAATCGGAATTGCTCTTGGTCCTCGGCGGTGACGGCACTCTTCTTGCTGCCGCGAAAGTCGCCGCCCCTCTCGGCATTCCGCTCCTTCCCATCAACATGGGCAGCCTCGGTTTTCTCACCAGCTTCAAAGCCGAAGAGTTGTATTCCGCTCTCGAAGACACCCTAGCGTGCAGGTTGCCGCTGAGCGAACGCGCCATGCTCGACGTGGAGCTCATTCGCGACGGCCGCGTCATTGAACGTCAGACTGTCGCCAACGAAGCCGTCGTCAACAAAGGCACGCTCGCGCGCATGATCGATCTCGAACTCATCATCGACAACGAGTTCGTCGCCCGCTATCGCGTGGATGGCCTCATCGTCGCAACGCCGACCGGTTCCACCGCCTACTCGCTCTCCGCCGGCGGCCCGATCGTCCATCCGTCGGTCGAATCGTGGATCGTCACCCCGATCTGCCCACATACGCTCAGCGATCGTCCGGTGGTCATACGCGACTCTTCCACCATCGACGTACATCTTTCCGCCGGAACCGAATCGGTCTTCCTCACGCTCGACGGGCAAACCGGTATCCCGATGAACCAATCCGATCGCGTCCACATCACCCGTTCGAACGAACGACTCAAGTTGATTCAGCCGGTTAAAAAGTCCTATTTTGAGATCTTGCACAGCAAACTAAAATGGGGCGAAAGCTGACACACCCGTTCGAACAGCATCTCGCAAGAGTCTTGGAACAAGATCTACAAACGCCCTCGATCAACATCACCGAAGTGTAATTCGAACAAAACCTGCGAGCGCGATTCGAACAGCATCGCCCAACTCATTTATTTCTTGCGAGTTGCGGCAGCGTCCGCTGCCCGCTGCGAACTTAACTCGCTTGGAATGACATCCTTACGTAAATTTTCGGGATAAACCGCGCAGAATCACATTCTTGCGAAAAAAGGGGTGGGGGGGTGGGTCGACTCGCTAAAAAACTTGCCCGCGAATTAAATCATCCACAGTTTCACGCTTCCGAATTACACGATACTTAGCGCCATCCACCAAAACTTCAGCAGCACGACAACGCGCATTGTAGTTCGACGACTGGCTCATTCCGTAAGCCCCTGCAACCCAAATCGCCAACACATCGCCCGGCGCAACCTCACCCAGCGGCCAATCATGCAGGAAACAATCTCCGCTCTCGCACACAGGTCCAACCACATCAACACGTTGCCGCCCGCCGCGCTCCGCTCCGCGCGTAACGCCTGTAATCGGATGCGTCGCGCCATACAAAACTGGCCGCATCAGATCGTTCATCCCTGCATCAACAACAACGAACGTCTTGCCGCAACTTTCTTTCACATAAAGCACACGTGTCAGCAAGACTCCCGCCGGCCCAATGATCGTCCGCCCCGGTTCGAGCAGCAGATGTGTGTGCGTTGGCTCGAGAATTTCCGCCACCATCCGCGCATACGCTTCGCGCAGCGGAGGCTTCTCGTTCGTGTATCTCACGCCGAGCCCACCGCCAAAATCGAGAAACTTCAGCAAAATTCCGTGACTGCGCAATTCGCAAAAATACGAAGCCAGCCGCTGCAACGCCTGCCGAAACGGATCGAGCGACACAATCTGCGAACCGATGTGCACGCTGATTCCCTGCCAGCAAATCCAGTGCGAATCCGCGTGCGCGAGGTAAAGCCGCCTCGCCTCTTCCCACGTCAATCCGAATTTATGCTGGTAACGCCCCGTTGAAATATGCGGATGCCCACCCGCCTGCACATCCGGATTCACTCGAATCGATACCCAGGGCGGCTTTCCGCCACGCCCAACGCTTCGCGAAGATTCTTCGAGCAAAACTTCGAGTTCCGATTCCGACTCGACATTGAAAAGCAAAATTCCGCGCGCGCCGCCGTCACGCTTACTCTTGCGGCCCGTTGCGACGCGATACTGGAGCGCCTCGCGAATTTCTTCGCGCGTTTTGCCAACGCCGGAGAAAACAATCTTCTCGCCTCGAACTCCGATTCTTCCCAGCATCTCCAGCTCGCCGCCGGAAACAATGTCGAACCCATTCCCCGCCTTCGCCACGTGTTTCAGAATCGCTAGATTTCCGTTCGATTTCACCGCAAAGCAAAGCGTGTGCGGCAGCGAGCCGAGCCCACGATGCAGTTGCGCCTGCGCTTCATCAATCGCAGCGCGGCTGTACAAATACGTTGGCGTACCAATTTTGTCTGCGACATCAACCAATCGCACACCTTCGCACACAACGGCTTCAGCAGTGCCCGCGGACGCCTCAGCTTTGCTTTGTTTTTTCCAGGAAAATTGCGGCGTAAACGTCGCCGGATCGACAAACGCCAACTTCTTTGCTGGCGCTTCGTTATGGCCGCTCATCGTACCTTCAGCACCACGAGCGTTCGATCGTCCGAAAGCGGCGCATCGGCCGAAAACCAATCCACTTCGCTGAACACGCGATCGATCAGCTCAGCCGCATTCAATTTGTGGTGATCCTCAATAATCTTGCGCAGCCGCTCCATTCCGAAAAACTGCCCTTCGCTGTTCGCCGTTTCCGCGATTCCGTCGGAATGAAACACCAAAATGTCTCCGGCATCGAGCGTAACGCCCCACTCGTCGTACGTAACATCTTCAAAAATCCCCAACGGAAATCCAGTCAGCTCGACCTTGCCGCACCGCCCATCCTTATAGAGCAACGGCTGCGATTGCCCCGCATTCGCAACGCGCAACTTGCTTCGGTTTTTCTGCCAACTCGCGAAGCATGCCGTCATGAATCGCCCTTCGATTCGCCTCTCGCCGATAATCTCATTCATCTGCCGGAGCATTTCCGCTGGCTGGAGTTTCTGCGGCGCCAAACTGCGCATAATTCCGATGGCCACCGCGCCATACAGCGCCGCCGCGGTTCCCTTCCCGCTCACATCGCCCAGTGCCACGCCCAACTGCTGCGGCCCATATCGCAAAAATTCATAGAGGTCGCCGCCCAACTCGCGCGCTGAAAGATACCGCGCCGCCATGTCTAAGCCGTAGTCATCGCTCGGCACCGAACGCAGTAACGCGCCTTGAATGCGCTTCGCCGCCTGCAAATCGCGATCGAGCCTCGCCTCATCGCGCGCCACTTGCTCGTACAAACGCGCATTTTCCAGCGACACCGCAAAGTTCGCCGCCAAAATCGAAAGCGTCTGCACATGGTCATCCGTGAAGTAGTTGAGCTGCGGACTCTCGAGATCGAGCACGCCAATCACGCGCCCCTTGTGCATCATCGGAATCGCAAGTTCCGACCGCGTTTCGGGATTCGCCAGGATGTAGCGCGGATCGGCAGTCACGTCCGGCACGAGCACCGGCTGCCTCAACGTAGCCGCCGCACCGACAATTCCTTCGCTCGCCGCCGCGCGCAATTTTCCTTGCACGCGCTGCCCATGCTTCACATCCACGCGATGACGAAACACCTTCTGTTCTTCGTCATACAGCATGATGCTCAGGATCTGATAGTCGATGACGCGCTTGGTCTGCTCTGCCGCGCGCCGCAGCAATTCTTCGACGTCGAGAATCGAGCTCGTCTCGCGCCCAACTTCATTCAACAGCAGCAAAGTGTCGGCCTGCGCCCGCACGCGCTCGAACAATCGCGCGTTTTCGACCGCGACCGCCAGGCGGCTCGCCAACAGCGTCAGAATATTCTGCTGCTCGCGCGTGAAATATTCCGGATGCCGGCTCTGAATATCCAGCACGCCGATGCACTTGCCGCGCAGCATCAGCGGCACCGCCAGCTCCGACCGCACATCGTCAACCGCGTGAATGTACCTCGTGTCGTGGTGCGTATCGCCGACGCGCACAGGATGCCCGGTCGCCGCAGCTGTGCCGGTTATGCCCTGCCCAAGCGGAATGCGCAAATTCGCAGCCAGATCGGGCGGATAGCCGATCGAAAAGCGATGCCGCAAATGCGAGCCATCGCCGTCGAACATCAACACGCCAAAAATTTCGTAATCGATGTGCCGCTTGATCAGCGCCGCCGAACGCGCCAGCACCTCGTCAAGGTCCAGCGACGCGTTAACCTCTTCGCCGATTTCGGCAAGCGTCGCCAGCACCTCGGCGGAGGTTTCCGCAGCGGCATTTTCAGCCAGCGTGCCCGTTTGTGACTCTTGGGGATTCATCGGCGCACACATTATAGCAGGCGAGCAACATCGCTCAGACGCGGGATTTGCGTATGTTGAAAAACTTGCGGCACGGCGATTTTGCCGAGTTTATAAAGGCTTTTTACACAATCGGAGCGATTCAGCTCGACTTAGCGCTGGTTCCCAGCGAAAGCACGCCCACATCCGGCATATTTCGGTACCGCTCCGCGTAGTCGAGTCCATATCCGACCACGAACTCGTTCGGAATCGTGAATCCAACATAGTCCGCGTGCACCGCCGCAATCCGCCGCTCCGGCTTGTCGAGCAGAACCGCGATTCGGATTCTCTTCGGCTTGCGCTGCTCGAACACGCGCAGCAAATATTGCAGCGTCATCCCAGTATCGAGAATGTCTTCCACAACAATCACTGTCTTGCCTTCGATGCTCGAATCGAGATCGCGCGTCAGTCGCACCTGACCGGAGGTGTGAGTGTCGCCGCCGTAGCTCGACACCGCGATGAAATCAAACGAAACCTCACCTGAAATCTGCTTTCCGAGGTCCGTCAGAAAGAACACAGCCCCTTTCAACACACCGACAAGGTGCAATGGCTCATCCGGAAAGTCTTTTCGGATCTCACGCGCGATTTCCGTGACGCGTTTCTGCAACCTCGCACGCGAAATCAGAATGCGCAGGCTTTCCCCGTTCTTGTTCTTCCGTTGCGACGCCTTCGCTAACTTCTTTTTCTTCGCCATAGCCGACCTTTTTGTGGAACCGAGACTCTAGCTCACCCCGAGAAGTTCAGCAAGACATCCTCGACCTTGCCTATTATCGCGAGCAACTCTTGCGTAAAATTGCTGACAGGAGATTTTTCATCGTGAACGCAACACCATCACTTCCCGAGCCTTGGCTGCGCGGCACACTCACCGACGTCAACGCCGTCCCACGCGCTGTGCTGCACGCCCTCGAACTCGCCGGCGAAGACCTAAACAAATGGTGCGCAACTCTGACTGACGCACAACTCAACGCGCAACCACACGGTTTGCCATCGGTCGCGTTTCAGCTTCGACACATCGCACGCAGCATCGATCGCCTCTTAACATACGCCGAGGGAACCGCTCTCTCCACCGAACAACTCGACGCCCTTCGCCAGGAATCGCAGCCCGGCGCTACGCCTCAAGCCCTTTTCGATGAACTATCGTCAGCGCTGGAGCGCGCCGCGCAGCGCATCCGCGCTCTCGCGAAATTGACCCTCGAGCAGCCACGCTCCGTCGGCAAGAAAGCGCTGCCTACCACGCTCGGCGGCCTCCTCGTTCACGTCGCCGACCACACTCAACGCCATGTCGGCCAGGCGATCACCACCGCGAAAATTCTTCTCGCCGAGCCGAACGCCACTAAAACGACAAATCCTTCGCAATCGATCACTCCACGGTTAATCGCCATCCGATAGAATTCGGCTATACTCCCCACTCCGGAGGCGGCGTTGCTGCTCGAAGCGGTCGAAACCACAATTCTTTTTCTCAGCGCGCTCTTTCCGATTGTCAATCCGCTGGGCGGCAGCCCCATTTTTCTCACATTGACGCAGGAATATTCACCGGCGTCACGTCGCCTGCTGTCGCAGCGTATCGCTCTCAACAGTTTTATCCTCCTGGTGGTCTCGGGGTTGGTCGGCACGCACATTCTGGCGTTCTTCGGGATTTCCCTGCCGGTCGTGCAGGTCGGCGGCGGCCTGATCGTGATCGTCACAGGCTGGAAGATGCTCCAGCAAAAAGACGACGCCGACGATCCCGACAATCAAGTCCATCACGACGTAAATCCTCGCAATATTTTTCGCAGCGCCTTTTACCCTTTCACGCTTCCGCTGACTGTCGGCCCCGGTTCGATTTCCGTCGCAATCACTTTGGGCGCCAACGCCGCGCGGCATGGCGAACCGTTCTATCTGGATTTGATCGTTTTGCTCATCGGTTCAGCGCTGCTCGCCCTCAGCATATATATCTGTTACGGCTTTTCCGATCGCCTCGCGACGTTAATCGGCGCCACAGGAATGAGCGTCATCATGCGACTGTCGTCATTCTTGCTCGTCTGCATCGGGGTACAGATTTTCTGGAATGGCGCGAGTACCCTGCTGCGCGGCGTCTTCAACGCGCACTGAACAAACCTGGGGGGCAACTAACGTCGTCATTCTTGCTCGGATGATCAATGAAAATCGTGCGAAACCGTTTCCGCTTTCGTGAGAAATAATGGCTGGAGCCGCCGGACTTTCACCGAAATGACGTTCTCCTGATTTTGCAAAATACCTTCGAGCAGCAAAAACTGCTGATGCACAACGACCACATGATGTTCGCGAAAGATCTGCGGCGTCAGAATCGCATTCGAGATCCCCGTTTCATCTTCAAGGCTGAGAAACACAAATCCCTTTGCGGTCCCGGGACGCTGCCGCGCAATCACCGAGCCTGCAACTCGCACCGGCGTTCCATCACGCATACGATGTAACTCGATCGCGCGTGACTACTCCCTGCCGGCGCAAATCGTCGCGGTGATAACGCAGCGGATGCGGCCCAACCGTCATCCCCGTGTTGTGAAAGTCCGCGACAAGCCGATCTTCCGAAGTCATCGGCTCCAGCGGAGACCGCTGCGCCATCGCATCGTCAGACTCAACCGCCTCCAGTAGCGGCCCCGGTCGCCGCGCAACACGCTCGATCTGCCACAACGCATCGCGCCGGTGAAATCCTTGCTTGCCACCGACAAAATTAAGAGCGCCAATCTCAGCCAACGCCGCCAAATCGCTTTTGCCCAGCTTCGGCACGCGCAATTTCAAATCATCGATCGAACGAAACATCTCAATTTCCCGCTGCCGCACAATCTCGCGGCCAATCTCTTCGCGCAAACCCTTCACATAACGCAGCCCAACTCGCATGACATGGTCATCGCCCATCTTTTCCAGCGTGCAAATCCAATCCGACTTCGTCACATCGATCGGCCGCACGCGCAACCCATGCCGCTGCGCATCCTTCACCAGCGTCGCCGGACTGTAAAATCCCATCGGCTGATTGTTGAGCATCGCCGCGGTAAACGCCGCGAGATAGTGGACATTTCAAAAATGCGCTCGCATAGGCAATCAACGCAAAGCTCGCCGCATGTGACTCGGGAAATCCATACAACGCAAACGACGTGATCGAATTCACGATCGTGTCCTGCGTCGCGCCGGTGATGCCGTTGCGCTCCATCCCGCGCCGCAGCTTCACTTCCACGTCGCGCATCAATTTTTCCGAGCGCTTGAAGCCGAAAGCCCGCCGCAATTCTTCCGCTTCCCCGCCGCTGAACCCCGCGGCGATCATCGCCATGCGCAAAAGCTGCTCCTGAAATAGCGGCACGCCGAGCGTCCGCTCCAGCACCGGCTTCAGCGAAGGATGCAAACACTCCGGCGCTTCCTTCCCCTGCCGCCGCGCCAAATACGGATGCACCATCTTTCCCACGATCGGCCCCGGCCGGATGATCGCCACCTGCACAACGATGTCGTAAAACTCTTTCGGCTGGAGCCGCGGCAAACACGACATCTGCGCTCGGCTCTCGATCTGAAACATTCCAACGGTGTCGGCCTTCTGCAGCGTTTTATAAATTTTCTCGTCGTTCTGCGGCAGATGCCCGAGATCGATTTCATCTCCGTAATGCGCGCTGATGATTTGCAGCGAATCTTCCAGCACCGCCATCATTCCGAGCCCCAGCAAATCGATCTTCACGATGCCCAAATCAGCGCAATCTTCCTTATCCCACTGCACGACAACGCGATTCGGCATCGATGCCTGTTCCAGCGGCACGACCGAATCCAGCTGCCCCTGACACACCACCAGCCCGCCGGAATGCTGCCCCAAATGACGCGGCAAATCCTGCACCTGAATGCACAATTCGAAAAATTTGCGAATCTTCGGATGATTCAGATCGAATCCCGCATCGCGAAAATGATTCGCCATGGTGTCGTCGGAATCTTTGTATTCCCATGCGCTGACCAGACTCGCCAAGCGCGCCAGCGTTTCTGGGTCGAACGAAAGCGCCTTGCCAATCTCGCGCGCCGCTGATTTTCCGCGATACGTGATGACGTTCGCAGTCATCGCTGCGCCGCGTCTTCCATATCGCTCGTAGACATATTGAATCGCGCGCTCGCGCTGATCGCCGCTCGGCAGATCGAGATCGATGTCGGGCCACTCGCCCCGCTCTTCCGACAAAAATCGCTCGAACAGCAGCCCCATCCCCACTGGATCGACCGCCGTAATGCCCAATGCGTAGCAAACCGCGCTGTTCGCCGCCGATCCTCGCCCCTGCACGAGAATGTTTTGCGAATTGCAAAAGCGCACGATGTCCCAAACGATCAGGAAATAGCCGGGCAGCTTCAATTTCTCGATCAGCGCAAGCTCGCGATCAATTTGATCTTTCGCTTTTTTATTTTCAGCGCCATAACGGCGAATCCTGCCGTCATGCGTGCGCGCACGCAAGAAATTCCATCTCCGTGCCGCCATCCGGCACCGGATACGTCGGAAACTCATAACCGAGATCGTGCAGCGAAAATTCCAGCCGCGACGAAAGCGACTCAGTGTTCGCGATCGCCTCCGGCAAATCCGCGAAAAGCTGCATCATCTCTTTCGGATTTTTCAGATGCCGCTCGGCATTGCGCGCCAGCAAACGGCCGGCAGTTCGCCAAATTGCGATGGTGGCGAATGCACGTAAACACATCGAGCAGTTCGCGCTGCTGCGGCTGCGCATAGGAAGCGCAATTTGTAGCGAGTAGCGGCAACGATAATTTTCGCGCGATTTCGATCGCAGCCTGATTGCGCGCTTCTTCTTCGCGGCAATAATGGCGTTGCAATTCGACATAAACATTCTCGCCGCCCAAAACTTTCGCATAGCTGCTCGACCGCTTGCGTCGCGCGCTCAACTCCACCGTTCGCCAACGCATACGCCAGCGGCCCTTCTTCGCCACCCGTAAGGCAAACCAGCCCTTTCGTGTACGCGCTCAGTTCCGCTGCCGCAAGGCTCCCTTCTCCTTTCGGAGCGCGCAATTTCATCAACGTGATCGCGCGACACAAATTCTGGTAGCCCTGCGCGCGACTCGACCAACAACGGAAATCGCCAGCCCTCCGGCGTCGTAATCTCCGCGCCGATATGCGCGCGAATGCCTTTCTTCACCGCGGCATGATAAAAACGCGGCGCGCCAAAAACGCCGTCGCGATCGAGCATCGCCATCGCGCCCATTCCGCGCTCGGCGCAAGCCTCGACCATTTCCTCGGGTATCGAAGACCCTTCGAGGAAACTGAATGCCGACCGCGCATGAAGCTCGATGTACATTTTTTTTGCGCATTTCACCAAAATCAAGATCGCGCAGCGGCAGTCCTAATCGTAAAATCCCCGCACAAACCAACTCTTCCGCGGCAAATCGTAAAAAATCCGATACACGCCATGCCGCGGCCACGGACTCGGCTCCGCAATCTTCGTTCTCGCGCGAACTCTCGCGCTGACGTTCGCGACGGCATGCATCCGCGCAACAATGTCATCCGGCTTCTTCTCGCGCGGCTCCGCTCTCTTCCCAAAATCAATCGCCAAATCCCACTCGTCATGATCCCAGCCATCTTCCTGCCACCATTCGCCCGAACTCCGCCACGGTCCCGACGCCGCGATCACATCGCCGCGCATTCCGCTAAAACTGACGCGCAAAGGCGCGCTCTCCTCCGTCACATCACTTCCACATTCGCCACAAGCGGCGGGCGCAGCGCACGAAACCCAGCCGCGGATACTTCGCTCCGGCATCATTCACAATCGAATGGTTCGCCGCTCCGCAACTACTCTTCCGCTTCCTGCCCACTCTCCGCCCTCGCCTCCCCTCCTCCGCAATCGCCCCGCAACTCCACCGCACCTACGCGAAAATTCTCCGCGCGATGTGTGTCGATCAATTCCGCAACGCCCACGTTCGATTCCCCAACCAATTTCATCAGCCGCGCCACCGTCAACTCCAACTTTTCCGGATCAGGCCCGCGCGGCACAAACAACCCGCTCTGCGCCACGCGCGGCGCCGCCGCATCCGCCGTCATCCTTATTTTTTGTATCGGCGATTTCGGCGGATCCGATTGCAGCGACAATCGCAAAAGTTTCAGCAACACTTTCGCGTCGCGCATCGCCACCGGCAGCGTCAACACCTTCGCAAACTCTCGCGGCGCCGTTTTCTTTCGCGATTCGTCGTTCAACGACTGCACATCTTTTTCAAACGACGGCTCCAGCTCGAACCACACGCGAATCGTCTGCACCGCCAGCGCTCGCGATTCCAGCCGCGCGCAAAGCTGATCGAGCAGCCGCCCCAGCAAAAACGAAAGCGGCTCCAGCTCCTCAACCGTCTCGTCCAGCTCCATTTCTTCTTCAAACGTCAGGCTCGACCTGCGCCAGCACCAACGCCCGCACTCGCGCTCCACGCGCCAATTCGTGCAGCAACACGCCGCGCTGCCCCAGCCGCTCCGAAAGCTGCAGCACCGGCAGTTCCGCCAGCGCGCGCAGCGTTGCAATTCCCCAGCGATCCAGCGTCTCCAGAATTTCCGCGTCGCTCGAAAGCGCGCGCACCGGCAGCGCACCCAGCCGCGCCGCTTCTTCTCCCGCGGGCAAAATCGCAATCCCGGAAAATCCGCGCGCCGCCAAAATCGCCGCTTCGATATTCGACGCGATCGCAATATTGGGAACAACGCCAACGCGCGACACGCGCTCCATCAAAACGCGCGCAATTTCCTCATCGCTCCCAAACATTGAAACAAGCCCCTCCAGATCGAGCACGATCGTGTCCGCCGCCGTATCCTCGACGCGCGGCGAAATGCTCCACGCCACATCCAACAGCGCCGCGTGCGTCGCTTTCTCCTGTGCCTCCGAGCGATGCCGCACCTCCACGCCGCAAAATTCCGCAACCTGCGCCTTCGTCATCCCAAGCTGCACGCCTGCGCGCTGCGCCGCCGCATTCGCCGCCACCACGTTCCACAGCGGCGCCTTCCCGCTCAGCAACGCCAGCGCAACGCGCTCGCCGCGCAGTTCCGGCTCCGCACGCGCCACCGCCTGCACCAAAAATCCCGAAATATAAATGCACGCAAACATGTTGGTAGCGCCGGCTTCCAGCCGGCGTTTTCTGTTCAGCCTATCGACCGATAAAAAACGCCGGCAAGATGCCGGCGCTACCTCATCAAACAAACGATCCTCTTTTATCCGCGAAACCCACCCCAATTTGTCGCCGTCTTAAACAACGCAATCTCGATCCTGCTTGCTCTCTCGAATCGAATCCCAGCCTCCGCGACGAAAACTCGTTAATCGCCATCACCTCATTCACATCCTGCACCCGCGTCCGCACCACATCCGCCCCAATCTCAAATCCGCGAAACAACCGCGCCATCGAATGCCGCACAAAACTCCGTTCCCCGCATCGCTCGCGCCGCCTCGCTCCACTCCCCCGGCCGCGCCTCCAGCCGCAACACCAGCGACGCGCACGTCTTCGCATTCGCCTCCTGCTCCATCACCATCAAAATCGTCGGCGTATCCTCCACCGCGCGCCGAAACCGAAACCACGCATTCAGCGGCACATAGCGCACAATCTTCGGCGCAATATCGCTCAAATCCACCGCCACCATTCCGAATCCGCCCGCCTGAATCAGCAAATCCGTCGCACGCAGCGCCTGATCCGCGTTCTGGCACCGCACCCACAGCACCTGCTCCAGCGCCACTCCCGCCGCGCTCGCCACCGCCGGATCAAAACTGTCGCGCGCATCGATCAGCGCGCACGTCTCCCCCTCCGCCGTCCGCGCCGCCAGCGCCGACGAGCATCACGCTCGTCCGCCCCGAACACGGCGGCCCGCAAATTTCCGTCATCGCGCCGCGCGGCAATCCGCCCACCACGGCGTCCAGCGACGGAATTCCCGTCGTCACCAGCTCAAAAACATTTCGATCGCGATAATTAAATGGAGAAACAACGCGCCCGCGCAGGTCGAGCTCAATTTTGGCGCGAAGCTCAGCAAGTGAAGAAGCGGCAGCCATAGAGCGATCGAACGAAAACGCCGAATCCGTGCGGCCCGTTGCTTCACCGGCCAATCACAGTTTCGCCTTTTCTTCGCCTACTCTACCCAACCGCTTCTTCCCTGTCAACCACGATTTTCCCAAACGACCTCGATCTCATCCTGAGCGAAGCGAAGGATCTGCAGGCGTCAGCCAAATCGCGATCTCAATGACGCAGCGTTCTGTCGAGTCGCGCCAAACCCGCTACTCCGAATACCCCGGCCCTGTCGGTGGCGCAGGATCAGGCCCGGGAATCGGCTCCGGATCAGGATCGCTCGGCGGCAAATTCGGATCACCCGTCCCCGGCGTTTCCGGAGTCGGCGGAGTCGTCACCGGCTCTTCCGGCGACGGCCCAGGATCAGCGGGCTGCTCCGGCCCCGGCGCACGCGCAACCAACTCGTCCAGCAACTCTCCAACTCGAACTCCGTCGTGAAAGTGAATGGACACCCTCCGTAAATTTCACGCAGAGTGTGAAAGCACGAGCAGCCGCCAACAATCAGGTAAACACCCCACACCGTAGAGAATGAATCTGCATCGTCGTCAGTCGCCGCTGCGACCGACCTGAGCCCAGAACAAACTGGACCTCGCCTTCTTTTCCCGCTACCATTCGCCGCAATCGTTCCAGGTCCGCTCGTGTCCGGCGAAAGGGGCACATGCTCCATATTTAAAAGCGTCGGCGCCGTCTTAGCCGGCGCCATCGTCGGCATTGCGCTATCGCTCGCCACCGACGCGGCAATGCACGCTCTCCATATTTTCCCGCCGCTCGGCCACGCCGATGACCGACTCGCGCCTGCTCGCGCTCGCAACGCTCTATCGCACGATCTACGGCGTGCATCGGCGCGTACGTCACCGCATGGCTCGCACCGTCACGGCCGATGCTCCACGCCTTCATTCTCGGCACCCTGGGAGAGCTCGCGTCAATCGCCGGCGTCATCGCCACATGGAACAACATCGACAAGTACGGACCGCACTGGTATCCAATCGCCCTAGTCGTGCTCGCTCTTCCGCCAGCGTTATTCGGCGCATGGCTCTACGAGCGCCGCAGACGCCGACGCCACGCACCGGCAATCACACCCGTTACTCATACCGCAGCGCCACCAGCGGATCGACCCGCGACGCCCTTCGCGCCGGAATCCAACACGCCACCACGCCCGTCACCAGCAGCACCGCCGTCACCGCCACCACCGTCATCGGATCGTGCGCCGACACGCCCCACAACTGGCTCTTGATCGCGCCCGCCAGCAACAAACTCGCCACAACCCCAATCGCCGCGCCCAATCCCACCAGCCGCAATCCCATCGACACCACCAGCTTCAGCACATCCCCGCTCTCCGCCCCCAGCGCCATGCGAATCCCGATCTCATGCGTCCGCTGCGCCGCCGTATACGCCAGCACGCTGTAAACGCCAACCGTCACCAAAATCAACCCAATGCCGCCAAAAATCGACATCAGCAAAAATCCAAATCGCGGCCCCGCATACGAAAACGAATTGATGAAGCTCTCAAGCGACCCAGTAAACGTCAGCGCGACGCCGCGATCGGTCGCCCACACCTCCTGCTCCACCGACTTCAGCATCGCCATCGGATCCTGCGCCGTTCGCACCAAAATCCCGCGGTTCGCCGAACCCGTCATCGGTGTACGGAACCCACGCCTCCGGCAGCGGCGGGTCCTGCAGCCCCTGATTTTTGGCGTCCGCAACGACACCAATCACCTCAAACCACGCATCCTTCACCGGATCCGGATACGTCTCGATCCCAACAATATGAATGCGCTGCCCAATCGGATTCTCGCCTTTCATGTATCGCTGCGCGAACGTCTCGTTGATCACCGCCAGCTTGCGCTTCCCATCGACTTCCGCTTCCGTGAAAGTCCGCCCGCTGCGAAACGGAATCTTCAGCATCGAAAAATCGCTCTCGCTGCTCAACTGAAACATCGTCTGCCACTTTTCATCGTGAGACTTGCCCGACGACATCCACGTCACTCCGGCTCCCGCCAAACGGCGGCAGCGAACTCGTCTCCGTCGCATCGACGACACCCGGCAAAGCTCTTCAGCCGCTGCAGCAGCGGCTTGTAGAAGCTGATCAGTTGATCTGACGTCTTATATCGATCCAGCGGCAGCGGCAGCCGCACCACCAGAATATGATCCGGCCGAAAGCCCGAGTTGTACTTCGCGCAGCGCCATGAAACTCCGCATCAGCAATCCCGCACCCACCATCAACGTCAGCGAGACCGCAACCTCCAGCACAACGACAGCATTGCGCAACCGTCCGTTCCTTCCGCCTCCGCCCGTTCCCTTCCCGCTGTCGCGCAACGGATCATTCAAATCCCGCCGCGCCGCCTGCAACGCCGGCACCAGCCCAAAAACGAGCGCCGTCAGTAACCGCGACGCACAAAGTGAAGAGCAACACCGGCGTATTCAGCCGAATCACCGCCTCTGCGGGAATGATGTTTTGCGGAATGGCCGCCACCAGCGACTTCAATCCTCCCCAAGCGATCAGCGTCCCGAGCGCCGCCCCTCCCACCGCAAGGATCAAGCTCTCCACCAGCAATTGCCGAATCAGCCGCACCCGCCCCGCTCCCAGCACCGCTCGAATCGCAAATTCCTTTTCGCGCCCCGTAGCCCGCGCCAGCAACAAATTCGCCACGTTGCCGCAGCCAATCAGCAACAACAATCCGACCGCCGCCAGCATGATGTACAGCGTCGTCCGAAACTGCCCGACAACCAGATCCGTCAGCGACTGTATCTCCACCGAAAAATGTTTCGGATAATCCTTCGGATATTTTGTCGCCAGCTGATGCGTCACGATATCGAGATCGACCTGCGCCTGCTTCTCGCTGACGCCCGGCTTCAAATGCCCCATCAAAAACCAGTGCTGCGGAAATCCATAGATATCGTTGGCCGCCGCATGTTCCGGCTTCATTGGAATCCACACGTCCGAATCCCCGAATCCAAATCGCGGCGGCATCACGCCCACGAGTGTGCGCGGCACGTCGTTCAGCACAAATGTCTTCCCCAAAATGTTTGGGTCTCCGCTGAATTTCGTCACCCACGTCTTGTAACGCATCACAAACGCCGGTGGCGCTCCCGGCTCATAATCCGCAGGCCCCATCACACGCCCCATCAACGCCGGCATGCCCATGAATTCAAAAGTCCCAGGCGTCACCATCGATCCATTGAATAATTCCGTTCCTTCGCCCGACCGATACAGCACATCCTCTTGATCGTTCGCGATCACGCGATCGAAAACATGGTTCTGCTCGATGATGTCCAGAAACTCCGGCCCGCTATACCCTCCGTTGCCGCCGGGCTCGTTGCGCTCGGTGTCGTGAATCAGCACAGTCATGAATCGCTGCGCATCCGACATACGGAAACGGCTCCATCAGCACGTTGTCCATCACGCTAAAAATCGCCGTCGAAGCCCCAATCCCCAGCGCCAGCGTAACGATTGCGGTCAGCGCGAAGCCGCGGCTCTTCCAGAGCGTCCGTGCAGCGTATCGAATGTCTTGTCGCAGCGTATCCACGTCATCCTCCCGCCACTCATATCCTGAATACCTGTCGTAGCAAAATACATTTCCCGCGTCTCAACACCGGGTGCTGGGTGCCGCACCCTCCGTTCTTAGAGGGTGCGGGTTTAGATTCAA
Source organism: uncultured Acidobacteriota bacterium (assembly GCA_963850795.1). Lineage (GTDB taxonomy): Bacteria > Acidobacteriota > Terriglobia > Acidiferrales > UBA7541 > Acidiferrum. The sequence continues at coordinate 119,103 of CAWKNS010000010.1, read as the reverse complement.
CCCATCCCATCCCACAACGATGGACTACGTTTCAGCACTGAGGAATGTTCGCAACGCTCTGCGCCCGCTTTCGTCTGCTGCGTTCGCGGAAACGCACCGCTCCCCGCTCCCCAAATGGACGTTTCTCCAGCCGCATCGTCTTTACGGTCAATACTTGAAAAGCGACACATTTTTTCGTCTCCCCCACCGAAATAACATGAACTTGAGATATATTTCCCATGCGGAAAACTTATGCCCGACAAAACGAAGACCAAACCCACCTCCGCTCCCGCCTCGCCGAAAGTCCTCGTCGTCGATGTCGGCGGCACCAACGTCAAAATGCGCATGAAAGGCCAAAAGGACGCCACCAAAATTCCTTCGGGCCCCACCATGACTTCGAAAAAAGCGGTCGAGATCGTCAAGACCGCGACCAAAGGCTGGGACTACAACTGCATCTCTCTCGGCTACCCCGGCCCGATCATCAACGGCCGCCCGCTCCGCGAGCCACACAATCTGGGCGGAGGATGGGTCGGCTTCGACTTCAAAAAAGCTTTTGGCGTCCCCGTGAAATTGATCAACGACGCCGCAATGCAGGCCGTCGGCAGCTATAAGGGCGGCCGCATGTTGTTTCTCGGTCTCGGTACCGGACTCGGCTCCGCAATGATCGTGGACGGCGTGCTCGAACCCATGGAGCTGGCTCACCTCGGCTACAAAAAAGGTAAGACCTACGAGGACTACCTCGGCCTCCGCGGCTTGAAACGCCTGGGCAAGAAACGCTGGCGCAAACACGTAAACGAAGTCACCGCAACGTTGAAAGTGTCGCTCGGCGCCGACTACGTCGTCCTCGGCGGTGGCAACGTTAAAAAACTCAAGGATTGCCCGCCCGGCTGCATCATCGGCAGCAACGAAAACGCGTTTACCGGTGGCCTGTTGATTTGGGGCCAGGAAATGAAGGCGCATCCGATCGTGGACCTCGGCACCGCCGCCGGCTCCGGCAATGCCTCCACAAAAGTATCCATTCCGCCGGCGGTAGCCAAGGCCGAGGCGAAAGCGAATTCCAAACTGGCAAAGCTGAAGTGACTCAAGAGGGCGGCTCAACCGCTGGAATTTCTTTTCCTATAATAAGCTCCAAACGGTGACGGGTGTGGCCGCAAGGTGACACCTTCGCCTGCGAAACCCCGGCAAAGGCGGGCGATACCCTGCGAAATCGGCTTCCTCGCGGCAATGCTGCGCCTTCCATTCGCCCTGTGCTTTGGTACGGCCATTGCATATTGGCATCGGAGAGGGTCGGTATGTCTGCCACAGTCTCCGCTGCAACCAGCTTGTGCTGGTGCCAACTTCCAGTTCCGCAAGAGCTTGAATCCGAAGTCCTTTGCGTCCAACACTTCCTCACCACCATCGAGCACGATTGTACGGAGCTACGCCGCGAGATCGCATTGGGTAAAACTACGCCGCCGCGCCAGGCTGAAATTGCCGACTGGGTGCGGGCAATCGCGAACAAACTCACTGTGGTCGCCTACGGTCGCCTCCGACTGTCGGACGAATACAAGAAGCGGATTTTGACGACCTTTCTGACGCTCATGAATCTGCATGAGAGCTTGGACCGCTCGGCAAATCGCGCGATCACAACGGGTCGCGGTCGCGAACTCCCGGTCGTCTAGCCAACTGTTTCCACCGCGCTAACCCACCGTGCCTGTGGATTTGTTTTGGCGGCGGTCACGTATCGAGGTTACCAGCCTCCGCCCATGCACCTCCTGATCTGCTCATTCTATTAGGGTTACATGTCCTCAGCCCTACCTCGGCTGCTTTCTGATCGACGGCGAGGGCTAAGGCACTCTGCAGGAAGACCTTAGGGGTTTCTAAAGGAATCACCTGATTGGCGCAGAACAGCCCTCGGCTTACTCTCTTTTCACAAGAATCGTTCATGGCGAGACCGACCCTCGCTGACGGGCAGGTGCCTGTATCCTCACCGAACGAGGCACCTGTCCCCCCTCTTTTCTTCCTTCCTCGTTGCTTCCCTCAAATCACAGTATTCATTCGAAGTTTCTCCATTTTGTTCTTGTCCCATGCCATTGCGGTAAGCCTCGTCTGTGTTTCGCAAGATGCGGGCAGCGGAGGCGTAGGCCTTCGAGTGAGCGCGCAGCGTTGCGGCAGGAACTTGCTGCGGTAGCATCCGCAGTTGCCAGTCAAGGTTGTGAATGACGGGGCTGAGCGGTTTCCACGCTGGGTCACTCGCAAGCTCGCGAACTCGATCCGTTGCAGTGACCAGCGCTGTAGCTGCCTCCCGACTCTCTTCCGACGCGATTCCCTTTCGTATCGACCCGGCGCAAAGGTGTGCCACGGTCTTCATGGAATCGAGAATCTGCACGAACGAATCGCAAGCGCTCCGCGATCCGGCTCCTTCGCCTTGCGTCCGCTCCATTTGGTTTACTCCTGCTATTGCCGCCGAAGTTAGAAATTCTGTGGCGAAAGCTTCGCGGAGGTATCGGCCGAAGACTTCGTCGGGGACGTCCACGTCTGGAAGCGCAGCTCGATGCACCGGCGTATAAGTCATTCCACCGAGCGGATCATTCGGGCCTGACGGCTCGATCGATGTTTCCCACGCGAGTTGTTTTTCGCGTCGTAGTTCGTTTCGGAGATCGGTGTCAGATAGGCGACCCAAGCGATTCATTGCGGCTGCGACGGCGGAATCGAGCGAGATTGCGGACATCGGCGCGTTGAGCGGCGTTTGCAAGGTGAGGTTGTCATTGCCATACGGCGCAGTCTCAGCAAACCAGGCTGTGGCGCCGTAGAGGCCAAGCACGGTTGTGCCAACCGCCGCCGCGAGGTGCGCTGCGCCGGTATCGGCCGAGACGACGAGTTCGCAGCGGGCGAGCAGAGCCGTCATTTCCGGGATCGTGGTGCGGCCGGCGCAATTCGGAATCGCGACACGAGCAGCGCCCGCGATCTGTTCGCAGAGTTCGCGATCGGAAGGCGCGCCGACAAGTACCGGCGTGAAACCTGCGACGGATATGGCTTCGGCGAGCCGTGCAAAATTTTCGGCGGCCCAGCAGCGCTTTGCCTCACTGGCACCGGGATTGAGCGCGACAAGGCGGCCAGCCGGCAATGCGAACGGTAGTCCGGCGGATTGGTTGACATAAAGTCGCGGCGGCACGTTGTGCGGCGCTACGCCGGGAATGGCGCGGGTGAGATCGACGAGATTAAAAAGATTTTGCTCTCGGAATTTCAGCAGCGCGACGCGGTACACGCTCGCGGCACCCAGATAGAGGCATTCGCGATCGAGAATGACACCGCCGAAGCGGCCGCTCGCATTTGTGCAAGGACTTGCAGCGGCGAGCCAACAGCCGAGAGGAGCGTGCGACGCATGGATCACGCGATCGTAAGTCGGAAGCTGGAGGTCAACGAGAAGTTCGTGGGCCTCGGTTGGAATTCTGCCCTGCGGAAAGCCGCATGCGATCGCATCGTCGAGCGGAGCTAGCGAGTCGGGAATCGTGACGATGTTCGCTACCGCAGAGAAACCGATCAACGCGACGTGCGTGGAACGAAGGACCAGCACATCGACCACGTCGCCGCCCGCAGCGAGTTCACGGAGCAGCGGCGTTGTCTGAATGACATCACCGAGCCGTCCGAGTTGAATGACAAGCGTGCGTGGCATGGCATGTTTCGCCGTGAGTAGACCGCTTCGGAGCGGGTGACGTTGGCGTTGACTCGAAAATGTCTCGCCAACGTTGGTTTTCTTCGCACGGGCTTCGCCAAAGATTCGCTTTTTAGGGGTATACCCCCCATATTCTCCAAAGAGTGCGGAAGTGGCTAAGAATGTGGCAGTTACAAGTCTACGGAAAACGGGAGTGAGCAAGCGACTGAAAGTGCGTTGCTTATTGGCGGGGTGTTTCGAATGCGCGCGCGCTTTAGGAAGTTGTGAAGCTGGAAAGTAGGTGAGTCGCGCCGTTGAGGCGGGAGGCTTCGTCGATCGCTCCCTGAATGTCTAGTGGATGATAGAAGATCGGGGCGCGCTTGTTAAATTAGAAGTTCTTATGGAGAGAGCTTTTTAGGAGTCGTTCGAACTAATGATCACGTTGAAGTGAAGCCGCGCGGAAAAGCGTGAGGAAACTTCCTTTTCACGTCTTGTTTCCATAGCAACTCATCGGGGGAGTTCGTTTTCAAGTTGAGCGATTCTAGCGGTGGTGTGAATCGCGGTGCCAGAGGCTGGGCCCGGGGCGGTAAGCGTCCATCAGACGGGAAACGAGGACGGCAAGAAAGAGCACTCCGAGGATGGCTTCGACGATCGTCAAGGAGCGGGCGTGTGCGGACACCGGGGTGATGCCGGGAGCGCCGAGGGATGTGAGTGTGCCGAAGCTGTAGTAGATGAAGTCGAGGCGGTCGGGAATGGTGTGGAAGTTGGCGTGAGGATCGAAGTAGAAAGCGCCAGGGCGAATGACCGCGACAAGATGAAAGAGGCTGGCGAATCCGAATCCTACCAGCAGATAGATCGAAAGTGCGCCAAAGATGGTTTCAGAGTTGGAATGATCGCGCGCGAAAATGCGGCGCAAAATCACGCAAATCACGAACACATTGAAGCAAAAGCTCAACACGATGCTTGAAATCGCAAGCACGCCGGGATCGGATTTGAGCAGCCAAATGTGTTGTGCAATCGCGGGAACGGCGAGCAGGATCGCAAAAACGAGAAGAGAGCGCCGGTAGCCAACGGCGTAGACGCTGAGAAGAATGATCGCCGCGCCGATGACGCGGAGCATGTAGTAACCGGCGGAGCTGTTATCCGCGAAAGGATAGAGGACGAGGCTGGCGAGAAGAAAGATGAAGAGCACCAGGTAGCGGCGGCCAGTAGTGGCGGCTTGCGTGGCTGCGAGAGCGGGTGGGACGGGGATCGGATGTTCGAGCGGGGATGCTTCGGACATTGCAGTGCGGCTCCGTGGGGTTCGTTCGGATGGTACAACGAGAATGTTGAGCGCGTGTTGGGTTGTGACGATTCGAGTAGCGGGTAGCTGCGTATTCTTTCGACCGCGCCCGGTTCGAGGAAGGACTTAAGGAAGAACGGCGGCCCGCAGATTAAGGAGCGCGGCGGCAGCCGGCGACGGCGTCGCGGATTCTTCGGATTGTGTTTTTGCGAGAGGGCTGCCTTCAAACTTTTCGTGGGTGAATTTCGTTTCGCCGGGCAGTTCGGTAACGAAGACAAATTCGATCGACTTGATGTGATCGGGAATTCTGGCGCCGAAGTAGCGAGGGTCGTCACGGCGCGTCCACGTCACGAGCGCAACTCGCGAGCCTGCCGGGTAGTCGTGTTTGGAATTTGCGCGAGCGTATTGAACCGCGGTGTCGTTGCCGTACAGCGTGGACATCGTGGAATTCTGCGGATCGATGGAAGAAGTGATGATGCTCCACTTCAGCGGATTCGCTGGAAGCGCGCTCGCCGCGGTAGCAGAGAGCGAGGCGTTTTCGTTCACGGTCGCAACGAGCGGCGCGACGCGGCTCCTGTTGTTGTCGCAACCGGAGAGAACGCACAGGGAGAAAACACACAGAGAAAAAAAAGTGAGCACGCGCTTAGGCGAACTCTGTAAACAACGCATCACTTTCGTCCGCGGCGCGGTCGTTCTCTTCGCCACGATTGGCTTCGACGATGTTCGCATCATTGCTGCCCTCGGATGGGCTCAGTGAAGACGTAGTTCGTATCTTCGAGCGGGCGGTGGCAGCCGACGCATTCGTCAACAAAATGTTCGTCCTTGCCGTAGGGCTTGAGGTCGGCGCCACGCCAACGGGACCAGCCCCAACCGAGTGTGTTGGCATATTTCCGTTTGTCGCGAATCATGAATTCGACCTGGAAAAACGGGCCGGGGCGAATCACTCCGTCGGAACCGGTTTGTGCGAGCCACGCGATTTTTGCGAACGTCGCGCCATCGGGCCATGGGTTGATCTGATTTTCGGCGATCGCTTTGATGGCGATGTCGTTGCCGAGAATCTGGCGAATGGTGTTGTTGTCGAAGCGGTCGGTGCTGCTGACCGGTTTCCAGTTCTTGTAGTCGGACGGAAACGCAATGCCGTTCGGCGCTGCCGCAGCTTTTGAAAGGTCGTTGCCGGTGGCGAGCCATTTTTCGTATTGCTCCGCGCCGGTATCGTCCGACGTGGTGGGCGGAGCGGGAGAAATCGAGGCGAGATAATTTTTCAGGACGGCGACGTCCTGGTCGGTCATTTTTGCTTCGGGATGGAACGCGACGTATGCGGGAATCGGCATGGCGCCGCGCGAAACCTGCATCACGCCCTCGTAGAGCACGCCTTTTTGTTGCGCGAGCGGGAGTTTGCCGATTTCGGAAAAATTGATATGCGTTCGCGCGTCGAGAACGTGATCGCGGACGATCCAATAGGCGGGCACGGGAAGATCGAACCATGCGAGTTTCGTTTCGTTGGAGTGACAGCCGTAGCAGGATTTTTTGAGAATTTGTTTTACTTCCGGAGGAGCCTGGAAATCGGCGGTAACTGGCGGGTTTGGAAGTGGTTTGCGGACGAGCTGAAGGGCGAGAAAAACTAGCACGACGATCGCGACAGCACGGAGTAGGAATTGGAACATTGGGGACTATGGTTTGGATCGGCAAAACGCGCGATCGGTTACAAACATTTTCGCATTGTTGCGTCGAGCTGCGACGAAGAAAAAATATGAAGATGGGCACGGCTGTGCCGTGCCCCTACGCAGTTTAGAGCTTGGTCCAGGCGGCGTTTTGTTTCGACGAAGCGAGGACGGCGGAGATGAATTTTACGCCGGCTACGCCGTCATCGACGGTGGGCACGAGCAAGGATTCTTTCGCTGCGGGGCGGCCTGCGTCGTGCGCTGAGATTTGCTCGGCGATGTCGGAATAAAGTTGGGCGAAGGCTTCGAGATAGCCTTCGGGATGGCCGCTGGGAACGCGGCTCGCGTGTTTGGCGGATGCGGTAGCGTCGGCGCCGTTGCGCGTCAGCGTCATCGTCGGTTTGCCGTAGCGGCTGAAGTGGAGATAGTTGGGATTTTCCTGCGACCAGTCGAAGCCGCCCTTTTCGCCGTACACGCGGAGGCGGAGATTGTTTTCGTTGCCGACGGCGACCTGGCTGGCCCAGAGCATGCCCTTCACGCCTTCGTTGTAGCGCAGCAACATCTGCACGTTGTCGTCGAGGCGGCGGCCGGGAACGATGATGTTCACGTCGGCGGCGACTTGTTCGGCGTGAAGCTGGCTGACGAAGCAGGCGATGTTGTAGGCGTGCGTGCCGATGTCGCCGAGCGAGCCAGCAGGTCCGCTTTGCGCGGGGTCGGTGCGCCACGCGGCTTGTTTCTGGCCGGTGTTTTCGAGCGGCGTGGTGAGCCAGTCCTGCGCGTACTCGACTTGCACGAGGCGAAGCTTGCCGAGTTCGCCGGCGGCGATCATTTCGCGGGCCTGGCGAATGACGGGATAGCCGGTGTAGTTGTGCGTGAGACCGAAGACTTTGCCGGATTTTTTTACGAGCTGCGCGAGAGTCTCCGCGTCTTCGACGGTCGTGGTGAGCGGCTTGTCGCAGATGACGTGGAAGCCGGCTTCGAGGAAGGCTTTCGCCGGGCCGAAGTGGAGATGATTCGGCGTGACGATGGAGACGGCGTCGATTTTGTCGGGGCGCTTGGCTTCGGCGGCGGCCATTTCGGCGAAGCTGCCGTAGGCGCGGTCGGGTGCGATGTGGAGATCGCGCGCGGCGGCGCGGCCGCGTTCGGGATTGGAGGAGAGAGCGGCGGCGACGAGTTCGAAGCGGTCGTCGATGCGCGCGGCGATGCGGTGGACGGCGCCGATGAAGCCGCCGGGGCCGCCGCCGACCATGCCGAGGCGGAGGCGGCGGGTGGAGGATGAAGTTGCGGATGCGTCGATGGTCATTTGTTCGTCCTTCTGTGCGAATTTTTTCGGCTGTGATGAGCCGAATGAAACTTTTTAGTTTGGCTGTGGTTGAGATCCTTCGCCCCCCTCGGGCGGCTCAGGATGACACGACCACGCGAGAAGACAAAAAATTATCCGAGGCCGAGCATTTTGCGGTTGGCGGCTTGGTCGGTGCCGGAGGCGGCGAAATCGTCGAAGGTGGTGGCGGCGGCTTGGATGATGTGACGCGCGATGAAGGGGGCGCCTTCGGCGGCGCCCTGTTCGGCGGTACTTGATGCAGCACTCCCATTCGAGGACGGCCCAGCCGGGGAAATCGTATTGCGTCAGCTTGGAGAAGATGGCTGCGAAATCGACTTGGCCGTCGCCGAGCGAGCGGAAGCGGCCGGCGCGATCGATCCACGGTTGAAAGCCGCCGTAGACGCCTTGGCGGCCGGTTGGGCGGAACTCGGCGTCCTTGACGTGAAACATCTTTATGCGCTCGTGATAGAGGTCGATGTATTCGAGATAGTTGAGTTGCTGCAAAACGAAGTGGCTCGGATCGAAGAGGATGTTGCAGCGCGGATGATTCTTCACGCGGTCGAGGAACATTTCGAAGCTGGCGCCGTCGTGAAGATCTTCGCCGGGATGAACCTCGAAGCAGAGGTCGATGCCGACTTCGTCGAACTCATTGAGGATGGGAGTCCAGCGCTTGGCGAGTTCGTCGAACGCGGTTTCGACGAGGCCTGCGGGACGCTGCGGCCACGGGTACATGTAGGGCCACGCAAGCGCGCCGGAGAATGTGACGTGAGCGCTGAGGCCGAAATTTTTTGAGGCTTTGGCGGCGTGATGCAGCTGCTCGACCGCCCATTCCTGGCGGGCTTTGGGATTGTTGCGGACTTCCGGAGCGGCGAAGCCGTCGAAGGCGGCGTCGTAGGCGGGATGGACGGCGACGAGCTGGCCTTGCAGGTGCGTGGAGAGTTCCGTGATCGCGAGGCCGTGTTCTTTCGCGATGCCGGCGATTTCGTCGCAGTAGGTTTTGCTTTCGCCGGCTTTTTCAAGATCGAAGAGGCGGGCGTCCCACGTGGGAATCTGCACGCCTTTGTAGCCGAGATTCGCGGCCCAGGCGCAGATGGAGTCGAAAGAATTGAACGGCGCGTTGTCTCCGGCGAATTGCGCGAGGAAGATTGCGGGTCCTTTGACTGTTTTCATTCGTGGTCAGCTCCAGCTTTTTTAAATCTTGAACCTGAATCTTGTAAAGTCGATCGTGGAATCAACTCCACCCGGCATCGACGGTGAAATCCTGGGCGGTACATTTTGCCGCAGCGTCGGACGCGAGGAAAAGCGCCATGTTGGCGATATCTTCGGGCATGATGCGCGCCGTGATGCACTGCCCTTTCATCATTTCCTGCTCGAATTCGGGCGTGTACCAGAGTTTGATTTGGCGTTCGGTCCAGACGGCGCCGGGAGAAACTGCGTTGACGCGAATGTTGTGGGGGCCGTACTCGCGGGCTTGTGTGCGCGTGAGGCCGATGACGGCGGCTTTACAGGTGATGTAGGCGGGGAGGCCGGTGTGCGCGAGACGCCAGATGATGGAGCTCATGTTGATGATCGAGCCGCCGCCGAGGCGCTGCATTTGCGGCGCGATCGCTTTGGCGGCGAAAAACATATGGCGGAGATTGGTGGCGAAGCGATCGTCCCAATATTCGGGCGTGACGGATTCGAAGGAGTGGCGGTCGTCGCTGGCTGCGTTGTTGATGAGGATGGAGATGTCGCCGATTTTTGCGTGGGCTTGATCGATGGCGGATTGGAGAGCGGCGAGATCGCGGACGTCGCACTGGAAGAAGTGCGGCGTGTTGCCGGTTTCGGCGGAGATTTTTTTCGCGAGGGCGCGACTAGGCTCCGCGGCAATGTCGAGGAAGGCGACTTTTGCCTTTTGGCGAGCGAAAGCTTCGGTGAAGGCGGCGCCGATGCCGCTGCCGCCGCCGGTGATGAGGACGGACTTGCCGACCAGGTCGGGATAGGTGGCGCGTGACGGTGGCGTTGGCGATTTTTCGGAGGCGGTCATTTTCGCGTTTCGATTGAGATGGGCCTGGGCGGCGAACGGTTACTGTAGCGATTCAGCGCTGCAAAGGAAAGGGCTTGGCGAGGCGTGGAAGTAAGAAACGAAAAAACTGATCGGAGTCGGAGGCGAGGCAGGCGTTGGCGTTAGGTGGGCCTGCGGATTCGCGGGTGCTGCCGTCTTTTTCGACGGTGATGTGGAGCGGAGTTGTGGGGCAGAGAGATGGATCGAGGACATAGGCGACGGCCATGGCGTCGAAGAGCGTCGGAGTCGGCTGGCCCCATTGGTAATAGAGCGTGGAGAGCGCGTTGGTGAGCGGAGTTCCCTGCTTGAAAAGGAAGGCGCGTTTGTCTTCGTCGAGCTTTAGCTGGGTGGAGTCGAGCGGCATCATGTAGATCGGCACGCCGCTATTGAACAGTTTTTGGGCGGCGGCGACGTCGCTGTAGATGTTGTATTCGGGTTGCGGGCCATGATCGGGTGCGTAGCCCAGGTCGCCATAGCCTTTGCGGACCGCGCCGCCCATGATGACGACGCGATTTAGTTTTTTGAAGGTGGCGGGGTCGCGGTCGATGGCGGCGCCGATGTTGGTGAGAGGGCCGATGGCGACGAGCGTGATGTTGCCGGGATCTTTTTTGATTTGGTCGAGGAGGAAATCGACGGCGTTTGCGTAGGATTTTTGCGGGACGTTGCCGCCCTTAGCCCATTGCGATTGGCTGAATTGGGATTGGGCTTTTGTGGGGATGCCTTCGGCGACGGGGATATTCGTGGCGTTGGTTTCGATGAGGAGGCGATCGATCATTCTGGCGCGGAGTTGGGTGTCGCCCCAGGCGCTGGAGATGCCGAGGATTTGGACTTCGGGGCTGGTGAGGGCGAGGCCGATGGCGAAGACGTCGTCTACGTCGTCGCCGATGTCGGAGTCGATGATGATTTTGTTGGGATGGGTGAGAGTTGGCTGATTTTGAGCGTGGGATGGGGAGCAGACGAGGATGGAGAGGAGGGCTGTGGCGAGGATTGGGCGGATGCGGTTGAGAGAATTGCGACTTGTGGGTGACATATTTTTCGCGGCGCAGTATGGCGCGATGAGGAGTGTTTCGCAAGGGACGGGACTATTGTCGTTGTGGGATGGGTGCGGTTGAATTTAAACCCCGCGATCTGGGAAGCGATCGCGGGTACAGGGTGGCGCTTGAAACGACCGTGGTCGTCGTTTGGGTTTGGGGTGAGTTTGAAACTAAACCCGCACCCTCTAACATCTGAGGGTGCGGCACCCAAATGCCGGTGCGATTTGGTATAGGCTTTACAGGATTTGAGTCGGGCACGATTTTGCGGAGGTGGGGAGTGGCTGGGTCAGGGATGACGTCGAGCGAAGTAAAGCAGATCACTACGAAATATACGTATGGGACTTGGCGCCGCCAGAAGGGGTGGAATCCGGTTCATGTGGTCGATGCGGAAGATTGCCATTTCACGGATGCGGATGGGAAAAAGTATCTGGATTTTTCGGCGCAACTCATGTGCGTGACGCTTGGCCACAAGAATAAGGCGGTGATTCAGGCGATTCAGGATCAGGCGCGGGATTTGGCGTATGTGGGGCCGGGATGGGCGACGACGATTCGCGCGGAGTTGGCGAAGCGACTGGTGGAAGTGTTGCCGCAAGGGCTGACGAAATATTTTTTTACGACGTCGGGGACGGAAGCGAACGAAGCGGCGTTCAAGATTGCGCGGATGTGCACGGGGAAGACGAAGATTATTTCGCGCTACCGGTCGTATCACGGATCGACGATGGGATCGATTGCGGCGACGGGCGATCCGCGGCGGTGGGCGATGGAGCCGGCGGGAAAAATTCCGGGAGTGATTTTTGCGCCGGAGGTGAATTGTTATAAGTGTCCGATTCTGCACACGTATCCGGGATGCGGAATTGCGTGCGTGGAATATATCGAGCACATGATCGCGAATGAAAGCGATGTGGCGGCGGTGATTCTGGAGCCGGTGGTGGGGACGAATGGCGTGCTGATTCCGCCGAAGGAATATTTGCCGAGGCTGCGCGCGATTTGCGACAAGCATGGCGTGTTGATGATCGCGGACGAAGTGATGACGGGATGGTGCCGGACGGGAAAGTGGTTCGCGGTGGATAACTGGGGCGTGGTGCCGGATATTTTGACGACGGCGAAAGGGATTACGAACGCGGCGATTCCGCTCGGGCTGTGTGCGACGTCGGAGAAGGTGGCGAGTTATTTCGAAGATCATTTTTTCTCGCACGGGCATACGTATGAGGCGCATCCGCTGACGCTGGCGCCGGCGATTGCGTCGATCGATGAGATGAAGAGGCTGAATTTGGTTCAACGTGCAAACGATCTCGGCGCATACATCGGGCCGAAGCTGCACGCGTTGAAGGAGAAGCATCCGTCGATTGGAGAAGTGCGAGGGATTGGGATGTTTTGGGCGGTGGAGCTGGTGAAGAATCGGAAGACGAAGGCGGGATTCAACACGATGGCGGATAAGGTGAGCGGGGACGCCGTTGGTGGTGGATAAAGTTGCGGCTCGGATGATGGCGAACGGGGTTTATATGCAGGCTTGGGTGAGCCATTTTGTGATTGCGCCGCCGTTGATTATTACGGAGAAGGAGATTGATGCGGGGGTGTCGGCGTTTGATGAGGCGCTGAGTGTAGCGGATGCCGAGGTGGAAGCTTAGAGGCGAAGAGATTCACCACAGGGTTCGCAGAGAACACAGAGAAGAAAAAGAAGGAAAAAAACAGAGTTGTAGTGCGGATTACATTGAGCGGACCTGGGGCGCAGCAGTGCTGCGCCCCTACATATTTTGTGGTGACGGAAGATTAGTGCTATTGGTTCTGGCCGGAGGCGAGGAGGCCGCCGTCGACGGCGAGGATGTGGCCGTTGGTGTAGCTGGCGGCGTCGGAAGCTAGGAATACGGCGGCGCCGACGAGTTCTTCGAGTTGGCCGAAACGGCCCATTGGCGTGCGTTGCAGGAATTCTTTGCCGCGCGCGGTTCCATCGAGCAAGCCTGCATTGAGATCGGTGCGGTAGACGCCGGGGGCGATGGCGTTCACGCAGACGCCGTGCTTGGCCCATTCGATCGCGAGAGATTTCGTGAGCATCGCGACGGCGGCTTTGCTGGCGCAATAGGCGCTGACTTCGAAGAGCGCGACGAACGACGAGATGGAGCCGATGTTGATGATGCGGCCGTATTTGCGTTCGATCATGTGACGGCCGAAAACCTGGCACGCGCGAAATGTGCCGCTGAGATTGATCTCGATGATGTTGTTCCACTCGGCTTCGGAGACGTCGAGGGTTGGTGTGCGTTTCGTGGTGCCGGCGCAATTTACGAGAATTTCGACGGAGCCGAATTCGGCGATGGTGGCGGCGAGTAAGTGCTTCGATGCTGGCGCGATTGGTGACGTCGCACGGGACAGCGAGCGATTTGCCGCCGGTGGATTTGATTTCGGCGGCGGCGGATTCGACGAGTTCGGCGCGGCGGCCGGTGGGGATGACGTTCGCGCCGGCTTTGGAAAGGCCTTTGGCGAGTGCGAGACCGATGCCGGAAGTGCCGCCGATGACGACGGCGGATTTGTTGGCGAGATCGAGTGGAGCGTAGGGCATTTTTCGTTTGGCCTCAAAATTAAATGATGCGCTGAAATTTTCGGACGGGCACGGCGTGCCGTGCCCCTACGACCGCCGCGTTGTGAGAGCGGCGCGCGTACGAGTTTACGGCAGGCGGCGCGGGGCTGCTAGTTTTGGGGAGTGATTTCGATGTAATCGAGGGCGGCGGGTTCGTCGGCGTCGGGGATGCCTTCGATTCGAATTTGATCGCCGGGGCGGAGATGGAGATTTGAGACTGTGCGGCGAGTGGCGGCGTCGGCTCCGATTTTTGTGGCGGGAAGTCGGTCATCGGCGGTCCAGTGGGTTGTGAGCTTGTCGTTGATGGTGAGGCGAAATCTGGACGCGCCATTTTTCTGATCGAAGTAGAGGATTGTTAGTGCGTAGTTCCCTTCTGCATCGGTGAATTTGTATGACGCAATGCAGGCTTGCGGTCGTTTGCAGGCGATCGCTTTTCCGGCTGAGGCGTTCTCCCATGGAGTGACATCGACGGGTGCGTAGCCTTGGAGTTGCATGGATTCGGCTTCGATGCGATTGGGGAAATGTCCGGCGCGGCCTTGGGCGTCGGCGATGCCGGATTTTTTGAGGAAGTAGTTGCAGATGGCGTCGCGCCAGACTATAGCGTGGCCGGCTTGATACTCCAGGCGCGCGAGCACGTCGGCGTAGCGTTCTTCGTCAATTTTTCCGCGCAGTGACTTCCATTTCTCGACGTTGTTCGCGACATGTCTCGCGCCAGAATAGTGAGAATCGTAGATGTATTGGATGACGGTCTGGCCGGAAATCAGTTTGTACGTGTACGGAACGTGATGAAAGAAAAGCAGGAGCCTGTCTGGCGTAGTCTCGAGCGCCTCATACATCGATGCGACGGCGGGCGGATACTGGCCAACGAAGCCCGTGCCGGTCGCGACAGTGCGGTCCATGCCGATTCCTTTTTCGTCGGCGCGATGCCATTGGCCCCATCCGTTTTCCTCTGAGGATTCGATGTTGGGGCCGAAGTGGCTGCCGGTAATATCGGTGAGCGTCTGCGCGCCGAGCGGGCCGGTGTAGCTGACGTAAGTTCGCCACGAAGTCGCGAGCAAATAATCGATCGTCTTTATGACGTCGGGATCGTTGCCGAAGGTGAGGCGCGACCACTCTTCGGCGATGCCGTTCTTGCTTCCGCTCCAAGCCAGACGGCCGAATCCATAGAGGTTAGCCAGCGCGAGTGGATGGGCGAGCCAATTTGTGTCGAGGCCGACGTTCGCGATGCCAACGTATCCACCGGTGGGACGATGAAATGTTCTTCCGCTCACAATGTCGGCGACCGACGATGGATTGCTGGCGAATTCAGAGCCTGACCCGGCAGCAAGATTAAAATTCAACGCTTGCGACCACATCGGAACGAGATAACAGAGGTGACGCTGCTGACCGGTGTATTCCTGGGTGATTTGCAGCTCGATGGCCTCGTTCGTTTTTTGCAGGCCGCTGAAGAGTGGGGAGACCGGTTCTTCGGCTTGGAAATCGATCGGGCCGTGTTTGATCTGAATGATGACGTTGTCGTCGAACTGGCCGTCGAGCGGGTGGAAGTTGTCGTAGGCGGCTTTGGCGCGATCGTTTTTAGGGTCGCGCCAGTCGAGATGATGGTTGTAGACGAAGGCGCGGTAGAACACGAGGCCGCCGTGCGGCTTCAGAGCGCGGGCGATGACGTTTGCAGCGTCGGCGGGAGAGCGATGGTATGTCGAAGGGCCGAGGCGGCCTTCAGAATCGGCTTTGACTACGACGCCGCCGAGGTCGGGGATTTTTGCGTAGATGTCGTCGAAGCGATCGCGCCACCATTTTGCAACGGTGGGATCGAGCGGATCGAATGTGTCGAGGCCGCCGATGCGCATCGGGCTGCTGACATCGACAGCGATGGCGAGGTGGACGCCCCAGGCGCGGAAGATGTCGGCGATGCGGACGAGCTGGGGGAGAAATTCGGGAGTGAGAACGCGCGGGTTGGCGTTGACGTTGTTGATGGCGGCGCCGTTGATGCCGATGGAGGCGAGGAGGCGGGCGTAGTCGTTAACGCGGGAGAGATCGGGGCGGACGTTGTCGGCGTCGAAGAAGATTGAGCGGCCGCCGTAGCCGCGCTCGATGGTGCCGTCGAGGTTGTCCCAGTCGTTGACCCAGCGGATGGGGGCAGAGGGTTGCTGGGTTTCGTCGATGTTGGCGAGTGATTCGAGGCGGGCGATCTTGCTGAGGAGGGCGAAGACGCCGTAGAGGACGCCGCGGTCGTCGCCGCCGGTGATGCGGAGTGAGGCCTTGTTTCCAGTTCCGGTCCACCGTAGGCGGAAAGATTCGGGCGCGAGATTTTTTTCGGTGGCGAGGATGATCGCTGGCGCGTTCGCGCCTTGCTTTGCCAACGCGATCCCCAGCATCCCGTGAAGACCTCTCGACAGCTCTTCACGCGCGGAACGAAGTACGACCGAATCGCCTTGAACAGCAATTGCATGCGGCAGCGATGCGTAGATCTTTGCTGCTGAGGCGTCGATAGGGGCGTAACGCAGCCAGGCTTCGTGGCCGTCTTCGGCGCGCGCGGGTGCGATCGCGAACATCGCGCACAGAAAACTGAGAGCAATTGCGCAGATTAGTCTTCGCGTTCGCATTCTTCCCTGCCCCACCGATCTGTGGCACTCTTGCGCGTGGTATTTTGCATCGGAATTCATCGAATCTCGCGAAGGAATTTCTCGGATGAAGATTGTAGACGCCAAGGTCATCGTCTGCTGCCCAGGACGAAATTTTGTCACGCTAAAGATTGTCACTGAAGACGGAATTTACGGACTCGGCGACGCCACGGTGAATGGGCGCGAACTTTCCGTCGCGTCGTATCTCACCGACCATGTTTGCCCGCTGCTGATCGGGCGCGACGCGCGGCGCATCGAGGATATTTGGCAATACCTTTATAAGGGCGCGTACTGGCGACGCGGGCCGGTGACGATGTGCGCGATCGCGGCCGTGGACACGGCGTTGTGGGACATCAAGGCGAAATCGCTGAACACGCCGCTGTATCAATTGTTGGGCGGAGCTTCGCGCGAGGGCGTGATGGTGTACGGGCACGCGAGCGGGAGCGATGTCGAAGACACGGTCGCGGCGGTTTCGAAATATATCGGCATGGGGTACAAGGCGATTCGCGCGCAGTCGGGGATTCCGGGGCTTTCGAGCACGTACGGCGTGGGGCGCGGGTCGATGTATTACGAGCCTGCCGAGAAAGATGCACCGCCGGAGAATGCTTGGTCGACGGAACAATATTTAAACTTTGCACCGCAGCTTTTTTCGCGGCTGAGGAAAGAGTTTGGGCCGGATGTGCATTTGCTGCACGACGCGCATCATCGGCTTACGCCGATTGAGGCAGCGCGGCTGGGCAAAGAACTTGAGCCGTATCACATGTTCTGGCTGGAAGATCCGACGCCGGCGGAGTTGCAGGAAAGTTTTAAATTGATTCGGCAGCATACGACGACGCCGCTCGCGGTCGGTGAGGTTTTTAATACGATTTTCGATTGCCAGCAGCTGATTGAAGAACAGCTGATCGATTACATTCGAACGACGGTGGTGCATGCGGGCGGGATTTCACATTTGAAGAAGATTGCGAGTCTCGCGGAGATTTATCAGGTTCGGACGGGGTCGCACGGCGCGACGGATTTGAGTCCTGTGTGTATGGGGGCGGCGCTGCATTTCGATATCAGCGTGCACAATTTTGGAATTCAGGAGTACATGCGGCATACGCCGGAGACGGATAAGGTTTTTCCGCATGCGTATACGTTTAAGGATGGATTTATGTATCCGGGCGACGCGCCGGGGCATGGCGTGGACATTGATGAGAAGTTGGCGGCGACGTTTCCCTATCATCGGGCATATTTGCCGGTGAATCGCAAGCTTGATGGGACGATGCATAACTGGTGAGCGGTGACCTTAGTGGCGACTGGCGAGTGGCTTTCGCGATAGAGCGTGATTGAAGTTGACACCGGGCGGGGCAAGCCCCGCCCCTACAAGAGAACACCGTTACGGCAGGTCGAGCGCCAGGTAATCTTTCGCGTTTGCGAAGCAGATGTTGCGGATTGTCGTGCCGACCAAGTCCTCGTCGCGCGGGAGTTCTCCGCGATCGATTTCATTCCCGAGCAAATTGCAAAGCACGCGGCGAAAATATTCGTGGCGCGGGAATGACATAAACGAGCGCGAGTCGGTGAGCATGCCGACGAATCGACCGAAGAGGCCGTTGTTCGAAAGCGCGTTGAGCTGCCACTCGATTCCCTCTTTTTGATCGAGGTACCACCAGCCGCTGCCGAATTGAATTTTGCCGGGAGTTTTTCCGTCCTGAAAGCTGCCGATCGCGGTTGAGAAAACGAAATTGTCGATGGGGTTGTTGTTGTAGATGATCGTTTTCGGGCAGCGCGTTTTCCTGTTCGAGCAGGTCGAGATATTTGCTGAGGGCTTCGGCCTGCGGCCAGTCGCCGATGTTGTCGTAGCCGGTGTTGGGGCCGAGAGCTTGCGTGGCGCGGGTGTTTACGTTTCGCAGGGCGCCGAGATGCAATTGCTTGGTCCAATTTTTTTCGGCGTCGAGCCTGCCGAAGAAAAGCATGAGATACGAGGCGAACTGCTCTTCTTCCGATGGTGTTGCGGGCTTTCCGTCGCGCGCTCTTGAGAAGATCATTCCGGCTTGCGTATCGGTGCACGGCATAGCGAAACAACGCGTGAGTCCGTGATCGGAGAGGCGACTGCCGACGGAATGGAAATGATCGTGGCGTTGTTTCAGCGCGTCGAGGAAATGGCTGAAGGAGAGGATTTCGATGCCGCTCGCGTTTTCCAGCCGTGCGACCCACGAGGAGAACGCCTCCGGTTGGCGAACGGCGAGCGCGGCGTCGGGGCGAAACGTCGGATACATGCGGAAGCCGGCGGTTGCAGATGAATTGACCGCGCGGTGATGCGCGAGATCGTCGCAAGGATCGTCCGTGGTACAGACGGCGCGCACTTTGAATTTGCGCAGGATGCCCTGCGTGGTCAGGTCGTTCGAAGATTTGAGCTGTTCGTTGGCGCGGTCCCAAATTCGCGGGCGCGGACGTTTCGTTCAGCAGTTCGTCGATCGCCGAAGTAGCGTTTTAGTTCGAGGTGCGTCCAGTGGTAGAGCGGATTGCGGAGCGTGTAGGGGACGGTGCGCGCCCAAGCTAGAAATTTGTCGCGCGGATCGGCGGCGCCGGTGACGTGAGTTTCGGGGACGCCGTTTGCGCGCATCGCTCGCCATTTGTAATGGTCACCTTCGAGCCACGGTTCGAAAAGATTGTTGAAACGGCGATCGGAAGCGATGTCGGCGGGAGGAAGGTGCGAGTGGTAGTCGAGGATGGGCTCGGCCGCGGCGTAGGTGTGGTAAAGGCGGCGCGACGTTTCGGATTGAAGAAGAAAGTCGTCGTGGATGAAGGACATCACGGGGCTCCGTGAGATGAAACAGCGATTGGCTACGCGCGAGTTCACAACGCCCGCGGTGCGAACGAGTGCATTGTAACGGATGATTGCGTTCTTGGGCTTAACGCTGAGATCCTTCGCTTCGCTCAGGATGACAGCGCGCTTAAGGGTTGCGCTCCAAGAGCGTCAGCGGGCGCCGGTCAGGATGTCGATTGTGAGTTGGTCGAGGCGCTCGTAGGGCAGGCGCTTCTTCATGATCGAGTCTTTGTCGAAGTTGTGTGCAAGCAATGCCGCGGAGCTTTTCTTCGAGTACGAGCCGATTTTCGGCGCGCCGTTGGCGTTCGAACTGACTTCTTTCAGGATGGATGCGATTTCTTTGTCGGCGTTCCATCGCGCGGCTTTGTCTTTGAGAATGAGATAGTTCCTCATGCAGCCGCGAGCGAAATCCTTCACGCCTTCGTAGTCTTCGGTGCGGTACGCGTGCGCGTCGAAATGGCGTGAGCCGTTGTAGCCGACGTCTTCCAGAAATTTCACGAGGAAGAATGCAGCTTTGATGTTCACAGAACCGAAGCGCAAGTCCTGGTCGTAGCGCCCCGACACTTGATCGTTCAAATCGATGTGAAACAGTTTGCCCGCTTCCCAGGCCTGCGCGACGTTGTGCAAGAAGTTCAGCCCCGCCATCGTTTCGTGCGCAAATTCCGGATTTACGCCGACCATCTCGGGATGATCGAGCGTGGGAATGAAGCCGAGATAGTGCCCGGTGGTCGCCATATAAATGTCGCCGCGCGGCTCGTTGGGCTTGGCTTCCATCGCGAACTTGAAGCCGTATTTCTTGTCGATGTTGTACTCGCACAAGAAATTGACGGCGTCGCGCAGATGTTTCACAGCATCGGCACCGGGGCGGCACGCGTCGGTCTCGACTCCCTCGCGGCCGCCCCACAAAACGAAAATTTTCGCGCCAAGTTCGGCGCCGAGATCCATCGCGCGCATCGTTTTCTGCACGGCGTACGCGCGGACTTCGGGATCGCTCGCGGTGAACGCGCCATCGCGAAAAACCGGATGCGTGAAGAGCGAAACCGTGGCCATCGGCACGACGAGGCCATGCTCTTTGCACGCGCGCTTGAATGACGCGACGATCGCGTCGCGCTCGTGCGGAGTCGCATCGATGGGGACGAGATCGTTGTCGTGAAGGTTGACGCCCCACGCGCCGACTTCGGCCAACATCGCGACGATGTCGTTCGGCGAAATCACCGGACGCACGAAATCGCCGAAAGGATCGCGCCCGCGATTCCCTACCGTCCACAATCCAAATGTGAATTTGTGTTCGGGTTTTGGTTCGAACGCATTCCTCGCCATGGGACACACCTTTCCGCGCATTCTGCCAATGCGCGCTCCTTGGACTCGACGCCGTGAGCCGACCGCTCGCGTCGTCACTCGCACCATTACTCGACACTACGCACTGAAGATCGACTTTGTTGCTGGGTACACACGGCGATATGCCGCGTAATTCGTTTGCATGACGCGCGCGTTTGCAGCGACCGGCGTGACGCGATGCATCACGCGGACTATCGCATCGCACGCGGCATCGACCGAAGGCCAAATTTTCGCTCCGACACCTGCCAGGATCGCCGCGCCGTAGGCGGCACCTTCTTCGGCTTCGACGATTTCCACGTCGTGATCGTAGACATCGGCTTGGATCTGGCGCCAGAGCGGTGAACGCGCGCCGCCACCACCGAGGCGAATACTTTTCACCGGCACCTTCATCTCGCCGAAAATTGTGAAGGTGTCTTTGAGGCTGTACGCTACGCCTTCGAGGATTGCGCGTACGACGTGCGCGCGTTTGTGTGAGGCGGTGAGTCCGACCAAGGCACCGCGAGCATTGCCATCAAGATGAGGTGTGCGCTCACCCATCAGATACGGAGTCCAGAGCAATCCGTCGGAACCGGCGGGTGCGGTCGCCGCTTCGGCGGTGAGCGTTTCGTAAGGATCGTTGGCGCCAGATTTTTCGGAGGCACTCATGAAGTTGTCGCGGAACCAGCGGAGTGACAGTCCCGCCGCTTGCGTGACGCCCATGACATGCCAGCGACCGGGCACGGCGTGGCAAAACGTGTGAAGACGGCCGCGAGGATCAAGCGCTGGTCGATCTGTGGCGGCGAATACGACGCCGGAAGTCCCGATGGTCGCACTGACCGCGCCGGGAACGACGATGCCCATACCGGTCGCGCCCGCAGCTTGATCGCCGGCTCCGGCAACAACCGGCGTGCCGACTGCAAGCCCCGTCGCCTTCGCGCCTTCGGCGGAAACCTTGCCGCAAACATCGGGCGATTCGAACACACGCGGCAACAATGCGGCATCAATCTCGGCCGCCTGCAAGACTTCCTGCGACCACGTTCGCTTCGCGACATCGAGCATTAATGTCCCGGAGGCGTCCGCAACATCGATCGCTTTTTCGCCCGTCAGCCGAAAGCGAACGTAGTCCTTCGGCAGCATCACCGAACGAACGCGCTTCCAGTTCTCCGGCTCGTTCTCGCGCACCCACAAAAATTTTGTCAGCGTGAAATTGGGCAGAGCGGGGTTGCAAGTGAGCTGAATCAGCTTTTCGGCGCCGATTTTGCGATTCAATTCTTCGCACTGCGGTTCAGTGCGGACGTCGCACCAGATCAACGCCGGCCGAACGACGTCGCCGTTGCCATCGAGCATGACCGCGCCGTGCATCTGGCCCGAAAACCCGACGCACGCGATGTCTTCACTCTTGAGCCCGCTCTGCGACAGCGCTTTGCGCACAGCAATGCCTGCGGCCCGCCACCAATCTTCAGGTCGCTGCTCCGCCCACCCAATTTTTGGAGACGAAAACGGCTCGTGCTCTTCCGTCGCCGACGCGAGGATGCGGCCGTCCGCGCGAATAATCAGCGCGCGAGTTCCGCCGGTTCCAATGTCGATTCCGAGGACGTGGCCGGGCATAGTTCTATCCTATGACTCCCAACAAAATGCGTTCCGATATGGTTGGGATCGGGGACCCTGAGCGATTCTCGTTCGCTCTCACGAGGACACAAAACGAACCACCGTAAGCCTCAAAATTCGAGGCACGCCCTGCCAGGCGCCGCGCAACGGCAAAAATAACTGCAAAAATCCCTTGCCGTGTACGTTAACGGTCGTGGTATCGTACCACGCAGTTTTTGGATTGCAAGCATAGAAATAATCGATGGAGGATTTCGTGCGCTTTTTCTTCCGATTTTGCGCGTGCGTCGGACTGGTGTTGGCGATTGCGGGGATTTTCGCGTGGAAGTCGCGCGTCGCGAGCGCGCAAGAGCAATCAGCAGTCGCAGCAGCAATCGCCGCCGCCCTACCGCAACGCGAATCTCCCCGTCGAGCACCGCGTCGCCGATCTCCTCTCGCGCATGACGCTCGAAGAAAAAGTCGCGCAGCTCGAGGGCGCGTGGGAGAACAAATCGTTCTTCTCCGACCCAAACCAACTTTTCGTCGATGATAAGGGCAACTTCCTCCCCGACCACGCCGCAGTCCTTCTGAAAAACGGCATCGGCGAAATTTCGCGCCCGAGCGAACACCGCGATCCGCGCGTGATGGTCGAGTTCACCAACTCCATTCAAAAATGGGTGAAAGAAAATACGCGGCTCGGCATCCCCGTTCTCTTCCACGACGAATGCCTCCACGGCCACGTCGCGCCGAAAGGCACGTCATATCCGACCGCGATCGCTCTCGCATCAACTTGGGATCCCGATTTGCTCCACGAAATTTTCACCGCGACCGCCGCCGAGGCTCGCGCACGTGGCATCCAGCAATGTCTCGCGCCGGTTCTCGACCTCGACCGCGATCCACGCTGGGGCCGCACTGAAGAAACCTACGGCGAAGACCCGTATCTCGTCTCGCGGCTCGGCGTTGCATCGATCACCGGATACCAGGGCGTCGGCTACCCGGGCGTCGCCACCGCGCTCGATAAATCGCACGTCATGGCCACCGCAAAACATTTCGCCGTACACGGTCAACCCGAAAGCGGCACCAACGTCGGCCCGGCGCTTTATTCCGAACGCGTCATCCGCGAATACTGGCTGAAGCCGTTCGAAGCCGCGGTGAAAGAAGCCCACGTCGCGACCGTGATGCCGAGCTACAACGAAATCGACGGCATCCCCAATCACAGCAACAAACACTTGATGATCGACGTCCTTCGCGGCGAATGGGGATTCACGGGCATGATCACGTCCGACTATTTCGGCCCGCAAGAACTCCGCACCGTCCACCACATCGTCGCCAATCAAGAAGAAGCCGCACGAGTCGCGTTCGAAGCCGGCGTAGACATCGAACTCCCGTTCAACCAAACCTACGGCACGCTGGTCGAGCAAGTGAAAGCCGGCAAAGTCTCCGAAGCCGCGATCAACGAATCCGTCGCGCGCATGCTACGCGCGAAATTCCTGGCCGGAATGTTCGAAGATCCATATTCAAGCGCTGACGCCGCCGAAAAAATCACCAACAGCCCGGAGCATCAGGCGCTCGCTTTGAAAGCCGCTCACGAATCGATCATCCTGCTTAAGAACGACGGAAACTTGCTGCCTCTCGCGAAAGGCAAATACAAACGCATCGCCGTCATCGGCCCCAACGCCGCCGAACTCCACCTCGGCGGCTACAGCAATCAACCCGGCCGCGGCGTCAGCTTCCTCCAAGCGATCAAAACGAAAGTCGGCAGCTCCGCTGAAGTCACCCACTCCCTCGGCACCAAAATCACCGAGACCGATCCTGACTGGGACGCCGACAAAGTCGTCCTCGGCGATCCCGCGCTCAACGCCAAGCGCATCGAAGACGCCGTCAAAGTCGCGGCGAAAGCTGACATCGTTCTCCTCGCGCTTGGCGGCAACGAGCAAACCTCGCGCGAAGCCTGGGCCGTCAACCATCCCGGCGACCGCACGAATCTCGATCTCTATGGCAATCAAGACGATCTCGTCAAAGCGATTCTCGCCACCGGAAAGCCCACCGTCGTCTTTCTGCAACACGGCAGCCCCAACACGATCAACTACATCGCAGAACACGTGCCCGCGATTCTCGACGGTTGGTATCTCGGCCAGGAAGGCGGCGCCGCCATCGCCGACGTCATTTTCGGCGACTACAATCCCGGCGCAAAGTTACCCGTCACGATTCCGCGCAGCGTCGGCCAGCTTCCCGTCTACTACTACCAAAAGCCATCCGGCAAACGAGAATACGTGGACAGCAGCACTCTCCCGCTGTTCCCTTTCGGCTGGGGACTCAGCTACGCCACATTTAAATATTCGAACGTACACGCGACTCCCGATTCGATCGGCCCGCAAGGCACAACTAAAGTCACCGCCGACGTCACCAACACCGGCTCGGTCCGCGGCGACGAAACCGCGCAGCTTTATATTCGCGACGAAATCAGTTCGGTGACTCGTCCCGTGAAAGAGCTGCGCGGCTTCCGCCGCATCTCGCTCAATCCCGGCGAAACCAAAACGGTCGAGTTCACGCTCGGCCCCGACGAACTGTCTTTCCTGAATCGCGACATGCACCGCGTCGTCGAGCCCGGCACTTTCACATTGATGGTGGGTGGGAATTCGGTAGACGTAACCACGGCAAAGCTCGAAGTCGTGCAGCGATAGCCGAAGGTTTTGAAGGGGCAGGGTTCCCTCCGCCCGGTTTCCGCGCAGCGCTACTCAAACCGAATCGCGCTGAACTCGGCGCGAATGAAATCCTTCACTCCGGCGTCCCCGGTGATCAACAAGATCAGCGATCGAGCCTGCTCGCTTGCCGTCAGCGTGAGAAACGGGCAGCATTTCTGCTCGAATGCAATCCACTCTACCAATTCCTCCGGTCCGATCGCTCCGTCACGGAGCCGCAAGCCATACCCATCAACGAGCTCCGCCACCGAAATAGCCGCCGCCTCCAACTTCGCCCGCAAAATCTCGTAACGACCGCGTTCCTCCCGCGTCATCGCCTTCATATCGCAGCAAAATCCGCCGCTTTCGCTCACGCCGCTCCCTCGCTCAACCGTCCAGCTACCGCCTAGACCACGTTTCCCCGCCAATCCGCGTCTCAGTATAATCAGTGTACTCGGGGACCACGCTCATGTTACGCCGCCTGTTCCTGGCATTCTTCGCCGCGAACTGCCTCTTCGCTCAGTCCGCGCCGGCGCCCACCACGAGTTCGCCTGCAACCCCGCTGCAAACTGCACCTGCAAAAACTCCCCAATCCGACGCCCAGAATAGAATCTCGGTCAACTCCGACCTCGTCGTACTGCCTGTCACCGTAAAAGACGAACACGGCGACCTTGTCCCCGACCTCAACCAATCCGACTTTCGCATCTACGACGAGGGCATAGAGCAATCCATCGAGGTCTTCACCGAGGAAGCCTTCCCGCTATCGCTCGTCGTTCTCATCGACGACGATCTGAAATCCAAAGACGCCGCGCAAATGGCGCCTACACTCCGCGCCATCACCGCCGGCATCAGCGCCAACGACGAAGCCATCGTCGCTCGCTTCGACCTCGACTTCTACCCGGGCGACGCCTTCACCTCTGACCTCGACAAACTCTGGGCCGACCTCAAAAATGTTCAGCTTCGCGCCGAGCCCACGAAAACAAGCCCGCCACCGTACGTCCGTGGCGACTTCGATGGCTGCGCCTGCCCGGTCAAGCCGGCCGTCGGCACAAAACTCGGAGCCCGCCCCACCAAAGCCCTCGACGACGCCATTCATTCCGCCGCGGAGCTCCTTCACGACCGCGGCCTCGCACGCCGAAAAATCATCTTGGTCGTTTCCGACGGCGTGAACGGCCCACAATTCAACCGGTTCACGTATCAAGACTCGCTGCAAGCGCTCTTGCTCGACAACATCTCCGTTTACAGCCTCGCCGTCGGCAATGGCCTCACCAAAGGCAAATTCCAGCGCCTCGCCAGCTATTCCAATGATTCCGGCGGCGACATCTATTACGCCGGGAACAGCGCCAAAATCGAGAAGCTCTACGCGCAAATCACCGAAGAAGCCCGCCACGAATACACGCTCGCCTATGTGCCGCGCGCAATTCATTCCACCGATCCGTATCACAAGGTTGAAGTCCGCGTGAATCGACCCTCCGTTACCGTTAAGACGCGGCAAGGATATTACGTCGCGACGCCTGCGACTCCCGCCGACTCCTCTTCAGGTCACACGCGATAGTCGTAACCGTCGCTTTTCTAATATTTTACGCATATACCGTGAATACCCCTGTCCTAACGGGCAATTAGTATCCTGAGCACGGTAAACGGCAAAACCAATTGCCTTGTTAAGTACCAGAACTTATTCTCCTCCTGCTTACCAAGGGTGTCCTGCGGAAATTCCTTTCTGTTAATTCCGCGGCCTCACATCGCGTTTTCGCGATGTTCGTGGGGGTGTGTCTGCTCGTCGAATTCTGGCGCGCGTGACACAAGTTGAATTCCGAAATTTCAGCGGCCTGGGTCATCCGCAAAATGCCCCAAATTCGCCGCGCAGGTTCAAGGAGCAAGACATTATGAAGTCTGGGCTGAAACTGATCTTCGGCGCGCAGTTACTCGCAGCAGCGGTAGCTCTCGCAGCCTGCAGCGGCTTGCCAGCTAGTTCGACCTCCACCGGCGGATCCGGCACGGGCACCGGATTCACCATCGGCGGCGCCGTCACCGGCCTCACGGGCACGGGTTTGGTGCTGCAGGATAACGGCGGCGATAACCTGACGATCACCAAGTCCGGACCGTTTGTGTTCCCGACCGGCCGTGACCGGCGCCGGCACCTATGCCGTCACGGTCGCGACCCAGCCGACCAATCCGCCTCAGAGCTGCTCGGTCACCAGCGGTTCCGGCGCGGCCACGGCTAACGTAGCTAATGTCGCCGTCACCTGCGTCACCCCCGCGTCGAATGTCACGATCGGCGTTAACGGTCAGCGGCCTGAACGGTTACGTGCGCTCTCGTGCTTCAGGACAATGGCGGCGACAGCCTCCTGGTTACCGCGAATGGCTCCTACACTTTTAAGACGCCCATCAACGGCGCGTATGCCGTCACTGTTCTCACCCAACCGACGAGCCCCAATCAGCTCTGCACCGTCACCAAAGGTTCCGGCATCGCCACCGGCAACGTGACCGGCATCGCGGTCGCCTGCGTCAACAGCTTCACCATCGGCGGCAACCTTAGCGGCCTGGTCGGAACCGGCCTCGTCCTCCAGGACAACAAGGGCGACAACCTCACGCCGACGGCAAACGGCGCCTTTACCTTCAAGAGTCAGCTTCCAACGGGCACCGCATATGCGGTCACCGTGCTCACTCAGCCGAGTACGCCGGCTCAGACTTGCACTGTTACACCCGGAACCGGTTCTGGCACTGCCACGGCCAATGTCACAAGCGTAGCGGTCGCGTGCCAAGCGGTGACGTTTAATATCGGCGGTCAGGTCGTCGGTCTCGCGGGCAAGACTCCAACGCCTCCAAGCCAAATCAACTTGCCGCTGACCGACAACAGCTTCCAGATCCAGAACAACTTGGGCAACACGCTCATCATCAACCAAAACGGTCCGTTTCAGTTCGCGACCCAGGAAGCCCTGAACGACCAATATCAGATCTCCGTATTCCATGGGGCCAGCAGCCAAGCCGCCGGCTGCACGATGTGGGGTTACAAGGGCGTTGTCACGGCTAACGTGAACGATATCGTGGTCGATTGCGGTCACAACGACTGGACGTTCACCGATGGCGGAAAGGTCGCTGGCGTAACTGCGCGCTCAGTCTATGGTTCGTTCCCACCATCGGCACCCACCACCACCCCGAACCCTCTCACCAACACCCCGGGCACACGATATGGTGCGGCGGGTTGGACGGACAAATTTGGCAACCTTTTCCTTTTCGGCGGCGACGGCTTCGAGTTGTCGGTGGACAGCCCGCGGACACCCAAGACTCTCCTATGAATGATATGTGGGTCTGCGTAGCTTACGCCGATGCTTGCCAGTGGCAGCTCGTGGGCGGATACGCGCCAGCCGGCGTCGGTGCCTTATTCAGGCGAACGCTCAACACGAAGGACAATTCGGCATTTACTCTGGCGCGAACAAAGTCCCCGGCGGTCGTCTTGGTGCAGCCACTTGGACCGACGCAAGCGGAAACTTCTTCCTCTTCGGCGGTTCCGATGGCACGAACTTCATGAACGATTTCTGGAAGTATGACACCTCTGCATTTACCGACGGATCTGCCTCGACGTACCTGGGCACCACCGGGACCTGGAATGTCATCAGCGGGTCTGCCGCTGTTGATCAAGTCGGCGTCTACACGGCGGCACCCTCGTTCCTGGCGCTCGCACCAACGCAACCACTTGGAAGGACGCATCCGGAAACTTCTGGCTCTTCGGCGGTTTCGGATACGACGGCGCACGGTACTTCGGTGATACTCAACGATCTATGGGAATACAATGGCACCGCATGGACTTGGGTTTCCGGCGGTACCACCAATCTCGTGAGCCAGAACGGAAAGTACGGCACGCAGGGCGTTGCCGCCGCGACGAACATGCCCGGTGGCCGCCACGAAGCTGCTGGCTGGGCAGACGCCCACGGCAACCTCTGGCTGTTCGGTGGCGAAGGAAACGATTCCGTTGGCACTACCCACGGCATCCTGAATGATCTGTGGGTATACAACATCGCCAGCAACCAATGGACGTGGGTTGGCGGATCGAACTTGGCCAACGTGAACGGCACGTACCCGAACAACCGGTAATTGGCTCCGTGGCCACTCAGCTGCGGCCGGCACTTGCGGCCTTCCGGTCGGCGATGCGGCCCTCCCTGCGCACCGATCTCCTTGACGGGCGCATTCCCAGGTCACGTTGGGGCTCGAGCGCTTGGATCGATTCCAATGGCAGCCTTTGGCTCTTTGGCGGTTGGGGTCTCGATTCCGGTGCAACGAACGGCAACGGCGCCCTCAACGACCTCTGGGTCTACACGCCAAACACAACCCCGGACAGCTCGGAACCTGGGCTTGGGTTAAGGGCTCAAATACCGGCGCTCAGAGCGGGACCTACGGCGACGAGCTTCTTCCCTTGAAGACCCACTACACCGACAACCCGGGCGGTCGCAGCGCGGCAACCATTTGGACGGATCACGAACAACCGCTTCTGGATGTTCGGCGGCGAAGGAAATGACGCCACGAGCACGACCGGCAGCGGCTACCTCAACGATATGTGGCGCTACGTCCCGTATCAATGAGATAGCTTCACTTTACAACTCGAGAGAAGAAACGCCGCGGCTTCAGTTCGAAGCCGCGGCGTTTCGCTTTTTATCTCCCGGTCATCAGTCCTTCAACTCTTCCCGTCCGCGGCGGGAATTGGACTTCCCACGAAGACACGCGAATTGATCAGAAGTACTCGACGCCACTAATCGCAGCCCCGCTATCACAGTCTGCGTGATTCCCGTTCCGGTTGCTTCCTGCGCTCGCTCCAGCATATCCGCTGAGATCACAACTGTGATTCTCCTCATGATTTTCAACTCGGAACCTCCGGCTAGTGCAGGTTGGCAGATGTACACTGCACTTGACCTGCCCAAAGCTGGTAGTATGATAGTAGTATGAAAGAGAAGACATCTATCACACTCTCGAAGGATGTTTTGGCGGGTGTCGATCGCTTGGCTGGTTCGAAACACTCTCGCTCCGCGTTCATCGAGCACGTCCTACGCAAATATCTCCGCGAACGTGCCCGGAACGCCGCCCATGCCCGCGATCTCGCCCTCATCAACGCCGCCGCCGACAGGCTAAACGCCGAAGCATTGGACGTTTTGACTTATCAATCTTCACGGAAGATTGAGCATCGCCTGCCATGACTCGCGGTGAACTTTATCGCGTCTACAAACCTGGAAACGATCCGAAGCAATATCGCACCTACGTCGTCGTCAGTCGCCAAGTCTTGATCGATTCCAAATTTTCGACAGTGATCTGCGCGCCCGTCTTCAGCAACGGCGATGGCCTTTCGACTCAGGTTGCCGTCGGTCCTGATGAGGGAATGAAACACGAGAGCTGGGTCATGTGCGACAACCTCGTCAGCATCCGCAAAGCGGATCTGACCGCTTACGTCGGCTCGCTTTCCTCAATCAAAAATGCGCCAGCTCGACGAAGCTTTGAAAATGGCGCTCAGTCTTTCTCTGAGATTCTTCGACCAATTATCGGCACCGCCGCGGTTCCCACTTCCCTTCGCTTTCGGCTAAACTCTCTCCGCAAATAAATTTGCACGCACCTTAAGGAGCTTCCATGTCTGACTCCGCCGCCTCAGGCGCAGATTTCAAGAAACAGCTTCGCGATGGCCAGCCCAAGATCGGCCTCTTCCTCAATTCGCACAGCCCGACCGTTGCCGAACAGCTCGCGCATTCCGGCTACGACTGGCTGCTCGTCGATACGCAGCACGGCCCGATGGGCTACGAACGCCTCTCCACAATGCTCGCCGGCATCGGCAGCGGCGGCGCCAAGAGCATGGTTCGCGTCGGCGGATACAGCGATCGCTCCGGTATTCAGCAAGCTCTCGACATGGGCGCCGACGGCGTTCTCGTTCCCTATATCAATACTGCCGAAGAAGCCCGTCAGGCGATCAGCTGCACGAAATATCCCACCGCAGGCACACGCAGCGTCTACTTTCCGCAGCGCAGCATGAACAAAGCGGGCCTGCTCGGTTACGCCGGCGGCGCGAACGACAACCTCATCGTCGCGCTGCAAGTCGAAACCGCCGATTGCATCAAGAACATGACCGAAATCGCCGCCGTCCCAGGCGTCGACATTCTCTTCCTCGGCCAAAACGATCTCTGCATGTCCATGGGTCTCTTCGAGAAATATAAATTCCCCGACATGTACACGTCGCCCGAACTCGCCGCCGCCACCGACAAGCTCATCTCCGAAGCCCGCAAGAACAAAGTCATCCTCGGACTCTTCCTCTTCGGCACCGCGCGCGTGGGCGAATTCTTCGACAAGGGCTTCACGTTCATCAGCCTGGGCAACGACCTGCACCACGTCCTGACCCAGACCGGCGCCTACATGAAGGACGTCACCGGAATCGCCAAAGACAAATCGAAAAAGTGGCAGCCGCGCCCCAGCGCCCTGCTCTAGTACGCATCCTCGACTCGCGTCTCGGGTTTGTAGGGGCGGGGTTCACTCCGCCCCGCCACCCAACCACAACGGACCACTGCCGTTGACTCGAAACACCTCGTTCGCGACCCGGCGAACGGCGTAACGCGATCCGCCATGCACGAACATGTACGGGCGCAGGATTCCTGCGCCCCATGTCCGCTCGCTCGAATGATCTTGAGACCGTATCCATCGGCGCGTTCGAACCCGCGCCCGCGCTTTCCCATTTTGGGACGCACCGCAACAAAAATTCCACTTGACAAACGTAACTAATTAGGTATATTAGGACTTAAAAAGAAGTACTCTCGTTCGAATCATCCGCTCCAAAAATCTAAAGCCAACATTTTCAACGCAGCGTCGGGCTCTGACATACTCTCTGAACGTAACCCGCGTGGAATCACATCCTTAACACAATCGTACGCATAAGCACTTTAGAATCACATTCTTGAGAAAAAACACCCGGGGGGGAGGGTCACAATTCCTCCTTCAGTCCGGCAGCGTCTCCTCGCCCGTGATCGTGAGCTGAGTCTTCATACCCGTCGGCTCCGACGCGCCACGCTTCACCGGCTGACCTCCGCCGAGCCAAGCCTCAACAGATCCGGCAACGACTCGCCGCTTCCCTTCCGGATCGACGATGCTCAGATCGCGATTGTTGAGCGTGAACGTCACGGTCTTCTTCTCGCCCTTCGCGAGATGTACGCGCTCAAATCCCTTCAGCGCGCGAATCGGCGCGCCCGCGACTCCAGGATGCGTCAGATAAAGCTGCACGACTTCGTCGCCATCCATCGCGCCCGAGTTCGCCACATCGACGGAAAATTTCGCATCGTCTTTCGCCGAGATTTTCGCGTGATCGACGCGCGCATTCGTGTACGAGAACGAAGTGAAACTAAGCCCGTAGCCAAACGGATACAGCGGCTCGCCATCGAAATAGCGATACGTCCGCTTCGCCATCGAATAGTCCTCGAACGGCGGAAGCTGATCGACCGATTTGTAGAACGTAAGCGGCAAGCGCCCCGCTGGACTGAAATCGCCGGCGATCGCACCGGCAACCGCCGAACCCCCTTCTTCGCCTGGATACCACGCTTCCAGAATTGCAGGCAGATTTGCGTCGGCCCAGTTGATCGAAAGCGCGCTTCCGTTCATCAGAACGAGCACGACAGGTTTTCCCGCCGCGTGAATTTTCTCGAGCAGATTTTCTTGCGGCGCAGGCAAATCGATCTTCGTGCGATCGCCGCCGGCGAATCCATCGGCATCGACTTTCATCTCTTCGCCTTCGATGCGAGCCGACAAGCCCATCGCGACGATCACGACATCGGCATTGCTTGCAGCCTCGACAGCTTCGCGCTCGGCTTGATCCGGAGGACTCCAGATGAATCGCGCCTCCGCGCTGCGCACATCCTGGAAATATTCGATTTTCACGTTGTACGCGTGACCTTGTTCGAGATGCATTTTCTTTGTCTGGATCGAAGCGGGATGGTGCACGCGCCAGTCTTCGACGATGAGGTTGCCGTCGATCCAGACGCGATAGCCATCTTGCCCACTAAAACCGATGTAGTAATCGCCAGTTGTCGGCGGAACGAGAACACCGCTCCAGCGCACGGAATAATTCTTCAGAAGCTGCGGCGACATGCCTGTATCGCCCCACGTGAAATTAATCGTCCCGTCGGTGCGCGAAAGTGTCGGCGAGCCTTCGACTTTCATATTGTTGAAGTAATCGGCGTGGAGTCCGTGCTCTTTGCACGAAGCGTCGGGGCATAGCGCTTCGGTCGGAATCGGTTTCTGTACCGGACTTACGAGTCCGGTTCCTTCGACGTAAGCGACTTTCGCGTTCGGAAATCGCTTCTTGAGTCCAGCAAGAATCGTTACCGGCTTCGATGGAGTTCCGTTGTAGTTCCCTTCCAGCGCGTCGAGGTCGTCCGCATTCGGGCCGATCACGGCGATGCTGGCAGGTTCTTTCTTCAGCGGCAGGAATCCATCTTTATTCTTGAGCAGAACGATCGCTTCTTGCGCCACACGCAACGCGAGTTTGCGATGCGCTTCGGTGTCGTTTTCCGCAGGCGTGATCTTTGAGTACGGAACGTCGGACTTCGGATCGAACATGCCGAGACGGAAGCGCGCGCTGAAGAGACGATAGAGCGCCTGGTCGAGATTGGCTTGCGGCAGCAGTCCTTTGTTCACGGCGTCCACGATCGCGCCGCGTTCCGTTGCCATTTGACGGCGATAATCGCCGCAGATCACGTCCATGCCGGCTTTGAATGAGACAGCGACACCTTCTTCCGGAGTCGGCGCGAAGTGATGCCCCTTCCCCTTCTCGTTGAAGACGTCGGCGATCGCGCCGCAGTCGGACACGACGTAACCCTTGAATCCCCAGTCGTGGCGCAAATGATCTTCGAGCAGGAATGTGTTCGCGCAGGCAGGTTGCCCGTTCAGCGAGTTGTACGCGCACATGACGGATTCGGCCTTGCCGTGAATCACCGTGGCGCGGAACGCGGGGAAATACGTGTCTTCCATGTCGTGGCGCGACGCGGTGATGTCAACCGTGTGGCGCGTGGATTCCGGTCCGCTGTGCACGGCGAAGTGTTTCGGCGTCGCGACAGTCTTGAGATATTTGGGATCGTTGCCTTGCAGGCCGGTGACGAATGCGACGCCCATGCGCGCCGTCAGAAACGGGTCTTCGCCGTAGGTTTCCTGGCCGCGTCCCCATCGCGGATCGCGGAAGATATTGATGTTGGGAGACCAGACGGTGAGACCGCGATACCAATCGGTCGAGCCGTCAGGCTTCACGGTGGCGGAATACTTTGCGCGAAACTCGGTGCTGATAACGTCGGCAACGTCGTGCATCAGGGGCGCGTCGAATGTTGCGGCGAGGCCAATCGCCTGCGGGAACACGGTCGCGATTCCGGCGCGCGCGACGCCGTGCAGTCCTTCGTTCCACCAGTTGTATTCGGGAACGCCGAGGCGCGGGATTGCCGGCGCCGTGTGGCCGACTTGCGCAGCTTTTTCCTCCAGCGTCATGCGCGAGATTAAATCTTTCACGCGCTGCTCGGTGGGTAACTCCGGATTCTTGTACGGCGCATCGGCGGGCGCCGGAGCCGATGCGCCATCTTTCGCCGCGCTGTCTGTTTGCTGCGCGAATATCGGCGAAGCGACCGCGGATAGAACAAGGAGAAACGTTACAGCGGGGATTTTGGTTTTCATTTTTTCACCGAACATTTTTCATTGAAGATTCATAAAGTGCGGAAATTCAGATTCGCTGAATCGCTTCCAAAAATTAAAATCATGCGTCGATTGAAGAAAGCATCGGAAGTAACGATGCTTAACATTTTGGATTTTGATTTTCCAAAATGAAACGCGAGTGAGCGGGAATACGGAAGGGCCCAACACGAGCGAAAGCAAACGCAGGTAAACGAAACGAATGACAGCACTTATCCGTCCGGCGAGTTGAGACCCAAAAGAGACTCGTGCCATTTTGAGAGGGTCGTTCGTGTACAATCGTGAACCTCCACGGAAAAATCGTGGAAGTGGCGGAGTATAGCACCGTTAACGTACACGTAAAAAGTATCGTGCGCGATGCCGCGTAGTTCTGTAAGACTAAATTTCCCAGGGAGTTGTGCCGATGGGCAAGGAAAGACACGGAATCCATTTGATCGCGGAAATGGCGAACGTGTCGATCGGCACGGTCGATCGCGCATTGCATGGGCGCGGGGGAATCAAGGATGCGACGCGGCAGCGCATCCTGCAAATTGCACGGCAGATCGGTTACACGCCGAATCTTGCGGCTCGAGCGCTCTCCGTCACGAAGTCGAGCGCGCGGATCGGCGTCTGCATGCCGCGCGAGATTCATTTCTTCTACGATCAGCTCTGGAGCGGCGTGCTGGACGAAGCGAAGCGCGTCGCGCAGCTTGGGATTCAATTCGTTAACCGGCCGGTGCAAACGCTGGGAGTCGATGACGCCGCGGCATTCAAGGATCTGATTGAAAACGGGGTGGATGGAATCATCCTGACCGCCGGAAGCCCGAAGGAACTAACTCCGCTTATTAATGATGCCGAGGAAAACGGAATCCCGGTCGTGTGTGTCTCGACCGACGCGCCCGAAAGCCGGAGGTCGTGCATCGTCTGCGTGGAGCCGTACCTCAACGGGTGCCTCGCCGGCGAACTGATGGGCAAGATCGTGCCGCCGGGTTCCAAGGTGGCGGTCGTGGCCGGAATGCTGACGGCCGAAGATCATCGCAAGAAGACCGACGGATTTTCAGAAACGTTTCCGAAACATTGTCCGGGCGGAAAGATCGCTGCGGTAATCGAAGGACATGAAGACGAAGACGAGAGCTTCCAGAAGACTTTCGATCTGCTGCGGAAGACGCCAAGCATCGTCGGCCTCTACGTGAACACCGTGAA
The DNA here is from genome assembly GCA_963850795.1 of uncultured Acidobacteriota bacterium. GTDB lineage: Bacteria > Acidobacteriota > Terriglobia > Acidiferrales > UBA7541 > Acidiferrum. The sequence continues at coordinate 83,695 of CAWKNS010000010.1, read as the reverse complement.
CTGCTTGCCGGTGTGCCGCGCGCTGGGTGCAAGAGGGCTTGCCGGCAAAGTGAGACTCATTACGACGGACCTATTCGCTGAAATGTCATCGTATTTTCAAAAAGGAACGATCACCGCCTCGATCTATCAGCAGCCTCATCGGCAGGGTCAACTTGCGGTGAGAATGCTGGCCGATAACCTCACAACGAAGGTGAGTTTTCCGCCCTCGGTACACCTCAGTCCGGGGGTCGTAATGTCCTCGAATTTGCATGTATTTCGAGAAATGAGAATGACAGACTTGAAGCTGACCGAGGCCATCGCCAGGGCGTCCCGATAGCGGGAATCGGGTGGCAGCGGGGCATCAAACAACGTAACGCCAAGAGTTACGGATGTTACAGGGCCACCCCATCCGCATAAGTCATTCATAATAAAAGATATAGCGAAGCACTGTAACGTTGAAGGGTCGAATTTCGCGTAATTCAGGCTCAATTGACTTCAAGGTACCCTCAGCAAAAACTCCGTACAAAATCGATTAAGCGGTTCAGCGAGCAAACTTGTGACTCGTTAGAATCGAAAAAAATGCTTGACAGTAGGGGCTGAAACGGAGGAATCTCCGTGTACGTTAACGGCGATACCAAATCGTCGTGGGGTGTAGGAGGCACGTAAATGCATCTATTTTCCTCGTGTGGTCGGAGTGTATTCACAGCTCTGAAACACGTTCGGTTGCATCATTTAGCTGTTTTGTTCCTCGCAGTGGTCGCCCTCTCCTTCACAGCAAAAGCACAGGACGCAACGATCGTCGGAACCATTACGGATCCGTCGGGCGCTGCCGTTCCTAATGTGAAGGTGTCGGCAACGAGCATCGAAACCGGGTTGGTTTCCACCGGAGTGACGAGCGACTCGGGAACGTACGTACTTCCCGAATTGAGAATCGGTCACTACGACATCAAGGCGGAAGCATCCGGATTCAAGGTTGCCGAACAGAAGGGCCTCGTCCTTCAGGTCGGTGACCGTACCCGTATCGACTTCCAGATGCAGTTGGGCGGCGCTCAAGAAACAGTGACCGTCGAAGCCAACGAAGTGCGAGTCCAGACGGACTCCGGTGAGCAGAGCAACGTGATCACCGGCCAACAGATGTCACAGATCGCAGTCAACGGCCGCAGCATTTACCAACTCGCAGCACTCGCCCCGGGCGCATCGAGCCAGGTGAATGGCTACGTGAACACTCCAGTGGGCGGCGACGCCAGCGTGGAGTTCAACGGCCTCCGACAGAACCACAACATTTATTTGTTGGATGGCGGCGAAGACGATGACCGCGGCGGCGCGGGCGGCATGAGCATTGCGCCCTCGACGGACGCGATCGCCGAATTCCGACAATTGACCTCGAACTACAGCGCAGACTACGGCTTGTCTTCCGGCGGCACGATGACGATGGTTCTCAAGTCGGGCTCCAGCACGCTGCATGCGTCGGCGTGGGAATTCAACCGCAACGATGCGTTTGATGCGCGCAACGCGTTCACGCCGGTGACTCAGCCGACGGCGAAGTTGCGATTAAACGTGTTCGGCTTCAACGTGGGCGGCCCGGTTACGCTCGGGAAGTTTTACAACCGCGACCGCAAAAAGACGTTTTTCTTCTACAACATGGAATGGCGCCGTTTGATCCAAGGCAGCGTCAACAACAGCCAGACGGTGCCGGATCCGGCGACCTACGGCGGCGACTTCAGCAGCCTGACCAAGGCGATCACTGTACCGACGGCGGCGCAGGTGGCACCGGGCGTTCTGTTCGCCAACTGCCCCGGCGGCGTAGCTCCCGCAGGCGTTGTCCAGGGTGGAAACTTCCCTGGGAACGTCATCCCATCCTGCATGGTCAGCGCAAACGCGACGGCGCTGCTCAGTGCCGGCATCTTCCCCGCTCCAACGAGCGCGGGCAACCAGTTCGCCGGATCTGCAAACGCTCCGACGAACCTGAAAGAAGAAATCGTTCGCATCGATCACAACTTCAGCAGCAAGTTCTCGGTGTTCGGACACTTCATCGCAGAGCAGGTTTCGCAAGGCTTTGCGATCAGCCAGTGGAGCGGCGCGAACATTCCAACGGTTGGCGACACGTTCGGCAACCCGTCGTACAGTGCGGTCGTACACACGACGTATGCGATCAACCCGAACCTGCTGAACGAAGTTGCGTTCAACTACAACGGTAACCGCATCAACATCGTGCCCTTCGCGGGCGCCGGCCTCGGCAGCCTCGCGATTCCTTCAGGCTACGATGCGACGAATACGCGGTTCTTCTCCGGTCCGAACAACCTGGACCGCATCCCAAACATCGACCTGACTGGGTCCACGGGCGCCAAGTTCGAAATCTCGAGCTGGCCGTGGCACAACAAGGCGGATGACTACCAGATCCGCGACGACCTGTCCTGGACGAAGGGCGCACACCAGTTGAAGTTCGGCTTTAGCTGGGCGCTCTACAAGAAGGTGCAAGACCTGTTCGGCCAAACCCAGGGCGGCTTCACCTTCGATGGCACCTTCACCGGCAACGACTTCGCGGACTTCCTGCTCGGCGACTCCAAGCAATATCAGGAACTGGCCGTACAAGATAAAGGTCTGTGGAACAACGTTTCGTGGGCAGCATACGTTCAGGACAACTGGCGCGTAAACCGCAAGTTGACCGTGAATCTTGGCCTGCGCTGGGACGGCGTGCCACACACGTATGAAGCGAACAACCGGATGGGCAACTTCTATCCGTCACTCTACAACGCAGCCGACGCGGCGACGTTTAACACAGCCGGAACGATCTGCGCGAGCGCAGCCGATCCGGGTTGCACCGCAACCAGCCCTGGTTTGGGCACCAGCCCGAACGCGATTTTGGCTGGCGTTCCTCTCTACCTGAACGGCATCGGCATTCCCGGACAGAACGGCATACCGAAGGGCCTTGTGAACAATCACTGGGCGAACTTTGGTCCGCGTATCGGGTTTGCTTATGACATGACCGGAAGCGGTAAGACAGTTGTCCGTGGCGGCTTCGGCATCATGTACGAACGCATCCAGGGCAACGACATGTACAACGCCGGTCCGAACATCCCGTTCAGCTTCCAGTTGAACACGCCGGTTCCGGTGGAACTGAGCAACCCGCACCTGGCACTCACCACGGGAACGGCAGCAGCACTCCCGATCAACCCGGCCGGCATCACGGGCCTGGCGGTGAACGAATATCAACAGCCAGCCAGCTATCAGTGGAGCATCGGTGTGCAACGTCAACTCGGCGCCCGTTCGGTGTTGGGCGTAGCGTACGTTGGCAACACGAACCGCTTCCAGAACGATTACCGCGAAAACAACCTGCCGGCTGAGAGCGATCTCGCAGCCCTCATCGGCGGCGCGAACTACAACACTGCGCCCGGCCTGCCATTTCCCGGGTACAACTCCATCCGACTCTCGACCAACGAAGCGAACTCGCACTACAACGGTCTGCAGTTTGACCTGAGCTCGCAAGTTGGCCGAGACCTCACGCTGCGAGCGTTCTACACCTACTCGCAGACGATCGATCCGACCACCGGCGGTAACGGCGGTGGCGACCTGTCGAACGTGTCGAACCCCTATGCCGGCTGGAAGTATGACGTCGGCCCGGGCGGTTATGACCGCAGGCACAACGCATCGGTTAACTTCGTTTATGACTTGCCAGTCTTCCGTCACACGGAAAACCGGTTCGTCAAGACGACGCTAGGCGGCTGGGAAGTGTCGGGTATCGTGACGATGACGTCAGGTCTCCCGATCAATCCCCAGATCTCCGGCGGACAGGGCGGAAACGGGATACCGAACGCCACGAATCGTCCGGACGTCGTCGGGAAGGTTACGTACCCGCACAGCGTAGCGGAATGGTTCAACACGTCGGCCTATGCGTTGCCAACACTCGGTGCATGGGGCAATGCCGGACATAACTCCATTCGTGGCCCTGGCCGCGACAACTGGAACATCTCGCTGTTCAAGAGCTTCGTGCTCAGCGAGAGCCGTGGCAGCCGCTTCGAACTGCGCGTCGAGACGTTCAACACCTGGAACCACACGCAGTTGAACCAGGTTAGCAACCAACTCGGCTCGAGCAACTTCGGACAGGTTACGTCGGCGTTCGATCCACGCATCTTCCAGTTGGGCGGGAAGATCTACTTCTAACCCCACGGCCTGGGGCTGAGGTTGGCTCCAGGCAATGGGCTGAACGAGAATCAAATGAAGGGAAAAGCGCGGCGGGAGAAAATCCCGCCGCGTTTTTTTTTGGGGGGAGTGTTTGAGCATGGGCGCTTTGTTTGAAATTGCCGGCGGGCGAGATGGGCGGTGGAACGGTTGGTTTTGGAGATTGGGGCGATCGTAAAAGCGGCGCGGGACCGCCGCACTCCACATAGTTAGCGACGGGGATCGGTGGAGAAGGCGGATGGTTATTCGAGTTGAAACGGGACGGCAAATTGATCGTGCGGGGATACACTAGAGCGCGAATGCAAAACGAATCGAAGTGCAGGTATGTTGAAGGAACGGCGTGGGTGATTCCCTGCTTTGGGGCGGGACTGCTCGTGATGTTTGCGCTGTGTTTGACGCCGGCTGCGAAGGCGCAAAGTGCAGCAGCGACACAGGCGATGGCGGCGCAGCAGCAGGGGAATTTTGCGGAAGCGGAGAAAGATTGGCAAGCGGCGGTGGCGCAGAATCCGCAGGACGCGGTGGCGTATGCGAATCTGGGGTTTGTGCTGGCACACCAGAACAAGTATGGAGAGGCTGTGCCGGCTTACCGGAAGGCGGCGAATCTTGCTCCGGGGATGCCGGGGATACAGTTGAATTGGGGGATTGCGGAGTTCAAGCAAGGGCATTTCGAAGAGGCGATCGGGCCGCTGACGGCAGCGGTGACGGCGGATCCGAACAGTGGGCAGGCGCGGACGCTGCTCGGGCTGAGCTGCTACGGCGCGAAGAAATTTTCGGATGCGATCAAATATCTGGAGCCGGTAGTTGAGGCGAACCCGAACAGCGCAGAGTTAAGGAAGGTGCTGGCGCAGAGCTGCCTGTTGGCGAAACAGTTTGCGTGCGCGGAGCGGGAGTTTCGAACGATCGTCGAGCAGAATCCGAATTCAGCACAGGCGCATATTTTGATGGGGCAGGCGCTCGATGGGTTGAGCCGGACGCCGGAGGCGATCACCGAGTTTCAGGAAGCGGTGAAGGAAAATCCGAAAGAGCCGGAAGCGAATTTTGGGCTGGGATATTTGCAGTGGAAGTCGAGCCATCTGGACGCGGCGAAAGCGTCGTTTCAAGAGGAATTGAAGGTCGATCCGAATCATGCGCAGTCGCTGGCGTATCTGGGCGATATCGCTTTGAAGGAGAACAAGCCGGAAGTGGCGGTGGGGTATTTGGACAAGGTGGTGCGGCAGCGGAAGGATATTCGCGTGGCGTACCTGGATCTGGGGGCTGCGCTGATGCAGTTGAAGAAGTATCCGGAGGCGCTGACAGCGTTGAAGCGGGCGGTGGAGTTGGACGCGACGCAGCCGGATGCGCATTTCAGGCTGGGGCGGCTGTATCAGGCGATGGGTGAGAGCGAGAAGGCACGGGCGGAGTTTGCGAAGGTGCAGGAGCTGCATCAGAAGGCGGATGATGATGTGGCGTCGAAGATGCCGAAGCCGTCGACAACGCCGATAGAGTAGAGGAAGAAGTTGACCGTCGACAGTTGAAAGTCGAAAGCATTCCCTCGGCGGCTAAAGCCGCTCCAAGCCGTGCAGGTTCGGCACGACTGAAGTCGCGCCCTCCCGTTTTGCAAGTTTCGATACAACTCTGAACTCGTGATTTCGTCAACCGTGATTCTAGTTTGCGGGCGAGAGAGCGCCGCGGATACGCAGCCAATTCCTCAGCAGGGTTCCCCATTCAGACAGAGCGACGTCGTTGAGATCGAGGCCGACACCGTGCGGGCCTTTTTCGAAGATGTGCATTTCGGCGGGGACGTTTGCCTTGCGCAGAGCGAGGTAGAAGGCGACGGTGTTTTCGGGAGGGACGAGCGTGTCGGCGGAGGTGCTGAAGAGGAAGGTCGGCGGAGTGGAAAATGTGACGTTGAGTTCGTTGGACAGCGATTTGGCGAGCGCGGGATCGGGCGGAGCGCCGAGGAGATTTTCGGCGGAGCCGCGGTGGGAGTACTCGGCGGTCATGGAAATTACAGGATAGGCGAGGATGACGAAGTCTGGGCGGCAATTCTCGCGATTGACGGGGTCAGAGTCGGATGCGTTTCCGGCGTCGAAGTGCGTGGAGAGCGTGGAAGCGAGGTGGCCACCGGCGGAGAAGCCCATGAAGCCGAGCGTGGCGGGATCGATGTTGAATTCCTTGGCGCGGCTACGGACGAGGCGAACGGCGCGCTGGGCGTCGCCGAGTTCGATGGGATGGTGGTAGCGCGGGCCGAGGCGATATTGCAGGACGAATGCCGCGACGCCCATGGCGTTGAACCAGTTGGCGATCTGGCGGCCTTCGTGATTGGCGGCGAGGTGATGGTAGCTGCCGCCAGGCGCGACGATGACGGCAGCAGTCGGTTTGTCGTGATGAGTAGCGGGATAGTAGGTGAGGGTGGGGATGTCTTCGTCGGTGTCGCCGAGGGCGCCGGGGGCAGACTTTTCCCAGAGGCGAAAGGTGTGGAGTTCGGCGGTGGGGTCGATGCGCGGGTCGGCAGAGGTGTAAGGCTTCGGCGATTGCGCGGATTGCTGGCGAGGATTTGGGTGCGCGGGGGCGGCGAGAAGTAATGCGGCGAGTGAGACGGTCAACGCAGTCTTCATGGGCGGGGCCTCCTGGAAGATTCTCAAACATTAACCGCAGACACCGCGCCGATGCTTACGCCGGGCGGAGCAAACCCCGCCCCTACAAAGACAGCGGATCAATAGCGTCGCGACACGAAGGACAATACAACAAGAGGCTGGGTAGAAAGCTGCTCAAGATGCGTTTTACTTTTTCGCTTTGGGCGGCGGGAATTTTTTGAACATTTTGTCGAGCGCCTTGTTGAGGTTCTTTTCGTCTTTTTGAGGATTGTTGGTCAAGGTGTCGCGCGCAGTGCCCATCCACGCGAGTTTTTTCGTTTTGGCGTCGCCGATGTCGATCGTGACTTGCCCGGTCGGAATTTTGTCCACGGTAGTACGGCCGCCGCCACCCCAACGGGCGCCCCAGCCCATGCCCATCGTGTTCAGTTCAGTTTGTTCGCCCAGAGCAGCGTGATAGAGAACCACCAAATCGGGGTTTGCGGTTAACTCAACTTTTTGAAAGCCTTTTTCGACCATTTCCTTGTCCACACCGTCGCGAATGCGCTGATCCCAGAGCGAATTTTTCGTGGGCGTTCCCTTTTCCCAAGCGTACGTCTTGAACTGGGAGAAATCGAGATTGGTGTCGTAATCCACTCGCACGTTTTGCGCGCGAACCGCTCCGCTCGCGGCGAACATAAGCAAGAGCACAAACAGAATCCGCATAGACCGCATTGCAGCCTCCGACCAAATGAGATGAGAAATGTTTTGAAAATCAGGCGAAGGTGAAGCCGACCTGGCACACCTGCGACCTGCGCGACTCAGCACTTCCGACCGAAGGCTGAACCGCAATCGTCAACGGAGGCATAGCGTAGCATTCGTTTGCGGGAGACGGCAACAGATTGCGGGACGGATTTATGGTGGCAAGGTTGTGTGGTGTGGCTGCGGGCAGAGGCGGATTACATCGTGCGGACATGGGGCGCAGCATGCTGCGCCCCTACGAGAGCGGCGGAGAAGTCGAGATTAAGAATGGGTGACGAGCGTGACCCAGATGTTTTCGCCTTCGTAGACGAGGGCGATGGTGACGCCTTCGGCGGGCTCGGCGGTGTCCATGGAGTAGTCTTCGCCGGCGATGACGGTCGGGACCGAGAGCATGCAGGCGTCGGCGAGGCTGGCGATTTTCGCCTTGAAGTTGCCAGCGACCATGTTGCAGAGCTCGCCGAGAGCGTCGCGCGCGCTGGCCGGATTGGTGACGGCTTCTTCGCCAAGCATGAGTGCGGCGAGTTTGGTAGCCGTGGTGCGCGAGCAACGGATTGTGGTCATGCCGCAGAGCGCGCCGGCCATGCCAACCATCGCGGTCTGGCCGCCAGTGGGAGCTTCGGCGGGCGCGGGATTGAGAGTGAGGCGCGCGTTGGCCATCATCTCGAAAACTTCGAGAGCGGCACACTCCATGATCGGTTTCCAGTTGGGATCGAACGGGACGCTGGTTGGAGTGCGCGACTGCGTCATGGATTTCACTGGTCACCTCCGAGGAGCGGTGCGACGCGTTCTTTGACTTGCTCCGGCGTGAAGGGCTTGCGGAGGTAGCCCTTGGCACCAGCGGAGAGCGCTTCGACGACACGGGCTTCGCTGCCTTCGGTGGTGATCATGATGACGGGAACGCCTTTGGCGGACTCGACTGCCTGGAGATTTTTGAGGAACTCGAGGCCGTCCATCACCGGCATATTTATGTCGGAGAGAATCATGTCGGGGACCCCTTTCTGGATTTCAGCGAGGGCCTCGGCGCCGTTGCTGGCCTCGGCGACTTCGTTGAGTTCGAGGCCGGCCTGGCGCAGAGCGCGCTCGACGATTTTGCGCATCACGGATGAATCATCGACGATCAAGACTTTGAGTTTCTTCACTGTGAGTCTCCTGAAATCCTTGTTTGCATTTGCGCCTCCCGTTCTGTTTCTGTGGAATTCCGCCGAATGTTTTTGTGATGTTCGTTAGTTGACCGAGAAAATCGCGTCCACGAGTTTGGTTATGCGGACAACGTAGGCGTCGAGATCCATGGTGAAGCGCGCAAGGTCCATGGTGGCTAAGTTGGGGCAATGCTCCTTGAGATCGATCCAGCCGGGATCGGTGGCGAGATCGACAACGCGCCACTCTTCGTAGCCGTAGCCGAGACTGCGGACGCGGCAGAGGAGGTCGGCGAGATGCGTGATGGCGATGAGCGGATTGCCGGCGGGAGCGAGCGTGGTGGTGTGATGCCATTCGATGACGTCGCGAATGCTCTGGGGCAGAGCCCAGGCTTTGGCGAGGATGACGCCGCTTTGACGAGTGGGTGAAGCCGAGCGTGTCTTCCTCTTGTTCGTCGAGCGGGCGGCCGGCTTCGACGGCCTTGGCGATGACTTCGCGGTATTGCTCGGTGAATGCGAGTGAATTGACGATGATGCCGAGATCGTGGAGGAGCCCGGCGAGATAGGCTTTGTCGGGATCGTTGTAACCAATGCGAACGGCAAATTCGCGGCAGACAAGAGCGCAACCGAAAGAGTGGCGCCAGAAAACGCGGGGATCGACGACCCACTTGTTGTGCGGAACCATCTTGCTGAAGCAGTTGCTGAGGAGAATGTCTTCGATGCGCTGAATGCCGAGCGTGACGATGGCGGCTTGAATGGATTCGGCGGGTTTGGTGCGACCGTAGAGGGGAGAGTTGGCGATGCGCAGGAGCTGCGCGGTGATGGTTTTTTCGTAGGAGACGAGCTTGACGACCTGGTCGATCTGCACTTTGTCGGGCGGCTGGTGGAGGAGATCGAGGAGCGGCTTGAGCACGGCGGGCGAAGAAGGGAGCGAGCGCAAGGCTTCGACCTTTTTTTGCATTTCGCGAGGAGCGATGGCGGTCATGGCTTGGGATTCCCTTCCGAGCCCGGCAAGCCCTTGAGGTACGTGGTGGTGCCGGGAAGATGGACGAGGCGGAACTGATCGGTGACCTGGTAGAGCGATTCGGCGTGGCCGAGGAAGAAATAGCCGGGGGCCTGAAGGCTGGAGAAGAAGTGCTGAACGACGCGGCGTTTTGAGACGATGTCGAAATAGATGAGGACGTTACAGCAGAAGATGAGGTCCATACCCTTCATGAAGAGCATTTTGCTGTCGTCGTTGAGATTGAGGCGGGAGAAGGTGATGCGGGTGCGGACATCGTCGTTGACGCGGAGCTTGTCGTTTTCAGCCGGCGTGAAATATTTGCGTTTGTAGAGGTCGGAAGTATTGCGGAGCGCGTATCCGCCGTAGACGCCGTTTTTGGCGGTTTCAACGGAACGATCGTTGAGGTCGGTGGCCTGGATTTCGAACGTCCAGCCTTTGAGAAGCTTTTCGCTTTGCTCGGTGAGAAACATTGCGAGCGTGTAGGGCTCTTCGCCGGTGGAGCAACCGGCACTCCAAATTTTCAATTTTTTGAGGCCGATTTTGCCGCGGGTTTCGATGAGTTCGGGGAGGATGACATTTTGCAGGGCGGTGAGCTGCGGTTGGCTGCGGAAGAGGCAGGTTTCGCCGATGGTGATTTCGTTGAGTAGCTCGCGGAGTTCGACGATGCGGGTGGAGGTGCCAGTGAGGAGCTCGAGGTATTGGCGCGGGTCGGTCGCTTTAGCGTTCACAGCCATGCGGCGCTTGCAAGCACCGGCGAGGAGGTAGAGTTTTTCCTCGGAGTGGTAGATGCCGCAGGCCTGGTAGATGAGATCGCGGATTTTCGTGTAAACGGGATCGCGCGCTTCGTCGTCTCGTGGAGAGGTGATGGCAGGTTTCGGCGGCGTCTGAGTATCAAGCGGCATCGTGACTCACTTCACTCCTATCGGCTTGCCCGCGAGAGAACTTTTACGAGTGGCGCGAACGTGGCGATCGATTTCGGCGGCGATGTTGCGCAAGGGGTAGATGTGGTCGGCAAAACCAGCCGCGGCGGTTTGACCGGGCATGCCCCAAACGACCGAGCTGGCTTCGTCCTGCACGTAGACGCGGCCGCCCTTTTCGCGGACGGCTTGTGCGCCGAGTACGCCGTCGGAGCCCATGCCGGTGAGAACGACGGCGAGGGCATTGGCGCCGAAGGTGGCGGCGACGGAACGGAAGAGCACGTCAACGGCGGGGCGGCAGGAATTTTCGGGAGCGTTCTGATTCATCGCGAGATAGACGCCAGCGGCGCGGCGTTCAAGGACCATGTGGTAGTCGCCGGGAGCGATCCACGCATGGCCGGGCTCGATTTTCTTGCCGGCCTCGCCTTCGTGGACGGAGATTACGGAAGATTTGTCGAGCCGCTCGGCGAGGAGGCGGGTGAAGAGCTTCGGCATGTGCTGGACGATGACGATGGGCACCGGAAAGTCGGCGGGGATGGCGGGGATAACCTGGGCGAGCGCGTTGGGCCCTCCGGTCGACGTGCCGATAGCGAGAATTTCGATGTGGGCTTTGGCACGTTCGGCTACGGCGATGGGCTGCGGCGGCTGGGGGGGCGGGAAGGCGGGTTTTTTGTCGTCGAGTCCGCGACCGCAAAGAGCTTTTATTTTGGGAAGAAGATCTTCCTTGATGCGCAGCAAGGTGACGTCGAGGCTACCAGTGTTGCTGGGCTTGGTGACGTAGTCGCTGGCGCCGAGCGCCAGCGCGTCCAGAGTAGTGGTGGCACCGCGTTCGGTGAGCGTACTGAACATGATGATCGGGAGTTTCGGATGCGACTTGCGGATTTCCTTGATGGTTTCGAGCCCGGACATGTTGGGCATCTCGACGTCGAGCGTGATGATGTCGGGCTTGACCTGGCCGATTTTGGCGAGCCCGAGCCGGCCGTCCGAGGCAGTGCCGACGACTTCGACGGCGGGATCGCCGGCGAGAGCGTCGGTGAGGACCTTGCGAATCACGACCGAGTCGTCGACAACGAGGATGCGGATGGGTGGCATAGCGCGGGAAGGTGGATCTGCCTTTCCTGGCACGAGGCCAGAGAGAAGTCGTCTCGAGATCGCAGCTCAGTATTTGAACTGCGCGACGAGTTCGCGAAGTTCGGTGGACATGGCGGTGAGCTGCTGCGCGGCGCGCTGCGAATCGCCTGCGCCGTGCGATGTGCTTTGCGCGGCTTCGGCGACACCGGCGATGTTTTTCGCGATTTCGCTTGCGCCGCGAGCGGCTTCGGTGACGTTGCGCGACATTTCGTTGGTGGTGGCGTTCTGCTCCTCGACCGCGGAGGCGATGGTGTTCGAGATGTCGTTGATCTGGGTGATGATGCGGGTGATGGTGCCGATAGCATCGACCGCGCCCTTGGTGTCGACCTGGATGCCTTCGATCTTGCGGCTGATGTCTTCGGTGGCTTTGGCGGTTTCCTTGGCGAGTTCCTTTACTTCGTTGGCGACGACGGCGAAACCTTTGCCCGCTTCGCCGGCGCGCGCGGCCTCGATGGTGGCGTTGAGCGCGAGGAGGTTGGTCTGCTGGGCGATCGAGGTGATGACCTTGATGACCTGGCCGATTTCGACGCTGGATTCGCCGAGCTTGCTGATCGTGATGTTGGTTGCCTGAGCGGCTTTGACAGCTTCGGTGGCGACCTTGGCGGCTTCGGTAGCGTTCTTGGCAATTTCCTTGATTGAGACGCTCATTTCTTCACTGCCGGTGGCGACGGTCTGGAGATTGCGATTGACCTGTTCACCGGCAGCGGAGACGACGTTGGCTTGCGAGGAGGTTTCCTCGGCGTTGGCGCTCATCTGCTGGCTGACGGTCGAGAGTTCTCCGGAGGAGGTGGAGAGCGTCGCAGCGGTCTGCCCGATCTTGGCAATGCTGGTGCGCAGGTTGCCGAGAAACTGAGATAGACCCTGGCCCATCTGGCCGATGGCGTCCTGGCCGCTCACCGTGATTTCCTGGGTGAGGTCACCTCGCGAAGCGGCGGAAACGGCGACCAACATCGAATCGACCTTAGAACGGAGGTCTTCGGCGGCGACCTTTTCGGAAGTCACATTTGTGCCGACGACGACGATCTTCATAACGCGATCCATTTCGTCACGCACCGCGCCGAAGCAGGCCTGCAGGTAAACCTCGCGGTTATCCTTAGTGACGTTTTTGAAAACGCCGACCTGCGCCTTGCCGCCGCGCAATTGGCTCCAGAAATCCGCGTACCCGCTGGACCGCGCCTGCGTGGAGTCCACCAGAACCTGGTGGTTCTTTCCGACGAGTTCCTCCTGCCGGTAGCCGTACAATTCGAGAAAGTGCGTATTGGCGGAGAGAAACGCGCCGTCGACGGTGAGCTGCGCGTAGCAGAAGTTCGAATCGATGGCGCCGACGATGCCGCGCGCTTCCTGGCGTTCCAGCTCACTCTGGGTGATGTCATAGCGCACGCCGATATATTTCATCGGCTTGCCGTTGTCTCCCAGAACCGGAGCGATAACGGCGTCGACGTAATATGGCGTGCCGTCTTTGGCGCGGTTTTTGATCACGCCGCGAAACATCTTGCCGCGCCCGATCGTAGACCACACTTCCTTGAAAACGGCCTTGGGCATGTCCGGGTGGCGCGTGGTGTTGTGCGGATGTCCGATCAGTTCCTCGCGCGGATATTTCGAGACTTCGAGGAACTTCTCGTTGACCGTGAGGATGTCGCCTTTGAGGTCGGAGTAGGAGACGATGCTGGTGAGGTCGCTCATTTCGGAGCGAACGCGAAGTTCTTTCAGTTCCTGGGCGACGGCGCGTTGCGCGGTCACGTCGATGGCGGTCAGGAAAACCTTGGCGGGTTTGCCGTTGAGGTCGAGGATTGGCGTGTAGGTGGCCTGCAGCCAGATCTCGCGGCCGCCTTTCGCCAGGCGGCGAGAGTCGCCGGAATGGGACTCGCCACGATTCAGTTTGGCCCAGAATTCGCGGTATTCCGGGCTCTGTCGATGGGCGTCATCGACGAAGATGCTGTGGTGACGGCCCTTGACCTCACTGAGCATATATCCCGTGGCGGCGAGGAAATTTTCGTTGGCGGCAATGAGCGTGCCATCCATTTGAAATTCGGCGACGGCGTATGCACGGCGGACGGCGTCGAGTTCGGCGATCAATTCGTCTTTCTCGCTGGCATCCGTTTCGTCCACGCCGTATTCGGCATCAGATGTTTCGCGGTCGAGTTCCTGGGTCATGCGCTCCATGACGGCGTCGACGAGTTCGGGCGCCATATTCAGTTCGCTGAGAGCGAGCGCGAGGTGCGTGGCCGCGCGTTCGACTTGGCTTGGCTGCGTGAGCAGATGCGCGTGTCCGGGCGCCGTGACGCGGCCCTTCGGGTCGGCAGGGCCACCGAGCGCGAATGTCAGGAATTGCGCCTGGCGTTGCTTGAGCGCGGGAAGGTTGGCTTTCGCAAGCAGCGGGCGGATATCGGCATCGGCGAGCATCTTCTCGTAAAAGCGATCGACGATCGCCGCGATGTTGGCTTTGCCGCCTACTTGAGCGAACAGCGAATCGGTACGGCGAACGGCAGGCAACTTAACTCCCATGACGATTTTTCTCCTTCGCTCCTGCGCGGAGCGCGTGTTGGTGTAAAGCAAGATCAAAGGGCACGGCGACGGCGGGCAGGGTGCGGACGACGGGCGTGGTCGGCGTCACGCGTCCACTCCCGCAAGCAGCGCGTCCGTGTCGGCGACGTTCACGGCTTTCTCCGTATCGAGAATCAACAACAGCCCCCCGGGCAGCTTGTGGACGCCCAACACAAGCTCGCGCGCAATTCCCTGGAGCGTTTCCGGCGGGCGTTCGAACGTTTCTTCCTGTACCTCGAGCACGTCGCCGATCTCGTCGACCAACAGGCTGAGCGCGCCGTCGGCGGTTCGAACGACGACGTTCATCGGAAGCTGGTCTTCGGGGCGCTCGGGTGAGTTGAGGCGGCGGCGCAGATCGATGGCCACGACGATCTGGCCGCGCAGATTGATGAGACCGCGGATCACGCGCGGGACGAGCGGCACGCGAGTCATTTCCTGGTAGCGGATGACTTCCTGCACTTGCTGCACGGGCACGCCGAAGAACTGGCGATCGACATAGAAGGTGCAGAACTGTTGGGCGTTGCTCACAGGCGTCGCCCTCCGCCCGCGACCGGCGCCTCGAAGAAATCGGGATTGGCCGTGCGGACAAAACCGCGCACGTCGAGCAGATCGGTGACGCGCTGTTGAATCACGGCGGAACCCAGCAGGCCATCGCGCTTGGAGGGCTGCTGCGGCACGATGGTTTCTTCGACGATGTCGAGGATGCGATCGACGACGAGACCGACGCTGCGGCCTTGCTCGGAGTAGACGACGACTTGCAGCGTAGCGGCGAGATCGGGCTTGCCGTTTCCGTTGGAGCGGCCATGGCCGCTGTGGCTGGGGAGCAGATCGGAGACGCGCAGCAGCGGCATAATTTGCCCGCGATACTGCACGACCTGCGCGTCGCCAGCGCACTCGACCATTTCGGATTTGAATTCTTCGAGACGCGCGACGAGGGAGAGATCCATGGCCATGCGGCCGTCGGCGCCGCACTGGAAGAGGAGCATGGTTTGACGCTCGCCCGCGATCGATGCCACGTGCCGGTCTTTGTCGGTGAGCGCGCGCTCGCGATTTTCACTGACGACGTTGGAGGTTTGCGCCAGGCCGAGCACGTCGAGGATCAGCGCCACGCGGCCGTCGCCCATGATCGTCGCGCCTGCGAAGGTTTTTATTCCTTTGAGCTGCTTGCCAAGCGGCTTGACGACGATCTCTTCGGTGTCATTGATTTCGTCAACGACGAGGCCGAACTGGCGCTCGTCGGCCTGGAGCACGACGATGTTGACGGCGGGTAGCTTCGAGAGATCGGGCGCTTCGGCTTCGACCTTGAGCTCGCGATTGAGGTAAACGAGCGGGAGGAGGCGGCCGCGCAGGCGATGCACGGGAACGCCTTGAATGAGCTCGATTCCCTTTTGCGCGTCTTCGCCGTCGAGACGGACAAGTTCGAGCAGGCTGATCTGCGGAATGGCATAGCGGTCGCCGCCGCTGGTGACGATGAGCGCGGGGATGATCGCGAGTGTGAGCGGAATCTTCATGCGCACGGTCGTTCCGGTGCCGGGTTTCGATTGCACGTCAACGGTGCCGCCGATTTTCTCGATGTTGGTTTTGACGACGTCCATACCGACGCCGCGGCCGGAAACGTTGGTAACTTTTTCGGCGGTGGAGAACCCGGGAAGGAAGATGAGGTTGACGCCTTCGCGCTCGCCCATGCGCGCGGCCTGTTCCGGCGTGATCAAACCCTTTTCGACGGCTTTGCGGCGGATTTTGTCGGCGTCGAGGCCGCCGCCGTCGTCGGAAATTTCGATGATGACCTGTCCGCCTTCATGATAGGCGCGCAAGAGCAGACGGCCCTCGGCGGGTTTGCCGACGGCCACGCGCCGCTCGGGCTTTTCAACGCCGTGATCGACGGAATTGCGAACGATGTGGGTGAGGGGATCTTTGATGGCCTCGACGATTGTCTTGTCGAGCTCGGTTTCTTTCCCTTCCATCTCGATGCGGACCTGCTTGCCGCACATCGTCGCGACGTCGCGCACGGTGCGCGGGAATTTGCTCCAGATGTTGCCGATCGGCTGCATGCGCGTTTTCATCACGCCTTCCTGCAGTTCGGTGGTGATGAGGTTGAGCCGCTGGCTGGGCGCGAGCAGACCAGCGTCTTCGGTGGCGTTGGAGAACTGGAGAATTTGGTTGCGCGCGAGGACGAGTTCGCCGACGAGGTTCATCAGCTTGTCGAGGAGCGTGACGTCCACGCGGATGGAGCTTTCGCTGGCGGCGGTGCGGCCTTGCGCTTGAGCGGCGGTTTCGGCCGCGGGCGCGGGGGCGTGATCAGGTGCGTGTTCGGCGTGGTCGGGTTTGGCTTCGATTTTCGGCGCGGCGTCGGCGACGGGCGGCGAAGCAGCAACGGGCGCCGGAGCTCCGACAGGGGGTTCTTCGGGCAAGACTTCGACCGCGGGCACGGCCAGCGTTTCAGCCCTCGCCGCGACGCCGCTTCCCTGCAAGTGCCGGGTCAGCGTCTGAATCAATTCCTGATCGTTGCGCTCGCCTTCGTTACCGATGGCTTCGACGCTAGCGAGCATCTGGCGGATGGCGTCGACCATCGCGAGAAGCGCCGTCGTCATTTCGGGATTCAGCGCGAGTTCGCCATCGCGCAGCTTGCTGAGGAGATTTTCGCCGACGTGCGCGACCGATTCGAGCTTTGTGAACCCGAGAAAGCCGCAGGTGCCCTTGATCGTGTGGATCGTGCGGAAAATACTGGCGAGCGTACCGCGGTTGCCGGGATCTTTTTCGAGATTGATCAGCTCGCGGTCGAGGAGGTCGAGGTTTTCGCTGCTCTCGACCAGAAACTCGCGGACGATGTCATCGCTCATGCGGAATCACGCCCTCGCAAAATCGGTGCTGCGCCACGGTGGAAATAAGAGCCGCTTAATGCGCTGTTGCGGGTACTGCCTCGAAAAACAAATGTGCAGTTCAGGGGCCAGAGCGATGCCCGGTGAATTCGAGACACAGACCGAACGCCGCCACCGACACCATCGGCAGAAGTCTTGGTGGCTTCATCGGATTCTGGAACTGGAGACGAGTTCACGTCGAAAGCGATACACGGAGCGTGTTCTTCCGATTAAAGCGGAGGAGCGGCAGAACAGTTCAGGCTACGTCTTGGAGAGCAGGACTAGAAGTGAGGCGCGAGGAAGTTGGAAGAACTTAATTTAAATTCCAGAACGAGAATGAAGATCGAACGAAGCGTCAAACTGGTACGCACGAGCAGTCCCGGACGCTGCGTTGGGTCAGCAGCAGCTTCGGGCGGATCAGTGGGACGGCAGCGAGACGGTTTGCTCACCGGCGTGCAACGAATACGTCTTCCCTTGCCAGATCAACTCGCCGGGAAGTCCACTCGGGAGCGAGATGCGCGCGTTGACGCTGCTAGCCGTACGCGTGAACTCGACATCAATCGGACCGCCGGGATGAGGCTCCGACGCCTGAACATGTTTCAACGCGCCGAGATGAGGTTCGATGGAAACGGATGCGAAGCCGGGTGTTGCGGGACGGATTCCCGCGACGATGCGCAACAGATCGTAGTTCGGGTGCGCGCTCCAAGCGTGGGAGTCGGAGCGGGTGGGCTCGGGCTGTTCGGCCCACGTGGTAAGTCCGAGCGAAACCATGGTGCGCCAGGGGCCGAGCAGATCGAGATAGCGATCGCCGAGGCCAGCGTGCTCGATGGCGCGCGCCAGATAGAAACGGAAATAATATGTGGCGGCGGTCATGGAAGGAATTTTGCGGGCGGAGTGAAAGTTTGCGTCAGTGGCGGAGAGGATGCGCGTCAGTAAGTCTTGCTGCTGTGGGCGCGGAACGACGTCGAGCCAGACCGCGAGGATGTTGGCGTGTTGGCTGAAGTGTTTTTGTGCGGGTGTGTCAGCGAAGAGCGCGTACTCCGTGTTCCAGCAAAGTTTTTTGACGGCGGTGACGGCACGATCGGCAGCGGCGCGATATGTTTCGGCCCGCACGGGATCGCCAAGAGCGGTTTCTAGATCGGAAGCGTTGCGGAGCGCCTCGACAAATTGCAGCGCCATGCTTGTTGAGCCGCCATCGGGGTCTTCCGGCGGGATACCGAATCCAAAATCGCTGCCCCAATCGACGAACGGCCACCAGATGAGAGCGTCGAGGAGCCCATCGGACCGTTGATGGCGCAAAAACCAATCGAGCGCGGTACGCGTGCCGACGAGTTGTTCGCGAACGAAAGCTGGATCGTTGCGGTACATCCAGAAGTCGTGAACCATGCCGACCCAGAGCAGAGAGAAGGTCGGGATCGCCTGGAACATCGAAGTCGGGTAACGGCTCAAGGTGATCCCATCGGGAACACGGGAATTGTTGAAGGCAGAGATCGCTTGGCGCGCGAGGCGATCATCGCCAGCGACGGAGTAAGAGATGAGCGCTTGGATGCGCGTGTCGCCGATGTATTGCATCTGCTCCCAGTAAGGCGTGTCCATGTAGGTGTCATGCGCGTCGAGCCGCGCCGTGCGCCAGCCGATTTGCCAAATTTTTTCCAGATCAGGCTCGTCGGACGCGAATTTGGCTTTCTCTTCGAACGGAAATGCGGTGAACCAACTTTGCAGATGGCTGAGTTGCAGCGGTTCGTCGCCCGTGGCGACATCGATCTGAAGATAGCGCCATGTGCGCCAGACCAGCGGCTCGTAGACGCGATTGGTTTTGCCGTCGAGAATGAATTCGTCGTAGACGCCGACGATATGCTTGCCTTCGATTTCGTTACGATTCCCTTTTTCGTTCTTTGCGTTGAGGAGAGCTTCCGCATATTTGAGTTGCACGGTCGCGCCGTTGCCGCCGTTCGCGGTGAATTCAGGATATGCCGTCGTGAGAGAACCGCGGTCGAGCAGTAGCGTCGCGTGCGAGTGTGCGGCGATCGTAAATTCGGTGTTTAGTGCTTCTCCTGCGGATTTCACGCCGGAGTTCCGCACGACGGTGCCCATTGGCTGCTGCTCCATCGCCATTTGTGGAAGCGGGTCAACAGTGAGCTGCCAATTGTTTTCCTGGAGGGAGGCACCGCGGCGGGCGCCTGCGCCGATTGCGACCGCCTTTTTCCACTCGAGGCCAGCCCGGGACGCATCTACATTCCATCCCCATGCGTATTTTGCGCCGTCGATGCGAAGGCATGGTTCGGCGGCGTAGTAGTAGCCACCCAATTCTTGCGGCTTGGGCAGAGTTCGAATGGCTTTTTCTATAGCGACGTCCCAGTCGGTTCCGGTGTTGACGGCGTTCTCGGCTTCGCTTGCGCCACCGAGTAGGAAAGCGGTGCGATCGGAAATCTGAGCGAGCGCGGACCGTGCGCCAAAATTCCAGACAACCGCAGCAAAGACGTTTTCGCCGGACTTGAGGAGCGGGCCGATGTCGAAAGTCTCGTAGTGCCAATGCGCGAGATCGCTGCGCGCGGGACCGCTGCCGGCTCGCTGGCCATTGACGTAAAGGACGAACCGATTGTCGGCGCTGACGTTCACCACGAAACGGTGCGGAGGATTTGAGAGTTCGACTCGTTTGCGGAAATATAGAACCGCTTCGTCACGCGCTGGGGCGTCGTCGGACGTAATCCACTTCGCCGGCCAAAGCTGCGCCTTCAGATCGGACGGGAGCTGAGATTGGACTGATGTCGCTGCCGCTAGAACTGCAATCGACAAAATTAACGGACGCAGTGGGAGTCGCACTCGCAATCAGCCTCCAGCGATCAACTATCTTTTACGGTCTTTGAAAATCAGCGAAGCCTTTGCCTTGCTCTGCTAAACGCTTCAACAACGGTGCTGGGCGCCAGTTCTCGCCGTGAACTGCTTCGAACTCGCAAACGCGATCGTAGACTTTTTTCAAACCCACGGTATCTGCGTACCACATCGGGCCGCCTCGATGCGCTGGAAATCCGTAGCCGTTGAGATAGACGATGTCGATGTCTACCGCTCGAAGCGCGTAACCCTCTTCCAGGATTCTCGCGCCCTCATTGACGAGCGCGTAAATGCAGCGATCTACGATTTCGTGCGAGGGGATTTCGCGCTGCTCGATTCCCTTTTCCCGGCTCCAGGTGCGCACCAGATCGGCAACTTCGGAATCAGCCTCCTGGCGCCGCTGTTCGTCGTAGCGATACCAGCCTGCGCGCGTTTTCTGCCCGTAGCGGCCCATCTCGCACAATTTGTCTTCAGCGACGGGCTGGCGCACGCCAGGCTTTTCGAGATGGCGATGCTCTTTGCGGATGCGCCAACCGATGTCGAGTCCGGCCAAGTCTGCGACCGAGAGCGGCCCCATGGCCATTCCAAAATCATAGAGCGCGCGATCGACCGCTTCGATGTGTGCGCCTTCTTCGACTAAGAACTGAGCTTCGCGGCGGTAGGGATGGAACATGCGGTTGCCGACGAAGCCTCGGCAATTTCCGACGAGCACGCCGACTTTGCCGAGCCGCTTTGAAAGCTGCATGCAAGTCGCGATTGTCTCTTTTGAGGTTGCGGCGCCACGGACCATTTCGAGAAGCCGCATCACGTTCGCGGGGCTGAAGAAGTGTGTTCCGATCACGTCGGCTGGTCGCGTTGTCGCCGACGCGATCTCGTCGATGCTCAGAGTCGAGGTATTGCTCGCGAGAATCGCGTCTATTTTGCAGACGCGGCCCAATTCGGCAAAAATCTCTTTCTTAAGCGCCATCGATTCGAATGCAGCTTCGATCACGATATCGGCATCACGGAATTTGTCGTAACTCAACGTCGGTGTGATCGACGTCAGACGCTCGTCGGCGTACTGTTGCGTGAATCGGCCGCGCTTTACAGAGTTCGCGTAGTTTGAGCGGATGGTCGCGAAACCTCGGTCCAGCGCGGCTTGATCGGATTCTTTCAGCGACACTGGGATGCCTGCGTTGGCAAAAACCATGGCGATTCCACCGCCCATCGTGCCCGCGCCGACGACGGCCGCGGAGCGAATCGGGCGCGTGGGCGTCTCTTTCGGAAGGTCGGGGATTTTGGCCACTTCGCGCTCGCCGAAAAATGCATGGATCAAGGCGCTTGATTCATCGGAAAACAAGCAGTCGATGAATAGCTCGCGTTCGCGCGCACATCCTTGTTCGAACGGGAGTTGCGTCGCCGCCTCCACCGCGTCGATTGCCGCGAGCGGTGCGCGACGGCCGCGGTACTTCTTTCGCGCTGCATCGCGGGCGGTGGCAAAAATCTGTGCATGGACCGCCTCCGCCTCTGCACGCAATTTGTCTTTGCGATCGCGCGTCTTGCGCACCGGCTTCGCTGCGATTTCGCGCGCAAACGCGACGGCAGCGGATTGTAGTTGCGCGGCGTCCGAAGTGCCTGCGACCAGTTTATCGATGATGCCGGCATCGAGCGCGTCTTGTGCCTTCACCGGTTCGCCGAGCGAGCACATCTCCGCTGCCTTCGCGACGCCAGCGAGGCGCGGGAGTCGTTGGGTTCCGCCTGCCCCGGGAATGATGCCGAGCTTCACTTCGGGCTGGCCGACGTGTGCGTCGGGCG
Source organism: uncultured Acidobacteriota bacterium (assembly GCA_963850795.1). Lineage (GTDB taxonomy): Bacteria > Acidobacteriota > Terriglobia > Acidiferrales > UBA7541 > Acidiferrum. The sequence continues at coordinate 62,008 of CAWKNS010000010.1, read as the reverse complement.
TCGCTACGCGATAGTGCCCTGCCATCGCGAGTTCGAGACCGCCGCCAAACGCAGTCCCGTGAATGGCCATCACGATAGGCTTCGCGCAATCCTCGACACGCAATAGGAACGCCGTGTGACCCGGACCGCATTCGCGGCTCGCGCGCATCTTCGCAAATTGATGGATGTCCGCGCCCGCGACGAAAGTTTTACCGGCGCCGATCACTACAATGGCGCGCACATCGGAATCAGCCTCGGCTTGTGACAACGCCGCTGCGATTCCATCGGTAACGCCCGGCCCGAGCGCGTTCACCGGTGGATTGTCGATCGTGACTATCGCGACATCGCGCTCTTTCGCGTAGCGAACCGATTCCGTCATTTCGGCCTGTCAGATGAGCATGAATTCACGGAATGAAAGTTCCCGCAGAATGCCGCTCACGTCAATCCGTTTTCGTTGGGATTGGCGCTCCGTCGCCGGCGAGGAGTTTTGCGTTTTTTACAGTGGAAGCAAAAGCTTGCTTGTACGAGCTAGGTTGGGTTGGCTGGCGCAACCTCCATGCTACAATTGGGGATTCACGCCATAGGGGCGTAGCTCAGTGGTAGAGCAGCGGCCTTTTAAGCCGAAGGTCGTGGGTTCGATCCCCACCGCCCCTACCAAAACCATTTAATTACGACGGCTTGTTGCAGTGTGAAACAACAATAAGCCGATTGACAACAATTGAAGTGGAATCACAGCGTTGGCGCTGCTCGCCAACGCAGAACGAAATCCTCGCCAGCATACTCTTCAAGTGGAACTGCCGTTCCCTGGTTTGGTCGGGTGTTACGGGTGTGACGCAGCCGGCTTCATCGAAGTCTTGACGATTGTGGCTTTGTGCTCTTTGCCATCGTCATCAAGAATTATGATTTTCCCCTTGTCCACGACGTACTTGATGTTTTCGCCTACGTTCACATTCGCCGGCTTGGACCATGGGAAGAGAAGATGTTCGCTGGCGACGTAGATGACCTTGTCGCTCTCGATCGTATACATCTGATAGGTCTCGATGTTGTCGGTGCTGGTGGTCGTTGAGTTGGACGAGTAATCCGTTTTGTTGCCTTTGTCTTTAATTTGGCCGTCTTTGTTGGTTGTTGTTGTCGAACCTTCGTTCACTTTTTGCTGTTCCATCGACGTCAGGACAGCGGACTTCCAGTTGCGCGGCGGTGCAGCTGCGACGATCCCAGCGGCACTCAGTACGCAAGCCAATATTCTCAACGCTTTCCGTTGCATATCGTTCCCCCGTCAGTCGCCAAATGTGGCGCCATCATACACTGCCCGGTTTCAGCCTTGATGGTTTTGAAGCTCCGAGGCGAGTTACGCCGACCATTGAAAATTCAGTGAGGCAGACGCGGATTGTATATTTCATACAATATAGTATTATGCGGGCGCTTCATTCGATCCTCAGAGCGCTGCTGTGTTTAACGGCGAAGAGAGAGCTGGTTCATTGTCCTCGTTACGATTTCCTTCCCCGACGTTTTCGACCCTTTCGAAGAAATGCAACCGAAGGCATTCCCGATCATGAGCGCGGCCACCGGCGGGTCCTATGAAAACCAGCGCCTACTTCGCAGGGTTCTAGCGATCGTCGTTGCCCTTGCGTTGTGGACACCGATGGTGGCGGCACGCCCAGCGGGCGACCTGGACGATTCGAGTTCGGCGCTGAAGCCGTTGATCACGAAGTATGAGGCGGACCGAACGAGTCTGGCGCAGATGTATGACGATCCATTTTCGGAGGTGAGGCGAGCGAGACTTCGAGAGCTTTACGGCGAATGGCAAGGCAAATTGGAGAAAGTCGATTTTGAGAAGCTCGATCCTGAAAGTCGCGCCGACTACGTTCTGTTTCAGAGTCATTTGCGAGAACGACTGCGTGACTTGACGACGCGAGAAAAAGAACAGGCTGAGATTGCCGCGCTGATTCCGTTTGCTCGAACGATTGTCGATTTAGACGAGGAGCGGCGCCGGATGGAGACGCCGAAGGGCGAAAATGCAGCGCGCAGCCTTGCGGAGATGGTGAAGACGATCGCGAAGACGCGGGCGGCGGCGGAAGCGGGACTTGCCGAAACCGCCGGCGGGAAAAGCGCCGTAACTTCGGCAGCGGCGGAAGAGTCGAAGGACAGTTCTGGTGAAGTGAAGCCGATTCGCGTGTCGAGATTCGAAGCGAGCAGGGCCGTTTCTGCGATGCCTCGATTGCGCGAGCTGCTGAAGCGGTGGTTTCAGTCGTACAACAGCTACGATCCGTTGTTCACGTGGTGGGTCGCTGAACCATATAAGGAAGCGGATCAGGCACTCGATTCATATGAAGTTTTCCTCAAAGAAAAATTGGTCGGGATCAAGGCCGACGATAAGACGACGATCATCGGCCAGCCTGTCGGGGAGGCGGAACTCCACGCAGAGTTGGCGGCGGCGATGATTCCCTACTCTCCTCAGGAATTGATCGCGCTGGCGAATAATGAATTGGCGTGGTGCACGCGAGAGATGTTGAAAGCGTCACGAGAGATGGGGTTCGGCGACGATTGGCACGCGGCGCTAGAACATGTGAAAGAGATGCATCCGCCGCCGGGCGAACAACCGGAAGAGATTCGGAAGCTGGCGCTGGAAGGAATCGAGTACGTCACGGCGCACAACCTCGTGACAGTTCCCGACGTTGCGAAGGAAACGTGGCGATGGGAAATGATGACGCCGGAGCGGCAGCTGGTGAATCCGTTTTTCACGGGCGGCGACGTGATCAGCATTTCGTATCCGACCGACACGATGACATTCGAACAGCGCATGATGAGCATGCGTGGAAACAATATTCCGTTTTCGCGGTCGACCGTATTTCACGAACTGATTCCTGGACATTATTTGCAGCAGTTCATGAACGAGAGGTACCGGACGTATCGCGAAGTCTTCGACACGCCGTTCTGGAGCGAGGGCAACGCATTTTATTGGGAGATGCTGTTGTGGAATATGGGATTTCCGCGGACTCCGGAAGAACGCGCGGGGATGCTGTTTTGGCGAATGCATCGGTGTGCGCGAATTATTTTCACGATGAACTTTCATTTGGGAAATTGGACGCCGCAGCAGTGCGTGGATTTTCTGGTGAGTGCCGTCGGGCACGAGCGCGACAATGCTTCGGCGGAGGTCCGGCGCTCGTTCAATGGTTCGGTTCCGGCGTTGTATCAATCGGCATACATGCTAGGAGCACTACAGTTTCGGGCGCTGCATAAAGAACTGGTCGAGTCGAAAAAGATGAGCGATCGAGAGTTTCACGACGCCGTCTTGCATGAAGGACAGATGCCGATCGAAATTTTGCGTGTGATTTTGACGAAGCAGAAAGTTGGGAAGGATTTTCAGACAAGTTGGAAGTTCTACGGACCGATTCCGGGGGTTCCAGCTGCACAGTAAGATCCGGCGAGGCGGGAGCAAGCGTGGGCAAAGACGGATTGTGGAAGCGTCGGGAGATTCTAAAGCAATTGGCTGTGGCGTCGGCGGCGATGATGGCGCCGGGTGCTGCGGAGGCTGCGCATGGTGCTGCGTTTGCCTCTCACCCATTTCCTAGGCCCGCGCCGGTCGATTTCACGATCCAAGTTCGAAGCATTAGCGCGCATACGTGCCGCATCAGCGTTCTGCCGATTGTAGATGGGCGTCCGGTCGATGTTCCGACCAACGGATCCCTCGTGGAAAGATTTGGGGCGGCGCCGGCCGCGACGTGGCACTCGTCTTCACTTCGCGCTGAGAAGGTGAAGTGCGGGGAGTTGAGCGTGAGCCTTGAGGTTAATCCGCTGACCGTCAACGTAGCCAACACGGCGGGTGCAGTTGTGCAGTCGCTTGCGATCGATCAGAGCGGCGGAACGGTTTCATTCGATGCGGGAACGGCGCCGCTGCTGGGATTGGGCGAAGGTGGACAACAGTTCGATCGACGCGGGTCGATCGACAAGATGGTGAGCGGACAGGGTGGCTATCGGCTGGCGACGCACGGCGGGCGCGTGCCGATTCCATGGCTCGTGGGAACCAGCGGATGGGCGATCTATTTCAATCAACCGTTTGGCACGTTCGATTTGTCGTCGGAGAAAGCGAAGTTTCAAGCGAAGAAGCCCGACGCGTTGTTGCCACTCGACATATTTGTGGTCGCTTCGAAGGAGCCAGCGACGATCCTGGCGGAATATGCGCGGCTGACGGGACATCCGGAAATGCCGCCGCTGTGGAGTCTCGGGTATCAGCAGTCGCATCGGACGCTGGCGAGCGAAGAAGAAGTTCTCGGCGAGGCGAAGACTTTCCGTGAAAAGAAATTGCCGTGCGATGCACTGATTTATCTCGGGACGGGATTTTGCCCGTCGGGATGGAATACGGAAAACGGATCGTTTGTGTGGAACGATCGCGTGTTCCCGGATCCGAAGCGCGCGCTGGATAAATTGCATGCGCAAAATTTTCGCGCGGTCGTACATGTGGTTATTTTGTCGGACAAGCTGGAAGGGTCGGCGCATGACGCGTGTGATGTGGCACGTTACGACGAAACTCAAGCAAGCTGCCACTGGGACGCGCACCGAAAAGATTTCGCGTTGGGCGTGGACGGTTGGTGGCCGGACGAAGGCGATCCGCTCGATATCGAGTCGCGGCTGACGCGCAATCGAATGTATTGGGAAGGCCCGCAGATTGACCGGCCAAACGAGCGACCGTACGCGTTGCATCGCAATGGGTATGCAGGCATGCAGAGGTACGCGTCGTTTTTGTGGTCGGGCGATGTGTATTCGACCTGGGAAACGCTGAAGACGCACATTCCGATTGCGGTGAATACAGGGCTGACGGGAATTCCGCTTTGGGGCACGGACATCGGCGGATTTGTGCCGACGAAAGAATTCACGGCCGAATTGTATTTGCGATGGTTTCAGTTTGGAGCGTTTTGTCCGTTGTTTCGGAGCCACGGGCGGACATGGAAATTGAGGCTTCCGTGGGGCTGGAATCTTGGCGATGCGAGTCCGGTCGAAGTTCGCAACTATGATGGCGCGGCGACGCCGGACCCGAGTGAATTGCACAACACAACCGTCGAGCCAATTTGCCGGAAATATCTAGAGTTGCGGTACAGGATGCTGCCGTATTTGTATTCGGCGGTGCGTGAGAGCGCTTTGAGCGGATTGCCGGTGATGCGGGCACTCTGGATTCACTATCCGGAAGATGCTACGGCGGTCGCGCGCGACGATATGTATTTGTGGGGACGAGATGTCTTGGTGGCGCCGGTCGTCGAGAAGGGCGCCACATCGAGACGCATCTATTTACCGAAGGGTGGCTGGTTTGATTTCTGGACGAATGAGCGCCTCGAGGGCGGACGCGAAATCGAACGAGCGGTCGATCTGGAGACGATGCCGCTTTACGTTCGAGAAGGGGCTATTTTGCCGATGGGGCCGGTGAAACAGTTCGTGACGGAGCGCGTCGATCAACCGACGACGCTGACGGTTTATCCGGGAAGCGATGGCTCGTTTCTGTTGTATGAGGATGACGGAGCTTCGTTTCGGCATCGGAAGGGCGAATGGATGGGTGTGCGGCTCGAGTGGAAAAATTCGGCGAGTATGCTGACGATGAGTTTGGAGCACGGATCAAAAATGTTGAGCGGCGCTCCCGTCAGGAATTTTGAGGTGCGCGTCGGAGACAAGAAGAAGAGCGTCGAATTTCGCGGGGCGCGCGTTGAGGTGAAGGTTTAGCGCGCGCTGGCTTCCCTACTCCGATTTGACGAATCGGTGAGCGGATTGAGGATTGCCGTCAGCGCTGGCGGCGCGGCAGGTTTTCGCGGTCTTCGTGAATCTCGTAGCCAACTGGCGGCGTAACACCTAACAAATTCTGGACGAAGTAGTCCCAGCGGCGGCGTACGAGGTACAAGTTGCCGCCTTCACCGTGGTACATGTTGGGAACGATCAGCATGTCGAAGTTCTTGTTGGCCTTCATCAATGCATCGGCGAAGCGCATCGTCTCAACGACGTGAACGTTGTCGTCAATGTCGCCGTGCACGAGGAGAAGGTGGCCCTTGAGGCGATCCGCCATCGTCACGTTGGATTGCTCGGAGTAGTCGGGGCCGAGCGGGTAACCTTGATAGAGTTCATTCCACCAGGCTTTGTCGAGCCTCGCGTCGTGATCTCCGGAGATCGAAACACCCACCTTGTAGAAATCGGGAAAAGCCAGCATCGCGTGGGCCGATCCGTAGCCGCCGGCTGAAGTGCCGTAGATGCCGACGCGGTCGATGTCCATGTACGGATATTGCGCCGCCATCTGCTTGATCATCGCGACGTGATCTTCGAACGATCCGCCAAGATTGCGATACGAATACTCGTGGAAGGCGCGCGAGCGGCCGGTCGTGCCGCGTCCGTCGACCATCACCGTGATGAAGCCGAGTTCGGCGATTGTTTGCTGTTGGACGCGCAATGCTCCGCTGAATGTTTTCGGAACGAAGAAGCCCTGAGGTCCCGTATAGACCATTTCGATGATCGGATACTTCTTCGATGGATCGAAATTGGATGGACGCCAAATCAGGCCGTAAAGATCGGTAGTTCCATCGGCTGCCTTGCCGTGGAACGGTTCCGCATATTTCCAGCCGTTCTTTTGGAGTTCGGCGACGTCGCTTTGCTCGAGCACCCGGACCTGCGAGCCGTCTTTGAGATTTCTAAGAGTTGATTGCGTAGGTAGGTCGGCGCGCGATGCGTTGTCTACGAAATGTGTGTGGTCCGGCGAAATGCCGACGACGTGATCCGCATTTTCCGGCGTCAACAAAGTGAGATTTTTTCCGTCGAGCCCAATCGAATACAGATGTGTCAGATAGGGGTCTTCGGACTTCTCGCGGCCACCCGCGAGGAAATAAACTTTTCGCGCCTTTTCGTCGACATCGACAATTTCGCGCACGACCCACGGGCCTTGCGTGATCTGATTCTTCAGCGCGCCGGTCTTCAGGTCATAGAGATAGAGGTGATTCCAGCCGTCGCGTTCTGACGACCAGATGAACTCATGCGACTCGTGGAGAAATCTGAGGAAGGTTTCGCCGGGATCGACGTAGTCTTTGGCCGTTTCTCGAATTAGCGAGTGGGCCTCTCCAGTCTCGGCATCGACGACGCGGATTTCGATGCTTTTCTCGCCGCGATCTTCCGCTCGATAGTAGAAGCTTTTGCTGTCCGGAAACCAATCGAAGTCGGGGCCACCCTGAAACTGCATCTCGATCGCATCGACCTTAATGTCGGTGCGCTTCTGCTTTTGCAAGTCGAAGAGGATTGGCTGCGCCTTGGGCAGGACTTCTCCGGGCAACGGATAAACAACGGTGAACGCTCTCGGCCGAAGCTGTCCGGGGGGAACAAACTGCAAATTCGTGAAACGCCCCGCAGAGCGCGTATCCATGCGATAGGTTAGCAGCTTGGATGAATCGGGCGACCAGAACACTTCGGCATGTTGTTTCAGATCCTGTGTGCCCTGCTGGACCATTGGGCCTAACGAAGGGATCTCGGTGGCGTAGTCCCACCCCGCTTCGCCGTCGCGCGTCAACTGAACGATCTCGCCGGTCGGAACGTAGCGTACAAAGAGATTGAAATCTTTGACGAAGGCGATCCAATTTTTATCGGGCGAGGCCTCTTCGTATTTGCCTGCCGCACCATCGGCAGAGTCGGCTTTGCATTCATATGAATCGAGTGTGCAGTGCCATTCGGTTTCATCGAGGCGGAAGTGAATCGACTTGCCATCGTCGGAAAACTCAAAGGAGTCGAACGGGAGATGTGTCGGTTTGACTTCGCGTTTTGTTGAAGTTGCAAGTGCCGTCGCCAATCGAGGGTGATCGAAGGCCGGCTTTGTTTCACTCTGCGCAGGATCGACGAGAAGAAATTCAGTTCCCTTTTGGCTCGTCTTGGAATACCAGAATCGATTCGACTTGGCGATCCAGTGTGGAGTCACGTCGGCGATGTAAGCGTGATGGCGCAGATTCCCGCCGAGGAATTGTTCTGCGCGTTGATAGTCCTGAACCGTGCCCTGGGCGCGGCAGGTCTCGGCTGGAATTCCGAAAAATAGGGGCGCCAACAAGATGAAGTGCAAAGATCGGCGTAGAATCATACGGAGAGCCTCTCTGATAGGCAGTCAGCCGCGGGCAAGTGTCGTTGTAAAGCGGATCGGAAATGTAGTTGCCCGGGGGCGGGAACATGTATATTGTATGCAATGAATGACGTCAAGCTCTTCCGCCACACCTGAACTCGATGTGTGGGATTTGCGCGATGCTCATTGAACGATAGGTCGAAACAAGCTTAGTCGCCTGCTTCCAACAAGATGAAACGCATAACCGACCAACTTAGCGAACGGTCCGCGACGGCAATGGTTCCGTCGAACGGGCATCGCCTCGTTGATCGCATCCGTGTCGTGGACTCCCACACCGGTGGCGAGCCGACCCGTGTCATCGTGTCCGGAGGGCCTGCCCTTCCCCAATCCGCCATGGCTGGGCGTCTGGACGAATTCCGGCGCCACCACGATCATTTGCGCCACGCCCTCGTGAACGAACCTCGCGGCTCGGAAGTGGTTGTAGGCGCGATGGTTACAGAGCCTGCGAATCCAGGCAGCACGGCTGGCGTCATCTACTTTAATAATGTCGGGTATTTGGGGATGTGCGTTCACGGCACGATCGGTCTGATCGTCACGCTCTCGCACCTTGGACGAATCACCCTCGGGGAGCACAAAATCGATACGCCCGTGGGGACGGTGACCGCCACGCTTCATGAAACCGGCGAGGTTACCGTCGCGAATGTTCCCAGCCGGCGGACGGCGGAGCGAGTCGGCATCCATGTACCTGGTTACGGAACCGTGCGGGGCGATATTGCATGGGGCGGCAATTGGTTTTTCCTGGTGAACGAACACCCCTTCGATCTGAAGCCCAAGAACATCGACGAACTGACGCAGTTCACCTGGGCTATTCGGCAGGCGCTCGAGAAGAATGGGGTTCGAGGCAGCGACGGCGCGGAGATCGACCACATCGAACTCTTTAGTCCGTCGACGATTCCGGGAATCGACAGCAAGAATTTTGTGCTCTGTCCCGGCAAGGCGTACGACCGATCGCCGTGCGGCACCGGCACCAGCGCCAAACTCGCTTGCCTTTATGCCGACGGCAAGCTCCAACCCGGCGGTGTGTGGCGGCAAGAAAGCATCGTTGGCAGCGTCTTCGAAGGACAGATTCGCATCGAAGGTGGCGAAGTCATCCCCGTCGTGAAGGGCTCGGCATTCATCACCTTCGAAGGTGACTTCATTTTCGACCCGCGCGATCCGTTCCGTTACGGCATTCAAGCATGAAATCGTCGTATGACGTGTTGATCGCAGGCGCGGGGATTGTCGGCGCGGCATGCGCGTTCGAACTCGCGAAGGCGAAGATGCGCGTCGCGATTGTCGATCGCAGCTTTCCTGCCTCGGGTGCGACAGGGGCGTCCATGGGGCACATCGTCGCCATGGACGATTCCGAAGCGCAGTTTGCACTGACGCGCTATTCGCAAGTGCTGTGGCACGAGTTGCGTGATGCGTTGCCGTCGACGGTTGAATTCGATAAATGCGGGACGATTTGGCTGGCGTGCGATGACGAAGAACTGGCTGAGGCTCGGCGTAAGCATTCGTACTACGGCGAGCGAGGGGTTGCCGCTGAGATTTTAGATTCCGCCGCTGTTCACGATGCTGAGCCGAACCTGAAGACGCCGATGGCTGGTGGACTCTTGGTGGAAGGCGACGCTGTCGTCTATCCGCCGGCGGCCACTGCAAATTTTCTGGAGCAGGCGGCCGCGCTCGGCGCGACTGTGATTCTTGATCGAACTGTTCGCAGGTTCGGCGGATCGCAGGCTTCGCTTGACGATGGAACCGTCATATCCGCGGGGAAGCTCATCAATGCCGCTGGTTGCAGCGCCCCGGAGTTGACCGAAGGCATTCAGGTGAAGCCGCGCAAGGGCCATCTTGTCATTACCGATCGGTATCCAGGCGTGATCCGGCACCAACTTGTCGAGCTCGGCTATCTGAAATCGGCACACTCGGTCACGTCGGACTCGGTCGCGTTCAATTTGCAGCCACGCAAAACGGGGCAAATTCTCATCGGCTCGTCGCGGCAGTATGGCGCAGTGGACGAGCGCGTCGATACCGAGATGGTTTCGCGCATGCTGCGTCGTGCGTTCGAATTTGTGCCGAAGCTCGATTCGATGTCAGCCGTTCGTGTGTGGACGGGTTTCCGACCTGCAACACGCGACAGCTTGCCCCTGATTGGACCTTGGGAGAAAGACCCAAGCGTTCTGCTGGCGACCGGACACGAAGGACTCGGGATTACGACTTCGCTCGCAACGGCGAAACTCATCCGATCGCACATCGACGGGTCTGAGCCCGCGATTCCCTTGGCACCCTACCTTCCATCGCGACACATCCTGGCGGAAATCCATGCGTAGCGATGCGGCGACAACCGATGTGATTACCGTTCGTGTAAATGAGCAGCCAGTTCGAGTAGCGATTGGAGCAAGCGTCGCTGTTGCGGTGCTGAACGCGCAGAGTACGTGCCGAGTCTCCGTTACGGGCGAGAAGCGTGCGCCTCTGTGCGGCATGGGCACGTGTTTCGAATGCCGCGTCACCATCGATGGAAAGCCGCACCAGCGCGGTTGCCAGATAACTTGCAGCGAGGGAATGGAGATTCGTTGCGATGAGTAATGCTTCCGCAACGAGTGCCCATGTTGCTGTTGTCGGTGGCGGCCCCGCGGGGATTGCGGGCGCTGTTACTGCGGCTGAGTCGGGGCGTGACGTGGTTTTAATTGATGACAACCCGAAACCCGGCGGACAAATTTGGAGGCAAGGTATTGAAAATCAGAATCCTGGTGATGCAGGGTTCTGGTTCGAACGATTGGCGAAATCGCGCGTCCGAGTAATGCGCGGCGCTCGAGTCATTCACGCGGAGAGCGGCGGGCTGCAAATCGAAACCGATGATTCGACTTCTCGCCTTCAGTTCAAAAAACTCATACTGGCAACGGGCGCACGCGAACTCTTCCTTCCGTTTCCGGGCTGGACGTTGCCGAACGTCGTGGGCGCCGGCGGATTGCAGGCCTTTGTAAAATCCGGCCTCGATGTCACAAAGAAGCGCGTCGTCGTCGTCGGGACCGGGCCGCTCTTGCTGGCCGTGGCGGCGTATTTGTGCGCGCATAGCGCTGAAGTGGTTTGCATCTGCGAACAAACGTCGATGTCAGCGCTGGCCAATTTCGCTGGTACGATGCTGCGTTTCCCGGCGAAGATCTCCGAAGCGTTCAAGCTGCGTCTTGCCAGTCGGAAGGCGAAATATTTCACAAATGCTTGGCCGGTTGCAGCAATCGGCGGGAAGCGGCTCGAGTCTGTTCGAATCTCTGACAATGGTCGCCTGCGGGAAATTCCTTGCGACTATCTCGCTTGTGGCTTTCATCTCGTGCCTAACACGGAGCTGGCGCAGCTTCTCGGATGCCGACTGAATGACGGGTTTGTGGCTACCGACGACTATCAACAGAGTTCGGTGAGAAATGTCTACTGCGCAGGCGAGCCTACGGGAATCGGCGGCATGGAACTGAGCATCCTCGAAGGGCGCATTGCAGGCTACGCGGCGACCGAACAAAAAAGACGAAGCTTCGCGCCTCTTTTCGCCGAGAGCGCGCGCTATCGCAAGCTTTCGTCGGCGATGGAAAAAGCATTTCGGCTGCGACCCGAACTCAAGAATCTGGCTGCGGATGAAACGCTCATCTGTCGCTGCGAGGATGTCACTCTCGGCCGCGTTCGCAAACACACATCGTGGAAAGCTGCGAAGTTGCACACACGCTGTGGCATGGGACCTTGCCAAGGGCGCATTTGCGGCGCCGCCGCACGCTTCTTGTTCGGCTGGAACGTAGCATCATCACGGCCACCCGTATTTCCAGCGCGATGCGCGAGTTTGGCTGCATTGTCTTCACAAGTTCACGGAGGATCACAATGAAGTGGAATGGCGTAATGCCTGCAATCACGACGTGCTTCAAATCGGGCACGCAAATCGATCACGGATTCATGACGGCGCACGTGCAGTGGCTCGTGGAAAATGGATGCACCGGCGTTGTCGCGCTTGGTTCGCTGGGAGAAGGCGCAACGCTGAATTTCGACGAGAAAGTCTCGCTCTTGAGCAACGTCGCGAAGGCGCTCCATGGAAAAGCGCCGGTAGTTGCGGCGATTTCGTCGCTAACCACTGCGGAGTCGGTGAGTCTCGCGAAAGCGGCGCGGGACGCCGGTTGCGAAGGCTTGATGGTGCTTCCGCCGTACGTATATAAGGGCGACTGGCGCGAGATGAAGGCTCACGTCGCTGCAGTATTTCAATCGACGCCGCTGTCGTGCATGCTTTACAACAACCCGATCGCCTATGGCACCGATTTTCTGCCGGAGCAGATTCAAGAATTAGCCGGAGAATTCTCGAACTTTCACTCGGTGAAGGAATCCAGCGCGGATGTTCGCCGCGTCTCGGCCATTCGCGCGCTCGTCGGCGACCGCCTGGCAGTTTTCGTTGGAGTTGATGACGCGATTCTTGAAGCAATCAGCGTCGGTGCCACGGGATGGGTGGCGGGCCTCGCGAACGCTCTGCCAAGAGAATCGGTCGATCTTTTCGACTACGGCGTCGCCGGGAAGTCAGCGGAAGCGTTTGAGCTTTATCGCTGGTTTCTGCCGTTGCTGCGACTCGACACTGTCCCGAAATTCGTACAGCTCATTAAACACGTGCAAGAAGAAGTTGGTATTGGCAATGCCGATGTGCGCGCGCCGAAGCTGAGATTGACGGGAACAGAATTGCAGGCGACGAAGGATCTGGTTCGCGAAGCGATCTCAAACCGGCCGAAGCGCGCCAGCACCGAACTTAAACTCCATCAGACTGCGCGATAAGCGGGGACTCATGACTTTTTCAGGCAAATCACCGATCGGATTTCGCGAAGCCTCGGGTAACGGCGATTCATTTTCTGCGTGGAATCCCGCGACGGGACAAACGATAGACCCGATATTTTACTCGGCGACGTCCAAGGAAACCGATGAGGCAGTAAAACTCGCGGCCGCGGCATTTCCAGCTTACAGCCGCATTTCGAACACCGCGCGCGCAGCGTTTTTGCGTCGGATCGCCACACGCATCGAGGCCATCACGGAGGCACTCGTCGAACGCGCCCATCTCGAAACCGCTCTACCGAAACCGCGCCTCACTTCCGAAACCGGTCGCACCTGCGGTCAGCTACGCCTCTTCGCAAGCGTGGTCGAAGAAGATTCGTGGGCGGGTGCGCGGATCGATCGCGCCGATCCGAATCGGAAACCGCTCGCGAAGCCCGACGTCCGTTCCATGCTCCATCCCATCGGTCCAGTCGTAGTGTTTGGCGCCAGCAATTTTCCGTTGGCGTTCTCTGTCGCCGGTGGTGACACGGCGTCGGCACTCGCGGCTGGAAATCCCGTAATTTTCAAAGCGCATGCGGCGCATCCAGGCACGAGCGAGCTTGTCGCACGCGCGATTATCGAGAGCATTCGCGAAGAAAATCTGCCGGAGGGTGTATTCTCGCTGCTGTTCGATTCGGGCAACGCTGTCGGAGCACAACTCGTGCAGCATCCTCTCGTCAAGGCTGGCGGATTCACGGGTTCCATCGCGGGCGGTCGCGCGTTGATGAATCTCGCGGCGGCGCGCCCAGAACCGATTCCCTTCTATGCCGAGATGGGCAGCACGAATCCAGTATTCCTGTTGCCCGGAGCGCTCGCATCTCGCGGCAAGGAAATTGCCGGACAGCTGCACGGTTCGATCACTCTAGGGAGCGGACAATTTTGTACGAAACCCGGACTAGTTTTTGTGCCGCAATCAAAAGAAGCGAATGAGTTTGCCGCCGAGCTTCAGAGCAAGTCGGGACAATCGCAAAAGTTCACATTGCTCACCGGTGGAATTTCATCAGCGTATCGGCGCGAAATCGAAAAACGGAAGAAGCACGGCGGCGGAGTTGCCGTTCTTGCAGAGGGCGAGCAACCGGGCAGCGATCCGGCCTTTCTCGCCGGCGCGGTCGTGTTTCAGACCGACGCGAAGACGTTCGCCGCAAATCCGGACTTGTCTTCCGAACTCTTCGGGCCTTCTACCTTACTCATTCAGTGTGCCGATCGAGAACAGATCATCGACGCAGCGCGGAATCTCGGCGGACATTTGACTGCCACGATTCAAGGCACCGAGAAGGATCTCGAAGACTTTGCGGACCTTGTTGAGATTCTGAAGAACAAAGTCGGACGGATCGTCTTCAACGGCTATCCCACCGGCGTCGAAGTCAATCATGCGATGGTTCACGGCGGCCCCTACCCGGCAAGCAGCGACAGCCGGACAACCTCCGTCGGGACGATGGCGATTTTGCGTTTTGCGCGGCCTGTTTGTTACCAGGATTTTCCAGATGCCGCGCTCCCGGACGCATTGAAGAACGCCAACCCGCGCGGAATTTGGCGCATGATCGACGGCGAACTCACTCGTCAGCCGTTGTAAATCGGGGGCTGTTTCTATAGGCTTGGACTGGTTACGAGTCGATCGCCCGCATCATCGAACGCGTAAAGGCGTGTCTGAGGCGTCTGCCTGAAGGTTATGAGAGAAACGAAGAGTCGCTTAAGCGAGAGCCCGAAGCCTGCCGCTACACGAAAAGCTACACCGATTCCCCGCCAGTCGTTAGCTTCCGCCGTTTTAGAACGGCTCCGAGAACAAATTTTGAGCGGGGAGTTGCGCGAAGGCGAGCAATTGCGACAAGACGCGATTGCAGCCGAATTTCAGATTAGCCGAATTCCCGTACGCGAAGCGCTCAGCCATCTCGCGGCCGAGGGGCTGATCAACATCGTGGCAAACCGCGGCGCAGTCGTTTCCGCCCTATCGCCCGAAGAAATCATGCAGATGTTCGAGACGCGAGCCGTAGTCGAGTGCTACATGTTGCGCTGCGCCATTCCGAACATGACGGCCGAAGATTTCGAGACAGCCGAAAATATTTTGAAGGACTACGAGAAATCGCTCGCGAAGGATTCCGAGATGAAGTCGTGGGGCTCGTGGAATTGGAGCTTTCACTCGGCGCTTTACGCTCGCGCAGATCGCGCTTTCATGCTCGCCTACGCCAAAAATCTGAATATCAACTGCGACCGCTACACCCGTCTGCACTTGGTCTTTACGCGAGAACAACATCGAGCGGGGCAAGCGCATCACGAACTACTCGATGCCTGCAAAACGAAGGATCCGGACATTGCCGCCGCAGCACTGTGGAAGCACATCACGGAAGCCGGCGAATATCTTCGCGAGTTTATCCGCAAACGTCGCGAGCAGCATTAGCTCGCTTCGCAAGACAACCTTCCGAATCAAATTTCTTGTCTGAGAATGTTCGCCAACGAGTGGCGTCGCCGTGGCCTGCGCCGACTATGCCGATTTCGGATTGACCTTGAAATAAACCGTGTAGCGCTGGTCCATCACCTCATTCAGCGGGACCAAATCGACGTTCGTCGATTGTCCCGTCGTTTTGAATTTCAGTTTTTCGCCTTTCACCGGCTCGACCCAATTTACGGAATCTCCGGCGGCGTTTCCCTTAATGCTCGCAACCTGAATTGTGTTTTTCTCGTCAGGACCTTCCGGGCCGTAGATTTTGTCTTGGGTGAGATTCTGCTTTCCCAAAAGACCAGCAAGCACGACCGGTCCGTACATCGCGGCGCGCACGGTCGGATCGTCGGGTGTGGGTGCCGCGTGTAGGCTCATCGGTAGCGAAACGGTGATTTTGTCCCCGTCGTGCCACGTCTGATCGAGCGTCGCATACGAACCAGGTTTCGCCGCAATCTGCTGTTTTTTCCCGTTGATCGCGATCGTTGCGCCGCTTGTCGCCCAGTATGGAATTCGAACACGAATCGGCATCTTCGCCGGCGCCGATGTTTTTACCGTGAGCGTAGTTCCCTCTTCCTCGGGGAACTTCGTTTCCTGTACTACGCCGAATTTCTTCTCGTGCCAATTGAGTTCTGACGCGATGAAAAGGTTGACGTACAACGAATCGGCGTCGTGGAAGTAAATCGTATCGGCAAGTTTGGCAAACTCCTCGGCTCCCGTGCCGGTGCAGCACCAGAAAGCTTCGAATCGCGTGCCGAATGTCTTGTACAAACCGGGAGTCAGCGAGACGTAGTACATCTTCATGCCGTCTTTATCTTGCGTACCGAGGCGGTGATTGAACAGCACGCGCTCGTAGTAATCCATCGCAGCTGGCTCGCCCGTCCATCCAAAAATGTGGCGCGTCAGCTTCATCATGTTGTAGCTGCAGCAGCATTCTTCGGCGGCCGGTCCGAGTTGATTCGAAAGCTTTCCGGGTTCTTGCCACCCTTCGCCGTTGCTCGTCCCGCCAGTGCAGTAGGTGTGTTGCGCGACGACTTGGTGCCAAAAATAATCGGCGATCGTGTGGTAGCGCTCGTCGCCCGTCAGTTCATAACCGCGGGCGGCGCCGATCACCTTGGGAATGTTCGTGTTGGCGTGAAGCTTGTTGAGCTCATCGCGACGTTGCGCAAGCGGATCGAGGAATTTCTTGTGATCGAAACGATGCGCGAGCTGGATGTATTGCTCCTTGCCTGTGATCGCGTAGAGATTGAAAAACGACTCGGCCATGCCGCCGTGCTCGACCATCAGAACTTTTGCCCATTGCTCATCGCTGATCGGCTTCTGATACTTGTCGACCCAAGCCGCCATTTTCTCGGCGGTCTCGAGTGCCTGCTCGTTTCCGCAAAGCGTGTACATGTCGAGATGACCGGCGAGAATTTTGTGATACGTGTAAAACGGCGCCCAAACGCGAGTCTTGCGTTCACGAAGCCGATCGTAAAACTCGGTCGGGTAGGCGCTCAGATAGCCGTCTTGATTCAACGCCTTTTGACATCTGGCAAGTTCGGTGACGAGCGCATCGCCCTTTTGCCGAATCTTGTCATCACCGGTCGCGGAATAGTGAAGAGCGCAAGCGGAGAGCATGTGGCCGCCAGCAAAATGGCCGCGCAATTCGCATTTGGGTTCTTCCCAGCCGCCCAGTGGTTCCGCGGAGGATGGAATACCTGCCGTGACACGGAACATGTGGAGGAGCCGATCGTTCGGGAGCGAGTCGAGGAAAGAGTAGTTGGCCTCGGCGGCTTGCTGGAAGATGCCCGGGCGCAGATGAACATCCGTCAGCGGAAACGGCTGAAGCTTGGATGGGACTTTGTCGGCGACGACGCCCTTGGGGGACGGAAGCGGGGGGCAGTGAGGCGAGTAAACCTTTCGGCACAGAAAGAGCCGCGGCAGCCCCTGCGGTTTGAGCGAGCCATTTGCGGCGGGAATAGAAGTGGGGCATGGTAGCGGAGCCTCCTCCGACAAATCGTATAAAGTATCCTGGCGCGTCCAATCTAACTCTCGCCCTTTTCCCCTGTCAACAATTTGTGCAATCTCCGGTTTTCGACTTCACCGGCTGCGCTTCAACTCCTAGGGCGTTGCTTCGCCACCCCGATGATTTGAGCCATGATGTCCCGATGCTTTTCGAACGTGTCATTCACCACAGTGATCGTTGGGATCTGGTGCGGACTCAGGTTTAACGACTTCGGATCGAAATGGCCAAACCCGGATTCGTGTACCCCGCTGCTGCCCCGGCCGGGAGCAGGCAAGCTTAGGTGTTCGAACGCACGACAATATTTTTGGAAGGCCGCCGGGTATGCCGGAGCGCCAAAGACGTGGTAGAGCGGCAAGACTCCGAGCAGCGCGTCATAAGACATTTCCCCGCAGCCGAGGATTCCCGGGCACCGTTTAGCGAGTTCCGCTGCGAGCTGACGCGTTCCTTCGTGCATGTCGGCTTTGGTGTTGTTTTCCCAGCCGCCCGCGATATCCAGAAAGTAGGCGTCGGCCTTGTAAGTCTCGATGGTCGATGCGATTCGTTCGAATAGCCAGTTCCGCCACGAATCGACGCCCAGATTCATATAGGGCCCCCAACCTTCGTTGTGGCGGTCGTTGTCCCAATCGACCCAATTCAGATTGAATGCGTCGCCGTCGATTTGGCTCGTCGCGGCGTCGGCGACATTCGCGAATTCAGGGAGAAGCCGGTTGGCCGCGTTGGTGCCAAACATCGGCATGAAATGGAACCCGAGCGCATGACCTTTCTCAATGAGAGTTCGGAATCCATCTTCTCCACCGAGACGCGGATCGGGCTTGTAGATCGGATAGTTCCAGTAATATCTGCCATCCCACGCGGGAAGAAAAACGAGCACGTTCGACGGCGAAATCTGTGTCGCGGTCCATTCGAGAGTCTTCAGCGTCTTCGCGAAATCGTTGAAGATGTAGCCGGTCCAGTGCATCCCGTGGACCGACAGGACAAGCTTTACGTCGCGAAACCACTTCGGTACGTCGGTGCGGGTTTCCCAACTGGGAAGAGCAAACGATTTCTCGACGTGTTCGAAATGCGGACGAAATGCTTCCTCGACCGTGGCCGTGCGGCCCACTCGCCACGTTGGGCTCTCGATCGAGTTTTGCCGAGCCCAGCCTTCTCTTTCGTGAATCAACTCAACACGATAACCGTTGTCGCCCGGCTGGAAATAGAAACGGCTGGCTCGAACCTTGTCGAGGAGTGACGAGAGAAAGAAAAATTCATGCTCTCCCGATTGAATGACTACGATCGGTGAATCCATTCCGCCCGCGGTGAACAGCGAGCCCCCGCCGAACGGATAGCCGAATAATTGTTCATCATCTTTCGGATCGAAGAACGAACCGCCGCCCGCAGAGATTTTTCCACGTGGCACGCGACGCAAGATCGTGGCGATCGATTTGATCGGAATGTTCATCGAAGCGGTCGCGTTCCACTCCACGAACGCACCATTCCGACGGACGTGCGCTTCCAGCCGGCCCTCAGCGGTTTGCTGGCCTCCAGCCCAGACCAGACCGTCGCAACGAATATGTAGATTGTCTTTATCGCGAGTAACCGTCATCCGCGATCGATCAGGCGCGTAGACATTTTCGAAAGTGAAGATGCGAAACGAAAACAGAAGCTTTTCGAACTCTACGGAAGGTTCAGGAAAGTCGAAGCTGAATTTGAGGAAGCCGCCATGCTTGGGCGGAACGTACACATCGCTGGTCGACGTGAGGGGCAGGATGTCCTCCGGCGAGACGGCAGCGGACGCCTGAACTGGTTCCGCGATCGGCTGGCTAGCGGCTGGGGACACGAGCGGGGTGATGGGAGTCAGAGCCATTCCCGAAACGCCGACCGCCGCCCCTTTGATGACTTCTCTCCGCGAAATCTTCTTGTCCATCCATGTCCTCTAGTGTGATGTGGGTTTTCGCCTAAATCGCCAAAATAGCGTTTTTGTGCCGAAATACGCACAAAGTTGAAGGAAACGGCCATGGGAGAGCGTGTAAACGTTTACAAAATCTCTTGACAGCATACTGTATACAGGATATAAGCGCGGACAACAAGCTGGATTGGATACATTATTCAATCCGTGCGCCGATCCACTGAAGGGGGTGTTCATGTCCGTGTCGCGCTTGTCCGCATACGCATTTCGTTTATCTGGGGTTCTCTTCGCTCTCTGCATCTTGGCCGTTTCGTGTCTGGCCCAAAACGGATCACAAGGCACCATCAACGTCACCGTGCTCGACAGTACTGGCGCCGTTGTCGCCGGGGCCGACGTACAACTAAAAGACGTGACAACGAACGACACGCGAACCGCGGTCACCGGTGATCGTGGCGGCTATACGTTCGTGAACCTGCCGATCGGAATTTACGGGTTGACCGTGTCGAAGTCCGGATTTGACACCACGTCGCTGGAATCTGTGCGCGCATCGGCGGCCCAAGTGACAGACCTCACCGTCACGCTGAAGATTGGTGTGACAACACAGGTCGTCGAGATCAAAGGCGAATCCGCGCCGGTGATCGAGACGACGTCGAGCGCCATCAGCACCACGATCGACATGAAGCAGATCGAAGATCTGCCGATCGTTGGCCGCGACCTGACGTCCTTGTCCTACACGGTGCCGGGCTACACCGGCGCATTCAGCGGCCTGCCATCCATTGCGGAAGGAAACAACATCGACGGCATCATCGGCAGCACGAGCCGCATGAAGTTCACAGGAAACTCGCAAGCCATCGTGTCACCAAGACTCGAAGACATTCAGGAAATGACGGTCCAGACGGATCAATTGGATCTCGGTTCGGGCTACGGCCAAGCGAACATGCAGATCAACTATGTGACGCGGCGTGGAGGCAACAGCTATCACGGACGCGTGTACGAAGACTTCCGAAACGCAGCGCTCGACGCAAACACCTGGACCAACAACGCGACGCAGCAGCCAAAAAATCCGCTGATCTTGAACGACTTCGGGGGCAGCGTCGGCGGTCCGATCATCAAGAACAAGCTGTTTTTCTTTGGCAGCTTTTCGATGAGCAAGCAGCCAGGGGGATATACCAACACAAACTGGCTGATGGCCCCGGCAACACAGGGCGGCAACTTCACGTTCACAGGGACCGATGGAGCCGCACACACAGTGAACGTGCTGCAAATCGCAAACGGCGCGAACCCGGCCCTACCCGGAACAGTGAACGCGGGCGTAGCAGCGCAATTGCAAGCGATCAATGGAGCCGCGAAATCCGGTACGATCTCTTCGAATGGCGACGCAAATTTGCAGACGCTTCAATGGCTGCAATCCTCGCCGATCACCTACTACTATCCGACGGTTCGAATCGACTACAACATCTCGCCGAAGTTCCGCGTGAATTTCGCATTTAACGAGACGAAGTATCATCAACCCGGTGCAGCCGCATCTTTCTTGCCGGGTCCTGACTTCTCGAAGGAAGCCGCCTCCAACACATCCAGAAACTACACGGCTTCGCTTGGCTTTGACTGGACGATCACGCCAACGCTGATTAACCAGTTTCATGGTGGTTTGCTGTACAACTATTCCGGTTTCTCTTACGACGCTCCAAAAACCTATGTGACCGGCGACATCGTCAACTGGAACTTTTTCAACGCACCGTATCCCTACGGTGGAAATATGTCGGCACAGCAATTCAACTTACCGATCTCCACCTACTATCCGCTGATCAACGCATCCGACACGGTGAGCTGGCAGCACGGCGCGCACACGTTCAACTTTGGCTTCTCGTTCTACCGGGAACAAGACCACTACTGGAACGCGCCCGCTGGTATTCCATCGTTCAACCTGGGATTGGCAACCGGCGATCCCGCAATCAACGCGTTCACGAGCAGTCCAGCTCTCGCAACGGCCCCCTCTGCTTCACTCAGCGAAGCAGAGCAGCTTTACGCAATCTTGACAGGCCGCATCTCCAGCGTAGCCGGACAATTCGCCTACGATCCGAAGACTGGGCAATATCTGAGCGGAACCGGCGCGTACAACCTGGACGAACTCTCGAAGGCGTGGGGCTTGTTCTTCCAGGACTCGTTTCGCATCAAGCCGACACTGACATTCAACTATGGTTTGCGTTGGGATTTCACCGGCGACAATCACGACTTGACTGGCGCTTATCACAGCGCAACGCCGGAGGATGTCTTTGGCCCTTCAGGCGTCGGGAATTTGTTCAATCCGGGCGTGTTGAACGGAACGAACAACCCGGTGCTGGCAGCGCGGCAACATCCTTACGCTCCGTGGAACGTTTCGCCTCAACCCGCCGTTGGCATCGCGTGGAATCCTACCGGGCACGACGGCTTGATCGGCAAGCTTACCGGTGGCGGGCAAACCGTGATTCGTGCGGGATTCTCGCTGCGGCGGTTCACGGAACCGTATCAATATTTCTGGGATGACGCTTCCGACTACGGGAGTTTCTTCTATCAAAACTTCAACTTGAACGCGAGCAACACGGGTGCGACGGGAACTTTTGCCCCGGGCAGCCTGTCTCTCGGCGGCACGCTTCCAGCCTACCAACTGTCACCGCTTGCCTATGAGAAGGTAGCTCAACAGTCGGAGTTCACATTCCTCAACAGCGTCCCGACGAACGGCATGGACCCTCATATTCAACAGCCCTACACGCAGTCGTGGAACTTGGGCATCCAGCGATCCATCGGCCGCAACAACGCGATTGAAGTGCGCTATGTCGGGAGCCGCACCGTGCATCAATGGGTCTCGACCAACATTCAGGAAGTCAACATCTTCGCGGGGCGGCCTGGACAGCCGAACTTCCTCCAGCAATTTGTCAGTGCACAATCGAACCTAAAGATTTGCATGTCCAATCCAACGTGCGCCGCAAATCCGAGCTTTGGGAATTCCGGGTTGCCGGGACAGACCACATTGCCGATT
This sequence comes from uncultured Acidobacteriota bacterium, assembly GCA_963850795.1. Taxonomy (GTDB): domain Bacteria; phylum Acidobacteriota; class Terriglobia; order Acidiferrales; family UBA7541; genus Acidiferrum. Next base: position 39,758 of record CAWKNS010000010.1, on the reverse strand, counting down.
TTCGATGCCGCGTTCAAGGGCGAAGCAGGCGGTCCGGGAACCTATGCCGACTACACGAATGGCCAGTTCATCACTGCGCTGAACAACGGTGCGGCTGGCTCACTGGCGTCCACGCTGACGACGACAAGCGGCACCACCAACTACTTCTGCAACTTGGTCGGAGCTAGCTTTACGCCGTGCGTAACCAACGTAGGCTTCCCGGCGAACGATCCGGGCGCGGGCTACCCGATCAACTTCTTCCAGGCGAATCCATACGGCTCGGGCGGACAAGTCGGACTCGGCGCGGGATTCACCGGCGGGTACATGACTGCGGCCGGCTATTCGAATTACAACGGTCTGTTGGTTGATTTCCGCCAACGGACATGGCACGGGTTACAGTTCGACGCGAACTACACCTGGAGCCATACGCTTGGCACCGCGACTGCGAACCAGTGGCAAGGTGTAATCAACCAATTCACCGCGCGCGACCTGCGATTGAGCTATGGTCCAACGCTGTTTGACTTACGCCATGTGGTGCACGTGAACGCTACCTACGACTTGCCATTCGGCAAGGGCCGGCAGTTCCTCAACAAGGGCGGACCGGTCGATAAAGTCGTTGGTGGATGGACCGTTGGGTCAATCGTCACACTCCACAGCGGCTACCCCTTCCAGTTGTCGGGCGGATTCAACACTTTCAACGACTACGGCGATGGCGGCGTCGCGCTGCACAACGTGACGGTGTCGCAACTCCAGAGTTCTGTCGGCGTATATCCGGCGACGTGCAGCGGTGCTGGTTGCACGACGGGCTACGTCAACTTCATCAATCCGAAATACCTAGCGAGCTCGGCGGGCGGCGGAGCCAACAGCTCCTTCATCACTCCGAACACGACCCCAGGGACAATCGGTGCGACACCGTGGTTGTACGGACCGCACTTTGCAAATTTCGACATCGCGATCACTAAAGGAGTCTCGATCACGGAACGCATCAAGTTCCGTTTCCAATCGGAATTCCTCAATGCGTTTAACCACCCGAACTTTGGTTCGTATCCACCTCCTCCAGGTTTGTCGATTCAGAACCCTGGATTCGGACAAGTTGGGCTGGAGCAAAACCAGAATTTCATCAACGTCGCTCGCGTGATTGAACTTCGCGCGAACATCGACTTCTAACGAATCGCGGTGCCCCAGGCCGCAAATCGGGCACTCATTCAGCGTTCCACCACCCCGTGAACGCTGAGTGAGTGCCTTGTGTTTTCTGTTATGGTTGTAGACAAATCAGGTTCTTCGCAGTTTCTCCTGAAGCTGAAATCGGATTCGGACAAAGTGATATTTCGGCTCCATCGAGCATTTCTCATCGTCGGCCTCGCGTTGCTTGCGGTGGTTCGCGCAGACGGTCAGAGTTCGTCCAAACCCGCGCAGGCTGGCGCTGCTGCTTCTGCGAGTGCGACTGCTTCGACGTCCAGCGTGGAAGCTTCCATCGAACTTGCCGCTAAAGGGCAATGCGAAAAAGCGTTGCCGATCTTGAAGAAATCGGTTGGCCGCTTCAGCGACAAAGATTTGAAATACCGAGCAGCAATGGCTACAGCCCGATGTGCGATGAGTCTCGACCAGACCGAGACAGCAGTGAACGCACTAACAGCGATGCAGCGCGACTTCCCCAACGATCCCCAAGTCCTCTATATCGCGACCCACTATTTCTCCGAATTGGCGACGCGAGCCTCGCAGCGTTTGGCGGCCGTGGCACCAAGCTCCTATCAAGCGCACGAACTGGAAGCCGAAGCGGACGAGTCACAGAGAAAGTGGGACGACGCGGCGGCAGAGTACCGGGAAATCTTGAAGCAAAATCCAGACCTGCCCGGAATTCACTATCGGATGGGAAGGTTGCGGCTTTCGGCGCCGGAGACAACGACATCGACCGAAGAGGCAGCTCGAGAATTTGAAGCCGAACTAAAGATCGATCCCGCGAATGCATCGGCGGAGTTTTTCTTGGGCGAGATCGCGCGGCGCGCGGGCCGGTGGGAAGAAGCGGTGCCTCATTTTTCAAGAGCCGCGAAGATCGATCCGAGCTTCTCGGAAGCGTTTTTGGCGCTCGGAATGTCGCTGAATTCGTCGCAAAAATTCGCCGAAGCTGTGGCGTCCCTCGAAAAGTACGTCAAGATGGAGCCCGCCGATCCTGCGGGACACTATCAGCTCTCGCTCTCGTACTCGCAAACCGGCCGGAGGGACGAAGCCGCAAGAGAGATGGCCATGCAGCAAGAGATAGCGCGGAAAGGCGCGGCGTCCGGTGGAACGGCCGCGACGCCGACGCCTCGGTAGCCCGATCCATGCGCGTGAGCGATTTCAATTCCCTTCATAGCCTACGTTCACGACGACGATTCCTCCGGACGCTGCGAAATTCCGTAGGTGCGGCATGCTTTGCACCGCACGTCGGAACTGATCTCGCTAGTTGGCTCGACGGAGGGACGGGAGTTAACAGCCCTGCATTCGAAGAGATTCCTGCGGCGAAAAGTGGAATCTCATGGGTCCACACCAACGGACAATCCGCAAAAATGTACCTGCCGGAAACAGTTGGGGCGGGTTGCGCGTTCCTCGACTACGACAACGACGGTTGGATGGACATCTATTTGGTCAATAGTGGTCCGTGCGATTTCTATGCGCCAGCTTCGCCTTTGCGAAACGCGTTATATCGAAACAATCGGGATGGAACGTTCACCGACGTCACGGTGAAAGCAGGCGTCGCCGGCAATGCGTATGGCATGGGCGTTGCCGTCGGCGATTACGATCGCGATGGCCTCCCCGACCTTTATGTAACCCAGTATCCTCGCAGCATTCTCTATCGCAACAACGGCGACGGCACTTTCCGCGATGTCACCACGCAGGCCGGAGTCGCTGCTCCTGGCTGGGCAACGAGCGCGGTGTGGTTCGACTATGACAACGACGGTCGCCTCGACCTCTTCGTATGCCGATTCGCCGACTTCGACGAGTCGAAAAATATCTTCTGCGGCTACGGACCGACGAACAAGCGTTGGTACTGCAAGCCGACTCCGTACAAGCCGATGCCCTGCTGGCTGTTTCACAACAACGGCGACGGAACTTTTACGGACGTCAGCAAGGAGTCCGGCATCGCGAGGTCGCTCGCGAAGGCCTGGGGCGTGGTCGCCGCTGACTTGAACGGCGATGGCTGGATGGATCTCTTCGTCGGAAACGATACCGTGCCCAATTTTCTGTTTCAGAATCTAGGCAAGGGCCGATTCGAAGAAACTGGTGTGTTGGCTGGCGTTGGGCTAAATCCTTTCGGCCTCGCGCGATCCGGTATGGGCGTCGATGCAGCGGACTACGATCAGGACGGACGGCTCGATTTGTTTGTTTCGAATGTCGATCACGAATCGTTTGCGCTCTATCGGAACGCTGGAAAGGATTTCTTTGCGGATGCGACCATGCCCAGCGGCATCGCCACCCAGACAAATCTACTGAGCGGATGGGGCCTGCGTTTTTTTGATTACGACAACGATGGGAATCTCGATTTGATTTTGTGCAACGGCCACCCCGATTTGATGGTCGAAGATCGCATGCAAGACGTCACCTACCGCGAGCCGATGTTGTTGTTTCACAACGATGGCGGCGGCCATTTTTCGAATGCGAGCGCGCAAGGTGGTGCGATTTTTTCGAAGAGTATCGCAGGACGAGGTTTGGCACTCGGGGATTTCGACAATGACGGCTCAGTGGACGTGCTGGTATCGGTGAACAACGGAGCGCCGGCGTTGGTGCGAAATCTGGCAGGAAAGCGGAATCACTGGTTGGGCCTCAAGCTCATCGGGAAGACGGCAAACATCGATGCAATCGGTGCAAAGATTACGTACAAAGCTGGCGGCTTGACACGCAGTGTCTACAAAGCCGGCGGCGGTAGCTACCTTTCGTCGCATGATCCGCGCATCGTGCTCGGATTGGGGCAAAATGCGAAGATCGATTGGGTGGAGATTACTTGGCCGAATCCCAGCGGCAAAACGGAGCGGTTTGTAGATGTGCCGATCGATCGGTACGTGACGATCGTCGAAGGGCAGAGTCAGTGGAAGTAGCGGAAACCGTGATTGTCGTGCCGGGCTTCACGCGGGCGCGGGTGCTCGTGTTGCTTGCCTTCGCTGCGTTTGCGCTCTGTGGCGGTACGTTGAACGCGCAACTTTCCTGGCAGTCCCCGCGGGCGTCTTCAAATCCTCAGACGCCGGCCCAGGATCAACAACTTGACCAGCACGCCGAAGCCGAACTCCGCACCGGCATCGCTCTGACGAGCAAGGGTCAATTCGCTGAAGCGATCCCTCACTTGGCAACAGCCAAAGGACACGTTCACGACGATTACGCAGCGCAATTCAATCTAGCCCTTTGCTACGTCGGCACAGGAGATTTTCGCAGAGCCATCGATCAATTGAACGCGGTGCGGCAAAACGGGATGGCGACAGCGAATGTCGAAAATCTTTTGGCCCAAGCCTACATCGGAGATCAACAGCCCGATCCGGCTTTCAAAGCATTCCAACGGGCAGCGAGCCTCACTCCAAAAAACGAAAAACTCTACCTGCTCATTTCCGACGCGTGCGCGGACCGCCAAGACTACGCGCTTGGAATTCGAATCGTTGATGCGGGACTTCGTCAGTTGCCGGATTCAGCCCATTTGCACTATCAGCGCGGATATTTCCTCTCGATGCTCGATCAATTCGACGCCGGCAAGGCCGATTTTGACTTCGCAATCAAGCAGGATCCTCACGCCGAGATCGGGTTCGTGGCGGGCGCACAGAAAGCGCTATTCGCTGGGAATCTCGACGGAGCCATTTCGACGGCTCGCCAAGCGGCCCGAGAAAATCGCGCAAACTACCTAGTCCTAACGGTTTTGGGCGAAGCTCTCATCCGTTCCGGCGCTCGCCCGGGTCAGCCTGAATTTCTGGAAGCCTCGGATGCACTGAACGCTGCCGTCACCGCGCGCCCAACCTACGCAAGCGCTCAAATTGCGTTTGGCTACGCCCTTCTGTTGAGCAATTCGACTGACGCTGCGATCCAGCATCTTGAGATCGGCCGGCAGCTTGATCCGAAAAATCCAGCCGTCTATTCGCATTTGGCAGTCGCCTATCGAAAAGTCGGCAAGAAAGAAGATGAGCAGAAAGCGCTGACTACATTGGAACAGCTCAACGCAGAGCAGGCAGCGCGCATCTACTCCGCTCCGGGCGACCGAAAATCAATACCCGGTGTTTCTGGATCTGCGCATCCCTGAAATTGCTTTGGTTTGAGTCGAAGGAAACGAGCAGAGCGAATTATTTCCAGCGAACCCTCGGAAATTCTCGCGGTACGATACCTTCCCCTTCGCGCACAGCAATAATTTGATCGCTCTTCACCCTCTCCAGTTTGGTCACTTCGCCACTAGGCCAGCGAATCTCAATCAAATCGACACACTCGTGTTGATTCAGTCCGAAGTGCAATCGCGGATCCTGCGCAGACTGGTAGCTCATTCCACCTTTTCGCTGTTCGAACAGCTTCAAGTCGCCCGCTACAACTTTCACGCGCGATCCCACAGCGTCCCGATTCGATTTCGTGCCGATCAGCAAAATTTCCAGCCAGTGATTCGAATTTCCACCGTCATTGCGAAGGAGCTGCGGCGCATCCCCGTTGTTGCTGACGAGTATGTCGAGGTCGCCATCGTTGTCGAAATCTCCGACGGCGGCGCCACGGCTCACGCGCGGCGCGACGAAATCCCCGCCCAGCTTGTCGCTCACATTTTCGAATATGCCGCCGCCCTTGTTTCGAAACATCATCTTGGGTTCGGCATACGACGTTCCCGGATGGTATCGCTCGATATTGTCCAAAACGTGGCCGTTCGCCATGAAAATGTCGATCAGCCCATCGTTGTCGTAGTCGAGAAACCGCGTGCCGAATCCGCTCGAGTGAAACGTGGCGTACGAAAGCTTCGATTGAAAAGTCGCGTCTTCGAATGATCCATCGCCCTGATTCACGTAAAGTCGCGCAAGCTGCTGGTCGAGATGCGTGACAACTAGCCCGAACCTCCCGTCGTTTCGAATGTCGCCGGCATCGACGCCCATCCCGGCTTCGAATTGACCATCCAGACCAACTGCCACGCCAGCTTCATATCCGACTTCGCGAAACGTGCCGTTACGATTGTTGCGAAATAAAAAATTCGGCATGTGATCGTTGGCGATGAAAATATCCTGCCATCCATCATCGTCGTAGTCGAAAGTCACTACGCCAAGCCCATTACCGCGCTTGAGCCCGATTCCAGATTTGGCGCTGACGTCGGTGAACGTTCCATCTCCGTTGTTGTGAAAAAGCGTCGGCGTCTGCCCGTGATAAACATCAGGGTGGCAGTAACTCCGCATCCCGGGCGACTTGTCGCCGCACCAAAAGTTCTTCTCTGGCGACCAATCCACATAGTTCGCGATGACAAGATCGAGTTTGCCGTCGTTGTCGTAGTCGAACCACGCAGCGCTCGATGCCCACTTGCCAATATTCGCGACGCCTGCCTTCTCGGTAACGTCGGCGAAGGTGCCGTCGCCATTGTTGCGATAAAGGATGCATCGCTCATATCCGAGCACGAACAAATCCGGGAATCCGTCGTTGTCGTAGTCCCCGACGGCCACGCCCATCCCGAACAGTCCTTCGGCAGACACTCCCGCCTTCCCGGTAACGTCAGTGAACGTCCCATCGCCGTTGTTGCGATAGAGCGCGCTACGCATCGCCGTCTTCGGCACGTAGAGGCGCGTCGGCGCGCTGTTGACAAGGTAGAGATCGAGTAAGCCGTTCTGATCGTAGTCGATCCAACCACACCCCGCGCCCATCGTCTCGATCAGATATTTTTCGCTCGAAGCGGCGTTTTGATGACGGAAGGTAATGCCTGCAGCAGCGGCGATATCAACATATTTTACGTTCGCCGAATTCGACGAGGACGCAAAACAGTTGAACGACGGAACGGCGGCCGCCGCGCTTAGATATTGCAAAAATTGTCTTCGGGAAAACGGCAAGTTTTTGCCCGCTGTCTATCTGTTGTTGAACTCGTGGATTCTAACTACCCAATTCAACATGCGTTGCTCCTCGATCGATGACGTCGCATCAACTCTGAGCGAACATCAAGTGTACGACGCCGAAATTTCGAAAGCCCTTTCGTTGCCAACCGCAATAACAAGGCTGTCGTGATGCTGCCCGCCGATACCTCCAGGTTTGCCGTTGACGCTGACTGCCCCAAGCCGATTTGTCTTCGGCAAGCGAAGCTTCACGTGCAATTCTTTGGGCAACGTGTTCTCGCCCTTCTTCAATTTCACCGTAGCACTGATTTTTTTCGCTCCTCGATCCGTTTGCAACGAAAAATCGACCCTTCCCCATCGCGTGGGCGCACCATCAATCGCGATTTTCTTCCCGGACGCAACCCACTCACGAGGTAGCCCCTTGCCGAGATACAGCGTCTCCTCGTCAGAGTCTTCCAGCACCAACATCCATCGCACCATCAGCGGAATCGTCTGCTGCGCCGGAATGCAGAAAAGTGAGGCGTCGCCTTCGAGCCCGGAAACTTCTCCCGCCGTCCAACTACCGCGATTGTGGTCGTGGTAGCGATGCGAATACAGAAACAACAAATATTCTTCGACACGATCCAGCCGCAACAACATCTGCGCGTAGCCATACGAGATGAATCCCAGAATCGCCCGGCTCTTAGGCTCCGCCGGCCCGACGTTCGCAACAACTCCCAATGTCGTTGCGCCGTATCCCCGCATGCAGTCCACAACAACGTTCGCTAGATCATTCGGAAGCATGTCGGCCTGCAGCAGCTCGCTGTACGGACGGTGCGCCCACAACTGCACCGGAATCTCGCCCTTCTTGAACGTCTCGCGAAACAACCCCGGCGAACCCGCATACGGACCGATATAAGGCGGCTTCATCTCCGCACGAACATTCCTTCGCATCGTCGCAATCAATGCATCGCGCAGCGTATCACTGCGCTTCGACCACTCCGTCGCACGCGCAGCAAATCCCTGCGACGGCTTCGTGCGGTCCAGCTCAATCCACACCCGGCTGATTTCCTTCCAGCCACGCGCTGCAAACGCACTGTTGCCGTAGTACGGCAGCCACCACGTCATCGGCTTCGGATGCAGTGCCGAATCCGATTCGCTCCAACCGTGAATCAGTCCGTAGCCCGCGTCGCTCGGTGGCAGTTTCAGACCTTCTTCGTGAAGGCGTACGAGAATCGCCGCTGTCGCTTCAATCTTCGCGTGATGCTTCAGCAGAAGCTCGCTGTCTCCCGTGTAGTCGAAATATTTCGCCAACAACAAAAGTTCCAGCCCATACTGCGCCGTCTCGGGCCCACGCATGTTGACGTTGCCCTTCTCATCGACGAAATCGGTGAAGTAGTTGTCGATCATCGCGCGCGCAGACGCGAATCGTCCCCACTCCAGATTCGTGTACACCGCACTCGTAAAAATATCCTGAAATCCATCGTATTCCGGCCCGTAGTAATCGCGATCGACCGCGCCATATTTCGGATACACGCCGCCGGGCCGAACCATCAACTCTTTCGCAAACGCGTGCTTCGACAGATCGACCCACGACTCATCGGCAAGCGACATCGCCGAAAAATCGTTCAGCTGCTTGTCCCAATAATTCGCAAACACAAGCAACGCGCGATAAAAATCATCCGCCTGCGGCTCGACGCGGCTCGGTGGATACGCCGGATAGCTGTAACCATAAAACACCGACGTAATTTTGCCGTTTTCAATCTTCGCCGTCCGATGCCACGTCTGGACAATAAATTTGTCTTTCGCTTCGACATCCCCGAACACATCGACTTCCAGATATGCCGTGTCGCTAATCGGAAAAACTTTTCGAACCGCCGGCATCCAGCCGCCGATCAACCCTTCAAAGCGCCGCTCTGCCACACCCTTCGCACCCAGCTCCGGAAAATGCTGCTCGGGGTGATACGTCCGCGTGCTTCCGCGCGGCGTGACCGGCATCGTGTCGAAACATTCTTTCGTTCCGACAAACGTATTCCACGGCAACCGCTCGCCCCAACCCTGCCGCGTGGTGATTTTCGATTCCAGCGGCGGCGCTGCAGATTTCACACGCTCAGGATCGGGATCTTCGCCTCCCTCCAACAATTTATCCGCGAGCAAATCTGGACCAGAGACACCAATATCATCCAGGCTCAACCCGAGATAAGGCGGCTCGACGTCTGAAAATACCGCTTCAACATTCTTCGTCAGGACGCGAGAACCCTTCGCTGAGACAAATGTGATCACCCCGTCCCGAGTGCGGAGGTCTTCGTACACTTTCCACTTCACACCCGCCAATTCGAATTGCGACAGGAGAGTATGCCCTTCGACATCCCCTTTCGCCACATCGCCGAAACCCGACGGAGAGGGCAAGGCGGCGGCGCTCTCGCTCCACCCCGCGGAACGAAACTTGGGTAAAAAGCCTAGGGCGGAGCAAGCCTCCGCACCGAGCGTGCTTGCCGCAAGACTTCGAAGAAACCGCCGACGACGCATAAGTGCCTTCTCAAGCGTGAGATAAGCAAACCTGTATACTATATACATCGCTTCGAAACAACGGCTTTCGTACCTCGAGTTCGGTCTGCCCCCTTCGAGTTCCTTTCCGGCTCCGGCGCGATTGATCGATTCGTGATAAAAATTCGTAATCAATTTGGTACTTATAGGGCTGCTAAACAATTTTCGTTGGCTTGTATCCCGTTCCTGGTATCTAATGAGGCATCGCAAAGGCCCAACCTTGCGGATTGAAACCGGGGGTGAACCCGCATGTCGGTTGGACTCGATAATCTTAAGCATCTCGTTGTCTTGATGATGGAAAACCGTTCCTTCGATCACATGCTCGGTGGACTGAGCCTTGTAATGGAGAACGGACAGAAGAAATACCCCGGCATCAACGGCCTCACAGGGACGGAATCGAATCCCGACACGAACGGGAAACCTGTGCAGGTGAATCCGAACGCAAAATTCCAAAGCCAACTCGATCCCGATCCGGATCATCACTTCCCGGGCGTGGACATGCAGATTTTCAACGGCGCTCCACAGGGGCCGGGCCGCCCACGGACCATGAAGGGATTTGTCCGGGACTATTACACGCAGACGAAGAACGTAAACAAATCGCACAACATCATGTCGTATTTCACGCCGGACAAGCTTCCGGTGTTGACCACCCTTGCGACGGAGTTCGCTCTTTTCAACGGATGGTTTTCGTCGATCCCCGGTCCAACCATATGCAACCGCGCGTTCGCGCATTACGGAACGTCGTTTGGACAGGTGGGGATGGATATTTTCGATCTGCTTGCGCCGATCAAGAGTTCGTACGAGAGGATGCTCGCGGCGGGAAAAACGACGAAACTCTATTATTTCGACGAACCAAGTTCGACGATGGAAATCGTCAATCTGCTCAAGAATCAACCGCAGATTTTCGCGACCTACGATCAATTCATCGCCGATTGCGCAAGAAACACGCTACCCGAGTACAGCTTCATCGAGCCCTGCTACAACGATCACGAGGGACCAGGAGGCGGGCAGATTCTCGCCTCCGACCAACATCCCGACCACAACGTCCAGGAAGGCGAGAAATTTATCGCCAAGACGTACATGGCGATCCAGTCGAACCCCGACGTCTGGAACAGCACAGCGCTGCTCGTCGTCTATGACGAGCACGGTGGGATCTACGACCACGTAACGCCGCCGGACTGCACTCCCGACGATTTTCAAGCAAAGGCGACCGCCACCGGAACGGGAGCGCCCTTTAATTTCGACTACCTTGGCATCCGCGTGCCGGCGATTCTCGTTTCACCTTACATCCAGAGGGGAACAATCGTTCCCGGCACCGAAGCGGGCGCAAACGCCAAAATCTTTGAGCACGCCTGCATACCCGCGACCGTCACCCAGCATTTCCTCAACGGCGACGCGAAACGCACAAAACGGGAAGCTGCCGCCAATACATTCTTGGATCTTCTCGGAGATGTAAAACGCCCCGACACAGATATTCCATTCTTCTCCATGGGAGGCAAGTAATGCCTTCGATTTCAATCAAGGTTCCTGATCCCGCGCCCGGCTCGTTCAACCACAAGCGTTCGCCCGGCTTGCTGCTCCGGTCGCAGACTTTGCATCTGCGCGAAGCGCTGCGGAAACACAAAAAGGAAGTTGACGCACTTCTCAAAACAGATCCAAAGAAACTCAAGACCGAAGGCGAAGTGAGTTCGTACATTCACCACGTTACGGCGATCCTCACGGGTCTCCCGAGACCTTCCAGAAAGCCGGCGAAATAAAATGCGCCGCGTCCTGTTGCTCCTCCTTTTGTTGTCAGCGACTGCCGTTCGTGCGCAGCAAGTTCCTGACATTGACCCTCGAGGCGAGGCAGCCCGACTAAAGGCGAGCTGTTTCACTTTCACGTTTGCAGACATGGGCGCCTGCGCCGAGGAACTGTTTACCGGCGTGCCGCTGCACATCGCCGTCGGCAGCATCGCTCCGCAGAACGGATTCGGCGGAGGCGTCGCTTATGTTGGGCACTACACCACCGAAAACTGGCGAGACAACTGGAACGCGGACGCCATCGCCACCGGCAACGGATCGTGGCGGGCAGGATTCTACGCAAAATTTGTTCACACGCCGAATCAGCCGATCATCGTTACGCACGGCCCACCGCAACCGGGCCAAACTCATCCGATCGACTTGAAGGAACATACAATTTTCGGCTTATATGCCCAGGCGATCTCCCTGAACAAAATCACTTTTTTCGGTGAGGGTCCAAGTACGACTGTCGCTGGCCGTACTTACTTCGGAATGACAGAAACGATTGTCGGCGGGAACGTCGTCAAGCCGTTTTCCGGCCCTCTAAACGCGTCCCTTTTCGGCGAGATGAACGGGCGTTTCGTCGATATCCGGCAGAGCAACGGCCAAAGCAGCCCTTCGATCAGTCAGATCTACGATGAAACGACCGCGCCCGGCCTGCTCTCTCAGCCCGGTACTTTTCAACTTGGCGAAGGCGTAAGGATTCGACCCGTCTTCGCAGCTGACTTGGTGCGATTGAATTACAACGCAACGTATCAGCAGTATTTCGCTACCAACAATTTCACCTTTCAGCGGCTGACCGTTGATCTGGGGCACCAGTTTATTCTTCACACCAAGACATTTATAAACGAAGCGCGACTGAACAACGGCCCCGACGCATGCGCCGTTGGCACCGACGCGAATGCTCCTTGCCCCAAGCCTTACACCAGGAATTTTGACGGAAGCATCGGATTCCGCGTCTTCACCGCTCTTTCCATGACGCCCGGCGGAAACACAGTGCCGTTTTACTATCAGCCGACGCTCGGTGGATCCGACATCAATGGCGATTCGTCTCTAAGCAGCTATCAAGACTTTCGCTTTCGGGCGCCCGACGTGATGTACATACGAGAGAGTTTCGAGCACTCCATCTGGAATTTGCCGATCGGATTCACGATGCTTGCCGACCAAGGCAAAGTCGCGCTGACCCGTGGGGGCTTGGGTTCGAGTCCGTGGATTCACAGTTTTTCGACCGGTCTGACGCTCCGCGCAGGCGGTTTCCCGCAAGTCTACCTGCTGTTCTCTTGGGGCGGTAACGAGGGCAGTCACACCATCGCGCACGTCAACACATTCCTACTGGGTGGAACGTCGCGCCCTTCATTGTTCTGAGGGATCCATCGGACACGGACTCGGCTATGTACCGGTAGTCACCACTGTCTGTCCGACTGCCACTTCATTCGTATCGGGATAGGAGCCTGTCAAGAACTGCTTCAAATCGAAGGAATGCCCCGCCTTCAGAGACAGTAGCTGCAGCATCGCGCTGCGTTTCGGCCCCGCGCCCCCCGGCGCGAGGCCGCGCGACAGTTCGACCAGCAGCATCGGGCCGTACATCATCAAATTCTGCTTGGTGTAAAGGTTGGTCATATCTGCGTTCAGCGATACAGTCAGACTTCGTGCAAAATTTGCGAGTTGGGTTTGAATCGTCGAGCGAAGATTGGCGCCTGCTGCATTAGCAGCTCCAGCGGCAGATTTGAGTGCATCCGTTATTGCCGAAATCACTTGGCCTTCCGAGAACAAGAGGCTATGAAGTTGCACCGCGATCCGTCCTAGCGCATCGGTCTTCAGCACCGTACTTCGTAGCGAGGCCCCCGCCCCGGATTGTGGCGAGAAGAACGAAGCGTTGTGTTTGTCGCCGACCGCTAGGAACCGCTGATACGCTTTACTCGCCGCGGCTTCCAAATTGTTTTCCGTCGCTTGCAGATTCACCATTTTCACGACGAGATCTTGATCTTGCACATCCCAATAGGGTGATTTCCCCGTGTCGAAACCATTGATCTTCAAGGTCGAGGGATCCCAGTCCACTCCGGCAACCACAGGTAGCGCAGACCACACAAGAAGCGGTGCAGCCGCTCCTCCGGCCAGATTGCTCAGATTCTGGAAGTAAAGCAACGACGTAATCTTGCGAAGAAATTTTTGAGTGATTCTCGAAACTTGGGCCTGCGCCGCCGGCAACGCCGCCGCGTCCCGCTGGATCAGCCACCCGTCCAAAACATCCGCGGTCATAGCGACTTGCAATGAGATCGCGACGTCTCCGAAGTTGTTGACGGAATTCGGCTGCGCGTGCGATACAGCGATGTCGAACGTTTTCAAAAACTGGTCTTCGTAAGCCGCCCGCGATGGAAACTTGTCGCTCAGATACTCGGTGGCGAAGTCTGTGGTGCAATTTTCCAATTCGATCTGCGACATCGCTGGACGGATTTCCCTGATTTCGTAGGAGACGGTTCCCGCGGGATCCACACGGATGCTTCCCTGCTGCACGGCCAGTTTTTCTGCCAGCTCCAACATGCTGTTGTACCGGTCCGCGAGCACTTGATCCTTGGAGTCGATCGATCCAACGAGCCGGGCACCATTCTGTTCCACTTGGAGTTGTCCAACCGTATCGCTCAAGTGCGCCGAATCGCAACTGAAGAACGGAATCGCAAAGTGGGTAGTCGCCGAGGTATGGATCTCGTGTGTGAGCAGCGCTTCGTGAATGGTCACACCAGGGACAGGCGCATTGTTGTTGAATAGCGCGTCAACCGCACCTGACTTCACGAGCTTTGTGAACAGTCCAGCGGCGGGAGCTTGAGCCATATCAAATTCCACATCGATCAAAGCGGTGTCTGAGGTGTTGCGTTCGTATGCCGTGGAAAAGTCAATGCTGTACCTGGAATTGATCGCCGATTTCGCTTTGTCATAGAAGGTACTGATCTTCGAGGCCAGCGTCCGTAGCGCTTTTTGAATCTGCTTCAGATCCTGACTCGAGAGCACCGTCTCGTCCAAAAACGCTGCAAGTCGGTTCTGCGCCCAATCTGTAAGCTTGTCGGGATTAGCCGCGGCAAGAATTGCGCTTATGTTGAACTGAGAATCGATCTCCTTTTTCAATTTGGTGATCACACTTCCGTTCAGCACGTTCAGAACCTCGTTCGCATACGATTGCACCTCGGCTCGATGCCGGCTCAGCGCCAATCCGCTGACCGCACCAACTGCATCGGAAATTCCCAGCAACCACTGCCGACTCTGCAAGTTCTGTATCGCGTCAGAAAGTGTTTGGTTGAAGGAATCTCCCTTTGCCAATCCGGTCAAGAGGTTTGTAACGGAATTCCGTGCGTTCTGGTCCGGATTTCCAAGCAACGTCCAGACAAGCGATTGCACCTCCGTCGACCCGTTCTGTCCCAGATTGTCCCAGCCCGCCAAGGCCTTTTTGATTAAGCCCGTCGCTTTGGCCAATTCGGCATCCGGGTCCACACCAGTCACCTTGCGCAACAGATCCTTCGCCGTTTTCGTGGTCAGCGCCGCAATGTTCGACCCGAGGTCGCCGCTCACCCAGTTCTCGACTCCGTGAAGATCGTTCACCACCTGCGTTCCGTAAACGCCAAACACCGATGAGAGAAAATCGTCGAGTTTGTCGGGCAGCCCCGGAGTTGCCGTGATGCCGGCCGTAAGCGCCAATCCGAAATTCAATCCGTTCTTGCGCTGCTTCAGCAGCTGCAAACCCAAGACCTGTTTCGCGGTATCTTCTGATGCCCTGCTGACCACGAGGAGAAACTTGCCGCTTGTCGTGAATCCCAGTGTCGCCGTGACAGCCGCATCGATCTTCGCGCCCAGGTCATGACCTATGCCAAGCAGGCGTAGCTGCTTCCTATAGTTCAGGTTGTAGCCCAGATTCGCCGCGATGTTCAGCGCGATCGATCCGTCGATTTCTGCGATTAGCCATGTGCCCGGGGCAAGGTCATCGGCCTTTGCAATCTGGCTGGGCAGCTTTAGGTTGCCCGCGACGGTCTGAAGCACGGTCTTAGCTCCTGCGCCTTTGTCAAAGCGATGCACAACAGCGCACGCCGCATCGCTTTGCCCGCTCACTCCTAATGTTGCCGATCCCAATACGCCGATCGGACTCGTACCATTCGCGCTGCCCGACGCCGTGTACCCCAGCGAGAGCAGAATCAGCCTGTCATTGGCTCCGGTTCGGAAATCGACTGCGACCACCGGATCGAGCGGCAGCGCTTTCAACACCTGCTCCGGATCCTTCACCACCGTAAGTCCAGATGCGAACGAGGCGGCCGTCCGCATCGAAACACTCGCATTTGGTCCGGCGGTGAACGTAGCGGTCGGCGTCGTCAGTTTGGCGACAATCCGTCCGAGTTGAACGTCCCGGTCCGGAAAGTTCGTATCTGTCGTCAGGGCTGCAAATACGTCTTTGTCCGTGCTGGGATCGATCTCGAGGGAGACGGGCAGTGTGGCTGAGCCGATGTTGAAATCGAGCGGCATTATTCGAGTCACCTCAGCTGGTTGATAATTTCGGAGGGCTCGGGAATCTTGAAGCCCACGTAGGTCCCGGAACTATACCCGTCAGCGTCAGAAAAGTTGCTGGGTCGGGCATGTGCAAAGCTCTTGGCAACAGCAACGTTGAACACCAGCCCCGCCACACCTTCCAAACCGCGATTTGGAAGTGATGCAGGCAAATACCGGTCTCATCCCGTAGACTGTCCAGAATAAATGCTTGAGAGCCGTCGGGAGCCGAGGCGATGTCATTAAGTTGTGAATTGATGTCGTTGAGTTTCGCCTGATTCTGGTCCCGTTTCGTTTGCAAGTTCGTGACATTTGGCAGGGCCAATTTCTGAGCGCATTCAGCTGGAAAGGCGATTGGTCAACGTCGCTTGCTGATCTTGAAGGGATGCCGTTGTTGCTGCCGGCTCGAAGTCCCCCAGTTCTGAGAGCAATAGTTTTCGATCGCAGCTACTTCTTTTGCTTTGGTGGGGGTTGCGGAGCAACGTAGCCGCGGCGCGCTTCGACCTTGAGCTGGTCGCGATCGATTTTGACTTTGAGGTGGTGATAAGCGCCATCGGCTTTCACTTTGTCCAGCGACATCTCCAGCAGGTACACATACTCCGGCGCTTGCGCGAGTTGCTTGAATCCACCTGCGAGATCGTTGCTGTTGTGAAAAAACGTGCCGCCGGTTCCGTTCGCAAACTCCGCCATAACATCTTCCGAGAAATTCATGGTCTCGCTGTGATAGTACAAAGTTTCGCCGGTCATCAGGTCGCGCTGGGAGCTGGCGCCGCGCTGGCTTGCGTCGAGGTTCGTGGTATACAAACCGCGCGCGTCGAGCGCACTGATCGTTACATTCTGACGCGCCGCCAAATCCAAAACTTCCGATTTTTCGCGCGTAGCATTCGGCGTGAGCGTCAAGAATCCTGGCGACACAAGAATCACCGTGCGCTGCTGTCCCGGCAATTTCCCCATTCTGCGCACGAATTCCTTCACGGTCGAAAGCGTCACAGCGACATCGCGGTCGTTGACCTCCAACACTTGTGCCGCAGCGGTTCGCACCATTCTCGCGGCCATATCTTCGCCAACCGTCAGTCCGCCCATCTGACCGTTGTTCCCACTCATGGAATTCTCGGAACCTCCAGCATGCGAACAGGTCGTGTAAGCCTCCTTCGCCGCGTCCATCGCCTGCATGTTGTGATGATTCACGATCAAATCCGCCTGGAACACATCGATGGGTGGGCACGCGCGGGGGTCGCTGTGATAGAGAGAATGAGGAGAGATTTTTTCCACCGCGCCTTCCAGCACAGCATGATCGCGTGTAAGACCGCTGCTGGTGCCCGAAGTTGTGACGACGGCAGCCATATCGGTATCACCGACCGTCTGGCTCAGTATTTTTGTCGCGACGACCTTGATTCGCAGCAACTCCGCCGGCTCAAAGTGCATGTCGTCGAACAAAAACGCGATGAACCGTTCCGGCATCTTGGGGCTGTGTCCAACACCGTGATCGAGGAGGCGGAGCGACCGACGCAGGTCCCATTTTCGATTTTTGGAGCCGACGTTTCGCCGGCTGCGCGCTTTTGCAAGGTGAATCCGACAATCGCTCGCGCCTTGTCTTGATCGAACAGCGCGAAATCTTTTTGCGTCAGGTCGCCAACCGCGCGACCATGAGCGTCGCGCACCACCACCGGCACTAAAACTGAATTCACGCCAACCTGAATCTTGTACTCGCCACTCTCAGCTTGAGCCGAGGCCGCAGCCGCATCGCCTCCGCCCTGTTGCGCCGCCGGCGGATTTCCCTGCCCCATCGCGATCCGCGCGCAAAAGTACAAACACACCGCGACACCACAAATCACAGCTGTCAGATGGAATGGAAATGGTCGAACGCCGGTCATAAGCTCACGGACGGTCAGCGTAGGTCACCCTATCGTTTGACGCAAGCAGCGGCAGCGGCGGCATGCACGCACCAAAAAAATCAAAATTCCTTCAGCATCCACGCATTGGAACTGCCGCCCGCTTCCCAAAACGCGATGTGGCGCCCGTCCGCCGAAGGAATCGCCCAGCCAACATCTTTGTCGGGATCCTGAAAAAGTTGATGCACGCGACCGCGCAAATCAATGTTCAACAACGCTTGCGTACCCGTGAACGTTGAAGAACTCGCCCACACACTCTGACCGTCCGCGGCCCAGTCGAGACTCGAAACTCCCATCTCGCTTTCCAGCGTGAGCGTCCGCGAAGAGCCATCCTTCGTTGATACAAGCTGAATTTCCGGACGCCGCCATTGCGCCAACGCTATCGTTTTGCCGTCCGGCGAAAGCGTCCAGTTGTACTTCGTCCCTTGCACGGCAAATGCCAGCGGCGTCTGCTGCCCACTCACAGGATCAAACTGCGCAAATCGATTTTCGCGCGATGTCGCGATTCCAAAAATGCAAAGCTTCGCCGGCAAAGTTGCGCACTGAAAATTGTCGATCGTCTCGCGCTGAAAAATAAGCTGCGGCGCGCCACCCGACGTCGGAACGCGCATGAGCCGCATTTGGCTCTGGCCTTTTTCGTCGCGCGCCGCAACGAGATAAAAGACCTGCGTGCCGTCGGGACTCGGCCGCGCGATCGTAATCGCATCTTTCCCGCCCACGAGTAGGTCGGGCGCCGGCTGATCGATGCGCTGTCGAAACAATTGAGACCGACCCGCGCGATCGGATGTAAAAGAGAATCGATTTGCCGTCGGCCGTCCATCCATAAGGATAATTGCGGCCTTCTTCCAAGCTCAACCGCTGCGGCGCACCGATGCGGCGCGCTCCCGGTTCGACCTCAGAAAAATAAACGTGAGCTTCGCCGTTCCAACGAAGAAACGCAAGGTGCTTGCCGTCCGCAGAGAGGCTCGGGCTCATTTTTCTTTCGAGGCCGCTGGTCAATCGACGCGCGGCGCCAAACGGCTGGCCGGAATTTTCGTCAATGGACATGGCCCAAAAGTTTGAATCGCCGTCACCCGATTTGATCGAGGGCCCCGAGGTTTGCTCCTGGAGCGAATAAATCAAGCGCCCGTCGGGCGACCATACCAAGCTGTCGGCGAGAGCAGTGTTCGACAGAACAACGTGAGTCTGATTCGTTTGCAGGTCGTGGATCTCGAGCGAATTTTCGCTTTCGTGATGGCTGAATCCATATTTATAACGAACGAACGCAAGTTTGCGCCCGTGCGGCGACCAGACAATCGCCCCGAAAATGTCGCCCGTTGGAGCGATAAGCTGTCGCGAATTTTGGCCGTCCGAAGAAAAAATCCAGACTTCCTGCTGCGGCCAATCGTTTCGAACGACGGCGATCTGCGACCCGTCCGGCGAAATCGAGCGCGCATCGGCGTTCTCGACAATTTTGCGCGCGCTGCCGCCCAGTAACGGAACGTTATAAACACTCATGACGCCCGTCGCTTGCGCCGCGTTGACGAGCAGATGACTGCCGTCGGGAAACCAAGCTCTCGCGCGCGGCCGCACCACGCCGGGAATATCGATGGAGTGGGTTTCGCCAGTGGCAAGCTCACGCAGGAAGAGTCCGGCGCGATCGGCAAACGCGAGATATTTCGCGTCGGGCGAAAGCGCGACGCTCATGATCGGATCGTCGGGAGGATTATTGGTGAGCCGCGCTTCGGACGGCTGCGGGGTTTGCGTCAGGCGGCGCGCAGCGATCCAACCGCCAATCGAGCCAACGACGAGAAGCGCCGCGGCGCTAAGCGCGAGCAGCCAATGCCGCACGAAGAAGTTTGGGTGAGTCGGCTCGGCGGCTGCTGCGTTCCGCGCGGCAATCACAACCGGAGCCGCCGACGCGAGAACGGCAGGCTCGCTCATCGGAGAGGCTACTGTTGCAACCGCGCCACCTGCGTCGGCCGAATGCGACCCGTGCCCGTTGCCGTTGCCTTCCATTCCCCTTCCCGTTCGCCGGCGCCGTCACCGGCGCAATAAACCGATACCCGCGCCGCGCCAACGTTTCCACAAATCTCGGACTGTCCGCCGAATCCCCCAACGCATCGCGCAGCCGCTTGATCGCCGCATTCAGCCCATGATCGAAATCGACAAACGTATCCGCCGGCCAGAGCGTCGCCCGAAACTGCTCGCGCGTCACAACCTCGCCCGGATTCTCGAGCAAAATCGTCAGCACCTGAAACGGCTGCTCCTGCAGCTTGATCTTCTGCCCGTTTTTGCGCAGCTCCGCCGAGGCGAGGTTCGCCTCGAAAACGCCAAAGCGCACGTTGCTGCCATTTTGTGCCTGGGGCACTGCGGCCTCTCTACTTGAGCTACGTAATCTACCTGTGAAACGTAACAACGCTTCGATTTGTTTCCGGCCCGCCGGATGACTTACCGCTCTATCTCTTTGATGCCACGCCTTTTAACGCGTTACCTCCGCGCCCGCAAGCCGTTACCCGCCCGGCATTGAGGTACGAACCGCCATGGCTGAACTTTGCACTTCACGCGCAGAAAGACGTGGAGGCAAGGGCCGTGCCAAGTCCCATAAACATTCAGACGTTACGAAGATGGGTCGCGTTAGGTTTAGGATTGATTTGGATGGTTTCCGTCGGAGTTCCGAACGCGCGGGCCGATAGCAGTGCGGCGCGCAGATCAACAGTACAAATTTCGGTCTACAACGACGCCGGCTTGAAGCCAGGAACCATACGAAGCGCCGAGGAAGAGGCTGCAGCCGTGTTT
Organism: uncultured Acidobacteriota bacterium; assembly: GCA_963850795.1. Classification (GTDB taxonomy): domain Bacteria; phylum Acidobacteriota; class Terriglobia; order Acidiferrales; family UBA7541; genus Acidiferrum. The sequence goes on along the minus strand of CAWKNS010000010.1, from coordinate 19,267 downwards.
CGCCGCGCGGGGATCGAGGCGGAATGGAAGAATTGCCCGAGCGAAGATATCTCCGCGCAAGTGGGCAAGCCCTGCGGTCAGGTGGCTTACCCAACAAAGCTGGTGCTTCGCATCGAAAAGCATCCGCGGGGACTCGTCCCCGAAGCCTTTGGCGTCGCCTACCTCTCTCAGGATGGCCAAGGCGCCTACTGCGACGTCTTCGTCGAACCGATGGAAGAGTTGCAGAAAACTTTCCCGGTGAGCCTCGACTCCATCCTGGGCCACGTCGCCGCGCACGAGATCGCCCACCTCTTACTCGGAGCCCACTCTCATTCGCCGAACGGCCTAATGCGCGCCCAGTGGAATTCCCACACGATCGAAGAACTTCGCCGCGGAATTCTTGGGTTCAACTCAGCGCAATCATCCGCGATGGCTGATCGCCTGGAGTTCGCCAGCGACACCGCCACCTCCGCCTTGGCGACCATGGCCGAACCCGCTCCCGCAACGCTGAGCGTCTTGCAACCACAATGTCCCGACCAGCACTAATCCATCAACGTAGATAACGCTATTTGCCCTTGAGATCGATCACCGACGACGAAGCTTCGCTCTCAAGCGCCGCATAGAGCCGAGCCGTCCCCTCATTCACCGTGAGCGCATAGGGATTGTGCCCCGTGCGAAGTGTTTCGATCACCGCGTTCCGCGCGCCGTCAATGACCGAGACGCTGTCTCCGTGAACGTTCGCCACGTAGAATCGATTTGCCTTCGCGTCGATGGCGATTCCTTGCGGCTTCTTCCCCACCTCCACAGTTGCCACAAGCTTGCCGTCCGCTCTCATCGATCACGGTGACCGTATTGTCTTCGTGGTTCACGACGTAAATCCGCTTCGTCGCTGGATTGATTGCCACAGCGCAAGGAGTCGCTCCAGTCGCGATATTCGTCACGCCGCCGGAGGCCTCGTCGACGATCGCCAACTCCGCGTTTCCGGCGCGAGTCACATACAGTTTCCCGGCTGCTTCATCGACAGCCATGCCCCACAGATGCATCCCGCCCATTTTTATTTTGCCGACGATCGCGAGCTTGCTGTCCAGCACGGTCAGACTCGTGCCTTCCCATCCGATCAGGTAAGCGCGATCCCGTTTCGTGTCGATCACGATGGAGTCTGCCGATCCCGCTTTCGACCGTGCTCATCGCATTGGTCGCGCCGTCGATCAACGTGATCTTGTCGCTGAAGGTATTGGATACGAAAATTTTGTTCGTAACGGGATTCACCGCCAGGACATAAGGCAGCGCGCCAACATTCACCGTCGCCACCACGGCATCATTGCTCCCGTCGATCACACTCACGGAGCCGCCGCCGTTGTTCGCAACGTAAATCCGGTTCGTCGTCTCGTTGATCGCGAGCGCCACCGGATCCTTCCCCACTTTCACGCTGATCGTGGCCGCTTTCTCTGCGACCAAACACTGACGACCGCATCGTGCGCGCGATCGAGCGGCATAGACTTTCCCTGTCTTCGCGTTCAGCGCAATCGCTCGGGTGGCGTTCAGTAGGGACGTGGACGGCTCGCCGGCCTGCGGCTGCGCCCAAACGGTTGCGGTCGCGCCGATACCAAGCAAGATCGCAACCACGAAGATTTTTTCAGCGAGTTTTCGATATTTGTTATAAATAAGTCCCTCACTATTTTTCGACAAAAGTGCGGAGAGGATCATCGCAGTGCTTCGGAAACGATTTCAAGTGTCCGTTTCGTATTTCAGATCGTCGGCTCCGCAGCGTAGGCCGCAACATCGCTGCGCTCCGACAACATTGGGCCAGCACGCTTTGCGCCTTCGTAGTTGGTCTTACCGCATCCTCTTCCCTGCGATCAGTGCAGCACAGCGGCCGCCCGCGCATAAGCCATTCCATGCTGTCGCCTTCTACACCACCAAGGGTGAACAAGACCACATCGATTTCGCCCTGCAAGCGCTGCGCTTCTACGGTGACCTCGCCAAGAAAAACAATTTCACTCTGACTTCCACGACGGACTGGAACGACCTGAGCGCCGACAAGCTCAAAGACATCCAGCTCGTCATCTGGCTCAACGATTTTCCGCAGCACGCCCGAACAGCGCAAAGTCTTTGAGGACTACATGGCCCACGGCGGCGCGTGGCTTGGCTTTCACGTCGCCGCGTACAACGACGACAGCACCCACTGGCCCTGGTTCGTCGATTTTCTCGGCGGCGCCGTCTTCTTTGGCAACAATTGGCCGCCGCTACCCGCCAAACTGATCGTTGATGATCGCGCTCATGCGGTTACGCAGAACCTCCCCGCCACGTTCAACGCTCCCGCCAATGAGTGGTACATCTGGAAACCGAGCGCTCGCCTGAACAAAGACGTAAAAGTCCTTCTGACCCTCGATCCGCAAAATTATCCCATCGGACTGAAAGACACGATCGCGGGCGGCGATTGTCCAGTCGTTTGGACCAACACGCGCTTCCATATGCTCTACATCAACATGGGCCACGGCGACAAAATCTTCACCAGCGAAATACAAAACAAACTCTTCGAGAACGCAATTCTCTGGCTCGGCACCAACGCCAACGCATCGTCGCACTAACCGCAAAACCGAAGACTCAACATTCTCCGCCGGCTACCGCATCTGTACGGGCGCAGCACTGCTGCGCCCCATGTCCGCAACACTCCAACTATTTACAGCTCTGCCGCCGCTCCCCCCACCCACTCGCTGTCATCCTGAGCGCCGCCCGACAGGGCGGCCGAAGGATCTCAACGTCAAGACCAAGCACAACTCAAAGGAGTCGAGACACTACACTCCAAACACGCGCCGATAGCGCTCCACTTCCGCAGGCGCCCCCAGCGCCTTCGCAGAATTATCCGAAAGCTTCACCGCCGGCCGCCCGTCCGCATCGTTCAGCTTGCAAACCAAATTAACCGGATCGAAGCTGTCGTCGCCCCGCGGATTGCAATTGCGAAAATCGTTGGTGAGCAACGTCCCCCAGCCAGCGCTGAATCGGATGCGCGGCTGAAATCGCCATTTCGCATCGTCGAGAAAATCGCTGGCCTGCCGAAATTCCGCCGGCGCAGCGCCGCCGCGCAATTCCCCGGAAAAATAAGCGTGCAACCCGAGAATGATCGTCCACATCGAGCCCGTCGGAAGCAATGAAGAGCTTCTGCCGCGGATCGCTACCCGCGCTGTTCGAGCCACCGAATATATTCGTCGCCCGCGACGTAAGGATCTTTGCTGTCGGCGCGCTGTCCGGTCCACGACGCAACCCAATCAGGAGCGCTCTGTAGAAACTGCGTCGTGCCAAACGTATCCGGCAACAGAATGAGCAATTCGCCGTGATACGTCTGCTGCCACAGCTGCAGCAAGCGGTACTGCGCCGCTTTCAGCTCCTCGTCGTCCTTGGCCATCGCGGCCAACGCCATCGGCAACTCATGCGCATTCGTGCCGATCGCTTCGAGGTCGTGCTTGTACGCCAGATATGTGTTCGATGTGCCTTTGAATGCGCCGCCGAGCACGTCGCGCGCCGCCTTGACGACGTACTCTTGCCACAGGAAGCTGTGCCGGCGGCGGGTTCCGAAGTCGCTCATGCTCAATCCAGGAACGCCGCTCAGCCGCGCCAGTTTTTCCCACATCTTCGTCTTGGCCCGCGCATACAAAATGTCCAGCTCGAACTCGCTCAGACGCTTGAGGCTCGCGCGACTCCGCAGTTCGCTAATGATCGAAAGCGCATAAATCTCCCATAACGTGGTATCGACCCAGCGTCCCACGAAAGAAAGCGAGAACTGCCCGTCGTGTACGGCAAGCTCGTAATCCGCGAGCCTGAATCCATGCTCAAGCCATTCCAAAAACGCCGGCTCAAAGATGCCGCTCGTGCCATAGAAGGTGTTGCCGGCCAGCCAGATGAGTTCGGATTTGCTGAAGCGCAGTTTCTTCGTCTGTTCCAGTTGCTCGCGAAGCTCCTCGATATCAATGAGATCGCCGAGCCGCAGCTCCGGCGACCGATTGCTAAGCGAAAACGAAGCAGTGGTTTGCGGAAACCGCTTCCAGATGAACTGCAACATCAGCAGCTTGTAGAAATCCGTATCCAGAAGCGATCGGGTAATAGGATCGAGCGCCCAGTTATGGTTGTGCGCGCGCCGCGAGAAATTGATGATCACAAACTTACTTTAGCGCACTCGGAACTCGTTCTAGCGCACCCCTCCTCAAATACGAAAAAAACATTGTCACCAACCCACGCATCCCATCCTCAAACTAAGTACGACGGGCTAATCAAATCTGACTGCCTAGGTCGCAATACCCAGTCGAATGGTTTGAATATGAGGTGAAACATGAAAATCGTAGTCATCGGCGGTACCGGGCTCATCGGGTCCAAAGTCATGACGAAGTTGCGCGAACAAGGCCACGAGGCCGTCTCTGCCTCGCCCAACTCCGGCGTCAACACGCTCACCGGCGAAGGCCTCGCCGAAGTCCTCAAAGGCGCTTCGGTCGTCATCGACGTCTCCAACTCGCCGCAATGGGAAGACGCCGCCGTCATGAACTTCTTCACAACATCCACGCGCAATCTGCTGAAGTACGGCTCGGCCGCCGATGTAAAACATCTGGTCGCGCTATCGGTCGTCGGAACGCAGAAGCTCGCCGAAAGCGGCTATTTCCGCGCGAAAATCGCTCAGGAAAACCTGCTCAAAGAAGGCTCGCTTCCCTACACCATCGTTCACGCCACGCAATTTTTCGAATTTCTCGGTACGCTCGCCAACTTCTGCTTCGACGGCAAAACCGTGCGCCTGTCGCCCGCGTCCTTCCAGCCGATGTCTGCGGACGATGTCGCCGCCGCGGTCGCACAAGTTGCAGTCGAAGCGCCCGCCAACGGCGTCGTCGAAACCGGCGGCCCTGAAAAATTCCATCTCGATGAAATCGTCAAGCGCCGCATGGCCGAAGTCGGCGACACGCGCGAAGCCGTCACCGACCCCAACGGCCTCTACGCCGGCGCCCCGATCGACGACACCACCCTCGTCCCCGGCAAAGCCGCCCGCCTCGGCGAAACAACGCTGGCAGCGTGGCTGAAGACGCCGGTCGCGCTGGCACAAAACAAGTCCGCGCAATCCGCCACAGCCAAAGCAGCAAAAAACTAACGCAACGCCCACACGATCAGCGGGCTACATTTTGTAGGGGCGCAGCCTGCTGCGCCCCAAACGCCCAGCCGTAAACGCGAAGCCAAGGACTTTCAGCCTCGGACTAGCATTTCGATTGAGCGTCGGACCGCAACACCCAGACTGGTCTCGTGATCCGGAGCGAAGCATCGGCTCGTAGCACCCAGGCTCTGTCATCCCGAGCGAAGCGAGGAACTCTGCCCCATCTCGCGTTTCTTGCGCGATGCACTCTGCGCCATCGCGCGTTTCTTGCGCGATGAATCTGCTTTTTCTTTCGTTCGACTAGGCGTAGCGTCGAGCAAAACAAAACGAATCAACAATTTTCACCAGGTCTCAAAAATTCAATCGAAAGGTCCCGCAATGTCGATCAAAAAGCTCGTATCGCTGTCCGTCTGTCTGTTAGCCGCAACGCTGGTATCCAAAGCCGCGCCAAATGATCCGCCCAAATCCGCGGACGCTCCTAAAGTCGCGGCCAAAGCAGCGCCCGAAGCAAAAGTCGAAGAGCTCATGTCGAAAGACCTTCCCGATTTCCCCGGCAAGGAAGGCCTGATGATATTGGTGACGTACCCGCCGGGTTCGCAGGACGCGATCCATCGCCACAACGCGGACGCATTTGTCTACGTGCTGGAAGGTTCGATCGTGATGCAGGTGAAGGGCGGAAAGGAAGTGACGCTCAAACCTGGTCAGACGTTCTACGAAGGTCCGAACGACGTTCACATCGTCGGTCGCAACGCCAGCCAGACCGAACCGGCTAAATTCACCGTCTTGCTTGTGAAAGACAAAAACGCTCCGGTCGTCATTCCGGTGAAGTGACTCCGCAGCCGCGAGGATTGCACTGCAAGCATTGCCACGGGTTTCATGCGACGTGGCGAGTCATGCACACGCAGGGGCGCTGGGTTTTCGCGATTTCTCCAGCTCGCCCCTGACGAAGGAGAATCGCAACCAGTTAGAGGACCCCTGCGTGTCGCTTTTCTTTCGAATCACAATGGGAGTGAGAACCGGAATCAAACGCCGAGCGCTCGCGAAGCTAGCGCCGTGCCTTCGACGCGGCTGCGAATCTTCGCGAACGCCGTCTCGCGCGACGTCGAAGTGTCATCCGCAAACGGCGAAAATCCGCAATCGTCCGTCGTGCCCAGCGCATCCAGCGGAATAAATTCCGCGGCTTCCAGCACGCGATCGCGTACTTCTTCTGCCGTCTCGACGCGCCGCGAAATCGGATCGGTCACGCCGACAAATAATTTCACGCCCGGCTTAAGCAGCTTCCGCGCCGCATCCAGCACGCGCCGTCGGTCAGGCTCGCTCGCCAGCTGAATATAAAATCGCCCTGCCTCTAGCCGAAACAACATCGGCAGCAGCCCCAGATAATCGACGTCCGCGCTGTGCGTCGAATCGCGATCCCCGCCCGGACACGTGTGCACACCGATCCGCTTCCGCTCGTCCGCGCTAAAATTCGCCAGCACGCGATTGTTCAAATCCACAAACGCATTCAACACGCCGCCCGAAGGATCCAGCTTCAACGCCAGCCGCCCCTCGGTGAAATCGATCTGTACGCAAGCCGCGCCCGCATCCAGACATTCGCGAATGTCGCTCGCCGCCTCGCGAATCAAATCGTCGGTGAACGCTTCGCGCGAATATCCTGGTATGCCTTCCGCCGGATACAACAAACTCAACGCCGAAGCCGCAATCACCGCCTGTTTCACCGGCACCTTCGTGAGCTTTTGCGCCGCCCGCAAATAACTCACCGCCTTCACTCCATACCGAAACGGCCCGCCCATCAACTTCGGCAACTGCCTCGTATGCCCATCCGCAAACGGAATCACCACCCCATCCGCCGCCAACTTCAACCCCGCCATCGGATAAGTCGCAAAACTCGGCTTCGTCTGCTCCCCATCGCTGATGACCGGCGATCCAGTAGCCTCCAGCTTCGCGATCGTCTCCCGCAGCGCAACGTCCTGCACCGCCGACAACTCCGCATCCGAAATCTTGCCGCTCGCGTGCGCCGTCATCGCCGCCAGCAACTCACTCGACCGCGGCACACTCCCAATCGGCTCCGTAGGAATTCCCATGTCTTTGTCCTAACTCGCAGACGGTTTTCTGTGGGACTCGAGCGTGTTCCTACCGTTGCGAAAGAAAATCAAATCTCGGTTAAGCCAAAGGAGCGAACAATAGCTCAAAAAGACTAGAAGCCAGCCGTACGGAGCTGGGGATGCCTCACGACCGTGGACGCGAACGCTCAGCTTCGTTTTTGTGGATCCGCACGCCTTCCGAGCGCTGATCGTTGCGTTTGCGAGCGATGCAGGGTAACGGTTTTCAACTTTTCGAGCATCGCGTTTGGTGAATCGGCTTGCGCGACTCGCGACGATGGTCTACAAACAAGGCCGATTTCTGCGAGGAACAATGATGGATTTCATGTTTGGCGATTCGATGGGTGCTGGGCGGCTTCGTACTTCGCTACTGGCGTTTGGGTGCGTTGTGGGTTTGAGTTTTGGCGCTGCGGTTTCGCGGGCGCAGAACACGGCGGGGGATGTGCCGCCGGTGATTGATGTGCATGTGCATGCGATGGACGATATTCCGGGGGCGGTGCCGATGTGTCCGAATACGGCGAAATTTACGGCTTCGGATCCGAAGACGAAGGAGGCGCCGTTCGGGTGGGTGCAGGAGGAGTGCACACCGAAGCTTTATCCTGCGGCGAAGGGCGAGTACATGAAAGATGTGCTCGCGGAGATGGAGCGGCTGAATGTGACGGCCGTGGTGTTTGGCGATCCGAAGAGCGTGCAGAAATGGAAGGATGCCGGCGGGAAGCGCGTGATTCCGGGCACGGCGTTCAGCAACGGAATTCAGCCGGGGCAGCGCGTTCCTGTCGATGAGTTGCGAAAAGATTTTACGACCGGCGGATTCAAAGTGATGGGCGAAATCGGATTGCAGTACGAAGGACTTTCGCCGAGCGACATGAGCGTCGATCAATATTTTGCGCTCGCGGAAGAGCTGGATATTCCGGTCGCGGTGCACATGGGCACGGGCGGCTCAGGCCGCGCGAATATTTCGGTTCCGACGTTTCGCGGATCGAAAGGCGATCCGCTACTGTTTGAAGAATTGCTGGCGCGCCATCCGAAATTGCGATTGCAGGTGATGCACGCCGGCTATCCGATGGTCGAAAATATGTTGACGCTGCTTCAGGCGAATTCACATGTGTATGTTGATGTCGCCGGCTTGATCTGGAGCTATCCGATCAAGGAAGTGAATCATTACATACAGCGGCTCGTCGAAGGCGGCTTTGAAGATCGCGTGATGTTTGGCACGGATCAGTTGATCTGGCCGAAGCTGATGGCGTATTCGATCAGCGTCATTCAGAACGCGGAGTATCTGACGCCGGAACAGAAGCGCGACATTTTGTACAACAACGCCGCGCGATTTTTGCGGCTCGACGCCGCGGCGACGACCAAGTAGCGAACCGCGAAAAAAACCGACCTGGTGGAGCGATTTGCGTACGTCGCTACGACTTTCTTTGTAGCGGACGTTGAGATCCTTCGCCCTCCTGTGGACGGCTCAGGATGACAGCGCTTGGTGTGGAGCGGCGTGCGTACGTCGCCACGTTCTGCGTTGCGGCGAATGCTGAGATCCTTCGCTTCGCTCAGGATGACATGTGTCTTGCGTGTGCATCATGATGACATCGTGTGTTCTGAAAGCGTCAGGATGACATCGCGTGTTGTGTGTGCGGGCTTGGGGTGGCTCGCGGGTAATTCCTTTCTCGATCAGGTTTCGGCGTCGGCGGTGCGGATGCTGGATGGGGCGCCGTGGTGTTTGCGTTTCCATTCGTGGTCATGGCGCAGGCGGGATTGGTGTTTTTTGACTTGGGATTCGAGTTCGGAGAAAGCTTTTTTGCAGCAGGCGCGAACGTTGTCGGCGGTCGCGCTGGCGTGGATCGTTCCGGTGGGTAGCGACAAATTCAGCGAAAAAGTGTGATCCTGAGTGTGCTGGCTTTGCGAGAAAACTCCGTGAAGCAAGACAAGATCGGGGTCGTACGTTTTGAGCAGCCGATTTAATTTTTCAACGGCGTGCGCGGTGTCGGCCTCGACGTTGGGATCGGCGTGCTTGTGGCTGATCGAAAGGTTCATGCATGCACCTGTGGGATGAATTTGCGTCGGGAAGGGTGGCGCAGGATTGGGCGTGTTGCCGCGAGGCGGGAGCGTTGCGAAGAATTGTGGACCCGTATCGCCGCGAAGTGAGTGCACGCCGCATTGATGGCTAAGCATAGCGCCGCGGTTGGTGGGCGGCAATCGTACTTCGGTTGCAAATTGTCGTGTTGGTCTCTGTTCGATGAGACAGTAGGGCGGCGCCGAGCACGAGTGGGTAACGACGGTTGAGTTCGCGTTGAGGGTCGATCGCAAAACAGCCGGCGGGACGCCGGCGCTACAAATCGAATCTCTGTGAGTTGGTGCGGCGGACCCTTTTGTGGCGGCGATTCGATTCGCGTGGTGGATCGATTGCAAAACCGCCGGCAAAGGTGCCGGCGCTACAAGAGGCGGCGCTACAAGAGGCGGCGCTACTAGAGGCGCGACTGAAATCGAATGGGGAATAGCGGGGAAAATTCGCTGATTGGGGCGGGGGCGCGCACGGAGGTGCGCGTTGGGCCGGCGGGATGGTCGTATTCGGACTGGGCGGGATATGTGTATCCGGCGCGGAGGGCGAAGGGATTTCACGAAGCGACGTATCTGGCGGAATTTTTCGACACGATCGAGATCAACACTTCGTTCTATGGGCCGATGCGGGCGGATCACGCGAAATTGTGGGTGGAGCGCGTGTCGGCGAATCCGCGATTTTTGTTCACGGCGAAATTGTGGCAGAAGTTCACGCACGATCCGGTGACGACGCGCGACGATGAGCGCGTGGTGCGCGAAGGATTCGATGTGTTGCGCGGCGCCGGGAAATTGGGGGCGGTGCTGGCGCAGTTCCCTTTTTCGTTTCATCGCAACGCGGAAAATATGGTGGGGCTGACGGTGTTGTTGCAGCGGTTCGCGGATTATCCGCTGGCGGTGGAGTTGCGGCATGCGTCGTGGAATACGCCGGAGACGTTTGCGTTGCTGCGGGAGCATGGGGCGGCGTTTTGCAATATCGATCAGCCGATTATTGGGAGGTCGATCGAGCCGCGGGATTTTGTGGTTGGGGTGAGGGCGGGAGTGTTGAGGCTGCGCCGTTGGATACGTTCGGTTGCATGGGCGGCGGTATGACACGTGGTTCAGCGACGATCCGAAGATGCCGGCGTTTGAGCGGTACAACGGGGGGGGGGGGGCCTTCGTAGACATCGGATCGGGGAAGGGCAAAGTATTCGCGTCCGATATCCGTTTAAACGGATAGTCGGAATCTGAATATGCGGCCGGTTTGCACGAAGTCGCGGTCCGCAATGTCGCGTCCTACCACTCCGAGCGCCGGCGATGCATTGATATAGAACCGGTTTATGGCGATGCGCTGCTACCGCCGCAGGGCCTCGGTACTGTTCATTTTCAATGCGCTCGCTCCCGACTTATCCGTGCCCTGATGAAAAAGCTGGATGTGGACGCCGCTTCGGAGGCAGCGCGGCCGGTGATTCTGATCTACACCAATATCCGGTCCGTCAGAGAGATAGGCGGCGCGTTCGATGGTCTACAGAATCTTAAGACCATCAGTACGTCGTGCTGCTTCCTCGTAATCACCAATGAGGCCGCCCGCACGTCCGTTCTTTGACGCACTTCACGTCCAATCCGGGATTTCCCTGGGGTCGTGGATATCATAGTGGCGTCTATAGGCGCGCTCCGCTGCGCTTGATCCCTCCGCGCTTGCTTACCAACGAGGTAGTATCTTGATCCCAGAAACTGAGGTCGCGGTCATCGGCGCGGGTCCTTATGGCCTGTCAATCGCGGCGCACCTTCGCGTCGCCGGTATTCCATTTGCAATCTTCGGACGGGCAATGGAGAACTGGGCCGAGCATATGCCGGCTGGAATGCACCTGAAATCCGATGGTTTTGCATCCAATCTGTATGACCCCGAAGGGCGAATACACGTTGCGGCAACATTGCGCGCTTCACAATATCGAATATGCGGACATGAGAGTTCCGGTCAGTCTCGAATTGTTCGTGGACTACGGCCGCGCCTTCCAGAAGAAATTGGTTCCCTCGCTACGCGATGTCCGGGTCACTCAGATTCACCGTGCCGCCGAAGGTTTCGACCTGGAACTCGCCAATGGCGAACATCTGCGCGCAAAAAAGATAGTCATCGCGACCGGCACCCATGATGTCGAATACATGCCCGAGGTGCTGCAGAAGCTGCCCGCGACGCTCCGTTCGCACAGCGCAGAAGTCGCCGATGTCAGCCGATTCCGCGACCGACAGATCGCCGTGATCGGCGCTGGTGCGTCAGCGACCGACGTTGCGGCGCTGACGCAACAGGCGGGTGCCCGCGTCACGCTGGTGTCCCGCCAGGCGCCACTTTTTCATACGAAATCGTCGCCGGCGAAGCGTTCGCTGTGGCAGCAAATCAGCAATCCGAATCTGGGACTCGGGCCCAATATGAGATCGTCCCTCTGTATCGCGTTGCCGGATGTGTTTCGACAACTCCCGGCGCATGTGCGGTTGCGAATTGTCAAGACGCACCTCGGACCCTCGGGTGGTGGTTTATCCGCGATATTTTCGTCGGCAAGGTAGCCGAGCAGCGGGGGTCGATCGCGGAGGCTGAAGTACGGGGCCAGCGGGTCTGCCTCACGATTCAAGCAGCAGATGGCAAGTTGACGGAACTCGAAGTCGATCACGTCATCGCCGGGACTAGGTACCGCTACGATGTCAATCGCGCGCCATTCCTCGACGCTCAGATCAAAGCCGCCATCGAGGTGGAGGAGGGCTACCCGGCATTGACGCGAAACTTCGAGTCCTCTCAGAAAGGCTTATATTTCGTCGGCCTGCCGGCAGCGAACACGTTCGGGCCGGCACAAAGATTCGCGCTGGGTGCACGCTTCACAGCGTCTCGGATCGCCGCGCATTTGGGCCGAAGTACCGTGCCGCTCAGGGCAGTGATTGTTGCCAATCCGGGGCTTGAAAGCGTCGAGAAAACTTGACCAGATTGCAGTGAATGAATCCCGGCTGACGTTGACGCTCGCGCGCAGACCCTGAGGTGAGTAATGGCGCAGCGTTCAACATGCGCACGTTCTGTTCGTCATATTTGGGGTGGGAGAGATAGGTCCGCAAGGACACGATGTTGCCGAAGTCCATACCCGCCGAACCCAGGATGGTTCCGATGGACCCCATATCAGTTCCGCTTGTTGGTCGAATGACTCCGGCATCGTGGTGCCATCACTCTCGAAGCCATTTAGACCGCTGATAAAGAGCATACGAGAATCGCCTCTCACTTCGCTGGCATGGCAGTAGGCACCATAGGGCGGGAATACACCGTCTGGGTTGTGTTGAAGCAGGGGCATGATGTGTACCTTAAAGAAAAGTGGAGATGGGTTGTACCAAATGGTGATGCCCACCGTCGATTTATCAGCTAGCGCAGAGTGCATCCGAGGTGCGCAGTGATTTATGCTGAATTGGCGTGGTTCTACATGAGATCTTACGCGGCCAACTTCCACACGCTAATTCGCCACCGTAACCCCATCCACTCCTGCCTTGGAGATGGGACCCGCGGGCCCTGCCGTTCGTAACGGTTGAGATGTCCGCTCTGGCCATTGGTTGAATCGTAAGCGTGACGCGGACCCCTCGTCGAATGCCAGGCGCATTGAGAGGTCCACGGCGCGGACGTGTTTGGTGATTCCGCCAATGGAGATGTAATCGATGCCGGTTTCCGCGATCGTGCGGACGTTTTCGAGCGTTACGCTGCCCGACGCTTCGAGTGTGACTCGATGGCCATTTTCGTTGTTCAGTGCTACCGCGGCTCTCATGTCAACCAGGCTGAATTCGTCCAGCATGATGATGTCCGGAGCCGCTCGCAAAGCTTCCGCAAACTCCTGCGGTGTTTCGACCTCCACTTCGACTTTGCGTGAGCCCGCGGCGCGGCGGGCGGCTTCGATTGCGGCGGTGAGCGAGCCGGCGGCAGCGATGTGGTTTTCCTTGATCAGCACCTGATCAAACAGGCCGAGCCGGAGGTTCTGGCCGCCGCCGCACAGGACCGCGTATTTCTGCGCGGTTCGCAATCCGGGGATTGTTTTGCGCGTATCCAGAATCGCAGCGCTCGTACCCGCGATTGCATCGACGTAACCTCGCGTCGCGGTCGCCGTGGCCGAGAGCAGCTGGAGGAAGTTGAGGGCGTTGCGCTCGCCCGTGAGGATGGGGCGCGCCAGGCCCGCAATTTCAAAGAGAGTTTGATTCGCAGTGACGCGGTCGCCGTCGTCAGCATGCCATTTCAGTTGCACTGAAGGATCCAGCTGACGGAATACCTCGACAACCCAGGGGCGGCCGCACAGTATCGCGTCCTCCCGGGTTATGACTTTGCCCGTGACCCGCTGAGCGGCGGGGACCAATTCGGCGGTGATATCACCGCTGCCGATGTCCTCGGCGAGAGCAGTTGCTACCTGCTGAGCGAGGTCGGATGGAAGTTTCGACATGTACGAAACCTATCGTCCGGCCGCTGAGATCCAAAGTCCGGCGTCCATCCGAACGCGCCGGTCGGGCCTTTAGTGCGATATCGCTGGCAATCCGGCGCAGTTTGCGGGTTGAGACCCCAAGTCGATCTGCAGCGATGCCGGGGGACAGATCTCCGTCAGCGACTGTCTGTATGCACTTCCTGTATGCACTTGAGCCGATTCAGTTCGCGCATGCTCATCTTAAAGCATCCAGAGCGGACATCGGAACTCGGCTCAAAGCTCACATCTTAACTTGGCTCTTATGTACATTGTCGGCGCCAGTTAAGAATGTCCTATCTTTCTCACAGATAGAAATGTCCTGGAAGAATGTATAGGAACCCCATCCAACGCAAATATGCTCCTGGTTTCATGTCCCGTGTGTCTTGTCCTTCCCTCTGGAACGTCCAATTTTAATGCTGGGCGGCGCTGATGCTATTGACCATCTGCGATTCCATGGCGGACAACTGTGTAACGCTGCGTGGACTCGTCGAGTAGAGAGATTTAAGAAGAGCTTGATCCCACGAGCTCATGCCGTCCATCGGAATGTCGGCTCGGTCGCTGAACAGTCGGAGGATCGAAGGCGCGGAATCGACGGTGCGGTCCAAATTGATATCCGCAAGACCCGCCACGGCGGCATAATCTGCCATTTGCCCCAGGTTAACGCCGCTCATTTGGGTCGAGTCAATGACGATGATGACACTGCTGATGTTCTTTTGCGTCGTTAGGGTCAAACGTGAATTTGGCATTCTTAGGGTCCCCGCCGAAACGGAAGACGAGACGGAGCCGGTAACACCGCCGGTCTCCCGGCCACCTACCGCACTACTGCCGTTTCCAATGAATGTTGCGATCACGGCTAGTCCTGGAGCGGGATCCCCAGACTCGTCCGAGTTGTACCAGACTCGTACCGGACGTTCGGTCGCCATGAAATGCTCTAATCCGCCTACGCCATGACTCGTATTGAACAATCCAGGACGCTTTTTCTTAAGCTCCATCAAGATCTGATCTGCTTTTGACGTGACCAGGACAAAAAAATTGGCGGCGCATTTTTCGGGCGCCAAAGGCGCGCCGGCATTCTTCGCAGCCACGGATAAGCGTTGCAGCACGAATTCGCCGTGTTCCTTGGATAACCCCGCGACGAGCGGGCACACTGGGGTGTCCCAGCGCATCAGCGGCTCCCCGACGCGGTGCACAATAGCCGCCTGCACGAATTGGTCTACTTGATGCTCAAGTTTCCGTTTGGCCTCGACGGTAATCGTGTCCAATTGATGGTCGTCTGGGGCGGCCCGCATAGAGGCACAGACTGCCAAGCAGAACAACAGAATTCGCAGGCATTGACGACCTGCGACGTGGGGCTTCAAAAACATTCCAGTCATGGCTTCAACTCCTTTTCAGCGTCCTACTAATCGAGCCTGGACGACTGCCAACTCCAAACTAATATATTCCGTTCCCCTGGCTGGCTGACAGTGTAAAAGGGTTCAGTAGCTCACCTCAAACGTCGGTGAGTCCTCCGGCTTCATTTTGCGGCTCTCGTAAATCCGGGTAGTCGCGATATTGGCGTGGCCCAGCTATTCCTGAACCTTGACAAGGTCAGCGTCGTGGTCAAGCGCGTTTGTTGATGTCGGTAGATAGTGTCCTATAGGCAGTTGGTGATGTCCTAAATCTGATTCAGCACAGTCCAAGCCTCGCTTTTTGTGGGAATCATGTTTTTGGTGCATCCGATTTGGGACACAATTGGCTGCCAGAATGGCGCAATCGCGACATATTGAGGACAGCGACGCTTTTAGATAACTTCAAGCTGTGAGCACTGACTTAAGGCTTATTTTTACGGAGTTTGCGCAGTACGACGTGAGGACATTATTGGATGACATTGTGGACATTATTTAGTGACATCCACACTTGGGATCGAAGTCAATCTCCATCAGCGTGCACCAAAACAACGATGACGTAATTGTTGAATTGGAAGATGACGGCGTCGGTTTCAGTGACGGTGCACCGCTGTTCGAAGCGTTCTATACAACGAAACGGGAGGGATTAGGTCTTGGCCTCGCAATAGTACGCTCGATCATCGAGTCGTATGGGGGTCAAACCTGGGCTAAACATCGCTCCCCGTGGGCGCCGTTGTAGGGTTCCGCCTTCCGATCACGGCGGCGACTATATGAGCGAAAGGCTAAAGTCCATA
This sequence comes from uncultured Acidobacteriota bacterium, assembly GCA_963850795.1. Taxonomy (GTDB): domain Bacteria; phylum Acidobacteriota; class Terriglobia; order Acidiferrales; family UBA7541; genus Acidiferrum. The sequence continues at coordinate 3,376 of CAWKNS010000010.1, read as the reverse complement.
TTTGTCAATACACGTTTTATTTGGGTTCCTATTCGAGGGTCTAGATGTATGGTCCAAGTCCAGTCTTCGAATACTCTCTTTGTACCTTGGCTGTGGCGAGGCGCCATGACACGATCTCTCGCCCATGTAGTCGCAGTCGTTGAAGACGATCCGAGCGTGCTCGATGCGCTGAGTAACCTATTGAGTTCCGCCGGATACATCGTGGCCGCATTTGAATCAGCAGAGACGTATCTGGCGGGCTGTGCAGTGGAAGAGTGCGCTTGCCTCATTTCAGACATAGGGCTGCCTGGGATCAAAGGGATTGAATTGCAGTTGGCAGTGGGACTTCGAGAACCTGACCTGCCGGTCATTCTAATCACAGGAAGGGACGACTATCGCTTCCGTCGGGTCGATGAATTCCATAATCGTGGGCTGCTACATAAGCCATTTGATGCCGAACGACTTCTCTCATCACTGGCTGACGCAATAAAACGGTCCGGTGCTCCATAAGTGCGCCGTCGGCGAAGGTAATGGGGCTTGGTGCGTCGAATGACGGCTCTCTGCAGCCAGTAGTTGACTGGGCGAATCCAGGAGGCAAGCCGGTTGAAATTGGGCCGCGGCTTGGTTTATAGTTTGCGACGAAAACGCATATTTATCAGCGAGATCAGTCTGTTGTGTTCTTAAGTTCGTATCTGCGTGCTTGCTTCGGGTCGACTATATATCCGGTTGAAGTCCGGATGAGATCTCGAGGGAGAGGAATGGCTCCAGTGGGCATTATGGGTAGGGATAGTGTGCCTGGCCAACGACGACTGATCTCGTTCATTGCGCGCTGTTGAAATCTGATATTGAGCGCGGGATCTGTTCCCTTGCTAAACATGATCCAGACTCGGCCAAGATGGTCTGATCCATCCATGGCCGAGGCAATCGACTCGTTGTCATCCTTACCACGCCAGACACCTGCGCGCAGAGTTGACTCGGCCCGAGGTATGGCCTTCGCTTCCGCCTGCAAATCTTGGCTTCGAGCCGTATCAACGTGCAGGCCCTCAGCGCTGGCAGCGTCTTTCAAGATAGAAACGAACTCTGTCCGCTCAGACTCGGAGGGGAGCGGCACCTCAAATGCAGCCACTGTTTTGATGCTCTCTGGCTGAGATGCTATGCCGCAGCCGACGAGAGCGATGCAGACAAGCTGGGCGACCGCGCAGCGCATGTCTAACTGAGACGTGCGGGGGCAGGGTAACGGCGAGTGGGGCCTTTGAGGCTCCTCTTCTCATCGCGCTGATCGGAGATCATTTGGAGCATTGCTCCCAATCTTTTGTGAGGCACAACCTCTCCTTGGTGCACGTGAGTTAGTTTATCAAACTCTCGATAGGCCAGTTCGCGACCCTCATGTCGCATTGCCTCATTAAAAATGTTACCGGACTGGGTCGTTGCCTCACCTGAAATGTTACCGGGAGGCTGTGCGACCATGATGCCTCCGACATTTGGGAGGCACCATGAAGACGAGGATGACACACGCGGCGCGTGCAGAGTTGGTCGACGCCGTTCGGAGCAGGTACAGCGCTGCATCTGGTAAAGCAAAGCGCAGAATACTGGACGAGTTCATCGCTGCATCTGGCTATCACGAAAAGTCTGCGATCCGCGTCCTCAACGAGACTCGAGCCCCCAAGGAGCGGCAAAAAAGGAAGCGGCCGTCGCTCTACGACGATGCCTCGCGGGCCGCGCTCATAGTGCTCTGGGAAGCCTCCGATCGGGTTTGCAGCAAACGTCTGAAGGCGCTCATGTCGATTCTGCTCACCGCGATGGAGCGAAACGGCCACCTTAAACTCGACGCAGACATCCGAGCCAAGATCTTGTCCATGAGCGCTGCAACCATCGATCGGCTATTACGGACGCCGAGAAATGCGACCCGAGCGAAGAAGCCGCCACGGGTGACCCCCGAACCTCGCCGTCGGATCAAAATGCGCACCTTTGCGGACTGGAATAATCCGGCTCCCGGCAGTATGGAGATGGACTTGGTCGCTCATTGTGGCCCAGTCAATCGCGGCAGCTACGTGAACAGTCTCGTGCTCACTGACATTGCCACCGGCTGGACGGAGGCTGCACCGATCGTGGTGCGAGAAGGCAGCTTGGTTGTCGAAACCCTCGACCGTATCCGCGCCGGTCTACCCTTCGCCCTGCAGGCGGTGGACGTAGACAACGGCACCGAGTTCGTCAATGACCGGCTAATCGAGTACTGCTTAGGACGTGGCATCGAACTCACCCGTTCGCGACCGTACCGCAAGAATGACCAGGCCTGGATCGAGCAGAAGAACGGCGCGATCGTGAGGAAGCTGTTGGGATACCGACGCTTCGAAGGCTTGGCCGCAGCCAGGGCGATCACTCGCCTCTACGGAGCGTCCCGGTTGTTCGTCAACTTCTTCCAGCCCTCATTCAAGCTCGCCTCCAAGCACCGCGACGGCGCCAAAGTCACGAAACGATATCATCCGCCGCTTACGCCTTGTGATCGCATCCTGCAGACCGAAGGTGTCCCGGCGGCAACCAAGGATAAGCTACGCGAGGTCTCGGCCCAACTCGATCCGTTAAAACTCCTGGAGGAGATGAGAGCGGTGCAGGCCTATCTGACAGCACTGGCAGACGGCGAGGCGCCACCAACCATGACCGCCGAGCCACCCAACCTTGCCACGTTTGTCGCGAGCCTATCGAGTGCATGGCGCGACGGAGAGGTCCGGCCGACCTTCTCCATCGACGCAAAGCCGCGGTATCTCCGTGGTCTACAATCAATCCCAGTCACTGTGCCATCTCAGTCGCTCAAGGTTCCGACCTCAAGGACAGAAATAGCGGTCGCCAAAATGCCGGCAAAACTGCAAAGCAAGCCACAGCTGGTTTACGCCGCGCCTGGAAATGCCCGAATCCAGGCTTTGCGCATGGCGTGGCCGATCGTTGCCCGTCGACTCGAGGGAATGCCGAACATCAGCGCCATGCAGCTCTTCGATGAGCTCTGTATCCAGTTCCCCGGACGGTTCACGCCAAGACAATATCCAGCGCTCCTTCGACGTGTAAACCGCTGGCGCGAAGATGCTCGAGATCGCGGCGTAGCGGTCGTCACGAAGACTTACCGAGTGTTCAATGACAAATGGAGCGGACGCAAGCGTGACATCTTCGCGGATCACTGGCCAGAGATGCTCGGATGCCTTGAGGAGGATCCCGATCAGACCGCCCTCGAACTACTCGTCGAGTTCCAGGTTAGATATCCAGGCTGATACAGCCAAAGGCAACCGCATACCCTCCAGCAGCGAGTCAGAGTCTGGAGGCAGCAGGCCGTCCAGCGGCTTCTCAATGAGGTCAGTCGGGCGCCGAATCATGCCTCTATCCAAGCTTGATCGGGCAACCGGTAACA
>CAWKNS010000009.1:0-58526 GCA_963850795.1 uncultured Acidobacteriota bacterium | reverse complement strand
AAACGAATTGTGGCCGTGTCACGCGTCTTGGCACGATTCACACCTGCACGTCGAAATAGGAGTATGTGATCACCGGAATCAAGCAGCCAAGCCTGATGGAATCCTGACGGCAATGGGCAATGGATGCTTTCAAGTCACGGGGATTGGGAACGAGGAAGTCCCATTGCTAGGCGGAGGATCGGTACAGGTCAGTGCATGCCGGAAGGAATTCGTCGGTTTCTACCAATACAGATATTTGCCGGAGCCCGAAGATGCCTGACATCAACTCGGTTTCGATCAGCGAGGCCTGGCTTACGTCGGTCGCACTGGCAGCCAATAGCCCAAGGCACGAGGTAACAAATCTTAGCGTCACGATTAACGGATTGGAGCATCAAGGACCACAAGAATCTCCCCAGGTGCGAGACCTTCTTGATGGAATGCTTTTCGCAAAGAACAAGGGAAGCGTGAATACCGTGGCAAGCACGATCTTTCCAGCCTCGCTCTGGAACCCACAAAGACCCAAAGAGGTTCTTTTCGAACGATATTTGAGGGCCTTTCCCAAGATTCGCAAACATCGGGCCAATCGCAGAGGCACGTACTTCGAGAGGATGATCAATTATCCTGCGAGCAACGGTGAGAGTTTCAATCAGCTAAAACATGTCATCGAGACGTATGCAGGTGGAAATCATCGGCGAAGCGCGCTTCAGGCTAGTGTCATCGTTCCATGGCGCGATCTGAATAATGCCCGCCAACTTGGATTTCCCTGCATGCGACGAGTTTACCTTCTCCCAAGTTCCGCGAACAAAAGCCTGCATGTTGTTTGGTTTTTATCCTCACCAATATCTATTTCAACGGGCTTACGGAAACTATTTGGGGCTAATCCGACTTGGAAAGTTCGTCGCGCATGAAATGCACCTAACGCTTACGGCGATGACGTGTGTGAGCACAATCGCGGAGACTATTGAGGTTCGACTGGCAAATCTGACGGAGATTCTCGAATTCCATAAGAAGTAGCGTCGGAGGAAGTGATGATGACTTTTGACGAATACCAGTCCGAAGCCGCACAAACCGACAAGGAGGCTGCTGGAGAAAAAGACGGTATGGTCGTGCCGCTCCTTGGACTGGCAGGTGAGGCAGGGTCCTTACTCACCCTCTACAAAAAATGGCTGAGGGATGGGGACGCGTATCAAATTGTAGGCGAACGGCTCAGTGGAGGCTGTTGACATCTTGTGGTATTTGTCGACCGTTGCAAGGAGGGGCGGGATCAGTCTTTCAGATGTAGCGGAGCGCAACCTGCAGAAGACCCGCGACAGATGGCTACCGCAGGCTACCCGGCCCAAACTGTTCGACGACGCATTTTCAGTTGGGGAACAATTCCCGCGTGAATTCGTAGCGGAAGTTCGTGACTCCGACGAAGCAGAGAAAAAACGGACAGAGTTGTTTATAAACGGGACTCAGGTGGGGAATCATCTTACAGACAATGCTTACACCGACGATGGCTACCGTTTCCATGATATTTTCCATTTATCTTACGCAGCTTTGCTGGGTTGGTCTCCCGTGCTTCGCGCGAATCTTCGGTTAAAGCGCAAGAGCAATCGAAAAATAGATGAAGTTGAAGACGGAGGCAGGGCGATCGCCATCGAGGAAGGTATCTCTGCCCTGGTTTTTACTTATGCTCAAGAACATTCTTTTCTAGAGGGCGTGAGTGTCGTTGACTGGGGCGTTCTGCGTACGTGTCAGGAGATGGCTGCCCACTTAGAGGTTTCGATGCGCACTTTGTACGAGTGGGAACAGGCCATTCTGTGTGGCTACCAGGTATGGCGGTTGGTGAAAGAAAACGGCGGTGGCACAATCAAGTGCAACCTGGCCAATCGAGAGTTCACATATGTCGGTCGGTCCCGCAACTAGTTGTCAGCAGGCTCTGAGGGGCATCGGAATATGATCGTTAATTTTCCACTTTGGCGGGTAGAAGAGCTTTAGGGGCCCAGTGTTGGGAACGAACTGCTGTTTCTATTCTCGTTCTGCCGGATGTACCTTTCACTTCGGGGTGGGCCTGTCGCGAGTACTTATCCACCTCACAAAAAAGATTCTGACAGTCGATTAGTTGTAAGCGCCTTCCCCAGAGGGACTCGAAGCGAAGTCCTAGCCGCTCAAACTGTTGTTCCTGAACTTCGGTCATGAGGCGAATGATATCGGATGCCTTCCGCAGATCAGCATTGGGAAAGCATTTGCGGAGCCCGTCCTTTGCTCCGGGGCCAGCAACGACGAAGTCCATTTCGTCGAAGTTGGTTAAGGTGGTGTAGTTTAAGTCCGTCACAAACTGGAACACGAGGAAGTCTCCAATCATGGGATAGGACCGCAGTAGCAAGAAGGCCTTTTCCATGCTCCCCGTTTCTGCAAGTTTTTGTGGGACTGAATCCCTCATCATTTGTTGAAGGAGCCGAAGGTGGAACTCGTGTTTTCGGCCATGCACGCCCGGGCCCCCCGAGGGCATGATGTAGGCGGCGGAGTAAATTCTTTGCTCGCGGGAAAGAGCTTCTCGTAAAACGCGGTCGTAATGGTCGATGCGGAATTCACGGTACGTAACTCGTCCAAACGTCTTTGTCAGAAGTTCCCAGGTTTGGATCTTATTGAAGAGCTTAAACAAAATCGTCCGAAAAAATACCTCTTTGGCGGTTTGCTCTCCCTCGTAAGCAACCTTCTGAATGAGATACTGACTTACTCGATCAGATGCGCGGTAGGCGTTTGTAAATTTGAGAAACGGATAGGATCGGGTCCGGTGTCAACGGGAACTGATGTCGCAGTCTGTTGAAGAAGATTCTTTGGCGCTCAACCGCGAATCGCCAATAAGTATTTGAAAACCGGTGACACTTCAAGTTCGGACCCGCTAAGCCGCAGAGAAGCCGGAGGATTCAATTGGCCCAGCTTTTCCGCCAAGTTGCATGTGACTGAACTCACAGCAGTCATGTTTGGAACCCACCTTTCATTAGTCTGACCAAACCGTGCACACTCATTCGACACAAGGGAGTTTTGAGAGAAAAGTTCTGGCATGCTGTCAAGTGGGCAGCTAGAGGTGGGAAACCAAGATTTCGTAGGGGACCGGGAGATGTGCGGCGCCTCGTACTTCTTCTGTGTTCAGTCAGACGGATGCTCCCAAATTCACTCCTTGCCAGCGAGTCTAACGTCGGTAAGATGAAGATGCAACGAACTCTCGCACTTGTTGTGCTGAAATCAGTGGCTCCTCGACCTTCGTTTCGCAGACCGACTATGGGGAAAATTCGGGGGACCCTGTGCATGCGGAGCCACATTTTGGCACGTGCAACGTTCGGGAACCGGGCACTTTGATAAAAGTCCCGGTACAGTTCGATCGTCGCCTCACGGTCGAATCGAACTCGCTGTTGGCCAAGAACTAATTCTCGCTCCATGAGTCGATATTATCGTTGTCTGAGTCCTCGCGGCGATGTCCGTAAACTCCCGATAAACGCGGTGCATTCGACAGGTCGATGCAACACCATCTGATGTAAGTCTGCTGTGCAAAGGTGGTGTGGCATGAGGCCAGGACAACGATTTGGACTTTCTGAGATCGAGAAGCGTGACGTTTGGAGTCGGTGGAAGGCTGGGCAGTCACTGCATGAGATTGGGCGCGCCTTTGACAAGCCGCATAGCTGCATTCGCTCGGTGTTATTGCCTCGCGGCGGCATTCCTCCTACCGCTCGTCGCCGTTCGCGGCTGGCGCTCACGCTAGCGGAGCGAGAGGACATCTCCCGAGGAATCGCTTCGGATTTGCCGCTTCGTGAGATCGCTCGACGACTAGATCGAGCGGCCTCCACACTGAGCCGGGAGATTTCTCGCCACGGTGGCCGTCCAGCCTATCGCGCCCACGATGCGGATCGTCGAGCATGGGACTCGGCCTTGCGACCGAAGAGATGTCTGCTGGCCATCCACCGCAAGTTGCGGAACATCGTTGCGAGTAAACTCATCCTGGACTGGTCGCCCGAGCAGATTTCCGGATGGCTGAAGACCCAGTATCCCGACGACGAGAGCCTGCGCGTGTCCCACGAAACCATTTATCGCAGCCTGTTCATTCAGGCCCGCGGAGTGCTGAAAAAGGAGCTGCTGGAGCAACTCCGCTCGAAGCGGCGCATGCGCCGCTCGCGCCATGCCAGTGCTAGCGGACAGTCACGAGGACAGATCGTCGATGCCGTCTCCATCCGCGAAAGACCTGCGGAGGTGGAAGACCGAGCGGTTCCCGGCCACTGGGAAGGGGATCTGCTGGCCGGTGCCAAGAACACCTACATTGCAACTCTGGTGGAGCGTCATTCGCGCTTTGCGATGCTGATCAAAGTGCCCAGCAAAAACACCGAAGTGGTCGTCGCGGCATTGAGTCAACAGGTTCGCAAACTCCCCGCTACGCTGAAACGCTCGCTGACCTGGGATCGCGGACTAGAGATGGCCAAGCACAAAGACTTTACGGTAGCTACGGATGTGCAGGTCTACTTCTGTGATCCACAAAGTCCCTGGCAACGCGGCTCGAACGAAAACACGAATCTCCTGTTGCGGCAATACTTCCCTACGAGAACTGACCTGTCTGTCCATTCCCAAGCGCGACTCGACCAGGTCGCGCTGCGCTTGAATCAACGCCCAAGAAAAACCTTAGGCTTCGAAACTCCCGCGAGTAAACTGCAGGCCAGTGTTGCGTCGACCATCTGAGCCGGCAGCCGTTACCGGAGAAGTGGAGCCGCTTGACAACGCTGTGATTCAGTGTCGAAGGCGAATTGTCAGTTGAAGTTAGACGCGAATCTATTGTACGACGCTAAGTGCGCCTGTAAGGGGTCATTCAGATGTTGTTTACCCTACCGAGTTGTGCTACAGCCCTTCGACTGAGTGCGTCAAGCGAGTCGCTAGAACGTCGATGTCTGCGTGAGCGGAACTCACGCGCCAGACGGGGTACGTTCGTTCGTCGCTGTGTTAGCGTATCATCCCGTAGAGATTGGACAAAGCGGAAACAGTTTGTGATGGCTCTGAGGGCGCTGGAGTACAGGCGCTCTGTGCAAGGCAAGATGGAGCGCGCAGAGATGTTCCACCAGCAATCCACCGAATAAAAATCAGCAGATCGTAGGGCAATTGAACCGAGGCTTTCGAAAGATAGGTCGTTCGCCTCTCCGCGGGTTCCGTGGCTTACGGCATGGTATTCAGCGGCAAGCGCATTCGTTACGACGCCCCGGGGCTTCGGACGGTCCAGTGGGCATGGAGGTGCACGCACCTAAATCGGTCACGGAAGCGTTAAACGAACTTCTGAAAAGCAAAGCGCAGAATACCGCAAAGCCGTACTTCGATTCCGGCGCCGCTCTAAGCAACGCTATGCACAGAATCTGGGCACTATCTCTCCCTGTTCTTCACTTGGCGGTCGTCTCTGTTCCAGAACGTGGAATCCGGCAATAGGCAAATCCTCCGCCCACTCGCTGACATCCTCCTCTGCCTAATTGTCCGACACACTTGGTTCGGCTCAGCACTAAGATTCTGCTGAATCACTCAGAACTCGTCTGTACGAAGAGGTGCCCACTTTCAAATCAGAAAAGCCATCTGCCTCCTACCAACCGATAACTACTTCTAGAGCCTATCTCTGCGCCCACAGATGTAGCCAGGCTCGTCTAGCAAAATCCGTTGAGTTTTTGAAACTAGCGCGACTTGCTGAACGTCGCTCTACATTGCGTTCATGGGCAACTCAGAAAAGCTTGCGGTCAGCGTGCGCGACGCTGCGGCGATGCTCTCCTTTCTTCGCGTTCAATTCAAAGCTACATCGCGGCTAAGAAGATTCCCGCACGCAAAGTCGGCAAGCGCACTTTGATCCTGGTGCGTGACCTCGAAGACTTCCTTCGCGAAGATCAGCTATCGCCCGCGCGGAGCAAATGATGAACGCTGCAGAGATGCTGGCAAAATATCGCATTCCGAGTGACTTAATTGTAGCGGCAGATATTCGACACGCAACCGATTGCGACGTGCGTGAGCTTCTCGGCGTCCACGGACGTGCTGGGCAAGACCTGGGCGGCTTCGTCTTCCCTTACCGTGATCCGCGCCACGGCCGCGTGTTGGGGCATCGGGTGCGGCTAGATCAGCCGATCGACGGGCAAAAGTATCTGAGCATGCAAGGGTGCCGTACTCTTTTCTTCGCGCCGATACAGGCGGAAGAGCTAACGGACACGTCTATCGTTGCCGTAATCTCGCGAAGCAGAAAAATCTGCACTTGCGCTCGTTGCTCTTGCCAATCGTTCTGGACGAAAGATGTTGACCATCGCATCAGGCGGTGTATGGGGATGGAAGCGTAAGAACGGAATCAAACGGCTACCTGATGGAGATCGCAAGCCGACCTCGGGGCCGAGTCCGTCGCTTGACCTTGTCGTTTGGACAGGACGCAAAACGATTCTTGCTTCGATTCCAACGTCCCAGGCCGCCCCGATTTGGAAAAGCCCTCTTGCGCTTGCTGAGGAACTGACAAAGCGCGGAGCGGTCGTCTTGATCGCCAACATTCCGCGAGGAGCTGGAATAAATGGCCCTGACGACCTAATCGCCGCTACTAGCGACAAAACCGCTCTCGAACTGCTCGACGCGGCTGAGCCGTTTGCACAAACGAAGCCCTCCCGATTCCCGGCATTCTCGCATCGGAGGTGACACCCGAAAAAATCCAGTGGCTTTGGACGAATTACATCCCTTTGGCAAAGTGACATTGTTCGACGGTGATCCTGACGAGGGAAAGAGTTTGGTAACGATTGACTTGGTGGCTCGACTCAGTCGCGGATCGGCGATGCCTGATGGAAGCGAACCGGGATGCGAGGCAGGGGAGCGGTAATTGTGTCGCTCGAAGATGGTATCGCGGACACCATCCGCCCCGCCTGGAAGCCGCTGGCGCGGTGCTGGAACGGATACGAATTGTAGCCACGGTCAAGGGTGCGGACGGAATCGAAGAACGCCAATGATCCCGGGTGATCTGCCGGCAATTGAGGCGGCGGTTCAGGACGTGAATGCGAAGCTCGTTGTTCTTGATCCGCTTATTGCCACGCTGGATGGTGAGACCAACTCCTACCGCGATCAGGACATTCGCCGGCGCTCGCGCCTGTAGCCGCGCTTGCTGACCGTATGGGAGCGTCAATCAATGGCATTCGCCACTTGACGAAGGGGAGTGGACAGAACCCCAAATACCGCGGCGGCGGCAGTATCGGCATTATTGGCGCGGCACGCGCAGCATTTCTCTTGCAGATGCACCGGGGAGAGAAGGGCGTACACGTAATGGCCCCAATCAAAGGCAACCTTTGGCGCGGGAAACCGGATGCACTCGAATACGTGATCGAAGAAAAGGGCGAGTCAACCCGTGGTCACATGGCTTGGCAGAAGCACCTGCAGTGCGCAATCACTGCTCGCCCAGGCCGAATCATCCGAGGAATCGAACGCGCTGGTTGACGCGGCGAATTTTATAAAGGAATTCCTTAACGATGGTCCGCGCAATGCGAAAGAGGTAAAGCAAGAGGCGCGAAGCCGCGGGGGTCTCCCCACCCGCACTCTCTACCGCGCGAAGAGTGCGCTGGGAATCATGTCCCGCAAATCAGGGATTGGCGACGGACAACACTGGCAGTGGGAACTTCCCAAGGTTGCCACGGAAACTGAAGATTGCCACCAGTCAAAGTTTGGCCACGTTCGAGCAAGTTTCTGAAACAAAGCCCGTTACTTCAACACCTTCGCTGAAGATTGCCAAGCTTGAAGTCTGGCGATCTTCGAAGCCGGTCGATGGCAACCTTGTACTGATGACGACAGCGAGGTTCGACTATGAGTCTAGCGTCGAGTTCTTAAACGAGTTGCAACAGCGCGGTGTGAGCGTCGCGGCTGACGGTGACACTCTTTGCTTAAAGCCCCGGAGCGCTCTGGACGATGCGTTGCTGATTCGTGTGCGAAATGCAAAGCCTGCCATCTTGGAAGCGCTGCGAAATGGCAACGTGGTCGACCGCGTCCATGTTGCGGCTTGCGGTTCGCCTGATTGCGCAGGTTGTTATGACACACTCGATGGCAGGCACATTCATCCGCCAAAGTGCGGGGAAAATACCTGAAAAGGTTCGAGCAATGGCAGCCGACGGGGAAGCCACAATGACTGAGAATCGTCCTACCCAACTTGTGATGCAGGTGGAAGAAAAACTTAGACAACGCGCATTGTCGCACGGAACTCAGAAGATGAGCGACACGCCCCAAATTCGCGCAGTCGAAGGTGCCGCCGCGAGGCAGCCGCTCCCAGTTGCGATGGCTCGGTTGCTGACCGCAGGAGATGTCGCTTCGATGACAGGACTGTCGGTTGAAACATTAGCTCAGTGGCGGAGCCAAAAGCGAGGCATTCCTTTCATAAAGATCAGCCGAAACTGCGTGCGATACCGCCAATCAGACCTTGACTCGTGGCTTGTCGAGCGTACCGTCCTGACCGATCAGGAACGATCCGAGCGGAGGTAGGTATTCACTATGGCTGTGTTTAAGCGTGGCGAGACGTATTGGTTGCACTTCACCTTCCGAGGTCGCCGGATTCAGGAGTCCACCGGCTTCAAGAACAAGACTGCGGCTCTGCGAGTGGAGGCTAAACGCAAGGCCGAGTTGCTTGAACGCCGGGGCGGAATTTCGAAGCTGAAGCAAGCCCCGAAGTTCGATGAGTTTGTTAAAACATTCCTTGAATGGTCGAAACAGCAACACAGGCCAAAGACACACGAATTGCACTCTGGAAACTGCGTCACTCTGAAGACGATTCTTTCGAGGCAAGATGGCTGGATGAAATCAGTCACGGAATGGTCGAGGACTTCAAACTCGCGCGCGCTCGGGAGAAGCGTTGGGGCGGCGAAAAGGGAAGCGCAGTATCTGCGGTCACGGTCAATCGTGCTCTGAGCACTCTCAGGCTGCTCTTTCACTACGCCGAGCGATGTGGCTTTCAGGTCGCCAATCCCGTGAAGAATGTTGAGTTCTTCCGCGAAACGGGACGGACACGAACGATAACGCTCGAGGAGGAGCGGGCCTACTTCGCAACCGCAAGTCAGCCACTAAAAGATATTGCTCGGGTGATGCTCGACACGGGCATGCGGCCAGAAGAAGTCTTTCGCATCGAAACTGCGAACGTCGACCTCGACCAACGGACGATATTCAATCCCTTTGGCAAGACGAGCCGCGGCTAAGACGCAAGCTGACGATGACCGCTGAGGTCTGCAAGATTATGACGAGGCGCATCGCAAGCTCGAGCGGCAAGATATGTTTTCCCTTCTCCGGACGATCTCGAGCGACCGATAGGGAGCGTGCGGAAGGCTCACGATGGAGCCGTTCGTAGGGCGAAAGATTCAGTCCAGTATTGAGGCTCTACGATCTTGCGCCACACGTATGCATCCAGGGCCGTCATGGCGGGAGTCGATCTGCCAACGCTGGGAGCTTTGCTGGGTCACACAACGATACAAATGACCATGCGCTACGTTCACCCAGCGGAAGAGCATAAACGCGAAGCAGCGATGAAGATCGAAAACTTCAAGGCGGCTAAGCGCGATACAGACTCGCTGGAGAGGAGTCAGGCGGTCACTACAATTTCCGCTACAGTGCAATGAAAACGATGAACATAGGAGAACCGCAAGATGTTGAGAACATTGGTCGGGGCGCCCGGATTTGAACCGGGGGCCTCCTGCGCCCAAGGCAGGCGCGCTACCAGGCTGCGCTACGCCCCGACATGCACGTGTGAATCGTGCCTCCTAATTCTAAAGCACGAAGCCTACACTCAGCTACTCTCATTCCTCGTTTCCCCATGCCCTTGATCGGCGATTCTTTCCTGTTGCCACGCCACAGGAGTAGTGCCATACTCCTGTCACCATCCCACAGGAACAGGCGCACTGCGAAAACCAAAGCATGCCATCCGATTCCAAATCCGAAATTCTGCAAGGCACGCTCGACCTCATGGTCCTCAAGACGCTCGCCGCCATGGGCTCGCTCCACGGCTACGGCATCGCGCGCCGCATCGAGCAAATCAGCGAAGAAGCGCTCCAGATCAATCAAGGCACGATCTACGCCTCGCTCGTTCGTCTCCTGCATAAGGGATGGATTTGCGCCGAGTGGGGCACTTCCGAAAACAATCGCAAAGCGCGTTTCTACTCCATCACCAAATCCGGCCGCAAGCAGCTTCACGCCGAAACGCAAAACTGGCGCCGCATCGCCGACGTAATCGGCCGCGTTCTTCGCATCGACGAAAGGAGCTGACATCATGCTCGCCTTTCTGAAATCCATCGTCTCGCGCTTCCGCGCGCAAGCTTCGACGCAAATCGTCGATCGCGAATTCCAGCACGAACTCGACACGCATCTCGAAATGGCGACGCAAGAAAACATCCGCCGCGGCATGACCGCCGAAGAAGCCGCTCGCGCCGCGCGCATCCGCCTTGGCGGCGATACCCAGCTCAAAGAAACAAATCGCGAACTCCGCGGCCTTCCCTTCATCGAAACCGCGCTTCAGGATTTTCGTTTCGCCTTCCGCATGCTGCGCAAAAATCCCGGCTTCTCCGCGATCGCGATCCTCACGCTCGCCCTCGGCATCGGCGCCAACACCGCAATCTTCAGTGTCGTCTACGCTGTTCTTCTCAAGCCGCTTCCATACGCCGACTCCGAACAACTCTTCACCGTCTTTCAACAGGGCATCAAGGACGCCAAAAATAAAAACGGCTTTTCTTTTCCCAACATGCGCGATTTTCGGCGCACAGTCCGACGTTTTTCTCAGCCTCTCCGGCGTTCAGGCACATCAACTCACGCTCACGGGCCGCGGCGATCCCTTCGTAATCGACACCTCCGTCGTCACGCCCGATCTCTTCACCACCTTTCGCGTTCAGCCGATTCTCGGCCGCGCTTTTGTTCCCGACGATGGAAAACCCGGCGCCGCTCCCGTCGTCATCCTCAGCGAAAATCTTTGGCGCGGCTCGTTCGGCTCCGATCCCAACATCGTCGGCAGCTCCGATCACGCTCGACAAGCGCGCGTTCACCGTCATCGGCGTGATGCCCTCATACTTCCGCTTTCCGCAGGTGCAGCAGAGCCGCCAGATCTGGATTCCGCATCGTCGATGACCCGCTGTTCGGCAGTTGGATCGAGCGTCGCGGCGGCCATTGGCTTCAGCGTCACCGGCCGCGTCAAGCCCGGCGTGACTCTCGATCAAGCTCACGCTCAATTCGACGCCATCGCCGATCGCCTCACGAAACAATATCCCGAAGACAACGACGGCTGGACCGTCCGCATGATCCCGCTGCGCGACTTTCTCGTCGGCGAAATGAAAACGCCTCTGCTCGTTTTGCTCGGCGCCGTCGGCCTCGTGCTCCTTATCGCGTGCGCCAACATCGCCAATCTTCTGCTCGCTCGCGCCACTTCGCGCTCGCGAGAAATCGCCGTCCGCGCCACGCTCGGTGCCGGTCGCTCGCGTCTCGTGCGTCAACTGCTCAGCGAAACGCTCGTTCTCAGCATTATCGGCGGCCTCGCCGGAGTCGCCCTCGCCTACTACGGCGTCCACGTTCTCACCGCGTTCCTGCCGCCAGAGCTTGCCTCAAATCAACAGCATTCACATCGACTACGCCGTTCTCGGATTCGCGCTTGCACTCTCCGTCTTCGCAAGTTGCGCAGTCGGTCTCGTTCCGGCATTTCTCGTCGCCGGGTCCGACTTGCAATCCACTCTGCGCGAAGGCGGCCGTTCCGGCGAAAGCTCAGCCTCGCGCCGCGCGCGCAACATCCTCGCGTCCGCCGAAATTGCGCTCGCGCTCGTTTTGCTCGTTGCCGCCGGCCTCTTGCTCCGCAGCTTCTCGAAACTCACCGAAGTCAGCCCCGGCTTCCAGGTCGAGCACATGGTCAAAGCCGAAGTCTCTCTCCCGCGCGCGCAATACGCGACGCCACAGCAATGGTTCGCGTTTTCGGACAACCTGCTCTCTCGCCTTCAATCGCAGCCCGGCATGCAAAACTCCGCGATCGCCATCCCTCTCCCGATCGCCGATGGATTCATCAACATCGCGTTCGACATTGAAAACAGGCCGGCTCGCTTCCGCCGCCGCGGCACGTATCGCCGACTACGTCGCCGTCACTCCGAACTATTTTCACGTGATGAACATCCCGCTCGTCGCCGGACGCACGTTTGAAGCGCGCGACAACATGTCCGCGCCGGCCGTCGCCGTCGTTACGCAATCCTTCGTTCGCGCGTATTTTCCCAACGAAAATCCCATCGGCAAGCGCATCGTCTTTGGCTTTCCGCCCGATCCCGGCGTCCCCCGCGAAATTATCGGCGTCGTCGGCGACGTGCACGACGTATCTCTCGGCAACGATCCCGGCCCGATGATGTACGCCGCCTACGCGCAATCGCCGTTTCCCGGCGCGTGTATCGCGGTACAAAGCACGCTCGCGTCCAGCGCCGTCATCTCATCCATCCGCGACACGGTCGCCAGCCTCGACAAAGATCTCCCCGTCACCGACATCGCCACAATGAATGAAGTGATCCGCGAATCGACGGCGCAGCCAAGATTCCGCACGACGCTGATCGCGCTATTCGCCGCGATCGCGCTCATCCTCGCCGCCACCGGAATTTTTGGAGTGATTTCCTACTCGGTGCAGTGCCGCACAAACGAAATCGGCATCCGCGTCGCGATGGGCGCATCCGCTCGCGCAATTCTGAAAATGGTTCTGCGCGAAACGATGTTGCTTGCAGTGATCGGTCTCGCCGTCGGCCTTCCGGTAGCGTTCGCGTCGTCGCACGTGCTCGGCCACTTGCTCTTCGGCGTCTCGCCAACCGATCCTGCAACGCTTATCGTCGTGTCGCTGACCTTGGCCGCGGTAGCCGTTGCCGCCGGCTATTTGCCGGCCCGCCGCGCCACTCAAGTCGATCCGCTCATCGCGCTTCGTCACGATTGAACCAATCTGCACCTTCATGTACGGGCGCAACACCGCTGCGCCCCATGTCCGCACGATGTCAACGATGAAGTCTGCCTCGCCGGTTGTAGCCGTCACTCCAAACTCGTAACCGCCTCCAACCGCGGCGCCAAAATCTGCATAACCCCCAGCCCAATCAAATACGCCACGCCCGCCATCAAAAACGGCACCATGTAACTCCCCGTCCACTGCAGCGCGTAACCAACTACCTTCGCAATCAGCATCCCGCCGATCGCCCCCGCCATTCCGCCAATTCCCACGACCGATCCCACCGCTTCCGACGGAAACATATCCGAAGGCAGCGTCAACAAATTCGCCGAAAATCCCTGGTGCGCCGCCGCAGCCAATCCAATCATCGCAACCGCTCCCCACAAACTCTCCATGCGATACGCAAATACGATCGGCAAAACGCAAATCGCGCAAATCAAAAACGTAGTCTTCCGCGCTGCGTTCACCGTACGCCCGCGATGCAGCATCGCCGACGATAGCCATCCGCCGAGCCATCGAGCCGACATCCGAAATCACATAAATCGCGACAATGGGCAAACTCATCTGCGCCAGCGACAGCCCGTGCACGCGATGCAAAAAATCCGGCACCCAAAACAGATAAAACCACCAGATCGGATCGGTGATGAATTTCGTCGCCGCAAACGCCCACGTCTGCCGGTAGCCAATCAGTTGCTTCCACGGAAATCGCGTTACCGGTGGCGCCGGGTCGCTGCGAATGTATGCAAGCTCCCCCGCGTTCACGCGAGGATGCTCCTCAGGCTTGCGATACAGCAGCAGCCAAAACACGAGCCACACAAATCCCAACGCGCCGGTGATGACGAACGTCCATCGCCAGCCCCAGTGCAACGCAATCGGCGGCACGATCAGCGGCGTAACGATCGCACCGATGCTCGTCCCCGAGTTAAAAATGCCCACCGCGAACGCA
The DNA here is from genome assembly GCA_963850795.1 of uncultured Acidobacteriota bacterium. Classification (GTDB taxonomy): domain Bacteria; phylum Acidobacteriota; class Terriglobia; order Acidiferrales; family UBA7541; genus Acidiferrum. The sequence continues at coordinate 44,670 of CAWKNS010000009.1, read as the reverse complement.
CGCTCTTTTTTCGGAAACCATTCCGCGACCGTCTTCAAGCTGGCAGGGAAGACTCCCGCCTCGCCAAATCCCAACGCGAACCGCGCCGCTGAAAATCCAAACAACGAGCTGACGAGCGCATGCGACATCGCCGCCACGCTCCAGAACGCCATCGCCAACGAATAACCCAGTCGCGTTCCCAGCCGGTCGATCAGTCGTCCGACCAGCACCATTCCCAGCGCATACGCCGCCTGAAACGCAAACACCAGATTGCTGTAATCGATTTCATTCCAGCCGAGATCGTGTTGCAGCATCGGCTTCAGCAAGCCGAGGACCTGCCGGTCCATGTAGTTTTTCGTCGTACCGGCAAGAAGCAGCGCGCAAATCACCCAACGAAAATATCCAGCGCGCGAAGAGACACTCGCGGCGACGGTGTTCGCAGCTACGGTACGTTTGCGCCAGCACAGCGCGATCTTCGCCATCCATCGGTCGAGTGCTCATGAAATGGAGTTGGCATCTTACATCCCGGCGCCGCCGCACGCCGCGCTTTCTTCTGATACATTGGCATCCGCCGCCGCGATCATTCGCGACGCATCCAACCAAACGGAACCAACATGCGCGACTCCGCAGCCATCCTGACCACCGCATCGACCATCGCAGCCTTCTTCATCCTCTGCCTCGCGCTCGCAAAACAAAACGGCGCCGCCACGCCGCGAATCCAAATTCTGCCCAACGAGTCCGCCCGCCGCGTTGACGTCGTCATCGACGGAAAACCTTTCACCTCCTACATCTGGCCTGACAATCTCGCGAAGCCCGTCCTCTATCCGCTCCGCGCCGCCGATGGCACCGTCGTCACGCGCGGTTTTCCACTCGAACCTCGCCCCGGCGAGCGCGTCGATCACCCGCACCACGTCGGCCTCTGGTTCAACTACGGCAACGTGAACGATTTCGATTTCTGGAACAATTCCTACGCGATCAAAAAAGAAGACGCCCACAAAATGGGCAACGTCTTTCAACGCAAAATCGTCGGCACAAAAAGCGGCAACGACAAAGGCGAACTGACCGTCGAAACCGACTGGATTTCAGGAACGCAAAAACTCCTGCTGAAAGAACACACGCAACTCATTTTCTCTGGCGACAAAACATTCCCGCACGATCGACCGCATCACCACCCTGCAAGCCCAAGATGAAAAAGTCGTCTTTCACGACGACAAGGAAGGCATGCTCGGCATGCGCGTCACGCGCGCTCTCGAAATGCCATCCACGACCGCCGAAGTCTTCACCGACGCAAGCGGCAATCCGACAACGGTCGCAAAGCTCGACAACACGGGAGTGAATGGAAACTATCTAACCAGCGAAGGGAAGAAAGGCGACGAAGCCTGGAGCACGCGCGGCAAGTGGTGCATGCTCAGCGGAAAAATCGGCGACGACCCTGTCACCATCGCAATCTTCGACAATCCCAAAAATCCCAATTTCCCGACGTATTGGCACGCGCGCGGCTACGGCCTCTTCGCCGCAAACCCGCTCGGCCGCAGCATTTTCACCAACGGCAAAGAGCCGCCGCTCAACTTCACGATCGAGCCCCACGAAAGCGCCACGTTCCGCTATCGCGTCGTCATATTTTCTGAGATTGCCTCGCCGCAGACTGCGGAAGCGGAGTACCAGAAGTTCGTGTCGGCCTATCGCTAGCGCTCTTCGCGAATTCGCGCCGTGATTCGCGTTCCGCGCGATCCTGTTCCCAGCGCATGCGGATTTCCGCGTTAAATCTCACCTTGTCTTTGCGCATCCGCGCGATCAGTTCCTGATTCTCCACGCGCTCGTGCGAGCCGGCCCACAAAACCATCTCCGTCATCACCGGCCCGAGGTCGATCCCTTTGCGCGTCAGCACGTAGTTCGTTTTGCGTCCGTCGAGCGGATCCGGCTCCGCCTCGATGATTCCGTGAAACTCCAATTTCCTCAGCCGGTCCGCCAGAATATTCGTGGCGATCCGCTCGTACGAATCCATAAACTCTTTGTAGCTCTTGAATCCGCGCAGCATCATGTCGCGCACGATCAGCAGCGACCAGCGATCGCCCAGAATTTCAATCGACGCATTCAGCGGACATTCCGAGCGCCGCTTCACCGCGCGTCTTTCTTTCGCCATGCCCAGACTTATCAGCTTTTTACTTGCATTTCAAAAGTAGCCTCGGCACACTCGCTCTCGCTGTCAATCCCTCCAAGGAGCATCCCAGTGGACGTCCTTCCTTACCTGAATTTCAACGGCAACTGCGCCGAAGCTTTCGCGGTCTACGAAAAATTGATGAACGGCAAAGTCATCATGTCGTTCGAAGTGGGGCGACTCTCCGATGGGCGATCAGATGCCCGACATGAAAGACAAAATCATTCACATCAGCATGCAGATCGGTAACACCGTGCTGATGGGTTCCGATGCGCCGCCGAGCCACTACGGCAAGCCCCAGGGCATGAGCGTTTCCGTCGCCGTGCAATTCCACCGAAGAAGCCGATCGTGTTTTTGCCGGATTGGCGGAAGGCGGCTCGGTGACGATGCCGATCGCGCAAACCTTCTGGTCGCCACGTTTCGGCATGTGCATCGATCGCTTCGGCGTGCCCTGGATGGTGAATTGCCAAGGCCGCCGCGGCGTCAGCCTGATTCGCGTGCATCATCGACCCAGCGACAACTTTCGTCCGACAGCGGCGCTCAGGATCTGCTCCGCTCTGAATGCAAGTGAATTCGCAACCTGAATGCTGGCGCGGATGCGCATAACCGCGTGCCACTGACCTGCATCGAACTTTGCTCCGCAATTCCGACGGAGGAAAAATGGATTCGATTTCGGCGCCATCGAAGGGCCAGCTTTGGGCTGGCCGCGTTCTCAGCACGCTTGCGGTTTTGTTTCTGCTTGTTCGATGTCACGCTGAAATTCATCAAGCCGCAAGCGGTCATCGACGGCACGATCGACTTGGGCTATTCCGTCACGCAGATCACGCCGCTGGCGATCGTGCTTGCTCATCTGCACGCTGCTCTACATCATTCCGATGACGCAAGTGCTCGGCGCCATTTTGCTGACGGGCTATCTCGGTGGCGCCGTCGCGACGCATGTGCGGCACGGCGACCCGCTCTTCTCGCATATTCTTTTCCCAACGTATCTAGGTGCATTCTTGTGGCTCGGCTTGTATCTGCGCGATCCGGCGCTCCGCAATTTCGTACCGTTTCGTAAAGCGGCCTAGTCGCGTCAGGCAGGAGTCTGAGTTTCGTAAGGCGAGGTAACCATGTGCCGCAATATCAGAACGCTTTTTAATTTCGATCCGCCGGTGACGCCGGACGAGGTGCACGCAGCTTCGCTTCAGTTTGTGCGCAAGATCAGCGGCTTCAACAAGCCGTCAAAGGCCAACGAAGAAGCGTTCGAGCAAGCCATCAAAGACATCGCAAAAATCTCAACGCAACTGCTGCATTCGCTGGAAACCAACGCGGCGCCGAAGAACCGCGAGGAAGAAGCCGCGAAAGCCAAAGCTCGCGCCGCGGAACGTTACGCCAACAATCTCGCGTAACTACGAAATATTCTGCAACGTCAGCTCGATCAACTTCTTCGTCGGCTCATACGGATCGCCCGGCGCGTCGTACTCCATCGAATAAAACCCTCGATAGTTCGCCGCCTTCGCGATCTCAAACGTCTTCTTGATATCGATATTCAAAATCTTCCCGTTGTCGTCCGCCTCGCCGTCTTTCACGTGCGAGATGTTGTAAGCGCGCGCGAACAACTCCTTCATCGCCCGGTAGTTGAAATCGAGATCGCCCTTCAACACCGAATTCGCGAAATCCGGCAGCGTGCGCAGATAAGGATGATTCACCGCATCAATGACCTTCACGATGAAGAACGCATCCTCGGTCTCAGGATCATCGTTCTCCAGCGTCACGACGACGTTCTTCTCCGCCGCATAATCGGCAACCTTGCGCAGGCTCTCCGCCGCCCGATCGACATCGGGCTTCGATGTTTTCGACCCGTTGATGTGCGGCCGAACTCCAGGCGAGCCGACAGCCACCGCCACATCGATCCACTTCTTCGATTCCTTCACCGACGCTTCGCGCACCGCAGCATCCGAATCATAGAAGCTCGGCCGCACGTGCGTCGGAATGTTCACGATGTGCGCCTTCGCCTTTTCGACAGCGCGCGCGAAACTTCTCGAGATATGCCGGCTCCGTGCTCTCGAGATGCTGCGCAAGCGGCTCGATCCCATGCACGCCGAATTTCTCCACAACCTCGGCAGGGAAGTGCATGATCGAAAATCCCTTGAGCTTTGCGTTGCGATCGCGATTCCCCGGCGCATCGATGAACATGCGAAATGGATACGATGCAACCGCGATGCGTTCGCGCGGCGCCGTCGGGAAATCGATATGTGGCTTTCCCTGAGGCAAAGCCGCCGAAGAGCGATCCCGGTGTCGACCCGGCGATCATGCTTCCTGCAGCGAGTGTCGAAACCGTTTCCAGAAACGATCGTCGATTGAGTGAGGTCATGGTGTTTGTCTGAATGCGTTCACGCCAAAATAGCGTGGGCGATTGTACGCGAAGTCTGAAGGATACGCACCTGCAAGAAAGCGAGCTTCGACAGAGGAATGAAATGACGGCGGCGATCGAACCCGCGAAGGGCACCGTGACGTCACGCCCCTGCAGGCACTGGCATTCGTTGCGGATGCAATCCGAGTTGCGGCGATCTGAATGTCTATATATGGCGGCTATTGCTGACGCGTTAAATACCAGCGGACTACCGCGCCACCATTGTGCGCATCTTTTAACGCTTTGCCGCAGCGCAACGTGATATACCTTCGCCGTCCGCTGGGAGGAAATATCGCCATGAAAAAATATCTTGCCGAGCTCGTGGGAACATTCGTGCTGGTCTTTGGCGGCGTGGGAAGCGCCGTGCTTGCGGGAACGCACATCGGGTATCTGGGTGTGGCGTTTGCGTTCGGGCTCTCGCTGTTGGCGATGGTTTATACGATCGGGCCGATTTCCGGATGCCACATCAATCCCGCGGTGACGGTGGGCGTGCTGATCGCCAAGAAAATCGGCGCGAAAGACGCGATGTCGTACATCATCGCGCAGATCATCGGCGCGATCATCGCTTCGGCTGTGATCCTGATGATCGCGAAGGGAACGGTCAACGGCTACGATCCAGCGGTCGCGGGCCTTGGCGCGAACGGATTTGGCGGGCACTCACCGGGCGGATACTCGATGATGGCGGCGTTTATCGCCGAAGTTGTCCTCACGATGTTCCTGGTGCTGACGGTGCTCGGCTCGACCGACGTGAAAGCGCCGGTGGGATTTGCGGGAGTCGCGATTGGTCTGGTGCTGACGCTGATTCACCTCGTCGGAATTCCGATCACGAACACGTCGGTGAACCCGGCGCGCAGCGTCGGCCCTGCGATCTTCGTGGGCGGCTGGGCGTGGCAGCAATTGTGGCTGTTCATTGTTGCGCCGCTGATTGGTGGAGCTGTCGCGGCGATCGTCTACGCGATCATCAAGCTGCCCGACACGCCGATCAGTGTGGGCCGCGCGGAGCGCGCGTTGGAGAGCGAGCAGGCCGAACGCCGCCGCTAGGCGGAATGTACCGCCGCGGCGGAAAATGCGTGAGTCGAGGCAGCGCGGCTCGTAGAGGCGCGGACGACAAGTTCCGGCTCGATGGCGATTTCGGCGACATATTCGGCAATGCCTTCAATCCGATCCACCAACGTTTTCGCCGCGATCTGCCCCATGCGCTCCAGCGGCTGCCGCACCGTCGTCAACCGTGGACTGTTAAATCCCGCCGCCGGAATATCGTCGAACCCCATCACGCTCACATCTTCCGGCACGCGAATCCCCGCCTCGCGCAGTGCCCAGCATGCACCGATCGCCGAAATATCGTTGTACGCAAATAGCGCCGTGAAATGCTGCCCGCGCTCCAGCAATTGCTTCGTGATCGGATACCCCAGCTCCGGCGTCGAATTCGTGCTTTCGATCTGCATCGTGAGCTCAGGCTTGATCGCGATGCCCAAGCTCCTGCGCCGTTTCGCAAACCGCCGCCCATCGCACGCCAGAGTCCGAGCTGACCGGATGGCCTTTGAAAAACGCGATGTCGCGATGCCCGAGATCCTTCAGATGCAACAGCGCGAGCCGCGCCGCAACCTTGTGATCGAGCACCACGTTCGTAACATTCTCAACCTGTCCATGCCCGGCCACCGCAACCGTCGGAAGCTCCAGCTTCTGCGAAATCGACGTGTCCGTCGTAATAAATCCCTCGACGCCGCGCGTCACCAGCATCTGCGCATACGTCTGCAGCAACGTTTCATCGTGGCGATGAATCACCGTCAGAAAGAAAAAATTCTGGCTGCGCAGATACTCTTCGATACCGCTGATCACCAGCGAGCCGTAAGCATCGCCGATTTCTTCCGCAATCACGCCAATCGTATACGTCCGCTGCAAGCGCAATGACCGCGCCAGATAATTCGGCCGATAGTTCAGATCCTTCGCTGCGGCGAGGATGCGCTTCTTCGTTCGCTCAGGAATCGAGCGCGCCGCCGCGGAATTGTTCAGCGCTGCCGAGATCGTGCCGGGAGTCAGACCCAGGTGCTCGGCGACAGTCTTCAGCGTTACGCGCGGCTCGCCCTTTTGGGCAGAGCTCTTCTTGTCAGGGTTGGTCATGCACCAAAGCTCCAAACGCTGGAGCCTCTTTCTCCAAGCGGGGACGGGCACAAACGTTGACGTACACATTACGCGAAATACCATCGAAAAAGTAACGCGCAGTGCCGCGACTGAAATCCCACAGTGCACTCGAATAGACCAACGCGCTCACGAGACGGCTTGGCCGTCGATCTTAACAAGATTTCGACGCTCGCAAATCCAAAACTTGCTAGCGCAACCACCTGCTACTCCCATAAAATGGCCGCCGTCCGCCGAGAACGCAATCTCGGACCTCGAGGTCAATCCGTGCCCCGTCTCGCAAAAAATATTTTGCCGGTCGTCACTTCGTCCTAACTTCTCTCGTTCATCGGCGCGCTTCCAGCCAAAGCCTCCGACAACGGCCTCGCCAAAACTCCGCCGATGGGCTGGAACTCCTGGAACAAATTTCACTGCCACGTCAGCGACGACATGATTCGCGGCATGGCCGACGCCATGGTCTCCAGCGGCATGAAAGACGCCGGCTACGAATACATCGTCATCGACGATTGCTGGCAGGTTGAGCGCGATGCCGCAGGCAACATCGTCCCCGATCCGAAACAATTTCCCGAACGGCATTAAAGCCGCTCGCCGATTACGTCCACTCGAAAGGCCTGAAATTCGGCATCTACTCCGACGCCGGCACGCAAACCTGCGCCGGCCGCCCCGGCAGCGCCGGCCACGAATATCCAGGACGCAATGCAATACGCCGCGTGGGGCGTCGATTATCTGAAATTCGACTGGTGCCACACCGGCAAAGACTCCGGCAAAGCCAACGCCGAATGGGCCTACGCCACCATGCGCGACGCGCTCAAATCCGCCGGCCGCCCGATCCTCTTCAGCATCTGCGAATGGGGCAGCAACAAGCCGTGGCTCTGGGCCGCAGATTCGGCAACATGTGGCGCACCACTGGCGACATCTCCGATTGCTGGGACTGCGACAAAGCACGGCCTCAGCTTCGTGAAAATTATCGACGCCGAAGACGGCCTCGAAACCTATGCCGGTCCCGGCCACTGGAACGATCCCGACATGCTCGAGGTCGGCAACGGCAAAATGACCAACGTCGAATACCGCGCCCATTTCAGCCTCTGGGCTCTGCTCGCTGCCCCGCTCATCGCCGGAAACGATCTTCGCGACATGAGCGCCGAAACAAAAGAAATTCTCATGAACAAAGAAGTGATCGCCGTCGATCAGGACGCCGCCGGAATTCAGGGTCATCGCGTGAAAAAAGACGGCGACCTCGAAGTCTGGTCGAAGCAATTACAGGACGGCAGCCGCGCCGTCGTCCTCTTCAATCGCAGCGCAGCCGAATCGAAAATCTCCGTCGCGTGGCAGGATCTCGGCTATCCCGCTCATCTTACCGCCAACGTGCGCGATCTCTGGGCGCACAAAGACCTCGGCAAAATCACCGGCAAGTACGAAGCCTCCGTCCCATCGCACGGCGTCGTAATGATCAAAGTGATGCCGTAACGCTGCGTCGCTCCTAGTTGTGCCGTCCGAAAATTGGAGAGCGAATGAGCTTCAGACCGCCGCGAGCTGTGATTTCGTCGTGCACGAGCTTGGAGAATGCATTCGTCATCGAGCCGGCGCGTTGCATTCATTTCGTGCAATCGCGTTCGCCCGATCGACTCGTCGCCGCAGCTGAGCGCACACCCTCCGCCGCAAACGGCGGCGCCGTCGGCATGTTCGAAGACCACGCCGACGTCGGCAAAGTCCTCCATCCCGGCGCCACCGATTACGACGCAACCGCGAAAACCTACACCGTCACCGCCAGCGGCAACAACATGTGGATGACCGGCGACGAGTTCCAATTCGCCTGGAAAAAAATGTCGGGCGACCTCGCCATCGGCGCCAGCATCAACTTTTACGGCCTCGGCGGCAACGCGCATCGCAAAGCCGTGCTGATGATTCGCCAGTCGCTCGACGCCGATTCCGTTTACGTCGATGCCGCCCTGCACGGCAACGGCCTCACCGCTCTGCAATATCGCGAAGAAAAAGGCGCCAACACAAAAGACATCGAGTCCGCCGATTTCTCAACGCAGCGCATGCGCCTCGAAAAGCGCGGCGACTTTTTCTATCTCTACGCCGCCGGCGGCAGCGCCGATATGCATCCCGTCGGCGCATCCATTCGCCTTCCAATCAAAGGCGATTTCTACGTCGGCATCGGCGTCTGCTCCCACGACAAAGACGTCAGCGAGACCGCCCTTTTTTCGAATGTCGGAATCTCGCCGCTTTCTCCGATCACTCCCGACAGCCCGCCGCCCGCGCTTCACAGTTCGCTCGAAACGCTCGCGATCACTTCCGACACGCGCCACGTGCATTTACGTCGCGCCTGAAAAATTCGAAGCGCCCAACTGGTCGCGCGACGGCAAAACCCTCTACTTCAATCGTAACGGCCGCATCCTCAACATGCCCATCGAAGGCGGCCCGACTCGCATCATCGACACCGAATCCGCCATCGCGTGCAACAATGACCACGGCCTCTCTCCCAACGGTGCGCTGCTTGCCATCAGCGACAACTCCAGCGCGAAGGACAATCACGAGTCCGTCATTTATATCGTGCCCGCCACCGGCGGCTCTCCCCGCCGCATCACGCAACGCTCGCCGTCGTATTGGCACGGCTGGTCGCCCGACGGACAGACGCTCGCCTTCACCGGCCAGCGCAACGGCGAGTTCGACATCTACACCGTTCTCGCCGCGGGCGGGGAAGAGACGCGCCTCACCACCGCACCCGGACTCGACGACGGTCCCGAATATTCGCCCGACGGAAAATATATTTATTTCAATTCCGAGCGCACCGGCACGATGCAAATCTGGCGCATGAATCCCGACGGCACGGATCAAGAGCAAGTCACCAACGACGAATGGAACAACTGGTTCCCGCACATTTCGCCCGATGGAAAATGGATGACGATCTTAAGTTACGAAAAAGATGTGAAGGGTCATCCCGCAAATCAAAACGTGATGCTGCGCTTGATGTCGCTCAGCGACAAAAAAATCAAAGTCCTCACCCACCTCTTCGGCGGCCAGGGAACCATCAACGTCCCCAGTTGGTCCCCCGACAGCACCTCAATCGCCTTCGTCAGCTTCGAGTTGCTCGCCGGCAAACCGTAACACCGCCTCGCCGTTCCGTGTACGGGCGCAGCACTGCTGCGCCCCAGCTTGCCATAAGGTCAACTTCATCTCGGCGCCGTTTTTTCTTCGACGGAAAGCAGCCAAGACCAACCCACATCGAGCCCACAACCCGAAAACTTGTCATCCTGAGGCGCCGTCAAGGCGCCGAAGGACCTCAACTTCCACACCATTTCGATCGATCCGCCTCTGCTCAATTCGCCGGCTCATCCTCCCCATCATCCTCGTCCGCCGCCGCAGCCTTTTTCTCTTTCTTCTCTTCTTCTTTCATTCGCAGGCGCCGCCTTCTTCTCCGGCTCCGCACGCCGCCTTCGACAATCCCTGCGACTCATAAATCGCATTGAAAAAGAATTTGTAAGTCCCGTGCGACTGCCCGCGCCACTGCGGCCGGAACCCGATCAAATACACGCGGCCTTTTCCGTACTGCACTTCAACCGCGGCCGCCTTCCCCTGAATCTTCTCCGGATGCAGCAAATATCCGCTCATCAGCGGGCTCTGATCTTTCGGATATGCCGCCAGAATCCGCCCGCGGAATCCTTCTTTCGTTTCAAACGCCGGCCCGCGTTCGAACATCACGATCGGATCGTGCGGCAATCCCCACACCGCCGACGCGCCCGAATCCTGAATCTCCACGCGCAGCAAACATCCCGAGCAAAAGAAGTCTTCGTCCTTCACGCCGGCCAAAATATTTTTCACCGGCAAACCGAGATCTTCGATCGCAAAGAGCGAAGCATTGTTGAACGTAATCAGCGAGCCGCCCGCGCGTACAAATTCGCGCAGCGCGATCGTTCCCGATTCGCCGATTCCGCCGGTGTACATACCGGGCACGACCCCGGCCCGAATCCGCTGCGAATCCGATCGGGAGCCTGGTCGGGAATGATGATCGCGTCGTAGTGATCGCGCAGATTCCCGGCCTGAATTTCGCCGTTGCGCACTGTGATCGGCGCGAATCCATAATTTTCAAGAATCCACCGCGTCCAGCCTTCGTCGATATTCGCAACCCACGAACGATACAGCCCGACACGCGCTTTCTTGATCGGCCACGACATCTTTCGGCGCGGCCGCAATCGCTTTCACTTTCAGCGAATCGTCGCCGCTGATTTTCTTCAGCTTTTCGCGATCGAATCCTGAAACAATCATCGCGCCGGACTGCGAGCCATCGGCCGTATCGGTATCCGAGGTCGCGATGCTGACTTTGCCTCCGCCATCGAGAATCGCGTTCATCGCTTTGTAGCTCGCATTCGACGAGCGGCTCACGACAAACGTTCCGCCGTTTCCGTCAAAGCCAACCGTCGGCGATGCATACTGATCCAGCTTCTTCAACGCGGCACGCTCTTGCGTGCTCACGGGCTCAAGCACCGGCGCAACGAGCACTCCCATCTGCATCGGCAACGTCCACCCCGTCACGTCGTAAGGCAACTTCGGCGGCGAACTCGGCGTCTCTCTCAAATCCGGATAGTGCTGTGCGTCGAAGAGTTCTTTCACCAGCGGCGAAAACGGCTGGTCCATCAAGATCACCCAAGTGCCCGCCGCATACTCGCGCCCGTTCGCATGAAACGGTTTCGTCGCTTGCTGCACTTCGATTCCGTTGATCATCATTTTCTGCACGAGCACCGACGCTTCGTACAGATCGCGCTGCTCCAGCGGCACGACGTAGGCGTATGGCGGCTCTTTCGTGAATCTCTTCGCGTTGTCCGCAGCGGCTTGATAGCGATTGAATAAAAACTCCTCGCGATATTTCGCCGCCGTGTCGAGCACCGCCATCGACGCGCCTTCCATGTAATTCACGGCGTCGCGCAGTCGCCACCAGCCGCCGCGCCACGGACTGCTGTAAAAAACTTCGGATGTCAGCTCGCGCCGATCCTTCGGAAATTCATCGATCGGATAAAACCGCGGCGTCGCGTAACGGAACAAAGCCGTCTCGGTGAAAAACGCAATGCTGTTGCGGAAAATATGCGTGAAGTCGAGGAAGCCGGGATACCAATTGTCGAAGCCGATGCGATTTGCGGCGCCGGGCATGCCGTGCTCGTCGAGATAAACGGAGATGTCGGTGCCGAGCGCGTTCAGCCAGCGCGCCATCAGCGGATGAATGTTCGACGAAATCGGTTCGACAAATGGCGGAACGAATATGCGTGTCGGGAAAGGAGCGGTCTGGTGATGGCAATAAAAAATCACCGGATCCCATTCGAGTTCCGTGCGCGTCACGTCCTGCGACTCGATCATGTTGTTCATGTATCCGTCGCGGTTGTTGTCGTGGCCGACGTATTCCTGCCAGAGGTCGGGGAGCGGGCTGACTTCAAACGGCGTGCCGACGTTTTGCCGGTACCACGCGACGACTTCGTTCTGTCCGTCGGGATTCAGTGTGGGCCAGAGCATGAGGATGACGTTGTTGAGGATGGCATCGACTTCGGGATCGTTTTGCGAGGAGACGAGCTTGTAGGCGAGCACGATCGATTGCTGCGCGCCGGCAACCTCGGTGGAGTGCAGGCCGCCGTCGATGTGAACGATCGCTTTGCCTTGTTTGGCAAGCGTGTGCGCTTCGTCGGGTGTCAGGCCGCGGCCGTCGGCGAGTTTCTTCTCGATGTCTTTGTATTTGTCGAGAGCGGCGAGATTTTCGGGCGACGAAATAATCGCGATTTCCCAATCGAGGCCGCGCGTGGTTTTGCCGACGTTGATGATCTTGATGCGGTTCGAGCTGGCGGCGAGTTTGTGGAAGTATTCGCGCGATTCGTCGTAGTTGGCGAGATAGAAATCGTCGCCGGGCTTGTGGCCGAGCACCGATTCCGGCGTCGGCACGCTCGGCGAAGGATTTACGGTTGGCGCGACTTGCGCTTTGAGGGGAGGAGACGAAGCAGAACGAAAGCAATGCGCTGGCGAGCAGCGCCCATTTTAGTCTGTTGTCGGCATGGCGGGAGCATATAGCCCGCAATTCGGAAAGTAAACACGCCGCAAAAACATTCATCGCGCAGAAAAGCCGGCGGCTTTCTGCGTAGGGGCGCAGCCTGCTGCGCCCCAGCTTGGCACGATTTTCACTGCACCGCGATTTGGTTTTTTGTTGATCGATGCCAGCTAAATGATTTTGTCTTTCGAGTAGCAGATCGATTCGAGATTGCATTCGGGCAGCGGGGTTTGCGGGCGATGCAGACGCGGCGGCCGTGCCAGATCAGTTGGTGGGAAAACTTGATCCAGGAATCTTGCGGAATGATTTTGATGAGGTCTTGCTCGATTTTCTTTGGATCTTCGTGCTTGGTCAGATCGAGACGGCGCGAGAGGCGCATGACGTGCGTATCGACGACGACTCCGCTGGCGATTCCGTAGCCCGAACCGAGAACGACGTTGCCGGTTTTGCGTGCGACGCCGGGCAACGTCAGGATTTCGTCCATTGTCTGTGGAACTTCGCCTTTAAAGTTTTCGATGATGCCTTTGCTCGCGCCCATGATCGATTTCGTTTTATTGCGGAAGAACCCGGTCGGGCGGATTTCTTGTTCCAGTTCACTTGGATCGGCGTAGGCGAAATCTTTCGGTGTTTTGTATTTCTGGTAGAGCGTTTTGGTGACTTCGTTCACGCGAACGTCGGTGCATTGCGCTGACAGAATCGTCGAGATCAGCAACTGGAACGGATTTTCGTGTTTCAGTTCGCAGGTTGCTTCGGGATAGGCTTCGTCGAGTTTCTGAAGAATCGCAGAGACACGGCTTGGGTGCCGTTCCGTCGCCGACTTTCTTCGCGACTTTTTTTCCTGACTTCGGTTTCTTCGCGGTCGAGCCGATGACTGCCTTTGACGGCTTCGCAGGCTTGTCTTTCTTCACAGTTTTGCTTTTCGGTGGCATCGCGCGAGTATACCAAACGGAGTTGCCGGGCACTTCGCCGCGCCGTTCTGCAACACAGGGACATCGATCGTGCCGCATCTAAATCCCGCGATCTGGGAAGCGATCGCGGCTACAAGGTTGGTAGCAAGGCCAGGAGGCGGCGGAAGGCTTTGCCGCGGTGGCTGTGGTTGATTTTTTTCTTCGCGGGTAGTTCGGCGAATGATTTGTTTAGTTCGGTGAAATGAAAGACGGGGTCGTAGCCGAATCCGCCGCTGCCGATGGGCGATTCGAGAATCGATCCGTCGGCTCTAGCGCTCACCACGGCTTCGGTGCCGCGGTTGCCGACGAGTGCGATCACGCAGACGAAGTGGGCGGCTCGATCGTCGCCGCTTTTCCTGCGCAGCTCGTTCAGCAATTTTTCGTTGCGTTGAGCGCTGGTTGCGTTTGGTCCGGCGTATCGTGCGGATTTTACTCCGGGCGCGCCGCCGAGCGCGGGCACGACGAGACCGGAGTCGTCGGCGAAAACGAAAGCGTTCTCTTGCAGTCCGCCGCTTTGCTCGGCCCAAAGCTGCGAATAGTGCAGCGCTTTGCCGAGCGCGTTTTCGGCGAATGTCGGCGCGTTCTCTTCAAACTCGGGCATTGAGGCGAAGCCGGGCACGAGCGCAAATTCGATTTCCGGGACGCCGGAGTCGAGAAGTCGGGGCCGTTGACTGAATCTCGCCAGTCCCGCAGATCGGCAGAATGACGCGCCCACTCGGCGAGAGCGCGAAATTCGTCGAGCTTGCCGGGATTCGATGATGCGAGATACAGCTTAACGGGAGCGCGCACTGAACTTCACTGGGAGCACTGCGCGTTGTTCGTCGTTGAGGCGGCGAATTCCCGCGGCGGCGAGCGCGAGTAGATCCTGCATTTCGCTGCCGGCGAACGGGCGGCCTTCGGCGGTCGCCTGAATTTCGACGAAGTGGCCGCTGCCGGTCATGACGACGTTCATATCGACTTCAGCGCGCGAATCTTCTTCGTAAGCGAGATCGAGCAGCGCTTTGTCTTCGACGATGCCGACGCTGGTCGCGGCGACGGTGTCGATCAGCGGCGAACTGCGCCAGATTCCCGCGGCGGTCATGCGCTCGAACGCGAGCGCGAGTGCGACGAACGCGCCGGTGATCGAAGCGGTGCGCGTGCCGCCGTCGGCCTGAATCACGTCGCAGTCGATGTAGACGGTGCGCTCACCCATGGCTTCCGTATCGGTGACGGCGCGGAGCGAGCGGCCGATGAGACGCTGAATTTCTACGGTGCGTCCGGTTTGTTTGCCGCGTGCCGCTTCGCGCTGCGTACGTTCTTCGGTCGCGCGGGGCAACATGCCGTATTCGCTGGTCACCCAGCCTTTGCCGCTGCCTTTGAGGAATCCCGGGACACCGTCGTCCACCGAGGCGGTGCAGATCACGCGCGTGTTGCCGATTTCCATCAGCACGCTGCCTTCAGCAGTCGAAATAAAGTCTGGCGTGATTTTCACGCTTCGCATCTGGTCGGCGTTGCGCCCGTCAACTCGCAATTTGCCTCCGTGAAATTGCAAGAGTTGAGCTGCGATGGAAGACGGGCACGGCGTGCCGTGCCCCTATTGCGCCGTAATGAGAGATCGTGCTCACGGATTCTTGGCAGGTGGCGTCAGTTTGCCGGGGGCGGAACCGGGTGTCAACTTCTGTGACGGAGCAATTGGCTTTTTCGCGCCGACGATACTTGAAGCGCCGGCACCGCCTTTGAGTGGCGGCGCAAGTGGATTCGTGGAACCCGGCAGTGCTCCCTGCGATTTTTGTAGTGGCGTGCTCTGCGGCATCGCCGTGGCTTTTGCGTTCACCAAAAATGTGCGCGTCAGATCGAGATGGCCGGCGAGGGTATCGACTTCTTGTCCGTGAATCAAAATTTTCAGCCATTGCACTTGGGGCACGTTGGCTTCGAGCGTCTTCGCGATGGAATCGACGGCCATTTGTTCGCTCTGAATTCCGGAAGGCGTTGACGTTGCCATCGCTTCGGAAAAATCGGCGACGGCGGTGCCGTCGGGGAGCATGTAAAAAGCGAGCAGGACGGCGTCGGGCGGCAGCGTTCGGAGTTCCGCGTCGATCGGACCGGCGAGAAGCGTGTTGAAAACTTGTTTCCCGCGCGGCGCCGGATCCATCGCCAGCGGAAGATCTATGTTCACCGGCATCAAAGAGCCGTCGCGCGCGCCCGCAGACCAATACATTTTCGCTTTTGTGACTGGACCGTTAGGATTTGTCGGCGATGACTGCGTCAGTTCGCGGCGGGCTTGCTCTTCGCTGACGGGCGTGACTTCTTTGGCTTGATGCAAGCGGCGCCGCAGAACGGGAACATAGAGCGCCGCGATGAAGACGGCGATGGCGAGCATCGCAATCAAATAGGTGCGCCATCGCGGATTCATCGGGGTGTTTGGCTGGTCGCTCATGGGCGATCACCCGGATTGACGGCAGCGACGACGTAGAGCGGGCGGAAGCCGGAGCAGCCCCGCGCGATAGCGTCGGCGATGCCTGGCGCCATGCGATCCAGGATGTTGCGATCTTCGACGGAGACGCTGGCGATTTCGACGGCGATTGCGGGAGCGGCCGTCGTGCGCAGTTGTCGGACAGCGGCGGCTTGCGCGTTTTGCGGCGAGCCTTTGAATCGCTGCGAGAGAAATCCTTGCACCATGTCGCCCAAGCGCCGGCTGAGCGGAAGGAACGGTGCTTGCGCGCGATCCCAGGGAATCAGGCCGTTCGTGTCGGGCGCCGATGGAAGATCGCTCATGATGTAGACGCGGGCTGTGCCGGGGAGGCCGGTCGAGCCGACGTGGATCGAGACGAAGACGGCGCCGCGTTGCGCGTTGGCCATGGCGGAGCGATCGTCGAAGCTGGGATTTTCGTTTCCCTGGCGCGTTTGAAAGACCTGGAAGCCGTTTTGTTCGAGGGCGATTTTTACCTGGGCGGCGAAGTAGAGATTTAGGTCGCTTTCGCGGATGCCGGAAGCGCCGCGTGCGCCGAGGTCGGTGCCGCCGTGGGCGGCGTCGAGAATGACGATGCTGGAACTTTGGCGCTGAGCCTGTGCGGCGGGCTGCGCGGCTTGCGATGCTGCTGCGTTCTGCGCCGGAGTTGCAGCTGCGGGCGACGCCACGCTCGTTGGCTGCGCTGAAGCTGGTGCGGCCGGAGCTTGCTTTGCGTGCGCGATGAAGCTTGTCAGTGCGAGTGCCGCGATCGCGGCAAAGGGCAGCGACGCGCGAGTTACGAAATGTCGCGATGCGAAAGTTCGCGTCGTGTGGACGCGAATGTTTTCACTCATCGAAATTGCTTTCGGGGACTTTGGTGACACATCAAACAGAATAACAAACCGCGTCGTGAATCTCAGACGTGCGAATCGTTCGTCGATGCGAAAGAGGGACGGTCCGCGGTGCGCTCCGACGACGCAATCGCGATGTGTTTTGCGTCTGAGATCCTTCGCTTCGCTCAGGAGGACAGCCTCTTAAAGCGGTGGGTCAGCTCCTTCAGACGGGTTGGAAACGGCTGAAAACGAGGAGGGCACGGCGGTGCCGTGCCCTGGCTTCGCTGATCAGTCGTTGCTCGCACAGCGTTTGCTGGGAGGTCGGACTGATGATTTGATTTGCGTGAGTCGCTCGTTCCACTCGTCGTAGTTCGAGCGCTCGACGCTCTACTGCATGGGGTCAGCTGGCGGCTGGGGGCTGCTGCTCGTCGTTCTGGTTTTGGTGCGGATGCGAATGGCGCCATTGCTTCTGGGTTTGGCGCTGCTCCGGTGTCAGGAGCGCCTCCATCTGTTTGTGCGAGCTCATGTGGATGCTGCGGATTTTGGCCTGCTTCTGATCGGCGCTGAGAGAAGTGTCGTTGTTCACGGCGGCGATTTGAGACTTGGCGTCTTCGTGAATTTTCTTCATCTGCGCTTTCTGATCATCGGTCAGGTTGAGATCCGGGACGCGCCCGCTTGCCCTGATCTGCCGGAGCGGCCTGGGTTTGTCCGGCATCCTGCGGGATGGCCGCGGCGCTGGCGAGCATTGGCGATGCGGAGATCGCCAGCAAGCCAGCCGCGAACAACACGCTCTTGCGAAGTGATTTGGTGTTCATGGGAACTGCCTCCTTGGGACCGAAGTCCCCCTCGACTGTCAGTTTGTTGAACACTTCCGATTTGGGAATGTTTTGGGGAGGCGGACAGAGAGTATACCCCCGGGTGTTGTAACAGTGGGGAAGAGTTTGTTATGTTGGGTCTAGACGAAAGCTCTTGGAATGTGTCAGTATTTTTGTTGATGAGATAGGGGAGCTGCTCGACAGCCCTGATAGCTGCTCAAAGGCATTCGAATGTCTGTGTTGGGGAATGCTGCTTACTGGCGAGGAAAACAAGGCCCGGCAATTGCGCACGGAATCTTCTACTGACAGAGATGGATGACGGTATGCACAAAAGGCACCTCGTGTCAAGACGCGATTTTGGCAGGCACGTGCGCTGTGATCGGTCTGCCGGCAGGTTGAATCTAAACCCGCACCCTCTGCAAACCAAAGGGTGCGGCACCTAAATTCCGTAGTGAGGAGTCCGTTGAGTCGCCGGTGGCGGGATTGTTGGAGCTAGTCGCCGGTGGCGGGTTGTTCGGTGGGCAGAGGCCGAGGGTTGGCGGAGGCGGATTTTTTTGTGGCGGCGTAGCCGAGGATGCCGACGGCGATGATGATGACGCCGAAGAGGAGGCCGTTCATGCCGAGGATGGATTCGTGTTCGCTTTCGACCATGGCGAGGGCGAGCAGGGCTAGCGGGAAGATGCCGAGTGTGATGGCGCCGGCCATACCGCCGGGGACTTTGAATTCGCGCTTGAGGTGAGGTTCGCGGATGCGAAGGACGATCAGAGTGATGAACTCGAGCGAGAGGCTGCCGCCGTAAAGCATGATGTCGAGCGTGATGAGGCGCTGGAAGCCGAGGCCGAGGCAGAGTGCCCAGCAGCTGGCAAGGAAGATGATCGAGACCCACGCGGCGCCGGATTTTTTGGTTGTCCTGGCGAAGAATTTGGGGAGCATGCCGTCTTGCGCCATGGCGAGAGGCAAGCGCGAGTAGCTCATGACGAGAGCGTTGAACATGCCGAAGGCGCTCATCATGCCACCGAGAACGATGGCGAAACGGAGCCATTCGAAGCCGAGAACTTTTCCACCGACGATGCCGGCTATCGTGGCCCACGAGCCGTCTTCCGCGAAGGACGACGCGGGGACGCCGGTGAAGTAGACGGCGACGAAAGGCAGCACGTAGGTCAGCGAGACGAGAACGACGGCGAAGATCATTGCGCGCGGATAGGTGCGCTGAGGCTTTTCGACTTCTCCTGCGATGGTGGAGGCGTTGTCCCAACCCATGTAGTTCCACATGGCGACGAGGACGCCACCGAGGAGGCCGAGGCTCGTGCCAGCGACGGGAGCTGCTGCGTGTGCTTCCGCAAGTGCGCCAAGCTTGAATGGAGAGAGCGCGACGATGAAGGCGAACGGCGCGGAGAGCGCGAAGAAAAGCCAGAGCGACGTGATGCCGACGACGCGAATGCCTGCGAGATTTAGAATGGCGCAGCTGATGACGACGAAAAGTCCGGCGAGAATGCCGTGGCTGGGAACGGCGAACCACGGCGACATCTGCTTGAGATAGAAGACGAAGAGCGTGGGATAAATCGCCATGTCGAAAATGCTGGCGGCGAGAGAGAGCCACGCTTCCTGAAATCCCCAGAAATTTCCGAGGCCGCGGCGAACCCACGCGTAGTAGCCGCCTTCACAGGGCAGCGCGCTGGAAAGTTCGCCGATCATGAAGGCGGTCGGCAGGCACCACAAAATTGGGAGGAAAAGCAGAATCAGAATGCCGTGACCGTAGCCTGCGCCGGAGATGATTTGTTCGGTGCCGTAGGTGCCGCCCGAAACCATGAAAAAAGTCGCAGCTACGAGAGGCCAGAGCGTGAGCTTGGCGACATTTTTTTTCGATGAGGAGATCGTCCGCGCGGGGAGGGGGGAGGGAAGAGATAACGTACACAATTTTTACTAACCGTCCTCCTAAAGCGATGCAGGCGCGCGTTGAAGTTTTGGAGCCAGTTCGCGATTGAAGAATACAAGAGCTGTGGTGGGGTGCAAGAAAATTTTGCGTGTTGGACGAAAATTTTTCGAGGGGGATGCGTGTGCTAGACTTCGCCGTTTGTTTGCGGGCGATGAGTGGTGGAACGGGATTCTTGTTGGGTCTCATCGAGTTGAGATTGGGCCGAGGTCAAGCCAGGATCCCTCCACTGCGTGAGCCGACGCGTTCGCTCCCTTCGACAAAGCTCAGGGCAGGCTCCAGCGAACGCGGAAAGAAAATGCCTCGGCTCACTTCGGTCGGGATGACAAGTGTCGGTTCTGCGAACGACGGATGGGCCGAAGTGAGGTCGACGGCTGAGATCCTTCGCTTGCTCAGGATGACAACCTTTTGTGAGAAGTGCTGAATTTCGGGAGATGAGGATGAAGCGACGGTGGATGGTGGGCGCTGTGGTGGCGATGGTCTGTGTTGGCGGCGGAGCAGCAGTTGCTCACGCGCAGAGTGGCGGCGGGTTGAGGGCGATTACGTTGGAGGATCAGTTTGCGATACGGGCGGTGGAGGGGCCGCGGATTTCGCCGGAGGGGAAGTGGGTGGCGTATACGGTGACGACGACTTCGATGAGCAAGGATGAGACGGAGCAGCGGATCTGGATGGTGCCGTTCGCGGGCGGGGATGCGATTGCGCTGACGTCGGAGGGAGTTTCGTCGGGGCATCCGGAGTGGAGTCCGGACGGGAAATATTTGGCGTTTTTGTCGGCGCGGAAGGGCGAGACGACGCAGGTTTGGTTGTTGAATCGGTTGGGCGGTGAGGCGACGCAGTTGACGGATTTTCCGCAGGCAGTGGATTCGCTTGTGTGGTCGCCGGATTCGAAGCGGCTGGGTTGGTGATGCGGGATGCGACGCGGGATGACTTGGAGGCGGCGAAGGATCGGGAGGAAGCAGATAAGAGCGGGGAAAAAGTCGAGAAGGAGAAGAAGGCGGCGAAGCCTTGGGTGATCGATCGGCTGCAGTTCAAATCGGATGAGGTTGGGTATTTAGATCACCGGCGGACGCATTTGTATGTGTTCGATATGGCGAGCAAGAAGAGCACGCAGGTGACGAGCGGGGATTTTGACGATGTGGGAGCGGCGTGGTCGCCGGATGGGACGAAGCTGGCGTTTGCGAGCAATCGGACGGCGGATCCGGACCGGAATTATGACGAAAATATTTGGGTGGTGGCGGCGGACAACACGGACAAGGGCGCGAACGCTGACGCAGATCACGACGAATCCGGGCGAGGATCATTCGCCGGCGTGGTCGCCGGATGGGAAGTGGATCGCGTATGTGACGCAGACCGAGCCGAAGTTGTTTGAGTATGCGACGAAGAATGTGGGGATTTCGCCGGCGGCGGGTGGCGGGGCGGCGAAGGTTGTGACGCGGGAGTTCGATCGGAATGCGGATGATTTGAAATTTTCGGCGGACAGCCAGAGCGTGTTTTTTATTGCGGATGATGATGGGACGCAGAACCTTTGCAAGATTTCGGTGAATGGAGGGGCGGTTACGCGGCCGATCGGTGGGCGGCTGATGGTGTACGCTATTCGGTCGGGCGCGAATGGCGAGATTGCGGCGCAGATCGATCGGATGGACCGGCCGAGCGAGATTTATGCGGTGGCGGCGGGCGCGGCGAGCGGATCAGAGGCGGTGCGAATCACGCATACGAACGATGCGCTGATCTCGCAGCTGAAGATTTCACCGGGCGAGTATGTGCACTTCAAGAGCAAAGATGGGACGACGGTCGCGGGATATTTGTACAAGCCGTTGGATTATGTGGCGGGGAAAAAGGCGCCGACGATTTTGATTCCGCACGGCGGGCCGGTGTGGGCTTGGTATGCGGAGTTTCAGGCGAAGATTCAGTGGCTGAATGCGGCGGGGTATGCGGTGGTGACGCCGAATCCGCGCGGGTCGACGGGGTACGGGCAGAAATTTGCGCAGGCGATTTTCGCGGATTGGGGGAACAAGGATTTTCAGGACGATATGGCGATTGTGGATTATGCGATCGCGCAGGGGATTGCGGACCCGGAAAAGCTCGGAGTTGGCGGGCATTCGTATGGGGCGATTTCGACGGACTTTATCATTGCGCAGACGACGCGATTCAAAGGGGCGATTTCGGATGCGGGCGTGGCGCTGCATACGACGGGGTACGGGCACGACCAATATCAGAAGGACTATGAGGTGGAGTTGGGGCGGCCGTGGGAAAACCACGCGGCTTGGGACAAGGTGTCGATGTTTTAGAACGTGGCGAAGATGACGACGCCGACGTTATTTATGGGCGGGGCGATTGATTGGAACGTGCCGATCATTGGCGGGGAGCAGATGTATCAGGCGATGAAGAGTTTGGGGCGGGAGACGGAGCTGGTGGTTTATCCGGATGAGTATCATGAGTTTCGGACGCCTTCGCATATTAAGGATCGGTTGATACGGCAGATGGCTTGGTGGGAGCACTACGTGAAGGGGAGTTCGGCGCCGGCGACGCCGGTGGGGTTGGGGTCGCATGATGAGTGAGATTGCGGGGAGTTAACAGTCGACGGTTGAAAGTTGAAAGCGGGGGAAAGACTCGGTTTCAGTGAATCTCATCGAGTTAAGTTGGTTGAGATCAAGCCGCGGTCCCTCCACTGCGCGAGCCGACGCGTTCGCAGGAGCGATCGCGAAAAAAAAGTCGTCGGCTCGCTTCGGTCGGAATGACAGTTGATATTCTGGGCGAACGGAATGTCTCGCGCAGGGCTCGGTTGAACGAACGCAGATGGCGCTAACAATGGTCTAGGATTTTTCGGGGGAGGCGGTGGCTTTGAAGCCGTAGGATTCGTAGCGGGTGGTGATGGAGCCGTTGCGGGCGCTGACTACGGTGAAGCCTTCGGGGTAGCCCATGCGGGGGCCGCGCCACCAGTTGCCGCAGACGGCGCCGCCGGTGATGTACTGAGTGCCCTTGAGTGTGACGATTTCGTTGATGTGAAGATGGCCCTGCAAGACTGCGACGACGTTGTGTCCTTCGAAAGCTGCTAGAACTTCGCGCGCGTTGTCTACCGTCATGGTGTTGTATTTCGGTGGGGGGGTGTGTGCGGGTGCTGGTTTCGGCGCGTACGTGGCGTAGGCGGAGACGAGCGGGGCGTGGACGGTGACGATCATTGGAGTTTGCGGGCCGGTGTGGCGCGAGGTCGGCTTTGAGCCAGGCGAGTTGCGCGGGATCGATGAGTGCTTGCCACATGCGGTCGTCGGTGGGCTGGATGGAGTCGAGGATGATGAAGTGCCAGCCTTTGTGGTCGAAGGAGTAGTAGGTTTTGCCGATGCGGTCTTCGTAGATTTTTTTGGCGTAGCCGGGATCGGTGGGGGAGACGCCGCTGGCGGGAGTGATGCCGAAGACATCGTGATTGCCGATGGTGTGATGGAGAGGCATTTTGAGTGGATTGCTCGGTGGATTTGTAGAGGTCGAAGACGGTGTTGGCGCGGGTGCGATCGACGGCGAGGGCGTCGAAGACGTGGTCGCCGCCCATGATGGCGAAGTCGGAGTTGAGGGTGGCGATTTTGCGGAAGGCCATGTCGCAGCCGTGGGCGGCGTCGAGTTCGGGCTGGATGTGGGTGTCGGTGAAGAAGACGAAGTCGAAATGGGCGGGGGAGGAGGTGGAGGCGGGGAAGATGATTGTGGGAGAGAGGGTTGCGGCGGCGGTGGTTAGGGCGGCGGATTTCAGGAATGATCGGCGGTTGAGGGACATGTGTGAGGTCCTTTGGTGTTGTGTTCAGCGGGATTCTAGCACTGGTGTGACGAGACGTCGTCGTTGGATACGTCGAGGGGCCGACGTCTGAGATCCTTCGCTTCGCTCAGGATGACGAAGCTTTCGCGTGGTGCGGGGCTATACTTTTAAATGATGAAGATTGTGCTGATTTCGACGTATGAGTTGGGGCGGCAGCCGTTTGGGGTGGTGTCGCCGGCGAGCTGGTTGCGTGCGGCTGGGCATGAAGTGGTGTGTCTAGATTTGACGCGGGAGTCGTTGGATGAAGTGCGCGTGCGAGAGGCGGAGTTGATTGGGATTTATTTGCCGATGCATACGGCGACGCGGTTGGCGGCGAAGTTGATTCCGACGTTGAGAGAGTTGAATGCGGGGGCGTGGTTGTGTTGTTACGGGTTGTATGCGCCGATGAATTCAGGGTATTTGCGCGGGTTGGGAGTTGGGACGATTTTGGGCGGGGAGTTTGAGGGGGAGTTGGTGAAGTTGGCGGGGAGCGTTTCAGTTGGTAGCGGAGAGATAAGCACGTCGATCCGCAAACAGAAAAAGAAATTTCGTTGGAGCGGTTGGAGTTTTTGGTGCCGGATCGTGGGGGGATGCCGGCGATCGAGAAGTATGCGCATTTGGTTTTGGCGGACGGGTCGCATCGCGTGGTGGGATCGACGGAGGCGAGCCGGGGGTGCAAGCATTTGTGCCGGCATTGTCCGATTGTGCCGGTGTATGACGGGGTGTTTCGAATTGTGCAGCGCGATGTGGTGATGGCGGATGTGCGGCAGCAGGTGGCGGCGGGGGCGCGGCATATTTCGTTTGGCGATCCGGATTTTTTTAACGGGATCTTACATGCGAAGGCGTTGATGGAGGAGTTCCACCGGGAGTTTCCGGATGTCACGTATGACGTGACGATCAAGATTGAGCATTTGCGGAAGCATGAGAAGGAACTTTCAACGCTGAGGAGTACAGGGTGTTTGTTTGTGATCAGCGCGGTGGAAGCGGTGGATGATGGGATTTTGGCGCGGCTGGATAAGGGGCACACGCGGGAGGATTTTGTTTACGTTGCGCGGACGTTTCGCGAGTTGGGAATGACACTGCAGCCGACGTTCGTGGCGTTCACGCCGTGGACGACGGTGGATGGGTATTTGGATTTGTTGCGTGTGATTGTGGAGCTTGAGTTGGTGGAGAACGTGGCGCCGGTGCAGTTGGGGATTCGACTCTTGATACCGGAGGGGTCGAGGTTGTTGGAGCTTTCGGAGACTCGCGAGTTGGTTGAGAAGTTTGATGCGGAGTCGCTGGTGTATCCGTGGAGGAATCCGGACGCGCGAGTGGATCGGTTGAGCGAGGCGGTGCAGGCGATTGCGGCGGATGCGGATGCGAAGAAGATGTCGCGGTCGGAAGCGTTCGGGCGAATTTGGGAGGCGGCTCACGCGGCAGCTGGAGTGGAAGTGCCATCGTTGGAGTTGGGCGCGGGGCGTGCGGTGCCGTTTTTGAGCGAGCCTTGGTATTGCTGCGCGGAGCCGACGAAGGCGCAGTTGGTTTCGATTGGAGCGGTGAGTTCGGCTGCGAAGAAGGCGGAGCCGGTGGTTGGCGGCGGCGAGCGGGCGGGATTTGCGGCGGATGGGTTTGTGTGAGCGTTAAAGCGATGACCGAGCGGAAAAAATTATTGTTGTTTGCGGCGAAGCTGGGTTACCAGACGCGGTCGATTGATGAGGCGGCTCGGCGGCTGGGCGTTGATGTGATTTTTGTGACGGATCGATGTCATCAGCTGGACGATCCTTGGGGGGATCGGGCGATTGCGGTGCATTTCGAAACGCCGGAGGTGGCGGCGTATTCGGTGATGGAGGCGGTGCGGAAACTCGGGCCTGACGGCGAGGCGGCGACGATCGATGGGATTTTGGCGTTTGGGGATCGGCCGGCGGTGACGGCAGCGTATGTGGCACGAGGGTTGGGGATTGCGTACAACCATCCGGCGGCGGTGGAGGCTTGCCGGAGCAAGTTGAGGATGAGGGAAGTGTTTCGCGACGCGGGGATGCGTGGTCCGTGGTTTCGGAGCGTGGCGGTGTCGCCGGTTGCGGAGCCGGCGCTGCTGGGGATTTCGTATCCGTGCGTGCTGAAGCCGATGTCGCTGTCGGCGAGTCAGGGAGTGGTGCGGGCGAATTCGCGGGAGGAGTTTTTGGCAGCGGCAGAGCGGATTCGGAGGCTTTTGGACTCCCCGGAGATATTGGCGCGTCGTGAGGGCGGCCTGGATCGGATGATTGTAGAGGGGTATATCGCGGGGCGCGAGGTGGCGGTGGAAGGGCTGCTGACGGACGGGGAGTTGCGGGTGCTGGCGATTTTTGACAAGCCGGATCCGTTGGAGGGGCCGTATTTCGAAGAGACGATTTATGTGACGCCGTCGCGGTTGAGCGGCGTCGTGCAGAGCGAGATTGAGCGGAGTACGCGGGATGCGGTGCGGGCGCTGGGGTTGACGCAGGGGCCGGTGCATGCGGAGTTTCGCGTGAATGAGGAGGGAGTTTGGCCGCTGGAGGTGGCGCCGCGGCCGATCGGGGGGCTTTGCGCGCGGGCGTTGCGATTTGTTGCGCCGGCATCGGACGGCGCGCCTGAGACGATCGGTTTAGAGGAGTTGTTGCTGCGGCACGCAGTGGGGTTGCCTGGTGGGGATTGGGCGCGAGAGGCTGAGACTTCGGGCGTGATGATGATTCCGGTGCCGAAGAGTGGGGTGTTGGAAGGTGTTGAGGGGATTGAAGCGGCGCGTGCGGTGGCCGGGATTACGGATGTCGAGATTACGGCGCGGTTGCATGACTTTATTGCGGGATGGCCGGAGGGGGCGAGTTATTTGGGATTTTTGTTTGCGCGAGGGGATGGGTCGGAGGCGGTTGAAAGGGCGCTGCGAGAGGCGCATGCGAAGTTGGGATTTACGATTTCAGAGAGGTTGGCGGTGGAGCATCCGGCGACGGGCAAGATGGTGGGATCGGCGGACTAGCGCTGAAGCGGCGCCAGAAACCTAACTTCAGGGGCTGAAGCCCCCGCAACCAGTTAGCTTTATGTCGCGGTTGAAACCGCGACCCACAAAGCACTTGAAGCGCGACCGCAAAGCGTTGAACAGCGGCCCACAAACCACGTATATCGGAAATTTGTTGCGGGTTAGCCTTTGCCTTTGGGGGCGACGTAGCCTTCGGGGAGGGCCGAGCCGGCGCCGAAGAAGAAGAGTTCCATTTGCTCTTCCATGATTTTCTGCGAGTTGGGGTCGAGCGGGTTTAGGCGGTATTCGTTCATCACCATCTTGGAGTGCTCAATCCACAGTTTCCAGGCGTCTTTGGAGACGCTTTCGTAGACGCGCTTGCCGAGTTCACCTTTCCAGGGGACGCGGTCGAGGCCGGGGAGTTCGCGGCCAAATTTGACGCATTGGACCATGCGAGTGCCGGGCTTTGGTGGCTCGCTTGGGGGCGTCGGACCGCAGGAATCGTTGGCCATTGGCTTCTTGGTGCTCCTCGAATGGGTTCGAATCGACGATACCGTAAGCGGGAGGGAAATGCCAGTTGGCGGGGAGTGATTGGTGAGAATGATTTGCAGGTGGGGCGACAGGGGTGGAAATCTTGCGGCGAGCTCCAATGTTGTGCATGAAAAAACATAAAATGAGGGTAAACTCCCGCGACTGCCCGGGGACGCTCTTTGGACCTCCCAAGCCAGAAAATCTCAGCGGAAACATTGGAAGCAGAATGGCGCCGGGAGATGCAACGGTTGGCGAGCGCGGGAACGGTGAAGCGGCTGTGGGCGAAGGACGAATCATTGTGGCCGTATGCGAAGGGGCAGAAGCGGCTCATCACGAATAATTTAAACTGGCTCGATCTGCCGGATCAGATCGGGCCATACATGATGCGGGCGGCTGCGCTAGCCGCGACGGCGGAGCGTGAAGGATTTCGCAATTTGGTTTTTGTAGCGATGGGCGATTCGAATCTGGCTGCGGAAACGGTGGCGCAGGCAGGATCGCCGCAAATGCCGCAGCGGTTTTTTCTGTTGGACAGCACCGATCCCGCGGCGATTCAAAAAGTGAGCGAACAACTTGATCTCGACCGAACACTTTTTGTGTTTGCGAACAAGTCGGGGAAGCGAATTGAGACACACGCACTACTTTTATATTTCTTGAACAAGTTGCGAACGCACAAGGCGGCGGAGCCGGGGCGTTGTTTTGTTGCGGTAACGGAAGAAGACTCCTATCTTGCCGAGTTGGCGAGAAACTACGATTTTCTCGGGACGTTTCTCGATCCCACGGGCATCAAGGGGCGATATTCATCGCTCATTCATTTCGGATTGTTATTGTCCGCGGTCTGGCGGCTTGATCCGCAGGAGTTGGTGACGCGGGCCAAATTGATGCGCGAAGCGTGCAAACGCGCGCCAGGCGACGGGAATCCTGCAGCGGAGCTTGCGGCGTTTCTGGCGGCGGCTGAGGCAACTGGGAATGAAAGGTTGCTGCTCCTGAGTGCCGATAGCTTGACGGCGTCCACATATCGGATCGCGCAGTTGGTCGGGACGAGTATGAGCAAAGGCGGCCGGGGACTAATTCCGATCTGCGGAGGATTTCCGGGCGGGAGCGAGCGAGCATTACGAGGGTGCGTGGCGGCTGTGCTGAAGATGCAGGGCAGCGGGGAGGATGCGGACCTTGCGAGGAAAGAAGCGGCGCTTAGAGAGCTCAGGGTTCCGACTGTGACGGTGACGATGAACGGCCTGGAGGATTTGGGCGCGGAGTTGTTTCAGTGGGAGGTTGCGACAGCGCTGTCATGCTCGCTTGTGGAGGTGAATCCATTCGACGAGCCTGATGTCCAGGAGGGGCGGGAGCGGGTCTCGGCGCTGCTCGATGAATTTGTAGCGAAGAAGATGTGGCCGGCGCGGACGGCGCGGGTGCGCGAAAAGGGAATCGAGCTTTACGCTGAGGGCGAAATGAGGCAGCACATTTCGACGCTCAGTTTGGCTGAGGCGCTGAGAACGTTTTTTGAGGCGGTCCCGGCGGGCGGATATCTGGCGATCATCACGTTTGCAAGCCTGAGCGGAGAGACGAGAGCGGCGCTGGTGCGGATACGTGAACATCTCGCGTCAAAGTATGGAATCCCGATACAGTTGAGTTCCGGACCGCGCTATCTTCGATATTTCGAGCAGGTCTACAAAGGTGGACCCGACAAGGGACTGTTCCTGATGCTGACGAGCGAGTCGACGGCGGATGTGGCCATACCGGGAGCCGGGTACACGTTTGGGCAGCTTCAAATGGCGCTGGCGCTGGCCGACTTCGAATCTCTGGAAATACGTCGCAAGTTGGCGGTGCGCCTGCATCTCACACAAGACTGGCAGCAAGGGCTCGCGGCAATCGAGCAGACCATCTTGAAGCTCTAGGAACATGAAGAGGGCGGGGCAAACGCCGCCGCTACAAGAAACAACCGCGTTGCCGGAGAGTTGAGCCGGTGCGCGCCCCCGGGAACAAAAGATAAATGTTTTAATGTCCTCGAAATGAAGGAGTCGCGGACTTGTCGAAAATTACGGCGTTATTCTGGGACATCGGCGGAGTGATTCTGACGAACGGTTGGGACCGGCATGCACGCCGGGACGCAGCGGAGAAGTTCCATCTGGACTGGGAGGAATTTCAGGACCGGCATGACTTCTCTTTTCCGGGATTCGATTCGGGGCGCATTACGTTGAACGAATATTTGGACCGGACGCTGTTTTACCGGCCAAGACCGTTCAGCCGCGAAGAATTTGTGGAGTTTATGTTCGCGCAGTCGAAAGAGTATCCAGAAGTGCGGGCGGTTCTGGACCAGGTGACAAAATCGGGAAAATACCTGATCAGTTCGATTAACAACGAGCCGTTGGAGCTGAATCAATATCGCATCGAAACGTTCGATCTTCGGCGGAACTTCACGGCATTTTTCAGCTCGTGCTACGTGCGAGCGAGGAAACCGGAAGAAGCAATCTTCCGGATGGCGCTCGAAGTTACGCAACGAACGCCTGGCCAGTGCATCTTTATCGATGACCGGCCATTGAACCTGGAAAGCCCGAGGGCGCTCGGAATGAATGTGATTCATCATCAGAACGCAGAGCAGCTGCGCGCTGAACTCCAAAAATTTGACGTTGAGGTATAGTGTCGCCATGCCAACGAAGACCGCGAATCACAGCGAAACCGAGCAGCGCGAGAAGACGCAGGAGAGCAGCCGGACGAGCGGCTACTACGTGAGTTCCGAGCCATGCACGGTGGTGCTGTTCGGTGCGTCGGGAGATTTGGCGAAGCGCAAAGTGATTCCGGCGATGTATGACCTGGCGAATCACAACGCGCTCGGGTCGTCGTATGCGATCGTGGGCTTCGCGCGAACGCCGATGAATGACGACAGCTTTCGGAGTGCGATCGGCGAAGCGGCGAAGACGATATCGGAAGTCGGACCCATCGATTCGAAGCAGTGGGGTGAGTTCGCGTCGAATTTGCACTATCACGCCGGCGAGTACGGCAGCACGGAAGATTTCAAGAAGCTGGCGGAGCACCTAAAGGAATTGGAGTCGCAGAAGGGGCTGAGCGGGAACCGGCTGTTTTATTTGTCCACGCCACCTGAGGTTTATAAGGACATCGTTGAGCAGTTGGGCGCGGCCGGGTTGGCGAAGCCGACTTCGCCGAATGCGTGGGTGCGGATCATTATTGAGAAGCCGTTCGGTCGCGATCTGACGACGGCAAAAGAATTGAACAAGATTGTATTGAGCGTGTTCGAAGAGTCGCAGGTGTACCGCATCGATCACTACCTGGGCAAAGATACGGTGCAGAATTTGTTGGTACTGCGGTTCAGCAACGGGATTTTTGAGCCGCTGTGGAATCGGAATTACGTCGATCACGTGCAGATTACCGCGGCGGAGACGCTGGGCGTGGAGCGGCGCGGCGGATTCTATGAGACCGCGGGTGCGCTGCGCGACATGATTCAGAGTCACGTGCTGCAACTGACTTCGCTGGTTGCGGTCGAGCCGCCGGCTTCGTTCGATGCGACCGCGGTACGCAACGAAAAATTGAAAGTGCTGCAGTCGATTCGTCCGTTCGATTTGGGGATGGTGGCGCAGTCGGTGGTGCGCGCGCAATACGCGGCGGGCGACGTCGATGGCAAGCAGGTGCCGGGTTATCGCTCGGAACAGGGAGTGAACCCGAAGTCGCGCACGGAAACGTTTGTCGCCGCGAAAGTTTTGATCGACAACTGGCGGTGGGCGGGCGTGCCATTTTATTTGCGCACGGGAAAGCGGTTGGCGCGGCGTACGACGGAGATCGTGATCCAGTTCAAGAAGGCGCCGCACATCGTGTTTCGCGAGCGCGAGGTCGATGCGAACCGGTTGGTGCTGAACATTCAGCCGGACGAAGGAATTTCGGTGTCCTTTGGCGCCAAGCGGCCGGGGCCGGAGATGAGCATCGGCAACGTCACGATGAATTTCAGCTATCGCGAAGGTTTTGGCGACGGGGCGCGGAGCGCTTACGCCACACTGCTCAGCGATTGCGTGCGCGGCGATGCGACGCTGTTCGATCGCGGCGATAGCGTTGAGGCCGCGTGGTCGCTGGTCGATCCGATTCTCGACGTATGGAGCGCGGCTAAGACCGCCACCGTGCCGCAATACGCCTCGGGAAGTTGGGGGCCGCGCGAATCCGATGCTCTGCTCGAGCACGAAGGCCGCCAGTGGTTCAACTCGTAGCCAGAGTCCTCGCTCACAAGTACAATAACAACCACGCTTCACTTCATAGTCAGGGGGCCAGGTGATCCTTGCCGGGGACGTAGGGGGCACGAAGTGCAACCTTGCGCTGTTTTCGGAAAAAGATGGGAAGTTGACGACCGTGTTCAAACAGCGGTTTGCGAGCAAGGAGTTCGCCCATTTTGAGCTGATTGTGAGGGAGTTTTCGCGGCAAGCGGCGCCGTACATGGCGACGGATTTCGTTGAGGCTGCGGGATTTGGCGTTGCGGGGCCGGTGATCGACAACCACGTGCGGGCGACGAATTTGCCTTGGACGGTGAACGCAAAGATTCTCGAGCAGGAGTTGGACGTCGAGAAAATCGTGCTGATGAACGACCTTGGCGCGACGGGTCACAGCATCGAGCATCTTGAGCCGGACGAGTTCAGCGTTTTGAATCAAGGGAAGCCGGAACCTGGTGGAACGATGGCGTTGCTCGCGGCGGGAACCGGGCTTGGCCAATCGATTTTGGTTTGGGATGGCGGGCGATATCGCATCGTGCCCTCCGAGGGCGGGCATTCGGATTTTGCGCCACATTCGGAGCAGCAAATTGAGCTGTTGCGATTTATGCGGCGGCGGTATCCGCAGGTGAGCTGGGAATTGATCTTGTCGGGCCGGGGATTCCGAACGCTGCATGAGTTTCTGGCGCCGGAAGTGAAGCATGCGACGTTCGAAGATCCGGACGCAGATCCCGCGCCAGAAATTACGAAGAATGGATTGGCGGGGACTTGCCCTGTGTGCGTCGAGACCTTGGATTTGTGGGTTTCGATTTATGGAGCGGAGGCGGGGAATCTCGCGCTGAAGGTGCTGGCGCTGGGCGGCGTGTATGTCGCGGGCGGGATCGCGGTGAAGATCATCCAGAAAATTAAGGATGGAAAGTTTTTTTCGGCGTTTCGCGATAAGTGGAAGTTTGAGAGTGTGCTGGAGAACATTCCGGTGTCGGTGGTGCTGAACGAGTCGGCGCCATTGCTTGGCGCGGCTTACGAGGCGCTGGCCTCGGTTCGGAAGTAAGACAGCCACCAATCGTATCGTTTTCTAACGATTAGCATTGGGTGTGCCCGCGCTGTGTACATTCAGAGTTTAATTCACGCTAAATCCGCATTCTAAACGTTTTGTCGAGGACAGGCTCATGTTCAACTTTGCATTTTTTTGGTAAGCTGTGCTGGAAATCACGGCGAGGAGTTTTTATGAGCAGCACTGCAACGACTTCGGCTCCCGATCTTCAGAATTATTTCAATGGCGCATGGCAGCAATCTTCAGCGACGCAATTCGTTGATGTCGCCAATCCAGCGACCGCAGAGATTCTGGCGCGCACGCCGCTCTCGACGGCGGCGGATGTGGAAGCGGTTGTGAAAGCTGCTGCCGATGCCTTTCCGGCATGGCGGCGCGTTCCGGCGGGCGAGCGTGTGCAGTATCTCTTCAAGCTGAAAAATCTGCTGGAAGAACATATCGACGAAATCGCGCGACTGATTACGATCGAAAACGGGAAGACGTTTGGCGAAGCGAAGGCCGAGATGCGGCGCGGCATCGAAAACGTCGAGGTCGCGTGCGGCGTTCCGATGATGATGCAGGGCTACAACATGGAAGACGTTACGGCGGGCGTGGACGAGATGCTGATTCGCCAGCCGCTGGGCGTCGTCGCGTCGATCGTGCCGTTCAATTTTCCCGGGATGATCGTGTTTTGGTTTTTGCCCTACGCGATCGCGTGCGGAAACACGTTCATCATGAAGCCGTCGGAGCGCGTGCCGCTCACGATGAAGTACATCATGGACTTGATCGAGAAGACGGGGATCCCGAAGGGCGTCGTGAATTTAGTGAACGGCGGCAAGACGGTGGTCGATGCGCTTTGCGATCATCCGACGATTCGCGCGATCAGTTTCGTTGGTTCGACGCCGGTTGCGAAGCACGTTTACACCCGCTCGGCGATGAGCGGAAAGCGCGCGCAGTGCCAAGGGGGAGCGAAGAATCACGTTGTCGTGCTGCCGGATGCAGATATGGATCTGGCGACGCAGATCATCAGCGATAGCGCGTTTGGTTGCGCGGGGCAGCGATGCCTGGCGGTGTCGGTCGCGGTGACGATTGGCGAAGCGCAAAAGACTTTCAGTAATGCGATCGCGGACGCTGCATCGAAAATCAAAATCGGGAATGGGCTTGATGCCGGCGTGCAGATGGGACCGGTGATCACGCCCCAGAGCAAGCAGCGGATCGAGTCGATGATTGGCCTCGGTGTTGGCGAAGGCGCGAAGGCAATTGTCGATGGACGAAACGCAAAGGTGCCGAATCATGAAGGCGGGTATTTCGTGAAGCCGACAATCCTTGATGGACTCCCGGCGAACAGCGAACTCGCGCACACGGAAATTTTTGGGCCGGTGTTGAGCTTGATTCATGCGAATTCGATCGATGAAGCGATGGACTTTCTGAAGCGCAGCCCGTACGGGAATCAGGCGTCGCTATTTACGACAAGTGGGTCGGCGGCGCGGAAGTTTCGTTATGAAGCCCCTGCGGGAAATATCGGCATCAACATTGGTGTCGCGGCGCCGATGGCATACTTTCCGTTTAGCGGATGGAAGGAAAGCTTCTTCGGTATTTTGCACGGGCAGGGAAAAGACGCCGTCGAATTTTTCACCGAGTCTAAGATCGTGGTGGAGCGGTGGTCGCGGCAGGAGACGCGCAAGTTCTAGCCGCGATTTTTTCGCTCAGTACCTGCGCGAAAAGAAAAAGCAGATCCCTTCCTCCGCTCGGGATGACATGGGCTAGACGTGCCCTGAACTCCGATGAATAAAAACTCTCAAAGCGGCGCGTATTTAGGCGTGGACGAGCGCATCGAGTGCGCTGAAACGCTAGCGTCACGCTTTTACAACGATCCGTCCACGCTGAACCTGGAAAAAGCGCGCATCTTTCGGCGGACCTGGCAACTCGTCGGCACGCTCGACCACGATTGCGGCGAAGTCAATGGCGCCAAGCGCACGATTCGCGACCACGAGAGTTTTTTCACCGCGGATGTGGCCAGTGAACCGATCATCATCACGCGCGACAAGCAAGGCGAACTACGTGCTTTCAGCAACGTGTGCCGGCACCGCGCGGGGCCAATCGCGTCGGGCAGCGGCTGCAAGAACGTGCTCCGCTGCGGGTATCACGGCTGGACGTACACGCTCGACGGACGCCTGATCGGAACGCCCGATGTCGAGGGCGTGGAATTTTTCGATCGCAGCACGATGGGCATGGTGCCCCTGCGCGTCGAGACGTGGGCGAATTTCATCTTCGTCAATTTCGACGCAAACGCTGAGCCGCTTTCCGCCTTCCTCGGCGACATTCCTGAGCAGGCGCGCGGCTTTCGATTCGAGGGGCTGCAATTCGCGGAACGACGCGACTATGTGATTCAGTGCAACTGGAAGGTCTACGTCGATAATTATCTCGAGGGCTATCACATTCCGATCGCGCATCCCGGGTTGATGCGAGAGATCGATTATTCGCAATACCGAACTGAAACTTACAAATATTATTCGCAGCAGTTTGCGCCGATTCGCGCAGTGAAACCGGCCGACTTAGGCGAACGATTTTACGCACCGGGCACTACGGGGCAGCAGCAAGAGGCGCTCTATTTCTGGATATTCCCGAACTTGATGCTCAACATCTATCCGGACAATGTCTCGACCAATTTGATCGTGCCGCTTTCGCATGACAAGACGCTCACCATTTTTGAATGGTTTTTCCATGATGCGAATGCTTCGGCGACCCACGAACGAATCAAGAAAGCCGTGGCGTTCAGCGACGAAGTGCAACAGGAAGACATCGGCCTCTGCGAAAGCGTGCAGCGCGGACTGCAGTCGAGCTTGTACGACCGCGGCCGCTACTCGGTAAAGCGCGAGAACGGCGTGCATCACTTTCATTTGCTGCTGGAGCAATTCCTCAAACAGCCGATTTAAACTCCGTGGGATTCCACGGGTTGAGCGAGTAGTAGGCCAGGCATCGGGCGCGTTGGTGAGTCAAGGTACGTGTTGCCAGTCTCACAAGGGAAGCGTTGTTCGGGTTGCCTTTACGGGCATATGAGGATAAGATTCGAGTGTGATTAACCAAGCTTCAATGCGCCGAACTGTTTGTTGTACGTGTTGTCTTTGTTGTGCACACGTGTGTTCTGGCGCTGAGGGGCTTATCGTCTAGAGACTAATCTAGTCAGACTGTAACCGAACCCACCGCCAGAGATGCTGGCAGGTGGGTTTTTTGTTTTTGGGGCCGGAACAAAGGAACGAGTTCGAGATGACCCAGGTCACGATAGAAGAAGCCGAACGCCGAGATCGCGTCGCCGCGGAGCAACTGCAAGCGAGCGCGGACGCCGGGCGTTTGAGTCATCTGCGCAAACTCGAAGCCGAGAGCATTTACATTCTTCGCGAAGCCGTCGCCGAGTTTTCGCATCCGGTGATGATGTATTCGATCGGCAAAGATTCATCGGTCATGTTGCGGCTGGCGCAGAAGGCGTTTCACCCCGGCAAGATTCCATTTCCCCTGCTTCACATCGACACGAGCTACAAGTTCCCCGAAATGATTTCCTTTCGTGATTCGTACGCGAAGGAGATCGGTGCGCAACTGATCGTTCATCGCAACGAAGAAGCCCTCCAGGCTGGTGCGAATCCGTTCGCCCTGGGAACGCAGAAATGCTGCGGGTTGCTCAAGACTAAGAGTCTTCTCGATGCGCTGGCGGAAGGCGGGTTCAACGCGGCGTTTGGTGGGGCTCGGCGCGATGAAGAGAAATCGAGAGCCAAAGAGAGAATCTATTCGTTTCGCGACGCGCACGGCCAGTGGGATCCCAAGAATCAGCGGCCCGAACTGTGGAATCTCTTCAATTCGCGCATCAACAAGTCCGAAAGCATCCGCGTCTTCCCGCTCTCGAATTGGACGGAGCTCGACGTTTGGCTCTACATCCTTGCGGAAAACATTCCGATCGTGCCGCTCTACTACGCCAAACAGCGAGAGGTTGTGCTGCGCAACGGCTCGCTGGTGGTGATTCATGATCGAAGCGAGTTGCAATTCGGGGAGCAGCCGAGGCTTGTGAAGTGCCGCATGCGCTCGCTCGGTTGCGTTCCGTGCACAGGCGCGATCCGCTCCGAGGCTGACACGCTGCCAAAAATTATCGAGGAAATGATCTCGTTCCGGCGATCGGAACGCGAAAACCGGGCGATCGATCACGACGAAGAAGGCTCGATGGAGTTGAAGAAGCGGGAGGGCTATTTCTAATGTCCACCGCATTTGCGACGACTGAAACTTTCGACTCGTTCTTGCAGCAGGAATTGAAAAAGGATCTGCTGCGTTTCACTACGGCCGGCAGCGTTGACGACGGGAAATCGACCTTGATTGGCAGGCTGCTGCATGACGCCAAGGGCGTTTACGAAGACCAGCTTGCCTCGGTGAAAAAGAGCAAGGTCAATCGCTCGACAGGCTTGATCGATTTTTCTTTGCTCACGGATGGATTGCGGGCCGAACGAGAACAGGGAATTACGATCGACGTTGCGTATCGCTATTTCGCCACCGCGCGGCGCCGCTTCATCATTGCCGATACGCCGGGCCACGAACAGTACACGCGGAACATGGCGACCGGCGCGTCCACGGCAAATCTCGCGATCATCCTGGTCGACGCGACAAAAGGGTTGTTGCCGCAGACGCGGCGTCATTCTTACATTGCGTCGCTGCTCGGAATTCCAAATCTCGTCGCGGCCATCAACAAGATGGATCTGGTCGATTACCGCGAGGATGTTTTTTCGCGCCTGCGCGAAGACTTTCTCGATCTCGCGGCTCAGCTCGGCATTGCGTCGGCGACATGCATACCCGTCAGCGCGACCGAAGGCGACAACATTGTCGATCCGAGTGCGAAGACGCCGTGGTATTCCGGGTCCGACGCTTCTCGAACATCTCGAAACTGTTCCGGTGCTTGAGACTGGTCCGATTGAATCGCTGCGTTTTCCCGTTCAACTCGTCATTCGTCCCGATTCGACGTTCCGTGGTTTTGCCGGACAGATCGTTGAAGGCGAAGTTCGCGTCGGCGACGCGATAGCCGCGTTGCCGTCGGGCAAAACGACCACTGTGCGCAGCATCGTGTCGTTTGAAGGCAACCTCGACTCCGCCGGCAAGGGCGAATCGGTCACGCTCGAACTTGCCGACGAGATAGATGTGAGCCGCGGCGACATGCTGGTGACTCCAGAGAAGCGGCCGGCCGTTTCAAATTCGTTCGCTGCCACTGTCGTCTGGATGAGTGAAAAGCCGCTTGTTGTGGGTCAAAACTATCTCGCCAAGCACACGACGCGTTCCGTGAAGGCGCGCGTTACGAATGTTCGCCATCGCGTGAACGTGAATACGCTCTTAAACGAACCCGCGCGCGATTTGGAAATGAATGCGATCGCGGTCGTCGATGTCGAGGCGAGTCAATCGCTTTTCTTTGACTTATACAGCGAGAGTCGATCGACGGGCAGCTTCATCTTGATCGATCCGATCTCGAACGCAACCGTCGCGGCAGGGATGATTCTGGAAGACCGCGCGGAGTTCGCAGCCGTTGAGTCGCGGCAAGATGTTCGCGACGCGAGGATCCGCCATCCCCGTATCACCGACCGAAAGAGTTGAGCGGCACGGGCATCACCCCGCGACGTTCCTGCTTCCGGGTCCGGCGGTCGATTCGGCCGAGCGCGCACTTTTCGCGAATGGCTTCGAGACCATCATTTTGCGCGCTGATTCGCTGCATCGCGACTCGTTGTTAAAGGTCATCGATCTCCTGCACTCGGCCGGATTCGTGATCCTCGCCGATGCCGGCATTTTGGATGGCGAACTACGGCGCGACGTCGAAGAGGCACACAAAGACCGAACGCTGTTCGATCTGTCCGGCGATCTGGAACAACTCTCCGGCGATGAACTTCTCTCGAAAGTTGTTACGCACGCGCGCTCATTGCGACTCGGATCCTTAACGGAGAGAGGCGAATAACATGCCGACCGCCGAATATATCGAAAGAGTCGAAGGCAACGACGCGGAAACGATCGTCGGGGACCTTGTTCGAGAAGCAGCCGCGAATTCTGTCTGCCTGACGTGCAGCTTTCAGGCGGAAGACATGATCGTGCTCGATCTTTTACGCAAGCACGCACCGCAAGCTCCGATCGTTTTTCTCGAGACGGGCTACCACTTCGCCGACACCTATCAATTTCGCGACAAGATCACAGCAGAGTGGCGCTTGAATCTTGTGAATGCGATGCCACGGCAAACGGTGAAGCAGCAGGAATCGGAACTCGGTGTTCTGTACTCGACCGATCCGGCAAAGTGCTGCCAACTCCGCAAGGTTGAGCCGCTCATGTCTTCTCTGGAACCGTTTGAGATCTGGTTTACGGGGCTGCGACGCGAGCAGTCGCCCACGAGAAAAAATCTGAAAAAGATCGAGCATCACCGGCTCCCGAGCGGTAAGACGCTGCTCAAGGTGAGTCCGATCGCCGATTGGACTTGGGCGCAGGTGTGGGAATACACCGGCAAGCATCAGTTGAGCTATCTGCCGCAATACGATCGCGGCTACTCCAGCATCGGATGCGAGCCCTGCACCGCTATTCCCGACGATCCCGCAAATCTTCGATCAGGGCGCTGGGGCGGCAAAAAACTTGAATGCGGCATTCACACTTTTTCGGAGAAAACGGACTGATGCATCTTCTTCTCGGTTTTCTCATTGCTCTCGCGGTCGGCCTCACCGGAATCGGCGGCGGCAGCTTCACTGTTCCCGCATTGTTGCTGATCGTCGGAATGCCTGCGGGCGAAGCGGTTGGAACCGCGTTTGTTTTTGCGGGCGTTTTGCGTCTCATCGCGGCGCCGTTCTATCTGTTTCGACGCAATGTGAATTCGCGATATTTCCGGCTCATGCTCAAAGGCGCCGTGCCGGGTCTGATCATCGGCATTGTGGCGCTTCGTGGCCTCGCGCATACGGGTAATAGTCCGGTGGTCGTGCTCATTCTTGGATTAATCCTGACACTGACTGCAACGCTGAGCTTCGTCCCGAAAGCCCAGAATCCGAATTTCGTCGTCAAGAATTCTCGCTGGCTCCCGTGGCTCGCGTTTCCGATCGGAATCGAATCCGGCTTTTCTTCCGCCGGCGCTGGAGCGTTGGGGACCGTTCTGTTGCTGAACTATTCGGAAATGTCTCCTGCGCAAGTCGTCGGAACGGACATCATCTTTGGAT
Source organism: uncultured Acidobacteriota bacterium (assembly GCA_963850795.1). Classification (GTDB taxonomy): domain Bacteria; phylum Acidobacteriota; class Terriglobia; order Acidiferrales; family UBA7541; genus Acidiferrum. The sequence goes on along the minus strand of CAWKNS010000009.1, from coordinate 5,319 downwards.
TGGTGCTAGCGATCATCGGCAGCACCGTTCACTGGACCCTCGGCTCGATCAGCGCCCCTGTTTTGCTTGAACTCCTGGCAGGCGGCGTGCCCGGCGTCATCATCGGCTGCCTGCTCGCCAAGCGGGTGCCGGCACAAAAACTGAAACTGGTCGTCGCCGCTGTAGCCCTTGCCGCCGGTTTACAGTTGGTATGGTCAGGCATTCACTCAACCGTCGCAGCTCATTCCGCCTCCGCAACTAAACTCAACACTGTCATCGCGGAAGGTAAGCGCCCGTGACTTTCTCGATTCAAGCTCTTCTCTCGCATCTCCTCAAGCGCTCTTCTGCGCACTCGTGTTGTTGTTGTTGTCGTTGATCGCCCTGCCATCGAATCGCAACCGAATTTTACAAAGTTAGTCGTGTAGTCCTCCATCAACCATTCTCCGCGTCTCCGGCGACGCGCTTACAAAAAAAATACTTAGGAGTGTTACAGATGCGTTTTACCCAGCGATTCGCTTTCCATTCAGAAAAGTTTTTCTTCCTTTTTCTGACTCTGATTCTGGTCACTGCCGTCAGTCCTCGCGCCGCTTTCGCGCAAGGTGACGTCTCGCTCTGGGGCTCGGTCACCGATTCCTCCGGCGCCGCGGTCGCAGGCGCTGCGGTCACCGTCGTCAATCTCGAAACCGGCAGCAGCCGCGCCCTCGTAACCGATGAATCGGGAAGATTCAACGCCGCCGCGCTCTCCGTCGGCCACTACGAAGTTGCCGCATCCAAAGCAGGCTTCCAATCCGACCGCCGCACCAACATCGCCCTTGTCGTCGGCCAGCGCGAAGAAATCGATCTCACGCTGCAAGTTGGCGACGTTCATCAAACGGTCGAAGTCCCTGCCGAATTCAGGCGTGATTCAAATCACAACTGAAGACATCTCCGGCCTCGTCGGCGAGCGCCAGGTCAAAGACTTGCCGCTCAACGGTCGCAGCTACGATCAACTCCTCACTCTGAATCCCGGCATCGTGAATTACACTTCGCAGCGCGCCGGCGGCATCGGCACATCGAACTCCGTTGTCGGCAACATGTTCGCCGTCTCTGGCCGGCGTCCCCAGGAAAATCTCTTTTTGCTCAACGGCGTGGAATTCACCAGCGCCTCCGAAGTGAACAACACACCCGGCGGCCTCAGCGGCCAGCTCCTCGGCGTTGACGCGGTCCGCGAATTCGCGGTCGTCAAAGACACCTACGGCGCCGAATACGGCAAACGCCCTGGCGCGCAGGTCAACGTCGTCACCGCGAACGGCACGAACCAGTTTCACGGCTCGGCCTACGAATTCCTGCGCAACAGCGCTCTCGACGCCCGCAACTTCTTCGATCACGGCGACATCCCGCATTTCGAACGCAACGTTTTCGGCGCGTCCGTTGGCGGCCCGATCGTGAAAGACAAAACATTTTTCTTCGCCAACTACGAAGGCTTCCGCCAGACGTTGGGTCTCAGCGATCTCACCCTCGTCCCTGACAACACCTCCCGCGCCGCAGCCGTTCCCAGCATTCAGCCGCTGCTCGCCTTGTGGCCCGTTGCCAACGGCCCCGAGTTACTCAACTCCGACGGCACTTCGAGCGGCATCGCCGAATCCTTCAGCAATCCCATCCAACACATCCGCGAAGATTTCGGCACAGCTCGCATCGACCAGAACTTCTCGACCAACGACACACTGTCCGCCGTCTACACCGCCGACGACAGCGACGCGCATTCCCCGACTGCGAATCCCATCAGCTTCGTCACGGCTCGCCTGCGCGAGCAAGTGGTCAGCCTGACCGAAACGCACATTTTTTCGCCGACCATCGTGAATCGCGCCACGTTCGGCTTCTCGCGCGGCGCATTTTTCTTCGACAGCGGAACGACCGTCGATCTTCCCGGCTGGATTCATGCCGATCAACCCGTCGGCGCTCTCGTCGTTGGCGGAGGCACCACGCTCAATGGCGCCTCGCAAATCACCAACGGCGGCACCAACGCGGGCAGCAATCTCACTGCCGTCCGCAACCTCTTCACCGGCACCGATCAAGTCACCGTCACGCACGGCCGTCATCTCCTGTCCTTCGGCGCATGGATTCAACGCCTCCAGGCCAACGACACGCTCATTCAGGATCAATACGGCCAGGCCTCGTTCACCAATCTCAAATCATTCCTGCAAGGCACCGTCAGCACCTACACCTTCGCGCCAAACTTCACGCCTCTCGGCTGGCGTTCGTTGCAAGGTGCGTTTTACGCGGAAGACACCATCCACCTGAAGCCGTCGCTCGAAATTCGAATCGGATTCCGCGGCGAATCGACGAACGGCTGGAACGAAGTGAATGGCCGCGCTTCGAACTACGCATTCGACTCAACAGGCACCATCATCACGAATCCCGTCGTCGGCTCATCTGCGCTTTCCGAAAACAACGCGAAGTTTCTCCCCGCTCCGCGCTTCGGATTGGCGTGGTCGCCCTTCGGCTCGAAGAAAACTGTGATTCGCGGCGGCTTCGGCACCTATTACGCGCTGATCGACAATCTCAGCTACCGCCTCGATCAAAACGGCCCGTTCAACACAGTCTCCGCCGCCAAGAGCATCGACTTCTCGACAATCGCTCCGAGCGCAACCTACAAAAGCGCCAAAGTAATTCCCAGCGGCGTTCAGCCCGACTTGCGTACTCCGACGGTCGAATCCTGGTCGCTCAAGGTCGAGCACCAGATCGCGCCCGCCACAACCGTCAGCGTTGGCTACGTCGGCTCGCATGGATACCACGAGTTCCTTTCTCTCGATACTAACCTTCCGAGCGGCACCATTTGCCCGGCCGCGCCATGCCCCGCGAACTATCCCAATGGCCTGCTCTACTATCCGACCGGCGCGCCTCTCGCAAACCCTGCCGTGTCCAACACGACGCACTGGTTCTCTGAAGGGATCAGCTCGTACCACGGCCTCGTCGCCGACATCAATCAACGCCTCGCTCACGGTCTTCAGTTCCGCGGCGTCTACACTTTTTCGAAAGCCCTCGACGACGGCGACAATCTCAACACCAGCGTCGCCACCAACTCTCCCGCGTTCATCGCCAACCCGCTGGCTCCAACCGGCGACTACGGCCGCGCATCCTTCGACATCCGCCACGCCGCAGTGATTAACGCGACGTACGATCTTCCTTTTGCTCGCGGCTCCGACACCAACGCATGGGTTCGTCGCGCTTTCGGCGACTGGCAAATCAGCGGGATCGAAACTCTTCAATCGGGTTTGCCGTTCACTCCGCAGCTCTCCTACAACCCATCGAACGATGGAGACTCGCGCAACCCCGTCCGCCCATCGATCAATCCCGATTTCACCGGCCAGCTCGTCAGCGGCAATCCCAATCAATATTTCAATCCCGCCGCTTTCATTCAGCCGCTCCCAGGTACATACGGAAACGTCGGCCGCAACACTTTGCCTGGCCCCTCGATCATCGAGACCGACATCTCCGCCGCCAAAAAATTCTTTATATCCGAACGCCTCGGCCTGCAGTTCCGCGGCGAAATCTTCAACCTCTTCAACCACACCAATTTCAACACTCCAAACCCGGTCGTCTACGCGGCGGCAACAGGAGGCCCATCGCCGACCGCAGGCGTAGTCACCTCGACCGCCACCAGTTCTCGCCAGGTCCAGCTAGGCCTAAAGTTGACTTGGTAGGATTCGCGACAGTTGGGATAGGTGCTCCAGCTTTCTCGATGCGTGATCGAGACGATGGGGCATACTCGAAAAACGATACGTAATTGCTGTATGTTATGGTTGTGAGGTGGCCCCCTAGCTCAATGGATAGAGCTTTCGGTTTCTACCCGAATGGTTGGGGGTTCGAGTCCCTCGGGGGCTACCAAAAATCACAATCGGCTTGTCCTCGGTAACAATTTCCGAAATCCTGCCTGAATCGGCGACGACATCTTCTTCTGCGCCTGCAGTGCTCCAGTGGTGATGATCGCAAGCAATAAGCGCTGCCTCTAAGTTCTGAACCCACCTTTAATCGCGCTCACACCTTTCGGGTGTACACTCTCTCGCCGATTTCCGTCTGCACCCAATACGATTGCACGCGAGGCGTTGAAATGAGCAACTGGCTGCACAACTTACCGATCTTCTGGATGGCGGTTGTCATCTTTTTATTTTGCTATTTGATCGCAGCCATCGTTTTTCTGGCTGTCTCCGCGCTGGCTCGGCGGCCAATCGGTGCGGCTTTTCGCGGATTTTCCCCAGGAATGCTGTCTCCACTCGGCGTGATCTTTGGACTGCTAGTTGCGTTTATCGCTGCACAGGTGTGGAACGACGTCGAGCATGCGCGAATCGCGGTGGACCGGAAAGTGAAGCCCCCTCGTTCAGTAGTATTGCTTGCGGCTGCTTTCCCTGGCGATGAAGATGTTCACCTGCGCGCGTTAGTCCGGCATCACATCGAGGACACCGTTTCTCAGGAGTGGCCGAGGACGGAGACCAATGGCCAAAATTGGTGATTCGGCGCCCGCGTTAGTTTCCGCCCTTCAATTGGCGATAGCCTTGGATCCTAAGAGCGCTGGACAGACCACCGCGTAGCGAGAATTGGTCGCGAGACTGGAGGATGCCTTGGAAGCACGCCGCCAGCGCATCATATTCAGCCGTTCGAACGTGAATTGGGTGAAGTGGCTATGCGTATTTGCGCAGCTCTCTCGTGATCGTAGGCATCGCCTTCGTACATTTCGATTCGTAGCGCCAGCGCCGTCGCGATAGCCGATTTTTACGACCGGATTCGCTGTGTCGGGCGCTTGCTGATCGCTTCACACGACTGCCCGTTCACCGGGCAATTTTCATCAAGCCAGACGGGAGCTTCTACAAGCGGCAGCCGCCCGAGACGGGGCTGCCGAAGTAACTTTCAGGTTGGGTTTTAGGTTAACGAAAGCGTGTATTCGAAGAATGTTTCCAGTTACAGCCTTCGATAATTATCGTTCTGCGTGACCACCGTCAAACGCTTGGCACGCCTCTAATGGTTGCGCCCGCCGCGTGGCTCGGCCCATCAGGCAATTTTTCGAAGCGTACCGACAAATTCATGATATCCGTCGGGTTGTCATCGACGAATGAATCGAGATGCTGACAAGCTGCTTCTGATTCTTTGTCCAAAAATAATCGTGACCCAATCGCCCTTGCGAACATAGTCCCGATTAATTGGATTCGCCCCGGCGCGCTGCCTGCTCCGGCGCGATCGAAATGTTGCCCTTCGAATACGCATCTTGGATCAAATCTTTTTCCGGCGGGATGTACTGCTGCGCCAGATCTTTCATGCTCTGCGCATAGCTCCAAATTCTTCTTTCTTTTTCTCGACGATGCGCTG
>CAWKNS010000008.1:0-20018 GCA_963850795.1 uncultured Acidobacteriota bacterium | reverse complement strand
TCGATATTGGGGCGAATTATTGGTCGCTGTGGAATTTCCATCAGATCAACGCGAAGAATCTGCAGACGTACTATCAGACGTATCCCGCGGCGTTTGACAGCATCAACCGGCGGATCGGCTATCGGGTGCGGCCATCGTTCATTTGGAGCTATGAGGACACTGGATATCTCGGATTGATCTTAGGCTTGGCGAATGATGGGATCGCCGGAGTGCCTGGCGTTTTGCGGCTCACGGTGGAAAGCAAGGACGGGAAAGTACTGCAAAGTGGGTGTCTTGATCCGGGTTATCCGCTGCCGGGGAAAATCCGTCAGGCGCAGCTCGTGTTGCCGCAGGGGACGAAGTTCGAAGGATTGAAGCTTCGGGCCCAGATTGAAGTAAAGGGGATGCGGTACCCAGTGCGATGGGCGTGTCATCAGAAACTGAATGACGATGGCAGCCTGACATTGCGGAAAAATCTACGACAAGCGGTATAACATCGGCAGAAGTGCTCGCTGCTGGTTGCTGACCATTCGAAAGGATTTGTCCGTGTTGAAAACCCGAGTTGAATCGCCGTGAATTCGTGAAACTTACCGCAGGGGCCGGTGCAGCACTGGCTGTGCCTTCAATCGCGTTTCCCGGCGAGTCGAAAAAAATGATCGGCATACAGATTGGTGCGGTCTCGTTCGTCGATGAAGGCACCGAGAAAGTGCTCGACATTCTTCAGGAGCGTGGGGGCGTCAACACGCTTTTTCTTGCGGTCTTCACGTATGGACGCGGCATCGCAGGGCGGCAGAAATTCCCGGTCAACCGCTTCCGGTTCACGGAAAGCAGGAATACGACTCTGAATTTTCACGGCGGAAATTTTGCGACGCCGCATCCGGAGTTCTACAAGAACACGGTGCTGAAGGATATGCGGGCGCCGGACCACGGCAACCTCGACATTCTGGCGGAGGTCATTCCGGCGGCGAAGAAACGCGAGATGAAGGTGATTTGCTGGCTGGAGGATGTTTTTCGCAGGGATTTCCGAATATTGAGAAAGTGCAGGAGCGGGATCTGCACGGGCGAAACGCGGAGACGCTATGCGTCAACAATCCGGAATACAAAAGATTTCTGAAGGGGCTGGTCGAGGACTATGCCCGGTCGTACGACATCGACGGGCTGATGTGGGGATCCGAGCGTCAGGGCGCACTTTGCGACAGCATCGGCGCGACGCACGACACGCCGCCGATCGATCCGGGTGAGGTGACTTGCTTCTGCGAATTTTGCCAGGCGAAAGCGAAAGCAGCGCGGGATGAATCCGGAGCGCGCGAAAGAAGGATTTCTGGAACTCGAAACTATGTGCGCGCGTGCCGCAGCGGCAAACGCCCGGTCGATGGGTACTATCCACAATTCTGGCGGCTTTGCTGCGCTATCCGGAACTTGCCGCGTGGGAAATGCTTTGGACCGACAGCCTGCGCGAAATGTACGGGCGGTTTACAAGACCGTCAAAACCGCGAAGCCGTCCATTCCCGTCGGCTGGCACATCTGGCACAACAATTCATTCAATCCGATTTATCGCGCCGAACAGGATCTCCATGAACTCTCGAGCCATTCGGACTTCATCAAAGTCGTGATGTACAACAACTGCGGCGGGGAACGCATGGCGCTGTATGCGGACAATATCGGCTCCACGATTTATGGCGATCTTTCGAAGCCGGCGATCATCGAGATGAACTACGCGATGATGAATTTGAAAGAGCGCAGTTACGCCGAGATTCCGCACACGGGACTCTCTTCGGATTACGTCTTCCGCGAAACGAAACGCGCGCTGGCAGGAATCGAAGGAACGAAGACGCTGATCTGGCCGGGCATCGACATCGACATTCCGACGGAAAAAGGCAACAGCAAGTGCAGCCGGAGAGCGTGAAGTCAGCGGTCACGGCGGCATTTCAGGCGGGCGCGCCGGGAGTGTTGTTGTCGCGAAAATATTCCGAGATGCGGCTGGCGAATCTGAGCGGCGCAGGCGACGCGATCCGCGAATTAAAACTATCGGTCTGACAAAAGGCCCTGCGAGGAGTGGCGCGAAATCAGAGCGGCGGGCAACCTTGCTGTACAATACGAAAACGACGCACCCCTAGCTCAATTGGATAGAGCATCTCGCTCGAACCAGAGGGTAGGGGGTTCAAGTCCCTCGGGGTGCGCCACTATTCTTCTTCCTAAAAGCGATTGCTGTCTTTTCCTTCCTCCTGAGGCGCAGCGGCGATACACGCGGAAAACACGGCGGGAACGACCATCAGCGGATTTCGTTTTTTAAAAATTTCGTGAGCGGCGGTGATATCGCCCGCGTGAGGGTATCTACCATATCTGGGGTATGAATTCGGCGAAAAAGGATTGCGAGTATCATCGTGCGGGCTAACAAGTTCGCAAGTTGGAGGAGGGGGAGCGGCCTGGTAGCTACGAAAAGAGGCGGTAGGGCTGCGACCCGACGCTTCTCCTTCTTCTGACAATTCTTCCTTCTCTGCAATAAAACCTCGAAATGGTCAAATCGAGGCGCTGTACGCACTAAGTGTTCGTTCGCTTGTAACCGTATAATGTCGGTGTGCGACGCCGAATGGAACACCAAGAACGAAGTGGACGTCGCGAAGTTCCGAACGCCGCGCGGGCGCCGCGTGGGATTTCGAACTTGGGAATTTGTTCTCGGTCGGAGGCTCGTAGATGGGTCGCGGCGGGGCGGGTTCGTCTGTCGGGCGCAACCACGCGCAATCCGGAAGCGCCGGTGCGGATGGGTCAGATCGCATCGAGATCGATGGGCGACCGGCCGTCGCGAAAGGAAAGATCTATCTCATTCTGAATAAAGAGCGCGGGGTTGTGACTACGGCGGCAGATGAGAGGGGCCGGGCAACTGTCTACGATTCCCTTCCAGAACAATCATCCGATCCGATGCACAGTGGGTCGCGCCTGTCGGCCGACTCGATAAATCGAGCGAAGGTCTTCTGCTGATGACGAACGATTCGGAGTGGGCGGCGCGCATCACCGCGCCGGAATCCATCTCGATAAGGTTTACCATGTACAGATCGCTGCCGTTGCTGGCGGCAAGTTACTCGACACGTTGAAACGCGGGGTCGAAGACCGCGGGGAGTTCCTCGCCGCAAAGCGCGCTTCCTTGGTACGCGCCGGCGATAAGAATTCGTGGGTTGAAGTCGTGCTCGATGAGGGGAAAAACCGCCAGATTCGGCGCATGTTCGAATCGCTGGGGATCGAGATACTTCGCCTGATTCGCGTTTCGATCGGCTCTCTGTCACTGGGAGATTTAAAACAGGGGATACGGAAGCTGACACCGCAAGAAAATCCTCGATCGATCGCGCGTTGACGAATCGCGGCAGCGTTCGATGAGACTTTTTATTCACCACAACTTGCAAACCCGAGCGCGAACCTCTACCGTACCCGCATGCCTGAGCTGACGCCCCAATTTCTCACCATCGGCTTCATTTATTACATCGTTTTTCTGTTCTCCACCACCTGTCACGAGGCCTCGCACGCGCTGGTTGCAAAATGGGGTGGCGATTGACGGCCGCGCTGAATGGCCAGGTCACGCTCAATCCGATTCCACATATCCGTCGCGAGTTTTGGGGCATGGTCATCATCCCGATTGCGGCGTTTCTATTTATGGGTCAGATGATCGGTTGGGCGAGCGCGCCCTTTGATCCGGCTTGGGAACGCAGTACCAAAACGCGCCGGCTTGATGGCGTTGGCGGGCCCGGCTGCCAATTTCATATTGATGCTCATAGGCGCGATCGGACTTCGAACGCTGGCATGGTTGCGAGTGCCAGGAGAAGGAATCGGGTTCCTGGTGGCCACGCTCTACGCGACGTTCAGCCTGAATTTATTGCTCGGCACGTTCAATCTTTTGCCCCTGGCTCCGCTCGATGGCAGCACTGGCATTTTGATCTTCATGAGCGAGTCGACCGCGCAGCGGTATCTCGACTGGCTGCGTGAGAGCAGTTATGCGCGCTTGGGACTTTTGGTCGGGCTACTGGCCTTTCGCTATCTCTACGGTCCGATTGAGTCGTTCGCCACAAACCTATTCCTTCGCAGCCATTTCTAACTTTTCGGCTTGGCATCGGGCGACAATAAGCCGGCGCCTGCGCCGCAGCACGCGCGATCGAAATCGCATCCCGAAGTGATACCGTGAAGGCGTGACTGGGGTGGTTCAACTGCGCACTGTGAATCACGCTGTGTTTCGAACACGTACACTCCTCGACCAATCAACCCGCCGTAAAGCTTGTGTTTTTCTCAACCTCCGCCTCGAAATGCTGGCCACCGGCCTGCACTACTGCGGGCCGGAGGTTGTGGATGAGCCTGTCTGCCCGTTTCCCCGTCACCAGCTTGTATCGTGTGGAAGTTTCCGGTTGGGACAAATCGCAAATTTTTTTCGTCGAAAAGTCGGAACTCGAATGGAGTGAAGAGTCCGGCAAGCACGTCACTTTGAATAGCGCCGTGGCCGACGGCTCGGTGGTATTTCTGCGCCTGATTCAGCCGCTGACCACCGATCGCTCGCAATCCGTGCCCTACGAGACAGAGTTTTTGTCCGTAACACCTGATGGGCAAAATCAGTTCCGCCTGCATCCGGTGAGCCCGCGAATTGTGGAACGCGGCAACGTTAATTGATCGTTTCATTTCGCATCGCGGCGAACGATTTGAGCGCCGAAACGGGACAGTGGTTCGATTTGGATTTGCTCTCCGGGCGTGCCTCGGTTTTAAAGCACCGCTATTTCCATCTACGGGCCATCCCGACTTACCGCGAGCGGCTGTAGCGTATTGAAGCCGCACAGGTTTTCGAAGGCCGTTTCCGATTGGAACTAAAAGACGCAATCGTTGGGCTGGTGGCAGTCGAGGTGCGCAACGCAGGACGTGGTCCAGACATTGACCAGGTCGGCTGAAGCTCTGCCCGCGAGAGGAACTTTAAAGCCCTGTATTCTCGACGAGGATCTCGAGCAGCTCGACGCTCTGACGTCGATCATCGACGATCTGGGCTACGAATCCGTTCGAACGTCGCATTCGGACGAGGCGCTCAACTGCGTCCGCGACGGACGCAGCCGGCTGTTGCTGGCCGATCTGAGCGACACCGGGCCGTTTGGCTACGACTTTTTGGACCGCGTGCTGCGCGTCGATCCGGGCGTGCATGTCATCGTGATGACGCGGGACTACACGCTGGACTCCGCGCTCGAGGCGATCCGGCGCGGCGCCAGCGACTTTCTGCCGAAGCCTGTTGACCGGGCGCGTCTAAACGCGCCTTGGACGACGTTTCCGCGCTGTACGACCAGCGGCGCCGCGTCCGCGCGCTGGAAGAACAATTGTTAAAGGATCTTGAGTTTCACGGCATCGTGGGAAAAAGCCCGGCGATGCTGGAGGTCTTCGATTTTGCGCGCAAGGTGGCGCGCCACTACACAAATGTTCTCGTTGTGGGCCAGACCGGCACCGGAAAAGAACTGGTCGCGCGGGCCATTCACCAATTGAGTCCGGTCAGCACGCAGAGGCTGGCTGTGTGCAACTGCTCGGCGCTAGTGGATACGCTGCTCGAGAGCCAGCTCTTCGGGCATGTAAGAGGCTCGTTCACCGGAGCGACCGACACGCGACCGGGCCTGTTCGAATACGCGAACGGCGGGACCGTGTTCCTTGACGAAATCGGCGAGACTTCGCTCGCGATGCAGGCCAAGCTCCTGCGCGTGATCCAAAACCGCGAGATCCAGCGGGTAGGGTCGCCCGAAGTGAAACAGATTAACGTGCGCTTGATCGCGGCTACGAACCGCGACCTCCGGGCCGAAGTTTTGGCAGGGCGATTCCGGGAAGATCTCTTTTACCGCCTGAATTCGATCCAGATTCGCATCCCGCCGCTCAGCGAGCGATCCGAAGACGTTCCGCTTCTGGTTCAATATTTTCTTAAAGAAATACAACGAGGCTTACGGCAAGAAAATTCCCGGGCCTTCGCGCCGGGCGCAGTCAGTACTGCTGCAACACCCTTGGCCGGGGAATGTCCGCGAACTCGAAAACGTCATTTCGAGCGCTTGCATCACGGCCACCGGCGACTTTATCGATATCGCCGACCTCCCCGAACACCTGCAGCACCATCACGCGCCACAGGCGCGCGCGGTGACGATTGGCGCCCGCTTTCGCTGGAAGAAGTCCGCAAAATCCATATCCAGCGGGTGCTCGATATGTGCCAGGGGAATCGCTTGCGGGCGGCGCACATCCTGGGTATCGGCCGGACCAGCCTGTACCGCTATCTAAAACGTGATGGCGCTTCGGAACGCAAGGGTGCGCGGGCCGGTACGCAATCGCATAGCACGCTGTTCCGCACTGGAACGGTTTTTTCATGGCGGTACAAGAATGGACTTTCAGTCGCGAACCAAAAGCCGAAAACACAGGACTTGCCCGACCCAGACTTTGGCACGCGCCCTGCAATTGGTATAGGCACTGAGAACGACGCAGAAAGCCAGGGTTAAAAGATTTTTAGCAGCGCGCAACGAAGTTGCGCCGCGAAGACGAATGGCAACGAATCGGACAGATTTGAAATCTTCGCTTTCGAAAGGATTTTTGCTGACCGGAGCGCACGCGCATATCACGGCCTCTGGCGGTGAAAAACTTCCCACCAGCCGTACTACCTCAGCGAACCCACTACCTACTAGCCAAAACCCCCGAGCGCCGTGTGACGTCCCCGTAGTTGTTGCGCGGCGCTCTTTCCTCCCTACGCAAGCAATAGAAATTGGAAAATAGAAACTGGAAAGATGGAGTTTCGTTCTTTCCAGGTGACGGAATCGAATTCGCGCGGATCGATGAGGAGTGCAGCAGTTTCGAGTTTCGAAGCTAGCGCGGATCTTCCGATACGTCTTCAAGCACTCCTGCGCGGTCTCCAGTTCCGACAGTCGCGAACCTTCCTGCTCGATCAAATAATATTCGACTCCGCCGCCGTGCTCGGCGGCTGCAAAAATCGCCTTCCAGTCCGCGACTCCCTCGCCGAATAGCACCGTGTATCCTTTTCCGCATCGGGCGACCAATCCTTGCAGTGAATCGAGCGAATCCGCCCTGGATTCGCCTTGATCCATGCCACCGGGTCAGACCCAGCCTCAAGGCACGTGCCAATGTCCAACTGCAGCATTACGCGTCGGCTTCGTATTCTTGGCCAGCACTTCGATCGGCCGCACGCTATCGATCGGCACGAACTCCGTCTTGTGATTGTGATACCCCGAATGCATCTTCGCTTTCACCAGCTCCTCGTTCGCTTCGTTCAGCACATCGGCAAACTTCCGCCAGCCGTCGATCCCCTGCCCCTCATTATTCGTCGATGCCACGACAACGTACTTGCAGCCGAGAATCGCGCAGCGGTCGCGCGTCTTCGCGATATTTTCCTTGCGTCACGTTCGACGACGCATTGTGCGTCGAGTAGCATTTCACGCCGAGACCGTCGAGCAGTTTGCGCATGTCTTTTGTCTGCTGCTCGCTCCAGTCCCAGTAGGGCGCGTAGAATTCGACGCACTGATACCCAATCCCGGCGACGGCCTTCACCGTGCCGTCGAGATCCTTTTTCAATCCTTCGCGCACGGAATACAACTCGAGGCCCACCGGAATCGCCGACTTCGGCGCGAGAGCCATTGCGCCGTCGCCTCAACGCAAAAGGCGCGATCGCCGACATTGCCAAAAATGATCGGCGAGAGAGCGGGCAACCGTTTTCCGTGTGCCGGGAGTGCATCGTTCGAAGGAGTGCCAGTGTGTTTTGTCATAGCCGCATGCTACGCCGAATCGATTTCGATTTCACGCCGTTCCTTCAAACGCCAGGAAAAGTTCCCGGCAACACGTGCAAAAAAATTCCCTACCCTCAGTACATCAAACTCCGCCCAGCCGCTTAAGCAAGTCGCCGTATGGTTCGCACCCCGCGCACTCTGTTGTTATGCGGCCGGAGGATTTGCATGCACAAATTCCAAAAAACGCACAAGCATATCGCCTCGCTTCTTCTGACCGGAACCCTGATCGCTCCGCTCGGTGTCGCTCTGGTCGCCGCTCCGACGGCGTCAGCTGCGGCCCAAGACGATCGCGATCACCATGACCGCAAGTGGGACGAGCACGAGCAATCTGCGTGGGGACGTTTCCTCGCCGAAAAGCACCGCAAAGATCACGAGTACGCCAAAGCCAAGAAAAAAGAGCAAGAGGAATACTGGGCCTGGCGCCACGACCACCCCGATTGATACCCGTCGCAGCGCCGACGGGAACAAACTCGTAAAAACAAAACGGCTGGCCGAGCAATTCGGCCAGCCGCTTTTCCGTTCTTAACGATCTTCAATCCTTCAGAAACGCCGAAGTCTCTTTCAAAAACAACGACAGCGCATCGTGATGCACCCAGTGGCCTGCCCCGGGAACTTTTACCAGCCTCCGGTCCCGCACGGCTTGAAATCGCGGATCATCCTCCGGCACCGGCAAAAAACTCTCCAGTCCCCAGAAAAATAATGCCGGACACGAAATCTGCCCCAGGATCTCGACCGAGTCCGCAATGTTGTGCCCGTAGGGCGCAAACACGCGGGCGAAATTATCGAATTTCCAAAGCAACGAACCATCCGATTCCCAGTTCGTGCCGTGCAGCGTCAGGTGCCGGGCAACGTCATCGCTCAGCCGGGGATTGACTTCCTGCATGCGCGCCATCGCTGCCGCAAGGCTCGGATAACTCTTCGGCCGGCGCTTCTCCATGTCGCGAATGTTTTCGATCCACCGGCGCACTCGCTCCGACGCCGGGCCGTGCATCGGATGCTCGCGCGGAAAGCCCATCCCCTCGATCGACACAAGCTTTTGGACGCGCTGTGGATACACTCCCGTGTAGTGCAGCGCGATCCCGCCTCCCAAGGAGTGCCCTACCAGGCGAATCGGAAAATCGTTGATGACGTCGAGCAGAGCCGAGAGATCGAGCACATGTTCAGCAACCGTGTACGCGGCGCCGGGAGCCCAGGCGCTATTCCCATGACCGCGCAAGTCGAGGGCAAACACGTGATAGTCGCGGCATAATTCCTGCGCCACCCAATCCCAATTGCGCGCATGGTCGAGCGCACCGTGAACCAGCACGAGCGATGGCTTTCCGTCCTGGCCGTAATCCCAGAACTGCAGTTTTAAACGGTCGGAATAAAAAAAGTGCGAGATCGGTTCCACAGTCGGAATTTCCTTTCGAGCCACCACGCAACGCGCGAACAACTACGCCACAATAAAAATATACACGCCGCTCTCTCGCCCGACGCGCCACAAACGCCCGCCTGAGGCGGAAGCAACACGCCCATGCGAACCGACCCGCAAAAACAAAAGGCAAGACACGGCGAACCGTGTCTTGCCTCTGATTCCTCAAACGAACGAAATGAGTTAGTCGGCTTCGACCTGAAACACTTCACCCGGCAACCGGACCATGTTGGACCTTGCCGCGACAGGCTCGACGCTGCTCGCCGTGGCGTAGTGCCGTGAATCGCGACGCGAATCGCGGCGTGAACCATGGTTGGATTTGTGTCGCCCGCCAAAGCTATGACCGCTGTGCGCAGGCCGCTCGTCGCGATATTCGGGCAACTTCCCGGTGTGCTCGGCAGCTGGAACCGGCACGCCATCTTCGGCGCGTATGCGTTCCATCTTGATCCCGAGTGTCCGTTCGAGTTGAAAAAGTTCCGACCGTTGTTCCCTGCCAAACAGAGTCGAAGCCACGCCGTGCTTTCCGGCGCGCCCCGTCCGGCCGACGCGGTGAATAAAGTTCTCCGCAATCTCCGGCAAGTCGAAATTGATCACGTGCGCGACGTCTTGCACGTGAATTCCGCGCGAAGCGACATCCGTCGCGACCAACACGCGGAAGCGTCCCTGCTGAAATCCCGCGAGCGCTGAATTCCGCTGCGACTGCGAACGATCCCCATGGATCATCGCCGCCGAAAATCCATCGCGGTTGAGATTCTTGCAAATGCGATCCGTCGCTCGCTTCGTGCGAGCGAACACCAGGCAGCGCCCGGTCTCTTTCGCCAGCAAGCGATTCAGAGTCATTTGTTTGCGGTCGGTCGAAACCTCAAACGCCTGCATCCGCACATTCTCGGACGGCTTGAGCGTCGAGCCGAACGCGAGACGCACCGGGTTGCGCATGTAGTCTTTCACCAAATGTGCAACCGACGCTTCCATCGTCGCCGAGAAGCACATGGTCTGGCGGATCGTCGGCAACGCCGCGGCGATGCGCTTCAGCGCCGGCAGAAACCCCATGTCGAGCATCCGGTCCGCTTCATCCAGAACGAGGATACGCAGGTCGCGAAGGTTGAATAGTTTGCGGTCGAGAAAATCCTCGAGCCGTCCGGGAGTTGCAACGACGAGCCGGGCGCCGCGGCGAATCGCGCTGAGTTGAGCGCCCTCGCCCATTCCTCCGACCACGCACGCCGCCTGCGGCAATTGCCTGCCGCGCAGCAAATTGTATTGTTCGACGACCTGCATCGCGAGTTCGCGAGTCGGCACGAGAACGAGCGCCGCGATCCCGGGAGTGCTGCCTTGAAGCAACCGCTCCATCACCGGGATCAAAAACGCGAGCGTTTTGCCCGTTCCGGTCTGCGCCGTGGCGAGAACATCCTTGCCCTCAAGCGCTTGGGGAATTGTGGCAGCCTGCACCGGAGTAGGCGTCGTAAAACGAGCCGACGCGAGCCGCTCCTTGGTATAGGCGGAAATAGTTGATTCTGAAAAACTTTGCATTCGATATTGCTTTCTTGCTGGCGGAACAGTAGCGGCGCACACACTTAGAGCGGAGTGCGACTCGGCAAATTCATCGCCAGTCTGATTGATTACACCTAAGACGAACGGAGGAAACTGGAGGCGGGTATTCTTGGTACTGCGTTACAGATCCTAGAGCAGCCGCACTGCACAACCGCGGTATTAAGCGCAACTGAAGTATAGCACAGATACTTTGCGCTTCACTGTTTTCTGTCGGCGCTGCGCCGTATCCGCCACGGTCGAAAATTTTCAACGCAACTCGATCGCCCAGCTTCCATTCCGTTCACGCCTCTGTGCTAAACTGATTTCGCATTCGCGTTCATCGTTTTTTGCGACTGCCCGCTCATGGAGCTTCGGGCTCTGTGCAACGAGGTCCCGCGAACCCCGCCAGGCCCGGAAGGGAGCAACGGTATCGGGATCGCCTCGGGTGCCGCAGATCACCCGAGGTTCCTTGAACGGGCAGCCAACGAAAATCGACAAGCGCAAATATCTCAATCCGAATTTCTCGGACCTCACCAAATACGAATGGCCTATCAAGTCATAGCCCGCAAATGGCGCCCTCAAACCTTTCGGGACCTCACCGGCCAGACTCACGTAACGGAAACTCTGGCGAACGCCATCCGCAACGATCGTGTCGCGCACGCTTACATTTTTTCGGGAGCACGCGGCGTTGGCAAGACGACCGCGGCGCGGATCCTCGCCAAGGCGCTGAATTGCTTGCATGGTCCGACGGCTGATCCCTGCGGTGAGTGCGACTCGTGCAAGGAGATCGCCGCTGGCTCTTCGCTCGATGTGATCGAAATCGATGCGGCCTCCAACCGCGGCATCGACCAGATTCGCGAGCTGCGCGAAATGGTTCGGTACGCTCCCGCCGGCTCGCGCAACAAAGTCGTGATCCTCGACGAAGCGCACATGCTCACCGGCGAGGCTTCGAACGCTTTGCTCAAGACGCTGGAAGAACCACCCGACCGCGTCATCTTCGTGATGGCGACGACCGAGCCCGAAAATCTTGTCGATACGATTCGCTCGCGCTCGCAGCATTTTCACTTCCGCGCGCTCACCTTTACCGAAATAACCGCGCGGCTCCAAGAAATTGCCGCGAAAGAAAATTTACAGATCGAACCTGGCGCGCTCGCCGTCATCGCGCGTATGGCCGAAGGCAGCATGCGCGATGCGCTCTCGCTGCTGGAACAAGCACGCGCGTATTGCGGCGATACGATTCCCGCGAAAGAAGTTCGCGAGCTTCTCGGCGTCGTGCCCGAAGATTCGCTCGAAGAACTCGTCAATGCCATCGCAGCCGGCTCAGCCGACCGCGCGCTCGCGCTAGTTCACAGCTTTCAGAAAGAAGGGCGCAACCTCCAGCATTTCTGCCGTGAAGCGATTCGCCACATGCGCAATTTGCTCGTCGCGCGAGTCTGCGGCGCCGACTCCGACTTGATCGCCGCAACTCCCGATCAACGTCCCGCGCTCGAACGGTCCGCCGCTCTCTTTACCGAAGAAGACCTGACGCGATTCTTTCAGATTCTGTTGCAGACCGACGAAGATCTTCGCCGCAAACTCGATCCGCGCGTTCATCTCGAGATGGGCTTGCTGCGTCTGATCAACGCCGCGCGACTTGCTCCGCTCGAAGAATTGATGGCGGAAGTTCGGAGCGGCACACCGGCCACTTCAACTAGCGGCTCCGCGCGGAGTGCCACGGCAGCATCAACCTCATCTGCGCCAACAAAACGCGAACTGCCATCCGCGCTCGCGTCGCCGTCACCTTTCACTCCGCCGCCCCGAGCATCTGCTGCCGCTGCCGGCGCGTCGTCTTCGCCGCAACCAGTTCCCTTCCGTCCCGCCGAGCGAACACCGTCATCGTCGTCCTCGGCTCTCGCTGCGCCTGCACCAACACCAATCGCGTCGCGTCCCGCCACCGTGACCGCTCCCATTGAAGACGGCGCCGACGATTCCGATTCATCGAACAGCTCTTCCAAAGCCGCACCGGCGACCGGCCTCTCCGAGGAACAAGTCGCGGAAGTCAAAGCCACAATCCAGTCGCAGCAAAAATTTCTCGGCGAACTTCTTGAGCACGGTCATCGTTGGGAACTCGAAGGCGCCGAACTCCGAATTTATTTTCCGACATCTGCTCGCACGTACGCCGAAATGATCGAAGGCCGTGACTCGCTGGAAAAAATCCGTAACATCGCGAGCAAGGTGCTCGGTCGACCCGTGCGCGTCTGTGCTAAACTGGAATCGGTTGCAGCAGTCGCTTCTTCAGCTTCACGCGGACCGGCGTCGCAGGATTTGCGAGATCAGTTCGAGCGCGATCCGATGGTGAAGTCGATGATGCAGCGCTTCGGTGGTAAAATAACCGAGGTCAAGCGCAACCAGGAGGAATCCTGATGGAAGTCAACGCTCTCCAACAGATGCTCTCCCGGATGAAGCAGGTTCAGGAAGATCTTCAACGTCAGGTGAACGCAGTTGCTGTGGAAGCCTCCGCTGGTGGCGGCATGGTCGTAGTGCGCATGAATGGCCAGAAACAGTTGCTGGATGTGCGCATCGAGAACGACGTCTTCGCGAGTAAAGATCAGGAGATGCTTCAGGATCTGATTCGCGCCGCAGTCAACGAAGCTTCCCGCCGCGTTGACGAAGAACTCTCCAATCAAATGAAAAACCTCTCCGGCAACATCCCCGGTATCGCTGGCCTGAAAATCCCCGGCCTCTTCTAGCTACAGACCGACCTCACTCAAGACTCGCCCAGATTCTGCGTTCGAACTCGAAACATACATTGTCGAATTGCATTTGCATTCGAACAGTTGTTGTCGACCGCCGACCAATTTGCGCCAAATCCTTCCCTATGCTACACATCACTCATGCCTGATTTTGCCGCCCCCGTTGAACGACTGATCGACGCTCTCAAACATCTTCCCGGTATCGGACAAAAAACCGCGCAACGCCTCGCGTTCCATCTCCTGCGCGCCACTCCGGAAGAAGCCATGGCGCTTTCCGACGCCATTCGCGACGCCAAAGAAAAAATTCGCGAGTGCACCACCTGCGGCAATATCACCGACACGAACCCTTGCCTTTACTGCATCGGCCCGACGCGAAATCACAAAACGATCTGCGTCGTCGAAGAAGCTCACAACATTCTCGCCATCGAAAAAACGCGAACCTACAGCGGGATGTACCACGTTCTTGGCGGTTCGCTCTCTCCGCTGCAAGGCCGCGGCCCCGAACAACTTCGCATCAAGCCTCTCGTCGAGCGCTTGAAAGAAGGCAGCGTCGAAGAAATCATCATGGCAACGAACCCCACCGCCGAAGGCGAAGCCACCGCAGTTTATCTGTCTAAATTGCTGAAACCGCTCGGCGTTCGCGTCTCGCGCATCGGCGTAGGAATCCCGGTAGGCGCCGATCTCGAATACGCCGACGAAGTCACCATGATGAAAGCCATGGAGGGCCGCCGCGAGCTGTAGTCACAACGCCTTCCCAATTTCTTCCGATCCACTAGGTCATTGCGGCGACCAGCGCAATCCAAATTCGATGAATGCCGTCGCAAATTTTTGGTCGCTCCGACGCAAAAAATTCGCATTTTTCCACACTTCTAGCCGCCTAGAATTTTCCCCCGTTTCGGTATACAGTGTAGTTCCGCAGGCAGCGTCCCCACGCGGAGTTCCAGCTATGCCAGGTCTGGCGAGCTACATGGAGCGGTACGATCATGAGCACAAGTCCGCCTGGAACAAGTGGTTGCATGGCGTCGGCATTCCGTTGATTTTCGGTGGCATTATTCTTTTGTTTCTGACGAAGTGGATTCTGGGCGCTACTCTGTTTTTCAGCGGCTGGATTTTTCTGTTCCTGGGCCATCGCATTGAAGGCAATCATCCGGCATTCTTCCAGGGACCGATCTATCTGCTCGTTGGACCCATCTGGGTCGCGAAAGAGTTTTGGCATTTCCTGAGCGGTACGCACGCGGCCCCCGCCCCGCACGCTCGGGAAACGAAGCGCAGTTGATCGAAGTTAGGGCAGCACAAAATTCAACACGGCGGGTCCCCACATGGAAGACCTTGGCGGAAATGTTGCCGGTGAAACGACCGAAATGGCGCCAGAGACTGCAGTGAATCCAACTTCCGAACTCCGCAAGCGACGCAGCACGCGTATCGTGCAAGCTGTCCCGCTCCAGGTGACCGGCGTCGATGCGCTCGGCCGCCCCTTCCTGGAGCGCACCTCATCCTTAATATTGAACTGCCACGGCTGCCGCTATCAGTCCAAGCACTACGTCCTCAAAAACATGTGGGTGAAGCTCGAGGTTCCCAATCCACAAGAAGGTGAACCGCCACGCACGGTACGCGGCCGCGTCGCTTGGATTCAGCGTCCCCGCACCGTTCGCCAGCTTTTCCAAGTCGCGCTCGAGCTTGAAGCTCCTGGCAACGTTTGGGGCATCGCGTTCCCGCCGGAGGATTGGTTCGCGCAATCCGCCATCGCGGCAGCACAGTCCGCTGCCGCCCCGATCGGAGCCCAGTCTCCGACGCATATTGATTTGCCTTTGCCCCCGCTCGCGCCGCCACCACTGCCACCAGCGGAAGCTTCTGAAACCGAGTTCCACGTTTCGCTGACCGATTCTGACGCAACGGCAGCCGCAAGTGCCGCCACGCCCGTTAGTCCCGATAATGTTCGCGTCTTTCCTTCTCCGGCAAGCACGACCGACGCTTCGCTCCAGCTCGCGCGCCATGTAACGCGCCTGCTCGCCGACGCGCGTCAACAGATTCAAGCTGCCGCGAGAGAAGCCGCGTCGCAGGCAGTCACTGCCGAACGAACCGCCAGCACCGAGCAGTGGGAAAAGAAAGTAGCGGAGTCGCGCGATACGCTGCGGCACGAACTCACGTCCGCGGTCCAGAGAATCCAGGAAGAATCGCAAACCCGAAGCCGTGAAGCCCACGACGCTGCCGCGAGCGCGCTCCAGGAAGAATTGCCGAAGCGCCTTGCCCCCCAGCTCGAAGAAGTCACTCGCAACCTGACGACGCATCTTTCCGATGAAGGCCGCGTCCAGCGCGCTGCTCATGCCGAACAACTCACAAGCGCTGCGGAAACGTTGAGCGAAGTCTGCCAGCAAGCGGAAGAAACGACCGCGCGACTCCTCTCCGCATCCGAACAAGCCGACCAGCACATTTCCGCGCAATCCGACGCGCTCCAAAAGCTCGTCGCCGAAGTTGCCGCGCAACGTGAGCAACTTCTCAGCACGAATCGCGAAAACCTCACGGCAGCCGCGACCGAGACGCAACAGAAAACCGAAGCCACACTCGCCGCGGCGCTCGAAAAATGGCGCAGCGATCTCGGAGGCGAAGTCGAAGCCGCGCAACATCGCTGGCAGGCTGCTGTTGACGCTGGCCTCGCTTCCGCCCAAGAGGTTGCTGCCGCCACGGTGACGGAACGCGCCAACGCGTTACTCTCGGCTTTCCACCAGGAATCCGATTATCACGTCGCGAACCTGCGCTCCACCGCGACCGAGCACTCTCAAAACGCCGAGCGCCAAGCGCAGACTGCCCGCGAACTGCTTCAGAGCCAAACCGAACGGGCCGAAGCCGCCGCCACTCGAGCCACCGAAACCGCCGACCGGCTCGAACAGCTCGCCGCGCGCCTCGAAACCGTTCAGCAACACGCGCTAACGAATTTCCAATCGCAAGCCGACGACGTTCTCAATCTTCACCGCAACGAACTTCATCGCCATTCGGAATCGGTGCTCGAAGATATCAACCGGCGCATTCACACAGCGTTCGACGAGTCGAGCCGTCAGGCAATCGAGCGATTCACCACACAAGTCGAGACTTCGATTCAGCCCCATGTGCAGCAAGCTGACGAAGCGATGCAACGCCTCGCCGGCGGCCGCTCGCTTCTCGACGCTGCGCTCGCACTCCACCAGGATCGGATTCGCTCCAGCACCGACGAAGCCTTCGCCGAAGCATTGCATCAATTCCGTTCCAATCTCGGCGGCGTCGAAGAGATCCTGCGCGTCACCACCGACAGCGTCACGTCGCGCGGCATGTCTGATTTCGAGATGCGCCTTGAAGATTTGAAACAAAAAACCGTCGAAGATCTGAACAAGTCCGCCGAATGGTACGAGAAGCGCGCGCAAAACCAGACGCAAGCCGCGGCCGACAAAGCGAGCGAGCAAGCCGCAAAGCAATTGCGCGAGCATGCCGGACATATTACCAACGAATTCGCCGGCGAGATCGACCAGTCGAGCCGCAACTTCGTCGCCTACGCCCAAACGCAAATGGCCGACGTGGTCTCCGAAGCATTCGAGCGCGCGCGTGCACTCTTCTCCGAAGCCGCCGAAACAACGACCGCGGCTTTTATCGACGAAATCCAGCAGCACGCGCGTCGCGACCTCGATGGATTCGAAGCCGAGCTGAAGCGTTCGACATCCGAAACCCGCTCGCTCATCGACACCGCGCATTCCGAGCTCGCTCAACGCGTCACGGTCGAACAGGAAAATTTCCTCCACCGCTTCCAGGATTCCCTGCACGGAACGATTGAAGCCGGCGTCGCCGAAGCGAACGAACGCGTCCAGGCGGGCTTCCGTCCGGTGATCGAATCGTGGAAGGCAATGACTGCCGCGCAGCAGGATGAGTTGCAGAATTCGTACGCTCGTATCGGCGATCAGGCCGCCACACAATTCCGCGACCGGCTCGACAACGTTTCGAACCAGTGGATGCTCGCGACGGTCACGTCTTTCGACCACCAATCGCGCGACTCCGTTTCCCGGGTGACTGCAGGCGCCGAAGAGAAGTTGCGCGAGACATTCACCAAGGTCTTTGCCGACATGGGCGATGCTCTGCGCGATCGCATGCGCGAAATCGCGTCGAACCTCAACGTTGCAGCTTCAATAGCGTCTACGGGGTCACTCACGGAACCGGCAACGACGGCCGATTCGAGTGAAACTAAGAGCGAATCGGAGCAGTAGTCAGCTACGCTACAAAACGTAAAGCCGAGCGGAGTGCAGTTCGAAGCTACTTGCCCGCCAGCATGATTGGCTCGGTCTCGATGAGTTTCAACGATTTCACCATCCCGTTAGTCGCCTCTTTGTACTTCTTGAAATGCCGACTCTGGAGATGCGATTCGTACGCCGCTTGATCTTTGTACGTCTCAAAGATTCTGACCTGACCGGGCTGCCCTTTCACAGAAACCGCATACAGCATGAGCACGCCGGGTTCGTCGTGAATCGAACTCGCGATCTCATCCGAAAGTAACTTCTTGTACGCGATAGCCTTTTCCGGATCGATCTCCAGCTCCGCAATACGCACCACTGGTGGTGGCTTCATCGTTTGAGTGTGACCGTTCGCCGATATCAACATGCAGAAAACTGCACTAAAACCCGCCGCGCCGCGCAAAAACGAAAGACCTTTCAACAAGACGCCCTCCTCAAAAATTCAGCGCCGCCAAGTCACCTTGATTATCGGACTCAAAACCCGATTATCGCCTGAAATAACTAACGATATTTAAAAGGTCCAATTGACACAATCCTAACCGCGGTGTAAACACTCGCCAACCGAATCGCCGCCGCTCGTGTCAGTGGCGGTTGTCCTCGATGTAACAAAAGATTTCGGCCCTGTAAATCTTTCCTCGAGGTGGAACCATTGAAATTGAAACTCGCAGTAAAGATGTTAGTGCCGTTCCTTGTCTTGTTGGGTTGTGTTTCCCCAGCATTCGCACAATCCGACGCAGCCGTCGAAGGACGAGTCGCGCTTCCTTTCCCAACGCGCGACACGCCCAAACCAATTGACCGCGGAGCATTCAGCTCGCAATCTCCACTCACCGTCACGGTTGCCCTTCGTCTCCGCAATGGCGAGGAAGCCGAAGAACTCCTGACAGCAGTCCACACACCTGGAAACGCCAAGTTTCATCAATTCCTCACCCCACAACAATTCGATCAGCGCTTCAGCCCCACCCCAGCCGACGTCGCTAAAGTCATCGTCCATTTCGCCAAACTCGGACTCACCGCCGAGCGATCCACATCCACAACACTGACCATTAAGGGGGACGCGGAAGCCTTCGAACGCGCCTTCAGCGTGAGTCTCCATTCTTTCGAGGTTCCCGCCCACGGAAGAAACGCGGGCTACAGCTTCCACGCTCCGCTGACCCGCCCCACAGTTCCCGACGAGATCTCGTCTTCCGTCATGGCTGTCGCGGGTCTTGATACGCATCCGAGTTTCCGTCCGCGCATTCTGTACAAACCCAAGACGATCAAGCCAGTTCACGTCGTGTCGCACTCCGGCACCACAACGAACCCTCCGGGCCAGCTTTTGGTAACCGACTTCGCGCAGTATTACGATGTTCTTCCGCTGTACAACCAGAACATCACCGGCGCGGGACGCACGATCGGCATCGTCACCTTGGCGTCCTTCACGCCCAGCGACGCATTTGCCTACTGGAGCGGCGTCGGTCTCAACGTTAATTCGAACCGCCTGAAAATCGTGAACATCGACGGCGGCTCCGGCGCACCCAGCGACAAGTCCGGCTCCGACGAAACCACGCTCGACGTCGAACAGTCTGGCGGTGTCGCACCCGGCGCCAAGGTGATCGTTTATGAGGCGCCCAACACCAATCAGGGTTACATCGACGCTTTCGCCAAAGCGATTCAATCGAATGCGGCGGACAGCATCTCCACCAGCTGGGGATTCTGGGAGTTTTATCAGGGTGTCGAGTTCTCGCCCGTCAAAGACCCGTTGAATGGCCGTACCGTCGGCATGACCCAAGCGTTCCACGAACTCTTCGTTCGTGCGGCGTTGCAGGGACAATCTCTCTTCGCCGCGTCCGGAGACGGCGGCGCCTTCGACGTGAACCGCGATCTGCAATGCAATCCGGAATCGATTCCCGCTTGCTCGACGCCGCTCACCGTCGACAACCCTGCCAGCGATACAGCCATCACGGCAGCCGGCGGTACGACACTGCCGGTTTCGTTCGAGTTTTGCCTGAACCAAGCTTGCACTCCGCCGTTCTTCGACATCACCATTCCCAACGAACGCGTTTGGGGCTGGGATTACCTGGAACCCCTGTGCGTCGCGCTCGGCGCTCCCGATCCTATCCAGTGCGGTATCTTCCCAGGCGGCGGAGGCGGCGGGGTCAGCATCGACTTCCCGATTCCGCTCTATCAGCTTCTGATTCCGGGAGTACAAGCCTCGCAGCCCGGACAGAAATGGATCGTCAAAGATGAAGCCGTCGGCGTTCCGCCGATCTCAACCACCCTGCCGGCGCACTTCCCTGGCCGCAACCTTCCTGACATTTCTTTCAATGCCGATCCGGAAACCGGCTATCTCGTCGTCTACACT
>CAWKNS010000007.1:0-155077 GCA_963850795.1 uncultured Acidobacteriota bacterium | reverse complement strand
ATGGCTCTTGCCAGGACGGTGATAAACCGCCGCGACGCCGTATATGGATTAAAACTTTTCAGTCCATCGCTTCGCTACCTCTTACGTTTTTGCGCCGTTGAAACTTCCCCTGCGGCGCGCCGTCGAACCACTGCTCTTCTCACTTCTTCGACTTCACCGGGCCAGGTTCCCTGAGACTCTCTGCACCGAACTTCTTTTCACGACGCGGCTTACAGTTCTCCGCATACTCGATCATTTTTTCGCCTTCGGCGAGCTTCACGTAGGCTTTCTTCCAATCTTTGCGATGGCCCCGCTTTGTCCGCGACGACGCATCTTGCCGACGAAATTCGCCGTGCGTACGTCGCTGACCTTAACCTTGAAAATCTGCTGCACGGCTTCCTTGATTTCGGTCTTGGTTGCCGCGGCCGCGACTTCAAACACGACCGTGTGCTGCAGTTCCTTCACGCCGAGACCTTTTTCCGTGATGATCGGCCGGCGAATGATTTGATAGTGAGGGGCTGCCATCGCTTACTTCCCCTTCTTTCCGGGCTTCGCGGCTTTTTTGGCCGCGGGCTTCTTGGCCCCAGACTTGGCGGCTTTTGGCGCCGCTTTTTTTTCGCTGCCGGCGCTGGAGCGATCGACTCAACATGCGGAGTCGCTGCTGCTGCCGCTTCGGGATCGAGCGTGCGCACAAGGCGCGCGACCGCATCCTTGGAGAGCAACAACAAATCGTGATTCAGAGGTCGTACACCTGCACTGCGTTGGGCGCAACGAGCTTGACGCGATCGAGATTGCGGGTCGCGAGCTCGAGATTGCGATTCTCGCCGTGCGAAACGATCAGCGACGACTTGGGTGCTTCAAGTTGCCGAGCACTTCGGCGAGCGCCTTGGTCTTGTGCGTATCGAGCGACCACTCGTCGATGACCGCCAGTTTCTGATCCGCGAGCTTTGCGGAGAGCGCCGAGCGCAGCGCGCCGAGCAACATTTTCTTGGGCAGCGCATAGCTGTAATCGCGCGGCTTCGGTCCGTGGACCGTTCCGCCATGACGCCAGAGCGGCGACCGAATCGAGCCGACACGCGCGCGGCCGGTGCCCTTTTGCCGCCAAAGCTTGCGGCCTGCGCCGCTGACTTCACTCTTGTCCTTGGTCTTGTGGGTGCCGCGGCGAATCTCGCGCTGATACCAACGCGACGCTTCGTGCAGCAAGTGTGGATTCACCTTGGCGCCAAATACGGCGTCGGCGAGGTCCACTTGCCCGACCTTTTTGCCACTCAGATTTAAAACATCGACGACCGGCATCTCTCGTTTCCTTATCGCTGAACTTCACGCTACTTCGTGTGGTTCGTCACTACTCGTCCCGGTTTCGCTGGGACGCCCCTTGCAAAAACCTTTGTTACCTGGCGGCCTTCTTGACCGTCGGGCGAATCTTCTTGATGAAGATGTACTGGCCGCGAGGTCCCGGCACCGAACCGCGAACCAGAAGCAGGTTCTCGTCGGTGTCGACCTTGATCACTTTCAAGTTGCGCGCGGTCACGCCGGTGTTGCCCATGTGACCCGGAAAATGCTGATTCTTCCAGACGCGCGACGGGAACGAACTGCCGCCGATGCCGCCCGGAGCGCGGTGAAACATCGAACCGTGCGACGCATCGCCGCCGGCGTAGTGCCAGCGCTTCACGCCACCCGCAAAACCTCGGCCCTTGCTGACGCCGGTGACATCGACAAACTCGCCGGTCTTGAATGCATCGACCAGAACGCGATCGCCGACTTTCGTTTCGTCGTTCGACTCGGTGATGCGAACTTCACGCAGCACTTTCATCGGAGCGACGCTGGCCTTTTTGAAGTGGCCGGTCATCGCCTTGTTGACGCGCTGCGGCTTGACGAATTCCACGAGGCCGAGTTGCGCCGCTTCGTAGCCGTCGGTCGTCTTGGTCCGGCGCTGCACGACCACGCATGGTCCCGCTTGCAACACCGTGCAGCCGACCAGCGCGCCGTCTTCGGTGAAGATTTGCGTCATGCCCAACTTGATTCCGATAATCCCGTTAACCGCCATCGCCTCGTCTCTCTTTTCGCAGCGTGTCTCGTTACTGCTGGATATTGGCTGCGCCTGCTTATTTTTGCTGCGCTTGCTTCTGGTCCGTTTACTTCGCCGCGTGGCCGAACGCCTTGATTTCGACGTCCACGCCCGGCGGCAAGATCGAGCTTCATCAGCGCGTCCACCGTATCCGGTGTCGGCTCGAGAATGTCGATCAACCGCTTGTGCGTGCGCATCTCGAACTGCTCGCGCGATTTCTTATCGACGTGCGGCGAACGCAGCACCGTCCAACGATTGATGGTGGTCGGCAGTGGAATCGGGCCGGCAACATCGGCTCCGGTCCGCTTCGCCGTGTCCACGATTTCACGCGTCGATTGATCGAGAATGCGGTGATCGTACGCTTTCAAACGAATTCGAATTTTTTCGCCTTGTCTCATGTTTTTCTTTTCTTTTTTCCGCTTACTCGATGATCTCGGTGACAGCGCCGGCGCCGACGGTGTGGCCGCCTTCGCGAATCGCGAAGCGCAGGCCCTTCTCCAGAGCGACCGGGGTGATCAGGCTGACTTCGCAGCTTACGTTGTCGCCAGGCATCACCATTTCCACGCCGTTCGGCAACTTCACGTCGCCGGTGACGTCGGTGGTGCGGAAGTAGAACTGCGGACGATAGCCCGTGAAGAACGGTGTGTGGCGGCCGCCTTCTTCCTTCGTCAACACGTATGCTTCCGCTTTGAACTTCGTGTGCGGCGTGATCGAGCCCGGCTTGCAAACAACCTGGCCGCGCTCCACGTCTTCTTTTTCCGTGCCGCGCAGCAGCAAGCCAACGTTGTCGCCAGCAAGCCCTTCGTCCAGCAGCTTGCGGAACATTTCCACGCCGGTCACAACTTTCTTCTGCGTCGGACGGAAACCAACGATTTCGATTTCTTCGCCGACCTTAACCTTGCCGCGTTCGACGCGGCCTGTGACCACCGTGCCGCGGCCCGAGATCGAGAAAATGTCTTCGATCGGCATCGCGAACGGCTTATCGATGTCGCGCACCGGTTGCGGTACGTTCTTGTCCACCGCTTCCATCAAATCGTCGATCGCCTTTTCCCACTTCTGCGTCGCCGTTCAACGCTTGCAGCGCGCTGCCGCGAACCATCGCGATCGTGTCGCCGGGGAACTGATACGTCTTCAGCAGTTCGCGAACTTCGAGTTCAACGAGCTCGAGCAATTCCGCGTCTTCCACCATGTCGCACTTGTTCAGAAACACGACGATCGCAGGAACACCGACCTGGCGTGCGAGAAGAATGTGCTCGCGCGTTTGCGGCATCGGTCCGTCGGTCGCCGCAACCACCAGAATCGCGCCGTCCATCTGCGCCGCGCCCGTGATCATGTTCTTGATGTAGTCGGCGTGGCCCGGGCAATCCATGTGCGCGTAGTGACGATTCGGCGTCTCATATTCCACGTGCGAAACGGCGATCGTGATGCCGCGCTCGCGCTCTTCCGGCGCGTTGTCGATCGAATCGAACGCCCGGAACTGCACCTTCGGGTTGTGCTTGGACAACACCTTGGTGATCGCGGCCGTCAACGTCGTCTTGCCATGGTCGATGTGACCGATCGTCCCGATATTCACGTGCGGCTTTGTCCGCTCGAACTTCTCCTTCGCCATCGGCTCAGCTCCTCACTCGAAAGTCGTAAAACAGTGCTGCTCAATCTTTACTGCGAAAATCTTTTACTTCGTTCCCCTTGACGCGCTTGATCACTTCTTCCGAAATGTTTGGCGGCGTCTCGGCATAGTGCGAAAAATGCATGGTGAACGTTGCGCGGCCCTGCGTGCGGCTGCGGAGGTCTGTCGCGTAACCGAACATCTGCGCCAGAGGCACTTCGACGCGGATCACGTTACTGCCCGCGCGATTTTCCGTTCCTTGAATCGCGGAACGTCGCGCATTGAGGTCGCCGAAGACGGCGGCCATATATTCTTCCGGCACGACGACTTCGACCTTCATGATCGGCTCGAGCAGAACCGCTTTGGCGCGCGCGCAAGCTTCCTTGTAGGCCATCGAGCCGGCGATTTTGAACGCCATTTCGTTGGAGTCGACGTCGTGGTAGCTGCCGTCGATGAGCACGACAGCAACGTCAACCGTCGGGAAGCCAGCAAGAATGCCCGTGTCGAGAGCTTCGCGAATGCCCGCTTCGATCGGAGCGATGAATTCACGCGGAATCGATCCGCCAACGATTTTGTCGATGAAAAGGAAGCGGTGTTCCTTGTCGAATTTCCACTTGCCCGCGGAACCGCCGCCGACGACTTCCTTCGCGAGCGCGTCGAGATCGTCCGTGGACATTTCTTTCATGTTCTCGTGGCTCGAGCTCGGAATCGGGTGGAGTTCGATTTTGCAGTGGCCGTACTGACCTTTACCGCCGGTCTGTTTGATGTACTTGCCTTCGGCGATCGCTTTTTTGCGAATCGTTTCGCGATACGCGACCTGCGGGCGGCCGACGTTGGCCTGCACGTTGTACTCGCGCAGCATGCGGTCGACGATGATTTCGAGGTGCAGTTCGCCCATGCCCGAGATCAAAGTCTGGCCGGTGTCGGGTTCGGTCGAGACGCGGAATGTTGGATCTTCTTGCGCGAGGCGCTGCATGGCGACGCCGAGCTTGTCCTGGTCGGCCTTCGTCTTCGGTTCGATCGCGACGGAAATAACCGGCGCCGGAAATTCGATCGATTCGAGAATGATCGGCTTATCTTCGTCGCACAACGTGTCGCCGGTGTTGACGCTCTTCAAACCGACGCAGGCGCAAATATCGCCGGCATAGATCTCGTCGATTTCTTCGCGCTTGTTTGCGTGCATCTGCAGCAAGCGGCTGATGCGCTCACGCGATCCTTTGCCGGAGTTGATAACGTAGCTTCCCGATTTCAACACGCCGGAATAAACACGGATGTAGGTCACGTGTCCGACGAATGGGTCGGACATGATTTTGAACGCGAGAGCCGAGAACGGCTGATCATCGGCTGCGCGGCGCAATGCCGTTTGATCGTCCTCAGGATTGATGCCCTCGACCGGTGGCACGTCGAGTGGCGACGGCAGATAGTCGATGACCGCATCGAGCAACGGCTGAATGCCTTTGTTCTTGAATGCAGATCCAGCCAACACCGGAACAATTTTCAGTCCGAGCGTCGATTTGCGGATCGACTTGCGCATTTCTTCGAGCGTCAACGCTTCGCCGTTCAGATATTTGTCGATGAGTTCGTCATCGTGTTCGGCGATGTATTCGATAACCTTGTTGCGGTGCTCTTCGTAGAATTTCTTGTCGATCGCCGCGCCCTTGAGCGCCGCCGCAACGTCCGGCCGCGAATCGACGAATGCCTTATCCCACAGCTTTTCGACTTCGAAGATTTCGTACTTGGCGCCGAGTGTTTCTTCGAGCCACACGACAACGTTTTGCTCGAGGAAATTAATTACGCCGATGAAGTTATCTTCGCGACCTAGGGGAAACTGGAGAGGAACGGGGTGAGCGCCGAGGCGTTGGCGAATCGTGCGGATGACGTGATCGAAATCCGCGCCCATGCGGTCCATCTTGTTGACGAAACAGATGCGCGGGACGCGATACTTGTCCGCTTGACGCCAAACCGTTTCGGACTGCGGCTGCACACCGGCGACCGAGTCGAACACGCAGACCGCGCCGTCGAGCACGCGCAGCGAACGTTCGACTTCCACCGTAAAGTCTACGTGGCCGGGTGTATCGATAATGTTGACGCGATATTTCTTGTCGTAGCGGTCCCACGAAGCAGTCGTCGCCGCGCTGGTGATCGTGATGCCGCGCTCGCGCTCTTGCTCCATCCAGTCCATGGTGGCCGTGCCTTCATCCACCGAACCGATCTTGTAGGTCACACCCGTGTAAAACAGGATGCGCTCGGTCGACGTCGTCTTCCCGGCGTCGATGTGCGCCATGATCCCGATGTTGCGCGTGTCTTCGAGTTTGAATGCTCGGGCCATAATTGCTTGAGAAACTCTCTTTTCCTCGCCGCGATTTGCTACAGCTTGAACCACAATTTCAACCTGCTAACTACAAGTGCCAGTTCCAACCGCCGGCTTTCGCCGGCAAAACTCAAAATCCAATTACCAGCGGTAGTGCGCGAACGCCTTGTTCGCTTCCGCCATGCGGTGCACGTCTTCCTTCTTCTTCATTGCTCCGCCGCGCGCATTCGCCGCGTCGATCAATTCATCCGCAAGCCTGTCGGTCATCGTTTTACCGCCGCGCTCACGCGAATACTGCAAGAGCCAGCGAATCGCCAGCGACTGACGCCGGAACGGATTCACTTCGACCGGAACCTGATAGTTCGCGCCACCGACACGCCGCGTCTTGACTT
This sequence comes from uncultured Acidobacteriota bacterium, assembly GCA_963850795.1. Classification (GTDB taxonomy): domain Bacteria; phylum Acidobacteriota; class Terriglobia; order Acidiferrales; family UBA7541; genus Acidiferrum. Next base: position 148,721 of record CAWKNS010000007.1, on the reverse strand, counting down.
CGAGCAACGGCTTCACGTTCTCGATGGCCTTCTTGAAAATCTTCAACGCATCGTCGTTGGTCTTTTTGCCAATCTGATCCATCGCGCCGTAAAACACGCGCTGCGCCGTCGACTTCTTGCCGTCCCACATCATCGAGCAGATGAACTTCTCAACAATGTCGCTGGCGTAGACCGGATCGATCGCCTGAGAACGCTTGATAACTTGTGCTTTGCGTGGCATTGCTCTCTATCGCTCCTGAACTCTTACTTCGCCGCTGCGGCCTTCGGCCGCTTCGCGCCATACTTCGAGCGCCCCTGCTTACGACCCTCAACACCGGCGGCGTCCAGCGTGCCGCGCACGATGTGGTAGCGAACTCCCGGCAGATCCTTCACACGGCCGCCGCGCACGAGCACGATCGAGTGCTCCTGCAAGTTGTGTCCAACTCCTGGAATGTACGTCGTAACTTCGATCGCATTGGTCAAGCGAACACGCGCAACCTTGCGCAGCGCTGAGTTCGGCTTCTTCGGCGTTTGCGTGTAAACGCGAATGCAAACTCCGCGGCGCTCTGGGCAGCCCATCAACGCCGGCGACTTCGTCTTCTCGACGACCTTCTCTCGTCCCATTCGTACTAGTTGCGAAAACGTCGGCACAGTTCTTCCCTCATTCGCGCGCGAATATTTTTTGCACTCCCGGCATTTCGCGACGCGACCTGACTCAATCGCAAAACACACAAGGAGGATGCGCAACTCTCGCAGGCGCGCAGCAAAACTGCGCGAGAGCTCACATCAGTGCTGAAAGGCAACTGCGAATCCGGAGAACAACAAGCAAGAAACTCCGTACGCACTCCAGAAGGTTGAACTCGTCTTCTGGCTTCGACTCGGAGACAACTTACTCGGCTTTATCGGGGCTGGCGCCCCATTCCGGCCGCTCTTCCTGTCCCATTCCGTCGTGCACTGTTCCGGGACCGAAGATATTTCCTTCCAACTACTTGAACCGCAGTTACAACTTTCGCGGTCCCCCATCAGACACAACAAACTACCCCTGACAAACACAAGAGTATAAGGACAAGAATTTGCTATGTCAAATCTTTACGACACCAACCAGTGGAAAACTCAACTCGACTGAAGCGCTTTGGCCTTCGCCATGCTCCCGGCGCCGGCTGCTTCCGACTGGAGGCGTCAAAACGGCTGATGAGACATTATACACGAGTGTGTTTCTGAGTCTAATTTCGAACGCGAATCGGGCTCGTCGGTCGCTATTTTCCGCTTTCAAGCGAGCGGCGAGCTGCGTCGAGGACGGGTTGGAGTGGCACTCGGTAAAGGTTCCCGAGGCCATTATCGGTTGCCGCCAGCCCCTTGCTAAAGTCATCAAAAGTAAAGGGTTGCTCGGGTTGCTCGTCCAGGAAGCCTTTCTCGCTCGTGTAGTAAAGCCATTTGCCGTCGGAGGTGACTCGCGGGCTGTAATCTCGCGCCCGCCCGTTAATTTTCGGACCGAGGTTGATCGGCTTACTCCAGCCATCGCTTTCCGGGAAGCTTACCCAGAGGTCGGAACTGCCGTAGCCGCCTTCGCGGCCGAAACTGCCTAGCAAGAGGTAGCTCTCATCGGGCGCGATCAGCGCCTCAAACGTGTTTACAGTTGGACCGTTCAGATTTGGACCTAAATCTTCTGCTTCCAGGTACTTACCGCTTACCAGCTTTGATCGAAATACGTCATAGTTGCCCGTTTTCCGAGAGCTGGCAAAGTATAGATCTCCGTTCGCGGCGACCGAAGCGAATACCTGGCTGCCCTCACTGTTCACCGAGCCCGGAACCAGCTCTGGTTCAGCCCACTTCCCATCTGCGGAACGCTGCGCACGCCAGATCGACCACCGATGCAAGTCTTGACCATTCACTGGCCGATCCGACGCAAACAATATCGAACCACCATCTGGCACGATGACTGGGTCCGTATCTCGGTATTGTCCCGAGAACGGCAGAATTTCCGGACGACTCCATTTCCCGTCGACCAGATGAGACTCGCACATGATGTACAGATAGTGCGGAGCCGCCGACTTTTCGAAAATCAAAGTCTTGCCGTCGGGAGTTATGCCGCCGCCTAGTTCATCGTCGTCCGTCGAGATCACTCCAGCTCCGACAATTTCTGGATCAGCAATTTCCGTTGTCGTACCTTCTGCATGTGTTCGCCACTGATTTTTCAGCAGTGCGAGCGACGCGACGAATGCGATCGTCACAAATAAAACCGCGAGCCGCTTCATCGCTGACCTCGCTTCGCATCGACAGCGTCCAATGCGCCGACCGGCATCGTAAAAATATTTCCGTGCCCATTCAGAGTCGATCGCACCAACTTCTCGAACTCCGCCATGTCGATTCGCTTCGGCATCGGAATCACAAATGGACTTCGCTCGCTCGCGAAAATCAGAAATTTGCCGTCGGGCGTCAGCGCTGGAACTCCTTCATCCGCCACGCTATTCACTCCTCGCTCGGCATGACGCGCCTGCGTCCACTTTCCATCGACGCGCCGGCTGAAATAAATATCGCCGCGCGCGTACGGAAACCCGCCACCAGTCAGCGTATCCGCGCGATGCCGAAATGGCGGACCGCCGTCACCGGCGGAGACAAAAAGCAGAAATGATTCATCCGGGCTTACGTACGGATCGTACTCGTTAAATTCTGAATTGATTTCCGGTCCCAATTTTTCCGGTTGCTGATACGCGCCGTCCACTAGTCGAGCGCGAAAAATCTGCGGGCGTCCCGACGGATCGCGATCCGAAGTGAAATAGATCGTTCCGTCGTTCGTGATCGATGCGTTCCAATTCCAGTGGTCCTCCTGGTTGATCGGCGCAGACAGCGGTTGCGGGTCGCTCCATCCGTCAGGCGTCTTTTCGACTTTCCAAATGCGCATGACGCGGGATTTCGAATCTGGCGCCGGACGCGATGAAGCGAAATACATCGTCTTTCCATCCGGCGAAAGCCGCGGGGGAAAATCGAGATACTTACCCGAAAACGAAAGCGATTCCGGCTTCGTCCACCTCCCTTCGCGCCAGTGCGACACGCACAACATTCCGATGCGCGGAAATGTCGTGGCCGGATTCAGTTTCACAAAATAAAATTCGTTGCCGTCGGGACTGAAGACGCCGCCGGCCTCATCTCCTGGGGTAGAGATGACGCCTTCACCAAACAAGTGAGGAGCGGACGTATCCGTAGGCAGTAACTCGAATGACTTCGGTCCAGCAAATGCCGCCGAGGCAAAACCGGTTGCCGCAATCAAAAGCAGGAAGACTCGAGTTACCAAGATTTTGGAGAGCTTTTCCATCATGGACACTCCCGATGCGTTCGTTGTCCACGATAGACGCGCCACCGGCAGAAATCTCTTCCAGCGGCACAAACATCCTCCTGCGCCTACTGCGCCGGAAGCTCTCGCACCTCCAAAACCCCATGCCCAACCGCCGGACACTTGGCCGCCCATCGCATTGCTTCGGCGCGGTCGTTCACTTTGATGATGTAAAGCCCGCCGAGCTGTTCCTTCGAATCGGAGTAAGGGCCGTCGAGCACCTGCGTATTGCCGTTACTTCCACGCAGGGTCCTGGAACTACCGCTGCTCCCGAGACGCCGATTCACCATCAATACTCCGGCGTCGGCCAGCGACCTGGTGTATGCGGTATACGCCGCCATGCCTTGCTTCTGCTGCTCGGGCGTCAATTTGTCCCACCCGGTCTCTTGCACGTATGCCATCAAAATGAATTCCATCTTTAGCCTCCCGGACGTCTGCGGCCGCGATTGCCGCTCATCAACATGACGTGCGACGCGCACCCATTCAGACATCTCTCTCCTGACCTGTAAAAGCACAAAAGCGGCTCAACCTTCGAGCCGCCCTTGATTTGTTTGATTCACGAATTCCGGTTTGGGTGGTGTGGGCCGCCGCTAATTCTGCGGAGCGCTATCCGTACCCTCCTTGCCGAGATCGCCGTAGGGCCACAGGTTGAACGCCTTGAGCTCTTCGTACTCATGCTGCTCGCGCAGCATCTTCGCGGTGCGCTCCGCTGGCCACGGCGCGGCAAAGCGCTCGGGCCGGTCCGCGATCCAAAACGCGGCCAGCGCCATCAGGGTCGCATTCTTCGCTAAGACATCTTCCTTTTGCGCCTCCAGCGCATCGGCCTGCGAGTGATGCGTGTACATATAGTCTTTCGTGTCCTGGAGCATGTTGATTCCGGGTAGACCTGCGATCGTGAACGTTAACGTGTCGGTGCCGTCTTCGATCTTGTCGTCCACCGACATCGGGCCCATCGACGAGAGCGAATCGGCAAACGGCTGGAACGTATCGACCAGGTCGCTGCGGCCGCCGAGTTGGAAGCCCTTCACTGCACCTTGGCCGGCATCGAGAATCAAATCGCCGAGATGGTTCGGCATTTCGCTCTTATGCTGCTTGACGTAGGCGATGGAACCATCGAGGCCTTGCTCTTCGCCGGTGAACAAGACGAATCGAATCGTGCGGCGCGGCTTTACGCCCGATCGCATGATCGCATCGGCGGCGCCGAGCGTTGTCGCTGTGCCCGATCCGTTGTCGGTCGTTCCCTGCGACAAATCCCACGAATCGAGGTGGCCACCAACGACCAGAATTTGCTCCGGATGCTCGGTCCCGCGAATTTCACCGACGACGTTGGCGGTTTCGGCTGGGCCATTTGTGAACGTGTTTTGAATATTGAAGTGGACACGCGGCGTGATTCCACGATCGAGATAGCGCTCGAGCTGGCCCTGATCTTCCGGCGTCATCGACACGACGGGAATCTGGAAGTCCGCGTCGAAGCCCAGAATTCCGGTGTGCGTCAGGTTCATGCCGGTCGATTTTCTGCCGCCCTGTCCGCCAATGACCGCCACAACTCCAGCCGATGCAGCCGCACGATTGAAGTCGCCGGTCCGAATGAAGTAATCAATGCCGGGCCTACCATCGGGCTTGCCTTTCGTGATCACCAACGCGACTTTGCCCTTCAGCCGCGAGACGTTCTTGATCTCGTTATCGATGTCGAACAAATTCACGGCGACAACGTCCGCATCGACGCCGCCGGCAACTGTCGAGCCCGTCCAGCCCATCGAGTCGATGTGCAATTTGTGGCGCACGGGCGTTAGCAATTCGCCGTCAATGGTGCCGCGCGTCCATCCTTTCCAGATCGTGTACTTTTCTTTGTGGACGTTGGCGAGACCAATTTCGTTCATTTTCGCGACGCCCCAATCCTCGGCTTTGTGGTCGGCTACAGAGCCCGTGACGCGAGCGCCGACGTCGTCGCTGAGTTGCGTCAGAAAATCCATCGCGTGCGAGTTCATCTCGCCTTCGCCGGCGATCTTTACGAGCGATGGGAGGGTGCCGTCGGCCGCTGGGCCTTTCGCGGCGTTATCGTTGGCCCATGCTTGCGCCGCAACGCCCGTGAGACCCGCACTGAGCAGGATCAATCCAGCCGCAGTTCGCGCCGCTGAAGAAAACTTTGTCATTCTCATCTCCTGATTGCTGTTGGGTAGAAGAGTTCGCATAGTGCGCATACACCCTATCATCACCGTCAGACGCGCCTGCCGGGAATCGGTTTCACCCTCGTTGGACGAAGCTAAATGCTGGCACAAGAGTCGGTTACAACGCTCGATTGCAACCCTCGCAACCGTCAACGAACGCTCGCTTGCCGCCTCCTCTCAGCGCATCCAAACTGGAGTGGTGACTTGCATGACAATTTCTACTCGATACTGGGCACTCGTTGGCGCGATGGGATTGTTATTTGTTGCGCTCAGCCTGCCGGCGCGCGCTCAGGATCAGTCTACGGCGCCTGCGTCTCAGGCTACTCCGGCCAAGACCGATGCGAAGCCCGAGGCGGCACCCGCCGCTGCCGAAACGCCGGCGCAGATCGAGTTGCTCGAAACGAAAATCCGCTTCGAAGCGAACGGCGACTCCCGCAAAGAAGTCCACACGCGCGTCCATATCAACAGCGAGCTTGGGGTTCGCCAGTTCTCGCGCCTCAATTTCAATTTCAACCGCACTTACGAGAAGGTCGAGATTCCGCTCGTTCATATCACGCACAAGAGCGGCGGCTCGGCAGATATTCTGCCCAGCGCGATCACTGACGAGCCAAACCCGGCGGCGGCGGATTTCCCGGCATATCATGACGTGCGCGTAAAATCGATTCGCATTCTGGGCCTGGAGCCCGCCGATATCCTGGAATACCGCGTCATCACGACGACGACGAACGGCCCTCTCGCGCCCGATTTTTGGCTCGATCACAACTTCGATCGCACCGGCGTCGTGACGAAAGAAATTTTCGAGCTCGATCTGCCGGCTCAGCGTTTCGCATCGCACCAAGCATCGGCGACAAATGTCGGGCAGATTCGAGTTTCAAAGGAAACCCCCGAGGCTTCGAAGACGCCAACCGGCACAGGCGACGACGCGCGGCTGGTATATCGCTGGGACATCTCAACCGCTGACCTTCCGAAGTCAGCGAACGATCCGGCTTCCGGCGATTCTGACGTCGTGTTGACGACGTTTGCGTCGTGGGATCAGCTGCAGCAGCGGCTGCAATCGACGTTGCAGCCTCATGCGTCAGCGGAGCTTTCGTCGCAAGTGGCAGCTGCGATGAAGAACACGTCTCGCGATCCGATCGCGCCGGAAACGGCTTACTACAATTTCGTCGCCACGAAAATTCGCACCGTCGATCTTCCGCTCGATCTGGGACGATTCGGCAAACGTCATTACTCGGAAGTGTTATCGTCGGGCGTCGCGTCGCCTGAAGACAAGATTTCGCTGTACACAGCTCTCACTTCGCGAACAAGACCAGTAAAGACATTGCTGGTAACAACGACCGACGCTCCAGAAAAACAGCTTCCGCGTCCGTCGCTTTTCTCTCAAATTTTGGTCGCGTTGGACGAAGGCAAGCGCACGATTTATCTCGACCCCGATCTGGAAGTCGCGCCATGGGGCGTCATTCGGCCCGATCTGCGCGGCAAAAAGGCGCTGGAGCTCGGCTCAAACTGCACCGGCGAATCGTGCTGGATGAAGATTTCCGGCGAGCTGCCATTTTCTTCGACGCAGCGTGTGAGTGTTGACGCAACGATCGCTCCCGATGGCACTCTCGATGCGAAAGTGAAGTACACCATGCGCGGCGACAACGAATTATTGTTGCGCATGGCGTTCCACCAATCGCCGCGCGACAAGTGGAAGGAAGTCGCGCAGCTCATGTCGCTCTCCGACGGTTTCCGCGGAAAGATTCTCTCGACGAGCGCGTCCGATCCTTACGCTACGAAAAACGCATTCACCGTGGAGTACGAAATTTCGCAGTCCAAATTTGTCGATTGGTCGAAAAAGCCGGTGCGCATTCCTGCGCCGCTGCCCGTCCTGTCAGTTCCCGATCTTCCCGGCAAGATGCAAGCCGCCGACAAAATCTTCCACGATTGATCTCGGCACGCCGCTCGATGTCGAGACTCGCGTGACTCTACATCTTCCGGCAGGCACGAGTGTCGAGGTTCCGACGGGAACAATCGTCGATCGCGACTACGCCACGTTCGTCTCGCGATACAGCACGGATGCCGGCACAGTCACCGCCATCCGCCACATCAACTTCATCCATCGCCAGGTTGCCGCTGGCCGCGTTCCAGACTACGCCGCGTTCCTGCACGCCGTACAGACCGATCAAGCGCAGCTCTTCACACTGACGCGCGCAGACGGGTCATCAACCGCAGCCGCGAGCACGCCACAAAAACCCTAAGTTGTGTTTTGAAGAAGAGTTACAGAACGGCAGGCTGCCGTGGGGCGATCTTACAGCCCCATGATTTCTTTTTCTTTGGTCGCGCTGAGATCTTCGATCTTCTTCGTCTCGGCCTGCGAGATCTTGTCGAGTTCATCCAGCGAACGTTTTTGCTCGTCTTTGCTGATCTTCTTGTCTTTCTCGAGCTTGTCGATCGCTTCCTTAACGTCGCGTCGAACGTTGCGCACCGCCGTGCGGTGATTCTCGAGCACTTTGTGGAGAACCTTCACCATGTCTTTGCGGCGATCTTCAGTCAGCGTCGGGATGGGCACGCGCACGACTTTGCCGTCGTTTGTCGGATTCAGTCCGAGATCCGACGTGCGAATCGCCTTGTCGATCAGCGGCACGACGCTCGGGTCCCACGGCGAAATCACGATCATCGTCGGGTCGGGCGTCGTCATCGTGCCGAGCTGATTCACCGGCGTCGGCGTCCCGTGATAATCCACGCGCACTCCATCGAGCAGTGTCGCGTTGGCGCGGCCTGTGCGCAGCGTCGCAATTTCCTTCCGGAAATCTTCGACTGCCTTTTCCATGCGCGTCTTTGCTGCGACTGACGCTTCCTTCGTAGAACCAATCGTCGTCATATAATCCCCTGGAAACTGGAAAAATCGAAATTGGAAAATCGCAACTCGCTATTTTGTTTCTGTGCCAACCCACCTGAACTGCTTAAAACTAGACCGGCAAAGGAAACGTCGCCAATTTCCTGTTTCCGTTTTCTAATTTCTACGCGGGCGTGACTGTCGAGCCCACGCGTTCGCCCAGCACCACGCGCTTGATGTTCCCGTGCCGATTCATGTTGAACACGACGATCGGCATCCCGTTGTCCATGCAGAGCGAAATCGCCGTCGAGTCCATCACCTTCAAATCCTGCTGCAAGACGTCGCGATAGGTGATCTGCGCGAAGAACTTCGCGTCCGATACGCGCTCCGGATCGGCGTCGTAAATCCCATCGACGCGCGTCGCCTTCAAAATCACGTCCGCCTTGATTTCCATCGCGCGCAGCGCCGCGGCGGTGTCCGTCGAAAAATACGGATTGCCCGTGCCGGCGCCGAAAATCACGACGCGCCCCTTTTCCAGATGCCGCACCGCGCGCCGCCGAATAAACGGCTCCGCGACCTGGTGCATGCCCATCGCGCTCTGCACGCGCGTGTGCACGCCTTCTTTTTCGAGCGCATCCTGCAACGCCAGCGCGTTGATCATCGTCGCCAGCATCCCCATGTAGTCGCCGGTCGCGCGATCGATCTCAAAACCCTTTTGCCGCGCACCGCGGAAAAAATTCCCGCCGCCGACCATGATGGCAACCTCAACGCCAAGCTCGTGAACTTCCTTCAGCTCTTTCGCGATCGCCTGAATCGTTTCGCCATGGATGCCAAATCCCTGCGGCCCCTGAAGCGACTCGCCCGACAGTTTCAGGACGATGCGCTTGTATTTGGGTCGATTCTTTTTCGCAGCGCTTTTCAGCGCGGTCTTGCTTGGCGATTTCTTAGCAGCCATGAGTCTCCAGGATGAACGTTCTCAAAAGCTTCGGAATTGTAACAAACATCCACGACGGGTGGCACGCCAAGACACAGCCCCACCCTTTTATGCACGATCTGTGCGGTTCGGGTGTAGATAGAGACATAAAAAAAGCGCCCCGGAAAAACCGGGGCGCCTGAAGATAAAAGTTAAAACGGTCCGTCGGAGCTTACGCCGTGACCGGCGCAGCGGCTTCCGCCGACGCCGAGCCGCCGGCGACCTCGCCCACCTTGAAGCGAACGAACCGCCGCACGGAGATGTTCTCGCCGAGCTTCGCGATCGCCTGAGTGATCATCTCGCCGATCGTCACCGACTCGTCCTTGATGTAGTGCTGTTCGTAGAGGCAATTCTCCTCGTAGAACTTCTCCATCTTGCCGGTAACGATGCGCTCGATGACCGCTCGGGCTTGCCCGTCGCCTTCGCCTGATCCTTGTAAATTTCTTTCTCGCGCTCGAGCATCTCGGGCGTCACTTCTTCGCGCCGCAGATAACGCGGGTCGATCGCGGCGATGTGCATCGCTACGTCGTGGCAAAGCTGCTGAAAAGCTTCCGTGCGCGCGACGAAGTCCGACTCGCAGTTGACCTCGACGATCACGCCGATCTTTCCGCCCGCGTGAATGTAGTGGCCGACGAGCCCTTCGGACGCCTGGCGCTGCGCCTTCTTGGCGGCCGCTGCCTGGCCCTTCTTGCGCAGAATGTCGATCGCCTTCTCGATGTCTGCGCCCGATTCCACGAGCGCGGCGCGGCAGTCCGCGAAACCCGCGCCGGTGCGTTCGCGAAGTTCCTTCACGAGGGGTGCTGGTACCTGTACAGCTTGCGGTGGTGTGCTCATCCTTTTTTCTTTCTACTCTCTTATTGTTTCGACGAGATAAATTCTCGTGAAATGCGCCTAGTTACGAGTTGCGTGGAGTCGGATGCAAAACGGCCCGGCGCATCTTGTAACCGAGAGCGCCGGGCCCGCTGAATCTTGCCAGCGCGAAAGGTTAGTTCGACTTGTCGTCCGGCGGGACGGTCGCTTCGGCGGGTTCCGCCGCAGGTTCGGCCGCCGCTGCCGCTTCCGCGCCTTCGACGAAGTCGCCTTCCTGCTTCTCGTATTGCTCGTACTTGCTGGTATCGACGTACTCGACGCCGTCCACGATCGCCTGATCCTGAGCGGCCTTCTGATCGGCAACCTGCGATTGCGCGTACAAGTTGTGACCTTCGATCACCGATTCCGAGATCTTCGACGTGAACAAACGAATCGCGCGCAAGCGCATCATCGTTGCCCGGAATGATCCAGTCCACCACGTCCGGATCGCAATTCGTATCGACAACCGAAACCACCGGCACGCCCATGCGGCGCGCTTCCTTCACGGCGATCTCTTCGGCGTTCGAGTCGATGACGAACATCGCATCCGGCAACTGCGTCATGTTCTCGATGCCAGCCAGGTTCTGGAGCAAATGCTTCATTTCGCGATCCAGCCGCGCGCGCTCTTTCTTCGAGAGCTCTTCCATGCGGCCGTCTTCGCCCATCGCCTTCAACAGCTTGAGGCGCTTGATCGACTTCTGGAGCGTCGCCCAGTTGGTCAGCGTGCCGCCCAGCCAGCGGTGATTCACATAGTACGCACCGCAGCGCTTCGCCTCTTCGGCGACCGCTTCCTGGGCCTGGCGCTTCGTGCCGACGAACAAAACGGTGCGGCCATGCGCTGAAATTTCGCTCACGAAGCGGCTCGCTTCGCGGAACATCTTCAATGTCTTTTGCAAATCGATGATGTGAATGCCGTTGCGTTCCCCGAAGATGTATTCCTTCATCTTGGGATTCCAGCGACGCGTCTGGTGACCGAAGTGAACTCCGGCTTCCAGAAGTTCCTTCATTGTAATTTCTACTGCCAAGTTGCCTCCTCTTTAGATTGCTGCTTGCGGCAGCTGTCGCCGATCGCGCTGACGACTCGCTGCAGAGCAGCCTTTTTGCCGGCGGCTTGCCGGCCGTGATCTCGGTGCCCAGGGTTAAGCTGAGCACCGGAGCTCGTTTTGTGGCGTCGATCGGCTGAGATCCTTCGGCCTCTTTTCGAGTGCCTCAGGATGACAACGCGCAAACTCACGCCACGAAAAAATTAGCGCTTCGTGAACTGGAAGCGTTTACGCGCGCCCTTCTGCCCGTACTTCTTGCGTTCCTTCATACGGGAGTCGCGCGTCAAAAATCCGTTGGTGCGGAGCGAAGGTCGCAGCTCCGGGTTGTAACGCGCAATCGCGCGAGACAATCCCATGCGCACCGCTCCAGCCTGTCCGCCGACGCCGCCGCCATTGGCGGTGCATACGACGTCCACCTGGTCGCCCAGGTTGGTGAACTTCAGCGGCTCGGTCGCGTCATGCTTCCACGCGTGATTCGGAAAATATTGATCCGTCGTGCGGCCGTTGACCGTGAACTTGCCCGACCCGGCGCGCAGAAACACACGCGCTATCGATTCTTTGCGGCGGCCGGTGCCGAGAAACCAGGAATTGGCCCCGAGGGGCGAAGCGCTCGAACTCAACGTTCCTCCTAAATCTTGAACAGCATTAAAACAACGTCGAACACCCAAGGGCCCGCACTTCGCCCCAAGTTCGGTTTACCCGTTTTGCCTGGCTTCCTACTCGACGAAGGAAAGCACTGCAACAAGCGGAAAAACCCATCTGGACCACTACGTGGAGACTGAATGCTGCAGGTTGTTACACCTACTGAACCGCAATCCCCTAAACTCTACTTCACCAGCCGCTTACAACCCTATTTACAGGCTGACAGCTTGCGGCTTCTGTCCCGCGTGGCGCGCCAAACCAGCCGCGTCGCGATAAATCCGGAGCTTCTTCGCGCGGCGAGCACGCAGCTTGTTCTTGGGCAGCATACCCAGAACCGCCTCGCGAATCATCCAGTCGGGCTTGTTCTCGCGCACGCGCTTTGCCGGAACCTCTTTGAATCCGCCGGGATAGCCGCTGTGGGAGTAGTACATCTTCTGCTCGACTTTGTTGCCGGTCATCTTGACCTTATCTGCATTGATGACCACAACGTGATCGCCCGAATCCAGATACGGCGTGAACGACGCCTTGTCCTTGCCCATCAACATCCGTGCGACTTTGGTCGCAAGCCGGCCCAGCACCTGGTTGGTGGCATCGACCACGAACCAATCCGCGCCCACTTTGAGCGCTTCGGCCTCTTCACCCTTCGCTACGTACGTGCGCATTGCCCTTAGTCACACCTTTCCCTGTAGAGACAAACGTAGATATTAGAGTATCGAGCACATTTCTGTCAATGGAGTTTGGCGCTTACCCAGCGTGTCTTCCACAGCTGAGCGGATATCCGCGAAGCTGCGCGCCGCGGGTAAGTAGACAACACAGGTTGGAGTACCTGTGTTGATCGGGCAATCAAGGGACTTCGAGCGAGTCCAGCAACTCTACGAAACCGCTGTTTCCATATGATACTGCTTCAGCTTGCGATAGAGCGTCGTCTTCCCTATCCCAAGAATCCGCGCAGCTGCCAACTTATCTCCACTCGTTTGCCGCAGCGTACGCAAAATCGCGCGACGCTCCAATTCCTCCAGCGGCAACAGTTCATCCTTCTCCGGCACACGTTCGCTCGTCGGATACTGCAGGTTCGACGGCAAATCTGCAACCGCCACGATCGGCCCCGATCCCAACGCAACAGCGCGCTCGATCGCGTTTTCCAGTTCGCGCACATTTCCCGGCCAGTCATACGCAATCAGGCGCCGCATCGCATCTTCCGATATCGCCCGTCCCGGCTTTTGCGGATCCGAAAACTTGTCCAGGAATGCAGTGACCAACAGCGGAATATCACTCTTCCGCTCGCGTAGCGCCGGCAGCTTCACCTGCACCACATTCAGCCGAAAATAAAGGTCCTGCCGAAACGATCCAGCCTTGATCCCGTTTTCCAAATCCCGATTCGTTGCCGCAATAATCCGCACGTCGATCTTTCGCCGCTCCGTCGATCCCACCGGTTTCACTTCCCTCTCCTGCAACACACGCAACAGCTTTGCCTGCAAATCGACGGGCATCTCGCCAATCTCATCCAGGAACAAAGTGCCGCCGTGCGCGGCCTCCAATAACCCCTGCTTGCCGTGCAACGCCCCGGTGAACGCGCCCTTCACATACCCAAACAATTCCGATTCGATCAGCGTTGGCACCAGCGACGAGCAATCCACCGGCACAAACGGTCGATCTCTGCGCGCGCCCAAAAAATGTATGCTGCGCGCCACCAACTCCTTGCCCGTCCCGCTCTCTCCCAGTACGAGCACCGGATAGTCGTGCTGGCTCACTTTCTGAATCGTCTTGTAAACGCGCTGCATCCGCTCCGACACGCCGATCAGCCCGCCGAATCCCGGCCGCGTCCGCAATTGCTCGCGCAACAACTGATTCTCCTGTTGTAATTCCACCGCTCGCGACGCCCGCTCCAGTCGCGCTTGCAATTCCTCGATGCGAAACGGTTTCGTCACATAATCGATGGCGCCCATGCGTGTCGCCGCCACGGCAGAATCGATCGTCCCGTACTGCGTCAGCACAATCACCGGCAAATTCGGATGCGTCTCGTGCACGCGCTTCAACAATTCCAGCCCGCTCGTCTGTGGCAGCATCAAATCCGTCAGCACGATGTCGATCGCCGTATTCTCGACGACTTCGATCGCTTCTTCCGCCGTCGCCACCGTCGTCGCGTGCATCCCGCACATCTGCGCAACCTTGGCGCACGCCTCCCGTATCGTCGGCTCGTCGTCCACAACCAGCACGTGAATCGCTGCCGTCTCGCGCGGCGCGACGACTTTCTTCACTCATCATTGTTGTTGTCATCGAAGATTCTCCCTGACTGCTTCTCGCTTGTGGAGCTTGCTCTCTGCATACGCGGTTCCATTTCAGAACAACCGCTACCCGTATGAGGAGCAGCATCTTACACAAAGAGTACTACATATGCACTAACCATTTTGGGAATCTTAGAAAATCAAAAGCGGGCTACCGCCCGAACAAAGGGCGGCGAACGAACGGCTTGCAAGATCGGGACTGGTTTTCCACAGACAGTTCCATTTTGGGAAACGGCTCCGGCCGCACCAGAACAGAACCAACCCAACAAAATCCTGCCCATCCACCCTCAAAAACAAAACGGGCCTTCGAGGTTTCCCTCAAAGGCCCGTTCCGTTTCGTGAATCAGGTTTTGCGAGTCAGACCGGCGAACCGCCGGCCCAACCGCAGGGTTTTAGTAGGTAGCGCCGTCGGGCACGAAGATAAATTCAACTCGGCGGTTTTCCTTCTCCGAGCCCTTCTCCGTCGAGGCCTGACCCGTGCGCGTGGTGCTGCGCGACGCGTCGATGCCCTTTTCACCCAGGTACGCCTTCGCCAGGTCGGCGCGGCTCTGAGCCAGCTTGGCTGCGCGCGGTTCCTTGCCGTCAGCGTAGCCAACGATGACCACCTTGGCGCTTGGATCGTTCTTCAACCGCAGCGCCACGTCGTCGCCGACGCGCTTGCAGAGGTTGTCGAAGCGAGCGACGCCCGCCTTGGTGTAGCCGCACTCGCCGATCTTCGTCGCCTGTGGCGGTGGTGGCGGCTGTTGCACGTCAACGTTCGCCTGCCCATCGGCCTTATCGCCGCGGGAGTCGGTTACCGTGCAATTCACCTTGTAACTGCCGGACGACAAACCGGTCGAGTCAAAGGTGGCTGTCGGGCCGTTGCCAGTCACCTGGCCTTGCGCGGCCGAGTAGCTGTAGGTCAGATCGAGGTTGTCCGGGCTGCTGGCGGTCGAAGTAATCGTCGACTTCTCGCCCGGCTGGATCGTGCTCGGATTCGCCGAGCATGAGATTGTCGGCGGGTGATGCGGACGTTCTTGAACCGCGATGTCCGCGGTGCACGAAGTTGTGCCGCCCTTGCCGTCGTCCACCTTCGCGGTCACCGTGTAGGTGCCTACGTCGAGGCCGTTCGAGCTCCAACGCGCATCCGGTCCGGTGCCATCAACCGTGCCGCCCGTCGCTGTGTAGCTATAAGTCAGCGGCAAGCTGGCCGGGCTGGACGCCGTCACGTGAATCGCTGACGGATCGTTCGAACCCTGAATGACTGCCGCGGGCGACGCCGAGCAAGAAGCGGTCGGCGGTCCGGCCGGTGGCGGCGGCGGTGGCGTCGGGAAGCCCCAACGGAACACGATGCCGGTGCCGGCGCGGAAGCTGTTCTGGCGGAAGTTCGGATCCACCCAGACGCCCGAAACGTAGCTGCGCAAATAATCGAACTGCGCGAAGCGCCACGCGATGTGCTTGTTGAATACGATGTCCACACCGCCGCCCGCCGCGAGTGCGAACGAGTTGTAGCGGTCGGCGCCGGTCACTTGGCCGCTGGCGCGGAGCGTGCCGAACAGCACTTCAGCGAACGGAACGAAGTGATCTCGGCGCAGATTCAATCGCGGACCAGCCAGGAACGTCTGGAAACCTCCCTCAGTCTTGCCGTATGCTCCGGGACGCGGCGCTCGAACGAATAGAATCCCGCTTCCGCGGTCAGACCGAGAAAGTGATTGAGGTTATAGGTGAACGAACCGGTGCCGCCGTTATTGTTGAAATTCGCAAACGACGCGCCCGGATTGAAGTTAATGAAGCTGTACATTCCGGCGAGTTCGTACTTCGGCGTCAAACGGCCCGGCGTGCTGTCGTCCGCAGTGCCCGAAGCCGCGGGCGTCGGAACCGGCGCTGACGGAAACGGAGTAGCCCGCGGCGGATTTGGCACCGCGAAACTTCGCGACGCATCCGGCGTCGCCGTCGAATCGTTCGTTGCCGGCGCAGTTGCCGCCGAATCATCGGAACTCTTCTTTGCCTTCTGATCATCACTCTGCTGAGCCCACCCTGGCAGCGCGCACAACGCGCCAACCATCATCATCAGACACAACCTGCGCATCTTTATTTCCTCCCGAAAGACTCTCTCTTGGAAATTCATGAGTTGTTTTTACGCGCTCGCCGGATTTTGGTTCCGCTGCTCCGGCAAACTGCGTCAGACGTATCGCAGCCTAAAAACTTTGCTTCCACCTCAAACCCGATTGGCAAAAGTCCCTGTCTCTCGACTCCAACCGGATGTTTACTTCACGACAAGCAGCAAAGTGCGGTGACGATAGGGTATTCCACACTTCGACGTCTCCGCAAGCATTTCCTCGGATTTGCGCGAAAAATTCCGCTCGCAGAAAGTCTTTTTGTGAGACGCATTTCAGCCGCCTTCGAGGTACGGCTTTGCGCAGCGAGATGCGTTCGCGCGCACACCACTGTAGGCATCATCGATCAAGGTTATAGGACCTATTTCGATGTTCAAAAATACAGGGCAGTTACAAATACATTTCGACGCGCTCGCCGATTTCTGCTTGACTAATCACGATCGGCGGGCGCATTGGTTACATTTCTAGCCGTGTCCGTCTCAAACTGCTACACCTTAGGACTAGAACTATAGCGGCTTCGCAGTCTACTGCGATGCCGCCCCGCTCGTCGCCGCCGCTGCTCCACTCGTATCCGCAGAGAACACCGTCACTTCCACGCGACGATTCTTCTCTCGATCATCCTTCGTCTTCTGGTCATTAACCGGCTTGTCCTTACCCAGACCCACGAGCTGAATGCGATACACCGGCACATTCTTCGTCCCGATCAAATACGTCTGCACCGCTTCGGCTCGTCGCCGGCTCAACTGCAGGTTATATTCCGCCGGGCCAATCTTGTCCGTGAATCCCTGAATCGCGATGAAATATCGCTTCGCACTCGTGATATTTCCGCGCCAGCGTGTCAAGTTGCTGCTTCGCGTCGTCGCTCAACTCCGACGAATTAAATTTGAACAGCACTGTCGCATCGCCCGACGTTTTGTAGTCGTCGAGATTTGCAATCCGATCGTTCAACTCGCCGCGCAATTGATCGCGTACCGTGTCCGATTTCTTCGACGCGGCGTCGGCGCGCGAAATGGCGTCGCCCGCGCGACTGTCCGCCGAGTTCGCCTTTTCATCAGCGGCGCTAATCTTGGTTTCCGCCTGATCCAACTGCTTCTGGGTCCCCTGTTGCTTCTGATCGACATCGCTGACCTTTTTATCCACCGGATCAACTTGTTGCGCAACATATCGCTTCGTCGCACAGCCGCCGAGCAAAACCATCCCGGCGAGCACCACGGCAAGTTCTGCTTTTTTCATACGCATCTCCTACTTTGAGTTTCGCCGTCGGGCGCGATTTCGCCGAACACACCGGCGCAGGCTGGTGGTGGTTTGCGCTGATGCCCGCTTCATCCGTTGGATGCCGCGACTTCCGGGAAGGACGGCAACAAATATGAGTGCCTGAGCGAGCGCCACGACTCAGTTGATCCCCGTATCGCGCGAAAGGATCAACACCTTGCACCGCAGCTCGTTCGCACTTCCCGATATCGATCGCATCTCAACGCTAACCGGCCTGATTGCACATCGCGCTTCCCCCGAGCGCTTGTCGAACCGACCCCGCTGCAGGTGCAGCAAGAAATTCAGGAGAGATATCTCGATGAAACTCGCAATCGGAACGGCTTTGCTTATTTTGCTCGCAGGCACAAGTATGCTACGCGCAAGATCAGGACAAAGAAAAAGAAAAACCGGCTCAGCAGGAACAGAAAAGACAGGAACCCGCCGCGAAGGAGCATCCGCAGGCTCAAGAGCAACACAAAGCACAAGAACAACAACAAAAGTCCCAACAGCACGAAGCGCAGGAACAGCAGAAAAAATTCAGCAGCATCAAGCGCAGGAACAACAGAAAAGCCAGGCAAGCAAGCCGAAGAGCAACGATCAGACGCCGCTCACCAACAGCAACATCAACAGCAAGCCGCACACCAACAGCAACAACAAGTCGCTCGCCAGGATCACGCGCAAAACCAGCAAGCTCAGCGCGACGGCGGCAATCGCAACTCGCGCCGCATCAGCGAGCAGGACTTCCACCAACACTTCGGCCGCGAACACTCCTTCCGCGTAACGCGCAGCGAAGATCGCCGCTTCAACTACGGCGGCTACTACTGGGTGTACAACGATCCGTGGCCGTCCGACTGGGCTTACACCGACGACGTTTACGTCGATGAAATCGACGGCGAATACTACCTGGTCGATCCCGTCCATCCCGGCCTTCGCTTGCTCGTCATCATCTCCGACTGACGACCATTTCAGCGCGAGTGGCGGCGCGACACGCAGACGACCGCGCCGCCCGAACGCTTCTATCGCGCATCAAACCCTCGTTCCAGATATCATCTCAACTCAAATTCTCGCGCATCGCGCGAACAAATTCAGGAGCCTCACCGATGTCGCCGTCACGCATTGTGATCGCCTTCGGCCTTCTTACTCGCCGCCGCCTTCATCTTCGGCGTCTGCATGGGCTGCAACTCCAATGACCCCGACCAGCGCGCCCGCGACGAAAAAACGCGCGAAGAAGTCGCTCGCGCCACCGCGAACGCGAAGCCCGCGATCCAAGAGGCCAGCCGCAAAATCGGCGAAGCCGCGCACGAGGCCGCCCATGAAGCGCGCGTCGCCGCGCAAGGCGTCCGCGACGGCTGGAACGAAAGCCACCACGGCCCGCTCGACCTAAACTCCGCCTCAGAATCTCAGTTGGATGATCTACCAGGAATCGACAAGCGCACCGCTCGCCGCATCATCGCCGCTCGCCCCTACCACGAAAAACGCGACTTCCTCGACAAAGGAATCGTCTCCACCGACGAATACGACCGCATCCGCGACGATGTCACTACAAAATAGCCGCGCCAATCAGCGCGACAATGATTCGAGTAACCCAACTTGATGTGGAATGTTCATCGCTGAGGCGTCCGAAGGAGGCGAAGATCTCAATTTGAGCCGGCGCCTCAAGAGTCAGTCGCATCGGCAAAAATCCTAATCAGCAGCTTTTTATTTTCTTTCGACTTTCAACTGTCGACACTCAACTTCTTCTCGCTTCACCGCGCCAGCGCCGGCCTGCGTCTCCCCCGTCTTCGTCTTCGCAGCCTCCGCGCTCATACTCGCCGCCGTCGTCGGCACCAGCTGCGTCAACACCTGATCGATCCGCTCGGTCGCTTCATCCAGCCGCGCCAACCGCTCCGCTCGATCCTCGACCATCGCGATTCCGTAATATCCATCAGCGCTTCACGCACCTGCCGGTTCACTTCCGAAACCAGCGCCATCTGCTCTTTCGCGCGCTTGTAGTTGTGATACTCGTAGCTCGCGGACAAGTAGAACAGCAGCGTCAACCCGCCCAAAATTCCAATCGCTAAATTATTCAGGATCGTCGATGTGTACGGAACGCCCTTCCACTCCAAAATCACGTCGCCCGTATAACTCGTGATGAACAGCACCAACCCCGTCAACAGCGGCGCTTCCAGTCTTCGGAACGCAAGCCAACCTGGCAGATTCTTGAGTCTGCGCATGAAGACACCTCCCTTACCTGCCTAGATCGACCGACCTCACGCAGGGAGGACAACCCGCGCCGGCCTTCGAGTGCCGTATTTGCGCGATATCATATCACCAATTCCTCACTCCGGATGTTACAACCCGAAAAAATAATTGCCACCCGCAACGCTCGCGATTCACGCCGAAACCTGTGGAAAACCCGCAAAATACAGTGTTTTTTGACAACTCCCCTATAGACTCCGCCAAATCCGGTATGCACTCTTGTAATTAGTAAGCTCTGTACCCCGCAAGGCACCCATGGGAAGCAAGCCGTACAAGGTCCATCTGAAAGACGTCTTATCGGGACATTCCGGCCAAACCCCTTCACCCTCACCGACTACCTTCTCTGCGCTCTGGCCTACGTGCTCATGGCGGTCGCCTGGATTCCCGCCTTCGCCGCCTGGATTCTGCGCCGCTGATAGCCCTACCCTTTTATGTTCGTACTCACGTTTCATTTCACATCTGTAGGGGCGGGGCTTGTTTACCCCGAGCCTCGAAGGGCTCCGCCCGGCGTCAACCGTTCGGCACAGGACGCCGAGTCACCACCCTGTACCCGCGATCGTTTCCCAGATCGCGGGGTTTTAACTCAACTTTACCCATCACAAACCGCGTCCGCGCAATCTTGCTATCTCCACTCCGCAACTTCCCATCGCCCCAAAATATTTCCTGTCGTACCATCTTCCCGCAATTCGGAGATCGCCCATGCCCTCACGATTTCGCGCCTATCTTTTCTCCGTCTCCGCCCTGATCTTTTTCGCCATCCTCGCCGCCCTCATCGCCCGCTCCCTCACCGCCTCCGCCGCACCAAAAGAAGAAATGACTCCTCTCCTCCTCTCCGTCCAGGACGCGCCCATCCCCTTCACCGGCTCCGACAGTTCCACCCACCTCGCCTACGAACTCCTCCTCACCAATTTCTCCTCCGGCGACGTCACCCTCGAAAAAGTAGAAATCCTCGCCGACGGCGTCCGAACTACAAACCCTCGATGCCAAAGAAATCGCCACTCGTCTCCAGCCAATCGGCACGCGCGAACCAACCTCCACCCTCGCCAAAAGCACGCAAGCCCTCCTCTTCATCCATCTTCAACTGCCCGAAGGTAAACGCCGGCCGCGCGAACTCACCCATCGCGTCACCGCCCGCTTCGCCGCCGCCCCTCCAGGACATCAGGAAATCACCGCCGCCGGCGGCACCATCGCCGTAGACAATCGTGCAGTCGCCGTCATCGGCCCTCCACTCCACGGCACCGGCTACATCTCCGCCGATTCCTGCTGCGACGCCGTAAGGCACACCCGCGCCACGCTGCCGATCAACGGCCGCTTCTGGCTCGCGCAACGCTATGCAGTCGATTGGGAACAGGTCAACGAACAAGGCCGCATCTATCGCGGCCCGCGTGAAAAAGTCGAAAGCTACAATATCTTCGGCAAAGAGGCGATTGCCGTCGCCGACGCCACCGTCGCCAGCACCACCGACGGCGCTCCCGAAGGCACCCCCGGCCAATATCCCACCGCCATCGATCCCGCCGACGCCGACGGCAACGCCGTCATCCTCGATCTAGGCCAGCACCGCTACGCCATGTACGCCCATCTCCAACCCGGCAGCATCAAGGTCCACCAGGGCGACAAAGTCAAAACCGGCCAAGTCCTCGGCCTCGTCGGCAACACCGGCAATTCCCTCGTCCCCCATCTCCATTTCCAACTCATGGACCAGCCCTCGTCCCTCGCCTCCAACGGCCTCCCCTACGAAATCGACTCCTTCGAAGTCACCGCCCGCGTCACCAGCACCGCCGCCTTCGACCAAGCCGAAGCCGACGGCTCCCCCATCCCCCACGTCCTCCTCACCCCGCCCCTTCACCCGAAAAAAGCCCTGCCCCTCGACCAACTCATCATCAACTTCCGGTAATTGAACTTAGCCGAGTGCAGATTACTCTTCTTAAGTTTCACGTAGCTCGTGAACTCGGGAGGGCACGACTTTAGTCGTGCCATTACGCAAGGAAAAAGAGCGGCTTGAGCCGCTGAGGCCAACCTCGTCAATTCACCGTCAACTTCAGCGTCACGCTATGACTCAAATTCCCACTCGTCGCGGTCACCGTCAACGTATATGCACCTGCCGGCGTCCCTCCACCACTGGGCGGCGGGGTGTTACCCGAACCTCCTCCACACCCACTCGCGATAGCAACGAATAACCCAAGCGCCACCGCGGCACCACGTAGGCGCACGGCACCTCCGTGCCCGTCTCCAAACCGAGCGCGAATCATCCGTAAGAATTCAACCATCAAAAAAATCACCGCCAACCAACTCAGCCCAACTTGAATTCCCGGCAGTCGTCGTATCCCAAGCCGATCAAATTTCGCAACGGGGTAAAGAGCCGCTCCCGCCGTCGTCGTCACATTCACTTTCACATTCGAAATCGCCGCCCCCGGCACCGACGCCGGCGTTACCGAGCAAGTCGCTCCCGTCGGCGCTCCCGTACACGTCATCGCCACCGTTCCGCCAAATCCACCCGTCGGCGTGATCGTCAGCGCATAACTCGTCGACCCTCCCGCCGTAACCGAATTCGAAGGTTGCGGCACATCGAGCGAAAAATCCGGCGTCGGAGGCGGCGCCGTCGCCAATCCCGACAACGCAATCACCTGCCCCTTCGACACCGTGTTGTCCACTATCATCAAACTTCCGTTGCGCACATCCGTCGCGACCGGCCCGAACCGCACCTCGATCGTGCAACTCTTCCCCACCGCGAGCGTATTCCCGCAGTCATTCGTCTCCCCAAAGTCTCCCGTCGTACTCATGCTCGCAATCTTCAGCGGCGCGTTCCCGATATTTGACAGAGTCAGCGGCACCGCCCCGCTCGTCGAATTCACCGTCTGACTCGGAAACGTAATCGACGACGCCGAAAGACTCACGCTCGGCACACTCGTCATCACCGTCATCGTTTGCGGGACTGCGTTCGTGGTATCGGACGTCGAAAATTCCACCAAATCGAACGTGCCATCCCCATTGAGATCTCCCGCCGCGAACGCCGGTCTCAGAACATAAGTACCGTTGAAGAAAAATGGTGCATGAAACGTTCCGTCGCCGTTGCCCGGAAAGACGATCGTTCCTGTTCCTTCAAAGGCGATGTCGAGATTTCCGTCGCCATTGAAATCGCCCTCGATGAATTCGACCCCGTTCAAATCGAACGAAGGACTTACTACGGCCGGTTTAAACGTTCCGTCACCCACGCCTTGTAGAAAGGAAATTTTGTCGGTCACCGCAACAATATCCAGCTTCCCGTCGTGATTAAAATCCCCGATCAACACTCTCCCGCTGAAGTTGCTGTTCGCCGCATACATAGCCGGCGCCAGAAACGTTCCGTCGCCCCGCCCTATAAATACGAAAACCTGTCCTGAGTCGCATGCGACAAGGTCTGTCTTGCCGTCGTCGTTCAGATCTGCCGTCGCTAATCCCGGAATGTGGCCGTAAGTTAGGTTGTAGAGGAAATTCTCCTGAAATGTTCCGTCTCCGTTGCTCAACAGGATGTACAGTGGCGAAGTATTCGGGCTGGGCTGATTTTCGGAGACGACTGCCAAGTCTGATTTCCCATCCCCATTAAAATCACCCGCCACCATAGGCTGAACATTTAAACCTCCGATCCCCGGTGAACGAACTGACCGGAGGTCCAAATGAACCACCGCCCGTGTTCAGAAAAACAGCGACTCCTTCATCTGCGTCTACAGATGCTGTCGCAATGTCCGGCTTGCCGTCCCCTTTGAAGTCACCTGCAACCATCGTTATGATCCCTATATCCGATGTCGCTCCCGCCGACGCTGGCTTGAACGTTCCGTCCTGGTTTCCCAACACCGTCGTCATGAATCCCTGAATTGGCGTTGTCGGCGGCTGATTGAATTGCGACACAGCCATGTCTTCTTTGCCGTCACCGTTCAGATCGGTCACGACAGCCGCGCCCATTCCCCCGGATGCTCGGCAACGTCACATCATGGTGACTACCGAGGCTACCGTCTCCATTGCCCAGGAATATCGAAACTGTGTTGGAGGCCTGAAGTACCACCGCAACATCCGGCAGTCCGTCGAGATTGAAATCGCCGACGGCTATGGCCGGAGCCCCGACGCCGAATGGAAATCCCGTCAGTTGAGCCGGCGCCAAAGGTTCCGTCGCCTTTGCCGGAATAAACCGCCACGGAATCCAGTATCGACAACCGCGAGATCGAGGTTTCCGTCATGATTGAAGTCGGCCAGTGCCAAAGCGCCTCGGCGCGCCTCCAGCGCCGTTTGTGACATCGAGTGTCCGAGCTTTGGAAGTTTCCATGGCCATCTCCCAATAAGATGATAGACCTCGGCGGACTGCGTGGACGTCACCGCGATGTCTGGAATTCCGTCGTGATTCAAATCGCCAACCGCGATCGCCCCGAAACCAGTTTCAGTTATCGGCGGAGCGTTGGTAAAAGTTCCGTTTCCGTTATTCAGTAGCACGGAAAGCGTATCCCCGTTCGTACCGACGTCACCGGTCAATACCAGTAGGTCCGCCAGACCATCACCATTCATGTCGCTCGCCGCAATACCATGTGGCGAAGGACTCGCCGGAATTGCTGGCGACTGCAACGTAAATGTTCCGTCCCCGGCTCCGAACAACAGCGAAATGGTGCCGTCGCCCAAGTTCGTGACCGCGAGATCAAGCTTCTTATCCCCGTTGAGGTCGGTAGTTGCAATTCGACTTGGTAGGGCCCCGGTCGGATATGTGACCTGCGCGCGAAATGTCCCGTCCCCGACACCCATCAAGATCGAAAGCGTGCCATCTGCTTGATTGACCACCGCCAGATCCGGTTTCGCGTCTCCGTTGAAGTCGCCTGTGACCATCTGCACCGGTTCATGCCCAACGGCGTAGTCCACTTTCGCGGCAAACGATCCGTCCGCCTTGGCCAGGAACACGGAGATGGTGTTGTCGCCCTCGTTCACGACCGCTAAATCCAGTCGGCCATCTCCGTTGAAGTCCCCAACGACGAGCGCCTCCGGATTGAGTCCCGGCGTCACGTTGGTCTGTCCGTACATGTAAACTTGCGCGTCCGCTTGCGAAGTGGAAAAGAGACTAGAGCGCCACAAAAACCGCGAGACATATAAACGATGCGAGTAAATCGAAAATCGCCCTTCGCCAAGACACAATTCCACGTTCGAATCACGATTCCTCCATCAAGGACATCGCAAAATCCTGTCAGTGATCTCGGCTTGGGCTTTTCTCGACGGAATAAAGGTGCCGTTGCCCTAATGCTACTACATAACCGCCTTCGCCACGTTCGTATTAGAGGTACCCCTGCGGTCCTATTTCAGCCTCGTCTCCCACTTCCACCGGGGTGGGGCGCGGTTTGGCTTACGCGGATACACCTTCGCCTAGCGCCTCCACTCGCCCCCGCTGACTGTCCGACTCAAACCAACTCAACCCAGGCACCACCATTTGCAGTGCGGCGCCTCCAGCGCCGCCTTTACGGTCCACACACCAACACATTCGCTCTTCCCCGCTCTCAAAACCCGCGCACACTCATTCGAACAGTACGACCTAGTACCCCTTGACAACTCCGTAAATTCGTGCTACCCTGCTCTATGTTCGCCTTCCGCACTGCTCTCTTCGAAACTGACCCAATTCTAAGTCGCGCGAAATCAACGGCCTGCGCACTCCCGTTTTCTGATTTCTGCAACCTACTCAAAACACACCTCTTGCGCACTCTCTCAAAAAACATGGGGGGTATACCCCAAAAAGCGAACCCCAGGCGAAACCAAGCGCGCCATCCGTGTAAAATCTCACCGACCATGACCACTCCAAACCAACTCTCAAATCCCAAATTTCTCGCTGGCCGGCCAAACCGCCCTCGTCACCGGCGCAGCCCGCGGACTCGGTCGCTCCATCGCCGTCGCACTCGCCGCCGCAGGCGCCGACGTCGCCCTCGGCCTTCGCGACAAAAACTCCGCCAAGGATCTCGTCGCCGAAATCGAAGCACTCGGTCGCCACGCCTTCCCTCTTCAGATGGACGTCACCAAGCTCGACCAGATCGCCGAGCGCCATCGACGCCACCGCCGCGCAATTCGGCAAGCTCGACATCCTCGTCAACAACGCCGGCGGCGGTTTCACCAATCTCGCCATCGACGTCCCCGAAAAAGAATTCGACGAAACGCTCAATATCAATTTGAAGGCGACTTTTTTTGCCGCGCAGGCCGCGGCGAAAATCATGATCCGCCAGGGCGGCGGCCGCATCATCAACATGAGTTCGCAAGCCGGCTACGCCGCGCTCCCCACCGAATCCATCTACTGCGCCAGCAAAGCCGCTGTCTCGCATCTCACAAAATGTCTCGCCGTCGAGTGGGGCAAATTCAACATCACCGTCAACGCCGTCGCTCCAACTTTCATCAAAACTCCGGGTACCGAGGAAGCGCTGGCCGATCCCGCATTCCGCGCCGACACGATCGAACGCATCGCCGCTCTCCACCGCATCGGCGAACCAGTCGAAGTCAGCGGCGCAGTAGTCTTCCTCGCCTCACCCGCCGCCTCCCTCATCACCGGCCACACCATCCTCATCGACGGAGGCTGGACCGCCCGCTAAAGCCACCCGGCAAATAACGTTTGCGACGAGACGGCAGTTGGGTGCCGCACCCTCAGCTCTTAGAGGGTGCGGGTTTAGATTCAACTTCAAGCACCAACAAAAAGTGGGAAGGAAATCGATCGCGATTTTTCTGGAAGGCGAAAACAAAGGTAAAAAGAAAATTTGACGAGCGCATCAAGAAAATTTTTCCGTGCTCAACTAAACTTCATCCATGAACAAAATCACTCCACTCGACGTCAATTGGTGCGGCCGCCCCAAATCGATCGCCGCCGCCCTGCTCCAATCCGAAAATCACGCAGCCCTGATCGACCCCGGCCCCGAATCCACACTACAAACTCTGCGCGAACAACTCCGCGCCAATGGCCTCGCCGTCTCCGATCTCAACGCCATCCTCATCACCCACATCCATCTCGATCACGCCGGCGCCACCGGAAAATTAGTCCGCGAAAATCCAAATCTAAACATCTACGTCCACTCCAACGGCGCCCGCCACATGGTCGATCCATCGAAACTCATCGCCAGCGCCAGTCGCCTCTGGGGCGACCAACTCCCTATCCTCTTCGGCGAAACACTTCCCGTCCCGCAGGAAAATTTGCAAATCCTCGAAGGCGGCGAAACGCTCACGCTCGGCCAACGCAAACTCGAAGTCGCGTACACACCCGGCCACGCATCTCACCACGTCTCCTACTTCGATGCTGACGAAGGCGTCGCCTTCATCGGCGACACCGGCGGCATCCGCATCGACAACAACGCCTACATCCTCCCCGCCACTCCCCCACCCGACATCGATCTCGCCCTGTGGGACAAATCCTTCGACGCGATTCTTTCGCGCCGTCCGTCGAAACTCTTCCTAACTCACTTCGCCTGGTCCAACGACCCCGCCGCCCACATCTCCGAATTCCACGACCGCCTCCACCGCTGGCTCAACACCGCCGAAAAATCTTTGAACGCGGCAGCCACATTCGTCGCTGCGACGCAAGGCGCATCGAAAGCACAACTACCCGCGACGGAACAATCGAAGAAAGAGATCGAAGCAAAAATCGAAGTTGCCGCCATGGGAGTGTTCATCAAGGAGTGCTCCACCGAAATGGAATCGAAAGTAGGCCCCGCCGAAGCGGAACACTACGCCTTCACGGCAGGTCTCGATCTAAGTTTCCGCGGCCTTAGCCGCGCCCTACGCAAACAAGCCGAGTCGCGCACAAAAAATTGAGCGAGAACGGACTGACGGCGAGTCACCACCCAAGCCAAAGTTATTTCACGGATTGCAGTGCTGGCTGAACCAAAGAATAGAGAACACGGCTGATCGCGGGAAATTGTGACGCCAACAGCGTTAGGACAGGAAGAGCACCGGCCGCGACAAATTGCATCCAGAATTCCGGACCGAGTTCGCCTTCCTTTGTATCTGTCAGCCGGCTCAGCGTCGCCTCGCGATGCATCTGCGCATACACATAACCGACCGCACCACCAAGGACGCAGATCAACAAGACCGCCAGCGCAAAGATCATAGGTGCCGGCTCGAACGGATACGAACTGATCGAGAGCAAAATAAAAATGTAAGTCGCGATCGCTCCCATCACCATGGAGCGCATGCGCAGCAGAACAGTGACAAAGAAATTGGCGTAGACAAATGAGACGTATTCACCGGCTACCAATTCGAGGTTGTCCGGCTTTCGTCGCAAAGAGGCCGGCACGTCCGAACCAATCGCAGAGCGGTCCTTTTTCCAAACGGGTTCGAGAATACGATTGACGACATCGGTAGCAAGCTCTGCCATTTTTATTTGCAGAAGACCGCAGTCGTTCATAAGCATCGGAATGTTGCCCACAATTCCATCTTCGACGACGCTCTTATAGGAGCGCATCAAATCGGCGTATCTCCGGCGCACCGCGCGGATGGAGAGCAGCATGCGGAGATAGTCGGGGCGAGCTAGGACACTGCGTTTCGCCTGCAGGGCCCGATACAAATGATCGACCGATTCCAGTTCGCGGTTGAGGAATTTGTAGGAGTCTCGAAGAGTGCTGCCACCAATGCTCCAGACGAAACCCCAAGAGAATTCCTTCAAGCGGCTAAAACTGTCACGGAGAGGAAGGCGGTCCAGGCCAGAAAGGATCACGCGAGCATGAGCCCATGTGACAAGCATCCGAAAGATCGCCGCGAAGAAAAAGAGAATGCCCGCCCAAAGTAACACGCTATACAAAGAGTCAAACCATATGCCCTCGAGACTCTGGATGGGGCGAACCCATTGAAGATTCATAGTGATGACGACAATGGGAATTAGAGGGATCAACCAGTAGGCCATTTGCCTGGGAACCGAAAGCGGGCGCATGAGATTGCGAAGTTCTTCGCCACGCTTGTCGTCCACTTGGAACAACGCGCCCGATAGATCGCCGATTGGCAGGCGTGGGCGGCGGACGTCGACGAGAGCCATACCACGAAGCTCAAACCAAAGGATGAAGAGGCCCCCGCATGCGAAAAATATCAGGGGCAGGATCGGCGAGACGCTGGAGTTGAGGTAGAGAATCCGGCGGGACACCAGAAGGAACTCAGTACCTGGAAACCAGAAACGGGGAAAGAGCGCGGCGATGAACAGAGCGACGGCGATCACCACCGACCATACAACGATGAGTCGCTCGTGATGACGTTGCCAGATCAAGAAAAGCGAAACGGAACAACCCACAAGTGGAAACAAGAAAGGGAAATAGAAAAGCAACAGGTAGGAATTGAAGGGCTGCGCGCTCTTCCACGCGCAACAGAGCAGCAGTAGGCTGCCAGTTAGGGTGAGCGTAATCATGGCCAGTATCGCAGAGCGACGCCAACGGTCGGAGATACGGATTTGAGGCCCAAATGGGATGTCGGGCGATTCGACAACCGCATAGATCGCCTGGGCTTCGAGGCGAGAAAGAATCGAACCGCTAAACAACAGATAAATGTGAATGCCAAACATCGTTACGAACAAGATGCAGGCGATCATAAAGGATCGCGGAGCGCCAAAAGGATTCGAGTCGTCGCCTAACCGAACGCGTTGCGATATCGGGACGCCTTGGATCTGATCAAGGCTGCTCTTTTCGTCGGGTTGTTCGGCCTTCAGAGTCCAGTAGCCGTCGCGACCGAGAACCGAAGCCCAAAAGCCGGGACGAAGAGAAGATCTTCTGCCTTGCTTGAACGTTGCGAAAAATGGACTCCCGTAGTCAGCATAGGGAGCGGACGGCAGTGATTTGCGGTCCGGTGTGAGCGAACACGGAGTTTCCTCGAGGCAAAAAGGTGCTGCGTGAAAATCGGGAATCTGTTCGAGCAGAGCGAGCATCGCGTTGAAAGTTCCAACGGTGGTTGAGTTTTCAAAAGTGCGCTGAAGCGCGCCACGAATTTGACGGTGATTAAGTTCGTGATACAGAAACCAATCTTCCTGAGATATCAACGGATACGTGCCGATAGTGACCAAGCCTGTCAGAGAACCGTCGGATTCGCGGGAAAAGAGAAGATCGGGAGCGACGACAACGATGCGGCCTTCGGGATAGTGATCGCGAAGATATTTTGCCAAGAACAACTGATCGAGAGGGTCGGTTGCGCGCAAGACTACAAATTTGGGGCGCCGTTGATGAAGGTTGGCGACGATGCCCAGCATGACGGCCTCTTGGACAAGAGGAAGCTGGCCTCTCGCATAGGTGGGTGATAGATCGTCACCGCCGGAAGTATCCATGTCGAGATGAAGAACAGAATGGCCTTGCAGGACGGCTTCTTGAGAATTAGTGGAGTCGCCGAATTGGCGCTGGTAGGCGGAGCGAAACTGGGCGATGCCACGAGGAAATTGAAATTGTGACCATTCGCTAGGTCCAGGATGTTTATCGGTAGCGGAGACCCTTTTCGCGGTCGCTTCACCGTTGGACGCAGAGTCGTTTTGAAGCGTGTCGTCCGGGCGGCAGGTCGCCCATGTGGATCGAGAATCAGCGGATGGCAACGCCGTACCGGCCGGCGGATTCGGGGGTGCCACCGATCTGCCGTAAGAAGTTTCGTCTTCGGACAAGACAGCGATGTCGTCTCGCCCACGGAGGAACAGAGAATCGCGAACAAAGGTGTCGAACCGCGTCAGAACGTCGTTTTCGGTTTCCTGTAAAGATTCGTATTGCACATCACTCGGGCGATTACGAAGGAACCAACAACTACTTTCGGTTCCGCGTATGGTTCCGCTGTAAACGAAAGCGCCGCGATAGTCGTTCTGGCTCGCTGTAGATCGGAGTAGGTCATTGAGGGAATAGAGGGAACCGGAGAAGGTGGGGCCGAGAACGAAGAGGGGTGGAGTCAGAGCGGGGGCGACTCCACCACGAATTGCACGCATCATGGCGATCGCGTTATTGAATTGAGCTTTGTTGATGCCGGCGGTGGGGTGCTCACCGACGACGAGGACAAAGAGAGTTTTTCGATCGCCGTGCTTAAACGGCGTCGCGGGGTCGGCGTGCGCTAAGCGCGTGGCACCCTGACGAAAAATCAGGAGGCCGGGAAATTTCTCGTTTTCGGACTCGAATTCCTCGCGTACGAGAGCATCGAGCAGCGCTCCGTTCTGTGGCGGTTCGGATTCACTCCAAGGCATGACGGCCCGATCGAAATCGAAGCCTTCGTCCTGTGCTGCGTTTTGGATAGCTTCCGTACCGAGATCGACGAAGAGACCGAGGTTGGTGTGTTTCGGGTCGGGAAGCAGTGCGATCACGAACTGAACATCTGGTCGCGCATCGTGTGGGACGTTCCAGTGGCAGGTGAGTTCGTTCTCGGGAGTGATCGCTTTGGCGCAATCGTCATAAGCATCTTCGGATTCGGTCTGGTCACCGAAGAAATCGGCGATGGTTTCCCGAAGAGTAACGTCGAAGCGATGCTGTTTAAGAGTTTGCTCGACATCGTCTTGCTTTGTCGGTTTTCTCGGCTTCTGCGTCTTTGGCTTACTCTCGGTGGCCTGGCTTTCCGAGGGAGCACTGGCGGAACCGCCACCGGCGAAGCGGAAAATGCCTGTGATGACGAGAAGTGCTGCTAAGGCGAGGCCACCGCGTTTCATCTGACACCTTGACGCCGGTTTTTTGGGGGCGGAGGGCCGGCGGAATGGGCGAGAGACTATTTCAGGGGAGCGTTAGATGCAAGGTACTTTACGAGTTGCTTGATATTTGGTCGAGGTCTGGTTGTGATTGCAAGCAGTGGAGGAGTTTAGGAGACTTCGGCGGAACCTGATGAGGGTTCTTCCTCGGAGGGTTCTGGCGATTCTGGCTCGGCATTGGTCGCGTTCGTTGCTTCCGGTGATTCCGCGTGTTCCGGCGACGCTGGTTCGTCGTTGAGCGGTGATGGGGTTTTGTATTCGGACGGCGACTCGATCTGTGCCGAACCTGCGGCGTGCGCGGAGGCCGCGGCTGCGTGATGTGCTGGCGCTGCGGCTGGGGTTTCGGGCTGCTCGGGGGCGTCCGCGGCGGCGAAGCGGGCGGTTAGGGCTTCGACCAGGAGAGTTGACGATTTTTTTGGCGGCGGAGCCGTCGGGGTCTTTGTCGGGGTTGAATTGGGCGATGTCGAGGCCGAGCAAATTCTTGTGGGCGGCGAATTTTTTTAGGGAGTCGCGGACTTGGGCTAGCGTTAGGCCGCCGGTTTCCGGGACGTTTACGGCGGGGAGTTCGTCGCCGGAGATTACGTCTACGTCGAGGTGGAGGATAAAGTCGCGGGTGTCGGCGTGCGAAGCAACCAACGCGTCGCTGGCGGATTTTTCGGCGCCTTTGGCGGCGATTTGTTCGGCGGTGATGTGGCGCAGAGGCGACTTCGCCAGGACTTCTTGCTCGGGCGGGTCGAGGCGGGCGATGCCGTAGAGCAACACATCGGGTTCGCGGACGAGTGGGGTTTCGCCCCAGAAGCGGACGAGTTCGGGTGCGCCGCGGCCGACGATGTGGGCGACGACCATGCCGTCGATGCGGCCGGAAGGCGTGGTGGCGGGCGTGTTGAGATCGGCGTCGCGATCAAACCAAATTAGATTGAGATGTTTGTAGTAGCGGCGGGCGCCGGTGAGAAGGCCGATCGATTGGGCGCAGTCTCCGGCGAGGACCAGCACGAGCGCGCCGCTTTTCATTGCGGTTTCGGCGTGAATTTTTAGATCGTTGAGGCCGGCGACGATTGCGGGCAGGTTGCGCGCGCGGCGATGTTCGTCATCGTCGGCGAAGAGGCGCTGGGGACAATCGCCGTAGTCGTGAACTTCGAAGCCAGCTTCTTTGAGGCGGTCAACCAGTCCTGCGGCGCGGAGGGCGGCGGGAGCTTTCTCACTTCCCGGCCTGAAAAGCGGCGGCGCTGGATGGCGCACCGATCAGGGCAATTTTCTTCGGCTGACGGACGATTTTGACCGCCAAAGTTAGGCTCCTTGTGACTGTGTCCCAGCGGTGAGGCTGAGGTACGGCTTGCGACTAGCCCCTGTGTTGCAATGCCGACTGCCACTGCGAAAAACTTGTTGATGCGTAAGCGCGATGTTGCTCGGTGCTTCGATCTTGCCGAAGATCGCGCTGAGATCCTTCGCTGACGGCCTCAGGATGACAACCGTGCCTCAGCGGCGCGGAGCGGCGGCGATCGTTTGCAGCTCCGGCGGCAACGTGAATCGCACGTCTTCGCGAATCAAATCGAGATCGCGCTGATCGGTGAAGCCGATTTCCGCGAGGCGATTGCTCACCTGCTCGACCAAAACTTCGGGAGCGGATGCACCGGCGGTGAGGCCGACACGCGCGACACCTTCGAGCCACTTCGGGATCGATGTCTTTCGCGGAGTCGATGAGCTGCGCCTGCACGCCGCTGCGCTTGGCGACTTCGACCAGGCGATTCGAATTCGAACTGTTGGGCGAGCCGACGACGAGGATGAAATCGACGTCCTTCGCAACCTGTTCGACGGCTTCCTGACGATTTTGTGTTGCGTAGCAGATGTCGTCGCTGGCGGGGCCCTTGATCGCCGGGAATTTCTGGCGAAGGCGCGCGACGATTTCCTGGGTGTCGTAGAGGCTCAGCGTCGTTTGCGTGAGGAACGAAAGCTTTTCGGGATCGTCGACTTCGAGCGCGTCGACGGCGTCCACCGAATCGACGACGATGGTGCGATCGGGAGCTTCGCCGGAGGTGCCGACGATTTCCTGGTGATCTTTGTGGCCGATCAGAATAATGGTGCGCTTTTCGCGCGCAAACTTGAGCGCTTCGAGATGAACTTTGGTGACGAGGGGGCAGGTCGCGTCGATCACTTTGAGGCTGCGATCCTTGGCTTCCTGACGGACCGTCGGGGGCACGCCGTGGGCGCTGAAGACGAGAACGCGCCATTGGGCACATCGCTGATGGCCTCGACGAAAATCGCGCCGCGGCGGCGTAACTGCTCGACAACATAGGTGTTATGGACGATTTCGTGGTGGACGTAAACCGGGGCGCCGTAGGCTTCGAGGGCAAGTTCGACGATATCGACCGCGCGGACGACACCCGCGCAAAAGCCGCGGGGGCGTACCCGCAGCAGGATTTTTCCGCTCTTCTCTGTAGCTGTTTGCATCATCATCCTAAGATGTAGTTTCTACAGAATCTATCATACCTCACTCCGCGTGTCCTGTGCCACTTTTGGTTGTACTTATGGTGCGAAACCCGCTTCCACTCTGAGTGCTACGCTTCCCTTCTCAGATTCCTCGCGTTGGGGGCGGCAGGCACCGTGTGATCGATGATTTTTGAGGCGAATCGGTGACACGACACGGTATAGTGCCGACAAGGCATCTCAACCACAGGTCACAAAAGGTCGAGTCCCCACAGTATCAGGCCAACTTTTGGAGGGAATAAGAAATGACTGCGTCTACATCTGGAATTACGGCTGGATCGTCTCGGTACAGCACCGGCGGCAGGGCGGCGTCCGGGCGAAGTGCTCATGCAACTGGCGACGGGATATATGGCGTCGGCGGCGCTGTATGCGGCGACGAAATTGGGGATACCCGACATTTTGAAATCGGGGCCGAAGCCGACGAGCGAGATCGCGAAGGCTTGCGGGGCGAAGGAAGAGCCGGTGTTTCGCGTGCTGCGGGCGTTGGCGTCGGCGGGGGTGTTCACCGAGACTGCGCCGCGAACTTTTGCGCTGACCGGGGATGGAGAGCTACTGCTTTCTGATCGGCCGGATTCGCTTCGGCCGATGGTGCTGTGGCTCGACAACAAAATGCATTTCGATACTTATCCAGAATTGATGTATGCGATGCAAACGGGAAACACGGTTACCGAGAAGGTTTACGGCGAGTCGTGTTTTGGATATTTCGAGAAGCATCAGGACGTGTCGAAAGTATTTAACGAGGCGATGACGGGCTTCAGCCGGATGTTCACGCCGGCGGTGCTGGATGCGTACGATTTTTCGTGGCTCAACGGGAAGACGCTGGTGGACATTGGCGGCGGGCATGGGTTTGTGCTGACGTCGATCTTGAAGAAGTATCCGGAGATTCGCGGTGTTGTGGCGGATCTGGAGCACGTCGTGGCGGGCGCGCCGGAGATGATTCGGAATGCGGGCGTCGAGAGCCGATGCACTACGCATTGGCTGCGATTTCTTTGCGGCGGTGCCGGCGGCGGATGCTTACATCATGAAGCACATCATTCATGACTGGGACGACGAGAAGGCGACGACGATCTTGAGAAATTGCGCGCGGGCGGGGAGCGGGAAGACGCGAGTGATCTTGATGGAGTCTGTGGTGGCGCCGGGGAACGAACCGCACTTTGCGAAGTGGCTGGATCTGGAGATGTTGCTGCTGCCGGGCGGAAAAGAGCGGACGGAGGCGGAGTTTGCGAAATTGTTTGAAGGGGCGGGATTTAGGCTGACGCGGGTGGTGCCGACGAAGGGGGCGCTGTACGTGGTGGAGGCGGAGAAGGTGTAGGTAAGCGCGGGAGATGTTGTGATCTTGCGGACATGGGGCGCAGCGGTGCTGCGCCCGTACATGAGTAGACGGGCTGCGGCTGCTGCAGCCCGTTTGTTCTTACGACGTGGAGTGAGCCTCGTCCAAATTGGTGCTGGTTTGCGCGGCGATTCTTGCGCAGACTGCCGGGCATGAATCCTGGACCGATTCGTGTGGAACCTGTGGTGCTCGAAGGCGAGCATGTGCGGCTGGAGCCGCTGGCGTTGTCGCACCTCGATGGATTGTGCGAGATCGGAATTGTGGAGGAGTTGTGGCGGTGGATTCCAACGCAAGTGGCGGCGCCATCGGACATGAAGGCGTATGTCGAGCTGGCGCTGAACGAACGGGCGAATGGCGTGTCCATGCCGTTTGCGCAGATCGAACGCGCGAGCGGGCGAGTGATCGGCAGCACGCGATACATGAATATCGAGAAGGCGCACCGGCGGCTGGAGATTGGTTCGACGTGGATTGCGCCAGCGTGGCAGCGGACGGCGATCAATACCGAGGCGAAATATTTGTTGATGCGGCATGCATTTGAGGATTTGGGATGCATGCGCGTGGAGTTGAAGACGGATTCGCTGAATGAAAAATCGCGCGCGGCGATTTTGCGGATTGGGGCGAAGCAGGAAGGGATTTTTCGGAATCACATGATTACGTCGACCGGGCGAGTGCGGCATACGGTTTATTTCAGTGTGATCGATTCGGAGTGGGCGGGTGTGAAGGCGGAGTTGGAGAGGCGGCTGGGTAGGAAGTGACTGGTGAGTGGCGACTAGTAAAGGCAAGACCTGGAGGCCGGATTTTGCAGGATTTAGGCACATCGGCAGCACGGATAGTTGGCGGTTGGCCGCTTCGCTGGTGATAGCGGACTGGCCTTTGGTACGGTTTCGCTTTCGAGTCGCGGGCGATTTGGAAGCTCCCACGGAGTGTTTTTCAATTCTACAATTGTGTTGTATCGGGTGGCCGGTCGCGACGCGGGTGTGTCGCGTCGCCGGCTCGTGCGAACGTGGCTTTTGGATGGAGAACGCTTTTGCAAGATCGAACGAATAGCGAGAAGCGGCGCAGCGAGCGCGTGAAGTTGACGGTGCCGGTGCTGGTGACGACGGCGACGGTGGACGGTCGCGAAACACAAGAGATCACGCACACGGCGATCGTCAATGCGCATGGCGGATTGTTTCGGTCGACGATGGAATTTATGGTGGCCCAGCCGCTGGTGCTGACGAATTTGAATACAAATTTGAAGGAAAGCGCGCGGGTCGTGCATGCGGAGCGGCTGCTGACCGGCGGTTATGGAGTCGCGTTTGAGTTTGACAATGCGGCGCCGGAGTTTTGGCAGGTTGAGAACGCGCCGAATGATTGGGCGGTGCTGGGGTTGACGCCGCTCGGGGACGAGAGCCCGAACTAAAGCTGAAGGAAACGTTGTTCGCTCGTTTGACGGCGTTTGATATGCTCGCCGTTCAATGAGCACTTCCGATTCGCATGTTGGCGCCGATGCGGTGCCGGATATTCAACAAGATAAAGATGGAGTGAGCGGCGGTTTTACGCGGGCGTGGTGGTTTGTGCCGGCGATCGTCGCGGCGATTTATTTTGCGTTGCACATGATAACGGCGACGCGATACGGGTATTTTCGCGACGCGCTGTATTACCTGGCTTGCTCGGAACATCTCGATTGGGGATACGTCGATCAGCCTCCGCTGATTGCGGTGGTGGCGTGGATTGCGCGGCACACGTTGGGGACTTCATTGAGGGCACTGTTGGTGTGGCCGGCGCTGGCGGGCTGCGGGCGGATTTTGTTGACGGCGGCGTTCGCGCGCGAACTGGGAGCGAAGAGATTCGGCATCGCGTTGACGGCGGTGCTCGCAGCGGTTCCCGCGGTTTGGATCGTGACCGATCATCAGTTTGCGATGAACGCGTTTGAGGCGCTGTTCTGGACGGGATGCGCGTTCGTGTTGCTGCGGATGATTCGGACCGGCGACGTGCGTTTGTGGATGGCGTTCGGCGCGATTGGCGGGTTAGGGCTCGAGAACAAATACTCGATGGGATTTTTTGCGGCGGCGCTGCTGCTAGGATTGCTGATTTCGTCGCAACGAAAATTGTTGTGGACGCCTTGGTTGCTGGCGGGCGGCGGTGTCGCGCTGCTGATTTTCCTGCCGAACTTATTGTGGAATATCCATCATCACTGGCCGTTTTTGGAGCTGATGCGGAATATCCGCGCTTCGGGACGAGACGTCGCATTGCCGCCGCTGAAATATCTCGGACAGCAGGCGTTGATGATGGGGCCGCAGACTTTGCCGTTCTGGCTGACTGGGCTGGGATTCTATTTTTTCTCGCGGCGTGCGGCAGCCTATCGGATGTTTGGGTGGGCGTTCGTGCTGACGATTGCGTTTTTCATGCTGATGCACGGGAAGGATTATTATTCGGCGCCGGCATATCCGATGGTGCTCGCCGCCGGCGCAGTCATGAGGGAGATTTTTTTCGAGTCGCCACGATTCGCGACGCGACCGAAACTGGTTGCGAGGTTACAAGGCGCGATATTTGCGGTGGTGATTGTCGTATCGTTGTTGGTCGCTCTGCTGGTTCTGCCTGTCATGCCAATTGAGAAATACATCGCGTTGCAGAAATGGATAGGAATTGAGCCTTCCGTTACAGAGAAGAATCAAATCGGCGTGCTGCTGCCCCAATTCTATGCGGATGAATTCGGATGGCAGGAGATGGTTGAGCAGGTGGCGCGTGTTTATCGCTCGCTGCCGCCAGACGAGCAGGCGAAGACTGCGATTTATACAGATAACTACGGTCAGGCGGGTGCGATCGATTTCTTCGGTGGGCGATATGGATTGCCGAAGGCGATTTGCGCGCACCAGAATTATTTTTTGTGGGGGCCGCGCGAATATACGGGCGAGATCATGATTTTGGTGGGTTCGCAGGATATCGAGGAAGCGCGGCCGCATTTTGCAAGCGTCGAGAGTGTGGCCACTCTGGCGAATCCGTACGCGATGCCGCATGAGAAGCGGCCTATTTTGCTGGCGCGTGGATTGAAGGCGAATTTGCGCGAAATTTGGCCCAGTTTAAAGAATTGGGACTGATCGATTCCTCATGCGATCGGGCGTTTGTCATCGGGGCACACCGCGCGCCGCCTCCGCAACTATTCACGCGAAACGGGGTTGAAATAGATGGGACGGGACTAACCGTCGGAGGTCGCAGAATGTCGGCTTGGAGCTTACCCAAATTGAGTTTTGGCGGCGCAGATTCCAGCGCGAAATCGGTTTCAAAAGCAAAATGGCATGTGCCACTGATGTTGGCAGCGGCAGTGGCGTTCGCATTCGTGGCGGCGGGTTGCGACGACCATGTGCGAATCACGCGAGACCCGGATGTGCGCATCCGCAAGGGCGCTTCGTGGGCGTGGGCGCCCGAACCGCAGTTAGCTGCTTCACCTTCACGCGATAACCGTAGAGTTCTTTCTCGCGATACAAACGGCGGACCTCCGCCGCGCGAAATGGTGCGCGAAGACAACGCGAACAATCAGATGGTGCAGGATAAAGTGCGGCAGGCGATTCAGCAGACGCTGATGTCGAAGGGATTGATGCAGTCGTCCGATCCGGCGACGGCGGACTTCTTGGTCGACTATCACTTCGCGACGGAAAAGCGTCGCGAGACGGTGCAGACCTACTATCCGGGTGCGTACCCGGGGCTGATCTGCGGGCCTTATGGCTGCTACCGCGGATGGGGCTATGGTCCGGGGGCGGTTGGCTACGAGCAGGTGCATTGGCGCGCGGGAACGATCGCGTTTAACTTCATGCAGAATCCGTCGCGGCATTTGGTGTATCAGGCGATCGGAGAAAAGCCGGTGCGGCGCGATACGTTTTCGCTCACGCAGGATGAGATCAACGGGCTGGTCAATCACCTGTTGAAGGACCTGAAGACGAAGTAAGACGCGATTGAAGGAATGCAACGCCGTCGGCATTGCGTGCGAAAGCTGAAAGAGACGGGCGTGACGCCCGTCTCTTTTTTCTCGCCCGATTTTTTCGAGCGAATCGCAGCAACGGCGCGCAGCGATCTACGGCAAAATCCCAAACACCGCGACGCTGTTTTGCGTGCCAACGTAGACTTTGCCGTTCGTCACCATGGGCGTGATGTATTTGTTGGGAGAGAATGTATCTCGCCCATTCGCAGCTTGCGTGGAATCGTAGAGCTTCGTCGCAAGGTTCGTGGCGTCGTATGCATACAGCACACCGTTCGTGCTGTTCTCGACCGCCCAGAGAATCGCATTGGTCGTACCGGAAGCCGAGATCACTGAAGTCCCGCCGGGATAATGAAAAGTGTTGGCTGTCTTTGACGAAGGTGTCGTCGTCAGCTTCGCATTGGACACCGAGAAGGCCTTGATGGAGTCCGAGACCGCACCGATATACAACGTATTGTTAAAAAAGCTCGGCTTGCTAAATACTCCATCGGCCAACTGGCCGCCGATCAGCTGATAGATCGCGTTGGTTGAAGGATTAAACTTTCCCATGTGGTCACGATCCACGACGTAGATGTTCTGATCCTTGCCTGCGCCGACAGCGAGGTGATGCGTGACACCGGCGCTGTCTGTCAGGTCGGGCAACAGGACAGGTCCACCTGATCCAAAATCTACGTCCGCATTCGACTCCGCGACGGTATTCAGCGGCGTGAAATAATCAGATAACGCCATCTTCGGCGCCGGAGCGACTTTCACGAAACAATTCCCGCAGTCACCGTTGGAAGGCAGCCCCGCCGAAGTCAGCGTGGTGTCGAAATCTCCGTTGCCGATGATGAAGTAGATATTTCCGTTCGCGTCTGCCGCGGGGCCCGCGCCTGCCATCCAGATGCCGCCGTCATTTCCATTCGGCACGAGATTGATCACGTTGGTTTGCTTCAGTGTGTCCGCGCTGTACGCCATGACCCACGAGTTATACGGCGGCGCGTCGCAATGCGAGCCCCACGTGGTGTAAATCGTTGCGCCGACTTGCAGGAGCGCCGGGCGCTCGTTGTATTGCGCCGGGTCGAAAGTGTCGGTGCCGCTGGCGCTGTTCGCGCCGCTGCCGGGATAGGTCGCCGTCACCGTCGTCGGCCCGCCAAACAATTCCGCGCCCGTGGCCAAATTCAGCGCGTGAATGCGATGCACGTAAGCGCCGGCGGACGTCTTTGCCACCGCGACGACGTAAATCGCGTTGCGAGTTCGATCGATCACGGGTGTCGAAGTAATCCCGATCTCCGGAGTCACTTGCCCGCAATTCCGGTCGTCGCTCGGAGTTTCGCCTGGCTGCAACATCGAGGTCTTCCACAACGATGTTGTCGTCGCGCCGCTCACGCTGTCGGCGTCAAACGCAAACACCGAGTCGTGCTCGGTCACAACGTATAAAACATTTTTCGTACCGGCTCCGGGAATCGAGACATTGGAGAGATAGAGCGGCTGACCGTCGACGTGTCCATCGACCGCGAA
This sequence comes from uncultured Acidobacteriota bacterium, assembly GCA_963850795.1. GTDB lineage: Bacteria > Acidobacteriota > Terriglobia > Acidiferrales > UBA7541 > Acidiferrum. The sequence goes on along the minus strand of CAWKNS010000007.1, from coordinate 108,129 downwards.
CGAACCCAACAATCCAAATTTCGTCGAGTTCACGTTCGCCGGCGTCAGCACGGTCTCGTTCGTGTTCGCGCCGGTGCGCATCGCGTCGTAGTGATAGGTCACGACATCAGCGTTCGATCCACCCGCCGGCGCCGAGCCGCTGCCAATCGTCAACGTGGCGGCCGTGCTGGTCGCCGAACCCATTGCATTGTTCACTACTACGATAAACTTCGCGCCATTGTCCGTCGAAGTCAGCGCCGGGGTCGTATACGAGGCCAAGGTCGCACCCGAAATCGCGGTGCCATTTTTCTGCCACTGATAGGAGAGCGGTGCGGCACCCGTCGCCAGCACCGTGAACGTCGCCGTCTGCCCGACCGCGGCCGTCTGACTCGCAGGCTGCGTGGAAATCGTCGCGACACCCTGGGCAGCGCCGGAGTCGCCGGTCGAACTGCCGCCGCCACCGCATGCAGCGGCGCCGAAGACAAGCGCGCCAAGCATCCCGCCAAAAATCAAACCTAGCTTCAATCCAATCGCGGGAATAAACGTTGTACGACTTGCCTGAGCAAGCATCCGGTTTCCTCGTAAGCATTCGATGAGCAAAGGATCACAATCGAAGGCTCAGGCTATCAATGTACGTTTATTTGGTGGTATCGGGTGAATCTTGGAGTCAGAGCGCTATCGGACAGGATGGAGATATCAGGTTTCGAAAAAGCGCCCGGTGTTGGAGTGGTCAGCCGCAGAGCTACTTCAGGCCGAAGACGACGACCGAAGTTTGGGTGCCGACGTAGACCCGGCCGTTGATGACGATCGGCGTGATGAATTTGTTGCCCGAGAATTGGGCGTTCGAACTCTGCGTTGAGTTGTAGAGCTCCGTCGCGAGATTGCCGGCATCGTACGCATGAAGCACGCCCGTGCCTCCATTCTCCACGACCCAAACGATGCCGTCCGTGGTGCCGTTTGCGGAGATCACAGGCGTCGCGCCGGGATATCCAAAGGTCTGCTTGCTGTGCGTAGACGCCGATGTCGCGAGTTTGCCGCCCGCGATCGGAAACGCTTTGATCGAATCGCCGACCGCACCGTAATAAACAGTGCCGTTGAAGTAGCTTGGTTTCGACCACACGCCAGACGACAAAGCGCCGCTAATCTTCTGGTAGATATTGTCGTTGCTCGAATTGAACTTCCCCATGTTGTCGCGATCCACGACGTAAATGATGCTGTCTTTGCCAGCGCCAACGGCCAGATGGCGCGTCCGCCCGTTCGAATCAACGATGTCCGGCAGCAGCAAGGGGCCGCCCGAACCGAAGTCCGTGTCGCCAGCGGATTCCGAGACGGTGTTGTGAGGCGTGAAGTAGTCTTTCAACGCGAGCGGCGTCGTGGAAGAAATCTTCGCGAAGCAATTGCCGCAATTCTTGTTGACTGGAAGTCCGTTGGAGTCGAGCGACGTCCCGAAATCGCCGTTGCCGATGATGAAGTAGACGTTCCCCGACGCATCCGCACCCGGCGCCGCGCCTGCCATCCAGATGCCGCCTTCGTTTCCGTTGGGAACCAAATCAATCACGCCGGTCTGGTGCAGCGTATCGGCGCTGTAAGACATCACCCACGACGTGTACGGCCCGGCATCACAGTGCGATCCCCACGTCGTGAAAATCGTGCTGCCAACTTGAAGAAGTCCCGGCCGCTCGTTGTATTGCTTCGGATCAAACACGACATTTCCATTGGAACTGTTCGCCCCCGAACCCGGATAAGTCGCCGTGATCGTGGTCGGCCCGCCGGATAGCTCTTTTCCCGTCGTCAGATCGAGCGCGTGAATCCGATGAATATAGTTCCCGCCCGACGTCTTTGAAACCGCGACAAGATAAATCGCGTTGCGCGTTCGATCGATGACCGGCGTCGAAGTGATGCCGATCTCCGGACTTACCTGCCCGCAATTGCGATCGTCGCTCGACGTTTCGCCCGCCGCGAGCATCGAGCTGTGCCACAAAGTCGTCGCGGAACTGCCGCTGACGCTGTCCGCATCGAAGGCGTAAACGGAATCATGCTCGGTCACCACGTAGAGCACATTCTTGGTGCCCTGCCCGGGGATCGCTACGTTCGACAGATAAAGCGGTTGAGCATCGACGTGCCCATCGACCGGGATAGCTCCGAGCCGTCCGAATGTAGAAGAGTTCACTTTGGCGTGCGTCAAAATCGTCTCGTGCGTATTTTGGCCGGTCCGCAGGTTGTCGTAATGATAGGTCGTCACATCTGCGGAAGAGACCGGTGGTGTGCTGCCGGCAGCGTTGACCGTCAGCGACGCTGAAGCGCTGGTCACCGTGCCGACGGAATTGCTGACGACGACGTCGAAGGTCTCGCCGGTGTCTGAGGTTGCTGTCGCGGGAGTCGTGTACGAGGCTGAGTTCGCGCCGGCGATGTTCGCGTGATTTTTTTGCCACTGATAAGTCAGCGTCGGACTCCCCGTCGCAACGACAGTGAACGCCGCCATTTGGCCGACTGTCACGGTTTGGCTCGCGGGCTGGGTCGTGATCTGTGGTGCGCCATTTCCCTGCGTCGCGTCAACCGTCAGTGTCGCGACGATGCTCGTGACGCTGCCAGAGGAGTCGCTCACCACAACAGAGAATTTCGCGGCGTTGTCGCCCGTCGTTGCGGCAGGCGTCGCGTACGACGCTGAAGTCGCGCCGGCAATATTTGCGCCGTTTTTCTGCCACTGGTAGCTGAGCGGCGCACTTCCGGTCGCGATCACGAAAAATGACGCGCTCTGCCCAACACCTACGGTTTGGCTGACAGGTTGCGTCGTAATCACCGGCGCTGCCGGATCGCTGGAACCGTTTCCGTTCGGCGTGGTGGTTGTATGGACGACGCCGTTGCATCCTGCAAGCAATAAGACGTTGAGCGCGATCAGCGCGAGGCAAGCCGAGAGCCAGGTCGCTCGCGTTGCAGGGAAAGTATGAATAAATCCAACGGATCCAGTAGCGCTTTTCGAGCGTGAGGCCGACACGATTGCCATTTGCTAAGGTTAGAGGCTTCAAAGACATAACCGCATCTGGTCCGGAGAACAGTTCTGGTCCAGTGTCTCTTTGCCTACGCCTTGCCACGCGCCGCGGTACTAACTATGCTTTGACGCACTCATGGCTCAACAACACCTTGGTCAGAATATTCTCCAGAACAAAGTAGCTCTTATCACCGGCTCGGGCCGCGGCATCGGACGCGCCATCGCTCGCCTCTTTGCCGCAGAGGGCGCGAGCGTGTTTCTCACAGCTCGCACCGAGTCCGAACTCAAAATCACCGCCGGCGAAATCAACAGTGTTTCGCCCGCCGGTGCGAACGCAGCTGCGCAAGCCGCCTATCTGCCCGCCGACCTCACACGCGCCGACGATTGCGCACGGGTATTCACCGAGGCGCGCAACCGCTTTGGGCGGGTCGATATTTTGGTGAACAACGCCGGGCACTACGGCCCGGTCGTGCCGGTGGAAGAATATCCGCTCGACGATTTCGAAAACGTGATCGCCGTTCATTTGCGCGCGGCGTTTTTGCTGACGAAAGCGGCGCTGCCTGAAATGTACGAGCGCGGATCGGGCGTGATCCTCAACATTTCGAGTCTGTCGGCGAAATCGGCATTTGGGTGGGGCTCGGCGTATGCCGCCGCTAAAGCCGGGATGCTTGGCTTGACGCGCGTGACCGCAGCTGAGGCTGCGCGCAAAGGCGTTCGCGTCAACGCGCTGTGCCCTGGCCCGGTCACCGAAACCGTGATGTCGAAAGAATTGGGCGCCACGCTGGCTAAGCGCCTGAACGTTAGCCCCGAAGATCAACTCGCGGGCTTCCTGAACACGATTTTGCAAGGACGCGGGCAGACTGCCGACGAAATCGCCCGCGCGGCGCTCTTCCTATGTTCCGACCAGTCGAGCGCGATCACCGGCCAGTCGATCAACGTGGACGGCGGCGCGGCATATTTCTGATTGGCGCGGGATATTTCTAAATGGTCGCAAAGCCGGCGAACTGAAACCGAATTTTCATCCAACGTACAGTATTCACCGAATGGACTGGCCGATTATCGTTTGCGAGGATGCGAGACGAGCGGGAACAGTGCCCGCTCAAGTGAGGGAAAAGGGGAAGTCGCCTAATCTCCGCCGCCTCTACGGCAAGTTTCGGACGGGCTTCCCCTTTTCCTTCGTCCAAATCTCACCCCGGATATTCTCTTTTTTTGAACGCTCTCGCGGCGGCGATTTATGCCGTCACGGTTTTCCGTTTGCAGCCGGCTGCGCTGTACCGGGCTGCGAATCGGTCGAGTTCGCTGCCGCACTTGCGGAGACATCCGACTGGGGCACGCGCACTACGGCGCCCTTTTTATTCAGCACCGCTTGAAACTTCGTTTTCACCGCGACGACTGCTGGCTTCCCTTTTTTAAACTCCCACGATGGTCCCTCGGAGCCCATCACCGCGCTCATCGGGTTGTCCGCCGCGTCCTTTGAAAAGAAATCGGCCTGAACGTGGTCGCCGTTCGTCGCCGTCACGTAGTCCATGGTCCACACGACGCGCCCCGGCGGACGATTCAGGCGCCCCGGTTCTGTGAACACCGCGACGCGCGCATGCGCCTCGGCTCCCGCGCGAAAAACCACCGCGCCATCGATCACCACGTCGTGTGCGACCGTCATCAGAATCGGCCGGCCCTCGGTCGCTTCATCCGACGAAGCTTGGTACGTCAGTTCGAGTTCGATCTGCGTGCCACCCGGAACCTTCACATCGACAAACTCGGGTGCTTTCGTTGCTGCCGGTGGAGGCGGAGCGGATGCAGACGGTGCCGTCACCATCGCTACGATTACTTTGTCGGGCACGCCTGCCACTTTTAATTTCTGGAGAGCCGCGGGTGACGTATCGAATTCGCACGGCGACGACTGAATCTTCGCGATCATCACATCGGCGCCGAGATGCTGCGTGCGCATCTTCACGATCGCCGCGTTGTTCAGGGCGACGACCGCCGAACCGCCCCGCTTGTTGGTCGTGTCGGTCATCCCGAGATTTTTGCTCGGCTCTTCTCCGGGGGAATTCGAAATGTCGGACCAATTGACCCAGCCGACGCGTCCGTCGGCGGCCCGCACCTGCACGTGGTCGAAGTAACGTCCCATCACTTCGACTTTCTCGCCGCAGTGCAGCTTGCCCAATTCCTCGAGGCTGTCGTTCGAGCGATACATCAGGATGTAGGAGCCGTAGGTGCCGCAATAGGCGTAGCCCGGCGTATTCCCCGCGCGCGCGGATGTTGCGAGCAACATCGAAGCAAAGATCAAAATAGTCAGCGTGAAAACTTTTTTAAGAAAAAATCGCGATGAAGCGAATCGAGCGTTCATTCAAGTCCCCGTAGCCATGCAGCGCCTGTCTTGGGTCGCTGCGGCGCCTTGAAATCGATACGCTCCAGTTTCGCGCGCCAACCAACGCAAAGCCCATAGTACTGTGCCGAGTCAGTTAAGAACTTAAAGGAAGTCAACAGTCGACAGTTGAAGGTCCAAAGTAACGAGCGGACCGGCGCCTCTAGGCGGAGCCAATCCGCTCTACCAAACAATTCCCTTTTGGCGAAGTGCGGCGATCGCATAGCGAATCGGTACCGCAGCGCCGACCGAGTGGGTTTCCTGCCCGCGCTGCATTTCTACAGCGAGTCCCGCCGCGGGCCGCAACCACTGCCCTTCGATGAATGCGACCACTTCTCCCGTGCCAACCGCGAGCACTGGCGCGCCGCTCTGGCCCAAAATCACTTCGTGATTGAACAGCACCAGCTCCGTATCGCCGAATCCCTTTTCGAGCACGCTGTTCTGAAAATCGATGACGCTTGCGGCGGAGCGATCTTCCAACTCGGTCTCATAGCTATGCGGCTGGCGCCGCTTCGGACGCAGCGCAGCAACGACGATTGATTCCCCGCGCGAGACCGCAGTCGCATCCGGCGCGAGCGTGCTCACGCGATACGCTTTGCCAGCAAACGGATTCGGCGTCGCCCGTAACACTGCGACGTCATGCCCGCGATCTTCCAGCACGACTTCCGCCTTCAACATTTGCGGTGGAGCTTCCACCCGTTGCACCAAAATGTGCGGATCACCGCCATTGCGGAACGAATGAAGCACGTGCGCCGCGGTGATCAGGAGACCGTCGCGATTGATAAAAAATGCATTCCCGTGGAACGCATATTGATAGCCGTGTGCCGAAGGATTTTCGTCTAAGGGGTAGACGATGGGACAAATCGCGGTCGCAGCGGATGAATCGGGCGGACTAGCCACAGCTTTGCTCGGCGACTGAGCAAACGATTGTGCTCTTGCAGCTACCGCAAGTCCTATCAGGCAAACAATGATGTAGGAAATTTTCATTTGGCTGGACAATCCGAAGCGTACGCATCCACACCTCAAATCTCAACAGAAACGAGCCCCGAAAACACTTGCCCAGACGGCCAGTTTTCGTTCCCGCCCATAACCAACTCGAACGTCATCTGTTGTCGGCATTGATTAAGAATTCGGCTAGCATGTTCTGAGCGCGCCAAAACGGATGCCCATTGCACGTGGAAAAAACAAGTGAAGGCAAGAAGTCAATCGGGCGAAGACTCGTGAGCCTGCTGCTCACGCTGCTGATCGGATACTTCATCGCGCTACTGACGCTGCGCGTATTCGAATCGCGCCTACTCTTTTTCCCGGATTATCCGGGCCGGCTCGAAGGCGATTGGCATCCACGGTCGCTTCCAGTAGAAGATGTCTGGCTAAAGGCGTCGGACGGCACGAAGCTTCACGCGTGGTGGATTCCGAATAAAGACGCGAAGTTCACGTTTCTCGCGTTTCACGGCAACGCTTCAAACATCGCGAATCGCGCCAGCGTTTATGAATTTCTTCGTGATACTCCGGCCAACGTCTTTGCGCTCGAGTATCGCGGGTACGGGCACAGCGAAGGCAAACCAAGCGAATCTGGCATTTATCTCGATGCCCAGGCGGCTCATCAATATCTCGTCGATATTCAGAAGATCGATCCGAAGTCGATCATTTCCTTTGGCCAATCGCTCGGGACCGCGGTCGCCGCAAATCTCGCGAATCGATTGCCCGTCGGAGCGGTCGTTCTCGAAGCGCCATTTCCGTCTGCTTCGGCGGTCGCGCGAAAAGTCTTCTGGTTTCTTCCCGGCATCCAGTTTTTCGTGCACGGGCAGCTCAACACCGCGGCCCGCCTACAACATACTGGAGTTCCGCTTCTCGTCGTTCACTGCGCGCAGGATCCCGTGATCCCCTTCGAGTTTGGGCAAGCGGTTTACGATCGTGCGCGGGAACCAAAGCGTTTTCTCAAAATTGAGAATATGTGCCACGAAGAAGCGTCGATCGTTTCACCGCAAAAATATCGCGAATCGCTCAACGAGTTTCTTGCGACTCTCCGCTGACTACAGCGAGCGCCCTCCGCAATCTCACTTTGATCCATCCATTCATCACCGTATGTCGCTTCGTGCCGGCCGCAACTTATGCTCTTCGGATTGTGTTGCTTCAGTGTAGAATCGTGACCCCGCGAAGTGGCAAGGGGTCTAGTACCCAGCGCAACAATTTGGCCTGTCCAGCCATCATACATATGCAGACGAATTCCCAATTTCGCCCCAAGCCCATTTCGCATCGGCTCCGGCTTTCCCCGCCCGCGGCCGCATTCGACGCGTACCTTATTTGAGGAGACGAAATGTCTACGTCGACCGAATACATGGATGGCTTGAACGCGCCCGCCGAAAGGCGGTTTTATCCTCGCGTTGCTCCGCCGAGCTCGATATGGGTTGCGTTCGGTCCGAACAATCTGGGCGTTTTGCAAGATCTCAGCGAAAACGGATTTCAGATTTCCACGCCGACCAGCCTGGCGATCAACTCGGTCTACCGCGTCCTGATACCCCTGAAACCCACAAGAAAGACCATCGTTGTGACGGTACGTACGATCTGGACCGACGACGATGAAAATCGTTCGGGAATCCAGCTGCTAGATCTTTCGGACGAGGATCGTAAGCAGATCCGCGAGGTGGTTGACGCGGAACTGACTCGACTCGAAACGCGGGATCCGGGATTCGTTGACTCGCCAGCAGTGCCGCTTCGAGTGGCGCCTTCAACAGCAACAGTCGAGTCGCGGCCGGCGACAGGAATCGATAATGACGCGGGTGTTGTGAACGCGTGGCCCGCCGAATGGCAGCGGGAAGACTGGCAGCACATCGACGTCGAGCATCCTCCCGGTGAAGCGGCATCCGCTTTCGAGCCGAATGTGCGGACGAAGGGGCCCGGAGAATCACCGGAACCCGTCGCGCAAACGAGTCCGGAGGCGGAACCCAAATTCGCGGCTCACCTTGAATCCAAGAATCACAGGGTCGAAGACGCCGGTGCGGGGGAGACGGAAGTTTTTCAGAAGGCAAGTCCTGGGCAGCCAAGCGAGCTAAACGGCGTTGACCGGGGAGGGGATCTCACTGCCGAGAAAATATCTCCGGATATTGAGGCGCAGTCACCAGAATCTTCCGCGCCATTTTTTGGAGTATGGGCGAAGCAACCGCCGCCGAGAGCGGAGCGCTGTTCCCCTGGCGCGCCCGCTGAACTTGGAGCCCTTGATGGGCAGGCCACAGGGCCGAGGCCCGAAGCAGCCGCCGAATCGAGTTTGCCGCCGATCGCCAATCCATTCGACGATCCTGAACTCAACTCCAGGTTCCAGCAATACCCCCAGGTTCCGCTGCCGATTCACCGCGAATTCGAATACGCCCCGGCGCGTTCGCGTCGTCGGGCCCCGATCTCTGCGCGCATGCGTGCGAAGCCGTTGATCATTTGGGCGGCGGTGCTTGCGCTGGTATGTTTCGGAGCGAACGCGCTGGTGCGATACAAAATCAACCAAACTTCGAGGCGGTTTGCATCGGAGGCGAGCAAATCCACCTCCGCTGTCGCTCCATCGGGGTCTGAGGTGATTGCCGCGACGCATGTCCCCGCAGATTCGCAAACCAATGCAAACCAGAAGGCCGAAGCCGGATTGAACACCGACGCTTCCGCCGTTGGAGTTTCGCCGCGACAGTCCGGGGCAAACGATTCCGACGCGAACCACTCTGCGGCGCATCGTGAATCGTCTCTGGACGCGGATGGCGGAGCCGACGTAGCGACTGCTCCCCCGGCGTCGCAACACTTCGACGAAGGCACAAGCTCATCGCGGCCTGTGGCAAGAACTTGGTCCGCTCCGGCTCCGAATCGCTCGGGTTCATCGGGTGCCGCGGCAAACGACACGCCGCAATCGCCGAACGTGACGAGTTCTTCCGACGACGCGCAGGCTCAATCGGCGCCGATCGTCGCGCAATCGCGGCCAACTCCGCCGCCTGCACCGGCGACACAGACCCAGGGCACGAATAACGCAGCAAACAACGCGGCGGTTTCGAATTCGAGCAGCGCGGCGAGTAACCCTCCAGTCCGAACTCAGCAACCGGCGGCCGCGCAGACTCAGACTTCGGCTGCGAACTCGACGCCTGCAAATACGACACAGTCGCGGTCACAATCGCAAATTTATAATGCCAATGCACAGCAACAGCGCTCGGCGGTCATGGGCTCGATCAATTCCGTCCATTCGAGCGGCATCTTTGATTCGAACGACACGACGACCGCGAATGCAGTGTCAGCAGCGGCTTCTCGCGGTGATAGCTCTAACCCCCATGCAAACGCCAACGTCGCAACTCGCAACGTTGCGAACAATAACATCGTTCCGGTCGACTCCCCGCAAGAGCGCGATGTTGAGATCGCCGCGCCGAAAGGCTTCACAGCTTCCTATGTCGATTTGCCGGGCGAACACGTCGTTCGAACCGCGACGGCAACGGTTCGCATGCGTCGTTTCGTCCGCGTACCCGGCGAGCGAATCCCGGGGCAGCGTTGGCTCTGGCGCGGCAAGCTCAACGTTACGTTGGGCGACGTCGTGAATCGCATCGATCCGACTGTCGTGCAAGCTTCCGGGGCGACCGGCTCGCTGACCGTGCAGGCCACCATCGACAAAGATGGCTACGTGACCGACCTGAAGCCGATCAACGGCAATTTCGCCATGCTCCCGTCCGTTTCGCGCACCGTCCGCAACTGGCACTATCAGCCAACGTACCTCGACAACAAACGCGCCGAAACCCAAGCTGAAATCGAGTTCGACCTCCGGCCGACGGCGGCGAACAATCGCGCTCAGCGCTAACTCCTAGCGAGAAGAAAGGTTACGGGCGCGTGATGAGGGTCGTGTCGAATTCGAATCGCCCGGACGAACAACCCATTTAGAATCACACTCTTGCCCAATTAACCCGAACAACTCCTTCAGAATGACATTCTTGCAAAAAACACCGGGGGGAGGGGGCTGCCCTTTTTTCGCCCTACCTTCATCTGTTCCCTTGCGCCCCTCGACTTCGTTTACTTCCTCTCGCTCCTCTTTCGCCGTTACACTCTTCGCGTCTCAACATCCAAGAGATATAAGGTCGCGAAAGAAACGTATACTTTTGTATGGACGATTCGTCCAAATTCGCTGCATTCCCTCTCGGGGAAGACGCTGATCCTGTATCCGCGGACCTGATTTTGTCCGCGCCGGAATCTGCAAGCTCCCTTGCGCTTCTGTACGACGTGAGTCGTGAACTCACGTCCATTCTCGATCGCGAAGAATTGCTGCGTCGCGTCGCGCAGCGCGTGAAAAAAATCGTTAACTATCATCTTTTCAGTGTGATGCTCTGGAACGAAAATGCGCAGCTTCTGGAAAGCATTTTTGGTTTGCGCTACGGGGACGCGATTCCAACTCGCCTTCGCCTTCCTCTGCATCACGGAATTACGGGAACTTCCGCGGGCGAACGGCGCGCGATTCGCGTCGCCGACACGTTGCAGGATCCGCGCTTCGTGCAGATGGAAGCGGATGTGATTGTTCGCTCGGAACTTGTGATTCCACTTTTGCTCGGCGACCGACTCATCGGCGTTCTCGATCTCGAAAGCACTGATCCAAACGCGTTTACGGAAGAGCACGAGCGCATGCTCGCGACGCTTGGTTCTTACATTGCGATCGCGCTGGAGAACGCGCGTTTGTACGAAGAGGCGCGCGAAACCGAGCGGCGATTGCAGGCCGATCTCGCGACTGCGCGCGAGATTCAGCGCAGCTTGTTGCCAACCGGAGCGCGCGAAGTTCCGGGCCTCGATCTCGCGGCCGCCTACGTTCCCGCGCGCGAACTGGGCGGCGATTTCTACGATTTTCTTCCGTACGGACAAGGTCGCCTGGGAATGGTTCTCGGTGACGTTTCGGGCAAAGGCACCGCGGCGGCATTGTTTGCGTCGCTCGCGATCGGAATTATTCGCGAGCACATTGTGGATCATCCCTGCCCACCGGCGGAGATGCTTTCGATGCTGAACACGCGTTTGTATGCGGCACGGCTCGACAGCCGATTTATTGCGACAACATTCGCGGTGTTCGACGCAGGGACGCGGCGGCTCACCATGGGCAACGCAGGCGGTCCGTATCCGCTGCTGGTGCGCGATGGAGCGGTGCAGTCGGTTCGCGTGTCGGGAATTCCGCTGGGACTCTTTCCGGACACGCAATACGAAGAGGCTGTTCTCGATCTTGTGCCGGGCGATCTTCTGCTGTTTGCTTCGGATGGAATTTTGGAAGCGTCGAATGCGGAGCTGGAAGAATTTGGATTCGACCGGCTCAGTTCGGTGCTGAGCGCGCTTTCACCGCGACAAAATGCGGACGAAATTGCGAATGCGATTCTTTCCGCGACCGATGATTACAGTGGAGCCGGAACGGCGCCGTTCGACGATCGAACGCTGCTCGTGCTCCGCGTGATGGATCACGACTCGACGGACTTCTCGAAACTCCCAATCATTTATTGAAGAGAGTTCACAGTCGACAGTTGAAAGTCGAAAGGAAAGCCGAAGAACCTCTGGGGCTGCGATTCTGCGGACATGGGGCGCAGCGGTGCTGCGCCCCTACAGGAATGTGCTCGTGGATCGTGTCGGCGCGTTCGTTAGTGAGACGGTGGATCGGCTGCGGTTGAAGTTGCGGGCGCGGACGAGTCTGCCGATTTGTTTTGCGATGGTGCCGCGGGCGAGCCGCCTGGCGCTGTTGCGTCTGCGGCTTGCCGCGGAGTCGCTTCACCGCGCAGCACGGGAAGCCATTGTTGGCGGACGAGCGTGAACTCCGGCCAGTGTTTCTTGGCGATGGGATCGGACGGAGGAATTCCGAGCTTCTCGAAATTTTTGTATTGGCCGCGTTGCAAGATGCGGAAATCCAAGTGCGGCCCAGTGGATAGTCCCGTGCTGCCGACAAGCCCGATCGTCTTGCCGATTTCGACGTGCTCGCCCTGATGCACGAACATGCGCGACAAATGCAGGTACATCGTTTCGTAGCCGTCGGAGTGGGCGATCTGCCACCATGTTGCCCTCGCCGCCTTTGCGTCCGGCGAATTCGACGCGTCCAGTGCCAATCGTTTGCACGGGAGTTCCGACGGGCGCGCCGTAATCCGTGCCCATGTGCGGACGGAACAATTTCAAAATCGGATGGTAGCGAGATTTGCTGAAGTGCGAAGTGACCGTTGCCGAGAATTTGAGCGGCGAGTGGAGAAACGATCGCTGGAGCGATTTTCCGTCGGCAGTGTAATAGCCCGGATGGCCGGCCTCGTCGTGAAATAGCAAAGCTTGATACTTCTTGTCTTTGTTGTCGTATTCGGCGGCGAGAATTTTTCCGTAGCCTGCGGTTTTGCCATCGGGGTATTTCTTTTTCTCGAGGACCATGCGGAAGGTGTCGCCTTTTCGCGTGTCCGTGTAGAAGTCGAGGTCGTACGCAAAAATTTGCGCAATGCGCATCGCGAGTTCCGGAGACTCGCCGGCTTGCGCGACGGCTTTGAAGAGCGAATCGTTGATTTGACCGGTGACGGCGCTGACTTCGATTTTGGACGGAACGGGTTTTATTTCGGCGGAGAATTTTCCTTCGGGCGCGGGAACCACCTTCAACATGCGGTCGAGATCGATGCGGTAGTTGATCTCGCGGAGTTCGCCGGCCGCCGAGCGGTTGATGGTCATCGCGTTTCCGGCGCGGACCTGGCGGAGATTGAAGACGCGTTGCGAGGCGGTCGTGATGGCGCTTGCGTCGGCGGTGTTGAATCCCGCGTGCTGCAGCGCGGCGGTGAAATTTTCGTTTTTCCCAACTTTGGTTTCGACGGGCGGCGGGTCGGCTGGCTGCACCTGTTGCTGTTCCTGGGCGTCTTCGGCTTCGACGGCGACTTCCTGTTGCCGGACTTCTTCATCGATCGCGTGACGATGATGGACGTAGCCGGCAATTCCGCCGATGGCGAACATCAAGATTGCGATGATGAGGACGGAAAAGTGGCGGTTCACCGGGGCTCCCAGATCCAAATATCGAAACGTTCGACGACGTTAGGCACCGAACCGTCTTTCTTCGCTAGAACGAAGAACGATTGTACCTGAGAGAATTCCAGAGTCAGCGAGAGAAGAAGCATTTTTTTCTTTTCGATGCGCGTTGAGCACCGAAGGATCTCGCTTGGCCGAGCCTTCGGTGTGCTCACCTTTTGCGGCTTGACATAGTCTATCTATGCGAGTAGACATAGACCGTCTATGGCGGAATCGTTGATGCTATGAGCGGTTGAATTTGGGAGATAGGGATCGGTTGAGATCCTTCGGCCATCCTTCGGATGGCGCTCAGGATGACAGCCGGTTTTGTTGGAGGATGACAGGCGCTTGGTTGGAGGACGACGGCCCCTTTATTGGAGGATGACAGTCGTTTTGTTAGGCGCTGAGGCAGAAGCGCGGATTTGACTGAGGAACGGAGAAACGATGGGACGGGATGAGATTTTGCCGGGAACTTTGGCACTGCTGATTTTGAGGACGTTGGCGCGCGGTGGTGAGATGCATGGATTTGAGATTGCGCGATCGATTCAGCAGATTTCGCGGGATGTGCTGCAGGTGGAAGAAGGATCGCTGTATCCGGCGTTGCAGCGGATGTTGGTGAAGGGCTGGGTCAAAGCGGAGTGGGGCGTGACGGACGAGAACCGGCGCGCGCGATATTACCGGATGACTCCGGCGGGCAAGAAACAGATGGAAGCGGAGACGGAGCAGTTTGAGCGGGTGATGGGGGCGATCGTGCGGGTGATTCAGACGGCGGGATGAGAAGAAAGTTGACAGTCGACAGTTGAAAGTCGAAAGGGACCGCGAAGAGAAAAGCACGTGGTGGAAGTCGATTAGATCGTGCGGACTTGGGGCGCAGCGGTGCTGCGCCCGTACGTGACCGCGATGGCGGACGAGTTTTCGGTTGAGTTGACGGCTGAGATCCTTCGGTTCGCTCAGGATGACAGCGCTTTATTTTTTGATTGACCCGAGAGATGGAGGTGGGCTTGGGCTGGATTGGGGAGATGTGGCGGCGCGTTGCGGGGCTGGTGCGGCGTGACCGCCTGGCTCGCGAAATCGACGAGGAGATGCGATTGCACCGGGAATCGCGCGAGCGGGAGTTGATCGCTGGCGGCATGGATCGCGAAGAGGCGCGGTATGCGGCCACTCGCGCGTTTGGAAATGCCACGGCTCTGAGTGAGCGAGGTCTGGAGGCATGGGGTTGGCGGTGGCTGGAAGATCTAGTCCATGACGCGGCGTTTGGATTGCGAGCGTTGCGGAAGAGTCCGGGTTACGCGCTGACGGCAGTGGCGACATTGGTGCTTGGAATTGGCGCGACGACGGCGATTTTCAGTGTGGTGAATATGGTGTTGTTGCGCCCGTTGCCTTATGCGGACGCGGGACAGTTGGTGCAGCTGCAAGAAAATCATATCGACGGCGGCGGATTCCCTGGCACTGCGTTTGCCGAAAACTTTTCGTACGCGAACTGGCTCGATCTAAACGCCACGCACCAAAAGTCGCTCGAGATTGTCGGGGCTTATCGGCCGTGGACGTTCAACGTGAGCCGGGGAACGGCGAATAGCGGCGCCGAACCAGTACAAGCCGACGGCGTAATGATCTCGCCCGAACTTTTCGAGGTACTCGGCGCGACACCGGAATTGGGACGCGGATTTACTTCGGACGAACAACAGCCTGGCGCGGCGAACGTGGCGATATTGAGCTACCGGCTGTGGCAATCGCAGTTTGGCGGCGATCCCAGCGCGTTGGGCAAAACGCTGAACGTCAGCGACGTGCCGCGCCTGATCGTGGGGGTGATGCCTGCGGGTTTCGGTTTTCCCGACGACGCGCGGATATGGACGCCGCTCGTTAAGGATGAACTCCGCGCGAACCGGAAATCACATTTGCTCGGTGTCATCGGGCGGCTTGCGACCGGAGCTTCCCGACAGCAGGCGGAGAGCGAGCTGCGCGCATTTGCGGATGGCATACAGGAACAGAATCCAGGAGTCGATCCCGGTTTTCAGGTGACAGTGCGGAATCTGCACGAGCGAATTACATCACCGGTGCGGCCAGCACTGCTGGTGCTGGTTGGAGCGGTGGGGCTGTTATTGCTGGCCGCGTGCGCGAACGTGGCAAATCTTGTTTTGATGAGGAACACCACGCGCGTGCGCGAGTTCGCGGTGCGCGCGGCGCTGGGAGCGGGAAATGGAAGGTTGTTGCGCCAATGCCTGGTGGAAAGCGCTCTGCTGGGCTTAGCAGGCGCCGCCGGTGGCGTGGTGCTGACGATCTGGTGTTTGAAGTTGGTGATCGCGTTTGGTCCGAAGGATATTCCCCGGCTCATGGACGTACGCGCGGACGGAGTCGTGCTGGCTTTTGCGGTTGGGCTTTCGCTTTTGACGACGATGATTTTCGGCGGCGTCCCGGCGCTTGCTGCTTCGCGGACCGATCCGAACGAAGCACTGAAGGAAGGCGCAAAGGGGACGACAAGTGTGCGTGGCGCGAAACTACGCGGGGCGCTTGTGGTCGCGGAGATCGCGCTGGCGTTGATGCTGCTCTCCGGTGGCGGGCTACTCATGAATAGTTTTCTACGGTTGTCGCACGTATGGCCGGGATTTGACGCTCGAAATATGCTGACGGCAAATCTTTTTCTGCCGCCCAACCACTACACGCCGAAACAAATTGCGCCGTTTTTTGACCGAGTGCTGGAGCGGGTGCGCGCGATTCCAGGAGTGGAGTACGCCGCAGTGGTAAACACGCTGCCGGTGAGCGGCGGAGCAGCGACGAACTTCGTGGTGGAAGGACACCCAAGGCCGAAGACCGACGAAGAACCGAGCGCCGATATTCGCGTGGTGGCCGGCGACTACTTCACGACGATGCGGATTCCGCTGCTGCGCGGGCGATGGTTTGACGCGCACGACACCGCTACCAGCGTGACCGTGATGGTGATCAACCAGACGATGGCCGAGAAATTGTGGCCGGTTGAGAATCCGGTCGGCAAGCGCGTGACGATGTACAACTGGGGACCACCGCTGACGGGCGAAATCGTTGGCGTCGCGGGAAATGTGAAGAGCGAGGCGTTGGATGCGGCTCCCGGCTACATGATTTATTGGCCCGAGCCGCAGTTCCCTTCCATCTTCAACAACATCGTGGTCAGAACGAGCGGCGACCCGATGCGAGTGGCGGCGTCGCTGAAGGCAGCGGTGTGGTCGGTCGATCGAGATCTACCACTGGCGGACATCGCGGCGATGGAGTCACGACTGAAGAATTCGGTGGGATCGCGACGCGTGCAGACGATGGTGCTGTGCGGGTTTGCGCTGTTGGCGTTGTCGATTGCGACGATCGGAATCTATGGGGCGATGGCGTACTCGGTTGGTGGACGGATGCGTGAGATCGGAATTCGCGTGGCGCTGGGAGCTGATCCCGCGTCGGTGCGCGGACTTGTACTCGGCGAGGGATTGCGATGGGCAGGGATTGGAATTGCGCTCGGGCTTGCAGGAGCGCTCGCGCTGGGCGGATTGCTGTCGAGTCTGTTGTATGGAGTGGCAGGGCGTGATCCGGTGACGCTAGGCGCGGCGAGCGTGGCGTTGTTGGGCGTTGCGGCTGCGGCCTGTTATTTACCGGCGCGACGGGCGACGCGCGTGGATGCGATGCGGATTTTGCGGGCGGAGTGAGAGAAGAGACAGGCGAAGGAAAGAGGTAATGAAGTAACGGCGAAGAGCGAAGAGCTTGGGGTTGGCATCTTGCGGACTTGGGGTGCAGCGGTGCTGCGCCCGAACATGACCGCGATGGCGGACGGGATTTCGGTTGAGTTGACGGCTGAGATCCTTCGCTTCGCTTAGGATGACACCGTTTTATTTTTTTGATTGAACCGTAGGATGGAGGTGGGGCTTGGCGTGGATCGGAGAGATTTGGCGGCGGGTGGTGGGGTTGGTGCGGCGGGACTCGATGGCGCGAGATCTGGAAGAGGAGATGCGGTTGCATCGGGAGTCGCGGGAGCGGCAGTTGATCGCCGGCGGCACGGATCGTGAAGAGGCGCGGTATGCGGCGGCGCGGGCGTTTGGGAATGGGATGGCGATGAGCGAGCGGGGGCGGGAGGCTTGGGGGTGGAGGTGGCTGGAGGATTTTGTTGGTGATTTGAGATTTGGATCGCGGATGTTGCGGAAGAATCCGGGATTCGCGGCGACGGCGATTTTGACGCTGGCGCTGGGGATTGGCGCGAACACGGCGATTTTTAGTGTGGTGAATACCGTGCTGCTGCAGCCGCTTCCCTATCGCGATCCGGGACGGCTGGTGTGGGCTGATGTGTTCGACCCGCGCATGAATGACAACGCTGTGGCGAATCCTGAATTCACGAATTGGGCGCTGAATAATCACACGTTCGAAAAAATGGGCGCGATGGGCAACGGCGGACCGATGACGTTGACGCAGGCAGGCGCTCCGGAACAAGTCATCGGTGGATCTATGACGCCGAGCTTGCTGGAGGTTCTTGGAGTGCCGCCGCAGATTGGCCGGTGGTTTACGACCGAAGAAGGACTGCCGGGCGGCCCGAACGTAGTGCTCTTGAGCGATTCCTTTTGGAGAAGAAAGTTCAATGCCGATCCAAATATTGTTGGGAAAGGCCTCACGCTCGACCAGGAAATCTACACCGTTGTTGGTGTGATGCCGGCATCGTTTCGGTATCCGGCTCGCGGATTGAATCCGGACATAATCCCCGCCTTCCAACTCGCTCCGAAGGTCGATTGGAACGTGCAACGCATGATGCTGACGATGGTGATTGGCCGGTTGAAATCCGGCGTGACGCTGGAGCAGGCGAGAGCGGATCTGGCCGAATTGAGCAAACGAACGTCGAGCGAGCTACCCGCAATGTTTGCTCACATGCGCGAAGGGATGCTGGTGCAGACGATCACGCTGCACAACAAGCTGGTGGGTGACACCCGATCGACGCTTCTGATCTTGTTGGTTGCGGTGGGAGTGGTATTGCTCATTGCGTGCGTGAATATTGCGAACCTGCAACTGGCGCGGACGGCGAACCGGCAAAAGGAATTGGCGGTGCGTTCGGCGATCGGGGCGAGCCGGTTGAGATTGTTGCGGCAATTGCTGACGGAAGGCGCGCTGATCGGACTCCTAGGCGGAGCTTTGGGATTGGCGGGTGCTTTTGCGGGTGTTCACGCGTTGCAGAACTATGCGCCGGAGAATTTCTTGCAGGCGCAGCATATTACGATCGATAGGTGGGTGTTGCTCTTTTTGATCGGGATAACATGCGCGACGGTCGCGCTGTTTGGGGCGGTTCCGTCGTTTCGCGCGTCGAAGCCGGATGTCGATACCAAGCTCAAAGATGGGCGCGACACCGCGTCGAGCGGGACCGAGTCAACGGCGGTTGCGAAATGTGCTGGCGACCTGCGAGCTGGCATTGGCGGTTGTGCTGGTCGCGCTTCGGGATTGCTGCTACGGAGCTTCGTATTGTTGTCGAACGTCGATCCGGGATTTCAGTCGGACCACGTGCTTACGGTCGGGACTGATGCTGCCATTCACGAAATATCAGAAAAACGAAATGCGGAATGAATTTTACGATGAGTTGATGCGGCGCGTAAGAGCGCTGCCCGGCGTGCGCGAGGCGGGGATGACCACCACGATACCGCTGACGGACATCATCATGATGCGGACGTTCCAACTGGAAGGCCAGCCGGACGAACAGATTCAACAGACGCAACCAACATTCAACGAGAGCATTGGCCCGCGCTATCTGGAAACGCTGCGCGTGCCGTTGCTGGCGGGGCGGGCATTCGAGGAGCTTGATTCGAAGACAGAAACGAATGTCGTGATGGTGAATCAGGCGTTCGTGAAGAAATTCATGGACGGCGATGCGAAGGTTGCTGTCGGGAAGCGATTGCGATTTGGAGCGGGGCCGGGCATGAATGATCCTTGGCGGAAGATTGTCGGCGTCGCTGGAGACGTGAGACGCGCGCGACTTGATCGGGATGCCGATCCGATCATTTATGTGCCGCATGGACACGCGGGGCCGGCGGAGAACGTGGCGGGAATCGTGTTGAGAACCGACGTCGATCCGCGGAGCTTGGTGAAGGCGGTGCGCGAGGTAGTGTTGGCGGTCGATCCGGAGCAGCCTGTGTATGACGTGAAGACGCTGGATGAGCGATTGGCGGATGCGGCTTCGGGGACGCGGTTCAATGCGACGCTGCTGGGATTTTTTGGGTTTGTGGCGTTGGCGCTGGCGGCGGTGGGAGTCTACGGCGTAATTGCGTATTCGGTGGCGGAGCGGACGCATGAGATCGGGATTCGCGTGGCGCTGGGAGCGAGTCGCGGAGATGTGGCGGGGATGGTGATGTCGCAGGGATTGGCGATGACGGCGGCGGGATTGTTTTTTGGATTGGCGGGGGCGTGGTTTGTGACGCGGTATATGGCGACGCTGTTGTATGGGATTGCACCGCGCGACCCGGCTACTTTTGGTGCGGCGGCAGGGATGTTGGCGGTGGTGGCGCTGGCGGCGTGTTATTTGCCGGCGCGGAGGGCCATGGGGGTGGATCCGATGGTGGCGCTGAGGCACGAGTGAGAGAAGAAGTCGAAAGTTGACAGTTGAAAGTCGAAAGTGAAGGCGAGAGAAAACAGGGATCGTGCGGGCGGTTGTATCTTGCGGACTTCGGGCGGAGCATGCTGCGCCCCTACATTTGCCGGTCGGACGAGTTGTTGATAGGACTGAACGCTGAGATCCTTCGCCGCCCTTCGGCGGCTCAGGATGACAACGCATTTTTAGTGGGCGGTGGAATTCAACATCGCTAGTGGGTGACGGAAATTCAACGTCGCTCAAGCAAATTGGTAGCGAATAAATTTAAAAGAGGGCGCCAGTTGGGTAGGCGCCCTCTTTTTTTCTGGGACTCTCGCGTCGGAACTGCGTTGACGCTGTGATTGTCGGAAGTTGTTGATGCGTGCTAGTTGCCGGAGTCGGTGCTGACTACGGTGACGGGCTTCATGGTGTCGTTCGGCGCGGTCGCGGTGGCGAAATAATTTTGTTCGCGGAGGCGCTTGTAGATGCGGCCGGCGACGAGAGCGGCGGTCGGGCCTTCGACCTGGTGCGAGCTGCCGCGAAGGAGAACGGCGAGCGCGATTTTCGGGTGCTGCTCGTCGGCGTAGGTGACGAACCAGCCGACCTTGGATGTCGGGTCATTGCAGGTGCCGGTCTTGCCGAGCGGAGTTTCGTCGCCGCCGGCATCAAAGCTGCGCTTGGCTGTGCCGTAGAGAACAGCGGCGAGCATGCCTTCGCGAATTTCCGGAAGCACCGGAGCGATGTTGAGGTCGCGCTTCACTTTCGGCTGAAAATTCTGAATGTCTTCCGGCGTGCGGGGATATTGCAGGTAGTAGAGCGTGCCGCCATTGGCGAACGCGGAGGCGAGCGAAACCAGCTGGAACGGAGTGATCTGGATGCCTTCGCCGAAGCTGGACATGCGAGCGACGCCGCCCTTGGCCGGCGGCGCCATCGGGAATGCGCCCGGGTGCTCTTCCGGCAGGTTGTAGCCGGCGAGTTCGCCGAGGCCCATGAGGCGGGCGTACTTGGAAACCGTAGTGAAACCCATGCGAACGCCGAGCTGCTCGAAAAAGTCGTTGTTGGAGTGAGCGAGCGCTTCGGTGAGGTTCATGTAGCGAGCGCGGCGATCCTTAACGCGGAGCATGGTGTCGCGCGTGATGACATTTTCTTCGAGGGCAGCGACTGCGATGGTCGGCTTGATCGTGGAGCATGGGATGAAGCCATCGCCGAACGCGACTTTCTGATTGACGACGGTGAGGATGCGGCCGGTGTTCGGATTCACGGCGACGACGGCGCCATTGTAGCGGCCGAGGCCTTGGACGGCGGCTTCGCGAACGGTGGGATCGTCGAAAGTGCCGATGTCAGCGAGAGTGGAATTGGCGAAAGTCGGGACGCCGCGGAAACGCGTTGCGGAACGATGAACGGGCGCTTTGGCTTTGGCGCCTGCGGCCGGTGGAGCGGCAGGAATCGGAGCAGCCACGGAGGCGGCGGTCACTGCGGCGAGAAGAGCTTTTGCAAAGTGCTTCAACGTCTGTCCCTCAATCTTGGTGTACCCGATCGCCGACCACGTGAGAGGCGTTGTTTCTAACCTAAGGTTTAATTTAGGTCAACCTCTTTTGGTGTCGCTTTCCTTCGCGTTTAGTGTCTCCGTGAAGGTCAGGCCTGCCCGTCTAGATAGCATTTGCCTGGCCAGCGTGAAGATGCTGATTACAAACAAGTTAGCGACGGCGCGACATCTGCGACTGCACCCAACTGAAACATGTGCACGTTGCTGATGTAAGGGATTGTAGGGAGTTGGATGTAGGGTGGCAATAGGTTAGTAGGGCTGGTACGAAATATGTGCTTTGTTTTGAAAGCTGACCGGGCGGGCGGGGGTGAAGGGCCGGTCGGACGGGGGTGTGGTTGCGGAAGGAACAGGTGAGATCGGGCCTTGGCGGAAGCGGTACAGCAGTATGGGAGCTGTGCCAATCTGAAACGAATATGCGAGAGCGCGACGAATCGCGCTCTCGCGTCAGTGTTGTTTGGAATGGTTTAACGGCCGGGGCGTTTGCCGGCGTCGGATGACGAGGCGGCGGCAGCTGCGGCTTTGACTGGTGGCTTTTCGTTCGTTGGAGCGGCGTGTCCGTTGGCGCCATTGGCTGGAGCTGCGGCTGCGCCGTTCGCTCCGTTCGAAGGGTTGGCGTTGTTGGCTGGACCGATGCCGAGCTTTTTGCGGAGGGCTGTCTCGACCTTTTCGCGGATGTCTTTGTTTTCTTTCAGGAATACTCGAGCGTTATCGCGGCCCTGGCCGAGGCGCTCCCCGCCATAGCTGATCCACGTGCCGGACTTTTCGAGTACACCCTTATCGACGCCGAGGTCGATGAGGTCGCCTTCGCGCGAGATGCCTTCGCCATAGAGAATGTCGAATTCGGCTTCGCGGAATGGCGCGGCGACTTTGTTCTTTACGATTTTGCCGCGCGTGCGAGAGCCGACGACGCGATCGCCTTCCTTAATGGCCTGGATACGGCGAATGTCTACGCGAATCGATGAATAAAACTTGAGCGCGCGGCCGCCGGTGGTGGTTTCGGGATTACCGAACATGACGCCGATTTTTTCGCGGATCTGGTTGATGAAGATGAGGCAGGTGCGCGACTTGGCGACGATGCCGGTGAGTTTGCGCAGCGCTTGCGACATGAGGCGCGCCTGGAGGCCCATCGAGGGATCGCCCATGTCGCCTTCGAGTTCCGCTTTGGGAACGAGGGCGGCGACGGAGTCGACGACGATGATGTCCACGCTGTTGGAGCGAATCAGCGTTTGCGCGATTTCGAGGGCTTGTTCGCCGTTGTCGGGCTGCGAGACGAGTAGATTGTCCACGTCAACGCCGAGTTTGCGAGCGTAGATGGGATCGAGCGCGTGTTCGGCGTCGATGAAGGCGGCGATGCCGCCGAGTTTTTGAGCTTCGGCTACGACTTGCAGGGTGAGCGTGGTCTTACCGCCGGATTCCGGACCGTAGACTTCGATGACGCGGCCGCGGGGAAAACCGCCGACACCCAGAGCGAGATCGAGCGACAAGCAGCCGGTCGGAATGACGCTGACCGGGACCAGCACGTCGCGATTGCCCAGGCGCATGATCGAACCCTTGCCGTAGTCCTTTTCGATCTGCGCTATCGCTGCTTCAATCAATTTGGCTTTTTCTTCCGCCATTTCACACCTCAGTAGAGAAAATAGGAATTTTGGGTCGAACCGGCGAACGCCCGGGAGAGCGCGCGCTGTCTTTTTGGTGCGTTTGCTGCGTGTACCGCTTGTGCTTCGATCACCTTTATATAACGATTGGCGGAGTTTACCATTCGGTTTACTTTGGCGCTATCAATATTCTTGGTCTTGGCTTGGCGGCACTGGCTGCTTGCTGCGGCGGGTTTCGCTGCTGAACATCCTGGGCCGAATTGGTGAATCATTCTCACCGATACGCTCAGGATGACAGGTTTTGCCGTGGCGGCAAGTGGCCGGGGCCGACTCCTGTTGAAAACGCCTGAGAGGAAAATAGCACATGGCGAACAAAAAGCAAATACTATTTTTGCTTTTGTTTCGCCTCCTTATCCATTCTTCTCGTAAGAGAAAAAGCCGCGGCCGGATTTGCGGCCGAGGTAGCCGGCGGCGACGTATTTTTTGAGGAGGGGGCAGGCGCGGTATTTGGGGTCGCCGAGGCCTTCGTGGAGGACGTGCATGATGTCCACGCAGACGTCGAGGCCGATGAAGTCGGCGAGTTCGAGCGGGCCCATGGGGTGGTTCATGCCGAGCTTCATGACGGTGTCGACGGCTTCGGGAGTGGCGACGCCTTCCATGACGGTGTAGGCGGCTTCGTTGATGAGCGGCATGAGGACGCGGTTGGAGACGAAGCCGGGGGCGTCGTTGACGGCGACGGGAGTCTTGCCGAGTTTTTTGCTGAGTTCCATCGTGAGGTTGAAGGACGCATCGCTGGTTTGCAGCGCGCGGATGACTTCGACGAGCGCCATCATCGGGACGGGATTCATGAAGTGCATGCCGACGAAGCGGTCGGGGCGCCTGGTCATCGCGGCGAGGGTGGTCATCGCGATGGATGAGGTGTTGCTCGCAATGATCACGTCGTCGCGCAGAAGACGGTCGGCTTCGGTGAGCGCGTGGCGCTTGATGTCGAGTTTTTCGGGGACGGCTTCGACGAGGAAATCGGCGTTGGAGATGGTGGACATGTCGGTGACGGGAACGATGCGGGCGAGGACGCTTCCCTTTTCGCTTTCGGGGAGCTTGCCCTTTTTGATTTCGCGGTCGAGATTTTTGGAGATGGTGTCGAGTGCGCGATCGAGGTAACGCTGTTCGACGTCGCGGAGGAAGACTTTGTAGCCGGCGCGGGCGAAGACGTGGGCGATGCCGTTGCCCATGGTGCCGGAGCCGAGGACGGCGATGGTTTTGATGGTGTCGAGGGACATGTGGCTCCTTTGAGGCGACGACGCGAAAGGTCAGAGATCAATTGATTGCGAAATTAAAGGATGCAATGGCAGTTGATTGAGGTCAAGAGAACGAGCGCGTGGTTGATGCGAGTGACTCGGATTGGCGGTCGGTCGTGTTGAATCTAAACCCGCACCCTTTAAAAGCCAAAAAGGGTGCGGCACCCAACGGCTGGTTCGTGTTCGAACGAGTGACTTAGGTTTTGATGAGGTTGAGGAAGGTGTGGGGGGTGGCGTCGAAATTAGGGAAGACGGTGGCGAGGTTGGTGACGCCGTTGTGGCGGATGAGGATTTCGCTGAGCACGGAGCGGAAGTCGGTGGTGAGGGCTAGGTCGCGGCCGTCGTTGAGTTGGTGGTCGGAGAGGCCGGGCCAGCGTCCGTAGACGTGGCCACCGCGGACGTCGCCGCCCATGACGAACATGCAGTTGGCGTGGCCGTGGTCGGTGCCGCGGTTGCCGTTTTCTTTTGCGGTGCGTCCGAATTCGCTCATGGTGACGACGACTACGTTTTGCATGCGGTCGCCCATGTCTTGATGTAAAGCGGCGAGTCCCTGGCCGAGATCTTTGAGGAGATTCGAAAGCTGGCCGTTCACGCCGCCTTCGTTGACGTGATTGTCCCAACCGCCGCAATCAACGAACAAGACTTCGACGCCGATGTTGGCTTTGATGAGCTGGCCGATTTGCTGGAGGCTTTGGCCGAGGCGGCTCGTCGGATACTGCGCGCCGTTTTCGGGCGCGTATTTCGCGGGATCGACCTTGCGGAGCATGTCGATGGCTTCGAAGGTTTCTGTGCCGGTGCCGCGTAGCGCTTGATCGACGGTTTGCGCGTACATGGCTTCGAAGCCGCCTTGGACGGCGGCGCTTGTTGAGGCGTTTTGCGTCATCACTTTAAATTGCTTTAAATCGGGCAGAGCGATGGCCGAAGCGGTGCCATGCAACATTCGTGGGAGATTCGGCCCCATCGCGACGGCCCGGAATGGCGAGGCGTTTTCTTCGGGGACGGATGTGACGGCGCGATTGAGCCAGCCGTCTTCGGTGGCTTTGATGCCGGGGGTGCCGGACTCCATGAAATCTTGCGCGTCGAAGTGAGAGCGCGTGGGATCGGGTGAGCCGGCGGCATGAACGATGGCGAGTTGATTTTTGTGAAAGAGCGGTTCAAGCGGGGCGAGGCTTGGGTGCAGACCGAAGTAGCCGTCGAGATCGATTGCGGCGTCGGCGCCGCCGCGTTTTGGTTGCGGAATGGCGATGGTTGGGCGGAGGCGGTAGTAATTTGGTTCGGAGAACGGGACGACGATGTTGAGGCCGTCGGCGGCGCCGCGCTGGAAGAGGACGACGAATTGTTTTTTGCCGGTGGTGGTTGGGGTGGCGGCGACGGCGCGTTGAAGGAATGCGGGCATGGCGCTGAGGCCGACCATGGCAACGCCGCCTTGGCGGAGGAAATAGCGGCGGGAGAATTTGGGGGGGCGGGTGCCTTCGCAGCAGTGGTTGGTGTGATCGTTGGTGTGAATGTCTGACATGGCCTGACTCCTTCGAGCAGAAAGAAAAATCGGGGCTCGGTACTGCACATCACATCTTGCCAAGCTGGGGCGCAGCAGTGCTGCGCCCCTACACAATCTTGCCGCGCGGCGCGAGAGTGGTCGTGCGCCAAAATTGGGCGCGGCGAAAAAACTAGCGGCGCTGAAATTCGGGGGCGCCTAAGACTAGGCCTGCGACTACGCCGAGATCGACGCGTTTGATCGGGTCGTCGAGCTTGGCTTGCAAAATTTGGGGGCTGTCGATTTGCTTTTGCAGCGTTTCGACGGTGGTCGGGGACGTTTGACCGCCGAGGAAAACTTGCACGGCACGGTCTAGCGCGGATTTTGCGTCGCTGCCAGTGGGGCCGCCGGCGCCATCGACACCGAGCAATGATGCTGTGTCACTGCGCGAGCCGCGTACTTTGTTGCTGGCGAGCGCCAGCGAATAGTTCAGGCGATTGAGGAGCGCGCCGGTGTTGACCCACGCGTCGGCTTTGTCGGAGTAGCCGGTGGGCGGCTGGCACTGATAGAGCGGCTCGCCGATGCGTCCGGTCCACTGCACGAGCGGCATCGACGTATCGACGTCGGTGCCGAGTGCGCGTGCGGTGGAGACGACGAGTTCGAACGGGGTTTTCACTTTGGCGCGGTATGCGTCGCGCGACCAAAATTCCGGCGAGTAAATCATCGTCTTCATGACGGCGCGGATGTCGCCGTCGCTCGAGTGAAATTCCTTCGCCATACGCTCGACCAATGCGGGCGGCGGAGTGTCGGAGACGAAGCGGCGCGCGAGCTTGGTTGAGATGAATTTCGCGGTGTTCGGATTTTTCGCGAGCAATTCGATCACTTGCTCGCCGTCTTTCATTCCGCCGGCGTGAATCTTTTTGCCGAGCACGATTTTCGGATCGGGATCGTGGAGCTTTTCGTCGAATTTGAAGACGGCTTCTTCTCTCGGCTTTTCGATCGACCATCCGGTGAAGCAACGCGCGACTTCTGTGACGTCCTTTTGCGTGTAGCCGCCGTCAACGCCGAGAGTGTGCAGCTCCATCAGCTCGCGACCGTAATTTTCGTTGAGGCCACGCGCGCCTTTTTTTGGTTTCTGTTGCGGACGAGGAGGAGGAGCGGAACCGCCAAACCATCCGCGGTGCGCTTGCTGGCGTGCAGCGCGTTGAGCGGCTGGGCGCCCGGCGGCGTTCGGATCGGCGCTCAAATAATTGTCGAGATAGAACAGCATCGCGGGGCTGTGTGCCGTAGCGTTGAGCAGATCTTTGAATTTGCCGAGCGTGTGCGGCTGGATGACGTCGCGTTCGTAGGAGGTCATGAGCCATTTCACGTCGCCTTTGCCGGCGAAGACGTTGAAATGGTTGAACCAGAAATCGTCCATGATCTGCTGGAGCTGGCGGTCGCTGTAGACGGCGCGCGTGACCTTGGCCATGGCGAGTTCTTCGACGACGCGCTGCGGTTTGCGGCTGTCGTCGGAGATTGCGCGCGGGACGGCGTTGGGATCGACAGTCAGGGCGCCGCGTTTGCCTCCGCCGCCTGCGCCGGGAGTTGGAAGATTCGCTTCGGGCTGCACAGCGGATTGTTTCATCGGCGATGGAGAATTTGGCGCATCGGCAGCCGAAGCATCCGCTGAGGCTGATTGATTCGCGCGCATGTCCTGCGCCACGACTGCAGCCGCGGCTTCGACTCGCGTTTGTGTCGCCTGCTGCTTCTCCGCTTTCTTTTCGACTTGCTTCTGCTGCGGATATTCGGCGAGCAGTTGCTTCGACGACATTCTTAAAGTGGGATACGCGTCGAGGCGGGCTTCGACCGCTTTGTCGTCGATGGAATTCGGATTGAGCTGCTGATCGATCCACTTTGCGAGCCCCATTTGGCGGACGCGTTCGATGTCGCCCGGACGCGGCCCATAGGCGAGCCGATTCAGCGCGTGGAAAATTGCTTCGTCTGGCGAAAGTTCTGTGATCGGGAGGCCCTTGAGCGTCGGGTCCTGCTTTGGCTTTTTGTCTTTGGTGGGAAATGCGGTCGCGCTTGCTGTCATCGCGGCCTGGACAGGAAGATCGATCCCGGGCGAAAGAACGCAGGCGCTCGAAAGGACGATCGAAAGCAGCGATTTCGCAGAGGCGTTTA
Organism: uncultured Acidobacteriota bacterium; assembly: GCA_963850795.1. Lineage (GTDB taxonomy): Bacteria > Acidobacteriota > Terriglobia > Acidiferrales > UBA7541 > Acidiferrum. The sequence continues at coordinate 80,169 of CAWKNS010000007.1, read as the reverse complement.
TGGCGAATGAAAACGCCGGTCGACCTTGACGCGACTTCATGGAGCGGCTCTCCACCAGGTGAATAGCGAGGCAGCAGCGGGGCTGCTGCGAGACTCAGTCGAAGGCCGGGGTTGGGCAAGGATAACCGGCCGATGTCAGAATAACCCGCCACAGAGATGGAAGTTGCGGTCGAATTTGACGGCGTGTTCGTCAGGATTGACGTCGCTTGGAGCCGCACCTATCCTCTAACCGCTGATGCACGATCGAGTGCTTGTGACCTGAAGTGACAGGTCGATTCGCAAAGCAAACCATGCTGATTCGAGATTTTATATTTTGGCTGTCGAGCAAGCGAAGCGTGACGAACGCGATTGCGCGGCGTGGGATGAAGAATGGGTTTGCGCGGAGGTTTGTGGCGGGAGAGACGCTGGCCGAGGCGCTGACCGCGAGCGATGAGCTTTGCCGCAATGGGCGGCGTGTGAGCCTGAATCATCTCGGCGAAAATGTGACGACCGAGACGGCGGCGCGCGAAGTTTGCGCCAGCTACATCGACATGATCGAGCAGCTGCAATCGAGGAATCTGGTTGGAAATATTTCGATCAAGCTGACGCAGTTGAGGCTCGATCTGGGCAAGGGGTTTTGTGCGTCGCTCACGCTGTCGATCGCGAAGCGCGCCGCCGAATTGGGCCGCACGATCGAAATGGACATGGAAGGCAGTGGCTACACCGACGTAACGCTGGATATTTTTGAGAGCGTGCAGCGGGAAACGGCGAATTGTTGCCTGGCGATTCAGGCGTATCTGCATCGCAGTGAGAAAGATCTTCAGCGACTCGCGCCGCTGAAGCCGAAGATTCGGCTCGTGAAAGGCGCGTATCGCGAACCGGCGAATATCGCGGTGCAGGGCAAGCCCGCGGTCGATGCTCAATATAAGAAGCTGACGACGATGCTGCTGGAAGGCGCTGCGCGCGGGGCGTACTTCCCTGCCTTCGCTTCGCACGATCCCTTCATGGCGGCTCATGCGCAGAGCGAAGCTACGCGGCTTGGCGTTTCGAAAGACAAATATGAGTTTCAGATGATTTACGGGATTCGGCGCGATTTGCAGCAGCAGGTGTTTGACGCGGGGAACATTTTGCAGGTGTACGTGCCGTTCGGAACGGACTGGTGTCCTTATTTTATGCGGCGGTTGTCGGAGCGTCCGGCGAATTGCTGGTTTGTGCTGCGGAGTTTAATTGCGGAGTCGTCGAATTAGATGGCGGATGCGCTTGTAGCGGAGTTAGCGCTGAGATCCTTCGCTTCGCTCAGGATGACGACGTTTTTGGCATGGATGACTTTTCAGCAGTGTAATTGCTTATCCGCATTCGTACCGTGGCGTCAGTCGGTGACGTCGAAATCGGCGACGCGATTTGGCGCGTTTTGTTTGGCGCTATCCACCGCTTGCACGAGGAGTTGGTAGCCGCCTGCGGGCAAATCTTTCGTGGCCACCTTTAAGGCCACCGGGATCATCGGATTCCCCTTCTGAATGAAATCCTCGGCAGGCATCGCGCCGGTGAACATGACGTCTTTCTTCGTCGCCCGATCGATGATGTGGTAGGCGAACGCAACCTTCGGCGGATTGTCGCCGGTCAGCAGCGGTTCGTAAATCTCGGTGTACATGATGACGTTGTCGGATTTTTTGAAGCGATTCGTCGCCGAGGGTACAACTTGAATTCCCTTCACGATCAGCGGCGTGTGATCTTCGAGCAGAACGGAGTCGAGCCCTGTCGGCGTGTCCGCGACACGCGTCGGATTGTTCGTCATCACAATTCCGCCAAGGCTGAGCGCCTTTCCATCATAAGGATCGATTTTCAGCGGCGTTTCGAATTTGCCGAAGGAATCGCCGCCACCGCTCAATACAACCGTGAGCTTGTACTCGCCGGGTACCGCGTCGAACTGATTCTGATAGTGGTACGGTTCTTTCTGAAACGCCTTCCAATCGTCCTTCTCGAGGTCGAGATCGATCGTGTCACTGAATCTTGCGCCGACGGTGCCGTCGGGCTTATACGCGATGCCGAGCACATTCACCGTCGAGTGATACTTCCCTTTTTCTTTGTCGAACTTCAGCGATTCGGCAGGAATTTCCATCGCCAGGTTCACGCGTGCGACGTTCGCGCCGGTGTAGAAATACGGCGACTCCATATTTCCGTGAATCGAGCCAGCTTGTCCCGCTGCGGCGGCTCGCGCCTCAAGTTGCTTCTCCACCGGCTTGCCTGCGAGCAAATCTTCCGGACGCGCGTTGCAATAGCCACTGCGCGAGCGAACGTTGAGCCCGCCATGATTCATTTTTACTTTGAGGGTGTGGCAGCTTCCTTCGGGCGAATCCTTGGGGACGTAGCCGAGAATGTAGAACTCGTTGCCTTCTTTCGAAATGCGATCGAGGCCGCCGGCGAGATCGTTGGTGTTGAAAATCGTGAATCCGCCGGTGCCGTCGGAGAGCAGCGCGAGCACTTGCTGGTTGGTCGTGACCGACGAGCCCAGCGTGGGCAGAAGATTTTGCGCTTGGTTGAACGGATTGTTCGGGTTCAGGTTGTTGTACGGATTGTAGGGATTGTAGGTTGTCGGAGCGGTGCGCGTTCCGCCTGGAGTTCCTGTCGTCGGAGTGCCGCCGGTTTTCCCGCCGCCACCCGTCGTGCCCGTGCCGGTGCCGCCGCCTTTGCCGCCTGCTCCACCCGCGCCGCCGCCGCTTGTTCCACCGCCGGTGCCGGAACCTCCGCCGTGACTGCCGCCTGCACCGCCACCAGCGCCTCCGCCGGCGCCTCCGCCGGCTCCGCCTCCTCCGCCGCCGGGATGTTGCGGAGAGTAAGATGCGAGAACGAAGCGCGGGCCGTCAGTTTTTTTATCAAAAGCTGGACCATCGTTTCGCGCCATCCCGCCAGGAACCGCGGCCATCAGACCTCGCACGTCGAGCGAATAAACCGCGACGTTGGACTTATTGCAGGCGTCGATCGTGGCGAGCAGTTCCGCGTGCGTGGTCGGATCGAGTGGAAATCCGGCGGAAAACAGCACGAGCATCTTGCGCCCTGGGACGGACTGAAGATTTTTGGCCGTCTGGCGCAGGGCTAGCAGCATAGTGCGCGCGCCAAATTGGGCTTCGCTGCCGGTGATTCCCAGCAGGCTCGGCCCACCGATCGAGCCGGCGCTGCTTGTATCGGTGGTGTTCGAAGCGACGGCTGAAGTCTTCGAGTTCTTCACAGCGTTGTGTAAGACGTCGGCGTTCGCGGTGAAATTCTGCGTGACCCGCAACGCCCCGCCGAATTCGACAACCGCCATCTGGCGGTCGGGGCCCGCGTTTGCGTCGATAAATTTTCCCGCGGCTGCGCGTGCCTGGATTTGGTCGGGCAACGCCATCGATGCGTTGTCAAAGAAAAGAACGAGGTAGCGCTTGATCGATTTGTTCGCCTGAATGGCGGCGTCCGTTCCGCTCGAGAAGGCCGAAACCTGCTGTTCCTTATTGTCCTCGTAGACTTTGAAGTCGCCCTGTTTCAAGTCGTGGACGTAGTTCCCTTTTTTGTCGGTCACGACGGCATCGACGATGACGAGTTTTGATTCTGTCTTGATCACCGGAGCTTGCGGCAGTTGGGGTGTTGCCGTCGCGGCTTCGGCTGGGGCTTGCGGCGGAATCTCCGCAATCGGTTGAGCGGGAGTCTGCACTTGCGCCGGCGGCGGCGCGGCCGGCGCCGCGTCTTGCGCGCGCACGGTCTCGCCAAACTTCACAAGAAGAATGGCCAACACCGAGAGAACGACGATGCCAACGTGCAGTTTCTTGATTTGCGTCATGACCTGCTCCCCCAAGAGCACTTAGCGTAATACGGACCGCCAAACTCAATACGGGATCGTAACCGCGCCATTTTTCGCCGCCATCTGCGCGCCTTCGCCGTCGCGCACCACCATGCGGACCAGGTATGTCCCCGGCTTGATGTCGAAGCTCGACTTCACGGTCAGCCCGGTTTTGATCGAGCCGCGTCAGTGTCGGATCGAGCAGCTTCATCTCGAGGATTTTTTCTCCGCCGGTGATGAAGTTTCCGTTTTCGTCAAAGATGGCGGTGGCGAACGTGAGGTTGTCGTTGCTGCGCCCAGCGTCTTTGCGGAAGCGAATCGCATTCATATCGACGCGCGTTAAAACCGCTAGCTTCGCCTCCGTATCGCTGCTCTTGAAAAATTGCGTCTGCAACTCGATCGGCACATCGCGAATTTCTTCCTGCGAAAAAATCGCTTCTTGTATCTCTTCTTTCGCCGCCTCGGCCGGATCCTTTACATGCCGGGGCGCGTAGTAGCCCTTGCGCGCCTGAATGACGTACTTCGATTTTTGTGCGAACGATACTTTCAAGGTGTGAAAGTTCCCGTCGAGCTTGAGATTTTGCGGAGAAAATCCAAGCACATAGGAAATCTCGGGCGCCGCTACCGCCCGCTGCATTCCAACGTCGAGATCGTTGCGATTGTGAAAAAAGGTCCCGCCCGTTCCGTCGGCGAGCTCGCCCAGGATGATTCCATCTTCGAATTGCTCCGCCATACGGAATTGCGCACGCTCGCCCGAAGTTTGCGGTGATGCGTCCGACTTCGGCTGATGTCTCCGAACAAATCGGGAGCGTAAAGTCCTCGCGCATCGATCGTATTGATGACGATGCTTGACCGGTTGGCGCGCTCGATCAAGTCACCCTGCTCTCGTGTCTCGAGGGTGAGAACGAAGCCCGGCGAAACAAATACGAGCACGCGCTGGCCCGGCATGGCGGCAAGCCGCCTCATCGCCGCCTCAATATTTCTGTACACCATCTCCGTCTGCGCTTCGCCGGAAGACAGCACGCTGTCCGCCTTGCCGCGAACCATGCTTTCGACAACCGTTGGCGGAGGTGGCTGGTTGGTGTTGAGACATGCAATGACGTCCGACTCCGCGACATTCTGCGCCGTTGCATCGTGAAACTCGATGATCTGCCGGGCTTGGTAAAAAGTGATGCTGGGGCATTCATTGGCATTCGAACCAGAGCCTACCAATGGCCGGGGGACGATGCGCGAGAGCGAATCCTTCAGTATCAGCCGGTCTGAAGTGAAATCGACGCTGACTTGCCCCGAACTGGTGAAGATACCGACACGATCGGTCGGCGGTAGCCCATCGAAAAGCTTCTGTGCAGCGTAGCGCACGCTCACCGCATCTCCCATCGCCAGATCCGCATCGTCGAATACGACCGCGACAAATCGCTGCGGAAGCGTAGGTACCGGAGTTACCGTCGGCGAGCCGCCATCCGGATTTTCGGTCGTGATCGCCTGCGGCCTTCACTGTGTTTGTCTCTGGAGTTTCGATTCGAAACGAGGTGATCGTTTGCGGCTTGCGATTGTCGAAGAGCTGAAAATCTTCCTTCTTGAGATCCGGGATGACTTTGCCAAGCTCGTCGCGCACGACGACGTGGACCAACACTTCGTTTACGCGCACCTTAAATGTAGGCGGTGTGTCGTGCGTCGTGACTTCGGCGACGTTGGAGTCGGTCGGTTTGTTCGTTTCGGTTGGTTGCAGCGGACGCAGCAGGCGTCTGAGAAGGGCTGTTCGTTGTTGCCGGAGCCGGCGTGGGTGGAGGCGGATTCTGCGCCAGCGACAGCCCGGCAGTCAGAAGGCACATTCCTAAGATTAAAATGAGTCCAACGCGAGCGGAACTCCAACCGGCTCTCTGCGGCTCGCAGCATAATCCCTCTTCCGCCCCCAGCGGTGCGCGCTCGACAATATAAAGTCCTTAGAACGCAGGGGATACCGATCGGTGACTTGACTATACTCGCTGTCACCCGATTGTCAATGTGACGTGGCGCGAACGGAAGATCGGTACGCCTCCAGCACCCAAACCTCTTGCGCCTCCACTCGCCGCAGCACGTACCGCTCGCCATTCGCTAGCAAAACTCTAAAGAAAGTCGCCCCCGGGGAGTACCATCGGTCCTCAACCTCCGCGACTTCGACTGTCGCGCCATCAATTTTCACCCGCACCGGCCGTTCATCGGCCTTATAGCCGGAATACGTCTCGACCTCGACCCGCTTCTCAACCCTGTTCGACATGCTCGTGCGCCTGCCGTCGCTTCATCTCCGCGGACTCCGCGTTCCACGACGCTCCCAGGAAAACAATCACCGCCGAAATCTGCATCCAGATCAGCAAACCGATTACGGCCGCCAGACCGCCATACACGACGTTATACGGGACCCGCCGCACATAGAGTCCAAAAATAATGTCGGCCAGCCACCACAGGCCCGTCGCCACCATCGCGCCCGGCAGCACACCGCGCAAGCTCGACTCTCGCGGCCGCGCCACGCGATAAATGATGGTCAGCCCGAGCATCGCCAAAACAATCGCGGTCCCGTGAAAGAAAACTCCCCACAACGTTTCGATCGTCTGATTCTTCCCCAGCTCGTAGGCGACCCATCGTCGTAACGGCCGTCCAAACACGCCCAAAGTTGCCGCAGTAATGAGTGGCGCGATGGTGATCAGCAGAAGCAGCACGCTCCGCAACTGCCGGTGCCAATATCCCGGACGGTCATGATCGCCATAAATCGTATGGATGCCCTCCATCAACAAGCGCATCACCTGCGTACCCGCGATCAGCGTTCCCACCAATCCGACGAGCGCCCACTTCCACGCATCGGGCCCGCGGTTCACTAGAAATTCCGACACGATTTGTTGGCTTCCCGGAGGCAACAGATCGGCCGTATCGATGATGAGGTCGAGCATGCTGGTGCGCCGGCCGATCGGACTTGTCGCGATTCCGACCAGAATGAGCAGCGCGGGGAAAAATGCGAGAAAGAGGTTATACGCGACCGCTTGAGAGATCGTGTTCGTTCGCGGGAAAACGCGCCCAAACACGCCAAACGCGCGCTTCGCGAGAGCAGCCGAGGCAATCATGTCCCGGCATTATACCTGCGCTCTCGGAGCCATGCCTCCGTTCGAACTGCGATCCGATGAAAGCTATTCTTATCAATCGGTTGGCACGAATCGACCACGGACTTCAGCCATTTGTTCCAAGATCGGGATTCGAATGCTTAGGAGAGCATCTGCTTAGGGCGGGAAAAAAGGCCCGGCAATTCGCCGGACCTTTATACAAGTGACATAGTATCACAAAGGGTATCCTCTGTCAAGACCGATTTTCCCCTCCTGACGCCCTTTCTCTCGGAATCTTGGAGGGGCGGGGCTTGCCCCGCCCGGCGTCAGCACGACCTCGCTCCTAGCGAAGGTCCGGATTTATGGGCATCTCGATTCTTCCCATTGGCCACGCGCCGAAAGCTACCCCGCACGCAACCGCCGTCAGCAGCAAGATCTCCGGCTCGATCGGGTGCCGGTACCGCAACGACGTGTGGGTGATGTAGTACAGAAACGGGAAAAACATTGGGTACACGGCAAGCGGAAACGCAAAGTCATTTCTCTTCCAAACCAAAACTGCGACTCCCGCCGAGCGCGCCGATTCCCGACATGATTGCGCATAGAATCAGGCTCCGCACCAGCCACGAATCGGTCATGAGAAACTTGTCGATCGGATTCGGGATACCTCCCCAGAACGCGATGAACCGTTCGTAGAACAAGATTGCTTCGACGCGAGGGTGGGAGAAGATGAATTTCTTCGCCTTGCGCATCTCCTCGTCCATGAACGGCGTCTCGCCCATCTTTATATAGCGCCACGTCTCGCGGTCCTTGGTGACCATGCCGGGATAGCGGGGGCGCTGGTCGTCGTAGTTCTCGTTGTTGCCGATGTAGAGTTCGAGCGGGAAGTTCGAACGCAAGGGCACGAACCGGTGAAACACGGCATAGTTTCGAATCGTCCAAGGCACGCAGCACAAAATCGCAATCGCCAGCGCCGCGCCCGCCTGGAGCGGCCACTTCGAGCCACTCACGCGCGACGAAGTCTTCCGCCACGCCCGATACGCCGCCCATCCCAGTAAAAACGGAAGCAGCGATCCGAGCGACGGATTCGTCATCAGTACGAATCCCCATAGCAATCCATAAGCACACCAGTCGCGCATCTGCCGCGATTCCGCCACTCGCATCGTCGCCCACAGCAACACGACCGAAAGCAGTGCCGCCAGCGACGTATCCCAAATCCATTCGAACGGCGTCATCACCGCATTCGGATAGATCGCCCACAGCCAAGCCGCCGCCGCGCCGACTCCGGCACCCGCGATACGCCGCCCCACCGCAAAGAGCGGCACACAAGCGGCCGACGAAAACACAATGTTGAGGAAAACGAGAAAGTAAAACGCGCGAATCGTGAAAACGCCAAAGATCTTGAATGTCACAACGACGAGCCACGGATACACCGGCGTCAGCCAAGCCGTCGGCCCCGTGTTCCGCGCGAATGGATTGCTGAATCCCTGCCCCGTCGCGATCGCCTGCGCAATGCTCCCCGTTTCGTTTTCGAATGGCACATGTGCCAACGCCGCGTCTGGAATCTTGCGCGCCTGGCTCACCGCGAATCCGGCGCGTGCCACGAACGCAATGGTGACGATCAACGTGAGCGACGTCGCTATGGCCTGCAATCGTTTCACAGCGTCATCTTCCCTAGCATTCGAATCGCGGTTCCCCGTAACATCCTATCGCGCCGCATCGAGTCCGCGTTGGCTCAAAACCGTCCACTTCCGCGCTGCGGCGTCCCACAACCGGTCAGTCGGGTCCGGCGGCCTGTCCAATCAGTCGGCGCCAGTTCTTCCCTAAACGCTTTCCCTTCAATCCATTCCTGAGAATCAAAAAATCGGCAACCCCCATGCAGACCATTTGAGGCTGTAGACGTCCTACATGCAGGGATGTAGGCTCTCTACCTCCCGGAGGGCAAAAACTTGGCGCCGAACCGCTACCAGAACCGCATCGAGCTGCTGCAAGGCACGCTCGACCTCTTGATCCTGCAAACTCTGCGCTGGGGCGCGCAGCATGGCTACGGCATCAGCCAGGCCATCAAGCTCAACTCCGGCGACATCCTCCAGGTAGATACCGGATCGCTCTACCCGGCCCTGCATCGCCTCGAACGCCAGAAGTGGATTTCCGCCGACTGGAAGACTTCCGAAAATAAGCAGCGGGTCCGCGTTTATAAGCTCACCGTGGCGGGTAAAAAGCGCCTTCTCTCCGAACGTTCGAAGTGGGCGCAACTCACTGACGCCATCGCCGGCGTTCTCGAGCCCGCCAAGAAGGAGAGCGAAGCATGAAGCCCCCCTTTCATCGCATACGACGAGTCCGACAATTTCGACAAGCCCAACAAGCAGCGCGAACTCGAAGAAGAACTCGCCTCGCACCTGAAAATGTCCGAACAAGATCGCCAGGATCGCGGCGAATCCGCACAGCAAGCCGCTGAATCCGCACGCCGCGAATTCGGCAACGTCGCGCTCGTCGAACACGTCACCCGCGATCAATGGCGCGGCCGCCGCCTCGACGAATTCCTGCAAGATCTCCGCTTCGCCGCGCGGACCCTGCGCAAAAGCCCCGGCTTCACCATCGTCGCGATCCTGACGCTCGCACTGGGCATCGGCGCGAACACTTCGCTCTTCTCCGTCGTCAACGCCGTGCTGCTCAATCCAGTTCCGTATCCACATCCCGAGCAGCTCGTCATGCTTCACGAGAGCAAACCCAATTTCCGCTCGGGCTCGATCTCCTATCCTAATTTCCGCGATTGGCAGCACGACAATCACAGCTTTTCTTCGATGGCCATCAGCCGCGGCAGCGGGTACACGCTGACCGGTCTCGGCGAATCGGAAGAGATCCGCTCGCAATTCATTTCTTCCGACTATTTCTCGCTTTTGGGCGTGCAGCCCGTTCTCGGCCGATTCTTCGCGCAGGGCGAAGACGAAATCGGCGCAGCGCCGATCGTGCTCGTCAGCGCAAACTTCTGGCATCGGAAATTGTCCGGTTCATCCGATGTCATCGGAAAATCTCTAAATCTCGACGGCAAAGCCTACACAATCGTCGGCGTCGCTCCCGCAAACTTCGATCTCTTCCAGCGCACGTTGATTCCCACCGATGTCTACGCGCCCATCGGCCAATGGAACAACCCGATTCTCAACAAGCGCGAAGCGGGTCTCGGCATTCACGGCGTCGGTCGCCTCAAATCCGGCGTCACCCTCGAGCAAGCCACCGCCGACATGCAGCGCGTCACCGACAATCTTGCGCAGGCTTATCCCGCCGAGGACAAAGGCATCGGCGCAACGCTCGTCGACTTCCGCAAGGAAATGCTTGGGGACGTGCAGCCAGTCCTCATTGTTTTGCTGGGAGCGGTCGGATTCGTTCTGCTGATTGCATGCGCCAATGTCGCCAACCTTTTGCTGGCCCGCTCCACCGGTCGAACACGCGAATTCGCGATCCGTGTGGCCCTTGGCGCGGGACGCAGCCGCCTGGTGCGCCAACTTCTCACCGAAAGCTTGCTGCTCGCTCTGAGCGGCGGCGTTCTCGGCTTGCTGCTGGCGCAAACGGCCACGAGCGCCGTGGTGCAGGTGCTGCCGGTCCAACTGCCTCGGGCCGGGAACATTGCAATCGACAGCCACGTGCTGCTGTTCACGGCGGGAATCTCCCTGCTCGCCGGGATTCTCTTCGGCATTGTCCCGGCGCTGCGAACATCGTCTCCGCATCTGCACGACACGTTGAAGGAAGGCGGCCGCGGTGGCAGTGGCTCGCGCAACCGCGCGCAAGGAGCGTTCGTTGTCGCCGAGATGGCGATGGCGCTGGTGCTCCTGGTCGGCGCCGGCCTCATGGTTCGCAGCCTCGTCGTTTTGTGGCGCACGAGCCCCGGATTCGAACCCGCCAATATCGTGACCTTCGGCCTCGCGCTGCCGCCTCAGATGCTTGGCGCCAATGCGGAAGCAATCCGCAGCCAGATCCGCGACCTCGATCGAAAATTCGCCGCCACTCCCGGTGTCGAATCCGCCTCGCAATCCTGGGCTGCTTTTCCGATGAGCTCCGACGACGAGCAACTCTTCTGGATCGACGGCGAACCAAAGCCCGAGAGCGAAAACGACATGCATTGGTCACTCAGCTACGTCGTGCAGCCCGACTACATCAACGTCTTGAAGCTCCCGCTCAAGACCGGCCGCTTCTTCAACGACCACGACGACGAGCATTCTTCCTCTGTCGCAGTCGTCGACGAGGAATTTGCCCGCAAATATTTTCCGGGCCAAAACCCCGTCGGCAAGCGCGTCCATATGTCGCATCTCGAGATGGGCGGCGACGGGAAAATGTTCGAAATCGTCGGCGTCGTCGGCCACGTAAATCAGTGGGGACTCGATTCCGACCTGAACGAACAACTTCGCGCGCAAATTTATTTTTCGTGCGTGCAGATGCCCGACGACTACATCGTCGGCGTGCCAGGCGGCGGCGGAACTTTCCTGGCGGTTCGCAGCGCGCTTCCGACGGAGCAACTCGTCGAAGGACTTCGCCGCACGAGCAGCGAAATCAACAGCAACCAGGCCATCTACAACGTCCAAACGATGAATAGCGTTATCACCGCGAGCCTCGCTGCTCGCAGGTTTTCGATGACGTTGTTCGCGTCGTTCGCCGGGCTCGCCTTGCTTCTCTCCAGCATCGGCATCTACGGCGTCATCTCCTACGTCGTCGGCCAAAAGACGCGCGAAATCGGTTTGCGCATGGCGCTTGGCGCCAGTCGTTCTGCTGTGATGCGCATGATTCTCAGCCAGGGTGGCAAACTCGCCGCCGCGGGCATTGTCATCGGACTTGGCGTTTCCTTCGCCCTAACCCGCTCGATGCAGGCGATGATCTTCGGCGTCAGCGCCAGCGATCCGCTCACCTTTATCGCTGTCGCAACCTTACTCACCGCAGTTGCGCTAGCCGCCTGCTACATCCCCGCACGCCGCGCCATGCGCGTCGATCCCATGGAAGCACTGCGCCATGAATAGCCACGCCAAGCTCATTTCTGTGTGTCGGGGCGCGGCAAGCTGCGCCCTATCTCAGCAAGATCGATCCATTCGTTCTCTTTCGAGGAGCCTCCGTTGAGCTCTCAAAAAAATCGTAACGACGAAAAACAGTCGCAACTCGAACAAGAAATCTCCACTCACCTCGAGATGTCGGCGCGCGATCACGAAGACCGTGGCACTTCGGCGCAGCAGGCCGCTGATGCGGCTCGCCGCGAATTCGGCAACGTTGCGCTCGTCCAACACGTCACGCGCGATCAATGGCGCGGCCGCTGGTTCGAAGACTTCACGCAAGACCTCCGCCACGGCGCACGCCTGCTCCGCCGCAATCCCGGCTTCACGTTCATCGCTGTCTTAACTCTCGCTCTCGGAATCGGCGCCAACACTGCGATCTTCAGCCTCGTCAACGGCATCCTGCTCCGTCCCCTTCCGTATGCGCATCCTATCGAACTGATCAGCCTCAACGACGCTGCGTATCCGAAAGGTGCGCTTGTCGCGTTGCGCGAACGCTCCAAAACGATGGACATCGCGACGTACGCTGAAGGCTACGAATTCAATCTCACGGGACTCGGCGATCCGGTGCGCCTCAGCGGCACGCCCGTCTCCGCCGAAATTTTTTCCATTCTCGGCTCCGAACCCGCTCTTGGCCGCGTCTTCCGCACCGGCGACGACGCCGCCGGGAAAAACAGCTTCGTCATCCTCAGCAACAATCTTTGGCAGCGAAAATTCAATTCCGATCCAAACATCATCGGTCACCTGATCAATCTCGACGGCACACAGCGCGAAGTCGTCGGCGTCATGCCCGCCGATTTCCATTTCCCTTCGCCGCAAAGCGAAGTCTGGATTCCGCTGAATATCGATCCGCGCGACGCGCACACCTATTGGGGCGGCGACTACATGCCGACGATCGCGCGCCTGCGTCCCGGCGCCACCATGCAACAAGCCGACACCGAAATGCGCTTCCTGCAGGCGCAAGTCGCCACGCTGTTTCCGTGGACCATGCCAAAAGCATGGAACGCCGACATCGCCGCAGTTTCGCTGCAAACGGGATTGATCGGCGACGTCCGCGGGCGTCTTCTGATTCTTCTCGTCGCTGTCGTGCTGGTCCTGCTCATCGCGTGCGCCAACGTCGCGAACCTCACGCTTTCGCGCGCATCCGTACGGGAAAAAGAAATCGCCATTCGCGCATCGATGGGCGCCGCGCGCCATCGCATCATCCGCCAACTCATCACCGAAAGCTTTTTGATGGCATCGTTCGGCGGCGCGCTCGGCCTCTTTCTCGCTGACGCCGGCCTCACGCTTCTCAAATCCACACTGCCCGCCGACACGCCCGGTCTCCTCTCGGTCGCGATCGACTGGCGCGTTTTACTTTTCACCGCGATGCTCGTCGTCTTCACCGGCATCGCCTCCGGCGTCGCGCCCGCGTTCCATTCCTCGCGCACCGAGCTCACCGAAACGCTAAAAGCCGGTGGCCGCGGCGCAACTCTCGCCACCGGACGCCGCGTTCGCGCCGCTCTCGTCATCGGCGAACTCGCACTCGCCGTGCTGCTCGTCAGCTCCGCGGGCCTGCTGATCCGCAGCCTCTGGGCGCTCTCTCATGTCAATCCCGGCTTCCGCTCCGACAACATCCTCACCGCGCGCGTCACGCCGAACGAAAATTTCTGCGCCGATCGAGGACGTTGCTTCTCGTTCTATCGCGATCTCCTCCGCGAAGTCCGCGCGCTCCCGGGCGTGAACGAAGCGTCGCTCATCAACACGCTTCCGCTCGGCGGCCGCGTGCAAAAACGCTCTTCCGAGGTCGAAGGCTACGAGCCGACCGCGGAAAAAGTTCAGCCGCTCTTCTGGATGAACGCGGTCTCGCCCGGCTACTTCAACTCGATGCACATCCCGATTCTCAGCGGCCGCGATTTCAACGAAGCCGACACCAGCGGCAATCCGCGCTCGGTCATCATCAGCGCCGACACCGCGCAGCGCTATTTTCCAAATCAAGACGCCGTCGGCAAACACGTTCGCCCTGCAGGCGAAGAAAATTGGGCCACCGTGGTCGGCGTCGCCAGCGACGTCCGCGGTTACACTCTCGCACGCGACATTCCCTCCTGGATGGACGGGATGATCTATGTCCCGTTCGGCCCCGGCGCCACGCTCGAAGACGGCAGCGTCCCCGCCGAAATGACGCTCGTCCTTCGCTCCAGCGCGGCCGCGCCGCAACTTGAACAATCCATTCGCGGCGTCGCCACCTCGCTCAACCCAGAAGCTCCCGTCAGCGAAGTCAGAGCTATGCCACAAATCATTTCAGGCGCGGCTTCCGCCCCGCGCTCGATCGCATCGCTCTTTGCCGTCTTCGCCGCCCTCGCGCTCGCGCTCGGCATCATCGGCATCTACGGCGTCATATCCTTCTTCGTCGGCCAGCGCACGCGCGAGATTGGCATTCGAATCGCCATGGGCGCGCAACGTCGCGACATCCTCAAACTTGTCGTCAGCGAAGGGCTTACACTCACGGCCGTCGGCGTCATCGTCGGACTTGGCGCAGCACTCGCGCTCACTCGATTTCTCGGCGCGTTCCTCTATGGAGTCAGCGCCACGGACCCACTCGACTTTGCCGCCGTCGCCGCGCTGTTCGCAGCTGTCGCGCTTGCTGCGAGCTACGTCCCGGCGCGGCGCGCCATGCGCGTCGATCCGCTGACGGCACTGCGTTACGAATAATTTTCGAGGAGCTGCAAAATGAATTTCTTCGGCAAACGCGACCGCGACAAAAAGAAAATGCCCCTGACCTCGACGCCGAACTCGAATCTCATCTCCAAATGTCCGCGCAGGATCACGCCGCCCGCGGCGCCGACTCTAAATCCGCCTCCGAAGCGCGCCCATCGCGAACTCGGCAACATTCCCCTCATCCAACAAACCGCGCGCGATCAGCGTCCTATCGCGGCGTTCTTCGACAATCTTCTACAGGACATCCGCTTCGCCCTGCGCACACTCCGTAAGAATCCCTCCTTCACGATCATCGCCGTCCTCACGCTCACGCTCGGCATCGGCGCCAACACCGCCATCTTCAGCGTCGTCAACGCTGTCATCCTCCATCCTCTCCCTTTCAAAAATGCAGACCGCCTCGTCGATCTCGCCGGCCGCAGCACCGTTTACGACTTCCAGCACATGTACCTCTCGATTCCCGACATCAACGATGTCCGCTCCACATCGAAAACCCTCACCAACATTTCCGTCTATTCCTTCAGCTCCAAAGAAGTCGTCGTAGACGGCAAGCCCGATCGCGTTGACGGGTCCGACATCGACGAAAATCGCTTTCCCGCTTTTCGGCCTCCAGCCGCTCCTCGGCCGCACCTTCACGTCCGACGACATGCGCCCCGGCAATCATGTCGTCATCTTGAATGCCAAAACCTGGCGCGATCGTTTCGCCTCCGATCCGAATATCGTCGGCAAAACGATGCTGCTCGACGGCGAACAGCACGCCATCGTCGGCGTCATGCCCGAACTTCCGAAGATGGACTTCGTCACCGACGCCGCATTGTGGACGCCGCTCCGTCCAACTCCCGACCAGCTCTCACAACGCAGTGAACGCACCGTCGGCATCGCGGCGGGCGCATTGCGCCCCGGCGCTACGTTCGAGCAAGCCCAACGCGAGCTCGAACAAATTTCCGCCCGCCTCGCCGCTGCGTATCCCGACTCCAACAAAACCTGGAGCATGCACGCCATGTCGCTCAAAGTCCGCTCTCGTCGGCGACACCAGCACCCCTCTCATCGTCCTGTTCGGCGCCGTCGGTTTCGTTCTGCTGATCGCCTGCGCGAACGTCAGCAACCTTTTTCTTTCGCGCGGCTGGTCACGCCGCCGCGAATTCGCCATCCGCAGCGCGATCGGCGCAACGCGCGGCGCTCTGCTTCGTCAACAAATCGTCGAGAGCGCCATCATCGCCCTCTTCGGCGGAGTCTGCGCTCTGATCGTCTCCGCTTGGCTCATGCATGGTCTGCGCGCACTTACTTCCGCCGGAGACACCGCGCCTCGAAAGCATTTCTGTCGATTCCGGCGTCGCGCTCTTCACTCTCGGCGCCGCGCTTCTCGCCGCCCTGATCGCGGGTCTCGCCCCCGCGCTGCTCAGTGTCCGCGACGACGTCAACACCACCATCAAAGAAAGCGGCGCGTCCGCCAGCCGCAGCCACAACTTCCTTCGCCAATCTCTGGTCGTCGCCGAAGTCGCCCTCGCGCTCATACTCGTCATCGGCGCGACCCTCGCCGTCCAAAGCTTTGCCCGCATGCTTCACATCAACTCCGGCTTCCGCACCGATCACCTCGTCACGATGCGCATCGACTTTCCCTCCTTCCGCTACGAAAAAGCCGGAGCAGAGCCTCCACTTCACCGATCAAATTCTCGCCAACACGCTCGCGCTCCCAGGTGTCGAGTCCGCTTCCGCCAGCATGCTCTATCCCATGAGCGACTTACATCGCCGAGACGCAATTCACCGCCGAACCTCAACGCCGATCCGAAAGCTCCGATGCAAATGGTGCGCAACAATCGCGTCGCGCCCGATTTTCTCCGCACATTCGGGATTCCGCTGCTTTCCGGTCGCGATTTCAATTCCGCCGACGTGCTTGCCTCTCCCAAGTGTTCATCGTCAGTGAATCGTTCGCGAGCAAAGCATTCGGGACGGCGAATGCCGTCGGCAAACGCCTTTCGAACAAAGTCAAAGATGGCAAGTTCGTTTGGGGACGATCATCGGCGTCTGCGGCGATGTTCGCGAACGCGATCCAGAGCGCCTCCGCCGTCCTTTACGCGCCGCTCGCGCAAGCCAAAGAACTCGACGGCATCTTCCTTACCGTCCGCACGAAACCGAATCCATCCGCGGTCATCGGGGCGATTCAAAGTAGCGTATGGGCGCTCGACAAAACTCGCCCCATCACCGACATCAAAACCATCGATCAACAAATCGAGGAACACAACGCCGCGCCAAAATCGCAAAGCCTGCTGCTCGCCATTTTCGGCGCGCTCGGACTGCTTCTCGCAATCATCGGCGTCTACGGCGTGATGTCGTATGTGGTCACGCAACAGACGCGTGAAATCGGCATTCGCATCGCGCTCGGCGCCGAGCCGCGAAAAATTCTTCGCATGGTCATCACGCGCGGCGTCAAACTCGCGCTGATCGGCGTGGCCATCGGCCTTGTCGCATCTTTCGCCCTCACGCGCTTCCTCTCCTCACTTCTTTACAACACGAGCCCCACTGACCCGCTCACCTTCGCCGCTGTCGCCGTAGCTCTCATCGCGGTCGCCGCCGCCGCGAGCGCCACGCCCGCGCGCCGCGCCATGCAGATCGATCCAATCCGCGCACTGCGTCACGACTAGGAGTTCACCGAATGAATCCATTCAAAAAATCCGATCGCGACAATCGCCCCGACCTCGACGCCGAACTCCAATCTCATCTTCAAATGTCCGCCGCCGATCACGAAGACCGTGGCGCCTCCCCGCAACAAGCCGCGCAAAACGCCCGCCGCGAACTCGGCAACATTCCTCTCATCCAACAAACCACTCGCGACCAGCGCCCCATCGCCACCTTCTTCGACGACCTCGCCCAAGATCTCCGCTACGCCTTCCGCACCCTCAGCAAAAATCCCACATTCACTTTCGTCGCCATCATCACTCTCGCTCTCGGCATCGGCGCCAACACCGCCGTCTTCAGCGTCATCGACTCCGTCATCCTCCGCCCGCTCCCGTTCAAAAACGCCGACCGCCTCGTCTGGTTCAACGGAAAATTCGCGCTGAGCGATCTCGCCGACGTCTCCCCACCAGACTTCATCGATTACCGCGCCACGAATCAATCCTTCGACCGCCTCGTCGCCATGGGCAACGACCCAAGCCCCTCCAATCTTTCCGGCGATCGCTCTCAACAGGTGCTCGTCAGCATCGTCACCGCAAATTTCTTCGAATCGCTTGGCCTCACACCGCAAATCGGCCGCGACTTCACCCAGGCCGACGAACAATTCGAAATCCCGCAGTCCGTCATCCTCGGCCACGGCATCTGGACGCGCGCCTTCGGTTCCGACCCGTCCATCGTCGGCAAAACAATTCGCCTCGACGGAGCCAGCGCCACGGTCGTCGGCGTTCTCCCCACCGATCTACCACTCCTCTCCGAAGCCCAAATCTGGCAACCGGCTCCCCTGCGCAATCCCGGCATGCAATTTCGCCGCGGTCACTTCCTCAAAGTGATCGGCCTGCGCAAAACAAACGTCTCGCAAGCGCAAGCCGTCGCCGACATGGACTCCATCTCCGACCGCCTCGGCCGCGAATATCCCGACACAAATAAAGGCTGGAATCTCCGTCAACGCCCGCTCGCCGAAGTTCTCATCGGCCCTGTTCGTCCTGCGATGATTCTTATCGCCGGAGCCGTCGGCCTTCTGCTGCTCATTGCGTGCGGTAACGTCGCGAATCTTCTGCTCGCCCGCTCCGCCGCGCGACGTCGCGAGTTCGCGGTGCGTGGCGCGCTCGGCGCCGGCCGCGGGCGAATGATTCGCCAAACTCTCACCGAGAGCATCGTCCTCGCCGTTGCCGCAGGCGCGCTCGGCATTTTCGGCGCCATGTGGATCGTGCGTTTGCTTCGCGCGATCGGCCCCTCGAGCCTGCCCCGCCTCAACGACATTCAGATCGATACCACTGTGCTGTTCTTCACCGCCGGCATTTCGCTGCTCACCGGCCTCGTCTTCGGCCTCATTCCCGCGCTCCAGACTTCGGGCCGCGCCTTCACCGACGTGCTCAAAACCGGCACGCGCAATACCGCGTCAGGTTCGCAACGCCGCGTTGGCAGCATTCTCGTCGTCGCGCAGGTCGCGATGTCGCTCACGCTTCTTGTCGGCGCAGGACTCCTGCTCAAAAGTTTCTGGCTGCTCACGCAAGTCGATCCCGGCTTTCAAACGGCGCACGTTGTCACTGCCGAAATCGGCCTCAATGGCTCTGTGTATAAAGACGACGCGAAACGTTTTCGCTTCTGGCAGGAATTTGAAACGCGCGCCACCGGATTGCCCGGCGTCGAGAGTGTCGGCGCAACCACCGAACTCCCTCTCAACGGCGAACATAACGACAACGCGTTCTACATCGCCGGCCACACCTATGCCCCCAGCGAATTCGACGACGCGAATTTCCGCCTAGTCAGCAACAGTTACTTCGCGACGATGCGCATCCCTCTTCTCTCAGGTCGCGGATTCACCGAACAAGACACCGCAACCTCTGCCGGCGCCCTCGTCGTCAACGAGGCTTTCTCTCAACAATTCTTCAAGGGACAAAATCCCATCGGCAAACATCTCCGCTTCGCCACCGGACCGAAGCAAGACATGGAGATCGTCGGCGTCGTGGGAAACATTCATCATGACTCGCTCAGCGAGTCGCGCCTTCCTGAGATGTACACCACGTTCTCGCAAAATCCCGCCGGCCAAATGCACATCGTCGTTCGCGGCGTCGCCAATCCCGCAAATCTCGCTGCCGCGTTGCGAGAAGTTGTCGCGAATATCGACAAAGACGAAACCCTCTCCGACTTCCGCACACTCGACGCCATTCGCGACGCCTCCATCGCGCAGCCGCGATTCTCCACGCAACTTCTCGGCACCTTCGCCGCACTCGCCCTGATCCTCGCTGCCGTCGGCCTCTACGGCCTCATGGCCTACTCCGTCACTCAACGCATCAACGAAATCGGTATCCGTGTCGCGCTCGGCGCCACTCGCTCCAACATCCTCAGCCTCATCCTCAAACGCGGTTCCCTGCTCGCCCTCTACGGAATCGCCATCGGCCTCATCGCATCGCTAGCACTCTCACGCCTACTCTCGACCTTCCTCTTCGGCGTCCGCCCCACCGACCCAGTTACATTTCTCGCCGTCGCCGCCATCCTCGCGGCCGTAGCGCTGACCGCCAGTTACATTCCCGCTCATCGCGCCACCCAGGTAGACCCAAACGTCAGTCTCCGCCACGAATGAATATCGGAAAGGTCGTAAAACCTGGATCAACACAATTCTGTGCAAATGATCGACTCGCGGAATGTTCATCCATTGCGCCGATCGCCTCACACTTGTCCGGCCGCTCGTGAATCGGGCATTCTGACTTCATGTCTCGGTCGCTGTACGAAAGAGTGTGATTTATGCCTCCGAAAACCGATGGAATTCTTGAATCCTCCTTATACGTAAGCGATGTTTCTCGATCCGTCCGTTTCTACAAAGAGATTTTTGGATTCCAAGTAGTCACGAACTTCGACCGCGGTTGCGCGATGCACGCTGGCGAGCGCCAAGTGCTGCTCCTGTTCAAGAAGGGCGGCTCGCGTGCCATTCAATCGCCACACGACGGCGACGGCGAATTGCACATCGCGTTCGCGATTCCCTCCGCCGAATTGGCGAACTGGGAGCTATGGCTCCAAACGAAGCGAATCGAAGTGGAAGAAAAGAAAATGTGGGAGCTAGGTGGCTGGAGTCTCTACTTTAGAGATCCCGACCGACACTTGATTGAACTCGCCACGCCCGGCGTGTGGTCGGTCTACTGAGGTCCCTCGTCTAGCCCCTTGTGACGAGCTTGGCGTTTACTCCGCCACGCTACAACGTCGACCTTCCGAATCTACGAATTGTGCGAGCATTCCTCCGAAATCCTGTTTTGTCGGAGGCAAGCTGAACTGAACTCCCTTCTCACTCATGTCGCGATGAAACTTCGCTAGGTTGGGAACGTTGAATCCGAGTTCGATGCTTCCTGCCGGATTCTTTTCTGACGCGGGATGCAAACCGAGAGATGTTTCGCCAGTCGAGAATTCGCTCCAACCAGGAGACTCGAACTTCAGCGGCAAGCCAAGCACATCACGGTAGAAACTTACTGCACGCCCCATATCGGCCACAAACTCGATGACGTAGTTGAGTTTCATTGTCGTTTCCCCTCCTGTGGTCGCGAGGATAGACTTCGACAACGGAGAATTCCAATCATTCCGCCGCTGCGTCGCATGCTTCGATAAGTCGGATTACCGAAAAACTGACCACTTCACGGCCCCACTACATCTTGTGCCCTAAGCGATAACGCGCTAGACTGCTTTCAGCCTTTACGACTTAGTCCCCTCCGTTCCTAAGGTGTCGTGCAAAATGCGCTCTTCTCTCAAACGCCTCTGGAAACATGAATCCGGTCAAGACGCAGCTGAATACGCTCTTTTGATCGTTGGCATTGTTATCGTGGTTGTTGGCGCGATCTACGCATTTGGCAACTCACAGAGTCACACCTTCAGCGGTGCCGCACAAACGGTAATCGGCGGTTCATCCAGCGGCGCGGGCGGCGGCTGGGTAGCGGCGGCGCGGGCGGCGGAGATCAGGGCGGTTCCGGCGGCAGTGGTGGCGGCCAAGGTAGCGGCGGTTCAGGCGGTGGCTCAGGCTCCGGCGGTTCCGGTGGCAGCGGCGGCAGTGGTGGCTCCGGCGGAAGTGGCGGCAGCGGTGGTAGCGGCGGCTCCGGCGGCGGTGCAGGCGGAACCGGCAGCAATCCCCAAAATCCTCCCAAACCTCCAGGTAGCAACTAGCAAGTTCCTCTTCGTTTTTTGCTATTCCCCTTCCAATTTTAGTTTCCGTTTTCCACGTTCCACTAGTCTTGCAGTTCCCATTCGACCTGCAACTTTCGACTGTCAACTTCTTCTCCGCATGTACAGGAATATCTGTACTCGCTAAACTTCAATCCTTCACGCACACAAAAACTTCGCCGTCGAGAAACCCCCTGCCATCTCCACGTATCAAACACAGATGCAACCGCCCAGCCGTCGCCGACTCGAGCTCGACGCCCTCCGCGGCCTCATGCTCGTCTGGATCACCTGCACGCACCTTCCCACCGTCGCCTCCACGTACGTGAATCAACCGTTCGGCTTCGTCTCCGCCGCTGAAGGCTTCATTTTCCTCTCCGCGCTCTTCACCGGCCGCATCTACTACCGGCTCGCGCAACACGACGGCTACCGCCCCATGACCCTCAAGCTCTGGGCGCGCACCGTTCGCCTCTACCTTTATCATGCGCTGCTTCTGGCTTTCGTCTTCCTCGTCGCCGTTCCCATCGCTTCGCGCGGCAATCGCCCCGGTCTCCACAATCTTCTCGATTTTTATTTCGACGCCGGTGCCCGCCGCGCAGTCGTGGAAGCTTTTCTCTTAATTTATCGCCCGCCTCTGCTCGACATCCTGCCGATGTACATCATCTTTCTCGTGTTCACTTCGGCCGCGCTGCTGATCACGCGGCGCATTCCGTGGAAGTACATCTTGGGCACCGGCTTTGTAATCTGGACGATGGCGCAGTTCGGATTCCGCGCCCACGAACACGCACTTATCAGCAAAATCATTCCGACCCATATCCCACTCAACGAAATGGGCTCCTTCGATCTGTGGGCCTGGCAATTCCTCTGGATCGTCGGGATCTACCTCGGCGTCCGCTGGGGCCGCGGCGACCTCGACATCGACGCTTGGTCCAAGCGCTTGATGATTCCCTCGATCATCGTCACGTCCGCACTATTCGAATTGCGCCGCGCCCTCAACAACGGCCAGGACCTCGGCCCGTTCGAAGCCATCTTTGACAAATGGCACCTCGGCCCCGTCCGGCTGCTGAATTTTGCCGCAGTCGCCGTCGTTGCTCATCCTGCTTCAACCGGTTCTCAAGCCTTTGGCATTCCGCCCGCTAGTTTGGCTAGGACAAGCCTCTTTACAGGTGTTCTGCGTGCATCTCCTGTTCGTCTTCGCCGGTCTCACCCTCCTCGGCAACGCCGCGATGCTAAGCGGAGCCAAACAAACAGCACTGCTCGTCGCCACCTTCACCGCCATGCTCATCACCGCCAAACTCTTCTCCAAGACCGAAGCCAAACAAGAGCGCCAACCCAAACCCACCGACGAAGGTCCTCAGTCACCCAAACCATCCACCTTCACTGAACCTGAGCCGGCGCAAGCGCCTCTCTCCCCTATAACCAAGCCGTTGCCGTCTCCCGCCTCCGGCGACTGACCTCCCTCCCTCTAACGAACCAACTCCGCCCTTGACCACAAAGCGCGATATATTCTCCCGTCAACCGACCATGAAAAAATCCTCACCAAAACCCAGATCAAAAGCCGTTCGCCCACCGATCCCTGAACTCCTTCAATTCCTGAAACCCTACGACCCCACCATCCAAAACCTCGCCCTCGACGTCCGCTCCTATCTCCTCGCCATCGAGCCACGCGCCACCGAAACCATCTACGACGCCTACAACGCCGTCGCCATCGGCTATTCCTTCACTGGCCGCCTCAAAGAGTGCTACTGCCACGTCGCCGTCTACGCCAAACACGTAAATCTCGGCTTCAACCGTGGCGCCGATCTCGACGACCCACAAAAAATCCTCCAAGGCAAAGGCAGCCAGGTCCGCCACGCCACCATCCACGAAAAATCCGATCTCGCCGGCTCCTACCTAAAAGGCCTAGTCCGCGCCGCCATCATAAACTCGCACGCCCTGGCCATCGCCAACCGCATCCCCGAAATCACCCCGCCCCAAAGCATCGTCAAAGCCATCTACGCAAACCGCAGAAGACCCACATAGATCGCGCATCCCCGAGTAAACTGGAACCGAGAGATTTATTGATGAAGACAAGCGCCGCAAATCGAATCAATTTTCTAGGCAAGCTAGCGTTTGCATTGGCCTTTCTTTTGGGCGGCAATTACCTCGCAGCCGCAAACGCGCCACACTCGGCGCAAGCAAAGAGCGCTGCGGCATCAGGCGAGAAGTTGAGCTGGAAGACCGTGGATTTTGCGATTGTGCGGTACAACGACGATGCGCCGGCTTCGTGGAATATGTACCACGGCGAAAAGAAAGGCCTGCTGCTGATTCGGCTTTGGCGACGCTATTTATTTTTGAATGTGCAAGACCAAGAAGTCTATGAACTCGATCCGCAGAAAGTAAAAGTGCAGGGCGACAACAGTGTGGAGTGGTCGCCGTCGGATTTGCCATCGGATCCGGTTGAGACGTCGGAGTGGAAGGTTCGCGATGTCGGCCCGATGAAAAGGATCATGTTTCGGTTCGGCAAGAACGGAAACTTCCTGGATATTCAGTTGCCGCTGCTCATCAACGGAAAGCCGATGTACTGAGCGGCAGAAGTAAAGACGCGATGACCACCCATCGACGTAAAGATTCGGAAGGAAGAAATTTCTAGCGCCGGTAGATGCCGTAGTACCAGGGTATGCCAAGCGCGCCGGGCTCGACGGCGACTTCGACCAAATCGCCGATCTGAAATCGGTCGAAATCGTCCATATCGACGGCGAGTCGTTCGTAGGACTGTCCCACCCTCCAACCCCGCACCGATAGCCGCCGCGTGCCGCGCACCAATCCCTTCATATTGAAGCGTCCCACCACTGCCGTTGGGTGGTAAGTGATGTTTTTGGCGTTGTCGAGCCGCCCGTTCACGAACAGCGTCGCGGCGAGAATCCACGGCAGCGGGATGAAGCCCATGTAGATGCGCTTCAGGACTTCGATTTCTTTGCGATTGCGGGCACGCTGCTCAAGGATGACCGCGAGAAACAGCGCGGTGAAGAAAATTATCCCGAAGAAAATGAGCATCAGGTCGATGTCGAGCGGCGGAAAAATCTGGCTGACATAGGGAAACGCAAGCGAGCCGAGCAAAAAGATCGCCGTGCGGAAGACCAGACGGCGACGGAACATAACCTCCGCTGCGGCAGAGGTAAGGCCACACGAGGGGCATTGATCGGTGGTTCGTTCGGAACCGCAGTCCAGGCAACGGGTCATCGTTAAGAGTTAGATGTGATTGGTCAAAATAGCTGGCGGAAGGCTAATTAGCAAGTGACTGGTGACAATGGCGCGTTACGCGCCGCCTTTAAAACGCTTCAACCGCGTTTTGTTGAAACTTGCGAGAGTAGATCCTGGAAGCGTTGCCGGTGTTCCTCGGGGACATTCACGGAGACGCCCATGCCCAGCCCGGGTTCCACGCGCTTGACGAAGCAATCGACCTTTACGGGGCGATCCGCCCCGATGTGAGCGGTAAAGCCGGCTCCGACCCAGAGCGGATCGGTGGACTCGATAAACATGCCGTTGGAGCTGATATCGCGCGTGCGTGCGCGCAGGACGGCAGAACCCCACTCGATCTCGAGATCGGTGCGGTAGTCGTAACGCGGAGCCCAACGGCGCTCCGACCTTCGTGGATGGTCTCCACCGCTCATGACTTGGCCGTTCGCCCCCTCTTGCGAACCCGAATCATTGGGTTGCGGACTGCTCAGCTCCGACCCTTGCTTAATGTGGCGTAGCATACGCCTCTCATTTGGACGCGGGAATAATCTTTTGGAGTTTGCGTGGCGTTCCGACCACGGGTGGAGAGGCGATTACGTAGCGTGCAGGTAGAGGAGAGGACCCTGACTGTGTGCCCTCGGCATGTGCCGCGCTTCTTCGCGACGCTGGCCGACTAAGTCGAGGAGCGGCGGTCGAGTTCGGACCGGAGGTATTCGCGGAGCGGATTCGGGAATGATGCCGGGGGCGCTGAGGTCGCGGAGGTCGGAGGCGTGGATGTCGGGCAGGAACGCGAGGATGGTGGCAAGGGTGGTGCCCGGAGTTCGAATCAGCGCGAGGCGCACATTGTAGACGCAGGACCAGCGGCGATGTTGGGCTATGGCGTCGCGTAACGCCGGCGGCAGCTTTTCGCGCGCCAAGGCCTTCAGAACCTGCGCTTCAGTAAGGTAGGCGTTGTCGAGGACGACGGAGAGAATTTGAGGGTGCCCTTCGGCGAGGAGTGCGCCGGCGACTCTGCCGGGGCCACGGCGAGCGAGTGTGATTTTTTGGCCGAGCGGAAGTTGTGCGAGGCGCGCAAGGAGTTGCTCTTCGGCCATGCGCTTGAGTTCGGGCAGCGCGCCAACTGACAGAGCGAGTTGGGCGAGATCCATCAAGTAGAGCTCTTTGATGAGACGGACGCTGTTCAGGCGTGGTGTGTGCGGATGGAATGCCAGCGCGCGCTTGACGCGGTAATTTTTCAGAAGATTTTTGCGAGCGGCTACTTCTTCGAGGACTTCTGTTGGCAGGTCTTTGCGATCCAGCAAGAGGCAGAGTTGCGTTTCGTCGAGCGCGGGATTGTCGAGGAGAGCGAGCAGGACGTCGGTCGCGTGGTGATGGATGAGAGTTGCGAGATCGTCACCGGTTGCGGTGAGGGCTTGCTTTCTTTCGGCGGTCGGTTCGGTGGTCGTCATGCTACTTCCCTGCTGCGTGCGGGCCGGTTGCTGTTGACGTCACGTTTGTGGAAATCAATTCGAGCGCGAGATGCGCGGCGGCTTCGGCTGGAGGGATCGGTAAGAGGCCGATGGTGCCGTGCGGAACGATTTTCTTGAGTTCGGCGTCGAGTTGAGTATCGAAGAACTTTGAAGAGCTGACCATGCCGCCGGTTTTCGCGATGTAGACGGCGGAGTCGCGGAGCTTGAGGCGATCGATGAGCGCAACGGCGAGAAGTGTTATTTCTTGCGCAGCGTTTCGGAGAAGAATTTGGGCGTGGGCGTCGCCTGCTTCGGCAGCTTTAGCCACGACAGGAAAAACACGTGGAAAAACTTCGTCGGCGGCGGTGCGCGAGCGATCGCGAAGTTCTGTCCAATTCGAAAATTTGAGGTGGCGGAGGATTTCTGAGCCGATCGCGGAGTCGGAGCCGGTGCGGTCGCGTTCACGGACGGCGGCGGCGACGGCCAGACGGCCGACATCGTACGCGCTGCCCTGGTCGCTGAGGAGCGGACCGTGTCCGCCCGCGCGGGCGGTGTGGCCTTGCGCGTCGCGGCCCAGAGCGGAGGATCCGGTGCCGGCAACGAGAACAATTGCTTCAGGTTGGGCGATGGATGCGAGCGAAAGTTCGAGATCGGTGATCAGGCGGAGCTTTGCGTTCGGGAAACGCGTTGGCGATGTGCCGCTGCATTTCTTCGTGCGATTGAGCGCTGCCGACTCCGGCG
Source organism: uncultured Acidobacteriota bacterium (assembly GCA_963850795.1). Classification (GTDB taxonomy): domain Bacteria; phylum Acidobacteriota; class Terriglobia; order Acidiferrales; family UBA7541; genus Acidiferrum. The sequence continues at coordinate 53,363 of CAWKNS010000007.1, read as the reverse complement.
AGTCCTGCGCAAATCGCGGAGATTTGGCGAATCTCGATGCCAGCTTCGCGCGCAGCGGATTGCGCGGCCTCGGTGAGCGCAGCAGTCGCCGCTTCGTGACCGATACGAAACGGGTTGGACGGCGCCGGAACGCGTTGTGGCGCGAACCTGCCGCTGGGAATCGAGGAGGACGACATTCGGTTTTGGTCCCGCCACCATCAAAGCCCAGAACATAGTGCATGGGATCGAGGATATGCGATTTGATTCGAATTGTGCCGATTGGAGTGGGCGGAATGTGACTTGACGGAGGTTGGGTGCCGCACCCTTCGCTTTGAAAGGGTGCGGGTTTAGATGCCACAAGACTAGCCCTATACGTTCGTCGCAAAACTGAGCTGAGAGCGACGATTTCGACAGCGATTTGCCGACATTCGCCCTTATAATCGCGCGCGATGCGAATTCATCCGATTGATCTGGGCATTGTGATTGCCTACCTGCTAGGCGTAACGGCGCTCGGTGTCTATTTCCGCCGCGGATCCCAAGACGCCAAGGATTATTTTTTAGGCGGTCGGACGGCGCCGTGGTGGGCGCTGGCCTTTTCGATTGTGGCGACGGAAACGTCCACGCTGACGATTATCGGCACGCCGGCGATTTCGTACGGCGGCAACATGACGTTTCTGCAGCTCGTGTTCGGATACTTGATCGGGCGCATTTTGATCGTGTTGCTGTTACTGCCGGGATATTTTCGCGGCGAATTTTTCACGGCGTATGCCCTGATCGAAAAAAGATTTGGCGCGCGGACGCGCGCTGTGGCGGCGACGACATTTCTGGTGACGCGGGCGATCGCGGAAGGCGTGCGCGTGGCCGCGATCGCGCTGGTCGTCAGCGTGGTGCTGGGGACTTCGGAAAAGTTGGCCGTGATGGTCGTGATCGCGCTGACCATCATCTACACGCTCGAAGGCGGAATGAAAGCGGTGATCTGGACCGACGTCGCGCAATTTTTGCTCTACCTGGCGGGAAGCGGCGTGACGCTGTGGCTTTTGCTGCATCGCGTGCCGGGCGGTTGGAGTGAAGTGACGCAGGTTGCCGCGGCCGCCGGACACAAGCTGCAAGTATTCGATTTTTCGTTTCATTGGGCGACGAAATATACGTTTTGGTCCGGCGTGATCGGCGGCGCATTCTTGACCATGGCCAGCCACGGCACCGACCAGACCATCGTCCAGCGATTGCTGGCGGCGCGAAATCAACGCGACGCGGGGCGCGCGCTGGTCGCGAGCGGCGTGATTGTGATCGTGCAGTTCACCGTATTTTTGCTGATCGGCGTGTTGTTGTTCGTGTTCGCGCAGCACACGCCATTGCTCGCGCCGGGCGAACGCCTGGATCGAATCTTGCCGACGTATCTGGTGCGCGAAATGCCGGTCGGGCTTGCGGGATTGCTGCTGGCGTCGATCATCGCGGTAGCGATGTCGAACGCGAGCGGCTCGCTGAATTCGCTGGCGGCGTCGAGCATTCTGGATTTTTCGCGCCTGCGCGGACAGGCGACGGACACGACGAGCTTTGTGAAAATTTCGCGCGCAATGACGCTGGCGTGGGGACTAGTGTTGATGGGATTCGGGCTGGTGAAGTGGGGGCCGCTGCTCGAAGCGGGATTGACGGTAGTGGCGCTGCCGCTGGCGAGTTTGCTGGGATTGTTTTTGCTGGGGACGATCGACCGGCGTGCGAATGCTACCGGCGCGTTGGTAGGAATGTTTTTTGGGCTAGCCGTGATTTTGTACGTGTTCAAATTTACGCCGGTGGCGTTTAGTTGGTACGTGATGATCGGCTCGATTGTGACGTTTGTTGTAGGTGCGGCGGTGAGCCGGGTGATCGGCGGCAGCGCGATGGCGACGGAGTGATCTGAGTGGCGACGACGGCGACAGAAAATCGAATTGAACTAGTGCGCGGGCTTGGAGCATGGGCTTCCGCGGCAATTGTTGTCGGCACGATGATTGGAACCGGAATTTTTCTGAAGCCGGCAGAGATGGCGCGCGAAGGTCGATTCGTTTCCGTCGTGTTTGCGGCGTGGATTGTGGGCGGAGTGCTGTCGCTGTTTGGTGCGCTGGCATTCGCGGAATTGGGCGCGATGATTCCGGAAGCCGGCGGCGAATACGCATATTTGCGCCGCGGATTCGGTCCGCTGTGGGGATTTTTGTTTGGCTGGATGCACTCGATCGTAGGCCGGCCGTCGTCTTTGTCGTCGATTGGCGCAGGGCTTGTGCGATTCTTGGGATTTCTGTGCCGGCGATCGGCGCGCCGATTTTCACCTTGCACATCGCGGTGCCCGGACTGACGCATTGGATCGCGCCCTACGATTTCGTCTTCACGTGGGCGCAGCCGCTCGCGGTGTTCTGGATTGTCGGAATGACGGGCGTGAATTATCTCGGCGTGCGACTGGGCGGCGCGGTCCAGGTGTTTCCTGACGGCGATCAAGATCACGTCAGTGGCGATTGTGATTGGCGTCGCGTTTTTCGCCCCGCACGCTGCGGCGGGTACGGCGCCCGATCCGATCTGGCCGAGCGCGCTGACCGGCGGCGTCTTCAGCGCATTCCTAGCAGCGCTTGCGGCAGCACTCTGGGCTTACGACGGCTGGGAAGATCTAAATCTCGTCGGCTCCGAAGTCGAAAATCCATCACGAAATTTTCCCCGTGCGCTCGTGGGCGGAGTCGCAGTCGTGGCGCTGATTTATTTTCTCTTCAGCGCAGCATGCCTAAAGGTGCTGCCGTTCGCAGCTGTCGCAACCTCGCCGCACATCGCATCCGATGTCGTCGAGCACGTAGCCGGCCGAGGCGCGGCGGCGTGGATCACGATCGCGATGGTGATTTCGGCGCTCGGCTCGATGAACTCTTCGGTGCTGAGCGGCGCTCGGCCCACCTACGCGATGGCGCGCGACGGATTATTTTTCAAAGTCGCTGACGGCGTGAACACGAAATATCGCACGCCGGGCCGCGCGCTGATTTTTCAGTGCGTGCTGGCAAGTTTGATGGCGCTCACAGGAACATTCGAAGAGCTGACGAGCCTCTTCATTTTCGCCGGATGGATTTTCTACGGCCTCGCAGTGGTCGCATTGTTTCGAATGCGCAAAACCGAACCAAACTACCCCGCGCCCCTATCGCTGCTGGGGCTATCCGTGGATCCCCGGATTATTCGTGGCCGGCGCGCTGGCGCTCACCATCAACATCTGGCTCGAGCGTCCAGGCCGCTCGTCGATCGGATTGCTCCTGATTTTGGCTGGCGTTCCGTTTTATCGTTATTGGAAAGCACGCACGCAAACGCAACCCGCTTCCGCTTAAATTTGCGAATACGTCGCCGGCGTCAAAATAAAATTGCTGATGTTCGAAACGATCTCTTCGTCCGCATAGCGTGGGTTGGTCAGCATCGCCTTCCACTCCGGACTGGTCGCAAACGCTGTCCAGTGCTGATCGCGCGCCGCGAGGCTTTCGAAACTCAACATATACGTAAGATTGGGAATGCGCGGCCCAATCAGCGTGTCGCCATAAAACACCTGCGTAAATCCGGCCTTCGCGAACACCAACTCTTCACCCGACTGCATCATCTCCACCTTGCGGTTGTGCGTCGACTCGCCTGAACTCTCATACGTTCGCAATTCGAACACGCGCGCCGCGTTCGTCGCCGTCGCCGCAGGCAGCGTCACTCCCGGAATCTTTTCGAACGCAATCATGAGCTGGCTTTCGATGCGTTGATACGCAGGCGCAACGGCGGGTGCGCTGAGAAATGGCGCGCCGGCCGACATATATTGCGCATCGTTGGCAAGATGCGCTTCGAGATTGACGAGCGCGTCGAGCGACGCGCTGGGCAACAACACGTACATCGCGGGAGTGCCGGACCCGATCAGTGAGATTGAACACGCCGACCGGAGTGATGCCCAGCGCGATTGGCTGCGGGGATCAGCGCATTTTGAAAAAACGCATCGCAGATTTTTTTCTGCGGCCCGTTGACGAGCTGGTAGCGGCGGAGTTCGTAGTAGAGCCGCTGTTTGCCGGCGGAGGTTGCGCTTGCTTGTGGAGTCATCGCCGGGTTAGATGCGTCGCCGAATTTGGTTTGCCCGCGGAGCCAGCTTTCGAATCGGGAGCGGACGCCGCGCTTAATGCGGCGGCGACCAGCGAGTTGGCGACAAACGTTCGGCGTAGCATCTAGATTTCCCTCCATGGGCTCAAACTAAATTTTGGATCGGCGATTTCGAATCTAGCTCGACGCGGCGCGCGCCGTCGCACCAGGAGCGTTCGAGTTCGACGCGCCGATCGCGAGCGGCAAGATCGCCCGCTCGGCTTCCGCGCTGACAGTCAGCATTGGATGCAGCGCCTTGGCTAGAATTTCGATGCCCGTGGCGAGCCGCGGACCGGGCCGCGAGAAATATCCGTTGGCTTCCAGCGCGTAAACACGATTGTTGCGAACCGCCGGCGTGGCGCTCCACTGCTCCGGAAACGGCATGTTGCGATATTCGTCGCGCGCCTGCTCGGCGCTGTAGCCGCAGGGCGAGACGAGAATCACGTCGGGAATCGATTCCACGATGTCTTGCAGGCTGACGCGGAAAGTCGGCTTGCGCGGAAGGCCGAAGAAATCGACTCCGCCAGCACGCTCGATCATTTCGGGCACCCAATGCCCGCCAACGTAAAATGGATCGAGCCATTCGAGAAACGCGACCCGCGGATGATGCTCAATTTTCGCCACGGCGCGTTCGACGGATTCAAGCTGGCCGCCGATTTTTTCGAGCAAATCCTCAGCTTCTTCGAGTCGCCCGGTTTCCTCACCGACCCAAAGAATGTCGCGCCAAACATCGCCGAGATCGAGCGGATTAAGCGTCAAAACTTCGGGCGGATAGACGAAACGCGAAAGCGCCGTGGCCAAATCGTCCGGTGAAGCCGCGCACACATGACAAAGATCCTGCGTGAGGATCAGATCGGGCTTCAAATTTTCGAGAAGATCGGCGTCCACCGCATAAAGACTCTCGCCACGAGAAACGAAGTCGCGCACTTGCGCGTCGATTTCCGCAGCGGGCGCGTCCTTTTTTACGCGCGATTGAATGACAACTTGTTTCGTGCGAGCGGCCGGCGGGAAGTCGCACTCGTGGCTTACGCCGACGACGTTGTCACCGAGTCCGAGCGCGAAAAGTATTTCGGTAGCGGATGGGAGAAGCGAGACAATGCGCATGACGGAGGAACTTTAGCACAGAGCGCGCAATCGAAATCGCGAGAAAGCGTAGCCTACAAACTATTTGTAGATGAAATATTTGCGGCGCGTGGCGTCGAACGCGGCGAGGCTCGGCGGCCCAACTGTTGACGATCGCGTCGGGCGAGTCACCTTTCACAAGCATATCGATCGTCTCCTGATTGCCAATCAGCGTGATCAATTTCGATGGATCGAAATCTTTTGGATAGCGTTTCTTCAGAATCGTCGCGATCTCGATGCCCATGCGAACGCTGCGTACGGCCGCACGATCGGTGACGCGAACGCCAACTCCCCCGCACCGCCGCCCCCCATACAATCCAGACACCGGGATAAACGGCTGATCGCTGAAGCGCAGCCCGGGAAGATGCAGTTCGTTGAGATCAGCGGCGACGTCGGCGCCAACAATCCACGGCGCCCCAAATTCTTCGAACGGCGTTTCCGTGCCTCGCCCAACCGACACGCCCGCATTCTGCAAAATCTCCAGCCCCGGATAGACAATCGATCCCTTCAACGTCCGCAAATTTGGTGACGGCGGCGTCCAGCGTATCCCCGTGCTCTCAAAAAAATAATTGCGATGCCAGTTCTTCATCTCGATCACGTGCAAATCGCAATCGATATGATTTTCGTGATTGAAGAATTCGGCAAGCTCGCCAATCGTGAGCCCGTACCGAATCGGAATCGGATAGTAGGCGACAAACGCAGTCTTGTCGGCGTCAACCGTCGGCCCCTCGATGATTTCGCCGCCAAGCGGATTGGGCCGATCGAGAACGTAGAAAGCAATCTTGTGCTTCGCCGCCTCCTCCATGCAGTACGCCATCGTGGTCGTGTACGTGTAAAAGCGCACGCCCGCGTCCTGCACATCGAAAACGAGCGCGTCGATTCCCTTGAGCATGTCGTCGGTGGGCCGCCGCGTCTCGCCGTAGAGGCTGTAAACAGGCAGCCCGGTCGCCGCATCCTTACCTGATGCAAGATTCTCTTCATCCTTGCGCCCCGCCAAGCCATGCTCAGGACTGAACAGCGCAACGAGCTGCACCCCGGGAGCCCGAGAAAGCTGATCGACCGTGCTGCGGCCGAGCGCGTCCTGACCGGTGTGATTCGTAATGAGACCGATGCGCTTGCCGCGCAGCGGCGCAAACTTTTCGGATTCAAGGACGTCGATGCCGAGCTGTACGCGGCCGGGCCGCCCCGTGGAGCGCTTCACGGCGGTTCGTTGGGATGAACGGGATGTTTTCTGCGCGGGTTGGGAAGCGGAAGACGCCGCGGCTGCGCGAGGAACAGCGACAACGGCGAGCGTCATGCACATCAACACATACGTGGCGCGAGTCACAAACAAAAAGTAGCGAGTCATCAATCTGTCCAGAGTACATCGAACGGCGAGCCTCGCGTCGTGCTATCGACGCGCCCCAAGCAACAATATTATTGTGGAACGCACCGCCGCAACGCGCGTTGTTCGCTCTATGCCCGTGTGCTATATACAAACTCTGTCTCGGGTTGTGCCTTGGGGGCTCGTTAACTGATGAAAGGACGCAGGATAGGCGTTCTGTTTTTGCTTCCCGCCGCGTTGATCGTCTTTATGGCTCATACATCCGCAAAAGTTCCTGACACCACTTCCGCTCAGAAGGACGCCGCGAACAGCGCGACGGCATCACGTCGCGCGCGCGACGCGAGCAAGTGGGCTGACGCTACGCTCCAAAAAATGAGCGTCGATGAAAAGATCGGCCAGCTTCTCTTCACCACGTATCACGGCGAGCTGACGCCGACCGATTCCGCGACCTACGCGAAGATTGTGCACGATGTCGTCGACCTCCATTGCGGCGGCTTCATCAACGTCACCCACATCACGCCGATGGGCATCGAGAAGAGCCAGGCGTACGCCACGGCAGTGCTCAACAATCAGTTGCAATCAAAAGCCAAGCTCCCACTCCTGATCGGCGCCGATTTCGAACGCGGCACCGGCATGCGCCTCGATGACGGCACGTCATTCCCGACCGCCATGGCTCTCGCAGCCGCTGGCACTCCCGCCGACGCATACACGATGGGCAAGATCACCGCACTGGAAGCACGTGCCGTCGGCATTCAATGGATTTACGCGCCGGTTTCCGACGTCAACAACAACCCAGGCAATCCGATTATCAACACGCGCTCTTTCGGCGAGGATCCGCATAAAGTCGCCGAGTTCGTCACCCAATTCGTAAAAGGCGTCGAAGAAAACGGGGGCCTGGCGACCGCAAAGCATTTCCCGGGGCACGGAGACACCGCTGCCGATTCTCATATCGATCTGCCCGTGATTCCTGCGAGTCGCGAGCGGCTGGAAAGCCTTGAACTCGTTCCCTTCCGCGCCGCGGTCGCCGCTGGGACCGGAAGCATCATGACCGGCCATCTCGCAGTACCTGCATTCGAGTCCGACACAAACACACCCGCGACGCTCTCCCACAACATTCTCACCGGCGTGCTGCGCGACGAATTGCATTTCCAAGGCTTGGTCGTCACCGACGCGATGGACATGGGCGGAATCACAGTGCGCTACGCACCGGGCGAAGCTGCCGTCCGAGCGGTCCTCGCTGGAGCCGATGCGCTGCTGATGCCGCCAGTGCCCGACGCCGCATTCGAAGGTTTGCAAGGCGCCGTCCGCTCCGGTCGCATCTCGATCGAACGCCTCGACGCTTCCGTCCGCCGCATCCTCGAAGCCAAAGCGATGCTTGGTATCGACAAAACCCGCATCGTCGACATCAACGCGATCAATCAAAAGCTCGGCAGCGTCGCGTGGCAAAAAGAAGCGCAAGACATTTCCGATCGCGGCATCACGCTGCTGCGCGACACACCAAAGGTGCTGCCGATCGACGGCACGAAACCAAACCGCGCGCTTCTGCTCGCCTTCTACGCTGACCCCGAGCCGTACCCCGGCGAAGATCTCGAGCGCGAACTGAAATCCCGCTTCGACAGCGTCACCACGCTCCGCGCCGACACTCGCTTCATCAACGCCAGCACACTCAAACTGCCCGATCCCGGCACCTACGACACCGCAATCCTCGCCCTCTTCGTCCGCGTCAGCGATCGCAAGGGCAACGTGGACGTTCCCGCCGAACAGCAAGCCGTCGCCGATCAGCTTTACAAATCCGGCAAGCCCGTCATCACACTCGGCTTTGGCAGCCCATATTTGATCGAGCGTTTTCCGCTCGCCCAAACATGGCTCTCAGCATTCGGCATCAGCGACGTAGCGCAAATTTCGATGGCCCGTGCGATGTTTGGCGAAATCCCAATCAAGGGCAAGCTCCCCGTCACCATCCCCGGCGTGGACATGAAAGCCGGCTTCGGCGTTGAAGTCGCGCCGAACCCCATGACGCTCGAAAAGACTGACGTTCGCGGCGAAGCGCTATTGCGCCCCGCGTACACCGTCGTCGAAAACGCCATCATCGACAAAGCCTTCCCCGGCGCAACCCTCGCCGTCGGAAACAAAGACAAAGTCGCGATTCACGCCTTCGGCAATTTGAGCTACGACGCAAACTCCCCAGCCGTCGACGTTCGAACGATGTATGACATTGCCTCGCTCACAAAAGTCGTCGTCACGACAACGCTCGTCGCAAAATTAGTCGAAGGCGACTTCCCCGTTGGCCTCGATCTCGACGCCAAAGTCGAACGCTACCTCCCCGAGTGGGCCGCCGATCCCAACGCCAAAGATATCGAGTGGCGTCATCGCGTCACCGTGCGCCACCTCATGACGCACACCTCGGGCCTGCCGCCATTCAAGGAATACTGGCGCACCTCCACTAGCAAGCAGGAAACGCTCCGCCGCATTTTCATCGAGCCGCTCGACTACGAGCCCGGCACCAAAGAGGTCTACTCCGACCTCGGCATCATCCTCACCGCCGAAATCATCGAGCGCCTCACCGGCCGCCCACTCGACGAACTCGCAAAAACTTACATCTTCGGCCCGCTCGGCATGAAGGACACGATGTACCGTCCGCCGAAGACCCTCTGGCCCTGGATCGCGCCAACCGAGATCGACAACAATCTGCGCCATCGCCTCGTGCAAGGCGAAGTCCACGACGAAAACGCCTACAGCATCGGCGGCGTCTCGGGCCACGCGGGAGTTTTCGCCACCGCCCCCGACCTCGCAGCCTTTTGCCAGATGCTTCTCAACGGCGGCGTCTACGCCCACAACCGCATCCTGAAGCGCGCCACCATCGCCGAATTCACCGTGCCCCAGCAGCTTTCGAATGGGACCCGCACCCTCGGCTGGGCCGTCCCAACCGAAGGCGGCTCGAGCGGACATTACTTCTCCAAGCGCACCTTCGGCCACACCGGCTTCACCGGCACTTCCATCTGGATCGATCAGGAGCGCCAGATCTTCGTCGTATTCCTGACCAACCGCGTGAACCCCACGCGCGAAAACATGAAAATTGCCAAGGTGCGGGTCGCCTTGCACGACGCGGTCATGCAGGGCTTCGGTTTCGGCGACGCCCCTGTTCCAACTCGTTAACCGTTAACGTTTCGCGGCACTCCCCATGCTGTTTTGGCGGCGTGGCGGGACTCCATTCTTATCGGACGATATAATTCTCGGATGCCCCGCATGGCTCAGGACCGTCGAAGAACCGAACACCGCAATCCGGCCTCGCGCGGCCTGGATCGGATGGGAACGGAAGCCATCCTTCGGGTCATCAATCGCGAAGACCAGAAGGTGGCGGCCGCCGTCGGTCGCGAAATTCCGAGCGATCACAAAAGCGGTGGACGCAATCGTCGCCACGATTCGAAACGGCGGACGATTGCTCTATGTCGGCGCCGGAACAAGCGGACGGCTAGCGATTCTGGATGCATCCGAAGTTCCGCCGACCTACGGCGTTTCGCGCAACGTAGTTCAGGGATTGATCGCCGGGGGACGCAAAGCTGTGACCGGCGCAGTCGAAGGCGCGGAAGATTCGGAGGCAAACGGCGTTCGCGACTTGAAGGCGAAGAAACTATCGCGGAAAGACGTTGTGGTCGGAATCGCAGCAAGCGGCACGACGCCATACGTTCTGAGCGCGCTTCAATTCGCGCGGAAACTAGGAGCCACGACGATCGCCGTAACCGCCAACCGGAATTCGCCGCTCGCCAAGCACGCCAAGATCGCGATTTCGGTCGAAGTCGGCCCCGAAGTCGTGGCCGGCTCGACGCGCATGAAAGCCGGCACGTCGCAGAAACTGGTATTGAACATGCTCTCCACCGCCTCGATGGTGAGGCTCGGGCATGTCTACGACAACCTGATGATCGACCTGACGTTGACGAACGAAAAGCTTTTGCAGCGCGGCACGCGCATCCTAGCGGAAGCGAGCGGCGCGCAAGTGTCGGCGGTCGAACACGCACTGCGTCAATCGAAACACGATCTACGCGTGGCGCTGACGATGTTAAAGACAGGCACCGAGGCTCGCGCAGCACGAGCTCGGCTGGCTGTGGCTGGCGGCAATTTGCGAAAGGCTTTGGGGGAGTAAGAGCGCATGGACAAGTTCCTGATTAAAGGCGGAAAGCCCCTGCACGGCACGGTGCCAATCAGCGGCGCGAAAAATTCGGCGCTCCCGGTCATGGCGGCGTCTCTACTAACCGCGGAGAAAGTCACGCTTCACAACATCCCGAAAGTGCGCGACCTGATCACGATGAGCAAGCTGCTCGCGTTCATGTCGGCAAAAGTGTCGGTCACCGAAATTCCATCGAGCGACTACGTCATCGAAGCGGTGACGCTCAACGACGCGATCGCCCCGTATGAACTCGTAAAAACAATGCGCGCTTCAATTCTGACGCTCGGCCCCGCGATCGCCCGCGCAGGCGTCGCCCACGTTTCGCTGCCCGGCGGATGTTCGATCGGCGCGCGTCCCGTGGACCTGCACCTTACGGCGCTCGAAAAAATGGGTGCGCAGATCACCATGGCCGACGGATACATTCAGGCGATGGCGCCCGGAAAAGGAAAACTCAAAGGCGCTCACATCGTCTTCGAAAAGATCACGGTGACCGGCACCGAAAACATTTTGATGGCCGCAGCCCTCGCCGAAGGCGAAACCGTTCTCGAAAACGCCGCGCGCGAGCCGGAGATCACCGATCTCGTCATCATGCTGCGAAAAATGGGCGCCCAAATTTCCGGCGACGACACTTCCACGTTGCGCATTCAAGGCGTCCAAAAATTGCACGGCTGCGAGCACTCCGTCATTCCCGACCGCATCGAGGCCGGCACGTTCCTCGTCGCCGGCGCCATCACCGGCGGCGACCTCACCATCGAAAATTGCGCGCCAGAACATCTCGGCGCCGTGATCGCGAAGATGCAGCAGACCGGCGTTCGCATCGACACGATCGGCAAGACTTCACTCCGCGTTCGCCCGGCCGAAAAGCTGGTCGGCGCCGATATGACCACCGAGGAATATCCCGGATTCGCCACCGACATGCAGGCGCAATACATGGCGCTGACGACGCAGGCTCACGGCGCGTCGGTCGTGACCGAAACCATTTTCGAAAATCGCTTCCTCCACGCCAGCGAAATGGTACGCATGGGCGCCAACATCGCCATCGACGGTCGCAAAGCCGTGGTCCGCGGCCCGGCAAAATTGTCCGGCACGACCGTGCAGGCCTCCGACCTCCGCGCCAGCGCCGGCTTAGTGCTCGCCGGACTGGTCGCCAGCGGCCAAACCACCATCGACCGCGTCTATCACATCGATCGCGGCTACGAGCGCATCGTCGAAAAGCTGAAAGCTGTCGGCGCCACCATCGAGCGCGTTCAAGAGAAAGACTAGGACTAGTACGCCCCGTCTTAATTGAAGCCCCAAGACCGCCTTCTCAGGGCGTTCCCCTATTCACGTTTTTTCTCCAATGCTGTTACAATCTGCGCCTCGGAAAAATCAGACGGAATCGTGCATTTCGAACCGTTCCGTCGCTGTGGAGGTCACCTATGGCGCAGACCCATTTGCTGGATCGACTCGATGCCGCAATCGCCGAGAAAAATTTGCTGAATCACCCGTTCTACCAGGATTGGCAGGCGGGCAAGCTCAACCGCGAATCCCTCCAGCTATACGCCTCGCAGTATTACCGCCACGTCGAAGCATTCCCCAAACATCTCCGCGTTCTCGCCGCGCGCGCCGAAGGCCCCCTGCGCACGGTCGTCCTCGAAAATCTTGCGGAAGAAGAAAATCCCGAAGGCCCGCATCCGCAGCTCTGGCGCGATTTTGCCGCCGCTGTCGGAGTCGCGCAGGAAGACATTGGCTGCTGCCCAGCTCTGCCGGGTACGCAAGCGGTCGTATCGACCTTCCGTGAAATCTGTGGCGACCGTCCAATAGCGGAAGCCGTCGCCGCGCTTTACGCCTACGAATCCCAAGTGCCCGAGATTTCCGCGACGAAGATTGATGGATTGAAGAAGTTTTACGGAATCGATCAACCCGAAGCGCTGGCTTATTTTTCGGTGCACGAAGAAGCCGACAAAGCCCACCGCGCCGCGTGGCGAGCCTGGCTGGAAGAGCATGCCGACGATTCGAACGAAGACGAAATCGTGGCGACCGCCCAAGACGCATTGAATTCGCTCTGGGGCGCGCTCGATGCGGTCTACTGCAAGAAAAGAGTCGCTGCCGCGGCGGCTGGCAAGAATTAAGACACGCCTTCGAATCTAGATTTCAAAAGCCCTCGCGAACGCGAGGGCTTTTTTGTCGGACGCGGGCTACTCGTTCGCTGCTTGCGGGAGATCGCCGACGAGGATGTGTGCATACGGAACGAAACCGGCGCGCTGCAAAGTTCGCTGCGACGGCACATTGGTCGGTCGGCACCGCGCGCCGGGTTTAAAACCGCCCTCGTAGCAAACCCGCTTCAATTCCTGAACGATGAACGCGCCGAGCCCACGTCGCCGAAACTCCCCGCGAACGTCCATATAAATGTCGCCGTACGGCCGATTGTAGTGAAACAGAATCCCGCCGGTCGCGGCGACGGAGCCTTCCAACTCAACCACGCCGTGCCACGGCAATTGCCCGGAAGAAATATCGAGCCCGTCCGCCTCGGTCGCCGTACGAAACGTCGCGCCGCGAGGAGCGAGATCCGTAGTCACATCGTCCTTAAACAAAACCGAGTCCGCCTCGATGTTGATCGCATAAGTGTGAAACATTGCGTTTGTAAGTACATCATTGCTCTGAATTTCCATCCGCAACGCGCCACAAGCTTTCCGCAGTGCGCCAAACAACTCAAAGAGTTTCAAACGGTAAGGACCCGCAACAAAAAACTCGTACAACGCGGGTGCCTTCGTCCACGGCCCGGCGATCGCCACCGAGGCATACCCGACCTGTTTCCCATCGATCCGCAGCGAATACTCCTGAGTCCAACCCGAGCGCGAATGAATGGAGTCGTGAATCACCTGACAGCTCATCTCGAGCCGGTACATATCTCGCAGCGGCAAAATCGACTCCAGCTCGCAGGGTTGCGCTGTGATAGCCATCGCACCGGATTCTATCCTCGTCAGCTGAATCCACAAACAAAAAGGCCCGGCGTTTCCGCCGGGCCTTCGAGCCTCACTCAGAGCTAGTTAGACTACTGGGAATCTTCCTCGGTCGGGTTCGAAGTCGGTGCCGGAGCCGGCGCAGCCCCGCCGCCACTCGCCTTTGCCGCCTTCTCGCGCGCTTCCTTAATCAACGCCTTGCGCGACAAGCGAACCTTGTTGCCTTCAATCGACAGCACCTTGACCAGCACCTGGTCGCCGAGTTTCAGTTCGTCGCGCACATCGCGAATCCGATGTTCCGAAATTTCGCTGATGTGCAGCAAACCGTCCGTGCCCGGGAAGAGTTCAACGAACGCGCCAAACTCCGCCAGCCGCACGACCTTGCCCAGATACGTCTTGCCGATCTCCGCCGACGCCGTGACATCACGCACCATCTGCAGCGCCTGATCTCCGCCCGCGCCGCTGGTCGAGAAGATGTGCACCGTACCGTCTTCCATCACGTCGATCTTCACGCCGGTGGCTTCGATGATCGACTTGATCTTCTTGCCGCCCGGTCCGATCAAATCGCGGATCTTGTCCGTCGGAATCTGCAACTTGTACAAACGCGGAGCATACGCGGAAATCTGCGTGTTGTGCGTGCTCAGCGTCTTTTCCATGATGTCAAGAATCTCAAGTCGTGCCTTCTTGGCCTGAGCTAACGCCTCGCGCATCATCGCGATCGTCACGTTCAACACCTTGATGTCCATCTGCAACGCCGTAATGCCCGCGCGCGTTCCGGCCACCTTGAAATCCATATCGCCGTAGTGATCTTCCGCGCCGGCGATGTCGGTCAGGATCGAGTACTTATTGTTCTCCCCTACCACCAAACCCATCGCGATACCCGCGCACGGCGACTTGATCGGCACACCGGCATCCATCAACGCCAGCGAACCGCCGCAAACCGTCGCCATCGACGACGACCCGTTCGATTCCAAAATGTCCGACACCAAACGCATCGCGTACGGAAATTCCGTCTCCGACGGCAGCAAGCTCTGCAGCGCGCGCTCTGCCAACGCACCGTGACCGATTTCACGTCGTCCCGGCCCGCGCAGAAACTTCACTTCGCCAACGCTGAACGGTGGGAAGTTGTAGTGCAGCAAAAACCGCTTGAACTGATCCTGCGCAAAAAGCAGGTCCAGCCGCTGCATGTCTTCCTTCGTTCCCAGCGTCAACGTCGCAAGCGCCTGCGTCTCACCGCGAGTAAACAGCGCCGAGCCGTGTACGCGTGGCAGCAAACCTGCCTCGCACGTGATCTTGCGAATCTTGTCGAACTCGCGGCCGTCCGGACGGCGCCGCGCGTTCAGCACTTCGTCGCGGAAGATGTTCTCGCGCATTCGCTCGAACGCGCGCTTGGTCAGCACGCGCTTCTCTTCCTCTTCTTCCGGAACCGCCTTCAAAATCTCAGCCTTCAGCTCATCGACGAGGTGATAGCTTTCCTTTTTCGGATGCTTTTCGGTGTTCAGCGCATCTTTCAGCTTCGCGCCGTGGCTCTTTTCGAGGCTCGAGTAGAGTGCCTGGTCAAACGGCAACGCATCGACCTTCACCTTCTTCGGATTGATCTGTTTATGCAAATCGCGAATCGCCGCGATGATCTTCTTGACCGCAGCGTGGCCAAACTCCAGCGCCTCGACCACCGTCTCTTCCGAAACTTCCAGCGCACCCGATTCCACCATCACGATGCCCTCTTCCGAAGCGGCAATCACGATGTTGATCGAGCTGGTCTTCTGGTCCGCCACCGACGGGTTGATCACAAGCTTCCCGTCCAATTGCCCAACGCGCACCGCAGCGATCGGCGTCTCGAACGGCAAGTCCGAGCAGAACGCTGCAGCCGACGCCGACGTCAGCGCGATCACATCCGGGTCGTTCTCGCTATCCGCCGACAGCACCATCGACACGATCTGCGTCTCATTCCGCCACGCTTCCGGGAACAGCGGCCGCATCGGGCGATCAATCAGCCGCGACGTCAAAACTTCCTTTTCCGACGGGCGCCCTTCGCGCTTGAAGAATCCGCCCGGAATCTTTCCGGCCGAGTACGTATTCTCTTTGTAGTCCACCGTCAGCGGCAAAAAGTCGCGATCGTTCGGCGTCGAATTCATGCACGCGGTCGTCAGAACGACGGTATCGCCGTAACGCGCGGTAATCGCGCCGTTGGCTTGCTTGGCGATTTTGCCGGTCTCCAGAATCAGCGGCCGGCCTCCCACATCCACTGTCACCGAGTACGGTGCTGGCGTGCTTGTATTTTCAGACATAGACATATTCCTTGAGCTCCGCGTTCACGCAGAGCCGTTTCTTTTCGTGCGGAGAATCGTCTCCGCGTATTCATTTGAAGATTCGAGGTGAGGTCGTACGAGGCTGGCGAACCACGCCTAGACACATCCCCTATTGTTCCGCTCGTCTACACCACACACAAGCGGACGCGCAACGCTTCCACGGGCAGCGACACCGCCGCCAACGTTTTGTTCTGGGATTTTACGTTCGTGGATTCGCGGTAGCTAAACTCCACACCAGCGGAGCTGCTACTTGCGCAGGCTAAGCCGTTCAACAATCTCGCGATACCGATCCGGGTCCCGGCGGTTAAGATAGTCCAGCAGGCGGCGGCGCTTGTTGACCATCATGATCAATCCGCGTCGCGATGCGTGGTCTTTCACGTGAGACTTGAGGTGCGTGGTCAGATAACTGATCCGCTCACTCAGCAGCGCAATCTGCACTTCTGGTGAGCCGGTATCTTTAACGCTGGCCCGGAACTGTTCGATCAGTACTGATTTGGCTACGCTCAAGTGCCCCTCTCCGTCGTCCCCTAAATTTTCCTCTTCTCTTCGACCAATCCAGACTAGCACAATCCTGAAAACAGTGTAAAGGAATCGTAATGTCTGCCGAGTCGCCCGCAGCCCACCATCGTCATTCGTCGCGACGCTTGGCAGCGCAATTACGTCGTGGCACTATCGCACCGCGATATATTAAGTCCGCTTCGTCGCACATCTCGACCATCTCAACGTGGAGAAAATCATGCTCAAACAACTTTGTTGCCTCGTCTGTTGTCTCGCGTTCGTTTCACTCGCTGCATGCGCTCAAGGCACCAAACCCAGTCCTCCCGCCAATGCCGAATGCCAGCTCTCCAATGGAAAGTCCGTAAAAATCGCGTACTCAAGCCCGCGCATGAAAGGGCCGCAAAATTTTCGGAGGCCTCGTTCCCTTCGGCGAAGTGTGGCGCGCCGGCGCAAATGAAGCGACCACCTTCGTCACCGACTCCAATCTCAACGTCGGCGGCACCGCAGTTCCCGCCGGCAGCTACACCATCTTCGCCGTGCCCAACGCCGACAAGTGGCAACTCGTCATCAGCAAAAAAACCGGCGAATGGGGCACCGCCTACCCCGGCCCCAGCAACGACCTCGCCCGCATCGACATGAAAGTCTCCAAGCTCCCCTCCCCACTGGAAAATTTCACCATCTCCTTCGACAAGGGCGCATCCGGCTGCACCCTCTCCATGTCGTGGGAAAACACGAAAGCCTCCGTCGACGTCTCCGCCAAGTAATCACGCACCGAGACAACCACGTGCATGATTGTGTACGGGCGCAGCACTGCTGCGCCCCATGTCCGCAACATCGATCCGCTCAAGATCGATCCGTTCAGCCCGCTTAATTCCAATTACTCAATTCGCTTTGCACCGCTCTATGAAAGGCGCGTTGTCCTCCTGAGCGAAACGAAGGATCTCAACGTAGACCCATCGCCAATTTATCCACTGTCCTGCCCCACCGCCTCCACCAATTTCCTCACTTCCCTCTCAAACGTCTCCGCCCCCGCTTCCCGCCCTACCACCGAACTCAACCCCGCATGAAACTCCACCGCCCCCGTAACCTCCGCCATCTTCGCAACATTCCCCGCCGTCACCCCACTCCCCGGCATAACAACAATTCTCCCGCGCGCTCGCCGCACCAACTCCGCAATCCGCGCCACCGCCTCAGGCGCCGTCACCTCCCCTCCTGAAGTCAGCAATCGCACCGCCCCCGTAGCAACAACATCCTCTAGCGCCGCAAACAAATCCGCCGCTTCATCAAACGCCCGATGAAACGTCACCGGCAAAGGCCCCGCCGCCCTTACCAACTCCGCCATCCTCTCAACATCCACGCGCCCATCGCGCCGCAGCATTCCCAACACAACCCCATCCATCCGCTGCGCCCGCGAAACATCAATCGCTCTCTTCATCTCCTCAAACTCCGCCGCCGAATAAACAAAATCCCCACCACGCGGCCGCACCATCGAAAAAATCGGCAGCCGAACACTCGCGCGCACGTTACGCATTAACTCCACGCTAGGCGTCACTCCTCCAATCTCCAGTGCCCCACACAACTCAATCCGCGAAGCCCCGCCGCGCTCCGCAGCGACGGCCCGCTCCACACTCTCCACCGAAATCTCCACCACGAATCTTCCGCTCATCGCCAATTCGACTTCATCCCCAATTTCTCTTTCCATTTTCCAATTTCCCTCTTCGTTTCCGCATCCCTAACCTCCCTCTTGTGATAGTCTTGCCCTCCAGAAAACCTCAAATGGTTTTCCCAAAATTCCCAGCCGTCGATTTTTCTCTTCCGGGGCCGGACATGCGTAAAGGAGAACGTCGTATGAAACACCACTTTAAATGGACCGCGTTGCTACTCGTTGTTCTGAGCGTGGGCCTGGTCGCATGCGAAGAGCCGTATCACCAAAAGGACGAGCAGTATTACTTCATTTCCGCCAACATCAATATTCCCTACTGGCAAGAAGCGCAAGCCGGCTTGCTCGATGCCGCCAAAACCATGGGCGTTAAAGCGGAGATGGACGGCCCCACCACGCTCTCCCCGAAAGATCAACTCGACTCCTTCCAAAAAGCGGTCGCGCTCCATCCCGCCGGAATTCTCGTCTCCGTTTCGAACGCCGACCTCTTCAGGGATCCCATCAACGCCGCGGTTGCCGCCGGCATCCCCGTGATTGCGATCGACGCCGACTCACCGGATTCCAAGCGCATCATGTTCATCGGCACCGATAATTTCAAGGCCGGCCAGGAAAGTGGCAAGCGCATGGCCGACATTCTCAAGGGCAACGGTCAACTCGTCATCGTCACGATTCCCGGCCAGCCTAACCTCGATGAACGTGTCCGCGGCGTCAACGAAGCTCTCAAAAAAGCGCCGGGAATCAAGATCGTGCAGACCATCGACGACAAGGGCGATCCGCGCCAGGCCTACGACGGCATCTCCGCGTTGCTTCAGAAAAAACAAAAAATTGACGGCGTGATCTGCCTCGAAGCATCAGGCGGCGCGGGCGTCGCCGACGCGCTGCATCGCGTGGACATGACCGGCAAAGTCGCGATCGTCTCGTTCGACAAAGATCCCGAAACCTTCTCGTGGATCGATCGCGGCGGCATCAACGCCACGATTACACAAAAGCCCTACGTCATGGCCTTCTACGGCATCCGCTTCCTCGACGACCTGCACCACAACGTCGTCCACGAATTCAAGGACTGGCACAACGCCCCCGCCTCCTCGATGCCCTCCTGGGTCGACACCGGCACCGCCATCGTAGACAAATCCAACCTCGCCGCCTTCAAAGACGCCCTCGCCTCCCACCCCAAACCGCTCTAGCCGAAACTAATTTCGCAGAACGAAAAAGCCCACGCAGCGTTAACACGCCGCGCGGGCTTATTTTTTTCAGACACTAGACCTCTGCCACACTCTAAACCGTTGTCATCCTGAGCGAAGCGAAGGATCTCAGAAGTTCACATCAACTCAAAACGATCAATCGACGCAAACTATGTACGGGCGCAGCGTCCGCAAGATCAAAAATGTGGTCGAGGGCTGTTTCTTCTGGCGTTCTACTTCACGCCATCCCAAACGAAGCAAACGCCGTAATGGACGCACACCCCAGCGCCACGCCCAAGACCGCCCCCGCCAGCACATCGCTCAAAAAGTGCATCCCCAACACCACACGCGACACCGCAATACTAATCGCCATAAAAAACAGCGGCGCCTCCAGCCCCGGATAAAAATAACTCACCACCAGCGCCACAGAAAACGCCGTCATCGTATGCCCGGATGGAAACGAAAATTTATCGGGAGGCAAGACCTTCGACCAGCAATGCGGCTCGTACTGGCAAGGCCGCGGACGCGCGCTCAATCTCTTGATCGCTTTAAATACGAAAACTCCGACAACACCCGCCGCAGCAGCCGCGCCGACAGCCGCCCATTTCTGCGGCCCGCCGTAAATCGCCACCATCACGCCGAGCCCGTACCACAGCCATCCATCGCCGGCCCGCGTCGCACCGATCATCCAATATCGTATCCACCGCGGCGCTCGCCAACGGTTCATCCGGCGCATCACTCGGTGATCGCGCCGTTCGATCGACTGCCAGAGGTTGCGTGCAACAGCCATCGCCGTACCTCCTTCCATCACCATCCAAAATCCGCCGCGCTCTTGTAGGGGCGGGGCTTGCCCCGCCCGGCGTCAACTTCAAGCACCCCGCATCCGCGAAGCACTCTCAATCCGCTCACACCATCACGCCAACTCGACTCCCACTCCCGGCTCAAACTTCCACAACATCCGCGGCCGCTTCTCTCCGCTCTCCAACGCCGTCGCCCACTTCTTGCAAAATCGAATCTCGTTCAGCCAATGCCCAAATGTAATCGCCGGCACCAACACCGTCAGCGGCACGATCCCAACCGCCCACGGCTTCTCCCCGAAAAAATCCCGCCGCTATCCGATAAACGTCCGCCGTCACCTTCGCAAAACTCCCATGCGCACCATGCACACGTCGCGCGCCCCGCTCGCAGCCCCGCAATAAACTCATCCACCGTCCGCGCACCGCGAACCTCGGTATACGTCAGCCCAACTCCCGCCAGCGTATGCGCGTCACTCCCGCCGAGCCCAACCTTCCCCCACTTCTTCGCCAGCCGCGCCGCACTCGCATTCGCTTCCGACCACATCGCGCCGTTCCGAATCTCAAACGCCGGCGCATACGAAGCGAACCAGCTGAAATCCTCTTCCTCGCGCCGCCCCGTCAGCCCCGAAAACACGTGGTTCACACTGAAAAACAGCTTCCGCTCCGTCAGGTACATCACCAGCGCGATAAAATCCCGCCGCCGCTTCTGAATCTCCACATGATCGCGTTCCGTGATGCCATAAACGCCGAAGTGCATCTCGGTCCTGCTCGGCAGCGTCACCGTCACCTCTTCACTCAAAAAAAAGTCCGCGTGCACCCGCAATTCCTCGCCCGCATCGATCGAGTCGTGGTCCGTTACCGTGACCACCGACATCCCCATCGCTTTCGCCCGCTCATACACCTCCCGCCGGTTCGTTGTACGACTCCCGGCAGATGTGCCCGAGACCTGGCGTGCTGCACATTCCCGACGCTGTCGTGTGAACGTGAAGGTCGCATCGCATGACCATATTCTGACTTATCGATATGAACAATCAGTGAAGAGAGCGCAAATCTTAGGTGAATGTGCCCTCGGAACTCATTGAACACAAATCACTTCCACCGTTATCCACATGGCATGGTGAGTGCCTTGCCGCAATTCCGAAAAATGGCTGCAACATTCCGCTCATGAAAAAAGTTCATATTCTTTTTCATGACGCCGGTGGCGGACACCGCAACGCCGCCGTTGCCCTCCAAACCGTCATCTCCCAGCAGCAACGCCCCTGGCAGGTCGACCTCATCCAGTTCCAGGAGCTCACCGACAAGCTCGACGTCCTCCGCCGCCTCACCGGCATCCGCATCCAGGAGCAATACAACACGCTCCTCCAAAACGGCTGGACCCTCGGCGCCACCACCCTCCTCCGCATCCTCCAAGCCACCATCAAGACTTTCCACGGCCCAATGGTGAAACTCCTCGAAGACGCCTGGCGCAAAAATCCCGCCGACATGCTCATCTCCGTCATCCCCCACTTCAACCGCGAGATCTACGAGAGCTGGAACAACATCTGCCCGGGCAAGCCTTTCGTCACCATCATCACCGACCTCGCCGACTTCCCTCCCCACTTCTGGATCGAGCCCATCAAAGACCAATACGTCATCGCCGGCACCCAACGCGCCGTCGAACAAGCCCGCGCCATCGGCCACGACGCCGCCCACATCTTTCCCACTTCGGGAATGATCCTCCGCCCCGACTTTTACGTCCCCGACCACCACGACCCCATCGCCCTCCGCCACGAACTCGGCCTCGCGCCCAATCTCACCACCGCCTTCGTCCTCTTCGGCGGCCACGGCTCCAAAGTCATGTACGACATCGCCGAGCGCCTCGACGCCGCCAATCTCCCCGTCCAGCTCATCCTCATTTGCGGCCGCAACGAACAACTCGCCACCAAATTCAAAGCCCGCCAGTGGCGCATCCCAACCGCCGTCCTCGGCTTCACAAAAGAAGTCCACAAATGGATGCGCGCCGCCGACTTCCTCATCGGCAAGCCTGGCCCCGGTAGCATCGCCGAAGCCATGGTCCGCAAACTCCCCGTCTTAATCGAATGCAATGCATGGACGCTCCCGCAAGAGCGCTACAACACCGAGTGGGTGCAGGAACAACAGGTAGGCATCGTTCTAAAAAGTTTTAAAGAAGTAGTTGCCGGCGTAAATCAAATGCTGAACCCAACTACGCTAGCCAAATTCCAGCAAAACGTCGCCGCCCTAAATAACCAAGCCGTCTTCGAAATCCCCGAAATCCTCGCCCGCCTACTCGGCGAGCCAACCCACGCCGAGTCACCACGCGCCAACACTCATCAACCCGACCCCGTCCCCGCAACCCGGTAGCACCGATTTACCCTCTGTCTCGACGGCACCTTTCGCCGGAGTTTTTCTCAATGTATGTCTTCAAATCGATCACTCAGCCATATTTTTTGAACGTGTCATCCTGAGCGAAGCGATGGATCTCAGACGCAAAAATAGCTACAGGCGTCAGCCAACATCCATCGATTTTTATTGAGATTTCTGCTCTGCCAAGGGAATACGGAATACGTCTTGCCAACTCTACCGCGACTCGCCCGCGTTCTGCGCATCCACCGCCGCACGTTCCGCCCGCCCCGGCCTCGGAAACCGCGGCCCCGCCTTCGAAGCATCACTCGAAACCTTGCTCTTCGGCCGCGCGCAAGAAGTCGCCCACCAGCGCGACGCATACTTCGGCATCTCGCACATCTTCACGCACCCGCCGCGCGCCTTCGAAATCGCGCAGTGGCAATAACAAGCACTATCCCGATGCGCCAAAAGCCCCGCCCCATCCGCCCACGCGCTCCCGCACAACAGCGCAATCGCCGCCGCGAACGCCACCGCGCTCAAATCCCGCCCGCTGCACCGCCGTCACAATCGACCGCCGGAAGGAAGGCCAGTTCATACTCCAAGTCTGTCCCGCTTCCGAAAAAAAACCGATAGCTCTCCGCCCAAATCAAAATCCGTTACAAAAGTAATAGGACTTTTTCCGTTCAAATGGTCTCTATCTCATTGTAGGGGCGGGCTTGCCCCGCCCGTCGAGGCCCGCACCACGATCGATTCGTTCGCCTCCCCACCCAAATCCAACTCGCCGGTTCACCCTGACCTCGAAGGCGTCCTGCCGGCGCCCTCCTCAATCCCTAGCACCGCCGAAAAACCCCGTTTCCCGTTTCAATCCTCACCCAGTTCCAATCCGGCTCTCGCCCCCAGCCCGACACACACCACGGCCCGACCGAAACCAACTAACTCCATTTTTTACAATGATTTATAAAACCGCAACGCCGCCCACCCGTCTGGCATCGCCTCCTGCATTATCCCCAGCCGTGGGCGCGTTTCGAATGGATGGACCGCCTGAGAGTAGCGAAGCGGGGGGGAAGGGGCCTGCTCGTTACTACGGACGATTCATTCCCAACCTGCCTCTGAGAGGGAAGCTAGGATGGATGACCCCACGCAGCCGGTGTGAAAACGACGCTGGCTACGAAACGCGCCTTCTCGAGGCCCCCGATCCCAAGCGGGGGCCTCATTTTTTTCCCGCCACGCCACGCTGCTCCGCTCCGCATCTGCGCCAACGGCGCCATCAGAATCCCGCAACTCCAACCCACTAATACCGCCTCACCATCCACGCCTTCATCGAGCAAAAATCATAAAATCCCACCACCTGCTTCCCCGTCACCTGCGCCACTTCCTCCCCAAACTCCACATGCATAAACGTCCCCAGCGCCGTCGTCTCCACCCTAATCACTTGTCCCTCGATCTCCCGTCCCGAAATCAGCCGCACTCTCACTACAGCACCGATTGGATACGTTCGAGTTCGTCGCGCCTGAAAATTAGAATTTTTCTCGCCGATCTCGTCCTCCCGCGAACAAAACCAACCCGCCAACCCATCGATCACTCACTTCGCCAAATAGCCAAGCCGTTAGGCATAAATACAGATATCCCCCTAGAGGAATCCCGTCCGGCCCCGTGCCACTCTCCCTCCCACATGCACTTCGCCCGACCTCGGAGCCATTCAAATCAGCCTGGCGCGTCTATCGGAGCGTAGTCGCGACGTTGCCATTAGCTTCATCTACACCGAGCTGTTAACGGGTCTTTCTTCCTGTCGCATCATCCGCAACAGTCAAATCATTCCCGAACGAAAAAAGTCTTGGCACTATGAGTACGCAAGGAAGGCCCTTCACGATGCGGAAGCCGCCATGTGGAGACTAAAACGTCAGCCACCCCGAATTCGATCAGATGATGGCGCTTGCGGAAAGACTGCGGTTCGAGCTGGACAGTCTGCAACGAGTCTGAAAACCTTCCATCCTTCCGCGCGCCCGCCTTACCACAGCCAAAATCACCTCAGCGGCAAAAGCTCACGTGAGCGCATCGATCGCGAACCAAAGCCCCTCAACCTCTGAGGCAAGTTGCACCAGGTCCGCTTGCTTCGAGTCCCACACGCCACATCTGTGCCTCCGCATGTCTCAAAACTCTCGCCGAGGAATTTACAAATCTGTCGTGTGACACTTCGTACGGTGGGAATCGGTCAGCAGTCCGCAATAGCATCCACGCCGTATTGATTTGTCGGTGAAGGGAGCGGGCGATCGCTGCGGCGGCTCTTTTCCGCGCAGCACTATTTAGGTCCACTTGCAAAGGTGGAGAGAGAGAAACAGTCGGTCTGGTCGGAATACCTTTCGCCACACGATCACCATTCGACTGAACCGTCTACGAGGTGCCGTGGCCTCCATCGCGGGGCATGGCGTCAGATGGCAGACGCATGCATCGTAACACGCTTCCCTCCCCCGGAGTGCGATCGAACGCCAGCATTTTCGCCGTTCGACATGAAACAGAAGCGACCGATAACACGCCTGGCAGTTGCGGCGTCTAACAATTCTCCAAAAATAAACCGGTCGGTGCGCTCACCTCTCGCCACGAGCTACACGTTCCTGCTCTCGAACGTCCCTCAAACTGTGTATTCCTCCGCAGCAGCAATAAGCGCCACGCTCTCCCATGAGCATCTCTATACGCGAAGCCCAATTACGCGAGCAATTCGAAGATAACCGTATTCAGTTCCTCTTGACCGAACTCGATACCGGCGCGACATTCTGCGAAGTGGCCAGGAGTTCCAACGATCCTGAGAAGACGGAAACGTAATGTGGGAAATGGCCGAAAGGCCTACGACACCATTTTGAGGTTCAGGGAAGGCGCGCCCTTTGACACCCAGTCAAAGACCGAATTCGACGCAAAAATTCTCGCACTTGAAATCCTTGCTGAAAGAGCTAGGCGAAGACCTCTAAGCCGAAGCGCCACCTTGTCGGGATGCATTTCAACGAGGGTAATCACCGCGCCCTCATGCTTTCCTTCCGCTGTTCGATACGGAAGAATGCGCACCAGGTAACTGTGCCCGTCGCGGATCGCTAACTCTTTTTCGACAATCTGCGCATTCCCAATCACCTGAAGCACCATCTGCTGCAGATTTGGGATCTGCACCAGTGGATTGATGTTCAGGAACGGCCGCCCAATATCGCCGGGAATCAAACCAAGTGTCTTCTGCGCCTGCGGCGTAAATCGCCGGATCGTCAAGTCCGGACCGAGCATCACCACCGCGATCTCGATGCTCGAAAGCAAATTCGTCAGATCGTTGTTCGCTGTCGAAATATCCGTGTTTCGATTCCGCAGCTCGTCGTTCACCGTGCTCAACTCTTCGTTCGCCGACTGTAACTCTTCCTTCGCGGTCTCCAGCTCTTCATTCGTGCTCTGCAATTCTTCATTGCTCGAAAGAATCTCTTCGTTCGCCGACTGCAATTCTTCGTTCGTGGCTTCCTGGGTCTCGATCACCGATTGCAGATACTCTTTCGTCGCCGCCAGCTCCTGCTCCAGTTTTGTCATGCGGTTGTTTGTGGCATCGGCAGCCCTTTGCTCTTGCCTCGTGACCTTTCTGCTTACACCGGTCGAACTTTCATCCTCCATCGTCTTCCTGAAACACGATCATGAAATACAGTTCGTTGGTTTGACCGAGCTGCAGCGGCATCACGTCGAAACTCACAAGTCGAGTCGTCGGCTTGCTGTCATGCCCCCAGCCGTTTCCGCCGCCACTTCCATTCTTGAGCTCGATGCCTTGCTTGCGTACCGTCGCTCCTTCTTTTTTCGCCCGTCCCAGCGCATTGCGCAAATCGATCAACAGCGACTCCCGCGCCATCTTCAAAATATTCAGGCTCGCGCGTCCCGGCGCCATCTTCAAATACTGGCTCACATTCCCGCGCGTATGTACGATCTCCAGCTCATCGTTCACAAATACCGTCGCCGGCACAAATTGCGTCACCAGCCGCCGGTCGAATTCCTTCTGCGCCTCCAGGTAATTCGAGCTCGATTCCGGCGGCCGATACGGAGTCCGCACCGCTCCGTGTTCCGGGCGATCCGACGCGCGATTCAGCGAAAACGTCACGGGTTGCCGCGCCGCGTTCGCCTTCTTCGAAAAAATCTTGAACGAACGATCGATATTCGTAAAAAGATTGGTCGCCGTGCCTACCCCTTCCGAACTCCCCAGCACAAGGTACCCGTTCGGCCGCGCCGCGTAGTGAAACAGCGAAATCACCTTGTTCTGCAGAACCGGTTCCAGATAAATCAATAGATTCCGGCAGCAGATCAGATCCATTTGCGAAAATGGCGGATCGCTCAGCACGTTGTGCTGCGCGAAAATGCACATGTCCCGGATCGCTTTGCTGATTCGGTAACCGCCTTCCACTCGCGTGAAAAATCGCCTCAGCCGTTCCGGCGACACATCGCCCTGAATGTTCTCGGGATAAACGCCGGCGCGCGCCCTCGTGACGCTCGGCTCGCTCACATCGGTCCCGAAGAATTGGATCGGCACTTCCGCCGCTTTATCCCCGAGAAACTCCAGCAGCGACATCGCCACCGAATACGTCTCTTCTCCCGATGCACACCCAGGCGTCCACACGCGGATCACCGCGTCCGGGTTCCGCTGCTTCATCAGCGATGGAAATACCATCGACGTTAGCGCATCGAACACCGCCGGATTCCGGAAGAAACTCGTCACGTTGATCAGCATGTCCTGATACAGCGCCTTGATCTCCCCCGAGTTCGATTGTAGATACCGGACGTAATCCTCCAGCTTCTCCATCTTGTGCACCACCATCCGCCGCTGGATGCGCCTCAGAATGGTGGTCTGCCGGTAGTGCGTGAAATCCAATCCCGTGCTTCGCCGCAACATTTGAAAGATGTTGTTCAGCGCCGTTCCTTCCGGGGCCCCAACCGGAGCTTCCACCTCGATCGGCGGCCGCGTGTTCGACAATCGCCCGATTCGAACCAGTTCGCGCGCCATCGCTTTTGGCGCCAGCACATAATCCACCGACCCCGAATTCACCGCGCTGCGCGGCATGCTGTTGTATTTCGCCGTCGCATCATCCTGCGCGAACGTCACCCCGCCCTGCGCCTGGATCTCCGCGATCCCTAACGTCCCATCCGTTCCGGAGCCCGACAACACGATCCCGATCGCGTTGTCCCCGTGCTCCTCCGCCAGCGATCGCATGAACAGATCGATCGGCATGTGCACGCCTCGCGACTCTTCCCGCGGGTGCAATCGCAGCGTGTTCTTCGTAATCGTCATCGACGCGTTCGGTGGAATCACATAAATATGATCCCGTTCGATCGTCATCCCGTCTCGAACTTCCGACACCCGCATCGTCGTCTGTTTTGCAATCAGGTCCGTCAGAATGCTTTGGTGTTTCGGGTCGAGATGCTGGATGAGAACAAACGAGAGCCCTGTCCCGTCGGGCAGATTTTTCAGCAGTTCGGTGGTCGCTTCAATTCCCCCGGCGGATGCCCCGATGGCAACGACCATGAGTTGATCCTTGGCGATCGGTGCCGATTCGCTTTTCGCCGACACTTCTCTCTTCGGCTCTTTCGCCTTCGGCGAACTCCTGCTAAGAATTTTTCGTTTCGCCATATCGTTTCGCTGCGGGGCTTGGCAACCGGCGCCTATGCGCTCGGCCCGATCCTGGTGCGACTCACACTGGGGATGCGTTGACTATCGCGAACTCAAGGTGGTGGGGATTGTAGTCTTTCTCACGAGGACAAACAACAAACCGTTGCGCGAACCCCTACTGTCAGCACGCGCAATGCGCTTCTTTTAAGACGGAAATAACCGGGCGAGACGTATCAAGCGACAGGAGTCGCTTGCGAAGGAGCGGTCGTTGCTGTCACGCCGGCTGGAGGAGCCATCTGCACATTCCACGCCCGCGTCAGCGCCTGTAACACAAACGCATTGATCGCGATGTCGCGCCGGTGCGCTGCTTCCCGTATTCGATCCGCTTCTGTATCTTCGCACCGCACAAGGATCGCTGTCCTCGGCCCCGGCGCGATCGTCGCGCGCCGGCTCAGCGCTTGGTTCAGCGTGCTGTACCGATTCATGCTCGTAAAAAGTCGATCTTCCACTTCCACCGCTCGCGCCATGATCTGCAACACATAGGCGCTGATGGTCCGCCGCTGTTTGTCTGCTTCAATTCGAATCCGGCCCGCTTCTTCGGTTGTGCAACGTATCAGGAGTGCGGTGCGTGACATTCGTCACCTGCTACTTTCCAGACTCCACCGTGCGGCGCAATTGCTGGCTGTCGTGCTGCATCTTGCATCCCGGATGCGGACAGCCATAAACGTCGGTGACGATTTTGTCCGTTGAAATTTCTACGCGAATCAGCTCGAGGGCGAGGTTGTGCTGGGAGCATTTTGGTGGAACTTCAACCATGACCACCTCCCTGCGCGCGAGAACTGCATTGTCCTGCTATTTTCTGCTATCTCCTAATTTTGATATCATGTGATATCAGTCGGTCCCACCCCCACCCTTTCGCATCTAAGATCCAGAGGCTTTTTATGTCGCCCAACGACTTTCCGCGGAATTTTATCGATCCCAAAGGCTATTGGATCGACCAGTCTCGCAACATTCGCCGCATGAGCACCGTCGGCATGCACGAACAGCCCGTCATCCTGCGTGCCACACAAAGTTGTTCCGACGCGGAGTGGAGCCGCCTCTACGAAGCCATCGCAAGATGCCTCCAAGACATGGGCCCCGTCGAAGCCCGCTGAAACCACCCCTCGCCGTCTTTGTGCGCGTCGAAAACGCCGTGCCGATCGAATCCAGATTTAAGATTCGAAACCGCACCTTGGGTCGAAAAAACAAATTGTGGTTCGAAAGCGGATCTTGGGTGCCGCACCCTCCGTTTCTAGAGGGTGCGGGTTTACATTCGGCCAAGCCCACATCAATCCGACATCGCACAACTCAACTCAAACCCGTTGTGATCCTGAGGCGTCCGCAGGACGCCGAAGGATCTCAGCGTATGTCCTATCTCAACCTAACTCCACGCCTCAAAATCCACAGATATCACCTGCCATCTCCATTTGTAATTCCCATTTCCCTTACAGATACTCGCCATTCCAGCCCGCATTCACGCCGCTTCCCTGCGGCGCGATAAGTCCAGCAGTGGAGAACGACCATGCGTCCCATCTCAAAATCTTCCATCGGAGTTTTGATCGCTGACGATAGCGCCGCATTCTGCCGCCTCATCGCCACCATGCTTCAATCCGAAAGCTCGACTCACATCGTCGCCATCGCAGGAAATCTCGACGACGCCCTGCATTTCGGAGTGGAGTACACCCCGGACGTTTTGCTTCTCGATCTTCATCTCGACGACCTCGCGGGTCACGATCCCCTCTCCGTAAAGATCGCCTTCCTCAGTTGCGTGCGCAACATCATCGCCATGTCCACGCGCACCGACGAAGAAGAGACGCCAATTCGCCCAGCTCTACGGCGCCTCCCGCCTCGTAGACAAATTCTTCCTCTCCGAACAACTCATCCCCACAATCCGACGCTGCGCCCAACCCAAGCGCCCCCTCTCGGCAACGCCCCCCCGCCGCCAGCGCCAAGCCCCAACCCGCTGGGCCTCCTAAACCCATCCGTTCGCCGTGCCACCCCCACTCTTACCACCCCCCCCCCGTAGCACAACCGATTCGGATCGCTGGGTTGAGAACCGCAGGGTCGGACCTGCTCGGCTCACACGGCGCTGGGTATGCGCCGGCTGGATCGGCATTGCTGGGCCCGTCAGTTTGCCCGGTTCGCACTGCTGGGCCTTGACATCCAGATACCATCGTGGTAATATTCCTACGTAGATAACTACGCCTTCACCTGCCAAGCCGGATCAAACCCGAAAACAAGCGAAAATTTCGAACTAGGCCAACCCATAAGTGCCGTAGTTTCAATAAACTACACACACTTGTTTTCGGCCAAACCTACAAGCCATTCATTCAAAAACACTTACGCACTCTTTAGAAAAACATAGGGGGTATACCCCCTAGTTCCCAAATTGAAACTCGCTCGACGCCAGGATCTACGTAGAGTTCCCAAATTGAAACTCGCTCGACAGCAGCATCTATGTGGAGTGCGGCACTCCCGTGCCGCTTTTACGGTCGAACCGTCACTCGAAATTGCAAATGGGACGGACGCCCTCGGTAACCCCAACGCATCCCCGGGCGACCTCGGTCTATCGGACGAGCAACCTCAACATGGACTCCGGCGCTTCAGCGCCGCCTTTTCAGCCCAGCAGCCGCATCAACCGCCGTGACTGGGAGGCGCACGCTTCAGCCCGACAGTTGATCCGGAAGGCATGGCTTGCAGTAGTTCGGGAGGGCACGGCTTCAGCCGTGCCATTGACGCAGCAGAGGAGCGGCTTCAGCCGCTGAGGGCAAACTTCCGCGAACAAGTCTGCGAGTACGCGGCGCCTAATTAATCTTCCGCGTAACCGGAATCCGCGCCAACCGCAGCACATGCGACACTTCCGTCTCCTTCAGACGCGAAGCGTCATACTCAAACGTCAAATGCTTCCGCTCGTCGCTCACTCGAAATTTGCGCAGCCCATACGTATTCGCGAATCCGCCCAAATCCTGTAGCTGTTCGTTGCTCAGCGGTGCTTGCAGTTCGTAAGTAATTTCGACCAGTGTCATAGCGTCTCGTCTGTAATTTCCTTCAATCGCATCGCCCGGCATTATACCAGCGACTTCAACTTCAGCGCCGCATGTTGATTGGATCGCATTCTCTCGCCGCCCCCTGTAGCCGCGATCGCTTTCCAGATCGCGGGGTTTAGATTCAACCCGAACGAAATCAAAGCGACACCCTCCCCACGCCTCAATTGCATCCTTCAGTCGCTGTTTGACATCCAATAGCCCCATAGGGTATATAGCCCTAGGGGGTATACATGCCGTCCAAGCTTCCCACCGCTCATTCCGCGACCCAACACATCCATGGCGCCGACTGCGCCTGTGCCATCGGCTCCGAACCCCGCAAAGCCGTCGCCGTGGATCCCGGACTAAAAACCGCTAACTTGAAGCGCCTCCGCCGCATCGAAGGCCAGGTTCGCGGCCTGCAAAAAATGGTCGAGGAAGATCGCTACTGCGCCGACGTCATCACCCAGGTCGCCAGCGTGCAGGAAGCCCTGCGCGGCGTTGCCCGCAACCTCATGCGCAATCACCTACACCACTGCGCCGCCAACGCCCTCCGCAGCGGAAAGAAAGCCGAGTCCGAAGCAATGTTCGACGAACTCCTCGAAACCATCTACGCTCACCTTCGCTGAGCGAAAACTTTCTGACCGCGAAAAGCGAAGCAACAACAGAAACGCAAAATGGAAAACGCAAACAGCATCACGCAAATCGCAAGAGATCCAGTCTGCGGAATGACTGTCGATCCACAAAGGGCCGCTGCGACAATCGAGTACGAAGGTCGCCCATATTATTTCTGCTCCAAAGGCTGCGCCACAAAATTCCAACAGAACCCAACGAAGTTTCTCGTCGCCGCCGAGAGCGCAGGCATCACACAGCTCGCATCAACCGCTCCAACAGATCGCGACTACGCACTCGTGCTGCACGAACTCGAGCGGACCAACTTCGCAACTCTCTCACACAGCAGTGCGGGCGAAAGCCGTCGAGGGTGTTCGCTACACTTGCCCGATGCATCCGCAAATTGTGCAAATCGGCCCAGGCTCATGCCCAATCTGCGGCATGGCGCTCGAACCGATGGATCCGCTCGCCGCAGCCGAAGCCGATCCCGAATACGATTCGATGCGCAAACGCTTTTTCATCGCGCTCGCGCTCTCCGCTCCGTTGCTGTTCTTAACGATGGGCGGCGAATCCTTATTGCCCCACGTCGCGACCGCAACGCTGCAATGGATCGAACTCGCGCTCGCGACTCCGGTCGTGCTGTGGTGCGGTTGGCCATTCTTCCAGCGCTTCTGGGCATCTCTCGTGAATCGCAGCCCCAACATGTTCACCCTGATCGGACTCGGCACCGGCACCGCTTATTTCTACAGTGTCGTCGCGGTCGTCTTTCCCCAGATTTTTCCGCCGTCGCTGCGGGATGCGCACGGCGCGATTCCCGTTTACTTCGAGGCCGCCGCAGTCATCACAGCCCTCGTTCTGCTCGGCCAAGTTCTCGAACTGCGGGCACGGCAACAGACCTCCGGAGCGATTCGCGCGCTACTCGATCTGGCTCCGCAACAAGCGCATCGCATCGTTGCGAACAGTAACGAGCAAGACGTCACGCTCGACCAACTCATCGCAGGCGACGCTTTGCGCGTTCGCCCTGGCGAACGCGTGCCCGTCGATGGCGTGATTCGCGAAGGTGCCAGCGCCATCGATGAATCGATGGTGACCGGCGAACCGATGCCCGTCGAAAAATCCGCCGGAGACAAAGTCACCGGTGGAACGCTCAACACCAGCGGCAGCTTCATCATGACCGCGGAGCGCGTCGGCAACGAAACCACGCTCGCGCAAATCGTAAAACTCGTCAGCGAAGCCCAACGCAGCCGCGCGCCAATGCAGCGGCTCGCAGACAAAGTATCTTCGTATTTCGTTCCGGCAGTCGTCGCTGCCGCCGTGATCGCGTTCGCCGTCTGGCTCTTCGTTGGCCCGCAACCGCGGTTCGCACACGCACTGGTGGCCGCAGTCGCTGTGCTCATCATCGCGTGTCCATGCGCGCTGGGACTAGCGACGCCAATGTCGGTAATGGTCGCTGTCGGACGCGGCGCTCACGCCGGCGTGCTGGTGCGCAACGCCGAAGCACTCGAAACGCTCGCAAAAGTCGATACGCTCGTCATCGACAAAACCGGAACACTCACCGAAGGAAAGCCGACCGTCGAAACCGTGAGCGCCTTTGAGCCCCTCGAATTGAGCGAAAGCGAAATCTTGCGACTTGCCGCGAGTCTGGAGACACCGAGCGAACATCCGCTGGCGCGCGCCATTGTTCGCTCCGCTCAAGACAAGCACTTGGCTGTGTCGTCAGTTTCGGATTTTCACGCGACGGCCGGCGGCGGGGCGGAAGGTCGCGTTGAAAACAAAACCGTGCGCGTTGGTACGCTCCGATTTCTCGCAGACCGTGGCGTGGACACTTCCCTTGCAAAGATTCAGGCTTCTGTGAACGAACCCGTGACGCTCGCTTACGTTGCAATCGACGGAAAGCTCGTCGGTTCGATCTCATTGACCGACCCACTCAAGGCATCGGCGGAAGCCGCGATCCGTGAATTGCGCGCGGATGGAATCCACATCGTTGTTGCGACCGGCGATCGGCGCGAAGCCGCGCAGCGCGTCGCGCGCGAACTTGGCATCGATCAAATCGAAGCTGAAGTGCAGCCGCAGCAAAAAGCTGAAATCGTGAAGCGCCTTCGCACGCAAGGCCACGTCGTTGCGATGGCCGGCGATGGAGTCAATGACTCCCCAGCACTCGCCGCGGCCGATGTCGGCATCGCGATGGGAACGGGCACCGACGTCGCAATCGAAAACGCCGGAATCACTTTGCTGAAAGGCGATCTTCGCGGCATCTTGCGAGCGCGACGCCTCAGCCGCGCGACGATCGGAAACATCAAACAGAATCTCGCCTTCGCATTTCTCTACAATACGTTGGGAATTCCGCTCGCCGCCGGCGTCTTGTATCCAGCATTCGGCTGGTTGCTCTCACCGATGATTGCAAGCGCAGCGATGAGCCTGAGTTCAGTTTCCGTGATCGGCAACGCACTGCGATTGCGCAAAGTAGACTTGAACTCCTAAGCCGGAGGAATCGTTGAAGGTCATTCTGTTTGGCGCAACGGGAATGGTTGGGCAGGGCGCGCTACGGGAATGCTTGCTCGATCCCGACGTCTCTGAAGTCCTTATCGTCGGACGCACCGCAGCTGGACGCAAACACGCAAAAATTCGCGAGATCGTGCACAAGGATCTGTACGACCTGTCGCCGATAGCGTCGCAACTCGCCGGCTACGATGCCTGCTTCTTCTGCTTGGCGTTTCGTCGGTAGGCATGAGCGAAGCCGACTACACGAAAGTCACGCACGATCTGACGCTCGCCGTCGCGCGCGTTCTCGCACAGCAAAATCCGCGGATGGTTTTTCTTTACATCTCCGGAGCAGGCACCGACAGCACCGAACGCGGCAAGACGATGTGGGCTCGCGTCAAAGGCCGCACCGAAAACGAATTGCTGCGCGAACCGTTTCGCGCAGCATACATGTTGCGGCCCGGCATACATTCAACCGATGCACGGTGTGAAATCGAAAACGCCGCTATATTCCGCATTTTATGTCGTACTCAGTTGGTTGTATCCGGTCATTCGATTGGTCGCGAGAAAATACGCGATTACGACCGAAGACCTCGGACGCGGGATGATCACGATCGCCAAGGCTGGCGCGCCGAAACAGATCCTCGAAAATTCCGACATCGAAGCCATCGCCCTCTCTCGCTGAAACGTTTCCCGCTCAAGTACACAAGTGAACTGCCGCCGCCCTCGCGATGGGTGTACCATCGGTGCGTTTCGAGCGTGGAGGCGACGTGAGCGAAACAATTTCGCGACGACATTTTGCGAAGACGCTAAGTGCAAGCGCGGCTGGTCTTGCAGTCGGCGGAACCCTCGGCAATTCCCTCGCCTGTGCCGGCGCGGCCCCTGAAAATACTCCTCACGTTAATTTTCCCGACCTCCGCACGCGAACGACTCGCCGTCGCAGCTTGGCCCTTTCGCGCCTACATCAATTCCCCCACCAACAGCGATCGCGATCCGAAAAAGCCTGGGATGGACTTGAAGGACTTCGGCGCTTACGTCGTGAAGACGTTCAACGTCCACGGCATCGAACCTTACAACCTGCATTTTTCGTCCACTTCCCCGGAATATCTGCACGATTTCCGTGAGCGGCTAGCGCGCGCAGGTGCGCACGCCGTGAATATCGCCGTCGATCAGGAAAAAAGCTTTTACGATGCAGACGTCACCACGCGCAAGAGGCGATCGCGTACGCAAAGACAGTGGATCGACATTGCGACGGCGATCGGTTCGCCGAGTGTGCGCACCAATATTGCGCCGGCGAAGAACACCGGCGGCCCAAATCTGAAGAACGCGGTCGAGAGCATGAAAGAGGTCGCGGAGTACGGCGCATCGCGCAATGTTGTCGTCCACATGGAGAACGACAATCTCGTCGCTGAAGATGCGTTCTTTCTCATCCAGATCATCGAGCGCGTTAAAAATCCTTATCTGCATGCGCTGCCGGACTTTGCGAATTCGATGATGAGCGGCAATGCGGACTTTGCGTATCGCGCGATCCAAGCGATGTTTGATCATGCTTACGGAATTTGTCATGTGAAGGATGGGGACTTCGATCAGAACGGGAAAGACTATCCGATCGATCTGGCGAAGACGTTTGGAATTTTGAAGGCGAGCGGGTATCGCGGGTACTGCTCGGTTGAGTATAGCGGCGCGGGCGATCCGCATGAGCCGACGAAGAAGTTGATTGAGGAGAGTGTGAAGTATTTGGGTTGAGGGGCGAGTAGAGGTAAGCTAGATTCACCACAGAGTTCGCAGAGACGCAGGAGACAAGGTTTAGAAGCCCAGGGTCGACAGGCTAGAAATTGTGCGGACATGGGGCGCAGCGTGCTGCGCCCCTACACGAGTTTGCTGGATGACGGAGGGTGATGGCGGGACAGAGTATTGAGCGGCGGGAGATGTTGCGGATTTTGGCGACGGCTTCGGCTGCTGCTGGATTCGCTGGATTCAGCAAGTGGGCGTTCGCCTGTGAGGATGTTCATGCTGCGGGGCGCGGCGTGCAGCAAATCAAGAGCGCGGCGTACACTCCACAGTTTTTCTTTGCGGACGAATATCCTATGGTCGAGCGGCTTTCGGAAATGATCATTCCGAGCGACGGCGGAGCCGGATGCGCGCGAAGCGGGCGTGGCGGAATTCATCGACTTCATGGTGTTTCACGATGACAGCTTGCAGTATCCGTTTCGACTCGGACTGAGCTGGATGAATGCGCATTCGGAGCGACTGCACCGGAAGAAGTTCCTTGAACTCTCGGCGGCTGAACAGACCGCATCTGCTCCGCCCTCTGGCGTACAAGAAAGAATTTCGCGACGGCGAAGAAGACGGGCGCGCGTTTTTTGATTTGATGCGCGAATACACGACGATGGGCTTCTACACGACGAAGGTCGGACTGGAAGAGCTCGATTGCCCTGGCTTGAAGTTTTACAACGCATCACCGGCGTGCCCGCACGTGGACGATCGCGAGCACAAGCATTTGCCGCCACCAAAATATTGATCACGTCGAAACGAGGACCCAGAACATGGCAAAACAAATTTACGACGTGATCGTGATCGGCACGGGAGCAGGCGGCGGCATGGCGATCAAAACGCTGTGCGAAGCCGGGCTGAAGGTGTGCGCGCTGAACGCGGGACGCAAGCTCGATCCAGGCAAAGATTTCAAAAATCACCGCATGCCGTAGGATATGAAGTTTCGCGGCTACGACGATCCGAAGAAGCGCGCGCCAATCCTACGGCTACATGGACAACGAGTACACCGCCGGAATATGGGAGCACGAAATCACGTACACGACGGCGCCGGGAACGCAGTGGATGTGGCCGCGATGCTTCGCGGTCGGCGGCAAAACGAATTTCTGGGGCCGCAGCGCGGCACGCATGGGCGACATCGATTTTCAGGCAGCAAGTCTGGACGGATTCGACTCGAACTGGCCGGTAAAATACGACGAGATCGCGCCGTACTACTCGCGCGTGGAGAAATTGATCGGCGTGGCGAGCACGGTGCAGGGCCGGCCGAGCAATCCTGATGGCGAATACATTCCGCCGATGAATTTTCGCTGCTTCGACTGGATTTTGAAATCGGGCGCGGACAAATTGAACGTGCCGTATCTGCCGGATCGCGAAGCGCAACTTACGCAGGAGCACAACGGGCATCCCGCCTGCCACTATTGCGGAAATTGCACGGAAGGATGCGACATCGGGGCGTTTTTCTCTTCGCCGCGTTATTTGCTGCCTGCGGCGGAGGCGACGAAGAATCTGGAACTGCGAACGAATGCGCTGGCGAAAAATATTTTGGTCGATGAAAAAGGCCACGCGGCGGGAGTCGCGTACATCGACCGGAACACGAAGCAAGAGGTCGAAGTCTACGGACGCGCAGTGGTTGTTGCGGCTTCGACTGTCGAGAGCGCGCGCATCATTTTGAATTCGAAGTCGCGACATTGGCCGAATGGGATTGCTAATTCAAGCGGGCAGGCCGGGACGAATCTCTGCGACCACATTTATGGCTCGACCGCGTACGGATATTTGCCGCAACTGCTCGGGCAGCCGGCGTTTCCTGACAACGTTTCAACCGCAGAGATCGCGTGGTTGCCGCGCTGGCAGAATTTGAATAGTCCGCACGAAGAGGCGTTCATTCGCGGGTATTCGATGTATCCGGATGGTGGCTGCGGCGAATTTCCGGAACTGCGCGGCATCGAAGGATTTGGCGCGGAGTTCAAACGCGAAGTGAAACGGAAATATCCGGCACCGGTGAATCTGGGGATTCAGGCTCCTTCCCTGCCGAGTCCGACGAATTTTGTGGATATCGATCCCGAAGTGAAGGATGCGTTCGGAATTCCTGTTGTGCGGATTCACTTCCGATGGGGCGAGAACGAATTGAAGATGTGGGAGCACGGCAAACAAGTCAGCCGCGAGATCTTTCATGCGTGCGGCGCGGAATATGAAGGATGCAGCGAGCATCCGCAAATTCCGGGATGGAGTTTGCATGAGACGGGGACGCTGCGCATGGGAGATGACCCGAAGAAGTTTGTGACGAATAAATTTGGGCAGACGCATGATGTGCCGAATTTGTTTGTGGCGGATGCGAGTTTGTTTTTGACTTGCACGCGATAAGACGACGACGCTTTCGATTTTGGCGTTTTCGATGCGGGCGAGTGAGTATTTGGCGGATCAGATGAAGAGTGGGAAGTTGAGCGCGTAGCGAATGTCGAGCCTCACGGAAGTGACGAGTTCAGACGATTGGATTGACAATGCGGCCAGTTTACAACCAGACAGGGTCGGCCCCAAGAGGTGCCAGCAGTTGCAGTGGAAGCGTCCACCGTCGACAAACTCGGCACCCTCAGAGACCTCGGGTGCGACACCCGGCGAGATGCGCGACGCTAAGAAGATTAGCCGCCGTGGGATTCTTTGTGGGTGCTGACGGCGTTGCCGTCGTCGCGTTTTAGTTTGCGGAAGACGATGGTGGAGACGACGGTCATGGCGCCGAGGACATAGAAGGCGTGGTGGACGCCGCGGATGAAGACGGGCGGATTGGAACGCGCCGTGGCGGGCAGGAAGAACGCGGTGATCAGCGACGCGGTGGCGACGCCGAAGCTGATCGACATTTGCTGCGCCGTGCTGGCGATGGAGCTGGCGGCGCTGGCTTCTTCTTCATCGATTTCGGCGTAGACGAGCGTGTTCATGCTGGTGTATTGCAGCGACGTGAAAAATCCGTACGCGAAAAGCTGGATCACGATCAGCCAGACCGGCGTGCCGACGCCGATGGTCGAGAATCCGAAAATCATCGCGCCGATGATGAGCGTGTTGGAGACGAGCACGGCGCGATAGCCGAAGCGTTGCGAGAATTTTCGGCATGGTGATCTTCAGGCTCATCGCGGCGATGGCCTGCGGCATCATCAGCGCGCCGGATTGAATCGGCGAATAGCCGAGTCCCACCTGATACAGCAGCGGAAATAAAAACGGGATGCCGCCGATGCCGAGGCGCGTGACGAAGCTGCCGACGACGGCGGCGCGAAATGTGCGGATGCGGAAGAGGCCGAGGCGCAACAACGGATGCGCCGTCTTCGATGCGTGCAAGCCGTAAGCCGCGAGCAACAGCAGCGACAAAACGAGCAAGCCGACGACTGTGGTGCGTGCGCAGCGTGTGCTCGCCGAAAACTTCCAGCACGTACGAAAGCAGCGCGACGCCGGAGCCGAAGAGACAAAGACCAACGATGTCGAGCGGATTGGTGCTGCTCTTCGCGATAGTCGGGCAGATGGCGATAGACGAGATAGAGGCCGACGAGGCCGATCGGAACGTTGACGAAAAAAATCACGCGCCAGTGGAAGTAGCCGACGATGAGGCCGCCGGTGATCGGGCCGAGCATCGGTCCGATGAGGCCGGGAATCGCGACGAAACTCATCGCGCGAATGAGTTCGGACTTCGCGAACGTGCGCACCATCGTCAGGCGGCCGACGGGAACCATCATGGCGCCGCCGCAGCCTTGCAAAATGCGGCAAGCGACGAGTTCGTGGATGTTGGTGGAGAGGCCGCAGAGCAGCGATCCGAGCGCGAAGATTCCGATCGCGGAAGAGAAAACGCGGCGCGTGCCGAAGCGGTCGGCCATCCAGCCGCTGATGGGAATGAAGACGGCGAGGCTGAGCGTGTAGCTAGCGAGCACGGACTTCATGCGAGCGGCGCGACGTGGAGCGCGGCGGCGATGGTGGGGACGGCGGTATTGAGAATGGTGGTGTCGAGCGACTCCATGAAAAAGGCGACGGCGATCAGCCAGGGGAGGAGACGGCGGCTGGAGTCGGCGAGCGTTGCGGGAGATGGCGCGGAGGACGGTGCTTCGATGGGATTGTGGGTGCCAAC
The DNA here is from genome assembly GCA_963850795.1 of uncultured Acidobacteriota bacterium. Taxonomy (GTDB): domain Bacteria; phylum Acidobacteriota; class Terriglobia; order Acidiferrales; family UBA7541; genus Acidiferrum. The sequence continues at coordinate 13,304 of CAWKNS010000007.1, read as the reverse complement.
GTTTGCGGCTTTGGTTTCGGTGGGCGAGGGCATATTTGCGGCGTCGGCTATATTCCCTTTGCGTCGCAGACGAGCATGTTTGATGCGAGCAAGTAGCGGTTAGGAACTGGCGAGGAGGTGGTCGAAGTAGGCGAGCATTTCGGGGGAGTCCCACTGCTGGTAGCCGATGATTTTGCGGGCGATTTTGCCGTTGCGGTCGATGATGTAGGTTTCGGGGACCATCACGGTGCCGTAGGATTCGGCGATGGCGCTGCGATTTTCTTTTGTGGCGGGATCGCGATAGGTGGGGTAGTTGATGGCGTGATCGAGCAGGAATTTCTTGTAGGCGGCGTCGTCTTCGTCGGCGGCGACACCGAGGACGATCGCGTTGTGCGCAGCGATGTGTTGCTGGAGGCGGTTGAGGCCGGGGGCCTCTTCGATGCAGGGCTGGCACCACGAGCCCCAGAAATTGAGCACGACGACTTTGCCGCGGAAATCGGAGAGATGGGTCGGTTTGCCGTCGACCGTGAGCGAGAAATCGCGGGCTTTGCTGCCGGCGATGGAGGCTTCGCCCTGGCGGTAGCTGGGCATCGCGAAAACCAGAATTACGGCCGCGGCGGCGCGCTATCGCGGCCCAATTTGCTAGTTTTCGACCGATTCCCATCAAGTGTTATACTAGCGTATCCCCGTGTGGTTCGGAATGTCTGGTTCGGCTGAGGGTTTTTGCTTGCGATTTGCAGCAGCCAGCCACGCGACGTTTGGGCGAGCTTCCCCCGAATCTATCCATGTCCAACACGAAGCCAAATTCAAGAAACAGGGCGAGGAGTCTCTGGGCGTCGAAGCCGATGCCGGAGCATCGGTTGTTCGCGAGGAGTTTGTCAGCGAGGCGTGCATTTCGGCGATTGTGCCGGCGCGGAATGAAGAAGCGGTGATTGGCGCGTGCGTGAAGGGTTCTGGCGACAGCAGCCGGAGATTGCGGAAATTTTGGTGGTGAACGATCAGTCGAGCGACGGTACGGTTGCGACGGTGCGGCGAGCGGCGGCGGAGATTCCGAAGCTGAAATTGCTGGAGACGGGCAAGTTGCCGGAGGGCTGGGTCGGAAAGAACAACGCGGTGTGGCGCGGCGCGGCGGAAGCGACGAATAGTGGCTGCTGTTTACCGATGCGGACGCGGAACTTTTGCCTGGAGCGACGGCGCGGGCGTTGCAGATTGCGGAGGAATCTGATGCGGCGCTGGTTTCGTTTTCGCCGGAGCAGGTGACGGAGACTTGGTACGAAAAATCGCTGATTCCGTTTGTGTATTGCCGGCTGGCGCGGCATTTTTCGTTCAAGGATGTGAACGATCCGAAGAAGCAAGCGGCCGCGGCGAATGGGCAATTTCTAATGATTCGGCGTGATGTTTACGATGCGATTGGCGGGCACGCGGCGGTCGCCGGCGAAGTTTTGGAAGATGTGGCGCTGGCCCAAGAACGCGAAAGCGCGCTGGGTATCACGATCTGGTTTGGCCCGGGCAAGGGCGTGGTCAAGGCGCGGATGTACCGGTCGTTTGCGGCGATGCGCGAAGGGTGGAAGAAGAATTTGTATTTGCTGATGGGCGGATCGCGCGCGGCGACGTATCGGGAGTTTTTTGCGGCGGTGCCGTGGATTCCATTTTTGCTGATTTTGGTTGGGTTTTTCATGCCGTTTGCGCTGATGGCTGGGGTGGTGTTGTTGCTTGTGCGCCAGGCGGGTTACGGGTTGGACCTGCGGCGTAACCAATACGGGGGGTCGCTCATCCTCTATTATGTGCCCGCCGTACTGATCTATAGCGGCATCCTATTTGGGTCGTATCGCGCCTATGCCAGGGGAAAAGTAGCGTGGAAGGGGCGCGAGATTTCGGTCGGGACACAACCCGCCGCGCGGTAGTTTCTTATTTTGAGATTTGATGTGGCGAGAGGGTTTTGAGCAACAAGATATGGTTCTGCTGACACGCAAAATCGAATTTTCGGCTTCGCACCGGTACAACAATCCGGCGATGTCTGAGGAGGAGAACCGGCGTGTGTTTGGGAAGTGCAACAACCCGCATGGACACGGGCACAACTACACGCTGGAAGTGACGGTGGCGGGCGAGCCTGATCCAGTGACGGGGATGGTGGTCGATCTCGCCGATCTGAAGAAGATTTTGGAACAGGAAGTGATGCGCCGGATGGACCACCGGCATTTGAATTTTGAGGTGCCGGAGTTGGCGGAGCAAATTCCGACTTGCGAGAACGTGGCGCGAGTGATTTGGAATTTGCTGGAACCGAAGATCAAGCAAGGGCGGTTGCATCGCGTGCGGCTGTATGAGTCACCGGATCTGTTTGCGGATTGTTATCGCAACGGCGCTTCGCGGAATGGGAGCGCAGCATGAGTGCCGCGCCAGACGATCTGAAGATTGAATTGGGGCGGCGGTATCGCTTTGCGGCGTCGCATCGGTTGCATAGCGCGCAGATGAGCGACTCGGAAAATGCGCGAATCTATGGCAAGTGCAACAACGCGTGCGGGCATGGGCACAACTACGTCGTTGAAGTCGGTGTGTCGGGTGACGTCGATCCGACGACAGGGATGATCGCGAATCTGGCCGATCTGGATGAATTTCGTGCAACGGGAAGTGATCGAGCCGTTCGATCATCGTTCGCTGAATGAAGAGGTCGAGGCCTTTCGGGCGGAAGTGCCGACGACGGAAAATTTGTGCATCGAGATTTACCGGCGATTAAAGCCGTTTCCGAAAGCGAAGCTCGAGCGCGTGCGCGTGGAAGAGACGTCGAACAACAGTTTTGAATATGCAGGAGAGGAAGCAGTCAGTGGTTCGGACGTAGCACTGTAACAGTGCTGAAAGGACCAGGATGAACAAGCCGACGGAAGAAATCCGGCTCGACGAAGGCAAACCACGCGACGCGAAAACGATCGCGTGTCACATGCGCGAAATTATCAAAGAGATCGGCGAAGACCCCGACCGCGAAGGATTGAAGCAAGACGCCGGAGCGGTTTGAGAAGGCGCTGAAGTTTTTGACCAGCGGCTATCGCATGGATGTCGATCATCTGCTGAATGGCGCTACGTTCAGCGTGGCGTATGACGAGATGGTCGTGGTGAAAGACATCGAGTTCTTCAGCCTGTGCGAGCATCATCTGCTTCCCTTTTTTGGCAAGGCGCACGTGGCGTACCTGCCGACGAAGAAAGTGATCGGGTTGAGCAAAGTCGCGCGGCTGGTGAATATGTTCGCGCGGCGGCTGCAAATCCAGGAACGGATGACGAGCGAGATCGCCGAGACAATTCAGGAGAAGATCGCTCCGCAGGGTGTCGGCGTCATCATCGAGGCGCGGCATCTGTGCATGCAGATGCGCGGCGTCGAAAAGCAGCACGGGCAGGCCGTGACGAGCGCGATGCTCGGCGAATTTCGCACCAACAAGCAGACGCGCGATGAGTTCCTGGCTCTGGTCAGGAATCGCAAAGACTAAACGCTTTCTTAGCGTTTTGGCTTGTCTTTGGCGCCGATTTGCAGCATCGGGCTGCTATTGCCCCTCCACTCATTTCACGAATCGCACGAAGCGGAATTAGCAATACGCAACCGAGCCAGTAGGTAGGCACATAAAAGGCCATGGCCACCAACCGACAGTGAACGCCCTTCCGATACACCGGCTGACCGGCGGCGCATGTACGCGTCCGCCGCTGTCGTGCGTTTCGGATATCGCGATGAGATGGAGTGCGTGGCAGCCATGCCGCACCCCGTGGAGCTAGGAGAACAAATTTCATGGCACGTATTGCGGGTGTCAACATCCCGACCAACAAGCGCGTGATCATCGCGCTCCAGTATATCCACGGCATTGGCCCGACCAAGGCCAAGGAAATCACCACGAAGCTGAACATCGCGCCCGAGCGCCGCGTTCAGGACCTGACCGACCAGGAAGTTCTGCAGATCCGTGAAGCGATCGACGCCGGCTATATGGTCGAAGGCGATCTTCGTCGCGAAACCGCGATGAACATCAAGCGCCTGATGGACCTGGCCTGCTATCGCGGCCTGCGTCATCGCAAGGGGCTGCCGGTCCGTGGCCAGCGCACGCACACCAATGCGCGTACCCGCAAGGGCAAGGCCAAGCCGATCGCAGGGAAAAAGAAGTAAGCGCGGAGCCGCGTGACAGCGCGGCTCGCTTCCTTTAGCTAAGGTTAGGAATTACAAAATGGCACGTGAACCGCAGCGCATTCGGCGCCGCGAACGTAAGAACATCACCGCCGGCGTCGCCCATGTGAACGCCAGCTTCAACAACACCATGATCACCATCACCGATGCCCAGGGCAATGCGATCAGCTGGTCGTCCGCCGGCATGATGGGGTTCAAGGGATCGCGCAAGTCGACCCCGTATGCCGCGCAGGTCGCAGCCGAAGACGCCGGCAGCAAGGCCGCCGAGCACGGCGTCCGCACGCTCGAGGTCGAAGTCAAGGGTCCGGGTTCGGGCCGCGAATAGGCGCTTCGCGCGCTGCAAGCGGTCGGCTTCCAGATCACCTCGATCCGCGACGTGACCTCGATCCCGCACAACGGCGTGCGCCCGTCGAAGCGTCGCCGCGTCTGAATTCGTCTGGCCGGCGCGCGGTTGATCGCGCTGGCGCCGGCTTTCGATCCCACGGCCGCGGGTTAGCCCAGCCCCGGCCCAACAGAGGGAAGCCCCCGTGTCCGTCAATGCAAAAACTGGCAGGAATTGAAGAAGCCCAACGCGCTCGAGAAGAAGGGCGGCGAGGGAAGAGCAAGGCGACCTTCGTTGCCGAGCCGCTTGAGCGCGGCTTTGGTCTGACGCTCGGCAACGCGCTGCGCCGCGTGCTGCTGTCGTCCCTTCAGGGCGCGGCGGTCACCTCGATCAAGATCGAGAACGTGCTGCACGAGTTCAGCTCGCTTGCCGGCGTCCGTGAAGACGTCACCGACATCGTGCTCAACGTGAAGCAGATCGCGCTCAAGATGCAGGGCGAAGGCCCGAAGCGTCTCCAGCTCTCGGCGACCGGCCCGGCCGACGTCAAGGCGGGCGACATCGCGGTGTCGGGCGACATCGAGGTGATGAACCCCGACCTGGTGATCTGCCACCTCGACGAGGGCGCGACGCTCAACATGGAGCTGACCGCCGATGTCGGTAAGGGCTATGTCGCCGCGGTCGCCAACCGTCCGGCCGATGCGCCGATCGGTCTGATCCCGGTCGACGCGCTCTACTCGCCGGTGCGCCAGGTGTCGTACAAGGTCGAGAACACCCGCGTCGGGCAGGAACTCGATTACGACAAGCTGACGCTGTCGATCGAAACCGACGGCACGGTGACCCCGGAGGACGCGCTCGCTTATGCCGCGCGCATCCTGCAGGACCAGCTGGCGCTGTTCGTCCACTTCGACGATTCGGCGATCACGCGCTCGGCGCCGATCGGCGTCGCCGCGGCCCCGGCCGATACCGGTGGCGTCGTCGGGCGACACGCAGCAGATCAACCGTTACCTGCTCAAGAAGGTCGACGAGCTCGAACTGTCGGTGCGCTCGGCCAACTGCCTCAAGAACGACAACATCATCTATATCGGCGATCTGGTCGGCAAGACCGAAGCCGAGATGCTGCGCACGCCGAACTTCGGCCGCAAGTCGCTCAACGAGATCAAGGAAGTGCTGTCGTCGATGGGTCTCCGCCTCGGGATGGAAATCCCGGGCTGGCCGCCCGAGAACATCGAAGAGATGGCCAAGAAGCTCGAGCAAGGAAACATGGGCTAAGCCACATCCACAGCCTATCCCTTCGATTTCGGAGAAAGCAGCTATGTGCGGGGCTCCGCCTGTAGCTAAGTCTCTCTCGCTATGGTCGTTTTTTGCGTATCCGCTCGATTTTATTTGCCTGCCATAAAGTAGCGCCGTAAAGTGCACTGGGGATTTTCGGGGCGATTCCAGTGCATAAGCAGGTTTTGTTGCGCACCATCGCGTTTGCGTGCGGCTTGTTTCCTTCGTGCGCCATGGCCCAGACCGCGCCCGCGACGCCGCCCTCGGCACAGCTAGAAGCCCAGCCGCAGACCATCGTGGCCATGGCGCCCGCCGCGCCGGTCTGCGCCGGTTCGGCGCCACCATTCCGAGATTAGCCTGTCAGAATCTAAGTGCCGACCGACCTCGGCAGAAAGCCTCAGCAAGACCGGCGAATGTTCCCGATAAAGCCGGCCTATCCGACATGATCGACAGCAGGATTATCGTCCCGGCCGTCGCAGGGCATGGGCGAAGTCATTTTCGCCAAGAGCAGCGGTGGCAGTGGGGCAGGGGGCGAACTCGTCCTGGCCGCGCGCTACGTCGATGTTGGCAGCAAGCGGGTACGGCTGCGCAGCTTGCAATTGAACGCGAACGGCAAATCGCGGATCGACAGCGCTAACGCTGTGGGCATCGCCGCCAGCGCGGCCGCGCCAGCCCTCGGCATCGTCGCAATGTTCATGAAAGGCAAGCAGTCGGCCGTCCCCGCCGGGACGGTCGCCGACGCGAAAACAGCAGAGGATATCGCCTTCGCGCCCGACGAAATCGCAACGGCTGGCGTCGCCGTCTCGCTCGGCGATGCCGACGACCGGACCGCAGGCGGTGCCGGCGATTGCGCCACCGCCCGCCACCCAACGAGCTTCACAACAGAAGGGGAAATAACAATGATGTCGCGTACTCTTACCTTGGCTGCTCTCGCGTCATGATGCTTGCCGCACCGGCTGCCGCGAAGGACAAGGACAAAGCCGAAGCAGTCGCCACAGAGTCGATCGTCATTCCGACGCCGCCAGCGGGCAAGGGTCAGATCGTGTTCTTCCGTCCCGGCGGCACCGGCTTCGCGATCGGTTGCTCGGTCAATGAGAAGGGTCAGAAGATCAGTTCGCTGGGCGCCGGCAAGTACTTCATCATGGTTGCGACCGCGGCCGTCACGAATACAGGGTCAAGAGCGAAGCCAAGGACACGCTGGCGCTCGAGGTCGAGGTGGACGAGACGCAATACGCCGCTTGCAAGATCAAGATGGGCATCACTCGTCGGTCGTCCCGACATCCGCCCGGCGACCCGGGGCGATTCCTGAAAGCACCCAAGACTCAAGATGCTCGACGCCGAGGACATGGGCCCTGGCGCAAGGGTGCTGCTTCCTGGCCCGCTCGCGGCAGGTACTCCGGCTCGCGACTGCCGGCAAGAGGCGAACAGCTGCGAGAGTAAGCGGATTAAGTGCGGCCGGTCGATCTGTCTGCACCGCCGTCTTCGTACACATCCAGTGCGCCGGTGCGACGCCGCGAATGCTTGACTTTGGGCCAAGGATCGGCTTTGGCCCGCTCTTCGCGAAAAGCGACGGTTTTTGGCGGCGGCCCGTAACACCGCCTGGTCTGGGGTTCCTGATACGGCCCCCTGACGAACGAAGGAAATACCCATGCGCCATCGCGTTGGCGGCCGTAAGCTTCAGCGTACCTCGGGCCACCGCGCCGCCCTGTTCCGCAACATGGCGGCCGCGCTCATCAAGCACGAGCAGATCACCACCACCGTCGCCAAGGCGAAGGAACTTCGCCCGTACGTCGAGAAGCTGATGACGCTGGCCAAGAAGGGCGGCCTGTCCAACCGCCGTCTCGCGCATTCGCGCCTGATGGACGATGCTCAGCTGGTCAAGCTGTTCGACGTGCTCGGCCGCGCGCTACGCCGACCGCAACGGCGGCTACACCCGCGTGATCAAGGCCGGCATCCGCACTTCGGACGCGTCGCCGATGGCGATCATCGAGTTCGTCGACCGCGACGTCTCCGCCAAGGGCCAGGATTCGGGCCCGGTGATGACCGACGAGGATTTCGACGACGCCGCCTGATCGGCATCGACCGACTTAGAAAAAAGGCCCTGCGAAAGCGGGGCCTTTTTTGTTTGAGTCATCGCAGCAGCGACCGCGGGGTCGGCGACAGCATCAGTACTTGTGCGTCCGCTCGCGATAATTGGCCAATGCCGGCCGAAGCGACGCACGCCAAACCGCCGTCGCGTGCAACTTGCGCTGTGCGGCTTGATAGGCGGCGGGGTCGGCGACCCGCGTGAACCAGACCAGCAGCCGTTCGCTCTGCCGAACATAGAGTCGCGGGAAATTGTTCGGCTCGGTCTCCGGGCTATAAGCGGCAAGCACGGGGAGCCCCGCCGCGCGATAGGCCGGGGCCAGCGTGCCGCGGAAATAGGCCGCATACCCCTCACCGGGCTGCTTCCAGAGATACTCGATCGTCGCCACGACCAGTCCCCCCGGCGCGGCGCGCGCGCCGGGAGGTGGGCGTTGTCCGCTCGCCGGGCCGAACCCCGATCCCGGCCAGGCGGGTTGGAGCAGCCAGCACGTCGTCATTGTCGTCGAGCAACGGTTGGCCTCGCCACGATGTGCTTGCTAGACCGGACCGAAATAGAAATCGTTGAGTGCCTTGCCGCGCGCGCCCATCGACGAGAAAGCGCGGATCCAGGTGAACCGGCTGGGGTCGTCGCGATCGCGGAACTGGCCGACCAGCCGCATGCCCAGCTCTTCCTGGCTTTCGACGAACTCGCGCTCGAACAAGGCGATCATCGTGTCGCGCTTCCGGGCACGATCTTGTACTGGCGCAGCTCGATCACCGGATGCGGGGCGGCATCGTCGGCGGCGATGCCGGGGGCAGGGGTGGCGAGCGCCGCGGCGCCGGCGGCGGCGAGCGACAGAAAAGGAACGCGTTCATGCGCGGTCGAACTCCATGATCCAGTTGGTTTCCCAGGTCGCGCCATCATCGGCCGAAAAGGCCTGTCTCCAGCGCGCGACGGTGGGGGCGGGCCGCTCCCACTGGAAGCGCAGCCGGATCGGCCGACCGCGAAGCTGTCATCGCCGAAGAATGTGCCAATGCCATCCTTGAGGCGCCGTAGAGCGGCGGATCGATCTTGGGGTCGCGCCCGTCGATCCAGTGCAGCGACCATTGCTTGGTATCGGGGTGATATAGCCGCAGGGTACAGGCTTCGTATCGTCCTTCGGGTTGGTCGATGACGTTCTGGTCGAAATTGCCCAGGCCATTCAAATCGGATCGGCATGCATGGTGCCGCCGAACTCGACCCAGTCGGTGCTGCCGACCACGGGTCGCGCAGCTTGCGGTGATGCACGCGCCACGATCCATGGATGAAATCGAAATCGCTTGCCCCAGCATGGCGCGCCTCAGGCCGCCATCGATTTATCCATCCTCGTGAATCCATGATCCAGTTGGTTTCCCAAGTACATCCACCAGTATCGGAGAAGGCCTGGGTCATTGCGCGGTGGTCGGACTCAGCGGCTCGTAGGTCGTCCGTACGACCGGCCGCCCCTCTTCGAAGACATCGTCCGCGAAGAATGTCCCGCGTTTGCCATCGAACGTGCCCACCACCGGCGGATCGAGCGCGGGCGCACGACCATCCAGCCACCAGATCACTACGGCGGCCGACGGGTTGAACAGCCGCAGCGAGTGCGCCTATAGGCCCGTTCGGATCGGCCAATTCATTGCGATCGAAATTGCCGGCGCCGTGCAGGATCGGGGAAACCGACAGCGTACCGGGGAAGTCGAACCACTCGCGATTGCCCGCCAGCCGCTTTCGCAATTTGCGATGGAGCACCGCCAGTCGCCGATCAGGAAATCGAACCCGTGTTGCTGATCGGTTGCGGCGTTCGCTGCCGACGCGGGCTGCAATGTCGTCGTCAACGGCAACGCAGCCGCCATTGCCAGCGCCGAGCGGCGACTCAATTCGTGTTTGGTTTCCATGTACCGCCTCCCTGTTTATAAAACAGGACAACCGGTTTGTTTTGTCAATGGACTATATTCAATTGGACGGCGGCATGGGTAAATTGCGAGCATGGCGGGGCCGCGCTCTACGCAAGCGCGGCCCCGGCTTGTCAGCGGCAGCGATAGTCGCTGTTGGACTGGTCGACCTTCTTGCCGAGCATCGCGCCCAGCGCGCCGCCGATCAGCGTGCCGCGACGCGGTTGCGGCCGCCGTCGATTACGTTGCCGACGATGCCGCCCGCCGGCGCCGCCGATGATCAGGCCGGTCGTGCCGTCGTTGCGCTTGCAATAATAACGACCGTCCGACCCGCGATAGACCTGGTCGTTCGAAGTCAGCACGCGTTCCTGATAGCGCGGGTCGTCGCGATAATAACGCGAGCATCATAGTCGGTCGAGATATCGACTGTCGTTTTGGGATCGTTGTAGCGCGGGTCGTATATCGCGGTTCGTTATAGCTCGACCGGCGATGGTCGCGGCGTTGCGCGTGCTCGTAATACGCGCGTCGCTGATCGTAGAGGCGCTGTTCGTTGTCGTAACGGCGCTGAGCGGCTTCGAAACGGCGCTGCTCGGAATAGGTCTGCGCCGCGGCGGGGAGTGCGACCGCCGACAGCACGATCGCGGCCGACAGGGCGAGGGAGGGTACGCAACATTGTTCTTCTCCTTGGATTGCGCAGTGATAACGCATCAACGTCGATACGGGTCCGTTACGGCCCAACGCCGTGGTTGAACCCGCATGACGCCTGATACAGGATGTGTCCACCCTCTTGCGGAGTTGCCCAATGCGCCATATCCTGCCGCTGACCCTGATCGCCCTTGCCGCGCCCGCTCTTGCCCAGACGAGTGAACCGATGACCGCCATCACCTATCCCGCGACCGAGCGCGGCACGACCGTCGACGAGCAATTCGGCGTGAAGGTCGCCGATCCGTATCGCTGGCTCGAAAACGACGTCCGCACCGATCCCAAGGTTGCCGCCTGGGTCGCGGACGAGAACAAGGTCACCGACGCCTATCTTGCGACGCTTCCCGGCCGCGACATGTTCAAGGCGCGGCTGAAGCAGCTGATCGACTACGAGCGCTTCGGCCCGCCCGAAGAAGGGCGGCCGCTATTTCTACACGCGCAATACCGGCCTGCAGAACCAGGCGGTGCTGTTCGTCCGCGACAGCGTGGATGGCGCAGGGCAGCGTGTTGATGGATCCCAACGGCTGGTCGAAGGACGGCGCCACCGCGCTCGGCGAATGGGCGCCGAGCGAGGACGGCAAGAAGCTGGTCTACGCGATCCAGGACGGCGGCACCGATTGGCGCACGGTCAAGGTGCTCGACGTCGATACCGGCAAGGTGCTCGACGACGATGTCGAATGGGTGAAGTTCTCCGGCCTCGCCTGGGCCAAGGACGGGTCGGGCTTCTATTATTCGCGCTTCGCCGCGCCGCCGGAAGGCAAGAAATTCCAGTCGACCAACGAGAACCAGACGGTCTATTTCCACAAGCTCGGCACGCCGCAATCGGCCGACCGGCTGATCTACGCCACGCCCGATCAGCAAGACCAACCGAAGCCAGGCCAGAACAGGGCCATTGCCGTATTGCTGGACGCCGGGACTGAGCTACCGGCGCACGCCAACCGAACGCAACGGCAATCGCACCATAGAGAAAGGGCCGGCGCCCTTCGACTGGCCCTTTTCATTTCCGAGGCAGCGCGACCGCGGCCGCGGCCACCGCCGCCTCCACCGCCGAAGCGACGGCCCTTCCAGGCCGGACGCGGCGATTGCGGCGGTCGCCCTGAGGACGGTCGCCATAGGCGGACGGTCACTCCTGCGGGCGATCGCCGGTCAGGCCGCTCGCCGCGCGGACGCTGCCGCCACGATGGCGGCGATGTCCGCCGTTATGCGGGCGGTCACCCTGCGGGCGATCGCCGCGGGGACGGTCACCGTGCGGACGATCGACGCGCCGACGATCACCCTGGGGGCGATCACCTTGCGGGCGGTCGCCCTGAGTATTGGCGGCGCGCGGCGTGTTGGACAGTCGCTGGTCGACCACGGCGTTCAGCAGGCGTGCGCGGACGATCGCCAGCCGCGGTACGGCCGGTGTTCGACGATCGCCAACGAACGGTCGCCGAGGGACGGCGCGGCGGGCCGCCACGATGGCCGCGATTTTGGCGGGCCGGCGCTCATCGCGCGGGTCCTTGAGCGGTCCGTCCCCGACTGGGCACGCGCGGGGGGTGCCGGCGGGGACAGCCTCCACGGCGCCGGGGTCGGCAGCACGGCGAGGCGCTGGTTGGTCAGCCGCTCGATGCTCTTGAGCTGGCCGCGCTCGCTGCCGTCGCAGAACGACATCGCGATGCCCGAGGCGCCGGCGCGCGCGGTGCGGCCGATGCGATGGACGTAGCTCTCGGCATCGTCCGGCAGGTCGTAGTTGACGACGTGGCGTGACGCCGTCGACGTCGATGCCGCGCGCGGCGATGTCGGTCGCGACCAGCACGCGGGCCTGGCCGCGGCGTGAAGGCGTCGAGCGCCCGCTGGCGCGCGTTCTGGGACTTGTTGCCGTGGATCGCCTCGGCACGACACGCCGGCCTGCTCGAGCGCCTCGGCGACGCGGTTGGCGCCGTGCTTGGTGCGGGTGAAGACGATGACGCGCTCGATCGCGGCGTCGGCCAGCAGATGGCTGAGCAGCGCGCGCTTGCGTCGCGGCGTTCGACGAAGAGCACGCGCTGGTCGATCCGCTCGACGGTGCGGCGCTGCGGGCGCGATCTCGACCCTCGCGGGATTCGTGCAGGATCTGTCGGCCAGCTTGGCGATTTCGGGCGGCATCGTCGCCGAGAACAGCAGCGTCTGGCGCTCGCTGGCGCACCGCGGCGACGATGCGGCGGATGTCGCGGATGAAGCCCATGTCGAGCATGCGGTCGGCCTCGTCGAGCACGAAGATCTCGACCTGGCCGAGCTTGACATGGCCCTGCGCTCGATCAGGTCGAGCAGGCGGCCCGGCGTGGCGACGAGGATGTCGACGCCGCGCTGCAGCGTGTCGACCTGGCGGCCGTGCCGACGCCGCCGAAGATGATGCGCGAGGCGCAGGCCGAGGTCGCGCCGTAGGTTTCGAAGCTGCGGCCGATCTGCACGGCCAGCTCGCGGGTCGGCGCGAGGATCAGCGCGCGCGGCGCTCTTGGGCTGGGCGCGGTCCTTGGCCGCGGCGAGGCGCTGCAGGATCGGCAGCGCGAACGCCGCCGTCTTGCCGGTGCCGGTCTGGGCGATGCCCAGCATGTCGCGGCCCTGCAGCAGCAGGGGAATCGTCCGCGCCTGGATGGGCGTCGGCACGGTGTACTTGGCGGCGTCGAGGGCACGCAGCAACGGCTCGGCGAGGCCGAGATCGGCAAAAGAAACATCACTCACTGGGAAATAGTCCTTACGACCGCCAAATCTCTGGCGGCTTTGGCTCACTCTTCGGCGCGGCGAAGCAGGCGGCTCTTTCTTCTGGAGATGTTGCAGCATAACGCCCAACGCTTAATCGGGCGCGTCGCGCAATCGCGATAAAAACCTGAATAGGCCCGCTTCAGGCGAGCTGCGGCGTATATGATGGTGCGCCGCAGC
>CAWKNS010000006.1:0-60237 GCA_963850795.1 uncultured Acidobacteriota bacterium | reverse complement strand
CAAAACCGGCATGGCGGTGCACGTCGATAATCCTCTGGAAGTCGGCGCGGATCGCATCGTCAACGGCGTCGCGGCGTTTCACAAGTACGGCGGACCTTGTATCGTCGTCGATTTCGGCACGGCGATCACGTTCGATGTCATCTCGGCAAAGTGCGAATACCTCGGCGGCGTAATCGCACCGGGTATCGGCATCGCGTCCGAAGCTTTGTTCGCTCGAGCCGCTCGCCTTCCGCGCGTGGAAATCAAAGATCCCGGCCGCGTGATCGGCACCAATACTGTCAGCCACATGCAAGCCGGCCTCTATTACGGCGCCGTCGATATGGTTGATGGCATGTTGACGCGCATCAAAGCCGAGATGAAAACGCCTGCAACCGTCGTTGCCACCGGCGGACAAGCGCCGCTCGTCGCGAAAGGCTCAAAACAAATCCAGCACACCGACGAATTCCTCACGCTCACCGGCTTGCGCCTGATCTGGGAAAAAAATCAGCCCCGCCGCACGCGCAAACGCAAGAAAGCTTAGGTCACGACATTGGATCCCGACGCAGGCAGCGCTCCCGCCATGGATGGCTGGAACTACTTCAACTATTTCACCGAGATCGAGGAATATTTCTGGAGGAAGCGCGGCGCACATCTCCTGGTTTCGCCTCTGGATTGGGCGATCATGGAGACCTGGCAGAAAGCCGGCGTGCCGCTCGAAGCCGTTCTCAAAGGGATCGATAGCGCATTCGAGAGCTACGGACGCTCACGCCGCGGCGCTGGTAAGCCCTGAAAAGCCTCGCATACTGCACCGACGCTGTTCTCGATGCCGCCATAGAAATTCAGGAAGCCGCCGCAGGCGCCCAGCCGAAAACAAAAAAGCCTGCGCCGGAACCATTCTCCCGCGATGAATTGCGAGCGTTTTTTGCTCGCAATATCAAACAAATTGCGTCCGCCGCAGAAAAACGCCAGCCAACTCAACCCAACATGGCAACTCGCCTGACCGAATTCGCCGCCTCGCTAACGTCGATCCAATCACTCCTCGACGCCCCCGGCACGCTCGACCTCGAAGACCTCGAGCGCCGCCTCACCATCCTCGACGACAAAATCCAGGCCTCGCTCACCCAATTCGCCACCGAAGAACAAATGCTCCGCATTCGCCGCGAAGTGGACAGCCAGCTCACCCAATATCGCCGCAAAATGAAAGCGGAACAAATCGCGCTGGTTGAGCGACAATATATACAGAAGCGACTGTTGGAAGAGTTTGGGTTGCCGCGACTGAGCCTCTACTACTTTTCCTGAACTTAACCGAATTTCCCCACGCGCCCAACGGCGGAATGGATTGCAATTTATGTCAGATGAGTTACAGTTATCGATTGAGAAGCTTGTCTATGGAGGCGACGGATTGTCCCACGCCGACGGCAACACGGTGTTTGTGCCGTACGTCATTCCTGGCGAAGCGGTGCGTGCGTCCGTTAAAACGAAGCGCAACAAGCTGATTTGGGGCAAGCTCGACGCCGTCATCACCGCCGACCCGCGTCGTCAGAAAGCGCCCTGCCCTCACTTCGGCACCTGCGGCGGTTGCCACTATCAGCACATTCCCGCGCCGAACCAGGTCGAGTTCAAGGAATCGATCCTGCGCGAGACGCTCTCCCGCCTCGGCCGCATTCAATGGGATGGCCCGATCAAAATTCACTCTGCCGAGCCCTTTGGCTATCGCAACCGCGCACAGTGGGCTTTTCGCGACGCCAAGCCGATGGCGCTGGGATATTTTCTGCCCGAAAGCTCGGTGATCCTGCCGATCGATACCTGCCCGATTCTCTCGCCGACGCTTCACAAAGCGTTCGAAAGCCTGCAAAACCTTGCACGCGCCGGCGCGCTACCGGAAGAGTTGCAAGAGATCGAAGCGTTCGTTGATTCCAAAGATGAAAAAGTCTCGCTCAACGTCGCCTTCAAACGCTTCCCCAAACCCGCCGCTGAAATCGCTGCCATCTTTCGAAACGCCATTCCTCAACTCGAAAGCCTGCTCCTGCTCGATCAAAGCAAGGATCGCTTCGAACTCACTGGCCCCGGCTACCTGATGCACGAGGGCGGCGGATTTCGTTTCCGCGTCAGCCACCTTTCGTTTTTCCAGACCAACCGTTTTCTCGTCGAGGATCTTCTTGCAAACGATGACCGCTGGCGCAAAAGGCGACCTCGCTCTCGACCTCTATTCCGGCGTCGGCTTCTTTACTTTGCCGCTCGGCAAGACGTTCAACAAAGTCATCAGCGTGGACGCGAACCTCGCCGCGACAACCGATCTGTACGCTAACGCGGAAGCCGCGGGCATCACGGTTACCTCGCATAACGAGAGCGCCGAGGAGTTTCTTCGCAAGACGCAGGAACACCCAGACTTCGTTGCGCTCGATCCTCCGCGCGCGGGCTTGGGTGCAGCCGCAGCCGCAGCGTTACTCGCGCTCGGTGCGCCGGAAATTCGCTATCTCTCGTGCGATCCATCCACGCTGGCTCGCGACTTAGCGATTTTGACCGGCTCGGCGAAAAAGAAAGCCGAAGGTGACGATGACGCGCCGACACCAGCGCGTCGCTACGAAATCGCCGAGGTTCATCTCTTCGATCTCTTCCCGCAAACTTTTCACATTGAAACGCTTGTCCGGCTGAGACGCGTCCCGTGAAGGCGCCGGCCGTAGCCATCGTCGCAGCGTTTGCCTGCGGCATAATGCTCGGCCTCTATTCACCCTTCGCTCGTGCCAGCGCATCGCCCGCGAAGCTGATTGCATGTTTCGCCGCTTGCGCCGCATGCGCGGCTGCAGCGTTGTTGCTGCTCCGGTCCGACAAACTCATCGCGAGCGCCGCCGCCTCTCTTCTCTGCTGGCTCATGCTCGGACTAACAAGCTCAGCAATCGCCCAGCAACCACTTCCGCCAAATCACGTCACTACCCTCCTGGATCACAAGCAACTCACGCTCAAGACTCCCCTTCGCTGGCACGGAATCCTCCGCGACGAACCAACCCATCTGCCCTGGGGCAACGGCTACGAAATCGATCTGCGAGCCGTCGATTATCAAGCCGCCACAATCCCAATTACCGGAGGACTCCGCCTCGGTTTCTCGCCGCACTCCGCGAACGACGCCGTTCTACCGCCTCAACTCCATGCCGGCCAGGCAATCGACGTCGTCGCCGAGGCCCGCCGCCCGCCCTTCTTCCGCGACGAAGGCGCCTTCGACCGTCGTGCCTATCTCGCAACACAAAACATCGATCTCATCGCCACGCTCCGATCCCCGAAACTCCTCCAAAAGACATCCACCGCTCCGCAACAATCAATCTCAACCCGACATCGCACGCATCCGCTCCCGCCTGCGCGACGAACTCGACTCACTCTTGACCGCCGATCCACAATCCGCCGCCACACTTCGCGCCATGCTCCTCGGCGACCGCACCTTCGTCGATCGTGACGAATCCATCGCGTTCCAGAAAACCGGCGTCTTCCACATCCTTGTCGTCGCCGGACTCCACGTCGCCGCCCTCGCGGCGCTCATCTTCTGGACGACGCGGAAGCTGCGCCTCACGCCAACCGTAACCATCGTTATCGTCGTCGCCGCGCTCACTGCGTATATCGCTGTCGTCGAAGTCCGCGCCCCAGTCCTCCGCGCGACGTTGATGGCGTGTGCCGTCGTGCTCGGCGGATTCTTTTATCGCCGCCTCGACCTCATCAACTCTGCCGCTCTGGCCGCATTAGCGATCCTGATCGCGAGTCCACTCGCCATACGCGACTCCAGCTTTCAACTCTCCTTCGTCGCCATCGGCTGCATCGCCGGCCTGGCGATTCCATGGATCGACGCAACCGTCCAACCGTACGCCCGCGCGCTCCGCGGCTGGCGCGACATTACCCGCGACGCCGGACACGAACCGCGCGCCGCACAATTCCGCCTCGACGTGCGCGCAACGCTCCGATGGCTTGCATCGCATTCACCATCTCGCGCCGCAGCTTACATTCAGAACGCACTCGCCGGCAGCCTAGCCATCACGTTTCGAATCTCCGAACTTCTCTCGCTCACTCTCATCCTCCAACTCGGCATGCTTCCCCTCATGGCCGCCAATTTCCACCGCATCGCGCTCTCAGCTCCCGCCGTCAATCTCGTCGCCGTACCGATCACCGGAATCATTGTTCCGTGGGGATTCCTCACACTGACCGCCGGCCTGCTCTGGCCATTCCTCGGCAAACTCCTCGCCGCGCCACTCGCGCTCCTCACAGCGTTTCTGCTACACGTCGTCGCCTGGTTCGCCGCACTCCCTCGCTGGAGCTACCGCATCCCGACCCCGCCGCTCTGCGCTAACGATCCTCTTCTTCGCGCTCGCCATCGCCATCGCAACCGTAGCGCGCACAAACTCCGTGATCACTCAACGAAATCGCCGCCTCACCATTTACGCCCTGTCAGCAACCTTCCTCACTACCGCAATTCTCGTCGCCACATTCCCCTTCTCGCCCACTCACGCCTCCGCCCGCCTGGAATCCACAATCCTCGACGTAGGCCAAGGTGACTCCATCTTCCTTGTCTCCCCTCATGGCAAAACCATGCTCATCGACGGCGGCGGCGCCTTCCGCGGCTTTCCAGGCCGCGAAGAACACACCGGAACGGACCCCGGCGAAGAAGCCGTCTCGCCTTATCTCTGGTCGCGCGGCTTCAAAAAAATCGACGTCATCGCGCTCACCCACGCACACCAAGACCATCTCGGCGGCCTGACCGCCATCCTAGAAAATTTCAAAGTCGGTGAACTCTGGATCGGTCGCGAAGTCAATTCGCGCGCGCTAGCACAACTCGAAGCGGTAGCAACGCAACACGGCACTCGAATCAAACACGAAATCCGCGGTCAAACGTTCGAATGGGATGGCGTCGAAGGCCAATTCCTCTGGCCCGAAATCGCCGCAACAGAAATCGCTCCGTCCGCCAAAAATAACGACTCGCTCGTCCTCCGACTGAAATTCGGCGACCGCACTCTACTCTTACCCGGCGACGCCGAAAAAGCAGTCGAACGCAACTTGCTCTCCGAAAACGAGAAATCCACCATTCACGCCGACATCCTGAAAATCGGCCACCACGGCAGCAAAAACTCCACCACACCCGACTTTCTCTCTGCCGTTAATCCGCAGCTTGCGATCATTTCATCTGGAGAAGGAAATCCCTACGGACACCCAAGCCCTGAAACACTAAGCCGGTTGGAAACCGCCGGCGTTCGAACCTTGCGCACCGACACCAACGGCGCCATCCACATCCTCACCGACGGCAAACAAATCGAAGTCACTTGCTTCGTCGCTTGCCCCGCGCCAATCTCAACCCCAATTCATCAAGCGCAAGCGCCACTCGATCACCAGCAGCACCAACAACAATAGAAATCCAATCGCCGCGCGATACTCCCGATTCTTCTTATATTGCGCAAACGAAAACGCCCGCTCCACTCCCAGCCCCAACTTCGCCGCCGTCACTCGCGGAAAAAACAACGGCACCGTTTTCGCGTACTCTTCAAATGCCGCACCATGGTGAAACCGCAGCTCCCCTTCTTCCTTCCGCATCACCACCGAATAAAACACCGCAAAATAAGCGAGCAACAGCACTGCCGCGATCCACGAATTCATCGCAACCGCAGCGCCCACAGTCAAAATGGCGCTCCCAAAATAGAGCGGATTCCGCGTGTGCGCATAAGGCCCGCTGACGGTCAGCTTCTCCTGCTTGTGCAAATGCCCCGCGGCCAGCGCCCGCACCCACAACCCAATCAACCCAACAGCCCACCAATCGCAATGCTCTTCGGCGTCGGATGCGCCAGCAAAAGCACCACAATCGCCAGCAGATACCCCACCCGCACGCGCCATCGCGCAAAAAACGTAGCCCGCATCGGCGGCCTCGTCGGCCCGCTCGGCTTCCCCAAATTTCCCGCCGCTTCGCTCACGCGAGCGCACCAATCCTTCGCCGCACCGCCTCAAACACCGAGTCCACCTGAATCGCCAGCATCGACGAATCAACTACATCATTCCTGCTGTGCGAAGTCGTGCTCCCTGCCACGCGTATCGTAATGTCGCCCGTGCCGGGATCGGTGTCACGCGCTTCTCCCGAATCCAAAATTGGATCACGCGTTACGAGCGACGGATTTCGGTAAGGTCCATTGCGCGCCGGATCGGTAGGCCCATACAACGCCACTGCCGGTGTTCCCAACGCAATCGCCAAATGCAGCGGCCCCGTATCGCCGCCAACAATGCAAATTGCCGATCGCAGTAAGGCCATCAACGGCCCAAGATCGGTGTTCCACATCACAGGTTCCGCCGCACCACTGGCGGCCTTCACCGCAGCCGCCAAATCATCTTCACCCGGCCCGTAATTCACCACGCACCGAAGTCCGAACACGTCGCGAATTTTCTGACACAGCGCACCAAATCGCTCCGGCGGCCAACATTTTGCCCGCCATCCTCCGCCCGGACTCAACACCACATATCGCTCGCCAATTCCCGCTCGCGTCAGTTGCTCGCGCGCCCGCCCCGCGCTCTCGCTCGGCACCGACAACTTCACGTGTCCAACGCGCCGCCGCGCACCCGCCCTCCGCGACAATTCCCCATTCTGATCCGCGATGTGAATCGTTTCGGCTTTCACGCGCTGGTTATACAGAATTGGCACACCAAATTCCCGAATCGTGTGAGAAGAAAATCCTATTCTCCGCGTCACTCCGCCCAAAAACGGCAATGCCGCCGACTTCCACAATCCCTGATAATCGATCGCCGCCTGCCACTCCCCTGCCCAGATACTCGAAATCGCCGCCCGCACCGATCCCCAATCGCGTGACTCCACATTTCTTATCTCCGACGCGAGCCCGCTGCTCTGGACAAGCCCGCGCCACCGCGGATGTGTCAGCCAAACGATTTCACCAGCAGGAAACGAATCACGCAGCGCCGCAACAGCAGGAAATGTGTGGACGATATCCCCCAACGATCCCAATCGCACCACCAGGAATCGCGGCTCTGTCACTGCGGCGCCTTGCGCACAGTCTCGATAAATCCGCGCGTCGAATGACTCTTCGGGTCGCCAACAATCGCGACGCGAATCCCGAGTCGAGCGGCGGTCTCGCGTTCCGGCACAGTCTCGGCCGAATAATCCGTGCCCTTCGCGTGCACATCCGGCTGCAGGAATTCCAGCAACGACTCGACATTCGGTTCGTGAAATAACACGACGTAATCAACAGCTCGCAACGCTGCAACCAACTCCGCGCGCGCACCCTCATTCAAAATCGGCCGCCCCGGTCCCTTCAGCCCACGCACGCTCGCATCATCATTCACCGCCACAACCAAAACATCTCCCTCGCTTCGCGCGCCTTCCAGATACCGAACATGCCCCACGTGCAACGTATCGAAACATCCATTCGCGAACACCACGCGCTTCCCGTCGCGTTTGCGTTCCGCAAGCAATCCGCGCAACTCATCGCGCGACATCACTTTTGTGGCAGACGCCGGCATGTCTAGACTTCCGCCCCCGAAGCCTCAGCCCGAATCACCGCCAACAACTCCTCGCGCGTCACCGTCGCAGTCCCTCGCTTCATCACCACGAGCCCGCCCGCAATATTTGCAATGTGTGCTGCCTCGAGCGCCGAAGCGCCGGTCCCCAGCGCCAACGAATACGCCGCAAGCACCGTATCGCCCGCGCCCGTCACGTCCACCGCCTGATTGCTCCCATGAATCGGAATGTGCACCGCGCGTCCCGGCGATTCGAACAGCGTCATCCCATCGCGCCCCCGCGTCACCAACAACGAATCCAGTTTCATCGCCTCGAGCGTTGCGCGTCCGCATCGTTCCAACTCCGAGACATTTCGCCCGATCGAAGTGTGATGAATCTCCTCTAACTCCGCCTCATTCGGCGTAGCCGACGAAATCCCGGCTTTCGCGTAAGAACTCATTCCATATCGACTATCCAGCGTTGTCACGAGCGCTTTCTTCCGCCCCGTCGCATCGCGCACTAACTCCGGCGAAGCCACTCCAAATCCATAGTCCGAAACCGCCAACACATCCGCCCGTCGCAACTTCCCACGCAAAATCCCCGCAATCTTCTTCCGTACGCTCTCGGGCAACTCCCCTTGTGGCTCGCGATCTACGCGCAAGACCTGCTGCGCCACCGTGTGTGCCCACCCCGCCAAAAATCGCGTCTTCGTCGGCGTCGTAAATCCCTTCACGCGCACCACGCCCGACAAATCCATCCGCCTCTCGCGAAAGTACGCAACCAGCGCATCTCCCGCCGCGTCTTGCCCGACCACCGTTACCGGCAAAACCTTCGCGCCGAGCGCCGCAAAATTATTCGCCGCATTCGCCCCGCCGCCCGGCACCAACTGCGTCTCTCGATGCCGCAAAATCAAAACCGGCGCCTCGCGCGACACCCGCGAAATTTCCCCAAACTGAAATTCATCCGCCACGAAATCGCCCAACACCACAATCGTCTTGCTCGCAAACTGTTCGACATGCTCCGCGAGCGAGACCAGATCGACCGAAGTCGATCCCGCGCCTGTCGCTGTTGAAAAACCTCGCGCTCGCGATCTCTTCATCCCGCCTGCCCCACGCTCTTCAAAATCCAATCCACCGCGCCCGCCAAATCATCCGCCACAAAATCCGGCTGCCTCACCCACCCCGCGCCATTGATCCGCAAGTCCTCAGCTCCATAACCCGTTCGCACCAAAACGCCGCGACCGCCACTCGCCTGCGCCAACTCAACATCGCCATATCGGTCGCCTACAACAAACGACCCCTTCAAATCCACGCCATGCTCGCGCGCCGCCTGTCGAATCATCCCCGGCTTCGGCTTCCTGCACTCGCAATCGTCTTCGGAAGTGTGCGGGCAATAATAGACCGCCGTGAGATGCGCACCCGCCGCAGTCAGTTGCCGCGTCATCTCTTCGTGTACGGTGTGCACCATCGACTCCGCAAAAAATCCCCGGCCCACACCCGATTGATTTGTGACGACGATCACCGGCAGGTTCGCATCATTCAATCGCCGAATGGCCCCCGCTGCGAATGGAAACATACGAAATTGGCTGACGTCATTCAAGTACCCGACGTCCTCAGAAATAGTCCCGTCGCGATCCAGAAAAACCGCCGGCATGGAAAACTTCGGCTCAGGCAGAACGCACCTCCGCGCCCGCCGCAGACGCGGATCCCGCGAGCCACACGCGCGCCGCCGCCGTCACACTCTCCGCCGACACTCGCGTCATACATCGATGATCCGTCGGACATCGCCGCAAGAAACATGGCGAACAGTACGGCTTCTCCTGCACGATTGTGCACTTGGGTGTCACCGGCGCCGTCCCAAACGGATCGGTCGGCCCAAAAATCGCCACCACCGGCAATCCCACCGCCGACGCCACGTGCATCGCCCCCGAGTCATTCCCGATAAAAAGTTGGCATTGCGAAAGCAGCGCCGGCAATTCCGCAATCGCCGTCTTCCCCGTCAAATCAATCGGCTTCCGTTTCATCCCCGCAACGATCGCGTTCGAAACCGCCGTCTCGCCCGCCGTGCCAAACAAAATAATTTCCGCGCCTGACTCGCTCATCAACCGATTCGCAACCTCGGCGAATCGTTCAGGCAGCCAGCACTTCGCCGACCCATACGAAGCGCCCGCCCCGATCGCGACACGCAAAGCGCCAGCCCCGCCATTCGCACGTGCCCTGACTCCGGCCGAAATCAATTTCTGCTCTGCCGCATCGACGCTCTCTCGCGAAACCACCAGCGAAATCTCGCTCTCTCCTTCAACCCGCTCCGCCCAACCCGCCCGCCGCACCAACTCCAAATAGTAAAATTGCTCGTGCGCCGGAATCTCCCCCGCCTTCGGCACCGCAATCGACTTCGTCAGCAAAATCCCGCGCCCATCCCGCGCATACCCAATGCGCTCCGGAATCCCCGCACGCCAAGCCAGCCAAGCCGCATCAAACGCATTCTGCAGCAGCAGCGCCGCATCAAATTCCCCTTCGCGCAACCGCGAAGCCAACCGCTCTCGCCCGCCGATCCCCTTCTCGCTTCCGCGCGGATCGTAAGCAATCAATTCATCGCAAACGCCCTGCCCGCGATAAATATCCGCCACATAAGGCCGCGCCACGATCGCAATGTGCGCTTCTGCAAACTTCGCCCGCACAGCCCGCAGCGCCGGCAACGCCATGATCGCGTCGCCCACCCAATTCGTCGCTCGAATCAAAATCTTCAAGCCGCAGCCCCACGCTTCTCTCGCAACACGCGCTCAATCGCCGCCACAAACTCGCTCTCCGCCGAAAAAACAAAATTAATCACCGCCACCCACACCGGCCTTCGAAATCTCCCGCCCGCGAGCGCCAGGTTCGCCGCATCCTTCTCCGTCGTAACAAAATCCGCCGCCGACACCTTTCGGCTTCGGCCTCCAAACGTTCCACATCCACTTCCGAATACGCATGATGGTCGCGAAACGTGCGTTCGCCCGCCAATTCCACTCGCCAACTCACCAAATCTGCAAAAAACGCATCCGGATTTCCAATCCCGCAAAACGCAAACGACGGTGCCCGGCTGATCGTGCTTCCATGTTTCAATTCAGGAGCACCGACGCCCAATCGCCTGAACTCCACAAGCCGCGTCTGCGCATAAAAAACAGGTTGCCGTCTCGAATCGATCCCCTCAATCGGAGCTTTTTCCACCCCTCGCGACACCACCAAAATATCCGCCCGCCGCGCCGCCGAAACCGGCTCTCGCAACATTCCCGACGGCAGCATCGACTCCTTCTTCAAATCCCGCGATTCCATCGATCATCAAAATATCCAAATCGCGCGCAAGCTCCCGATGCTGAAACCCATCGTCGAGCAAAAACACATCGACGCGACTCTCGCTCTCCAACTTCGTTCCCGACGCATATCGATCCGGCCCCACTCCGAATCGAACGCCATCACCCAACCGCCTCCGCAACAACTCGATCTCGTCGCTCGTCCCGCCCGATCCCTTATACCCGCGGCTCAAAATCGCCACGCTCTTCCCTTCCGCCAAAAACTTTTGCGCCAACCACAACACCATCGGCGTCTTGCCCGTTCCGCCGGTCGTCAAATTTCCGACGCTGATCACCGCCCCCTTTAATCGCCGCGCCTTCAGCCACCCCGCGTCATACATCCAATTCTTCCCGCGCGCCACCCATCCATACACAACCGAAAGCGGCCACAACGCCACCGCCAGTCCCCGCGGAATCCGCGTCACGCCGGTCGGCCCCAAATATTTCGCAATCTCCTCCATCGCCCGCGCCGTCGCCCCGCGGCTCTCATCCACCAATCGCTTCGCCGTCTCGCTCATCGCGCGCGGCCGCTACGGATCGCGCAACATCTCAATCCACGCCACCCCCGCATCTTCCGGACTCTCCACTTGCACCGCCGCCTTCGCCGAAACAAATCGCGACGCCATCTCCGCAAAATTTTCCATCGACGGCCCAAACACCGGCACCTTCCCGAACGCCGCCGGCTCCAAAATATTGTGCCCGCCCGACTCCACCAGCGACCCGCCAACAAACGCGCCATCCGCCAATCGATACAAAGACGCCAACTCCCCGATCGAATCCAGCAGCAACACCGTCACGTCCGATGTAATCGCAGCAGCGCCGTTCGCAGTCGCGCCATTCCCCGCAATCTTCAACTCCGATCGCCGCAGAAACTTCCTTCGCGACTCCTGAATAAAATCCGCCGCCTGCTGAAAACACTCCGGCTTCCGCGGCGCCAGCACCAACAACGCATTCGGAAACTCGCCCTGCACCACGCCAAACGCAATGAGCGCCAGCGGCTCCTCGCTCGACACCACACTCCCCGCCACAATCAGCGGCCGCCGCCCCGCCGCGCTCCACCTCGCGCGCCAGCCATTCCGACATCGGCGTCGCATCCGGCAGCGCCTGGTCATATTTCAAATTCCCGCTCACCACCACGCGATCCGCCGGCGCACCCAACTCCCGCACCCGCTCCGCATCCCGCGCGCTCTGCATCAAAAACGCCCGCGCATGTGCCAGCGCATCGCGCAAAAACGGCCGCAGATAAAATCCTGCCCACCCAAAAAATTTCTGATATCGCGCAAACGACTTATCCGAAATCCGTCCGCTCACAAAAATCACCGGCACCTTGCGCGCATCCGCCTCGCGCAAGAAATTCGGCCAAATCTCCGTCTCCAACACAATCACCAGCGCCGGCTTCACCGCATCCAGCGCCCGGCGCACGCAAAACGCCCAGTCAAACGGAAAATAAATCACCGCGTCGGCCGCCTTCACCCTTTCGCGCGCCAACGCCTGCCCCGTCTGTGTTGTAGTGGAAACAATCAGCGGCCGCTGCGGATACGCCGCCTTCAATTTCTGCGCCAGCGCCACTCCCGACAAAACCTCGCCCACCGACACCGCGTGAATCCAGATCGCCCCGGTCCGTCCCGCCGCCACGCCACTCAACCCCGGAAACGATCGCCCCAATCGCTCGCCCAAATTCGAAAGATACTTCCCCTGCCGCAACCCTTTCCAAATCCAAATCGGCGAAAGCACCGCCGCAGCAAACGCCATCAAAAAGCTGTAAACGAAATACACTCAGTCAAACTCCCTCAGTCTCTCTCGCTAATCTTTTGCGTCGTGCTTCTGCCTTTGTAAGGGCGGGGCTTGCTCCGCCCGACCACAGCGTCTTGCCACAATTTTCCCGTCGACCTCGATCATGTACGGGCGCAACATCGCTGCGCCCCATGTCCGCAAAACTATGCGTCTTGACCCTGCGCCGCCGCCAACACTTAACCCTGCGACGTCCGCAAAGCAGCAGGGCAACCCCGCTCTCCCCCCATGAATCTCAGGCGACAATATGAGAAAGGTTTATTATAACCCGATGCGAAACCAGGTCCTCGCGCACTTCTCCGCCTGCACCATCACCATCATCATCACCGCCGCGATTCTCCTCTCACCGCCCCGCGCTTCGACAACCCCGCCACAGGACTCCCTCAAAGCCGCCTCCCTCGAATCCCACGAGGGCCTCACCATCTCCGCTCTCCCCTGGACCGCTCCCTCCCAATACAAAGAAAAATTCTCCAAGAAATCCCCCTTCGACGGCGGCGTGCTCGCCGTCCAGGTTAATTTCCGCAACGACTCCGACGAATCCCTCCGGATCAACCTCGAAAAAATCCGCCTCACCGTCCAACTCGACGAGGACCATCGCCAGGAAGTCCCCTCGCTCACGCCCGAACAACTCGCCGACGCCGCCCTCAAGCCCAAAACAAAAGATCCCACCGCATCACGCGGTCCGCGCCTCCCCGTCCCGCTCCCCAGCAAAAAAAACGGCCGCGACAAACATTGGGAAGAAATGGAAAAACAAGCCGACAACGCCCAAGTCCCTACCAGTGTCGTCGCCCCTCACAGCACCGTCCAAGGCCTCCTTTACTTCGACCTCGGCGGCCAATTCGACCTCCTCCAAACCGCCCACCTCTACATCCCCCAAATCGCCAAAATGAATTCCACCGGCACCCTAACCTATTTCGACATCGACCTCAGCCGCCACCAATAACGCTCCGTCATAACCCAAATTGTCATCCTGAGCGAAGTGAGCCGACGCCTTTTCTCTCGCGTTCGCTTCTGAGCGAATGCGTCGGCTAACGCAGCGAAGGATCTCAGCGCCAAACCCGAGCCCAATCGCAGGGACGTTCACCGCACTCGATCATCGTCTAGAAAACTTTTCCACCGCCCGTTCCAAAGCGAAAACGCGCAAAATTTGCGCCACTCTCCCCCATCCTCTAAAATAGCGAAGCGAAAAAATAAGACGACGATCGCGTCGCCCAACCCCGCACCCGAAAACAAAAATGCAAAATCTCCTGGACCAACTCAATCCCGAACAGCGTCGCGCCGCCGAAACCACCGAAGGCCCCGTCCTAATCCTCGCCGGCGCAGGCACCGGCAAAACCCGCGCCATCACTTTCCGCATGGCCAACCTCATCGCCAACGGCACTCCCGCCGAATCCATCCTCGCCGTCACTTTCACCAACAAAGCCGCCGAAGAAATGCGCACCCGCGTCGCCGACCTCCTCCTCAAAGCCGGCGTCCCGCCCGCCACTCCATGGCTGTCCACCTTCCACTCTCTCTGCGCCCGCCTCCTCCGTCGCGAAGCCGCCGCCGCCCAGCTCCCCAAAGATTTCGCCATCTACGACACCGACGACCAACTCGCCGCCGTCAAGCTCGCCATGGCCAAGCTCAACATCGATTCCGAGACTCTCACTCCCCGCAACGTCCTCAGCGCCATCAGCAACGCCAAAAATCACGCTCTCACTCCCGAAAGGCTCCGCGCCGAAGCCATCGGCGGCGACGGACGCAAAGTCGCCGACATCTACGCCGAATACGAACGCCAGCTCAAATCCAGCAACGCGCTCGACTTCGACGACCTCCTCCTCCGTACCGCGCTGATGCTCCGCCACAATCCTTTCGTCCGCGAAAAATGGCAAGCCCGCTTTCAATATCTCCACGTTGACGAATATCAGGACACCAACCGCGTCCAGTACGACCTGATGCGTCTCCTCACCAACGCGAAACAAAATCTCTGCGTCGTCGGCGACGAAGATCAATCCATCTACCGTTGGCGCGGCGCCGACGTCTCCATCCTCATGAGCTTCTCGCGCGATTTCGGCAACGCCAAAGTTATCAAGCTCGAACGAAACTATCGTTCCACGCAAAATATTCTCGACGCTGCGGGAGCAGTCGTCGCCAACAATCCCGATCGCCTCGGCAAATCCCTCAGTGCCGAAAATGGCGCCGGCCTCAATCTGAAATACTTCGAAGGCCGCGACGCCTTCGCCGAAGCCGAATACGTCGCCGGTGAACTCACAAAAATTCTCGACGACGATTCTTCCCTAACCTGCGCCGTCGAATACCGCACCAACTTCCAATCCCGCGCGTTCGAAGAAGTCTTCCGCCGCCGCGGCATCCGCTACAAACTCGTCGGCGGCTTCAGCTTCTACAATCGCGCCGAAGTCAAAGACGCGCTCGCCTACGTTCGCCTCGCGCTCCATCCCGAAGACGACGTCTCCCTCCTCCGCGTTCTAAACGTCCCCCCGCGCGGCATCGGCAAGACCACCATGGACGCCCTCCGCGAAACCGCGCGCACCGACAACACACCTCTCTGGGATGCCATCAACAAATTCGTCTCCGGCGAATCCGGCGGCCGCGCGGTCGCGCCGCTTCGCGCATTTCAAGATCTGATAGCCAAGCTCCAGGAAAATTTTTTGAAGTTGAACCCGCCAGAATTTCTGCGCAGCGTCCTTGAAGACACCGGCTACATGGAGATGTTGAAAGACCGCAACACGCCCGACGACGTCGCCCGCATTGAAAACCTCGAAGAACTCTCCCGCGCCATCGCCGAAAGCGAAGAATCCGGCGAAGACTTCTCCGACTTCCTCGACGCAGCAGCTCTCGTCAGCGACGCCGATCAGTTTGAAGACAAGCCCGGCGTCACTCTAATCACGCTTCATAGCACCAAGGGCCTCGAGTTCGATCACGTCTTTCTCACCGGCATGGAAGAAGGCATCTGCCCCCACAGCCGCTCCTTCGACGACCCCAAAGGCATCGAAGAAGAGCGCCGCCTCGTCTACGTCGGCATGACCCGCGCCCGCAAATCGCTCACACTCACCCGCGCCGTCTATCGCCGCATCTTCGGAAACGAGCAACAACTCCGCGCCTCGCTCCCATCGCGCTTTCTCGCCGAAGTTCCCAGCGAACTCGTCGACACCGTTCGCGGCTCCATGGCCGAAATCGGCCAGACCCGCCGCTACGAGCCCGACCCCGAATACTCCTACTCCCCCGAAGAATTCTCCCGTCGCGTCCGCGGCACACCGCCGCCCAGCCGCACCCCGTCGCGCACCAGCTCGACTCCGTCCAAAACACCCAGCTTCGGCAAATCCGCCTCAGCCTTCGCCTTCGGCAAAAAATCCGCCGGCTCCGACCCCATGCTCGGCCAAAAAGTCCGCCACCCCGAATACGGTGTCGGCACCGTGGTAGGCGTCGAAGGCGACGAAGACGACCGCAAACTCGCCGTAACCTTTCCCGGCCGCGGCACTAAAAAATTCATCGAACGCTACGCCCAACTCACCCAAGCCTAACGAACAGAAAATTGAAATAGCTTGTCATCCCGAGCGAAGCGAAGGATCTCAGCCTTACTCGTCACCACAGCGTCGGCACCCAGCGGCGTTTTCCCATCTCGTCTTGGCGCCGTACACAATACCGTGTCATTCCGACCGGAGCGAGCCGACGCCCTTTGTTTTCACGTTCGCTCCTGCGAACGTGTCGGCTCGCGCAGTGGAGGAATCTCTCTTCGATCTCAGCAACATAGCCTCTTTCCAGCTAATTTGATCCGACTAATTAGACTGGACGGGGCCAACTCCCCCCGCCCCACTATCCCCCAACCCCGCAATCCCCACGCCTTCTCTCCTCCGCAAATCCCAATAATTCACCGTCAGGGCAACCATGGCCCATTGCGGAATCAAAAACACAATCCAATACATCAACAACGGTATCACCTTCATGAACCACGCACGCCCATACGCTTCCTGCATTCGACTCCCTACAACCAAGACACCGTATGCCGCCACAAACACTCCGACGACCCAGATCAAAACCACTAACGAGATTCGGCCTCGGCGTCCCTTCGAAAGCCAGTCACCTCGCTTCAACGCCGCCATCGCCTTCTGGCTCTCCAGAACGGCAACCGGAAGCGCCGGCGCCGCAAAAAACAGCAATATGGGAAACGTCAGCAAGGAGAGCGGTCCTGAGAACACACTCAAAACCATTAGGAGCCAAAACAATCTCAGTTGTGGCCGATGCACCGACCGAAACGCCTTCAGCGTCCCGATCTCGCGCCTTTGAAGAATCTCTTCAGCCGCGAACGCAGACGCCGCAAGCGCTCGAAAGAACGCTGCGATCGACATCAGGAATACCAACGCGAATACGATTTTCTTTGCCGGAGTAATGCTAAGCCAGGTCTGCCGAAGCGGCTCGCCATCCGCGTGGCTGGGCACCACAACGTAAACCGTGAATACCGACACAATCAGCAGCGCGACAATCGGAATACCCATGATCATCACGAACATCCCCGCCCGTGATCCCCAGACGCGCAAACTCTTCGCCAACATCTCCGTCGCTGTCAGGCCTGGAACTTGGTGTTCATCCATCCTTTTCGTACCTTTGTAGTCATAGATACGACATGCTTCAATCCTTTGCAAGCTTCCTTCTCTACCCGTGCAGTGTCGGTTACGACGCGGCCCATTTTGAACATCGCGCGTCGGCCCGTAGCGTAGAAGCGATAACCGATCTAGTGGAAAGTAGTTGGAGGATGAACGGAATCCGAGGGACAGACGGAGCGTTTCCGCCGGCACGACCGAGTATTTATAGAGCCTCGTTTTGCCGCTTCACTTTTCGCTATACAATCGACAAGCAATTCATCCGGCAACAAAAACGACGAGAGACCCATGCGAAAACTAATCTACGCCATCAACCTGAGCCTCGACGGCTGCTGTGACCACACCAAATTCTCTCCTGACGAATCACTCATGGACTTCTGGACAAACACCATACGAGATTCCGTCCTCGCTTACGGCCGCATCACCTACCAATTGATGGTCCCCTACTGGCCCGACATCGCCCAAAACCCCTCCGAAGAAACAAAGACAGACGTCGATTTCGCCCAAGCATTCGACTCCGTCGAAAAACTCGTATTCTCAAAATCTCTAGCAAAGGTCGACGACAGGCACTCCCGCCTCGTTCGCACCGCGCCCGAAGACGAGCTCCGTAAGCTAAAGCAAGAACCCGGCAAAAATATCCTGCTCGGTGGCGTAGCTCTCCCTTCCTACCTCGTAAACCTCGGCTTGGTCGATGAATTCCTCTTCGTCATTCAGCCTGTCATCGTCGGAGAAGGAAGGCGCTTACTGGACGGCATCAAACAACAACAGAGACTAAAACTCGTCGATGCAAAAACTTTTGAATCGGGATCCGTCGCGCTTCGCTACGCGAAGTTGTGACTCCCCCGGCCGCAAACAGAATTCCAACACCGCATCTCGCGATTCGAATAGCTTACAAGTACCTATTGACAAGTAAGCTAATCTATGCTACTCTGCTTCGTGATTCGCACCCAACCCATCTTCTCCAAACTACGCCCGCGCGCAACCCCCCGCAAATCAGCCACTTCCACACTCCTGTTTTCCATAGATTTTGCAACCCCCACATTCCAAAACACTTCCCCACTCTTTGCAAAACATAGGGGGTGTACCGCAAAAAAGCAAAACCCAAGCGAAACTCAATTGTCCAGCCGGGGGCCAAACCTCGTCCTTACACGAATTCCCGCTCACAAGCCAAGCTCGCAACAATCGCCCGATTCCCTTCCATCACAATCATTCCGCTCCAGTTGCGCCCCATCCCCTCTCCATGTACAGTTTGCTCCTTCACTTCAGCGCGCCAGGCGGCTCGGCCCTCGGTTCGGCTCGGCCCTTTGGTTCGGGACAATCGGAGATAACGAGTGGCTTCAGAGCTCTTCAACTGTAAAGACATCGATCAGCTCCTGTCCGATTCCGAACACGCCGAAGTGAAGCTCAAAAAGTCTCTCGGCTGGCTCAGCCTGACCTCGCTCGGCATCGGCGCAGTCATCGGCTCCGGCATCTTCACCATCGTCGGCACCGCCATCGCCGGCCAAAAACTCGAAGCTTCCTCCATCCTCAACGCGCCGCTGCTCGAATATCTAATCCACCACTCCGCCAGCTTCGGCCGCCCCGGCGCCGGACCTGCAATCGCCCTCTCCTTCATCCTCGTCGCCATCGTCTGCGGATTCGCTTCCGTCTGCTATGCCGAGCTTGCCGCCATGATCCCCATCGCCGGCAGCGCCTACACCTACACCTACGCCACCATGGGCGAACTCATCGCCTGGATCATCGGCTGGGACCTCATTCTCGAGTACGCCGTCAGCAACATGGCCGTCAGCGTCGGCTTCTCCGCCCACGTCGTAGATTTCCTCGACTGGTTCGGTATTCACCCCAATTTAAAATGGATTACTCCGGCCTATCTCCCCGGTGGCCTCAGCGACTTTGCCGGCAACACGCTCTACAAACCCGGATGGCACTTCGGCTTCAACTGGCCTGCCTTCATCATTGTGATGATCCTCACCGTGATTCTCGTGCGCGGCATACGTGAGTCCGCCAAGACCAACAACATCATGGTGCTGGTCAAGATCATCGCAATCCTGGTATTCATCGGTTTCGCGTCGCACTACATTCACCCCGCGAACTGGCATCCCTTCGCGCCCAACGGCTGGTCCGGAATTCTCACGGGTGGATCGATCGTCTTCTTCACTTACATCGGATTCGACTCCGTCTCCACCGCCGCCGAGGAATGCAAAAATCCCCAGCGCGACGTTCCTATCGGCATCATCGCCACGCTCGTCGCCTGCACGCTTCTCTACATCGGCGTTGTCGTCGTCCTCACCGGCCTCGTGCCCTGGCAAACGCTCATGGACGACGCCGCCCCGGTCGTCAACACGCTCAAGAAAATGCATCTCGGCACCGTGCGCCTCATCGTTCTCGTCGGCGCTCTCATGGGCATGATTTCTTCGATTCTCGTCTTTCAGCTCGGCCAAGCACGCGTCTGGTTCGCCATGTCGCGCGACGGTTTGCTGCCGCGTATTTTCAGCCGCGTCCATCCCAAATACTGCACTCCCGATTTTTCAACCTGGGTCGCTGGCTTCGTCGTCGGCATTCCCGCCGGACTGCTCGATATCGGCACGCTCGGCGACCTCGCGAATATCGGCACGCTGTTCGCCTTCGCGCTCGTCGCCGCGGGCGTTTTGATCCTGCGCTACCGCGAACCGGATCGAAAGCGCGCCTTCCGCGCTCCGGGCGGCCCGCTCGCTCCGATCATCACGATCCTTACCTGCGTGCTCCTCATGGCTGGGCTTCCGATCATGAATTGGATTCGTTTCTTTGTGTGGCTGGCGATTGGTCTCGTGTTCTACTACAACTACGGACGCAAGAAGAGCACGCTGCGCGCGGCAAATCAGGCCTAGAATTCGCTCAAAGGATTCGCAATGTTGCGGCATTTCCGCAGACCAAACTCGAATGCAGCGATTGACGATCAGTCAATCCGCATTCCGGCTTGTGCGAATCGTAATCGCACCGAATCCGCGTCTGATTCCTTCCAGTGCGCGGTCGGTTTTCACGCTCGCGGCGATCGCAAGCATCGCCTGCATCGCCATTGCGCTCATCGCATCGCTCGCACCGCGCGATACGATCGCCTGGGGCGCAAGCGCCCAGCGCATCATCGTCGGCAAAGCTGTCGATACCCTTCCCCCCGATTTGCGACCCTTCTTCGACGACAATCGCTCGTATCTCGCGCTTCACGTCACCGACCCGCTCGACGCCGAAGCGAAAACGCCGACCGAAAAGCACAATCACTTTATCTATCTCGACCGCTACGGCCGCTTCCCATACACGACGCTCCCACGCGTCTACAAGCAAGCCCTCAGCAAATACGGCAAATCGAAGCTGGAACAAACCGGCCTGCTGCCGTGGCAAATCGGCGTATACAGCGCGAAACTCACAGCCTCATTCCAGCAAGCCCACTGGGACGAAGCAAGACTCAACGCCGCAATTCTCGCCAGCTACGTCGCCGAAGCCCACGATCCATTCAACACCACCGAAAATTTCGACGGCCATCTCACGCTGCAGAACGGCGTCAATGATCGCTTCGGCGCGGTACTGATCGATCGCTTCTCCTCGTTCTTTCCAATTCGCCCCAACGACGCTTCCTTCATCGCCGACCCGACCGACCATGCGTTTGAAGTCGTGCCTGAGCGCTCATGCGGCTCTCGAAACAATCCTGCTCGCCGATCGCAATGCACGTGCCAGCACAAAGGGCTACAACGACGAATACTTCGATCACTTTTACAACATGACCGCCGCCACATTGATCCGCCAGCTTTCCGATGCATCCACCGACGTTGGCTCTTACTGGCTCACTGCGTGGACCAATGCCGGAAAGCCCGCCGTTCCGCAAACGCAGCACTAGTCGAGTCGGCCGCGAACAGAATCGCGGAACGATTGACAGAGAAAGGAACGCAGAACACGTCCCCGAAGAAAGAACCTGCAGCCGATAGCGCGATGTCTCGCAGCTCGGCCAGATTTTGCGGAATTACACCTTCACCTCGAAGGATCGATCCAGCCGGCGACCGTTTGCGCGCTGACACGCCGTCACGGCGTCGTCTTCACCGAATCGGAAGTCCGCGAGAAATACGCTTACAAAGATTTCACCGGCTTCCTCGAAGCGTTCAAGTGGGTCACTTCGTTTCTGCGCGACCCGCAAGACTACGCGCTGATTTTGAACGATCTCGGCGAACACTTGCTGGCGCAGCGCGTCGTCTACGCCGAAATCACGCTTTCCGTCGGCGTGATGATTTTGCGCAAACAAATTCCCGAAGCGAATTTTGAAGCGATGCTCGCGGTCGCGGACTCTTTCGCGAAGCGCGGACTGCAACTCAAATTTATATTCGACGCCGTGCGCCAATTCGGCGCCGACGCCGCGATGGAAGTCGTGAACGCCGCAGCGCGTTCGCAAGACAAGGCAAGATCGATCGTCGCATTCGGAATCGGCGGCGACGAACTCTCCGTCGAGACGAAAGAATTTCGTCCTGTCTACGACAAAGCCGCTGGAATCGGATTGCATCGGCTGATGCACGCCGGCGAAGTCGGAGGTCCCGACAAAATCCGCGAAGCGGTAGAACTGCTCGGCGTCGAACGCATCGGCCACGGCATCGCCGCCGCACACGATCCCGCCCTGATGGATCTACTGGCGGAGCGCCGCATCCCGCTGGAAATTTGCCCCGCTGGAAATATCTGCACCGGCGCGCTCGCGAAGCAACTACAGCAAAAAGACGCGCGCATCGAAGATCATCCGCTACCGAAATTATTGCGCCACGGAATTCCGATCGTTCTTTCCACCGACGATCCCGCAATGTTTCACACGACGCTGCAAGGCGAATACGAAAACGCGCGCCGCATGCGACTCACGGAACAGGAAATCGATTCGTTACGGCAAGCCAGCTTCGACCACGCATTCGCCTTCAACCCGACCCCTCTACAACTCGAAAACAGTAGCCACGCATTACGTTGCAAACCATGCACCGCAACGCTATCGTCCTTCGCACACACGGCGCGTTTAGGAATTGAGCCGACGGAGCGATTCTCGCCGTTTTCTACCAACTGTTTTCAAATACGAAAGGAAATCAAAATGAAAACGAAGCTCCTGAGGGGCAGCGTCCTTGCGGCTCTGCTGGTTTTGGCTGGCGTGGCCGTCGCACAACGCCCGGTGGAAAATATCGATGCACACCGGCATCCGCATCTCGCAGCATCGCAAGATCATATCATCGCGGCGTGGCAAGAAGCGGAAACCGCGCGCGTCGACAATCACGAACAGTTGGGCGGACACGCCGAAAAAGCTCTTGAACATATCGTGGCGGCAGATCGCGAGTTGAAGGAAGCCGCCGAATACGCCAACGCACATCAACACTAGAAAGAACTGATCCACCGCAGAGCATGCGGTGATCGCGAAACATGAAGAATCGAGCAAACATACGAATCGGCCGGCTCTTTGAGCGCAACTTCGGCCGTTTTCGTTGCAGCAGCGAACGTTTCACGCAACTTGCTATTTCAGATATTTGTCCCACCAGGCGAGGTAGCGCTCCATACGATCGTGGATGTAGCTGGGGCGCGTGAAAATGTGGAACTGGTCGGGATAAATTACGAGTTGTGTCGGAATGCCGAGCGTACGCAGCGATTGATACATCTGCTCGGTGCCGACAAGCGGAACGTTGAAGTCGGCGCGGCCGACCATGAAAAGCGTCGGCGTCTTGATGCGATCCGCATGGTAGAACGGATACGAAATCTTGATCCACGTATCGAGATTTTTCCACGGCGGTCCGATTTCGTTGTTGTACTGGCGAATGTACTGATCGCTGCCGTACATGCCGAGTTCGTTGCCGATGCCCGCGCCGGCCATCGCAACTTTGTAGCGTGGGTCGGACGCGATCGTGAAGTCGGTCATCATGCCGCCGTAACTCCAACCGCCGACGCCGAGTTTGTTGGGATCCGCCACGCCGCTTGAAATCGCGTAATCGACGGCCGCGGTCACATCCAGAACTTCTTTTTGCCCCCAATCCGCCGCAATCGATTTCGTATACGCCGCGCCGCGCCCGCTGCCGCCGCGATAATTCACGGCGAGCACAACGTAGCCTTGCGCCGCAAACATCTGCCGCTCGACTTGCAGCGGATACAAATTGAACGGCAGCCCGTGGTCGTCCTGCATGTCGGGACCGCCGTGAATCCAGAGCAGCAGCGGATATTTTTTGCCGGACTGAAAGTCGGGCGGCTTCGTCATCAAGCCGTGGACTTCGCTGCCGTCTTTCGCTTTCGCGGAAAAATCTTCGACGGCGCCGAGTTGAATTTCGCTCATCCACGCATCGTTTTGCGAAGAGAGCTTGCGCAGTTTGCCGGATTCGACCGCGTAAACTTCGGGCGGCGCCGAGTCGGTCGTCGCGCTACTACGGTGTGACCTGCCGCAGAGGTACGATTGCTCGATGACCGCTTCGCCATGCGTGATGCGTTCGACTTCCCCGCCGTTCACGGAAACGCGACCCGAGGTACACCCTGCGATCGTCATCGAAAAGAAATGTGATCGCCTGTCCGTCGTCGGTGAATTCCGGCGCGATGATTCCGCGATCGAGTTTTTCGGCGAGAGTCTTTTGGCGTGCCGCCCGAGGATGAAATGACGTGCAGTGAATTCTGGCTATACGCGCCGTACTTCAGCTCGAAACCCGACATGTACAGAATCGTCTTGCCGTCAGGGCTCCAGCGAATACGCTGGCCGCTCGGAGAATCGAACGAAGCGATCTTTTGCGGTGTCGCGCCGGCTTTTGCATCGACCACATAGATTTCGTCAATGCTGGTCTGATCGGGATCGCTGGTGCGATCGCTGACAAACGCGATCTTCGAGCTGTCCGGCGACCACGTCGCATCCTGGTCGTCGTAACGGCGATCGTTCGTAAGCGTCTCGAGCTTTTTCTCACGCGACGTCGAAAATCGAAATCTGACTGCGTGATGCGTCGGTGAGATAGCCCTCGATGTCCGCCTTAAACTGATAGCGATCGATCACGATCGGCTTCGGCGCTTTCTTCGTTTTCTTGTCTTTGTCGGCGTCGTTCTCTTCGTCGCCGCTGAGTTGCAGCGCGATTTTCTTTCCGTCGGGCGACCACGAAAAACCTTCGATGTCGCGTTTTACATCGGTGAGAGGCTGCGCTTCACCGCCGCGGCGATCGAGCAGCCAGATTTGTGTTTTGCCTTCGCCCTTTTCATCCTTGCGCGACGAAAGGAACGATAAATATTTTCCGTCGGGACTCCACTTCGGCGATGACGCGGACTCGGGGCCGAACGTCATTTGCAGGTTCTGCGTGCCTTCCCAATCGACGGTCCAGATTTGCGTTTCGAGGCGGTCGAGATCGCGATTCATCGTGGTGACGGTGTACGCGATCCATTTGCCGTCGGGAGAGATCTGCGGGGCGCCGACTTCGCGCATGCGGTAGTAGTCGTCGGGACCGAGGTGGCGCTTGGTTTGGGCGGCGGCGTTTGTCGCGAAGAAGAGCGTCGCGATCGTTGCGAGACAGAAAAATAGAAAGCGGTAGGGCAAGGATTTGGAAATTTGCATCCGGGCATGGTCTTTGATTCGGCCCTTGGCGTCAAGGAGGTGATGAACAACGCACGAACCTCAGGGGCTAAAGCCCCTTGCACTCGACCTTAGTACGGCACGACTGAAGTCGTGCCCTCCCGATTTTGCGTTCGACTTTGAGTTCGACTTTGCGTCCGACTTTGCTTCTGACACGGCGGGCGACTGCCTTTTCGGCGTTGCGCGCGACGCCCGCGAGATGCGGATGCTCTTTGCATCGCACTCTGTCGCTACAGGCACATGCGTTGGTTTTTTGAGGCGCCCATGCATATAATCGCGGCAACTTATGCCCATCCCAGCGGGTACGAAACTTGGTCCGTATGAAATTCAGTCGCAAATTGGCGCAGGCGGCATGGGCGAAGTGTATCGCGCCCGCGATTCGCGGCTGGGGCGCGAAGTCGCCATCAAGATCTTGCCGGAATCGTTCGCGCAGGATCGCCGAGCGCCTGCGGCGTTTCGAGCAGGAATCGCACGCAGTCGCGGCGCTAAATCATCCCAACATTCTCGCGATCTACGATGTCGGAACGCGCGACGGGGCGCCGTATCTCGTCTCGGAACTGCTCGAAGGCGAAAGTCTGCGCGCAATTCTCGAACGCGGCCCGATCCCTCAGCGCAAAGCCGTCGAATATGCCGTGCAGATCGCGAACGGACTCGCAGCGGCGCACGACAAAGGTATCGTTCACCGCGATTTAAAGCCCGACAACCTCTACGTTTGCCGCGACGGGCGGGTGAAGATTCTCGACTTCGGCTTGGCGAAACTCGGAACGAAGGAAACACCCGGCGTCGACGGCGCAACGATGACCGGCCAGCAAACGGCCGCCGGCGTCGTGATGGGAACAGCGAGCTACATGGCGCCGGAGCAGGTACGCGGCGGGCAGATCGACGCGCGCACAGACATGTTTTCGTTCGGCGTCGTGCTGTACGAAATGCTCTCCGGCAAGCGCGTTTTCCAGCGCGACTCTTCTCCCGAAACGATGACGGCCATCCTGAAAGAGGATGTGCCCGAATTCGCTGACGCGAAACTGCCGGTGTCGCCCGCGCTGGAAAAAATCGTGCGCCGCTGCGCGGAGAAATCGCCGGATCATCGATTTCAGTCCGCGAAAGATCTTGCGTTCGCGCTCGAAGCCGTCTCGCAAATCTCCGGACCAAAAACGGGCGCGCAAGCTTCG
The DNA here is from genome assembly GCA_963850795.1 of uncultured Acidobacteriota bacterium. Classification (GTDB taxonomy): domain Bacteria; phylum Acidobacteriota; class Terriglobia; order Acidiferrales; family UBA7541; genus Acidiferrum. Next base: position 34,328 of record CAWKNS010000006.1, on the reverse strand, counting down.
ATCGCCGCGCCGCCACTCGAAGCGAAAAGCCGAGCACTTCCCTTCGCAGCGGGTGCACTCGTGCTAGCTGCAGCGACGCTCGGACTTGGCTGGTGGCTCGGGCACGACCGGCCGGCGCCAACACCGATATACCGTCAAATTACGTTTCGCGCCGGCTTCATGGGAAACGCGCGCTTCACGCCCGACGGCAGCGTGATCTACAACGCGACCTGGGAAGGCAACGATGGCCAGTTATACATCGCGCCGGTCGATTCACTGGGAGAGCGCGATTTGCCGTTCAAGAATGTGGAGATCCTCTCGGTATCAAGCAAGGGGGAACTGGCGATTCGGCTCAACACCACAAATCGAGCCGGTTATGGAGCTACCGGGACATTGGCGCGGGTCAACTACAACGGGGGGACACCCCGACCCATCCTGGAAGATGTCCAGGATGCGGACTGGAGCGTTGATGGCGAAAAGCTGGCGGTCGTGCGTCTCATGCCCGAGACGGGCCACTGGAGGCTGGAGTATCCGATTGGGACAGTGCTGCTAGATACGATCAACTGGATCAGCAACCCGAAGATCTCTGCCGACGGAAAATCAATCGCGTTTCTCGATCATGAAAATACCATCGGCGACGATCGGGGTTCGGTAGCGGTTATTGGGATGGATGGCAAAGAGAAAAAACTGTCGAGCGGATGGAATTCCACGGAAGGAGCCGTGTGGTCGCCGTCCGGAACAGAAATCTGGTTTTCCGCCTCCGACGTGGGAGCCGAAGACAATCTCTATGCGGTCTCGCTCGATGGCAAGCGCAGGTCGCTGGCGAACGTTCCGGGAGGCCTGTGGATACAGGATATCCGAGACGGGAAAGTATTGGCGATCGCGCATCGGTTGCGATTGAACGCAAGGGGCATGCCGCCGGGAGGTAAAGCTGAAGTCGAACTCGGCTGGCTCGGATGGACTTTCGTTCGAGACATCAGCCGCGACGGCAAACAAGTCCTGTTCGAAGAAGAAGCCGAAGGCGGCGGTCCCAATTACACCGTTTTCCTGCGTGGCACGGACGGCTCACCCCCGACTCGACTTGGCGAAGGCTTGGCGAGAGCTCTTTCTCCCGACGGAAAGTGGGTGATCACGCAGGATCTCAGCGGGACCGCGTTGAAGCTCGTCCCGACCGGTGCTGGCGAAGCCCGCACCTTGACCCACGACAACGTCTCGTACACCACCGTGAAATACATGCCGGATGGAAAGCACCTGATCGCGACGGGCGCTGAGCCCGGAAAGAGTGGCCGCACGTACTTCATCGATACGCAGACGGGCGATTCGAAACCCCTGACGCCGGATGGCTACAGCGGGACAGTGTTTTCGCATGACGGAAGCAAAGTGGCGATGCGCGGGCCGGATGGAAACTGGGGTGTGTGGACGATAGCGGACAGCAAGTTTACGCCGATCCCATCGCTGGACCCGAAGTTCGGTGTCAGGGGCTGGACCCGCGATGATCGGTGGCTGTATGCAAGATCGAACCGTGCTGAAGACAGGGGAGCGCGAGTATTCCGGGTCGATGCAAAAACCGGCAAGATCGAATTCTGGAAGGAGTTCGGCGGGAACATGACTGGAATTCAGAGCGTGGGCTCGCCGGAGATGGCACAGGCTGCCGACGCATACGTTTACGTCTACACGCAGGTGCTGTCGGAAGGGTACGTCGTTAAAAATCTGCAGTGAATACGTCGATTCGATGGTTGTCTCGACCTTCGAAGAGTTCTGCTCGCAATGCTATAATTTCCGCCATGAAAGCACACGTTTGGGTTATGCCGAAGCGCACCGTTCTCGATCCCCAAGGGCAGACGATTCATCATGCGCTGACGGGGCTGGGCTATGGCGAGATTAAGGATGTTCGCCAAGGGAAATTTTTTGTGCTGAACCTCGATGGCTGGAATCGCGATGAGGCGCAGAAGCAGCTCGAGAAGATATCGAAGGAAGTGCTGACGAATCCGGTGATTGAGGAATATCGATTCGAGATCGTCGACTGACTGGCGGAAAACATGCCGTCACGCCAAGTGCTATAGCCTCTATCCGCATGATATCAAGGAAGTTAGCACTTGTGCTCTCCTAGTACGCCACTCCTAAGCCACATCGGTACTATCGTCCCTCTCTCCAGCAAAAATCGCGTGCTACGCTTTTCGCATCAGGTAGTCGTGTTCCCGGCATCAGATTAGCAGCGGCATCACGAACGCAAAGTAAGCGCCAGCAACGGCAAGCGCCAGGAGAAGTCCCCGCATGTGCGGAATTGTCGGCTATATCGGTTCGAAAAAAGTTGTTCCCGTCATCGTGGAGGGCCTGCGAAAGCTGGAATATCGCGGCTACGATTCGGCGGGCATCGCGGTCGTCACCAAAGAAGGCAAGCTCGAGATTCGGCGCGCGCCGGGCAAGCTGCGCAACCTGGAAGAAGCGCTGGCGAAGGCGCCGATCGAAGGCACCTACGGCATCGGCCACACGCGCTGGGCAACGCACGGACGCCCGACGGAAGAGAACGCGCACCCGCATCGCGATTGCACCGGCAACTACGTCGTCGTGCACAACGGCATCATCGAAAATTATTTGGAGTTGAAGGAACAGCTTCAGGCCGAGGGTCATAAGTTCGTTACGGAAACCGACACGGAGATCGTGGCGCACCTCGTCGAGAAGAATTCGCAGGGCGGCAAGTTGTGCCTGGAAGAAGCGGTGCGGAAGACGCTGAAGCAGCTGCGAGGGATTTATTCGCTGGTGATGCTGTCGGCGCGCGAGCCGCAAAAGATTGTGGCGGCGCGGCTTGGTCCGCCGTCGGTGATCGGACTCGGTGATGGCGAATATTTCGTCGCGAGTGATATTCCGGCGCTGCTCGAGCACACGCGCAAGATTTTCTTTCTCGCCGATGGCGACATCGCCGTCCTGACTCCGGCCGGCGTTAAGGTGATGGATCACGACGGTCGCCCCGTCGAGCGGCCCGCGCAACACGTTGCGTGGGATCCGATCATGGCGGAAAAGGGCGGCTACAAGCATTTCATGCAGAAGGAAATTTTCGAGCAGCCGCGCGCCGTGCGCGACACGCTGCTGGGCCGCATTTCGCAGGACACCGGCAAAATATTTTTGGATGACATGCAGATCACGGAACAGCAGTTCCGTGAATTCGAGCATGTGCGCATCGTCGCGTGCGGCACGAGCTGGCACGCGGGGCTCGCCGGAAAATTCATGATCGAGCGGCTGGCGCGCGTTCCGGTGGAAGTCGATTACGGCAGCGAATTCCGCTATCGCGATCCAATTCTGGATTCGAAAACGCTCACGGTTTGCATTTCTCAGTCGGGCGAGACGGCCGACACTTTGGCCGGACAGCGCGAAGCGAAGATGAAGGGTTCGCCGACGCTCGCGATTTGCAACGTGATGGGCAGCATGGTCACTCGCGAGGCAGCGGGCTCGATTTTGACGCACGCGGGTCCGGAAATTGGCGTGGCTTCGACGAAGGCGTTCACGTCGCAGCTTACGGCGTTGCTCTTGCTCGCGGCACATCTCGGACAAGTGCGCGGCAGGCTGTCGCCAGAGCAGTCGAAGCAGTTCTTGCAGGAGTTCACCCGCATCCCGCACAAGATTGAGACCGTTTTGCAGTCGGAAGAGTCGGGCATATACGAGGCGCTCGCGCGGCAGCTTTTCCGCCACACCGACTTCTTGTATCTCGGGCGCGGCATTCATTATCCGATAGCCCTTGAGGGCGCGTTGAAGCTGAAAGAAATTTCATACATCCATGCCGAGGGATATCCCGCCGGTGAGATGAAGCACGGTCCGAACGCGCTGATCGATGAGAATTTGCCGGTCGTCGTGTTGGCGACGCACGACGAAAACGATCCGGACTCGGTGACGCGTTATGAAAAGAGCGTGTCGAACATTCAGGAAGTGAAGGCGCGCGACGGCATCGTGATTTCGATTGTGACGACGGGAGACAAGCTCGCGCGGAAGTCTTCGGAGCATGTGCTCGAAGTGCCGCCCGCTCCCGAACTGCTTTCGCCGCTGCTCGAAATTATTCCGTTGCAGCTTTTGGCGTATCACATCGCGATTCGGCGCGGATGTGACGTCGATCAGCCGCGAAACTTGGCGAAGTCAGTTACGGTCGAATAGCTTTCGCGTTGTTCCTCTTTCTTGCTGCGCGACAAATCGTTTACAACTCGTACGCCACAATGCGGGTTGCAACCTCCACACATTTTTCCGGTAAACTACGCGCATGCCAGGTTACATGCGCATCTTGGGGATTGCGCTGTTCGTTGCGGCGTTGATTTGTGCCTCTAACGTCGCAGCGCAAACTCCTCCTCCACCCCCTGCGGCTCAAAATAATTCCACCACTGTCCTTCGCGAAGTCAAAGCGGACGGGCTAAAGACTTTCACCAACGATCAAGTCACCACGTTGAGCGGTCTGCAAATCGGCCAGCAGGTCGGCAAAGACGACTTGCAAGGCGCCGCGGATAAGCTCGTCGCGTCGGGCGTTTTCGCTCACGTCAAATACAACTTTCAGTCGCGCGCCGACGGACTTGTCGTGACGTTTCATTTGGACGAAGCAGACCGGATGCCGGCGTACTTCGATAATTTGCCGTGGTTTACGGACGGCGAGCTGAACGACGCGATTCGCGCGAAGATTCCCTTTTACAACGGCACCTTGCCCGGCGCGGGCGCGGTGGTCGACCAAGCCGCCGATGCGGTGAGCCAATTCCTCGGCACGCACGGATTGCAGGCGGCGGTCGAACACACCGTCGTCGCGAATCCGAATGGCGAAGGCACGATTCAGCAATTTCATATCGAGGGCAGCTCGCTTTCGATCGAAAAACTTGAGTTCAGCGATGCATCGTTAAACACATCGAAGGTCGTGCAGCAGCAGCTCGCGGAACTGAAGGGCAAACCATACTCGCGCATGGCGATCGATTTGTTTTTGACGGAGCAGGTTCGGCCAATCTACCAGAAGCAAGGTTATTTGCGTGCCAAGCTTGGCCCCCCGGAAATTCGGCTGACGGGAAATCCGAATCAGAAATTGCCCGAGAAGATTCCAGTGTTCGTACCCGTCGAGCCCGGCGCGATTTACAAATGGAAAGGCGTGGAATGGTCGGGCAATTCCCTGCTCTCGACGACGACATTGATGAGCGACTTCGGGCTGAAGCCTGGCGACGTCGCGGATGGGATGGCGATCGAATCGGGATTTGAGCGAATTCGCGAAGAGTACGCGCACGTCGGATATCTCGAAGCGAAAATCGATCCGCTAGCGAATTACGACGATCAGTCGCACACGGTTTCGTATCGTGTACGAATCGACGAAGGCGGCTCGTACAAATTCAACGCGCTGACAATCACCGGCTTGTCACCCGGCGCGGAGAAGAAGCTGCGCGATGCGTGGAGCATTCCGCAAGGCGAAGTCTTCGACAAGACAACTTTCGAGGACTTTCTGACAAAGCTCGAAACGAAGCCGAAAGATATTTTCGGCAATCTGCCGGTGCACTACGACAACGTCGGGCATTGGGTGCAACCCAACGACGCCCAGCACACCGTCGACGTCCTTCTCGACTTCAAGTAGCGCAGTTGTAGCGCCGGCACCCTTGCCGGCGGTTTTCGTTTTCCGTGCGCCACATTCGTTGCATCTTGGCAAGATGTTGTACGGGCGCAGCACTGCTGCGCCCCATGCCCGCAAGGTCCACGGCGTCTTGCGTCTCTTCCATCGCGCACCAGCATCGAACCTTTGCGCTATACTGAATTTCCGACCATGGCCGCAATCGTCCAAATCCGAATCCCTCAAAACGACGAGCCGAACGCCGCTGAAAAAGAACGCCAACTCTTAGCGAATCTCGCCGCGCTTCCCTCGGTCATCGTCGCACTTTCGGGCGGCGCCGACTCCGCCTACCTCGCCTGGGCTGCGCAAAAAGCGCTCGGCACACGCGCCCTTTCGATCACCGCCCTTTCGCCAAGCTATTCCACGCACGATCGCAACATCGTCGAGGACTTCGTTCGTGCACAAAGCATCCATCACGAATTCGTCGAAACGCTCGAAATGGAAAATCCGGCGTATCGAGCCAACGCCGCCGATCGCTGCTTTTACTGCAAAGATGAACTCTTCGGCGTGCTCGACACGATTGCACAACAGCGCGGCTTTGCGGCGACTGCGTACGGCGTCAACGCCGACGATACGCTCGACTTTCGCCCCGGCCATCGCGCCGCAAAAGAGCATCGCGTCCTCGCGCCCCTTCTCGACGTCGGTCTGCGCAAAAGCGAAATCCGCGAACTTTCTCAGCACGCGAATCTGCCAACATGGAACCGCCCGGCATCCGCGTGCCTCGCTTCGCGCGTCCCGTACGGCACCGAGGTAACGCCGGAACGACTCGGCTTGATCGAGCGCGGCGAAGCCGTGTTGCGCGATCTCGGCTTCCAGCAATTTCGCGTGCGCCTGCACGACAACGACAAACTCGCACGGGTCGAAATCGCTCCTGAAGAAATGCCGCGCGCGTTCACGCCCGAGATGTCCGCCGAAATCTCGGCACGTCTCAAAGCTGTTGGTTTCTCTTACGTTGCGCTCGACCTCGAGGGCTACCGCCAAGGCTCGCTCAACGAGGTGCTCAAACGCCCAGCCTCGAAAAGCCCGCAACACAACTCCAGCCCAAGCCAGGCTTGAGTCCCGCCCCTCCCCGGAACATAATCATCTCAACTTGCGTATCTAACTGTGAGTACGGTTGCCACAGTCCGCTGACAAACGCGTGCGTTCACGAGCGGCCACCGAAATCCGCGGAGACGCGGCTGTGATGGAGGAATCATGAAGCCCCGCCAACGAAACATCATTCTCGGCATTGCATTGGCAGGATTTGCGGTTGTCGCGTCGGGCTGCGAGATGGGCCCCGCCGCAACCGGCGCATTCGATCGCAGCTTTTCCGTCACCGCGCCGATTCGTCTCGAACTTTCCAACGCCTCCGGCAACGTCACGATCACCGGCAGCGCCGACAATAAAGTCCACATTCACGGCGACGTTCGCTCCTCCGGAATGGGTTTCGATAGCCCGCAAAAGCGCCTCGACGCTGTCGTCGGCAATCCTCCTGTCGAGCAAAAAGGCGACACGATTCGCGTCGGAAAAGATTTGGGCAAGATTCACAATGTCTCCATCGCCTACACGATCGAAGTTCCTCACGACACGGAACTCAGCACGCAAGTCGTGTCTGGTTCGCTCGACATTTCCAATGTGCGCGGCCCGGTGAAAGTCGATTCCGCTTCGGGCTCGATCAAAGTGAACGGCGTCGAGCGTCAGACCACACTCAACACGTTGAGTGGCTCGATCGACGCTGAAAATATCGGCGACGATCTTCGCGCGTCAAGCGCATCCGGCAGCGTCACCGCTTCCAAAATCAAAGGCGACGTGCGCATCAGTGCGCTCTCCGGCGGAACGCAGATCATTGGCCCGGGCGGACGTGTTGATGCAGACACTGCGAGCGGTACTGTCGAGGTGCAAGGCGCAACGCGCGATGTAAAAGCGCGCGCCATTTCAGGCACCGTGAACGTGCAAGGAAATCCCGGCGACTCGAGCTACTGGGATCTGAAGACCGCGTCCGGCGTCGTGCATCTGGGCGTTCCCAGCAACGCGAACTTCCGTCTCTCGGCGGAAGCCTCTTCAGGTCAGATCAAAACCGACGTCCCCATCGTCATCGAAGAGCAAGGCAAGCACTCGCTCCGCGCCCGCATGGGCAACGGCGGCGGCCGCGTCGAGGTCCACACAATCTCCGGCGAAATCCGCGTTAGCGCCTCATAACGCCTCGGCATGGTCATGTAGGGGCGCAGCACTGCTGCGCCCCAGCTTGCCCGGACGTCAACCCCTCCATCGACCTGATTTTCTTCTTTCCTCCCACTACGCTGCAGGCATTCCCGACCAAGCACCTAGCCCCGATTTTGCATAGAATGGGGTGAATGCGACGGTGCCCGCGAGCCCTGACGGTCGTTCTTGCTTCCCTGCTGGCAGCAGGCTCTTTTTGCGTCGCGCAATCCACTCAACAATCGCCGCCTCCTCCGAAACCATCGGCGAAACAAGGGGACGCGCAGACTCATCCCACTCCCGACGAAGAACTCCAGCACGCCATCGACAGCGCCGGCAATGATCGCGCCGCGCTCGTACGCAATCTCGAAGCCTACCTCCACAAATATCCTGAAGCGCCGCAACGCACGCGCATCTATCGCGCTCTCGTCGAGTCGTCCCTCCAACTCCGCGACAACACCCGCGCAATGAATTACGCCGAGCGCATCATCGCGCTCAATCCCGACGATATCTCGATGGAACTCATCGCGATTCAACTGCTGGAGCAATTTGGCGATGAAGCTGGCTTGAAGCGTGCTGTCAGTTACGCGACGCGTGTACTCGACTTCGTCAATCGCCCCGACGATGAGAAATCGCCGAAAGTCTCGCAGGCGGAATTTCTAGCGAGCAAGAATCATGACCGCATGACGGTGCTCGTATTTCGCGGGCGTCTCTACATGAAGCTGAAAGACAACGCGAAGGCGGAAAAGGATTTTGAAGACGCGTATGCATTCGAGCCCAGCGCCACAGCCGCGGAAAAAATGGGCGAGATTGCTGAGCTAAATAAAGATTTGCCGCGCGCGATTGAGCAATACGCTCGCGCGTTTTCGCTTTTTGAGGGCACGAAATCAGCGACGGAACGCCGCGATACACGCCAGAAACTCGGCAACGTCTGGCGGCTCTCTCACGGCTCCGACGACGGACTCGGCGCCTTCATGCTGAAGACCTACGATGAACTGAACGCATCCCCGCCAAAATCAGCCGCCGTGATGAAGAATTTCGGGGTAACCGATCCTTTCGGATTCACATTGCGCAGGGTGACCGACAGCTCGGCGCTGCCGCTATCGGGCGAAAAAGGAAAGATTCTCGTCGTGAATTTCTGGGCCACGTGGTGCGGTCCATGCCGCGCGCTCGAACCGCAATTTGATCGCGTCGCGCTGAGCTTCCAGCAAAACCACGATCTCGTTTTTCTGGCCGCCGATTGCGACGAAGACGAAACGCTCGTGGCGCCCTACCTGAAAGAAACCAAGCCACAGATGACTGTAGTCTTTGCCGATGGTCTCGACCGCCTGCTCAGCATCAATTCATTCCCCACCATCGTCATCATCGACCGCTCTGGAAAGATCATCTATCGCGCCGAAGGCTACGACGAGGAAGGTTCGCAGAAGAATCTCATCTCAGCCATCCACGAAGCGTTGAGCCAAGCCGGCGCTACCGCATCTTCCAAGTAGCGATTTCTATTCGGCGTTCTCGATTCGACATTCTCGATTCGACGTTCTCCATTCCGCATTCTCTATTCAGCGCCTTTTCGTCAGCCTTTTCTCATTAGCGCCTTCTTTTCGATTGTCATCCTGAGCCGTCCGAAGGACGGCGAAGGATCTCAGCGTTTCGTGTCGGCACAGCCTTAGCTGGCGTATCGACTCAATTCGCCGCCGCGCTCGTTGCCGGATACATCTTCGACACTTCGCGAGCGGTAACGATCGTGTTCACGTGGATGCGGACCGTGTCTTCGACGTTTCGCGCGTAACCGCCGGCGAGCGTTGTGACCACGGGAATTCCAATGCGTCGCGCTTCCTCAAACACTTTGCGGTCGCGCTCAATCAGCCCGTTCTTCGTGAGGCACAGTCCGCCGAGCTGGTCTTCGCAAAATGGATCGGCGCCGCCAACGTAGAAAATCATGTCGGGCAAAAACTCACCGATCGATTTCTGCACGGCTGGAATCAATTCGTCGAGATATTCCTCGTCGTCGGCGCGATCCCACATATTCAAATCGAGACTCGACGGCGGCTTGTACGGCGGATAATTGTTCAGCTGATGGATCGAAAGCGTGAAGACACTCGCGTCGTCGCCAAAAATTGCGGCGGTTCCGTTGCCGTGATGAACGTCGGTATCGATCACCATCGCTTTGCGAATGGCGCCGTCGGCCTGCATGCGGCGAATCGCGACGGCGACATCGTGGATCGCGCAGAAGCCTTCGCCGTGATTTGAGTGCGCGTGATGGAAGCCGCCGCCGATGTTGCAGCCGAATCCGTCGCGCAGCGCCGACTGCGCCGCGAGAATCGTTCCGCCGGCGGCGAGCCAAACGGCATCGCGCAATTCTGTGGAATACGGGACCTCGAGCTTCGCAACTTCGTAAGGAGTCAGCGCGCCGGTCTTGAGTTTGCCGATCCACTCCGCTCCGTGGGCTCGCAATAGATCTTCATCGCTGGCAGGCTGAGGCTCGAGAAAATCTTGCGGCGCCGCGATTTTTTCTTTGAGCAGAGTCTCGGCGATCAACCGGAATTTTTGCGAGGGAAAGACGTGCGCGCCGAGGTTGAGATCGTAGCGCGGATGGTAGATGAGCTTGAACGGAAGCATCGTGGACTTTCTGATTTGTTGCGGAGCAGCACTCGCCGGTCGAAAACGAACGCGCTAGTTTTCGCGCTCGAGGATGAAGTCGGGTACGGTCAGCAGCGCACGAGCGTATTCGGAATCGCTGCCGTTGAGGCTCGCTTTCGCACGGCGGGCGTAATCGTGCGCAAGAGTTCGCACGCGATCGAGCGCGCCCGATTCGCGAACGAGCGCGACCAGAGTTTCGGGCTTCACCGAATCGAATTCCTTTTCTTCCAAAACGCGGGCGACCAATTCGCGCGCGTGGCGATGGCCGTTCTCCATCGCGTAGATCAGGGGCAAAGTGACTTTGCCTTCTTTTAGATCGCTGAGAACGGGCTTGCCCAACTGCTGTGCGGAGGCGGTGAAATCGAGAAGATCATCGACGAGTTGAAACGCGAGACCGGCGTACCGGCCGTATTCGGCGAGCGCGAGCTCATCGGTGTCGTCGGCAGCGCCGAGAACGGCACCGAGGCGCGCGCAGCCGCTGAAGAGACACGCGGTTTTGTAGGTCGCAAGCTGGAGCGCGTCTTCCTCAGTAATGTCCATGCGGCCGATTTTGGCGAGTTGCAGCAATTCGCCTTCGACCATTTTTTGTGTGAGATCGATCAGGACATCGAGGATGCGAAAATTGCGCTCTTCGAGCGCCATCTGGAATGACTGCATGTAGAGCCAGTCGCCGGCGAGAACGCTGCGATGATTGCCCCAGCGCGAATTTGCAGAAGGACGGCCGCGGCGCGTGTCGGCGCTGTCGATGACGTCGTCGTGAATCAACGTCGCGCTGTGAAGAAGTTCAACAACGGCGGCGAGTTTTATCGCGGACGGGCCGTGATGGCCGGCGTAACGCGCAGAGAGTAGCAACAGCGCAGGGCGAAGTCGCTTGCCGCCTCCGCCGAGGAGGAAGCTGGAAATCTCAGAAACCGGCAGAAAAGCGGTCGCGGCTTGTCGCGTCAGTTCTTCTTCCACAAGGACGAGATCGTCTCGGACGAGATCGAAAATCTCCCTGGCTGTGAGCAGCGCGATGGCTTTCCTCCCTGCCTGCATAAACCTTTCAGTCGCTATACGCGTCGCAAGATGCGACTCAAATAGACCGCACAGTATCCTGTGCGCTTACGAAACCGTCAATCAAATTCACCCTGTCGAGCTACCCTGGCGGCTGCGAATGCCTGAGGCGAGGCCTCCGTCAAGGCCCACTACCTGCTCGTTACGAAGCGGGCTGCTGCTTCGTGTCGAGCTTGAAAAAGCGGCGAAAATTCGCTGCGGTTGCTGCGGCCACTTCTTCTGCGCCCAAGTTTCTCACAGATGCAATCGCCTTAGCTACTTCGGCGACGTAGGCGGGTTCATTGCGCTTGCCGCGGTAGGGCTGCGGCGCAAGGAACGGAGAGTCCGTTTCGATCAGAATTTTCTCGAGCGGCAAAGCTTTCGCAACGTCGCGAAGGTTCGCTGCTTTTGGATAGGTTGAATTGCCCGCAAAGGAGATCAGGAAACCCATATCGAGGCCGCGCTGGGCATCTTCGAGCGTGCTGGTGAAGCAATGGAGAATGCCGCCGAGGCCGGTTGGCTTCCAGGCTTCTTCGAGGACGCGGAGCGTGTCGGGCCAGGCGTCGCGGCAGTGAATGATGATCGGAAGCTTGGCTTGATGCGCAAGGGCCATTTGGTCGCGGAAGGCTTTATCTTGCACGTCGCGAGGCGAATGGTCGTAGAAATAGTCGAGGCCGATTTCGCCCCAGGCGATTACTTTTGGATGCTTCGCGAGTTCGGCGAGAGTGTCGAGGTGTTGCGGCGTGACTTCTTTCGCTTCGTGCGGGTGGATGCCGATGCTGGCGTAGATCCAGTCGTATTTGTCGGCGTACTCGATGGCGAGGTCGAGCTTTTCGGGACGTCCTGTGCCGATGGCGAGAATGTGCTCGACGCCGGCAGCGCGAGCGCGGTCGAACATGGCGTCGCGGTCATCCGCGAATTGCGGCAAGTCAATGTGCGCGTGTGAATCGATGAGTTGCATAGGATTTGCCGTGCGCTTCGCCTTTGTAGGGGCGCAGCCCGCTGCGCCCCAGCTACCGAGGTCGCCGCGTCTTGACGCCCTCCGGGTTTTCTTTGTCCATCTCCCACTTCAGCGGATTTTCGATGATGTATTGCGTTGCTGCATCGAACTCTTTTCCGGAGCGGATCACACGCTCAAAATAATTTTGTTGCCAGATTTCACCCATCACGCTCAGCGTCTCTCGCACATGCTTTGTGACACCGGATTTGAAGGAGCGGACGATCGCCGAGAGAGATGCAGAGGGCACGCTGTTCGGGCCAAATTCCAGTCGTGTTATGGCCGAATTCGCTGGAAGATCAACGTGAGTTGTCAGTTCGATCAGACCGTGAAAGTGATTCGGCATGACGACAAAAGCGTGAAGAGCGGCTTGGGGATGGTGGGTGGGAATCTGTAGCCAGCGCTCTTTTACGATCGTTCCGATCGAAGAAAGGTGCACGGTACCTCCTTCGATTTTTGCCAACGTTGGACGACGATCGTAGGTACAAATCGTGACGAAATAGATTCCGGCGGCGGCGTAGTCGCGATACGGCATGCGCAGGGATTTGTGGCCCGGGTGGAGGTTCAGGTCGAAGACCATATCATTACACCTTGCGGACATGGGGCGCAGCTGGCTGCGCCCCTACAACGTCGTGCCGATTTATTTTAGCCGGGCGCCGACTTCGACGTCTTCGGCGAAGCCGGCGAGGACGGGGCGGCCTTCGGGGCCGATGCTGGCGGCGACGATCATGCCGTTGGATTCGACGCCGCGGAGTTTGCGCGGGGCGAGGTTTGTGACGACGACGACTTTGCGGTCGATCAATTTTTCGGGCTCGTAGAATTGGGCGATGCCGGCACAGATCTGGCGGACTTCGCTGCCGATGTCTACGGTGAGCTTGAGCAGTTTGTCGGCGCCGACGATGCGCTCGGCGGTTTTGATCTGGCCGACGCGCATCTCGACTTTGGCGAAGTCTTCGATGCCGATGCGCTGCACGCCTTCGGGTGCGGGCGCTGCTCCTGCGGCTCCGGCTGCCGCCGGCGTTGCGGCGGGCGTTGGCGCTGCGGTTGGTGGCGGCGCTTTCTGTGCTTCGTTCTCCATGACTTCCATCCTCTCTATGGCTTCCGCTTTGTCGATGCGCGGGAAAAGTGGTTGAGACGTGCCGAGTTGCGTGCCGGGTTTGAGTTGGCCCCAGCTGAGACTTTCGAGATTCACGCTGCCGAGCGGCGTTTGCTGGCCGAGCAACGCCCAGACTTTGACGGTGCTTTCGGGCAGCACGGGATAGGTGAGCGCGGTGACGATGCGAAGGACTTCGGCCGTCGTGGCGAGAATCGCGTCGCGGCGTTCTTTCTCTGTCTCTTTCAGCGCCCACGGCTGCTCGGTGGTCAGATATTTGTCGGTGGCGGAAATGAGCGCCCAGATTTGCTCGAGTGCTTTGGAGAAGGCGAGCGCGTTGTATTGCTCGAGCACTTCGCCGATGGTTTTTTGCGCGTGTTGCGCCAGTGTTTGATCCTGCGGCTTTAGATCGTTAACGCGCGGAACTTTTCCGCCGCAATCTTTTGTGATCATCGCCGCGGTGCGGCTGGCGAGATTGCCTAGACCGTTCGCCAGGTCGGAGTTGTAGCGCTGGACGAGCGCGTCGTAGCTGAAGTTGCCGTCGGCGCCGAATACGGTTTCGCGGAGCAAGTAGTAGCGGAGCGCGTCGAGACCGAGGACATGAACGATCGGGCGCGGACGCACGACGTTGCCGAGCGACTTGCTCATCTTGGCGCTGTCCATCAGCAGCCAGCCGTGCGCCCAGATTTGTTTCGGCAGCGGAAGCTGGGCGGCCATCAGGAAAGCGGGCCAGTACACGGCGTGGAAGCGAATGATTTCTTTGCCGACGAGATGCAGATCGGCGGGCCAGAAACCGCGGCGCTCGAAATCGGGACCGCCAACGGCGCTGAGGTAGGCGGTGAGTGCGTCGAACCAGACGTAGAAAACGTGCGGCTCTTCACCAGGGACGGGGATGCCCCAGCGGATCGATGTACGCGTGATGCTGAGATCGCGCAGACCGCCTTCGACGAAGGCGAGGACTTCATTGCGGCGCGCTTCGGGCTGGATGAAGTCGGGATTCTTTTTGTAGAAATCGAGCAGGACGTTTTGGAACGCCGAGAGCTTGAAGAAGTAGTTGTCTTCGGTGACGGTCTCGGTCGGGCGGCCGCACTCGGGGCAAGGTTCGCCCGCTTTCACGTCAACGTAGGCGTTGTCGTAAATGCAGTACTGGCCGGTGTAGTGGCCGGGATAAATGTAGCCGTTTTCGCGGCAGAGTTTGAAGAGCCACTGCACAGTGCGGGCGTGACGAACTTCAGTGGTGCGGATGAATTCGTCGCCCTGGAGGCCGAGTTCGTCCCAGAGGGCTTTCCATTCGGCGGCCATTTTCGCGACGAATTCGGATTCGGGCATGCCGGCTTTTTTTGCGCTGCGCTCGACGTTGACGCCGTGTTCGTCGGTGCCGGTGGTGAGGATGACTTCGTAGCCGAGCATGCGCTTGTAGCGGCGGATGGCGTCGCACACGATCGTGGAATAGGTGTGGCCGATGTGCGGGAGGCCGTTGGTGTAGTAGATCGGAGTGGTTAGGTAATATTTTTTTGTTGGCGGCATGGTCGAGTTAGAGAGTCCGATCGGAAGAGAAAGTCAAAAACAGAGCGCGGTTGAAGTTGACGCTTGGACAAGCTGGGGCGCAGCGAGTGCTGCGCCCGTACATGATTGTGCTCGACGGCAAAATGTCGATCGTGATGACTTCTGAGATCCTTCGCTTCCCTCAGGATGACAACACTACTAAACGATGGATGATTTGATGGCAAATTCATTGGCTCTCCTGGTAGCGGCGGAGGGCTTCGGTGATGACTTGTTGGAGCGGGACGTTTTTTTCTACGGCGAGTTTGCGGCAGTCGTCGAATTCGGGGGCGGCGTGCTGGATGCGGCCGTTGATGCGGCTCAGTTTGATGCGGACGTCGCCGAAAGTTGTGGAAACGCTGACGAATTCGCGCGGGAGGATGCGGCGCTGCGCGGTCGTGGTGCGGACGCCGAAGGTTGTTGTTTCGGCGAAGATCAACGTTGTGAGTGGGCTGGCGTCCTGCGGTTTGCAGAGGACGGTGAGCAGCGTGCCGGGGCGATTTTTTTTCATCTGCACGGGCGTGGTGTAGACGTCGAGCGCGCCTGCGGCTAAAGCCTTCTCCAGAAAGTAGCCGTAGATTTGCGGATTCATGTCGTCGAGATTGGCTTCGATGACGGAGATTTCTTCGTCGAAGCCGGCGACGAGTTTTTCGGCGGGCTGACCGATCATGATGCGGACGACGTTGGGCTGGCCCTCAAGATCGGCGGTGCCCGCGCCGTAGCCGATGGCGGAGACGGTCATCGGCGGTTGCGGGCCGAAGTTTTCACACAGCGTCGCCACGATCGCGGCGCCGGTGGGCGTGGTGAGTTCGCGCTGGATGCCGTTGGAGTAGGTTGGCTTCCCTTTCAGCAAGGCCGCGGTGGCTGGAGCCGGTACAGGCAGAATTCCGTGGGCCATTTTTGCGGTGCCGCCGCCGACGTTCAGCGGCGAGCAGGCGAATTTGTCGATGCCGAGCTGCTGGAAGCCGATGCAGGCGCCGACGATGTCGATGATCGCGTCTACGGCGCCGACTTCGTGGAAATGGATTTTGTCGAGCGGCACGTCGTGGACGTGAGCCTCGGCTTCGCCTAATTTCTGGAAGATTGCGGTGGCGCGGGCGCGGACCTGAGGGTCGAGCTTGGAGTTCTTCAGGATTTCGAGGATTTCGGTGAGGCCGCGATGAGTTTTCTGGTCTTCGGCCTTGACCTTGGCGTAGGTGGCGGACGTGCCGTGTTTCACGACTTTTTCGGCGGAGATTTCCCATCCTGGGACCTGGAGCGATTGGAGATCGGAGCGGAGGCGCGCGAGGTCGCAGCCGGCGTCGAGGAGGGCGCCGAGTGTCATGTCGCCGCTAATCCCTGAAAAGCAATCGAAATAGGCGAGATTCATGGTGGCCGAGCACGTTGCGCAAGGACGGGAATCTGGAATATGTGTCTGCGACGGGTGCAGGTTGATACTATCGGCGGCGGTTGGGGGTGTCAATTTTTTGGGGCGGTTTGGGGGTGTACCCCCGGTGTTTTTGTGAAGAGTGAATAAGTGATTTAATTTTGTGTAAGTTACAGATATACAGAAAACGGGAGTGCGGAAGGTGTTTACGCGAAAGGACTTGCGGGAGGGCGTACTTCGAAGAAGGTGGGGGCGACGGCGAACACAAAGCAGTGTAGCATGAATTTACGGAGTTGTCAATAGGTACTAGAACATACTGTTCGAACGCCTTTTTTTTTTTTTTTTTTTTTTTTTTTTTTTTTTTTTTTTTTTTTTTAAAAACCGCAGCCCTCCAAAAGTCACGTGCTCCCGGTGAGCGGCAATTCGGACAATAGGGATAGCAACTGCGTGGAGGGATGAGCGAGCTTCGTTCGAATCGTGACTTATACTGAGATGATTTTGGAGTGGCTCCAGGTTGGAGGGTGAAGGCGCGTGTATTTGACATTGGTTGAGAGGTTGAGGGCGGCGCTGGGCTCGCACATACGGGAGACGTATGGGGTGGAGCTGGCGGTGGTGTTGGAACGGCCGCCGAAGATTGAGATGGGGGAGGCGGCTTCGCCGGTTTGTTTTGAGTTGGCGAAGAGGTTGAAGAAGGCGCCGCGGATGATCGCGCAGGAAATTGCGAATGCGTTTCCGAAGGTGCCGGGGATTGCGAAAGTCGAGGTAGCGGGTGGCGGGTATTTGAATGCGTATTTTGATCGCGGAGGATTCTGGGGTGAGGTTGGGAAGGGGCACGAGCTGAAGCTGCCTCCCTCTTCAGGAGGAAAGACGCCGGCTAGCGGAAAAATTATCGTCGAGCATACTTCGATTAATCCGAACAAGGCGGCGCACATCGGGCATGTGCGGAACGCGGTGCTGGGCGACACGATGGCGCGCACGTTGCGCGCGGCTGGGCACAATGTGCAGGTGCAAAACTATATCGACAACACGGGCGTGCAGGTGGCGGATGTCGTCATCGGGCTACTGGAGATGGAGAAGCGGACTCCGGTGAGCGTGAAGATGATGGCGATGGAGCCGCGGTTCGATTATTTCGCGTGGGATTTATACGCCACGGCGACGAGCTTTTTTGCGGAGGATAAGGCGCGGGCGGCGACGCTGCGTGGCGCGACGCTGCGAGCAATCGAAGAAAATCGCGGTGAAGAGGCTGAGGTTGCGGAAGTTGTGGCGGATGCGATTGTGGGATTTCATTTGCGGACAATGGCGCGACTGGGAATTACGTACGACTTGCTGGCACGCGAGAGCGAGATTTTACATTTGCATTTTTGGGATGCGGCGTTTGAGAAGCTGAAGGAAGCGAAGGCGATTTACAAAGCGGAAGTCGGGAAGATGGCGGGATGTTGGGTGATGCCGTGGAATGAAGGCGATGGCGCTGCGGCGGCGAGCGATCCTGACGATGAGAATTCGCAGGACAAGATTATCGTGCGGTCGAACGGGACGGTGACATACGTCGGGAAAGACATTGCGTATCAGCTTTGGAAATTCGGGCTACTCGGGAAGGATTTTCGCTATGCGCGATGGAAAAATGCGCCGGAAGGCGAAACCGTTTGGGCGACGACGTCGATGAAGGGGGAGGCGGACGCGCCGCATTTTGGCGATCCGGCGGTGGCGGTTTTCAATGTGATCGATTCGCGGCAGGCGTATTTGCAGCAGGTGGTGGCGGCGGGATTGAAGGCGCTGGGACATCCGAGCGAGGCGGAGCGATCGATCCATTTGTCGTATGAGATTGTGGCGCTGACGCCGCGATGCGCAGCGGAGTTGGGTTATGAGCTGACGGACGAAGAAGCGAAGAAGGCTTACGTCGAGGTGAGCGGGCGAAAGGGATTCGGCGTCAAAGCGGATGATTTGATCGACAAGCTGGAAGGCGCGGCGCTGGCGGAAGTGATGGAGCGGCATCCGGAGATGGATGAGGCGGAGCGGCTGCGGACGGCGCATGCGATTGCGATCGGGGCGCTGCGATTCTTTTTGCTGAAGTTTACGCGCGGGTCGATTATCGCGTTTGATTTCAAGGATGCGCTGAGTTTTGAGGGGGAGACGGGGCCGTATTGCCAGTATGCGGTGGTGCGGATTCGTGGGATTCGGCGGAAGGGTGCAGAGGCTGTGGAGTCTGGCGATGGCGCGCGCGTGGCGGTAACTGCGGAGTCGGCGGCGAAATTTTTGAGTGGCGCGGATGGGGCGGGATTGTGGGAGTTGCTGCTGGGCGTGGGATCGCTGGATTGGGCGGTCGATGCGGCGATTACGGCGCAGGAGCCGGCGTTTTTGGCGAAGTATGCGTTTCAGTTGGCGCAGGGATTTAACAATTTTTATCACAAGCACCATATTTTGAAGGAAGAGGATGCGGGAAAGCGGGCATTTTTGCTGGCGATGGCGGAGATCGTGGAGCGGGAGTTGGTGCGGGTGTTGGGGCTGTTGGGGATTGAGGCACCGGAGAAGATGTAGAGCGAAGAGAGGCGAAGTAGGGAGGCAATGAAGTAAGGAAGTAATGATTTCGGAGTTCGGAGAAGAGAGTGGCGGCGAGCGATCTTGGCTCGCCGTTTTGTTTTGTAGTAACGATGCGGCTGAGAATCCTTCGGCGTCCTGCGGACGCCTCAGGATGACAGTGTGTGAGGGTAGGAGCTCGGATAGCGGAAATGCGCGTTACAGATAGAGGTGCTTGGGCCAGTGGGAGGCGGGGATTTTGCGGCGGAGGGACATGCGGATGGCTTCGGTGTAGGCGATGACCCAGAAGCAGCTGAGGAACAACCAGGTTGAATAGAGGCGGTCGCCGTCGAAGATGATCAATACGACGGCGACGATGGAGAGCCATTTCGTGACGCGATAGATACGGGCGCGCGTGGGCGTGTAGATGGGAAGCAGAGGCACGGCGAAGAAAATCGCGGTGAGCAGTGCGGCGACGACGGAAATGCGCGCGACGACAACGGCGGTGGAGGTGGCGTGCGTGGCGAATGCTCCGGTGATCGCGGCGAATGTGTAGGACGCAGCGGCGCAAATCGCGGCGATGACGGGAACGACGACCAGGAGACTCTTGCGGAATGGACTGGCGCAGAAGAATTGCGCTTCGCGGCCGCTGCTGCGGAGCTGGCGCGCTTCGGTGCGTGTAATGAGGACCCGGCAATATTGGCGGTTGGCGGCTTTGGCGTCGCCGAGTGCGGCGAGCGCGGTGCGGTCGGCTTCGTCGGGTGCCGCGCCAGAGGAAAGGGCGGCTTCGCGCGCGGATTCATAATGTTGGGTGATTTCGGCGCGGACTTGGGCGGCGGAATCGGCGGAGAGTTGACGCGTTGCACGGGCGAGCCAGGTGTCGAGAGCGGTCATATCTAAGCCTCCCCAAGGATGACGGTAACGGCTTCGGAAATCGCGCGCCATTCGGCGCGGTCTTTTGCGAGCAAAGTGCGGCCGGACTTGGTGATGCGGTAGTAGCGGCGGGGGCGATTGTTTTCGGCGCCTTCGTAGGACTCGATGTGGCCGGAGGATTCAAGTTTGTGGAGTGCGGGGTAAAGGGTGCCTTCTTTAAAGTCGAGGACGCCGCGGGAGCGGGATTTGATGGATTGGGCAATGGCGTAGCCGTGGGAGGGGGCTAGTGCCAGGGATTCGAGGATGAGGGTGGGGAGGGTGCCTTTGAAATTCATGCTATACCTCGGATTGCTATGCATAGGATAGGGGAAGTGGGCGGGATGTCAAGGTGAATTTCTGGGCGGGGGGAGAGCGCTAGAAAAGAGAAGGGCACGGCTGTGCCGTGCCCCTACGACGAAGAACCGACGGCAAGACGCCGGCGACACGAACTAAGACTGGGACATGACCAGGTTGACGAGGGTGCGGAGGGCGATGCCGGTGGGGCCTTTGGCGAGCCAGGGCTTGGCGTCGTCGTCCCAGGCGGTGCCGGCGATGTCGAGATGGACCCACGGCGTATCGCCGGCAAATTCGCGGATGAACCAGGCGCCGGTGATGCTGCCGCCACCTTTGCCGCTGCCGATGTTTTGGATGTCGGCGAAGCTGCCCTTGATCAATTCGCGATATTCGTCGTCCATCGGCATCTGCCACATTTTTTCGCCGACGGCTTTGGCGGAGGCGAGGAGCTTGTCGGTCCAGGCCTGATCGGCGCCGGAGAAAACGCCGACGTGGATGCTGGCGAGCGCGACGACGATAGCGCCGGTGAGCGTGGCGGCATCGACCAGGTGTGTACAGCCGAGTTGCTGGCGTAGTGAACGCCGTCGGCGAGGATCAGGCGGCCTTCGGCGTCGGTGTTGAGGACTTCGATGGTTTTGCCGGACATGGCGATTTGGATGTCGCCGGGCTTTTGGGCGGCGCCGCCGACGATGTTTTCGGTTGCGGGGACGACGCAGATCACCTTTACGGTGGGCTTGAGCGTGGCGAGAGCGCGCATCGCGCCGATCATGGTGGCGCCGCCGGCCATGTCGTACTTCATTTTTTCCATGCCATCGGCGGGCTTGATGGAGACGCCGCCGGTGTCGAAGGTGACGGCTTTGCCGACGAGGCCGATGACGGGAGCGCCGGCTTTGACTCCGCCGGCGGGCGTGTAGGTGATGACGATCATGCGCGGTGGCTCGGGGCCGCCTTGCGCAACGCCGAGCAGCGCGCCCATTTTGAGCTCGGCGATTTTCTTCTCGTCGAGAATTTCAACTGCCAAGCCGGCTTCCTTGGCCATGGCCGCGGCTTTATCGGCAAGGATTTTCGGGGTGAGTTTGTTGGATGGCTCGTTGATCAGGTCGCGGGCGAAATTCTGGGACTCGGCGATGATCTGGCCCTTGGCGAGACCTTTTTCGCCGGCGGATTTGTTCGAATCGTTGTAGCCGAGGATGGCGATCGACTCGATGTCTTTGCCGGGCTTTTTGTCGGACTTGTACTTGTCGGTTTCGAAATCGGCGGTGATGGCGCCTTCGACGATGGCCTGCGCCGAGTGATCGCTCAGGTCGTTTTCGCGAACGAGGAAGCCGAACTTCTTAATTGAGCGAGACTTGAGATAGCGCGTCGCAGCTCCGGCGATTTTCCTTAGCGTGGCGACGTCGAACTTGTCGCGCTTCCCTGCCCCGACGAGCAATAAGCGGGCAGCTTTGAGGCCGGAGGGCGCGTGAATCAGAGTCATTTCGAGGGGCTTGCCGGAGAACTCGGCGCCGGTGGAAAGCTTCTTCAGCAGGCCGTTGGCGGACTTGTCGATGTCGGCGAGGGAGCCCTGAATCGGATCTGTTTCATCGAAAACGTAGGAGACGATGGCGTCGGTCTCGAGAATGGCATACGGGGTGGTGTCGATCTTGATCTGCATCATTGAGTCTTATCGCCTCCGGTTGCGATACATGGCTTGATCCGCTTCGCGACGAGCTTCCTTGGTGCGCTCGTCCTGGCGGCGGTCCCAGGTCTTTTTACCTTGGGCCAGGGCAATTTCGCATTTCGCTATGCCGTCTCGGAAGTATATCCGCAGGGGGATGACGGTTAAACCCTTGGACTCGACGCGACCCGCGAATTTGTTGATCTCGTTCTGATGCAGCAACAGTTTGCGCGAGCCAAGGGGTTCGTGATTCCAAGGGCCGCCGGGCATGTACTGGGCGATGTGGGCGTTGACCAGCCAAGGGCCGCTGGGCTTGAAGTCGATGTAGGCGTCCCGGATATTGGCTTTGCCTTCCCGAAGGGCTTTGACTTCGGTACCATGGAGGACTAGGCCGGCCTCGACTTTGTCGAGCAGGTGGTAATTGTAGGAAGCAGCCCGATTCTGGGCGACGACAGTTTCCTTCTGCGCGTCCTTCCCCTTGGGGGCTTGCTTACCTGGTTGTTTTTGAGGAACGGGCACGGGTTTGGGCACCTTTAAATCCTGTGTGAGTATAGGATTAAATGTTAGATGTACGGGGGTTATGTATGCAAGACAGCCAACCCTTGGTTGCTTGTCCCCCCTCTAACCCGGTGCTAGAGTTCTACCGAAACAAGCCCGAGCCACGGAGAGTACATGCGAGGATGGACGAAGGTCATTTTGTGCGCGGGTGTGGGGCTACTGGCCGCGGGCTGCCCGAAGGGCAAGCCTGAGTATACGCAGGGGCGCAAAGCCGAGAACCTGCAGGATTACGATGCGGCATACGACTTCTATCAGAAGGCGCTGAAGCAAGAGCCCGAGAACGCCGAGTATCAAATCAAATTCAATCAGGCGCGATTCGAAGCGGGCGCATTTCACATCAAGCAGGGTGTGAGGCAGCGCGAGCAGGGCAATTTGCAGGCGGCGATGGGCGAGTTCCAGCGCGCCGCGGCGGTTGATCCGTCGAGCTCGATGGCAGACCAGGAGATTCGAAAGACAGCGGATTTGCTCGGCGAGCAGGAGCACAAGGCGGCAGCAGCGGATGCCGCGGCGGCCGCCGCGAACGCAGCTGAAATGCCGGTATTGGCGTCTGCGCCGCCCGAAATTAAGCCGCTGTCGCGCGCACCGATTAGCCTGCACATGGTGAATGACGCGAAGGTCGTATTCGACACCATCGGTAAGCTGGCGGGATTGACCGTTGTGTACGATCCGGACTTCCCTGCGCGACGAATCCCAGTGGATTTGAATGGCGTGACGCTGCAACAGGCGCTCGACATCGTATCGATGGAAAGCAAAGCGTTCGTGAAGCCGATCACCGAGAACATTATTTTTGTGATTCCGGATCAGCCGCAGAAACGTCGTGATTACGACGAGCAGATGGTGAAGACATTCTATTTGTCGAATACGGTGCAGGCGCAGGACTTGACCGAAATCGTCACGGGTTTGCGGCAATTGCTGGATTTGAAGCGATTGCAGCAACTGAACGCGCAAAACGCGATCATCATTCGCGACACGCCGGACAAGCTGGCGATCGCAGAGAAGATGATCAACGACATCGACAAAGCGCGGCCTGAGGTCGTGATTCAGGTGCAGGTGCTGGAAGCGCGTTTAGACAAGATGCGTAACCTGGGCATTTTGCCGGGGCAGAACGCCTCGATCGGCGTGGTGCCGCCAGGAACGACGACGACCACGACGAACAACGGGACGAACACGAACGGAACTACGAACTCGACCACGTCGAACATTTTGACGTTGCAAAATTTGACGCATTTAAATGGGGCGAACTACAGCGTGACGCTGCCAAGCTTTACGGCGAATGCGCTGCTGAACGATTCGACCACGAAGATCATTCAGAATCCGGAAGTGCGATCGGTGGATGGGCAGCCGGCGAAGTTGCGCATCGGTGATCGCGTGCCAGTGGCAACGGGCAGCTTCCAGGCGGGCGTCGGCGTGGGATCGACAGCAGGCACGGGGTTCGTGAACCCGTTGGTGAACACACAATTTCAATACATCGACGTCGGCGTGAACGTGGACATTACGCCTCGCGTACACCCGAATCATGAAGTCAGTTTGAAGGTGAGCGTGGAAGTTTCGTCGGTGACGGGCCAGACGAACATCGGAGGCATTCAACAGCCGATCATTTCGCAGAGAAAGATCGATCACGAGATTCGTTTGAAGGAAGGCGAGGCAAATATTTTGGGCGGGTTGGTCGAGAAGACCGATACGAAGGGCCGGAACGGGTGGCCTGGGCTCGGAAGCGTGCCACTGCTGCACTATTTGTTCGCCGAAGATACGAAGAGCTACGAGGACGACGAGATTCTGATTATTTTGACGCCGAAGATTGTGCGTATGCCGGAATGGACGAAGGCGAATCTGCGGCCGCTGTACACCGGATCCGATGCGGTGGTGCAGGTAAAGCGCGAGTCTGATGTGCGGGCGCCGCAGAGTGAAGCGGCTCCGGCGACTGGTGGCGTTGCTGCGAATCCGGGTGCCGCGGCTCCAGCTGCCGGCGCGAATCCGGCGCAGAACGCGCAGTCGGCGCAGATGCGCTTCGAGCCCCGGAACATGAGCTTGAAGGTCGGCGAGAAGGCGACGATTGGAGTTGTCGTCGATAACGTGAACGATTTTTTCTCAGTTCCCTTTTTGCTGCAATACAACCCCGCGGTGATCAGCGTGGAAGAAGTGCAGCACGGCGGATTCCTGCAAGGCGGGAATCAGGAAATCGCGATCGTGCAGCGCGTCGATCCTACGCGAGGACAGGCGATTATTTCCGCGACGCGGCAACCGAACACGGCGGGCGTCAGCGGGACTGGAACGATCATGGGCGTCGTCGTAAGGGCGATTGCACCGGGAAATTCGAACCTGTCGATCGTGCAGGTCAATGCGAAGGACTCGCAGCAGAAGCCGATTCCGCTGGTGACCAGCGAGGCGACGCTGCAGGTACAGCCGTAGTCTGATTCATGGACGTTTCTTGGATTAGGTTCGGTTGGTTGCGATGAACTGCATGAATCAAACAGCAAAATTCGTTGGCGGACGCGGTTGGAAAGCCGTGCGTCGTCGCAGGCACGTTGCAAGGCGATCTACCGCAGCGGGCATGACGCTGATTGAGCTGATCATTGCGTGCTCGATTTTGGTAGTGCTGACCTCTGCGGCAATGCCGATCATGCGGTATACGCTGGTGCATAAGCGCGAGGAGGAGTTGCGGTACGACTTGCGTCAGATGCGCGACGCGATCGATCGGTATAAAGATTTGGCGGATCGGAATTTGATTCGGATTGAAGTTGGGAGCGAAGGGTATCCGCCCGATCTGGAGACGCTAGTGAAGGGCGTGCAACTCGGCGCGGGGAATGATCGCAAGATTCGATTTTCGTAAGATTCCGAAGGACCCGATGACGGGGCAGACCGACTGGAACCTACTTGCTGTTCAGGACGATCCCGACTCGACAAGTTGGGGCGGGAAGAATGTGTTCGACGTACACTCGAAGTCGTACGGGACGTCGAGCGATGGAACGAAGTATTCGGAGTGGTGAGCATTTTTGTTTGCAGTGAGTGACTGCTCGGTTGTTGGTTGAAGGTGAGGAATGAGCGGATTCTTCGTTAAAGTTCGGCGGGCGGGACGGGATCGCGGATTCACGCTGATCGAGCTGATGATCGTGATTACGATCATTTTTATTTTGATCGGGATTGCGGCGGCGCGATACGACGTATCGGTGCAGCGCGCGAAAGAAGCGACGCTGAAAACGGATTTGGCGGTGATGCGGCAGGCGATCGACAACTACACGCTGGACAAAGAGGCAGCGCCGCAATCGCTCGATGATTTGGTGAATCCGCAGGCGCCGTACCTGCGCGAAGTGCCGATCGATCCGATGACGCACCAGAAGGATTGGCACACGGATTATGGGGATTTAGTGCTGAGTCCGGATCAGACGAACAATGGAATTGTGGATGTGCACTCGAGCTCGTCGGCGACGTCGAAGGTCGATGGGACGGCGTATAGCACCTGGTAGTCCTCGCGTTTTGAAAATAAAAAATTAGAATTGAAGGACGCGATGCGATGCGCTTTTGCATTTGCGCGTTTCTTCGTCGTCTCCGAGCCAGCGAGTGCGAACCTCGACGCATATTTTCGTTTTTTCATTGGCAATTTGGCGTTTGCGGATGCGTCGTCTGTTCGTACACGGTGCGCTGTTCGCCCGTTTTACGTAAATCGCGCAGGGTGCGCGGCTTCACCGCTTATCGGAGTGCCGCGTGTTTGGTTTGAGTTTGCGCGTGTGATCTTTTTTTGGCTGCTTCGCGGCGATTTGACGGGAGATTAACGAACCGTTATAGTCGTTGTGCGGGGTGGAGCAGCCTGGTAGCTCGTCGGGCTCATAACCCGAAGGTCGTCAGTTCAAATCTGACCCCCGCAACCAATTTAAGTTGCTAATTCACAAGGGCTTGCCCACCAGGGGCAGGCCCTTTGTTTTTGTAGAAAGGTCCAGATGGGTCCAGAATTTCTCCCAATTGGGCCGCTACGCGGATGTCGTCTTCCTTCGCCACGTGGCTGTAAACACCGAGAGTCAACGCCGCATCGCTGTGGCCCATCCGTTGTTCCCGAAGTTTCAGTGGAACATTCAGTCGGTCCATCATCGAGTCGGGATTTACGCGCGCGTGTCCACTAAAGACAAAGGGCAAGTAACCGAAAACCAACTTCGCCAGTTGCGCGCCTTCGCGGAGTCTCAGGGATGGACGATCTACCGGGAGTTCATCGATCGAGAGAGTGGCGCCACCGATGAGCGCGAACAGTTCCAAGCTATGTTTCTCGACGCCAGCCAACGACGGTTCGATGTTCTACTGTTTTGGGCCCTGGACCGTCTCTCGCGCGAAGGGGTCCTCGAAACGTTGCAGCATCTCAATCGGCTCACGTCGTACGGCGTCGGCTATCGGAGCTTCACCGAGCAGTACTTCGACTCGTGCGGGATTTTTCGAGACGCGGTGATCGCAATCATCGCCACTGTCGCAAAGCAGGAACGGGTTCGCCTGTCGCAGCGCGTGAAGGCTGGCCTTGAAACGGCGCGTTCGAAAGGCAAGCGTCTTGGCCGCCCCCAAGTGGCGGTCGATGCTTCGTTGGTCGCAACCCTACGGCAACGGGGCCATTCATGGCCTCATATCGCGCGAGAGTTGGGCATCGGCGTCGGTACAGCGTACAGAATCGGGCAGGGCCTTCCGGCATTAACCAACATTCATCCATCTATTATGTCCGAGCCGAGCCCGAAGTAGGAAGGCGGAGGGCAACGGGACGTTTTGCGCAAGATACGCTGACGGAATACTGGAGGGCGTAATGCCAGAAGAGATCATCGGAGAAGTCGAACAGCTGGCGCGGATCGGGGATGGATTGCCGCTCAAGCCACGCTCGCGATTCGGCAGATCGTTAGAGCGTGTGGTGAACCACCGCCGGAGAAGGAGTTAGACGTCCAGTGGCAAGAGCATGAACTCGGCGAATACCCCGCGATCGTTCTCGCCTGGGAGGATGCGATGCGGGGGGCTCCGTGGGATTACATTCAGAAATGTCAGGACGCTTTGGCCGTCATTGACGGTGCTGAACCGCCATCCGGGTCGGTTCATAGAAGAATCGAGCAAGAAGAGACAGACGATGAGGACACCTGCATCTAGTCCCCGGACTATCGGGTGCATGTTCCGCTGGTCAAGCGTCGGAACTCTCAGCTAGTTGCAGTAAGCCGGAAGGTTGTCCCTGATGCTGAACTAGGTGTGTCGCAGGATTTGTGGTGTCTCGCGAGACAACGCCTTGAGACGAATGATCGCGTGGCTTGAGTCTCCCAGGTCAAAACCGTTGAGATCGGCGGTGAGGCACCGTCCCAGGGGCCCGAACTGGTCCCCCGTATTCTGACGATGTTTAGTTGACCACGTCTCCGGTAACGCCGTTAATCGGGACTATACACCCAGTATCGACTCCTTTTGGCTTCATCCAACTTCTCAGTACGATGGAAAGCGTTATGTCCGGTCGCCAAAAGAGAATCCTTGCGCTAGTAGTGATGTCACTCATCGGGATCGGTTTCGGTGGATGGCTCGTCAGACGGGGCTTTGTGTACCTTGGCTGCTTGTTTGTCTCTGTTTTCATCTGGCGGGCGCAGGAGTTCTTGGTGTGGTTCATCACCCCATTCAAGGCTCCCGACGACTACTACACACCCCCGCTAACGTCTCGATGGCAACGCGTGCTGTTGTCGGTCATCTGTCTGGTCGCGGGCATCGTATGCGCTGTCGGTGTCTACTTATGGCGACTATGGCCGGAACAGTGGGAAGCCGGATTTGTGTTCGTACTTTTCGGGTTGCTCGTCCTAATTCCGGTCACGGTGACAGAAATTCGCACTCGGAGAAGAAGTGTTGAAACACGCCCAACCGCTCAATAGAGCGAAGCATGCACTTGTCCGGTAACGGCGTTTATCAGGAACGCGTCATCGGTCAGTATGATGGTATTGGGAATTGTCGATGACAAAATGCTCCGATTGCGACCGCCTGAGAGGTGAGAGCGCCACCGCATTCGCCGAATACACAGCTGCGAAGGATGAACTCGCTATTACATCTAAGCGAGATAAGTCGCATGCGGTGAAGCGTCGTGCGTTGAAGCAGGCGGAAGGTAGGTTGCGTGAGTGTCATAGCCGGGAGAAATGTCACCGGATGGACGCACACAATTCGCCAGACTAGTAAGGAACCCTCCGTCCGAGAAATCCACTTGTCCGGTAACAGCGTTAATCGTCCAAGTGAAGCGCCGGTTTGGTTCGATTACACGCTCGAACGCGCTTTCGGGATAACGTCCGTGTAGCCAACCACACGTCCAGTGACGAGCCGATTCTGGCATCTTTATTGCTAACGCGATTTTTCGACAACTGCGATTTTGACGTTGGCTCACATCGACCTTGACTGATTTGACTCTTGATGCCCTGCATCCATAGCATTGCGAAAATGAAAGTCGCCCTTGCCCTCATCCTCGCGGCCAGCACATTGGTTACTGTTGCTCAGACGCCTAGCTCCGAATGGAACGTGCCGAAGCCGGGAGTGAAGGAGGTTCAGGTTTCGTTTGCTTCCTTGAAACCGTTGGCGACAATCAAGATTGGCGGTACAGCGGATTGGGCGCTAGTCACCGAAGATGCTGTCTGGGTTGCGAGCGCGAAACCCTACGCCGTGCTCCGAATTGATCCGTCGACCAACAAGATTCTCGCCAAAATAAAAGTGCCCGGGGAGGCTTGCTCCGGTCTCGCTTCGGGATTCGGCAGCATTTGGGTCCCCGTCTGCGGGAGGAAGTCTTCGCTTGTTCGGGTCGATGCCACTAAGAATTTGATTAGTGCCACACTCCCTATACCGCCAGCGGGGCCAGAGGGAGGGATCACAGCCAGTGAAGATAGCGTGTGGATCGTGTCGGACAAGAACGGCACTCTGAACCGGATCGATCCGTCTACGAACAGTGTGCGCCAGAAAATCTCGATACCACCCGGTTCCTACAACCCGCTTTTCAGTGATGGCATCGTCTGGATCACCGGAGTCGATAGCAGTGTCCTCACTGCCGTGGAAGCCTCTACTGGCAAGGTACTGGTGTCGATGGCTGTCGGGCCGAAGCCTCGCTTTCTTACTGTTGGTGGGGGTTCTGTTTGGACGCTCAACCAAGGCGATGGAACCGTCAGCCGGGTTGATGAAAAAAGCAGGAAAGTGATCGCCACAATTCAAGTCGGCATACCCGGTGCGGGTGGTGACATCGACTATGGAGGTGAATCTGTGTGGCCGACAGTGTTAGCCGTACCACTCACCCGAATCGATGCCAGTACGAACAAGGTCGTGAGGCAGTGGGTCGGCAAGGGTGGGGACTCTCTTCGCTTTGGGTTCGATTCGCTGTGGCTGACGGACTACAAGAAGGGCTTGCTTTCGCGAATCCCCATCCCACAACTATTGAAACAATGAATTTCCCATTTCGTTACTTGTTGTGAGCAGTCAAATGGCGCTCACCATCTGGAGTGGCTGGGTCCAGAATTCCGGCTGGATAACGGGCTAAACCGGAAGTTATCCCGACACAGACGGTTGGTTGTGGGAAGTCGCGACCTCTCCGCCCATTTGCCTGTGTAGTCGCGTTACCGGACATGTGAAATCGGCTAGTTTGACTTGTCCGGTTACGGCGTTTACCAGGACCTTAGCCAATAACTTCCGGATGGCCGACCAAGCGGACGAGAATCTGTGGGATTCGCCGTCGGTTTCGAGTGCCTGCTAGCGCGGCCTACGCTCGTTCAGGACGACGAGGTTGTAATTGTCGGAGACCGCCAGACGATACCGCAATGCGCTTTCGGATACCGGCAATAGGCGAACTGCGCCGCATTTGATCTAAGTAGGCTCAAAGATGCGGGAGGGAGTTCGATCAAGACTCAAAGAATGAAATCGGCTCCCTCTAGGCGCGGGCGAAATGCTGAAGCTTGACGAAATCGATTCGACGTTCTCCGTCTCGCATTTTGAAAGGAATGACTAAGGCCGATCCAACCGCTTGACAGAGCAACTCGTAAAAATTAAGAGCAAGGCACGAAGTCCCAGTGATTGTGGCCTGGCGCGTACACGCTACTGTTTTTCGACCAATTCAGAATAATGCAAATGAACGACTTTCCAAGTCTCTCCCTGACGTATCCAGACAGAGGTTGACTGATAGCTCGAAGTGCCGCCGCCGTCCGCCGAAGCGAGGTCTACTTCGGTCAGCAGTGCGACGTCCCCGTAAAAACGAAACTGCTGGTCTTCAATTTTGCGGTTGACCGTAACGGAGTAAGGTCCCCGTTTGCGAGTTCGATCCAGGTGCTGTTGCTTGTTGACGATGCCAAAATCTCCGGAGACCGTGAACCCATCGCTTTCTACGCGATCCAAGGCGAGCAGATCGGCAACATCGTATGCGTGAAGCATTTGCTCGTTCAACAGGCGAAGGGTCTGTTCCTTCGCAGCGTCATTCGAGCTGGCCGACGAAGCTAGGCTTTTTGCAAAAGATACAGCGCCAATCGCAAGAACGACGCCTAGTGGAATGACTGCCATCGGAGTATTGACTTTCATTTTGTGCCCTTCCTTGATTCGAGGTGATGCTTGCGCGCTACAAGGTTTTCAAAAAAGCGATCAGGTCCTCTCTCTGTCTCTGCGAAAGATTCAGATTGAAACGAGAGTTGTAAAAGTCGAGCACATCGTCGAGCGACGCAGCTGATCCATTGTGGAAGTAAGGCGCGCGAGCGGCGAGTCCGCGCAGAATCGGCCCTTTGAATTTACCGATGTCGGCGCATTTACCTGTGACCATGGCACGACCGAGGTCAGTGACTTGTGTTACCACGCCGGTCGCGTTGCAAATGACAGTGACTAGCGGAAGATCCGAAGTGCGGCGCGAAGCGTCTGCAACGCCAATATTCAAAGGAGCTGGGACAGAGTGGTCGCCTACGTTCGGCGAATCGTGGCACGTTCCGCAGAAGCCATTGATGACAGGCGTATTCAATGCGTCGTTTAAGCCACCAACTCCAGTGATGGGAATTTGCAGCGTGTTGAAGAGATGCTCTCCGCGCGCGACAGAGCGGCGCGCCTCGGTGTGCTCATCGTATCTGCGGTGTTCAATATGACTCCATTTTTCATACAAGTTGAAAATTTTCGACGTGAATGCGGCACCCGTCGGATTCTGCCCAAGCGGGTCGTTGATTCCGATGAAAAATTCCTGTTCGGAGAGGGCTTCGGGACCGCCTCTGGCCCCATCGTCATCTAAATCGTCTGCGCGGCGGTCGTGCGTCTGCGCGGTAAAAATTTGCATTTCGAAATCAAGGATCTGTTGCGTCTGCTCCACCGTAAGCGCCGGGCCTTGCGCGTGAATGATCGTCGCGTCCGTGGCTTGCTTTGTCAGATCACTCGTAATGGGCTGAAATGTTCCGTCGGGGTTTTTGAGCGTTTCACGGCCGTCCCACATGATAGTGCTGAGGTAAGGCACATTCGTCGTGGGAAGCGGGCGGCGATAGGCGGAGATGGCCGAAATGCTGGTGCAGCCATAAGGATTGTCGTTGTTCAGGACGGTGAATTCGGCGTTTGCAGGAACTTGCAGTTCGATGCGAATCAGTCCTTTGTTTAGCAGCAAGTTGTATGCGTCGCGGCGCGCCTCCAATGTGGAAACATCCTGTGTTGGGCAGCCGGAGCCATCGTTCGGACGGAAAATTGGATCTGTGCCGTTTGTGGCATTGAAGCGATCCTGAATGTGCGGCGGCGTGACGGTCCACGCATCGCTTGCCTGGTGACAGGTCACGCAACGGCGGCCGTTGGTGCCGATGTTCAGGAAGAACGCATTTTTGCTGGTGTCCGTCGGACCGCCCAGATTCAGATTTGCGAAGCTGCCGCTGGGATCGCTGAATTCCTGAAAGCGCGGCACAAATTGATTTGAATTGTGGGCTAGGGCGATCCTCGTGGCACCGATAAGTGCGAATGCGACCAGAAAAACGACGGCACGCTTCGGATGCGGATGTTTTCGGGTCCCCGGTGCGGCAAGTTCATGCGACCGTAGTGTGCGCTCCGCCGCCTTGCGCAGGCCCAAACGAAGTTTGCTCTTGAGCCAGTTCACGCCGGAGAGAAACGAAAAGGCGAGAGCTGCGCGGGGCGAATTCATTTCCTTTGGGATTTCCACTTTCATGGCTCGACCTCCCGAACGGGGATCAAATTCGAAACGTCTCGATGAGACTAAAACCTGCGGAGCACCACGATGCCAGCCAGAACCAAAGCGACTCCTGCAAGCCGCGCGAACGAACTTCCTTCTTTGAGAAAGAAGACACCCAGCGAATAGGCAGAGATTGCTTCGAGTCCCAAAACAACGATGTAGGTGACCAACATTTGCTGACCGCGCATGGCGATGGTCTGCAGGCTGGCGCCGGCGATGAAAAACGTGAACATCAGCATGGTGGGTCGGAATGCGTTAGACCGGCGGACGACTTCATGAAATACCCACCGATGCTGAAAGAGAGAGCCGCAAGACAAGTTAAGGCTGCAAACATGGGAAGTTCTCCATTGGGGCTCTCCAGAGGTGAACTCATAGACAGATCGTCCTTAGCGGAGGAAAGCCGTTGAAACCTACGGACGCATAGCTGCTGGTGTACGCGCCGGTATTCAGAATCTCGATGCGATCGCCACATTCGAGATCAAGAGGCAGTTCATAACCGGATTTTTCGTAGAGAATGTCCGCGCTATCGCAGGTTGGACCTGCCAGCACGACGGGACCGAACTGAGCCGGTACAGGAGGTCCGCAAGCGGATACCGGATGCTTTCCCCAAGGGTTTCCGCCAGGCCGCCGAATTTACCGACGTCGAGATAGACCCAGCGTGTTCGATCCAAGCGCGATTTGCGGGAAACAAGTACGACCTCGGACTGAATGACGCCTGCCTCCGCGACAAGCGACCTCCCGGGCTCCAGCATGATTTGCGGCCGCGAACCGCCAAATGCGTCGTGTAACGATTGATCGATGGCCTCTGCGAATGCGCTGACCGGAGGAACGTCTGTCTCATATGGAACGGGAAAGCCACCGCCGACGTTCACCGTATCGAGAGTGAGGTTCTGGCGGGTGCAATGTAGGAAAAGATTCGCAGCCTCGCGCAACGGTCTTTTCCATTGCGTCGGATCGGTCTGTTGAGAACCCACATGGAACGAAACGCCAATGGCGCGGAGGCCCAGATCACGAGACAGGAGGAGAAGATTGGCAGCCATTTCCAGGTCGCAGCCAAATTTCCTTGAAAGCGGCCAGCCTGCGTTTTCTCCGCTGGTCTGCAAGCGGCAAATAACCTCCGAACCGGGAGCGTGAGCGGCGAGCTTGCGAAGCTCAGCTTCACTATCAAAGGTGAATCTGCGCACGCCCTCGGCAAAGGCCCATGCGATGTCAGCGGATTTCTTGATGGTGTTCCCGTAGGAGAGAAGATCAGGCTTGATGCCTTGAGCCAGGCACATCTCCAATTCGAAGCGGCTGGCAACATCGAACCTGGAGCCGAGAGCCCTTAATTGCTGAACGATCTGTGGGGCGGGATTGGCTTTGACTGCATAGTAGATCAAGGCGGCGGGAAAGGATGCCCGGAGTTCGCGGTACTTGGCTGCGACTAAATCCGTGTCCACGGCGAGGAAAGGTGTCTCCCGGGGGGCGAGCAGAAACTCTTCGAGTTTCGCGGTCAGCCGCCATTCCCGACGTTTCGGTTGTTCAGCGAGGAGGGCCGGCACGGGCACCTTCTTCCTGGGAGTTTCAGACAACCCGTTCGCAGGCGAGGGTGCGCGTAGCCTTGGTCGTTGGCAATGGCGAGCGCCTTACGGTTTCCTGCAGATTTCATGACGCCGCAGCTGACAGAAAACAAAAGAGATTTACGCGCTGAAAATGTCGAGTAGAATGGCCCAACCAGTACGAGGGTTGCCGCATTGTTCCCAGAACCAGGTCGGTTTGCCGAACAATTTCGCCTGGGCGAGGATTTTGAGCTCGACCTACGTGCTTATGAA
>CAWKNS010000005.1:0-49075 GCA_963850795.1 uncultured Acidobacteriota bacterium | reverse complement strand
ATGGCCGGATCGTCCACTTCGTGAAAAAGCGGCTTGGAGCCGTGATGGTTTCGTTGCGGAAGATAGTGGCTGCGGCGGCCTCGGCTTGCGCGATCGAAACGCCGGGCTGAAGCCTCCCGACGATCACAACCCAAAAACTGGAAGGCGCGGAGACACGATCGCCGTCGCCCACCATTCGGGCCACACACGAGTCACGAGCGAAAGCGGCATGTAGAAATCCTGGAACTTGCCGGATGCAAAATTCGTGAAATGCGGGTCGGCGACCCCTACGATCATCGCGGATATCTCGTTGAGGCGGACGGCCTTGCCGATTACACGGGGATCAGACGCAAAATTTTTTCGCCAGATAGCTGTAATCCAGAACGATGGCAGCAGGAGCTTCGGGCGCGTCGTCAGCGGGGCCGATGGACGACCGACATACATCGGTACCCCGAGAGTGGAAAAAAAGTCGCCGGAAATATACGTGCCACGCGCGCGGACGGCGTCACCGTTACCAGTGAAGTTCATCTGCACAGGACCGGAGAAGGCGGCGATGTCCGGAGAATATTTGGCGGCTCCTTACGGACCGATTCATAGTATGGGACGGAGAGCGAGCAGTCGATTTTGCTGTAGTCGCAGTCGCCGTAAGAGCTATGGCCGGTGAAATCGGGTTCTTTGTGGGCGGTCCAACTGAAGACGACAAGGTTTTGCGGGTCGGAGACGGGGATCGCGCGGAGCATGACGCTGTCGATGATGGTGAAGATGGCGGTGTTGGCGCCGATGCCGAGGGCGAGGGTGAGGACGACGACGGTGGCGAAGAGCGGGGATTTGCGGATGCCGCGGAAGGCGAAGCGGAGATCCTGGATGAGGTGATCGAGCCAGGCGATGGCCCAGACTTCGCGCGTGTCTTCCATGACGCGGGTGACGTTGCCGAATTTTCGCATGGCGGCGTAGCGGGCTTCTTCGGGGGACATGCCGCGGGCGATGTTGTCCTGCGTTTCGATTTCGATGTGATTTTGGATGTCGGATTCGAGATCGGAGAGAGGGTGCTTGCGATCACCCCTGTTCATCGACGGCTCATGGTTTGTTCTCCTGCTTTGCGGGGCGGAGGATGCGGGCGATGGCGCCGGCGAATTTGTCCCACTTGCGGGTTTCGAGGTCGAGCTGCGCGCGGCCCTTCGGCGTGAGCGAATAAAACTTGGCGCGGCGATTATTTTCGGAGGTGCCGTCGGCGGCGCGATCCATTTGCGCTTGATGAGGCGATGGAGCGCGGGATAGAGCGAGCCTTGCTCGACTTGGAGGACTTCGTCGGAGCGGAATTCGATGGCTTTGGCGATGGCGTGGCCGTGGGCGGGGCCGAGCAGTAGCGTGCGGAGGATGAGGAGGTCGAGCGTGCCCTGGAGCATTTCGATGCGGTCGAGTTCGTCTTTAGTAGACATTCTAGGTGGAGGATATGTGCTTCACCTCGAATGTCAAGGGGAGCAGAAAAATCAAGCTCTGCCTGGAAGAGGTTCATTCGCCGTGAACCGTGGCATATCTTTTACATGTAGCGTACTTGACCAACTATCAACTTTGAGAGAATGTGGCGCACACAGGCTTCAACTGCGGGGTCGGGGAAGGATTTCGGTATGAAGAAACTTATTCTCGTTGTGGTTGTTGCGATTCTGCTTGTTGTTGGCGGGAAGTGGGCTTACGACAATTTTACGGTGCATGTGCCGACGTATGCGACGGCCCGCAAGGTTGTCTGGCTCGAGCAGAACTGGACGGCAGAGCAACGGGACTGGTTTTATCACGCCGAACAAGGGACGCAAACCTTCGGCATTCCCTATGAGTGGTTCATTGCGTTGGAGCAGCCGGCGTTGTCGCTGGGCAAGCCGGGGCTACTGAGCGATCCGCAGTATCTCGATCGATATGGATTTATTCCGTCGGAAGCAAAGACCAGCGGCAAGCGGCGCTGCCGATCGGATTTGCCGTCGGGCCGAAATTGGCGGATGTGAATCCGCGAACGAATGCGCCGATGACTGCGCTGGGATTGACATGCGCGGCTTGCCACACGGGGCGGTTCACGTATCAGGGGACGGCAGTGCTGGTGGATGGGGCGCCGGCGCTGACGAATTTGTCGAAATTTCAGAAGGCGATGGCGTTGTCGCTGCTGTACACGGCGTATGTGCCGACGCGGTTCGATCGATTTTGCGGAACGTGTGCTGGGAGCGGACGCGGATAGCACAGCGAAATCGGCGTTGCGAAAACAGTTCGATGAAGTGGTGACCGAAGTAAAAACGATCGCGAAATTGGAAAAAAACAACGAGCACAAAACCGTGGAGGAAGGATTTACGCGGCTCGACGCTTTGAATCACATCGGCAACATCGTTTTTTCGGTCGATCTGAACAATGAGCCGGCGAATTATGTGGGCTACACGGCGCCGGTGCATTTTCCGCGCATCTGGAACGCTTCGTGGTTTGAATGGGTGCAATACAACGGATCGATCGCGCAACCGATGGCGCGCAACGCAGGTGAAGCGCTAGGCGTCGGCGCGAAGCTGAATCTGACGGATTCGAAGAAGCCGCTGTATTCGTCGAGCGTCGATTTGAAGGAACTGTTTGCGATGGAGCAAATGCTGGCCGGTTCGCCGCCGCCGGACGCGTCGGGTTTTCACGGGTTGATTTCGCCGAAGTGGCCGGACAAACTGCTGCCGCCGATCGATCAAAATCTCGCGGCAAAAGGAGCGGGTTCTGTACAAGGAGATTTGCCAGGGATGCCATCTGCCGCCGGTGAGCGAGCCTGAATTCTGGAATTCCGATCGATGGTCGGCGAAAAACGCGGCGGGCGAGCGGTATCTCGATCTGAAGATGCTAGATATCCAGAACATCGGAACCGATCCGGCGCAGGCTCAGGACATGGCGAGTCGACGGGTGAAGACGCCGGCCAACCTAGGAATTGCGAGCCAGGAATATGGGCTGGCGCTTGCGACGGTCGTCGAGAACACGACGAAGCAGTGGTACGGCAGCCAACAGCCGCCGGTCTCGGACGATGTGCAGCAAAAAATGAATGGATACCGGCCGGTGGGTGTGCGTGCGCCGCTGCAATACAAGGTGCGGCCGCTGAATGGCATCTGGGCGACGCCGCCGTATCTTCACAACGGTTCGGTGCCGAATCTGTATGCGTTGCTGTCGCCGGTGGAAGAGCGGCCGAAGAAATTTTATCTAGGGAATCGCGAATATGATCCGGTGAACGTGGGATATCGCACCGATGAACTGGCCGGGGGATTCGAGATGGATACGACGATCCGGGGAAATTACAACAAGGGCCACGAATTCAGCGACGCGTCTGGTAAAGCGGGCGTTATCGGACGGGCGCTGACTCCCGACGAGCGCAAGGCGCTGATCGAATATCTGAAGAGCTTGTGACGCGCGATCGCAGGGAGTTGCTACTTCAACCGTCGAAGCCGGAATGCAGTGAACTAATTCATGCGCCTTGGACGCGGGCGACGTGGACGCCGGGCGCGGAAGTCAGGCGGTAGCCCTGCAGGTACTCGTAGGCGACGGACCAGATGGCGCCGCCGGTGGAGGCGAACATCAACTCTTCGATTGGGACGCGAAGGATGTAGACGCCGATGAAGTTTTGTAGCGTGTAGTAACGCTGGACGAAATCGGGATACAGGGCGAGGAAGTAGACGAAGAGGAGCAGGTAGAGCAGCGTGAAATTCATGGCGCCGGTGAGCATCAGGCGGATGAGATCGGGGCGCATGAACGCGACGACGATTGCGCCGACGGCGAAAGAGATGACCATGTTGTAGATGGTCTTGTGGCGAAACGCGAATTCAAGAACGAGGAATAGTGCGACCACTACGACGAAGGGCGCGTAATGGATTCGGCGTCCGCTGGTGCGGGCGATGACGAGCCTCTCTTTCAAAATATATTCGCCGAGGATCGATGCGATGCCGCCGACGGCGCCGGCCCAGAGAAAGTCTTCGATGCCGACGTGAAATCTGGCGTCGAGATTGAAGAGCGATGGCGGCTGCCAATATTCGGGAATGAAGAGAAGGCTCGTGAGAGCGAACGGCATCGAGACGAGCGTGCCCCAGATCATTTGCGGGCGATACGATTTGCCGAGCCAATAGCAGACGACCCAGGCGGCGACGAAAATCATCGTGCCGATGAAATAGGAATAGTGGTAGTCCGGCATGGGGGGTACCTCTCTTCGTTGGAGCGGGATTATAGCTGTTGGACTTGACCAGGTGTCAACGTCAAAACATTTTGAGGAGAGTGGCGGTCAATGGGAGAAGCGGTAGGTGATGGTGGCGGTGATGTAGGACTTGAGCGGGACGCCGACGACGCGCTCGATGGGCGTCGGGGTAAGTGGGATCGGTGGGATAGGCGAAGACTTCGGTGGTTTCGCCGGTGTAGCCGCGGGCGATGAGAAATTGCGTGGAGAGAAGCAGGCGGCCGTCGCGGAAGGGGCGGAGGAGTTCGCCGCGGAATTCGGTGACGCTGGGCCGGTGAAATTGTCGCCGACGGGTTTGGCGGCGACGTATTCGAATTCGGCGCGGGATTGAAGATGGAATGGAAGATGGTCGTAGGTGCCGACGGCGTCCCAGAGATTGCGCGGCGCTTCAGGGACGGGCGCGCCGGTGAGACGATCGCGCGCGTCGGCTTGCGCGTAGGACGCGAAGAAGCGAGCCGTGAGCGAAATTGCGTTGCAGCGAAACGGTGAGCGCGCGATTGATGGATGGGCCCTCGTCTTCCTGGAGGCCGGTGTCGGGATCGATCTTTGCGAGTTCTTGCGAATTGGTGGTGTGGCGCAGTGTGATTTTGAAATCGAATTTGTCGATGGGTTTGTCGAGGACGAGTTGGTAGGCGTGGGATGGGGCGAGGAGCGTGGGATTGGCGGCGTTGGTGGTGCCGATGCGCGGATCTTCGGTGTGGAAAGCTTCGCCGTAACTGAGCGCGATGGTGGGGAGGAAGGTTGAGGCCGCGGCGGGCGGGAGAAATGTGAGTGTGGCTTTGGGGAGCGAGATGGCGGCAAGTTGGTCGAAGGAATTTTGCGGGGTGAGCACGTCTTCGTTGTCGATCCAGACTTCTTCGCGGCGGAGGCCGACGTCGTAGTGAAAATATTTTGAGAGCGCGCCGTCGAGCGCGATGTAGGGCTCGACGAACGAGAGCGTGACGTTGTTGCTGGTGACGGGCTCGAAGATTCCGGCGGCGTCGAGACGGTGAAGATCGAGATCGCGCGGAGCGTCGCGGCGGAGGTCGAGCCCGGCGAGGATGCTCAGCCAGGAGCGAAATTTTTGAGCGTAGAGCGTGCCGCCGCCGGCGACGGTGCGGAATTCGCTTTGCTGGATGAGGCCGCCGGGTGCGGTGAGGCTTTGGGTGAAGTCGGGCTCGAAATTGGAACGCAGCGTCAGATTGTAGGTGCGGAAGAACGCGGACGTGGTGAGCTGGGAATTGTTGCTGATGCGCCAGGTGTCGCTGGCGATGAAGATCGAGGTGTGTGTGCGATCGAGCTGGCGATTGTCGACGGTCTCGTTGGGCACCGAGATGTCGATCGGAATCAGGCCAGGACTGTAGGAGAAGCCGTAGTAGCCGACGCCGAAAAGAGTGAGTTCGTGGCGGCCGAAGGTGAACGAGCGGAAGGCGTTGATTTTGTATTGCTGGCGATGCTCGAGGCGATCGAGATAGCCGTTGCCGTAGGAGGCTTCGATGGCGACGAAGGCGTTTGTGGCGGGATTGCGCGGGCTCCATCCGGCGACGAGATCGATGTCGCGGTAATCGAAGGTGAGTTGCGCGAAGGTATCTAAGCGGCGGCGCGGAATGTAGGTGGCGGCGAGGTCGATGGAGTGATTCCCTTCCCGCACGTTGAAGGCGCCGCCATCGACGGCGACGGCTTCGACGATCGGCGCGATGAGGAAATTCGGATCGGAGTAGCCGTTGCCATGGGCGTTGGCGGGAAGATTGTTGGGATAGAGAAAATCGCCGATTTGGTAGAACTGCGCGATGGGCTCGCCGTGATCTCCGGCGACGCCGGGCGCGAAATATTGCGGGGCTTTGATGCCGCCGGAAGCGGTCTCGACGGGAAGGCCGGGAATCGAGACGGGGACGCCGGGGCGGCCGGGATTGGCGTCGAGGACTTGATCGTGGACGACGACGTGTTGGGCGGGATCGGGAGTGAGCGCGGAGGGAGCGGAGGAGCCGGTGACGGTGACGGCTTGGCGGAGAGAGGCGACCTCGTGGAATTGGAGAGTGGTTTCGGAGGGATTTTTTTCGGCAGTGATGGCGACGTCTGTCGTTGCCGGAGCGAAGGATGAGATTTCGGCGGTAAGAGTGTAGGTCGCCGGCGGGGACGTCGATGAAAACGAAGCGGCCTTCGCTGTCGGATGTGGTTTCACGGGTCGGCGTGATTCGTGTATCGCGCGGAGTCAACGTGATGTGGGTGTTGGCGACGGCGGTGGATTGAGGATCGATGACTTGGCCGGCGAGGCGGTGAGTTTGGTTCGATTGGGCTGAGGCGATCAGAACGACGAGCAGAAGCGAAAACGTTGCGAGCGCAGTGCGAGCGAAGAGGCGCGCGCAGAACAACACGTGGAAAGAGGCAGACATCGGCGAGAGATTGTAACCGACGGGTGTTGTTTGCCTAAGCGGGCGAGGAATGAGATATCGTGCGGGGCGCGCAGAGAGTGGTTTGTTACGCCGTTATCGAAGCCCGAGCTATTGGACGTCGCGAGGTGACGGGACCAGGTGGAGGTGGCTTGCGGCGGCCACCAGGTTGGGCCGGGACTCGCTGTCAGCGATGATTTGGCGGACGGCGGTGCGGCGGGCGGAGTCGATCGAGGCGATACCGCGTTCGAGCCAGTAGGCGGCCGCTTCGATTTTGCCTTTGTTGAAAAGGAGCGCGCCGAGATTGATGGCGGCTTGCGTGTTGTCGGGCGCGATGGTTAGAGCTTCGCGGAAGCTGCGCTCGGCTTCCTGAATGTGGCCGCAGGTTTGTTGCGCGTAGCCAAGATCGTTGAGGATTTCGGTGGTGGGCTCTTCTTCGGCGGCCTCGGCGAAAAGATGGACCGCGGTTTCGTAATCTCCGCAGTGAAAACGTTCGAGAGCTGCGACGGCTTTATCGGCTGGGGACATGGCTTCCTCCACGATCGCTGGGAGCGATCGACCTGATTCTCGTTTTTAAGGCGATAACGAGGTGAGAGGAGGCTCGTAGACGCGGGTGGAAGGATAACACAACCGTAATAGTGTCAAGATTATATTTTTCTAAGGAACGCGGCGCCGGTTGGATTAGTCGGTAAAGTTTAACGCTGAGATCCTTCGGCCGCTTGAGGCGGCCTCAGGATGACAGGCATTTTCGTTCCTGGCTCCTCGAAGTCGGATTGTGCGAGGCAGCTAGCCGTTGGCGGCGGTGGTGGTGGGCTTGAGGAGGATGTCGAGGTCGTCGGGGTGAATGGCGCAGAGCAGGGCGTCGTCGCGGTCGATGCTGCCGTTGCGGACCAGTGTGACGAGAGATTCCTCGAGGCTGAAGGAGCCTTTCTTTTTTGTGATGGCGATTTCCTGGTGAAGATGCTGCAGCGCGTTGCGGCGAATGTGATGGCGCGCGCCGTAGCCGACCATCAACAGCTCTGCCGCAGGGACGCGGCCGCCACCAATTTTCTTGGGCAGCAAAATTTGCGTGTGAACTGCCGCGATGGCCATCGCGAGTTCCTGGCGAATGGAGTTCTGGCGTTCA
Organism: uncultured Acidobacteriota bacterium; assembly: GCA_963850795.1. GTDB lineage: Bacteria > Acidobacteriota > Terriglobia > Acidiferrales > UBA7541 > Acidiferrum. Next base: position 41,376 of record CAWKNS010000005.1, on the reverse strand, counting down.
ACCGGAAACGAGTCGGAGATGCGCGCGATCGTAGTCGAGACATCCGTCGTGTGCAGCGTGCTGAAAACGAGATGTCCCGTCTCGGCGGCGGAAACTGCGATGCGCATCGTGTCGGTGTCGCGCATTTCGCCGACGACGATGATGTCGGGCGCCTGACGAAGCGCGGCACGCAGCGCCGTCGGAAAATCGGGCGCGTCCACGCCGATTTCGATCTGCTCGATGACGCTGCGATTGTGCTGATGCTCGTACTCGATGGGATCTTCGATGATGACGATGTGGCGCGACTCGCGCCGATTGATGTCGTCGATGAGCGCGGCCATCGTGGTGGATTTGCCCGAGCCCGCCGGGCCACCGATGAGCACGAGTCCGCGCGGGAGATGCGCGAGCTGCTCGACCGTGGGCGGGAGGTTGAGCTCTTTGAGCTGAGGCACGCGCGCGGGCAGCACGCGAATTGCGGACGCGGCGCGTCCCTGTTCGCGATGAAGATTGATGCGGAAGCGCCCGAGCCCAGTGATGCGATACGACGCGTCGGTGATCTGTACTTCACGATATTGCAGAAGCGCGTGGCGCGGCAACGCGGGAAGAACGGCGGCTTCGATTTCGGGGCCATCGAGTAAGCCGGGCTCAATCTTGCGCACTTCCCCATTCACGCGCATGCACGGCGGCGCGCCCGCGACGAGCAACAGATCGCTGGCGCCGCGCTGAATCACCATCGCGAGCCAGCGGTCGAGACGCTCTGTGACGCCGGAATCGCTGTCGGATGATTCCTGTTCGCGGTCGAGATGATTGAGGCGGGCGGTGTCGTCCATCATCCAAGCACCCTGCGGGGACAAGCTGCGAGTGTTTCAAAATTGAGTGTGAACCACGCTAGGCGATTCGTCTAGAGTTCTGCACGGCCTGTGCACGAATAAACATCAGCCAGCAATATGGATGTAATGAGAGCGGCAATCATGGTTGGCCCGAAGCGGGTGCGTCGGCTAACCGCGGCGAAGGACGATGAGCGAAATCTCCGGCGGCACGCCGAGACGAACAGGAGCGCCCACGGTGCCCAACCCGCGATTGACGTAGAGACGCGACGCGCTCGGAGCCGGGTCGGCGCTGGGCTTGTCGGGCTCAGCCTGGACGTAGATCTCGTGCGACGGCTTGAGCAGCGGCCGCTCGAACAATCCCGCGATGTAATCCGAGATGAAACGCGCGGGGGTTAGGCGGTGATCGAGAATTTCGACCTGAATCTGGCCGCCATGCGTGTGGCCCGCAAGCGAAAGCTCGATGCCGAGTTCGGCGGCGCGATTGAAGCTATTTGGATTGTGCGACAGCAAAATATTGGGCATGTCGCGGTGGATGAGCGGCTCCATGTTGGAGAGCGTCTGGGTGCGATGACCGTTGAGGTTGCGCTCGCGTTGGTAATCGACGCCGATGAGATTGACCTTGGCGCCGCGAAATTCGAGGACGGCATTTTCCTGGCGGAGCATCTTCATGCCGTGTTGCGCGTAGAGTTGCGCAGCGAGCTCTTCCGCGTCGGCATAGATTTCGTGGTTGCCGTTGCAGCCGTAGATGCCGAGCGGCGCGTGAAGGCGGCTGACCTCTTCGACGCAATCTTCGATCGGATCATGCGAGCCGGTGATGAGGTCGCCGGTCACGACGGTGAGGTCCGAACCGAGATCGTTGGTCATGTCCACGGCGCGGCGAACGGCGGCGCGGCTCATGAAGTCGCTCATGTGAATGTCGCTGATCTGGGCGATCTTCATGCCGTCGAGAGCGGGCGGCAGGTTGGCGATGGGGATTTCGATACGGCGGACTTTGTAGTTCAGGCGCTCAGCAGTGAAGCCGTAGACGGCGCCGGCGAAGGGAGCGGCGCCGGCAAGCACGCTGGCGGCGCGGAAGAAATAGCGGCGCGATGGGTCGGCGAGACGTTCGCCAACGGAGTGCTGCGGCGCAGGCTCGGCGATCTCGTCGGCTGAATTCTCGCCCGATGCAGTTGTTGACGGTTGTCGCCACGGCTCGCGGGCTTGCGATACCAATTCCAAAGACGCTCGATGCCGTGGACGATTTCAACCGCGAGAAATGCGAAAAGCGCGCTCGAAAACCACAGCCCGGCCGCAATCGCGAGGTAGGCGTCCTTTTTGTCTGAGATGCCCGTGCGTGCCCATACGGAAGCCGCGGACCGATGGCGTAGATCACCGAGCAGGAGCGCGATGACGTACGCCGCGCGCGTGGCAACACGCAGCCAATTCGCGCGCCATCGACCGGTGGTGCGCCAAATCGCGCGGTACCAGAATCGCTGGGAGAGAAAGAGCGTGGTGAGTATCGCGCCTCCGATAAGGATCCGGAGGAGAAGCCAACCCCAGTTCACAGAGATCTCGCTGTTCTAATCACCCCTTATTTTAGCACGGCGGGTCGGGGGCCGCTGGCGCGGCAGGGTCTGCGTGCCGCACCGGTTATTCCTTGTTAGGGCGACCCGCAAAACCTCGGTGGGAGCGTGACGGGGAGGGGCTTCCTGCGTAAGATGAGCGGCGTGCAGCGCGTAGTTCAAGCGGGTGACGTGCCGCCATTCCTTATTCGCGTTCGTGCGTCAAAAGCGGGTGCAGTGTGGAACTGGCGATTTCCTCGTGTGTCAGGTCTTTTAAATCGAAGGGAGAGAATCGATGAAAAGAGTGATTTTGAGCTTGGGGCTCGCGGTCTGTACGTGCCTTGCGGTTGGGGTCGATGCCCGCAGTAGCGGCGCCGAATGCTGAAGCGGCGAAACCGGCACCGGCGGCGCCAGCAGCGAAAGGCGCGTCGGAGTTGGTACTCGATCAGTGGAACGACATCGGGCGCAAGCTGACGGCGATGGCGGAAGATTTTCCCGAAGATAAGTATGAGTTCAAGCCGACTCCCGCGCAGCGCACGTTTGCGGCGCAACTGATCCACGCCGCCGCGTCGATGTATTTCTTCACGGATGTGGTGGATGGGAAGAAGCCGCGCTATTCGGACGATCCGAAGCGCGACGAGCTGAAGACCAAGGCGCAGATAGTGACGTTCGTAAAGAAGTGCATCGCGGACGGACAGGCGACGATCAAGGCGAAGGGCGACAAAGGCATGATGGACGTCATTGACGCAGGAAACGGGCAGATGGCACCGGTGTATGACCTGGCGTACGGGCTGATCGAGCATTCCGGCGAACACTATGGGCAGCTCGTGGTGTATTACCGCGTGGCGGGATTGGTGCCGCCGGAGTCGCGGCCGAAGAAGTAGATCGCGGTTACGTCGAGCGGCAAGACGCGACGTAAAGCCGCAACAGGTTGAAAATCCTGCGGACATGGGGCGCAGCAGTGTTGCGCCCCTACATTTTTTGTGGCGCTTGTTAGAGCGATGCGGCGCTGGCGGCAGCGCCGTCTTCGAGCAAGTGGATCAGCTGCGTCGGATCGTTTGTTGGCGGCAGGCAGGTTTGGCCGGTGCAAACGATGGCGGTCGCTTTGTCCGTAAAAAGGTGAGGCAGCGTCTCTTTCAACGCGTGGGGCAATTCGGTCAGAGCGAATCCGGGCGTGATACGCAAAACCGCTTTGCCGAGGCGATAGACGCGATGAGCCGCGCCTTCCAGCGCATGCGCGACCGGATCGTTGGCAAGGCCCGTGACGACAACCTGCGTCGGATGATGCGCGAATAAGGTCGCTGCCAGTCCGTACGTCGCGGCGAACATTCCATATTGCGGTGCGATTCCCGCGAAGGCTTCGAGCGTCTTCTGCGCGAATTCGTAATAGCGCGCATCGCCCGTGTAGGCGTGCATGCGGACGAGCGCGATCGCCGCAATGGAATTTGCGCCGGGGGTCGGCGAATCCTGAAACGGCTTGCGGCGAACTTCGAGGCCGCCCATCGGCGCCGCGTCGTGTGGGCGATCGAAAAAGCCGCCGCCTTCGGCATCGCCATACCGCGCAATCGCGTTGTCCAGAGTGCGCTTTGCCGCGTCGAAGTAACGTTGGTCGAGCGTCGATTCGTACGCGTCGAGTAGCGCGACGACGCCGAACACCTGATCGTCGAGCGAGCCTTCGAGGACCGGGCCGCCCATGCGATGGCTGAAGCCGCGCGATTCGCTCCAGGTTTCGCGCAACATGCGGTCGAGCGTTTTCAGCGCGAACCTGTGACACCCGCCGCCGAGGCTGCCGCCGAAAACGGTGGCTGCCGAGAGATAGGCGGACACAAACATCGCGTTCCAACTGACATACATCGTGCGGTCGATGTAGGGAGTCGGGCGTTCTTTCCTGACCGAGAACATTTTTTCTTTTGCGCCCGAGATGGCGAGGCGGACGCTGGATTCTTCGAGGCTCAAAGTTTTCGCGATTTCGCGCACGTCGCGCGCGACCCACAAAACATTTTTCGCGGGGTTGTGATGCATTTCGCCGTGAGCTTCGACGTCGTAATAGAGCTCCATGACGCGCGTTTGCACCGGGGGAAGAGCGGCGCGGAGTTCGTCGAGCGTCCAGGTGAAGTAGTCGCCGTCGTCGTCGAGCGAATAGTCAGCGTCCTGGCTGGCGTAGAAGCCGCCCTCGCTTTGGTCGGAGAGCGTTTCGTTGACCCAGTTGACGATTCCTTCGGCGGTTTCGCGCAGGAACGGGTTCAGCGTAACTTGCCAGCCATGCAAATAATTTCGCAGCAGCTCCGAATTGTCGTACGACATTTTCTCGAAGTGTGGAACGAGCCATCGTTCGTCCACCGAGTAGCGGTGGAAGCCGCCGGCGAGCTGATCGTAGACGCCGCCGCGCGCCATTTTGTCGAGCGTGGTTTCGGCGATGGCGAGCAGATGCTTTTCTTTGGTTTGCTGATAGCGCTCGAGCACGAGATCGATCGCAGACGAATGCGGGAATTTTGGCGACTGGCCGAAGCCGCCGTTCTTGATGTCGAATTGCTGGGTGACGGATTTAATCTGCGCGGTGACGACTTCGGGATCGAACGCGGCGCGTGCGCCCGTGAAGACTTCGGCTTGCGCTACGGCATCGACGAGCGAACCGGCTGCACGCTCGAGATCGGCGCGCTTATTTTTGTAGGCGTCGGCTACGGAACGCAGGACGCGCTTGAATCCCGGTCGCCCGAACTGATCGTCGGGCGGAAAATATGTGCCGCCAAAAAATGGACGGCCGTCGGGCAGCAAAAATCCCGTGAGCGGCCAGCCGCCCTGGCCCGAAAGCGCGCTGATCGCCGATTGATAGCGCGAATCGACGTCGGGGCGCTCGTCGCGATCGACTTTCACGGGCACAAAATTTTCGTTGATGATCTGTGCGATTTCAGCGTTCTCGTAGCTCTCGCGGTCGATGACGTGGCACCAGTGACACCACACAGCGCCGATGTCGAGCAGGATCGGTTTGTCTTCCGCCTTCGCGCGCGTAAAAACGTCTTCGTTCCATTCGTGCCAGTCGATGGGTTGATGCGAGGCCGAGCGCAGGTAGGGGCTGGCGGAATCTTTCAATTTATTTTCTTGATGGTCGGACAACGGAATCCTTTCGACAAACGCGCTGTAGCCTGAAACAACTGTTGCTCGGGAATGGGCTTCGCCGAAAACGACTGGGTTCGTTTATTGCACGACATCGCCGGGGCCGAGATCGCGTGGATCGAGCGGCTTGCGGCCGGCGAAGCCTTCGTCCTGGCGATGATAAAAGCGGATGCGATCTTCGCCGAGACGCCAGCAGAGATACACGTCTTCGTCGTTGATGCGCGAAGGAAAATCGAGCAGGCCCGTGTCGAGATCCTTGATAATGCATCCGGTTTCGAGAATGCGAGTGAGCGCCGAGCGCATCGTTTCCGCCAACTGCGTATGTTCGAGGCGCAATGTAGCGAGCTTTTCGTACGGGACGATCACGCCGCCCATCATCATGATGCGCGTGGACACCGCCGACAAATCGGTTTCAAGCCCGGCAAGTTTTTTGCGGCAGTCCATCGCCTCGAGCAAAAACGGCTCGACTTCGCGGCGAGCGCGCTCGGCTTCCGTCAGCGTGAACATTCTCGGTTCAGGCTGCGAATCTTCCGGCGAGTCGTCCTGCTCGTCGTCTTCGTCAGGCATGAAATCTCCGTTTCATCGGGGACGCCACTATAGCGATGCTAACGTAATCCGCAGGGTGGGTCGAGGACTAGTGGCGGCGAGAATAATTTGCGTGGCGGATTTGCAGATTGCGGCCACTTGCGTTGGATGATGGATATCGCGAGATGGTTCGGCGTGACGCGGAAAAGGCGCACTGTGTGAATTGACTCAGCCGCCGATGTAGACCATCGTGCGCGATGGCGGCGCGAAATCGGGCGCGTTGATGCGGTGGCCTTCCTCTTTTTCGTTCACGACAGAGCGGATGTAAAGAGAAAGATCTTCGTCGCTCGCGCCCTCGCGCAGCAATTGTTTCAGGTCGTGATCGTCCTTGCTGAAGAGGCAGGTGCGGAGCTTGCCGTCGGCGGTGAGGCGAATCCGCGAGCAGTGCCCGCAGAAGGGTTGCGTTACAGGAGCGATCAGGCCGATTTCGCCGGGCGCGCCGTCTGCAAAACGATACTTGCGGGCGGTTTCACTCTGCTCGTGCGGAATTTGCTGGAGAGGCCAGCGCGCGTGAATGCGCTGATGGATTTCGGCCGCGGGTACGACGAGGCCTCGATTCCAGTGGCGATCGGCATCAAGCGGCATGAATTCGATGAAGCGCATCACGAGGCCGCGTTCACGGGCGAACTGGGCGAAGGACTCGACTTCGTCGTCGTTGATACCGCGAACGAGAACGGCGTTCACTTTGGCCGGCGCAAGGCTTGATGCTTGGGCGGCTTCGATACCGCGCATCACGGCGTCGAAAGATTTTGTGCGGGTGATTTTTTCGAATTTCGCGGGATCGAGCGAATCGAGGCTGATGTTCACCCGGCGCAGGCCGGCAGCGATGAGCCGATCGACGCGCTCGGCGAGGAGGTGTCCGTTCGTGGTGATGGAGAGGTCTTCGACGCCGAGTGTGGCAAGCCGGCGGATAAAATCCTCGACGCCTTCGCGAACAAGCGGCTCGCCACCGGTGACGCGAATTTTGCGAATGCCAAGATTGACGAAAACTCGCGCGAGTCGGTCGAGTTCAGTCCAGGTGAGGAGTTCGTCGTGGTCGCGATAGTTCTCAGGATCGGCGGAGCGGCAGTAGACGCAGCGGAAATTGCAGCGGTCGGTGACCGAGATGCGCAGGTCGGTGATGGCGCGGCCGAATTTGTCGCGAAGAGGCATCTTACTGCGCCTCTGCCCGCTGGAAGCGGTCGGGAGGCTTATTTCAGTGTACGCCTCGTGAAATAGCGCTGCAATTCGGGCACATTGCGATTTCAGCGCGGTAAGCCAAGCCAAATGTTTGTGATACAGTTTTCGCCACGTCATGCAGATCTTCGTTTTGGGCGCCGGTGCGACCGGCTCGCTCCTCGCACAACTCCTCGAGAAACAAGGGCATACCGTTTGGTGCGGCGACCGCGACCCTGAGCGCGCCCGGCGGTTCCTCGGCAAGCGCAGCACCATCGCGGTGACCGAGGTCAATGCGCGGAATTTGCTCGGCATCGTGCGCGCAGCGCGTGGATGCCATCTGATCGTCAATGCTTCGGCGTCGGTCTTTAATCAGATCGTGATGCGCGCGGCGCTGCGGCTGCGGGCGCACTACCTCGATCTGAGTTCGCACCTCACGCGGAATCCATTTAAAGCGGAGCAGTTTCGTTTTGCGAAGCGCTTCGAAGAGAAGCGGCGGACTGCGCTGATCAATACCGGCGCGGCTCCGGGCCTTACCAATTTGCTGGTCGCGCGCGCTGCGGAAATGCTCGAACAGGTCGAGTCGGTGGAGATTCGGTTGTATGAAAGCAGCGAGAGCGCCGATCCGATTTCGCAATGGTCGCCGGAAGTGACGTTCGACGAGGCGATCTCAAGCCCGCGCGTCTATCGCAACGGCAAATTCAAGATGGAGAAACGCTTCGCGGAGCTCGAGAAATTTCGCTTCGCCGATCCGATCGGCAGCGCGAATGTCGTTCTCGCCGCGCAGGACGAAGTGGGCACGATTCCCTACTTCATTCCGATGCGCGACATGGATGTAAAAATCGGCGGGAACGAATTTGATCGCCTGCGACGTTGGTACAAGCAGGGGAAATTGTCGAAGTCGCGCGGCATCGTGCGGCAACGATTTCCGCAAACGTCCTCGCCGCGCGCGATCGCGAAATTGATTCGGCAGGGCGTGCTGCAAAACGCGCGTTTTGCAGCCGCGGTGCTGGTTCGCGGCGTGAAACGCGGCAAAGGCAACAAAGAGGACGAGCGGTGGCTCGTTCGAACCGATTGCCACTTCCCGACGCTGTATCAGATTCGCCAGCAGGGCCTCTACACCACGCCTGTTGCCTACGCGACGGCGCACGTGGCGGCGCTCTTCATCAAGAATTTTCCGCGCGATGTAAAGGGCGTGTTTGCGCCCGAAACTTTGCCGGACGACACACGCCGCGCGATCATCGCCGGCATTCGAAACAACAACGTGAAAATCACGCAGAAAATCACAAAGCTGAAGTCCGACGACCTCGACGATCTGTAGCCAAGTGCGCAAAATCAAGAGAGTTAAGCTCTGCGCCGGTGTCCGCCGTGAATTCCGCTCGCACGCAAAGCCTTTAGAATGACATCCTTGCACAATCCCGTCGTGCAACCCGCTTAGAATCACATCCTTAGTAAAAAAGGGGAGGGGGGTCCCCCCCTCCCCATCAACCCCGCACATCGTTCCGTCGTCGTGTAGGGGCGCAGCATGCTGCGCCCCAGCTTGCCCGGGCGTACCCGGCGAGCGGTTTTCTCTTACGGTCGCGCCTCGAAGATCAGGTTGAACGGCGTCTGCGTCGCCCGGCGGAAACTCGAAAACCCTCCGCTGGTCACAACGTCGCGTAGCCGCTTCTCTCCGGCCTGCGCGCCGAGCGCCAATCCAACTTCCTGACTCAGCGACGCCGGCGTGCAGAGCAGCGTCGATGCGCTGTAAAACGCGCGGCCGATCGGATTGATGTTGTCTTCGAGTTTGTCGCCGGCGTTGGGCTCGACGATCATCCACGTTCCGTCTTTTTTCAACGAGCCGCGCACGTGTTTCGACGCGCCGACCGGATCGCCCATGTCGTGCAGGCAATCAAAGAAGGTGACGAAATCGTAGTCGTTGCCCGGATATTCCTTCGCCTTGGCAATCTCGAATTTTACGCGATCGCCGACTCCGGCATCTTTCGCGCGCTGTCTCGCGGCTTCGATCGATTTGTCGTGATAGTCGAACCCGATGAACTGCGATTTCGGATACGACTGCGCCATCAAAATCGTCGACGCGCCGAGACCGCAGCCGACGTCGGCGACTTTTGCGCCGCTCTTCAACTTGGAATCGACGCCTTGCAGCGCGGGAATCCACGCCGCGATCAAATTCGCCGCGTAACCCGGACGGAAAAATCGCTCCGTGCCGACAAACAACTCATGATGATGCTCGTGCCAGCCCATGCCTTCGCCGGTTTTGAATTTCTGCGCGAGCTGTTCTTCCGCTCGAGCCGCCGAGAGCGCGACCTGAAACGCGCCGGGCAGAAATGCGGGGCTTGTCTCGTCGGCCATCGTGAACGCCTGCTCGTCGCTCAGCGAAAATTTTCCGCTCGGCGGGTCGTACGTTACGTAGCCACCGGCCGCTTGCGCGCTAAGCCATTCACGAATGTAGCGCTCTGTCGTGCCGGTTCGCTTTGCAAGCTCCGCCGGTGTCTGCGGGCCACCGCTAACCAGCGCTTTGTAGAGTCCGAGCCGATCGCCGATGCGAATGAGAGCCGCGCTCATGGTCGCGCCGAAATCGACAACTGCTTTTCCAAGGAATTCGTTCAACTTATCAGGGTTTAAAGCCATTATGATGCCTCCGTCGAAACAGAATTAGAGTGATGTCCAACCACACGAGGACCGCCCAAGGAACCCGCCCGACCGAGGAAATACCCGAGGAAAATAATATGCAGATTGTAGGTCCGTCGAAGTGAAACGTGCAAGCGCGGCAGCGCTTGTCAGCAGCAGCGACTAGGACGCGAATAACGCCGCTGGAGTTGCTCGACGTAAAAATCTTTTTCCGTCAAAAGTGAATCTTGGGGATGTCGCTTTTTTGTCGCGTGCAAATAACGCTCGTACGCGGAATCGCCGCACCAGTCGCGAATACCGCGCCAGAAGCCGCGGGCCAGTTTTGTCACGCGACGCCAGCGAGTCAAGCGACTAGCGTTTCCGATTGATCGTCGTCGCATCGTCGCGCCTGCCATCAATCGTCTCCGTGTGCGACGCCAGTGAAACCGGGCGCCCACTGCGTCTCGACGTACGGCGCTTCGTGCAGGACCGGCGGCTTGCGTTTGCTGAGCAGCGCGTACCACTGGATGACAGCTTCGATGATCAGCACGGCGACCATTCCGGCGAGCACGGCGGTCACGACAGCATCGAGGCGCTGATTGAAAATGAGTCGTTGCGTGTCGGCGATTTTCGCAGCGGGAATTTTTCCTGCGGCAAGCTGTGCGGTCAGCACATTCACATACGACAAGAAACCGATGCGCGGATTGGGATCGAAGATCTTTTGATAACTCGCGGTCATCGTGATGATCACGATCCACGCCATCGGCGCCATCGTGACCCAAATCCATTTCGCGCGGCCCATCTTCAGCAGAATTGTTGTTGCGACTACGAGCGCAACGGCGGCGAGCAATTGATTGGCGATACCGAAGAGCGGCCACAACGAATTGATGCCGCCGAGCGGATCGATCACGCCTTGATAGAGAAAATATCCCCACATTGCCGACGATGATCGCGCTCGACAGCAAAATTCCTGGCATCCAGCTTGTTCGGCCGAACGGCTTCCAGACGCGTGCGCCGAGTTCCTGGATCATGAAGCGGCCGACGCGCGTGCCTGCATCGAGCACGGTGAGGATAAACAACGCCTCGAACATGATCGCGAAGTGATACCAGATGCTGAGCAGACGGTCGCCGCCGATCGTGTTGGAGAAAATCTCCGCCATGCCGACAGCGAGCGAAGGCGCACCACCGGCACGATTGAGCAGTGTGATTTCGCCGACTTTGTGCGCGAGATCGGTCATCGTCTGCGGCGCGAGCGGGAAGCCCCAGCCGCTGATCGTCGCTGCTGCGGTTTCCGCGGTTGCGCCGACGATCGAGGATGGACTGTTGATCGCGAAGTAGACGCCCGGCGGCATCGCGCACGCGGCGATCATCGCCATCACGCCGACGAAGGATTCGAGCAGCATTGCGCCGTAGCCGATGAAGCGCGCGTGGCTTTCGCGCAGAATCATTTTCGGCGTCGTACCCGACGAAATCAGCGCGTGGAATCCGCTGATCGCGCCGCACGCGATGGTGATGAAGCAGAACGGAAAGATTTTGCCCGCGAAGACCGGGCCAGTGCCGTCGATAAAGCGCGTCAACGGCGGCATTTCAACGTGCGGGCGGACGAATAAGATTCCGGCTGCAAGCGAAAAAATCGCGCCGGCTTTGATGAATGCGCTCAGGTAATCGCGCGGTGCGAGCAGTAGCCAGACGGGCAGCGCTGACGCTGCGAACGCGTAGACGATCAATGCGGCTGCGAGCGGGATGCCACCGACCGTAAATGCTCTTGCCCACGACGGCGAATCCGCGACCCATTCTCCGGCCACAACCACGAACAAAATCAGCGCCACGCCGATTAACGATGCTTCGAGCACACGGCCCGGGCGGAAGAACCGCAAGTAGACGCCTAGCAGCAACGCGATCGGAATCGTCATCGCCAGCGTGAATGTCGCCCACGGAGAGGATTTCAGGGCGTTGACGATGACGAGCGCAACGACGCCGAGAAGAATCACCATGATGGCGAGGACCGCCAGCTGCGCGATGAAGCCGCCGCGGCGGCTGACTTCCTCGCGCGCCATTTCGCCAAGCGATTTTCCGTCGCGCCGGATCGAGCAGAACAGAATGATGAAATCCTGCACGCAGCCGGCGAGGACTGCGCCGGCGAGCAGCCACAGCGTCCCCGGCAAATAACCAAATTGCGCGGCGAGGGTCGGGCCGACGAGCGGACCGGGGCCGGCGATCGCGGCGAAGTGATGGCCGAAGAGCACCCATTTGTTGGTGGGAACGAAATCGCGGCCGTCGTCGTGACGCTCGGCGGGAGTCGCGCGCGTGTCGTCGAGCGCGAGCAACTTCGCGGCGACGAATGCGGAGTAGAGCCGATACGCGACGAGATAGACGCAGACGGCGGCGAGGACGAACCAGATCGCGCTGAGCGATTCGCCGCGCTGGAGCGCGATTTTGGCAAGCGCCGCTGCGCCGAGCAGCGACACGAACCCCCACGCGAAAACTTTGAGCGCTTTATTCATGTCCCAAGTCCATGCCGCGCACTTCGGTCCCCGAAATCTGTGCGCCGAGGCGAATACGATTCGGCGTTAGTTCCCTGCTGCGGCGCCGCAGCGAAAGTCTTTGTCTGTCGCCGCGATAATGCGCTCCAGTTGGTCGTGTTTCGATTTTTCCGTGCTCGGCAGAATACCCCAGCCGGTGAACACCGCGATCAGGTTGTATTCCGGGATCACAAACATTTGCTGGCCGCCGAAACCTTCCGCGGTCCAGGCGAGTTTGTCTTTCGCATCGCCGTAGGGCGCAAGCCACCACTGGAATCCATATTTCCAGCCGCCGTCGCCGACATCGGCCTGCGGCGTGATCGATTCCTTGATCCAGCGCGGCGAAACGATCTGCTTCCCTTCCCACATTCCATTCTGAATAAAAAGCTGTCCGAGCCGCGCCAGGTCGCGCGGAGCGAGATACAAGCCGCCTTCCGTGTCGGGCAGTCCCATCGGCGAATGCTTCCAGAAATATTGAATGCCGAGCGGCTTGAATAAATTCTGTGCCGCGTATTGATCGACGTTCTCTCCGGTCACTTTCTTGAAAATGTGCGCCAGCAATTCCGTTGCGCCGCTGTTGTACAGGAATTTTGTGCCGGGATCTTCGGTCATCGGCTGGTCGATGACGTAGCGCACCCAATCGTGCTTCGCCTCCATTACGTCGGCCGAATTTTTCGGATCGTCGTAGGCGAGATCCTCGTGCCATTCGAGACCCGCCTGCATCGTCAGGAGATTGCGCAGGGTCATGCGCCGCTTGCGGTCGTCGAGACTGGCGATGTTGTAGCCGTCGAAATACTTAATTATTTGCGAGTCGGGCGGAATCTTGAATTTTCCCTGCTGCATCGCGACGCCGAAGGTGATCGACGTGACGGTCTTCGACACGGACTGCATCGTGTGCATGTCGCTGTGGCGGTAGTACGGGTGAAATTCGGTGCTGAAGTAATTGTAGGGGCCGTTGAGATCGTGGTTCAGCGGGCCGGTTTGTTTGGCGCGATCGCCGTAGATTTTGTCGTAGTCGCGCTGATAGGTGCGCTCGATCGCTTCTTTGCCGCAGCGAATGACGAGGAGGCTGTCGGTGAGGCCGTATTTACCGGCGGCGAGATCGGCGTCGAACGCGGATAACGCGGCGCCATCGAGTCCGACGGCTTCAGGTTTCGTGGCTTGGCCAGGCACGGGCTGGCAACGCTTGGGCGTGAGCCGCGCCAGCGAAAATGAAACAAGCGGTTGCCGCGAACAGTGCGCGAGTAAAACTTTTTGGCTTCATCCGACCTCGAATTCGTCAACCTTGCTGAAATGGGGTGCAGCGTGCTGCGCCCCTACACAAACAGTCTCAATCGGGCAGACACATGAATCGCAACAATGGATACACGTCGCGAAATACGCGACCAAGTTCGCGCGCAAACTCGCCTCGTGTCGCCGACGCTGGAGTCATTTTCGTGCGCACAATCCACGCGCGCAGCCGCTTCCAATCCTCCGCAGTCGTTGGCCAGCCGGACTGCTCCTTCCAGTCGCCCTTCTCGGCCGAATACCAGTAGCTTTCGTACTTTCGCGCAAGCCGCCTTTTCTGTTTCGCACCCCAACTCGCATCTTCAACGCAACGAGGACGACCAAACGCCGCCAACGCCGACGCTTTGTATTTCGATCCTGAATAGATTCGGAATCCCGCTGTGACCGCTTTCGCTGAAATTCCTGTGTAGAGTTCGCCGGTTTCGCCGTCGCCCGCGAATGGCACGGCGTACTTCAAATACATCTGCGGGCGATACGGTGTCTTGTCTTTCGCAAACCGAATGTCTCGATTAATCCGCGAAAAATTCTGCCCGTTGCGTGCGGCGGTATCAAACCGCTCATCGAGTTCAAGCACGGCGGGTGCCGTGTCCTCGAGCAACCGGCGGAACGGGCGGACGACGCTGGCCTGGTAGCGCTCACGATTCGCATCCATCCACGTCTTTTTGTTGTGACGCGACAAATCCTTGAAAAATCTAAATATTTCGCGGCTAAAGATGGGCTCAGGTTTGGCCATGGGAATCACCGGTAACGACGCAGCGTCGCGAAACGCTCGGGAATGCCGCGTCAGGCCGATAAGCCTACACGATTCACAATTGGCGTCAATTCCACTATGCTGTGCGGCGCAGATTAGATTGAGAAGCTATTCTGGCCGTACTGCACGGCCGCGAGACTTCTCATGTGTTGGGCTGCTCGCCAGCCTCGTCGTCAAACGAAACTGGAACCTCAAAGGAAGATGCAAATGCCACGTCGGTCTTCAGCTGTAGCTCTGTTCAGCTTCATTCTGGTCGCGCTCATCGGCTTCGTTCGTCCATCGGCCATCGCCGTCGCGGACGATGCCAAGCCCGCCGCGAAAAAAGAGCCGTGGAAGTCGGAAGACTTCATCTACAGCGAAGCCGTCGGCCAATACAAAGTTTCTCCCGACGGCAAGTGGCTGGCGTGGACGAAATCGGCCGGTGACAAGGATAAAGACGGCCGCATCTCGAATCTCTATTTGTCGAGCTTGACCGGCGATGCGCACGAGATCGCGCTGACCCGCGGCAACGACAACAACTTGCAGCCGAAGTGGTCCCCCGACGGCGAGAAGATTGCGTTCTTCAGCTCACGCGCTCGCCCCAAAGCGAAGCCCGACACCGCGGGAATGCAGCTGTGGCTGATCAACGCACACGGCGGCGAAGCGTGGCATCTCACCGATCTGGCGCATTCGCCGAAACAGGCCGAGTGGCTCGACAAAGACACGATCGTATTCAGCGCGCCGGAAGATCCCGCGCTGTATGAAATGGAGATGAAGAAAAAGAAGGACGACTCCGACGTGATCGACGACGCCGATCACGAGCCGCCGGTGCGCCTATATAAGGTCAACGTGAAGGACGGAAAAATTACCCAGCTGACGACGAATACCGACTGGATCGAGCAGTTCGAGCTTTCGCATGACGGGAAGTACGCCGTCGCATCGCATGGAAAGAGCCTGCACTATGCGTTCGACCAGAAAGCGCATCCGATTGTCATCATTCACAGCCTGACCGGCGGCGAAGACAAGCAAGTCTTCACCGACTTGCGCATCCGCCCGGAAGGTTTTCAGTGGGATTTCGACAACTCCGGATTTTTCATGGCGACACCGTTTTCGACAGACGCGCGTTTCATGACGGCGGGAATTTCGATCGTTTATTTTTATGATTTGGCGAGCGGCAAGGCGACGCAGGTCAATCTCGATTGGCCAAACGGGCTGGGCTACGATCTGCAAACCGTGCCCGGCGGATTTATCGCGCTGCTCGCGGCGGGGAGTCACGACGAGCCGGCGTTCTACGCGAAGAATGGCGCTTCGTGGAAGCGCACGCAGCTCAGCGGCGACCACGTCAAAAACTTTCAGAGCTTCAACGTAAGCGACGACGGAAAAACGATCGTCTACGAATATTCGACCGCGAGCCTGATGCCGCAGCTCTATCGCGCGGAACTCAGCGACAACAAGCTGGCGTCGCCGACACAAGTCACCAAGCTCAACGAAAATCTGGTGAAGAATCGCGAGTACGCGAAAACGGAAGTCATCCGCTGGAAGGGCTCGAACGACGAAATGGTCGAGGGCATCCTCTATTACCCGACGCATTACGAAGAAGGCAAAAAATATCCGCTGATCACCGCGATTCACGGCGGCCCGCAAGGATCGGACAAGGATTTGTGGGGCGAGAGCTGGGCGTATCCGCTGCAATTGCTGACGCAGCGCGGCTCATTCGTCTTGCGGCCGAACTATCACGGCAGCAACAACTACGGATTGAAGTGGTCGGAGTCGATCTGCTGCGGGAAGTATTACGACCTCGAAACGCCAGACATTAACGCGGGCGTCGATTACATGATCAGCAAGGGCTCCGTGGATGCCGACAAAATCGCTACGATGGGCTGGTCGAACGGATCGATTCTCTCAACCAGCCTGATCACGACTTACCCCGAGCGATACAAAGTTGCGAGTGTCGGCGCGGGCGACATCGAATGGATCAGCGATTGGGGCAACGTCGCGTTTGGCGAAGCATTCGACGCGTATTATTTCGGCAAATCGCCGATGCAGGATCCACAGCTCTACATCAATAAATCGCCGTTTTTCAAGATGGACAAGGTGAAGGCGCCGGTGCTGATTTTCCACGGCTCGGCCGACACCAACGTTCCGCCAGCGCAAAGCTGGTCGTATTTCCGAGTGCTGCAATATTACGGACAGGTGCCGGTAAAATTTATCGTGTTCCCCGGCGAGCCGCACGGGCCACGCAAGCTGACGCATCAGATGCGGAAGGTGGATGAAGAAATCGGGTGGTTCGACAAATATTTCTTCAAGACGGCGAAGGTCAACAACGAAGCAGTGAAAGAAGGCTCGCCGCTGGAGGCGCTGCTACGTGAGAAAAGCGTTGGGCGTGTTGGAGCGAACTACGGCGCGACGGCAACGGTGAAAGGCAAAGGCGTGCTCGTTCCGGAAGTCGTGTTGCGCGGCAATCTGGAGATTGGGCGCTTTGAGGTGACGCGCGCGCAATACGCGGAATCGGACAAGAGCTACAAATTCGAGCCCGGCACGGAGAACTATCCGGCGAGCGGGATCACGTTCGATCAGGCGAAGGCGTACGCCGCGTGGCTGTCGAAAACGACGGGGCAGACGTGGCGGGTGCCGAATCAAAGTGAAGTCGCGTCGATGTATGAAAAGAAAGATGGAGAGAACACGCTCGATTATTGGGCGGGTTACGCGTTGAATTATGACGATGCCGCATTATTGCAGAAGAAGCTCGGCGATCTGAGCGGCAATGCGCCGCTGCTGAAGCCCGTGGGCAGCTTCGCCGGAGCGGGGAAAGACAGCGAGGAGTTGATCTTCGACCTCGGCGGGAATGCGGCCGAATGGGCGATCGGGAGCGACGGCAAAGGCAAAGCGCTGGGCGGCAGCGCGGATCAGCCGACGGACTCGCGCGCTGCCCACGAAGCGGCGCCGGCGTACATCGGAGTGCGCGTCGTTCGCGGCGCCGCGAGTCCCACTAGCTCATCGAAGTGATGATGGATATAGCCATGACAGACCAGACGGGCACGGCGATGCCGTGCCCCTACGGACGGGGTTTTCGACGTCTAGATGCCACATTGAAGGATTTTGGTGGATATAGTGGGAAATCTTTCCAAATTCCGGGCCGTCCCTTATAACTCGTTCGAAGTAGTTGCTTTGCCAAACCTCGATGTCCGGCTTGCCGGACCGCGTGACATTGGGGCTTGCGAGGATTAGCGGCGCAAGCTAGGCTCTCGCGTATGAACACGAACAAACCCGTTCCGCCCTCGGATTTTCCGCACACTGAACGCACGCGCGTCACACGCAAGCCCGATCGCGGATCTTACGACCGCGAACTCGTCTACTCGATTCTCGATCAGGCGTTCGTCTGCTCGATCGCATTTATCGCCGATGGATTGCCGATCGTCGTGCCGACAAATTATGTGCGTGTCGGAGACAAACTCTATCTTCATGGATCGACGGCGAGCCGACTGATGAAAACTTTGATGAGCGGGGCGCCGTTCACGATCAACGTAACGCTGCTGGATGGGATTGTTTTTTCGCCGACGGCCACGGGACATTCCGTAAATTACCGCTCGGTCGTCGTGATGGGAAAAGCGGAAGTCATCGAAGGTCATGACGCGAAACTTGCAGCGATGCGCGATTTTGTGGAGTACGTGCTGAAGGGGCGCTGGGCGCAAGTGCGTCCACCGACGGAGCAGGAATTGAAAGGGACGATGGTCGTCGCGGTTCCGCTCGTCGAGGCGTCCGCAAAAGTGCGCACAGGATTTGCGGTCAATGACGCCGAAGAATACGAGGGCTCGAATTGGACGGGAGTGCTGCCGTTCAAGTGGACTCCAGGCGAACCGATGCGTGATCCGCGCGGAAATCCGAGTGCGCCGGTGCCGCCGAACGTGGCGCACTACACGCGGCCTCAATAGTTCAGTTCAACTCAGCGACCAGAACGCCACAGACAATGTCCTCGGAAGAAAATCCGTACGTCTTTGTCGCGAAGATCCAGAAAATCTGGATCATGCGTTGCATCGATGTGCCGCGCGACATTTCAAAAGCGGTAAAGAAAGAAGCCGGCGGAAATCCCAAGCATATTCCTATACGTGGATGGATCGACGGGCTCGCGTTTGTAAATACGCTCGTGCCGCGAGGCGGCGGCAACTATCGATTTCATCTCAACAGTAAGATTTGGCGCAAGCTGCAGATCGACGCAGGCGCCGCCGTCGAAGTTACGATGCTGGTCGATCGAGAGCCACGTGAGGCCGTCGTCCCGCCGGACTTGGCGGCGGAACTTGCGGGTACGCCGCGAGCGCTTGCCGCGTTCAACGCGGTGACTCCGTCGCTGCGCCGCCACATCGTCGGCTGGATAGACAAGGCGAAGCAGTCGAAGACGCGCGACAAGCGGATTCAGTTCACCGTCAAGCACATGCTCGAGCGCGCACGCAAGAAGGCCCAGAAGAAAAGCCGCAAGAAATAACCTCTTATTTTCTATTCACCAGATGTCTACGCCGCGTGGAAATGTCGCTTTGGCGAGTGTTCCGATTGAAGCACTCTAGTTTCATAGTGAACATGCCGCCGACGATCTCAATCAAAATTGGCGCTCGCCGCCCGCGATGAAAGACTCTCTTTCTCGCTTGAAGCTCGCCTTCCGCATCGTGATTCTTGTGCTGGGATTTCTCCAGGCCTGGGCCGGACGCTTTTACATCGATCCTGATGGAGTGAACTATCTCGATGTGGCGAAAGCGTATGCGCGTATTGACTGGGCACACGCGATCAACGGCTATTGGAGCCCGCTCTACTCCTGGCTTCTGGCAATCATTGAAATTGTTTTTCGGCCGGCGCCATACTGGCAGTCCACATTCCTGCACCTACTGAATTTTCTGTTCTTTGTATTGGCGCTGATTGCTTTCGAATTCTTTTTGAGTCGGCTCTTCGCGCTCCTCAATTCCCTTCTCCCGGAACTGAATGATGAATCGGCACGTCCCGCTTGGGCGTGGTGGCTGCTCGGCTACACCGCGTTCGCCGTGTGCACGCTGCGAATCATCACTCTTTCAAACGACACGCCCGACATGGGCCTGGCCGCGCTGGTATTTCTCGCGACCGGAATCCTGATCGACCTTCGCATCTGTTCACGCGGCTGGGCGCGCTACGCGACGCTCGGCATTGTTCTTGGCGTCGCTTATCTCATCAAAGGCGTCATGTTCCCGCTGTCGTTCGTCTTCCTCTTCGCTGTCGTTTTCGCACGCGGCGAACTCAAGAAGCCCGATCTGCGCGCCCTCGCGACGCTCGCAGGCTTCTTGATCGTCAGCATGCCTTTCGCGGTCGCGCTCTCGCACGCCAAAGGGCACTTGACCTTCGGCGAAACGGGGAAAGTCGCCTACATCCACGAAGTGCTTCACGCCGATGAGCACAAGACAGATTCGGTGAATCGCCTCACCCGAGAGACCATGGAGCTCGGCAGCGCGACGGATATGCCACACCACTCTACCGCAACAGCTCACCGATAACCCTCCGTCCTACATCTACAAAACGCCGTATGCGCTTGCGACGTACCCCGCATTGTACGACCCAAGCTACTGGTGGACCGGCAGAGCGCCGCGTTTCGATTTACGTGAGCAAATTCACGCTGTCGCGCGTGCTTCAGTTTCCTTCTTCCACATGCTCTCGACGGAAAAACAATGGGTCGCGGGTTGGCTCGTCCTCGCTCTGTTCGCGGCTGGATGGAAGCGCACGTGGGCGAGGCTAAAACTGTTGTGGTTTATTTGGTTCCCGCCGGTCGTCACGCTCGCGCTGTACAGCCTCGTGCTCGTCGAGCCGCGCTATGCCGCTGTT
Source organism: uncultured Acidobacteriota bacterium (assembly GCA_963850795.1). Taxonomy (GTDB): domain Bacteria; phylum Acidobacteriota; class Terriglobia; order Acidiferrales; family UBA7541; genus Acidiferrum. The sequence continues at coordinate 21,188 of CAWKNS010000005.1, read as the reverse complement.
TGGATCACGATTATCTGGCTCGTGTTGTTCGGCGTCGTCGATTGGCCACGCGTCGATGTCAGTGGCGATCTCGCAGCCTAGGCGCAGCCGTAGTGCTGGCGATCTCGATCACGTCGGGTGTGGCTGTGGTCAAAGGCGGATTGGACAATTTTGTTGAATGCCTGCATAAGCAGCGCAACGAACCATTTGAAATCGGGCAGTCGCTATTGGGTATGGGCCTGAAGCCAGGCGATGAGGTCGCATTCCTGGGTCACACCACCATTGCTTACTATTGGGCGCATCTCAGCAATTTAAGCGTTACCGGAGACATCCCAGTCGAAAACATGTATTCGTATTGGACCGCCGCACCAGAAAAACAAAACGAGATCGCCGATCGCTTTCGCGAAAACGGGATCAAAGCGCTCGTCGTGATCGGCCCCCCGCTGATCACCGACAAGTGGCAAGCGATCAGCGAGACGGGCTATTACGTGAAATTTCTCGATGGCGGCGCAGGGAATGCCACGCCGCCATCCAAGTAGCTTCTCCTCGCATCAATTGACAGTTGCGCTGAAGCTAGCTCACCACTGCACGCCCGGATACAAGCTCGGTATCCGGAATGAGCGATAGGCATAGTTGCCGCTAAGCTGCATGCGCCACGCGATACTCCCCGAAGGCTGCGCGACCTCCAGAATGTCCGACTGGTTGTTCAGACTCTGGGTTCCAGGTGCGGCCAGCCCGCAGAGATCGTACTCGAGGTCGTTGTTGGCCAAGAGCCGCGATGAACCGCCAAAAGCAGCGAATTCCACCACCGTCGGTGGAGTGGTGTAGTTTGGCGGTATGGAGCGAAACTGGATCGTCGCAGTCTTCGCTGTTTCGTCGAGCTCCAAGATCGGCGCTGCACTCGAGCACTGTGGCGCTACTGGGCCCGTGCCGCAAATGCTGGTGTTGTCGTTGTTGTTGTTGAGGACGCGGTTGTTCCCGTCGTCGAATAGCGTGACGCTGAAAACGCCGGCGCTCTTCTGGCTAACAACGTTGATGTCATGTTGGCCGTAGAACCAGAGCGACGGGTCCGTTGTGGTGGCGCCATTCTGGATCAAGGTGAAATCGCCCTGATAGCCCAGCCGGTAAAGAATGTTTCCGGTGCCCTTGCCGTCGTTGTAATCGATCTTCAGCACCCAGTCTTGGTTCCGCATCGAGATCATCAGGTTGTGGTCGTCGGGCGTGTAGATGACGGTATTGGTGTGCGTCCAGTCGGTGGGACTGAGCGGGTGGCGATTGAGGTCCAGCTCCGTATGACCGAACGTTGTCCAGAACCACACCGGATTGTGGTTTTGGTCGAGCTCGATCAGATCGTCGCCCATCACGTTTACAGTCCCGGTCTGGCCCGTCAATCCAGTTTCGGGGATGGTTTCCGAAACGAGCACGATCATATGTCCGTTGGGAAGCACGGTAAAATCGTGATGCATGCCGCCGATAGTGTGCCCTTGGCATCCCGCGCAGGTGGCGGTCGAGAGCGCCGTGCTGAGCTGGGCGCTGGTGAATGTCGAAATCACGGTTCCCGCCAGATCGTATTCGACCATCGCCGTATTGTTGCCGTCCTCACCCTGATCGGCGATGACCGCGAGGAAATGTCCATTCGGCATTAACTTCAACGGACTGAAAAAGTGACCGGCAGGCACGGTTGGTTGGAGTGTCCAGATGACGTTGCCCTGGAGGTCGGTGACGACGCCATTCATGCTCGGATTGGCCACCCCAATCAGATCCAGAAGCTCGACGCCCGGTTGAGGATTGGCGCCTGCCGTCGGCGTGGTCACCGTAATCGTCGGCAAGTTCGCTGCGGGCACGGTCCCCGTGGTGAACGTGTGATCGATATCGTTGAACTGCGTGCCGTCGGCGAATACAACGTTCGCGCGCATGTGATACGCGGTGTTCATCTTCATGCCGGCGACCAGGATCGTTACCGGTCCTCCTCCGCTCGCGCTTGGCTGCTGCCAGGTATTGAGCCCATACGTCGTGTCCGGACCAAACTGGACGCTGACGTTTGCCGTAGCCGGCGCCGTGATCGTATAGGACGCAACCTGGACGTTCGCGGTGGAAGTGACCGCACCGTTGGCGACAACGCTGACGGACGCATTGGCGGATTTCGTCGTATCGGCGGTGCTCGTCGCGGTCATGGTTGCAGTCGCATTCGTCGCGGTCGCCGGTGCCGTGTAATTCCCGTTCGCGTCAATCGTGCCGACCGTCGCCGACCAGGTTACGGTGGTCGCGCTCTCGCCGGTCACGGTGGCTGTAAACTGTTGCACCTGCCCCGCGCCAACGAATGCCGTCTGCGGTGAAACCGTAACCGCCGCCGCTGCCGCCGGATTGATCGTGACGGTAGCCGTCCCCGTTTTCGTCGTGTCGGTCTTGCTCGTGGCGACCACCGTCGCCGTTGTTGCCGCCGTCACGCTTGGCGCGGTGTACTTGCCGGTCGTGTCGATCGTGCCGGGAGTCGCGCTGGAGCTGCTGACCGACCACGTCACGCCGCCATTCGCTGAATCTCCCGTGACGGTCGCCGTAAACTGTGTGGTTCCACCGGACGCCACCGTGGCCGTCGCCGGACTCACCGTGACCGAAATGCTGTTTCCCGTCGTCGTACTGCTACCGCCACCGCACCCCGAGATCAAAATTGTGAACAGAAGCGCCAACGTACAGACGTAGCCCCGACAATGAGTTCGCATAAGTTTATCCGCTCTTGGTTTTGGCGAGGTGGGGACCACTCGGCAGAACTGAGACCGATGTTGTACCACAAGCCTGTGGAAAAGTCCGTTCCTTTATCGGACGCACTGGTGAGGGGGGCGAATCAAATGAAAAACGGGACAGCGAGCGAACGCCGTCCCGGTTGTATTGATTCTAATGGCTTTAGACAGCGACGGCAGTGGAATCGGCGATCTGGGCTACCAAGGAAGCTGGCCGCCGGTCTCCAGGAATTGGCCACTGGGACCGTCGTTTCCGAGGAGAGCCGCGCGAATCGTCTCGGCCGAGCCTTCTTCGATTGTCTGCGTGCCCTGGTTATTGTTGAGGTCGGTAGCGGTAAAGCCGGGATTCACGGAGTTGACCTTGATCTTGGTGTCGCGCAGTTCAGCAGCAAGTTGCGCGGTCATCATGTTCATCGCAGCTTTGGAGGCGCAGTAGCCGATAAACTTCGCGTGCCCGAACTTCCAGTTGGGATCGCCAAAGCCGGTGATAGACCCGAGCTCGCTCGAAACATTGACGATGCGGCCGGCGACCGATTTCCGAAGCAGCGGGAGCATCGCCTGCGCGACCGCTAGCGCGCCAACGAAATTGGTTTGAAGAGTACGGCTGACGGCGTCGATGTTGGCGGCACTCGGAGGTCCGTCTCCGCCGCGATCGGCGATTCCAGCGTTGTTCACAAGAATATCGAGCCGCCCGAATTCCTTTTCGATGCCGGCGCGCGCAGTCTCGATCGTTTCGCGGCGAGTCACATCGAGAGCGACAAACAGCGCCTCGATTCCCTCTTTCTTGAGCTTGTCGGCAGCTTCTTCCCCCAACTTGGCATCGCGCGCACCGATGAGCACGGTGCATTTCTGCTTGCCGAGTTGGCGAGCGACTTCGTATCCGATGCCCTTGTTGGCGCCGGTAATCAAGGCAATCTTGTTCGTTGAAGACATATGTCCTCCGCAGAATACTTAGGATTTACGTGGCGGAATCACGCCAAGGCGAGAACTCGCAGGAAGCGAGCAGGCACCAGTTCGATGTGGAGCAAGCCAGATCGGTTACTCAGGTCGGCCGAAAACAGCTCTTGTGGGATAAAACGGTGCTAACGGTGAGTCTTAGTTTGTGCGCTTGATTCTGCCAGTCGCAAGGTTCACTGCGAAAACCCACCCTGCAACCCGAAAGCTGCGCTGCTCGAACTCATAGTTCAAAAGATCGAGCGTCGAGCGGTCAGTGACAAACGCCTTGCCATTGACCTCAAAAGCCGCGGTCAACGCCCCGCTGAAATCGGCGACGAACTCGTATTGAATTTGACCGGCTTTCATCGTAGGTAATCCCGAATCCTTAGTGGCAGCCGCAACCGCCGCCGCAGCAACCGCCGCCTCCGCCACCCGAAAACGACGGCCCCTTCGACGAGCTGCCATTCCCATTCGCCGTGGCAAAAATCGACAGTTGAATCTTGTTCTTCTTGCCGGCGCATTTCGGGCAGGCAATCTCCTCCGCCCGATTGATCACAATCTTCTCAAACTCAGTCTGGCAATCTTCGCAAATGTATTCGTAGATCGGCATCGAATAAGTCCTTCGGTATCGGCAAATTATAGCAGGAACTATATGAACTCAGGCCTTGTCCGCCACTGTTCACAGGTACTCGAGAAACTCCTCGAGTGTCAATTCGGCCTGATCCAAAATGCTGCGAAGCGTGCCTCGAGGCAAATCGAAGCGATCGTGACGCGGCACAGTTACGCGAAGATGTGGCTTCGCCGGATGTTTCAGTTGAGCGTGGCTCCCAGTTTGGTGATGAACCACAAATCCCGCCCGCTGCAAGGCTCGCAGAACCTGCCGTGGCCGCAGGATCGGAAGCTTCGGGCTCATCAGACTATGCGGAGATCTTCAACTTCCGAAACTCAGCCGCGCCTTCATCCGGAATCGGGGCGCCATCTTTGCGTAAACCTTCAATGTGGCATCGAATCGCATCTTCGGCCATTTCCCAAGCTTCTGACCGGGTGCGTCCGAAGGTAACGAGACCAGGTAACGACGGCACCGTCACCTGATAGCCCGAGGGACGCAGCGGCTTCCTTGGTACCATCGAAGCGCCCTCGCCTTCATCAAATGTTGGTAGCAGTACAACGGTGAACTCATACCGACCAACCGCTGCCTTGCGGTGATTGCCATTTGCCGCGCGCGTACGAGCCATATCATTGAGTGTACGCCCAAAAGTCAACCGAGGCAGCGTTCGGAAAAGAAAAGGCTCCCGAACTTCGGGAGCCTTTCGAATCAAGTTGAACGAAGAAACCTAGTCGCCGGCCACCGGTTCGGCTTCCTGTTTCGGCGCCGGATCGATGCTCACCGGCTTGCCCGCATTCGAGAAGTTCGCCGGCACCGCCTTCGCGATATCCGTCAACGAACCGATCTGTACCACGGCCGGCTGTGGCTTCTTAAGAACGAGTTCTTCGTAGATCGCTCGAACTTTAGCTTGCTCTTCGAACGCCTTCTTACGGCGCGCGCGATCTTCTTCGGCTGCGGTCAGTGGAATGTCATGCTCGAGATGGCGCACGCGAGCGGCGTCATCTCCGTCGATGCGGAGCGAGTGTTCGAAGCTCTGCAGGTTGACGTTTTTGCCCTTGGCGTAGATCTCGTGCTTGCCGTGGTTTTTGTACCACTCCGCGACGGTCGCGTTCTTGTGCATGTTCTCGATGATTTGCCGCCAGCCCACACCGGTGTTGTACGCGCAGAAGCTGATCTCACCCTGCTGCGTTGCGTACGGAATGATGCACATTTCGGTGCGGCGGAAATCGTAGTTAAACAGATCCTGAAACCACATGCCCGCGATGAAGAGGAAGTTCCACGGATCCTGACGGCGCTTCATAGCGTCGTTCTTGTCTCGATCGGGTGACGTACGGCCATACTTCGTGGTCGAACGCTTGGTCAGCGCCCACGTCTTGTCAAACTTCTTGAAGAGCGAGCCGAGCGTCAAGCCCTTCGGGCCTTCGAACGGCTGATAGTTCTTCAAGAGAGCCATCGCCATCATGAAGTTCGAAAAATTCTTGCCGCGTGCCGCGTCAGTAATCGCGGTCACATCTTTCGTGAGCTGCGTCGCATTCAAAAACCGCGGAACCGGCGCCCACTCTTTCGTCTCTTTGTTGATCATCAGCGCCGTGCCCACGCCGCAGTTCGGGTGGCATCCGCACGACAGCGAGCCCCACGTCGATTCGCGGCCCTTCACCATGTCGGCGAAGCCGGCGAACGTGCTGATGAACGAAATCGGAAACCAGTCGCGCGTTGGCTCAACCTTGCCAACCTGATCGCTGACATCCTTCGCGAGGTGCGAAAGCGTGTAGCGCTGGCGCAGACGGCGCTCCGGCGTGATGTCTTCGTCGCGCCCGGTGAACGAAACCGGCTGGAAGCTGACGAACGCGATCTTCTTCGGATTTTCCATCGCGAACTTCACGACGGTGCCGACCTGATCGTTGTTCACGTTGTTGACGATCGTCACAACGAGCACGATTTCGATGCCGGCTTCGTGCATGTTTTCGATCGCGCGCAGCTTGACGTCGAACAAGTTGCCGATCTGACGGTGGCTGTTCGCATCGTTGCCGATGCCGTCGAATTGCAGATACGCGTAGCGCATACCCGCTTCGAAAGCCTTCTTGCTGAATTCCTTGCTCTTGGCGAACTCAATGCCGTTCGTCGCCGCCTGCACGCTGTTGTAGCCGATCTTGCGCGCGTACGCGACTGCGTCGAGGAAGTACGGGCTCATCGTCGGTTCGCCGCCCGAGAACTGCACCGACATCTGGCGGCGCGGCTTGATCCGCAGCGCGTTATCTAGAATTTCCTGAATTTCGTCCCAGCCGAGTTCGTGAACGTACCCAACCTGGTTCGCGTCCATGAAGCACGGATCGCACATCATGTTGCAGCGATTCGTCAGATCAACCGTCAAAACAGAACCGCGGCCGTAGCGAACCGTCGAAGAACCGTGCTTGTGCAGGTCTTCGTCGTTGTGCGCCGGAATGTCGCGGCCCGGGAACTGTTGCTCGATCCACTCGAGAAATTTCGCATCGACGGCCATCATGTCTTCGTAGTGGCCGTGCAGCGGGCAATCTTTCACCATCCAGATCTGCCCGTCGCGCTCGACGATCTGCGCCTTGATCTCGCCCACTTTCTCGTGCATTAGGTCGCGCCAATCTTTTTTGCCGGCGATGATCGACTCGCGCGCTTCCTTCACGCACGCGGGGCACAGCGAATCGGTTTGCCGCGGGAAGCCAAGCGTCGGCTTGGTCTTTTCCCAGGACTTCAGCAGCGGCTTGTCGGACCACTGCGGCGTGACCGACGGATTCGGATTCTTCTTGTTGAAGTGCTGAATCGTGTTGAAGGTGACTGCGGCTGTCTTGCAGATCAACCAGTCCATGGATCGCTTCAACTGAGTACCTACGGAATTAGGCATAAACCTTTGCCCCTCACTTTTGCGGAAAATGCGAGCTACCTTGGCCCCAACGCTCACGAGCACAACGTTGCAGCGGAAACACAGAATACAAAAACCTGAAAATCTTCAGATGCGGTCCGCTCCATCATTGGTACGCACTATGTGGCGCCCAACGAAGGCCCCCGGACCTGATTCAAGCCTACCATTCCCAATCGGGAACGAAACTAAGTCTTTGAACTCGTATAGTTTGAGGGTAAATAGGGCGGCTGGCCAGCGGGTTGCGCCGAACGGTCGTTTTTGAGGGTCGAACGGCAAAAAAGGGGTCTAAACGAAGGCTACCGGAGAAGTCCAAAAAGGCGATTTTGAGTTTTCAGCGGGCTGCTATCTATTCGTTCAGGACCGGCCGGAGGACAGCCGTCACAAAGTGGGCGAAGTGTGATGCGCCCTCATCCAGTTGGAGCCAGCGAATGACGCAATGTTCGGCTAAATATTTTCCCACGCGCGCTTCTGGAATTCCCAGATGTTCGGCGAGCTGCGGCTTGATGGAATCGCCGCCGCGTTTCGACGCTCCTCCGCGAAGCACGGCGGGGATCGCGATGCGCAGAGTCTGGCACGACTCCACGTAGTAGTAGCTGGTCAAGTCGGCATCCGTCAGCAGCAAAACTCCGGGTCCAGCGGGAGCGCGTTCCAATTCGTCGAGCTTGATCGGCGAGCACGTGAGCAAGCGCCGAAATTGCACTTCGAGCGACGAGAGCCGCGAAGAAAGTCCAGGATCGCCGTAACGGCCGCGTAGCGCGATGCCACCGGCATCCGTTGAAGCAGGTGCGGCCTCTACCGGGAGACGCGGTACCGTTGATTCGTACGAGCGCGGCCTATGTTCGGCCGGCGATTCCGATTCCGATTCGGATGTGTGAGATCCGCGCGAGGACGAAGAAGATTCAGAACGGGAATGCCCCGTGCCAGAGTGAGAACTTGTCGCCGTGCCTGGGCTCTTGCGACGATTACGGCCACCACGACGGCCACGGCGACGGCGGCCTTCGCTCGCCTGTTTTGCCGTGGCGGAAGAACTCGTCTTGGTTTCAGCTGGCTGAGATTCCGGTTCGGACTCCGATTCAGAATCCTCGCTCGACAAGTCTTCGGCAACCGGCTTGGCTATCGCGTCAACAATGACGGCACTCTCTTCAAACGGCGCGTCCTCTTCGGGAACGGGCACCGCCGGCACGAGTTGCGGAAAATCGAGTTGCGAATCGCCATGGGTTTCCGATTCCGCGCCAAGACGCGTGGCAGCCTGCTGTGCTTTCGTTTTCCAGTCGGCGCGGCGAAATCGCTCGGCAGCGGTCGTATACCATTTCGCAGCTTCGGCGTTCTGGCTCGCGGTCTCGAACACGCGCGCCAATTCGAACGCAACCATCGCATCCTGCGTCTTTTCGTAGAGTGTAGATAGTTGTACCGCTGGGTCTTTACCGGTGCGAGCGCGTCGAATGCGCGCTGTAATTTGTTTCCAGTCCGCCATACGTAAAATTACTGTAACGCATTGTAGCAGCGAGTGAGTCAAGCTACCAGTGCGCATGAGGATTGTTGCCGAACCTGTGTTGAAATTCAGACTCCCTCGCCGGACGGCGCCGCTGCCGAAAGTTCGCATCGGATTGTGCCGAAGGTTCTGTAGGGCCGGGCTTCAGTCCGCCCTCGCAACTGACGTCCACACGTTTGTGACGTGGACTCGGTACACTCCGTATTTTGCGGGCTGTACTTTTAGGTGTCAGGGTTTGGACTGAATCGTTATAGGACCTGCTAGCGACCAGTATCCTTGAGTGCAGCCCCACCTGGAGAAGCGATGGCGCGTTTGCGCGACCTGATTCGCACATCTACGGCCGCAGTGTTGTCGTTCGGACTCGTTTTCACGTGTGTCCCGAGCGGCTCGATTGCGCACGCCTCGAGTGTGGCGTTTGGCACCGTGGTGTCCGCGGATCGCGCTCACGTGGGAACCGCGAAGGCGACGGTCGGCACCACCGTTTTGTCCGGCGACACGCTCGACACCGATAAATTCGGCAGCATCCAGATTCGCGCGGGCGCGGCGCGCTTGCTGCTCACCAGCGCCAGCCAGGTGACTTGGGCGAATGAGGAAAGCGGCGCTTCTGCCACGCTCAAGAATGGCACTGCGATTTTTTCAACTGCCAACTCAAAGGCATTCGCTCTGCACGCCGGGACCGCGTTGATCCGGCCCAACAGCGACGCCGCGACCGTCGGCAGCGTCACGATTTTGAGTCCGAAGGAATTAGCCGTCAGTTGCTCGCACGGCGCGCTCGCCATCTCGGTGGAAGACGACACGAAAATCGTCGCCGAAGGCACGGCCTATCGCGTCGTCCTTGATCCTGACGCCGGGCAAGGACAAGACACGAACAATCCTCCGCCTGTCTTTCAACAAAAAACTCCGCGCAAATCCGGGCGCGATAAGTTCCTGATGTACATCCTGATCTTCGCCGGCGTCGGCACGGGCCTGGGAATTTACTTCGCCCTCGAAAGCCCCGACCGCCCGTAACAAACCTGTTTCTATTCCCTCTCTAGAGCTTGGCTAAAAATATGTAGGGGCGCAGCACCGCTGCGCCCCAGGTCCGCACGATCGAAAGTACTTGAGAGATTTTTCCTCGGCGAAAATCGCCGCCGCACCTACTTCAAAACGCCTACGCCGACGCAATCACTTCGATTTCCACCGAAGCGTCTTTCGGCAATCGCGCCACCTGCACCGTCGAACGCGCCGGGTGCGCCGCTGTGAAATATTTGGCGTAGACCTCGTTCATCGCCGGAAATTCATTCATGTCTTTGAGAAATACCGTTGTCTTCACCACATGATGCAGATTCGATCCCGCCGATTCGAGAATGCCTTTGATATTTTCGAGGACGCGCTCGGTCTGCGCCTTGATGTCGCCCGAGATCATTTCGTTCGTCTTGGGATCGAGCGGAATCTGCCCCGACAAATAAAGGAGGCCGTTGATCTTGACCCCTTGCGAGTACGGACCAATCGGTTTCGGACCGCGGTCGGAATTGACGATGTCTTTCATGGCGTAGCCTCCTGAGGTTGAAACGCGTGTGCGTCCGCGCTGGTTTGGCCTTCGTAGCGCGAACGAAAATCTTGTGGAACGCCGGCCCGCTTCATCCAATGGCGCACGAATTCGCCGACGTTCTGGTGCGTCTCCTGATCGAATGCGGAGATCAGGTCGGTGATGTCGAAACCGCCGCGGCGGCGCGCGTAGAGCATGTGGCTGAGCGCATCGCCAAAAGCTTTCTCTCCGTAGCGATCCTGCAACGCAAAAAAGAGCAGCAGGCTTTTTGCGCGGACGACGTTGTCGGGCTCCGCCTTTCCGGGCTGCCCATCAAGGGGAACATTTTTGAGCGCACGGCGAATCGCGGTGGTGCGAATTTGTGCGCCGCCGGCGGCTTCGCGTCCGCGAATCGCGGCAAATGCCGGCAGCGCGGCAAGCGGCGGGTCCTGTTCATAGAATCCGGGATTTTGGCCGTAGCCGAGCCATGTGGATGCGAGCGATGGGCCGGCGGCAGCGACGACATCGGGCGCGCCCTTTGTGAGATCGACCATCACCGTGTCGAGCGACGCCATTTCCGCAGTGGGCTTTGTGCCGGGATCGTTGATCATTCCCGAAAAGTAAGACGCCGCAGTACTAAAGCAGCTGTCTACGACGGGACATTCGACGAGCCATAAATCGCGCGAATTCTCGACGCGTTTGCCGAATAATCCATCGTAGGCTTTCATCGCCGAAGTGAGTCCCTGCGCCGACTGGCGAAGCGGATCGGTGTTTTGTTTGGCTCGGCTCCAGAGCGTGACCGTATCGGGCTCCGCTTTGAATTTCGAGGCGACGTAGCGCCCGGCGATCACGAACGGATAGCCGTCTTTGAGTCGCTGCGTGTACCGGATGACCTGCTCCCCGTTGCTCTTTGATTTTTTTGGCTTCTCGCCGCTGGCATGCACAAGAAAATCCTGCGGCACGCGAATGGTCATCTGCCATTTCGCCGGCGGGATTCCGCCTTTTGCGAACGCGCCGCGCGCGGGCATGAGCTGCGGGCTCCAGCCTTCCGATGGGAGGAAGAATGCATCGGGCGCGAAGCTGAAATTGTGTTCTCCCTGGCCGGCCTGTTTATATTCGACGGAGAGTTTGAGTGTATGCGCCTCGGAAACCATCCAGGCGTTTTGCAGATTCAGAATCGAATTGCGCCGATTGTCGGGCGAAATATCGAGCGCGACGGCGTGGCCATCCCACTCGACCTGCGGGTCGGCAAAGTGAAACCGCCAGGCAGCCCGGCAGGCGAAGCTCAAGCACATTCAACGGGCGAATGCCGTCGTTGCGCAGGTGATAGGTTGCGTCGATGTGAATCGTCGGCTCGGGAGCGGGGATGAAGTGGACTTCGATCTCCTGCTTGTCGATGGAGTAGCCGGGGCCGAGCGCTGCCGTGCAACCAAAGCTGCAAATTGCCGCGGCGAGCGAGATCAGGAAGAGCGGCAGACGGTGGATGTTTGCGGCGCGCTGCACAGTGTCTCGATTGTAGACGGGAAATGCGCTGAGACGGAAGTTAGTACGAAGTTGTGAGAACGCGACGTAACGCCTCTTCATCCTGTTTACCAGTCGCTAATTTTAAACTCGCCAGTACCTGCCCTTCAGGGCCGGTACCGCGACAACACAGGAGATATCGCAATCCCATTGCTTATGCTCTAGACGACCCTAGAATTAGGGTGTGAAGCGCACGTACCTCATGTTCGGCACCTGGATGTTCGCCCTCGCGGTGGGCTGCCATCAGCACCCGCTGATGGACTATCGCCCGCTCGACCAGGCAGGCATGAATTCGAGTGTCATCGACCGCATTAAGACCTTCAACATCTCCGATTCCGAGCTTCAGCAGCTGGTCCGCCTGAAAGGCGCCGGCGTCAGCGACGATACCTGCGTAGTGCTGATCTCGACCGCCCACGACCGCAAGCACGCATTCAGCAGCGCCGATTCCGTCGCGAATCTTTTGAACGCGCGCTATACCGAATCCGACGTTGTCACCTTCGCACAGGCCGATAAGCTCGACTCGATCAGCGGCGATGCTGTTATGCTCCGCTTGATTGGCCTTTCCGATCCGATGGTCACTGCGATTCTGCAGCGCGATCTTCAGGGACTTCCGACGATCAGCTCTGCCGCGATCGGGCGTTTGAAAAATACCGGCTTGACCGAGAAGCAGATCCTCGAACGGATCGCGCAGGGCATCACCGAGCAGCAGGCTGAAACTGAAGCCAATTCGCGCGAAGCGGCGCGCAATCACGCGCACACGGATTTCGTCGCTCAACGCGGACGCAGACAGCGGTAGGATTCGCAGCAACTCCTTCCCTTTTATCTCAACGAAGAAGCTCTCGAAAAAACTAAACGGTAGGTTGGTAGACGCGTTCGACGCCGTAGACGCCTTGGATTTTGCGGATGTTGGCGAGGATGGATTCGAGTTGGCGGCGATCGACGATTTCCAGATTCGCATCGACTTGCGCGTTCAGCCGGTCGGGGCGGCTCTCGAGATTGTGAATGTTACGAGCCGGCGGTGCTGATTACGGCGGTGATGTCAGCGAGCAATCCAGCGCGATCTTTGGCGCGGATGATGCAGCTGCACGGGGAATTTTGCGGTGGTGCCTTCGCCGCCCCACTCGACGGCGATGCGACGCTCCGTTTGATAAAGAAGATTTTGCACGTTGGGACATGTGCGCGTGTGCACCGCGACGCCGCGGCCGCGCGTGATGTAGCCGATGATGTCGTCGCCGGGAATCGGATTGCAACACTTCGCGCGATACACCAGCAAATCGCCGTGGCCTTTGACGACGAGCGGCGCTTCGCCGAAGCCCAGCATGCGCTTGACGGTTTTGACCAGCGTCGGCGTGGACTCTTCGGCGTCGGTTTGGTTCCGCTTCTCGGGCTCGCCCAGAACGCGGGTGAGAATCTGGCGCGCGGAATATTTTCCGAATCCAACCGCGGCGTAAAGATCTTCGAGTCTTCGAGAGGCCGTAATCGGAAGCGACTTTCAGCAGATCGGCTTCGGGAATTTTCTTCAGGCTGCGGCCGAACTGGCGCGCTTCCTTTTCGAGCAGCCGGCTGCCCATGTCGGTGGCTTCCTGGCGCTCTTGCAGTTGATCCAGTGCCGAATTTTGCTGCGCGCGTGCGAAGACTTGACGAAGCTGAGCCAGTCGCGGCTGGGCTTGTGGCCTTTTTGCGTGAGGATTTCGACCACGTCGCCGCTGACGATTTCGTGGCGCAGCGGGACCATCTGCCCGTTCACTTTTGCGCCGGCGCACTGGTGGCCGACTTCGGTGTGAACCGCGTACGCAAAATCCACCGGCGTGGCGCCGCGCGGCAATTCCAGCACGCGGCCCTTCGGAGTGAACGCGTAGACTTCGACGGGAGCAAGATCGACTTTCAGCGTCGAGAGAAATTCGCTGGGCTCCTCCATTTCCTGCAACCACTCGATCAGTTGGCGCATCCAGATGATGCGCTGATCGTCTTCGCGAACCGGGCTTGTCCGTCCTTGTATTTCCAGTGCGCCGCGACGCCTTCTTCCGCGATGTGGTGCATTTCCTGCGTGCGAATCTGCACTTCGAAGGGCTGGCCGGCGTGCATCACCGTGGTGTGCAGCGACTGATACAGGTTGGGCCGCGGCATGGCGATGTAGTCCTTGAAACGCCCGGGAACCGGACGCCACATGTGATGGATCACGCCGAGCGCGGCGTAACAGTTGCGCTCGGTGTCGGTGATGACGCGCACGGCGAGCAAATCGTAAACCTGGTCGAGGCTGCGTTCCTGGCGAACGATTTTGCGGTGCAGCGAGTAGAGTCCCTTGACGCGCGACTCGACCTCGGCGGGAATGCCGCTTTCGACCAGCTTGGTTCGAATGGTCCCCTGCACTTCTTCGAGAAACTTGTCAAATGGATCGGCGCTTTGTCGCTGACTTCTTTTTGCAGCGAAAGAAACGCTTCGGGCTCGAGATAGCGGAAAGAAAGATCTTCGAGTTCGTTGCGGATCAAACCCATTCCCAGGCGGTGGGCGATGGGCGCGTAAATGTCGAGCGTTTCGCGCGAGATGCGCTGCTGTTTCGGCGTGCTCGAGATATTCGAGCGTGCGCATGTTGTGCAGGCGGTCGGCCAGTTTGACCAGCACGACGCGAACGTCGTGCACCATGGCGAGCACCATCTTGCGGACGTTTTCGGCCTGGCGCGCTTCGGGCGCCATCATTTTGAGGCGGCCGATTTTTGTGACGCCTTCGACGAGGCGAGCGACTTCGGCGCCGAAGCGTTCGGTGATGCGCGAGACGGGAAACTCGGTGTCTTCGATGACGTCGTGGAGTAGCGCGGCGGTCAGCGTGGTGGCGTCGAGGCGCAGGTCGGCGAGGATGTGCGCAACCTCGAGCAGATGCATGAGATACGGCTCGCCGGATTTGCGGAGCTGCTCGCGGTGGCGCTCGGCGGCGATTTCGTAGGCGCGGCGGACCATCCAGGGGTCTTCGGCCGGGCGATTTTTGCGAAGCTTGGCGAGGAGCTCTTCGAGGCGGGCGTCGAGCTGGCGCTCGGTGCGGTCACGGTTGAAGCTGAGGGGAACGTTGCCCGGGGCCATGGTCTAGTATACGCAGTCGATAGGATGACGTTTCGAGGAGGAGGATTCAGGGTGGCGGTTTGGGTAACCGGCGGGAGCCGAGAGCTGGCGTACTGGGCCGGAGGCGATTCCCGTTTTGGGACGTGAGGGGTACACCCCCGGTGTTTCCCTAAGTGTGCGCAAGCGGTTTTGATTGAGAGACTTGCAGAAGAGGCTGTTCAAAGTGTGTGCAAACTACTGAGAACAGGGCGGTTAAGTGGTCACGTGGATTCTCTTTTTATTCGCTTTTTGTTGGCAAAGGAGTTAACGGGCGGGCGTGGTTGTCTACCTGAGTAGATTACCACGAGGGTACTAGGTGTCAAGGCGTTGTCGTTTTGATTTGGGCGGGGGCGAATTTAAACCCGCACCCTTTAAAACCTAAGGGTGCGGCACCCAACTGCCGGCTAGCCGGTCGATCTTGCGGCGATAAAAATTAAAAAGGGCGCTCTGGAGGAGCGCCCTTGGGAAGCAAACGATTGAAGTTGGACGACTAGCCGTGCGGCGCGATCAGGACGGTTGTGTCGGCTGGTCGGCGCGCTTTCTGCTTAATTTCCTTGACCTTATCTACGAGGTCGTCGGCCTGCTTGAGCAGGTTGGCGCGTTCGTCGGGGGTTTCGACGATGTCGGCCTTGCGGCGATAGAGCAGGTTGAGATACGCCATGGCGTCGTCGTAATCGGGACGCAGCTGGATGGCCTTTTGCAGGTCGGTGATGCCTTCTTCCACCAGTGGTCCGTACTTCGCGGCGTACTCGGTGCGAACGGCCGGAGGAAGCGGATCGGTGTCCTTGACCTGCTTCTTGATGTTGTCTTTGTTATACGCGAGGCGCGCTTCGCCGTTGGCACGGAAGGCCAGAGTCCAGTCGATGACGCCGATCCAGTAGTACGGCTCCGGATCTTCGGGCTTCAACTGGATGTGGCGCTGGTGATAGGTCTTGGACTCTTCGAATTTCTTGGCGTTGAAAGGCTGGCCGCCCATCTGGAAGAGAATCGAGCCGATGCCATCGATGGCGCGAGAGATTGTTGGGGTCCTTTTCGAGGACTTCCTTGAATTCGGCGACGGCCTGGTTGCCACGCGCGACGTTTTCGGGCGACGGCGCGCCGGGAATATACAGGCTGGCGTACGCGGTGGCCAGATAGAGCCGCGCGTTGAGCAGACTCGGGATCGGCTTCCTTCGCCTCCTTGAAGTCTTCAATCGCAGCGTCGGACTGGCCGTTCTTGAAGGCGGTGACGCCTTTGTTCAAGAGGTCGCGAGCCTTGAGTTTGCTGCAGCCCGAGACGCCCGCCACGACGAAAACCATCGCGGCGAATGCCGTAACCCGGCGTGCGATTCGAACCGATCCGTAAGTCATCGAAGCATCCATCCCTGCTTAATGGCGCGACCGAAAACAGTCGTCGCTAGGATTCACGTCCCGCCCTGCGAAGGGCAACCGGCCCAATCTAGCGGCCTTTCTCCAACTGCGGCGTTAACAGACCGACAGAAGATATGCCTGCCGAGTCCATCACGTCAATCACTTTGGCTACAACCTGGAATTCGATGTTGGTATTCGCCCTTAACGAATGCGGTGCGGTCGGCGCGCCGGCTGAAAATTTCGTCGAGGCGGCTGCGCAACGAATCCCACGTTACCGGCTGCTCGTTGATCCTGAGCGAACCCCCGTCCAAACCGAAAAACGGCGCCGCGGTGAAGCGACGCCGATGGATCTCAGATATTACTGACCGGCTTCGAGCTTGGCGGTGATCAGACCGACTTTGTCGATGCCGGCGGCGCGCATGATGTCGATGGCGCGGGCGACGTCACGAACAGTACATCGTTATCGCCCTTCACGAAAGCGACTTTCTCGGCGCGATCCTTGAAAATCTGATCGATGCGCTGACCCAGGCCGTCCCAAGTCGTGTCTTCGTTGTTGATCTTCAGCTTGTCGTTCGTGCAGAACCTGAACGACGACCGTCTTATTTTCCATATCCTGGTTCTGCTGCTGGTTCGGATTGGGCTGCGGCACCAGCGTGTCCAAGCCCTTCGGGGTCAACGGCGTGATCACCATGAAGATGATCAGCAGCACCAGCAAAATGTCGATCAGCGGAACGACGTTCATTTCCGCCATCGCACCGCCCTTATTTTCTCCAACGCTCATTCCCATGGCTACTTCTCCTGTGAGCCTGCTACGTGTCGAGCTTTGCAGGCCAGTAAGCCGCGCCGTGTGGGAATCGGCGCGGCCACTCAAACATCAGCAAACGAATGACAGCTACTGCGACTGCACTACGATGACTCGCTTCAGCGACCGAAGTCCGAACTAATCTCCGGTTCGGCTTACCCGCGGCGGAGGTGGTGGTTCCGGTCTGCCCTTCTGGTTCTTTTCCGTGAGCAGGCCGACGTTGATCCACACCGGCGGAGCGGATTTCGTCCACCACCGCGACGACGTCGCCGTACTTCGCGCGTGAATCGCTCTTCACGTACACGGTCTTGTCCAGGCGGTTCGCGAGCGATCCTTGATTTGTCGGTCAGATCTTCTTTGGCGATCGCGGTATGTCCCAGATAGATTTCGCCGTCGCGAGTGACCGCCACGATGACCGCGTCGTCTTTATCGGCGTCCTGCATATCACGGGCGGATTGTCGGCCTTGGCCATATCCACCGGACATGCCCTTCTGCAACATCGGCGTGACCACCATGAAGATGATCAGCAACACCAGCATGATGTCCGCCATCGGAATCACGTTGGGCGCCGCCATCTGCGCCCCGCTGTGGGTTTAGTACGCCATGGCGGTTACTTCTTGCGCGCCGCGGCGCAGAATGAAGTAGTTGATCAACTCCATCGAGGAGTTGTCCATCTCCACGTCGAAGGCTTCCACTTTGTTGGTGAAGTAGTTGTAGGCCCACACGGCAGGCACGGCGACCAGCAAGACCGAACGCGGTGGTGACCAAAGCTTCCGAGATACCGCCGGCGACCGCCGACAGACCGGTCGCTTTGGACGGTCTCGATGCCTTTAAACGCGTTGATGATGCCGACCACCGTGCCGAACAGTCCGACGAACGGCGCCGTGGAACCGATCGTGGCGAGAGCCGAAAGACCGCGCTTCATTTCGGCGTGAACGATGGCGACGGAGCGCTCCAGACCGCGCTTGGCCGCTTCGATCACTTCGGCATCGGATACCTGCGGCGAAGCCGACTGGAATTCGGAGAGGCCCGTCGCCACAACCTTGGCGATGTGGCTCTTCTTGTTGCGCTCGGCAATGGCGATCGCTTCGTCGAGCTTGCCGTCCTTCAGTGCGCCGGCAACCTGCTGAACGAACACGCGCGACTGCTTGCGAGCCGCGCTGTACATCAACGCGCGGTCGATCATGACGCCGAACGAATAAACGGACAGCACGAACAAAATCCCGACGACGACTCTGGGAAGAGTGCTCATCGTGGTCCACATGCTGTGCAAGATCCAAGTGCTGCCGGTCTGGGATTGCAGGAAGAGGGCCGCGCTAACGTACAAAGTGGCTACCATTCGTTTGCTCCTTAAAAATTTAGGTGACACCGGCTGGGCCGGGCCAACAACATTTCTTACTACGGTGCTGCTCGGAACGCCTCGCCGCCCCACGACGGGCGAAACGCGCCGTACTGGATTACTGGTTCAGAGAGAAAATCACGTCGATCGTGGTATCGACTTCCACCGGTTCGCCGTTCAAGCTGGTTGGCTTGATACCGCCACTGCTTCACGGCGTCCATCGCAGCCTGCACCAACAGCGGATGGCCGGAGATCACTTCGAGCTGCTCGACCGGCCATTCTTGGCGATGATGGCGTGCAGCCTAACTGTGCCCGGAGATGCGCGTCTGGCGCGCCAGCGGAGGATACAGCGGCTGCACCTTATTGACCAGCTTCGCAGCCTGCACGTTGCCGCCCTGGCGAATGCGGGATGGCGTCGGCTTCGGCGGAGGCGGCGCGCCGCCAACGCCGCCGATCACGCCGCCGATGACGCCGCCCATCGGGCCGCCGGCGACGCCACCCGGAACACCACCGGCGCATGCCCGGCGCTCATATCGGGAGCGCTTCTTCCTTAATAATCTTGATTTCCTTCGGGATGACCTTCGGGGTCACGAGTTTGCCGGCATCCATCAAGTGAACTTGCGGCTTGACGTGCACGATCTTGACCGCGGCCGGAGGCGGCGGTGGCGGCGGCGGAGGCGGAGGCGCCACGAGCAACGTTGCCATCATGGTCTTGGGCAGCGCCTCGGTGTAAATCAACGGAATCAAAATCAACACCGCCAAGAAACAGCGACCTGGAACATCATCGAGAGAATGACCGTCCAGGGCTTGTTCGTTTTCTTTGGATTCGGACTGGAAACCACCATCTCATCAAACATGTGTCCCTACCTCCTCCCGGCAGGAGCGAGACGCCCGGAGGCGCCCATCGCCGACACGGGTTTTTTCCGGCTGCAGATCCGGTGCTTGTTACAGGCCCTTGACGCCGCGCCAACGGTTCCAAGCGACAACCAGGGGCGCGGCAATGCCAAAACTGGAGTACGTTCCTACCACAATTCCCACCACCAGGGCAAAGGAGAAAGCGCGCAAAACCTGACCGCCCATGAGGAACAGAACCAGCACGGTCAGGAAAGTCAGGCCGCTGGTCAGGATTGTTCGCGAAAGCGTCTGATTGATCGACTTGTTCACGACATCCGCGAACGATTCGCGGCGCATCAAGCGGTTGTTTTCACGGATGCGATCGAAGATCACGATCGTGTCGTTCATCGAATAACCAACCAAGGTCAGCAAGGCCGCAATGACCGTCAGCGAAATTTCGAAGTGCAACAGCGAGAAAAATCCCAGGGTGATCAGCACGTCGTGAAATACCGCGAGGACAGCCGCGGCCCCGTAAACCCACTCGAATCGGAACGCAATATATACCAGCATGCCCGCCAAAGCATAGAGGGTAACCAGATGGCCTGGCGTGCGCAATTCAGCGCCGACCTTGGGGCCGACAATTTCCACGTTGCGAATGGCAAAAGCTGCCGAGCGCGAAGTTGTCTGTTGAGCGCGGAAATCACCGCAGGAGTTGCGCCGTCGACTGCCGCAAGTCGTCGAAATTTGTGAGGACGCCGTTCTTGGTCGCGATCGCGGTAATCGAGAATCTTCTTGCGCGAGCTGGTTGTAGCGGTCGCCGGCGTTGGACGCCAGCGAGAGCGGATCCGTTGCGTGAGAGAATGTCGGTAGAGTGAAGCAGGAGTCGCGGCGTTGAAATCCGGCTTGTTGCGGATCCTTGGCCGCCGTAAATGGCTTCAGCGCATTGATATCTGGTCTTGCTGACGTCCAGCGCCTGGTCGCCCTGCCCTTTTTGCTCGAGGCTGATCACGACTTCGTTCGCATTGGGATCGGTCAATGTCGGACTGATGCTCTGAATTTCGCTGTTGCTGAGGCCTGGGTCGCCGAGAGCCGGCGCGCAATCTGTCGATGTTGGGGGGTTGGGCGAAGCGCACGTCCACGTTGGTGCCGCCCCTGAAATCGATGCCGTAGCGAATGCCGCCCTGGAGCCAGGAGATCGAGCCATACCGATGAGCAGAAGTACGCGCTGAAGCCGAAGAAATACTTGGCCTTGCCCATCCAGTCGATGTTGGGCTGTTTGAAGAACTCGATCATGCCGAGTCTGCGTCCCTTCCTTAGACTCCAGCAGCTACGGGTTTGTTCCCGGGCGATTAGTTGCGAAATCGTCTGAACGGACTTCTGATGCGCACTGATCAGCGCAAAGTACTGCGATTAAAGTGTTCCCGTAACGAGTCCTAGTGCAAACTTAGATGCTGAGTTCTGCCTGGCGTTCCATCTTGCGAGAGGTGATATTGAAAAATCGTCTTGGAAACATAAATCGCGGTAAACACGTTGGCGATCAAACCGATGGTCAAAGTGACCGCGAATCCTCGGACCGGGCCAGTGCCGAACAGGAACAGGAAGAACGCCGAGACCACCGTGTCACGTGCGTGTCGATAATGGTCAGAAAGGCTTTTTCGAAGCCCGAATCCACCGCCGCAGCGGCAGACTTGCCGTTGCGCAGTTCTTCGCGGATGCGCTCGAACACCAGAACGTTCGAATCCACGCCCATGCCGATGGTCAAAATCACGCCCGCGATGCCGGGCAGCGTGAGCACCGCGCCAACCAGCGCCAGGACGGCCAGCAGGATGAACAGGTTCAGAATCAAGGCCACAACCGCATTGACACCGACGAGCGGTAGTAGAACAGCATGAAGATCATCACCACGAGAAGCTGACCACCGACGCCTGCACGCCGTGCCGGATGGAGTCCGCGCCCAGCGACGGACCGACGGTGCGCTCTTCAAGGTATTTGATCGAAGCGGGCAGCGCTCCGGCGCGCAGAACCAGCGCCAGGTCGTGCGCCGTTTCCTGGCTGAAATTGCCTTCGATCATGCCCGTGTCTTCGATGCGGCCGTGA
>CAWKNS010000004.1:0-28995 GCA_963850795.1 uncultured Acidobacteriota bacterium | reverse complement strand
TTTGCAGGTCGCCCTTCACGTCGGCAAGCTCGATTAGGTTGGGCATGCGGGCTTCGGCGGCGGCGATTTCCCCGGTGTTCTCGCGAAGTTCGGGAGGGATGTAATCGAGCCCGAGCTTGGCGTAAATCTCTTCTTCGGTCGGCCGCGACAGGCTTTTCGCCCTTCAGCCTTGCGAGGGCATATTCGTTCAGCGTCAGGCCCATCTCGTTGGCGCGAC
This sequence comes from uncultured Acidobacteriota bacterium, assembly GCA_963850795.1. Lineage (GTDB taxonomy): Bacteria > Acidobacteriota > Terriglobia > Acidiferrales > UBA7541 > Acidiferrum. The sequence continues at coordinate 28,778 of CAWKNS010000004.1, read as the reverse complement.
CGCGAAGCGTGACGTTGTGTTCCTTGATTCCGGTGAAATAGAGGAGGGCGGCGCCGTAGCACTCTTTGTCGAGGAGGCGGACGTCGACCTGGAGCCCGTTGTTGAGGTCGAAGCTCACTTTGTTCTCACCCTTGGCGAGCGTCTGGTCGATCCGCGGAAAGGTGAAAATGTGCACGGCAATCGCTTCGACTGTGTTCGAGCGGTGCTGCCGCGGGAGGGTGAGAAGCAGGTCGAGGTCGCCAATGGTTTCCTTGCTACGCCGCAGCGATCCTGCTGGGGTAATGGCGGCGACGCCCTTTGGGATACGCGCTGATGTGCTCGACGATTTGTGCGGCGGCGTTCTCGGCGGTGTCGAGCCGGAAGCGCCCGCTGGATCGCTTGGTGCGTCGCGACCGCTTTGAGAATGTTTTGTTCGCTCTTCTCGCCGAATCCGGGCAGGTCGCGCAGCTTGCCTTCTTTCGCCAGCTTTTCGACTCAGCGACGGTTGCCGCCTTGAAATTGGTCCACAGGAAAGCGACTTTTTTGGCCCGAGCGACTGCAGGTTGAGGATGTCGAGCAACGTCACAGGATATTTCTTCAGCAGCTTTTGCGCGCAGGCTGTAGTCGCCGGTCTTGAGAATTTCTTCGATGTGCTCGACCATGCGGTCGCCGATTCCGGGGACTCTTCGACTTGCCGGGCTCGTTGGCGAGCTTCGATCGATTCATGCATGCCGGAGATCAGTTCGGCGGCCTTTTCATAGGTTCGATAGCGGCCGATAATCGCGCCGTCGATTTCCAGAAGCTGCGCGGTTTCTCGAAGGATTCGGGCGAGTGTCTTGTTGTCCATGCGGGGATTATAAAGCGAGAAGGGCAGAGGTTAATATCCTCTCGCTGCTCGGAAGTCGACGGTTGGCCCAAAAGAAAAGGCCGGCAGGGGATGCTGCCGGCCGAATCATTGCTGGATTGAAATTTAACTCGCCTTTTGAACGTTAGCGGCTTGGGGCCTTTGGGGCCCGAACAATTTCAAACTCGACCGGATCTCCTTCCTGCAAAGTGCGATACCGTCGCCGGTGATTGCCGAATAGTGGACGAAGACGTCGGGACCGTCGTCACGCCCGATAAAACCGTACCCTTTGGAGTTATTGAACCACTTTACCGTTCCTCGCACCGAGATTCCCCTCCCGTAGTTGCGACTTCGATTTGAAACCCTAACGGACTTCGACCGAACACACCAAAGGACCCCACCCGCGGAAATATAAATTTGGCGGAGTCTAGCAGAAAAGAGTGTCAGTCAAGTGAACAAAGGGCGCGGTTGGTAAAGCAAGCACGTCGTTTTCCCAGTATTAAACGGATTAGATACGAGGCGCGGGGATCGATGGCTTCGCGAGCAGAGGTGAAAATAATTTGGGCGAAAGTTATCCGAAAATCAGCGCGCTGCCTTGGCGAGATCGCAGTTTCGAGATTATTCCGCCAAACATTCCCGTAGAGCGTCAACAGAGAGCGAACAGAAGATGGTTGGTAAACCAAGAACGGCTCGGAGAGAGTTGACATGTGCTATCGCCAGGTACGAAACCGGATTCTTTCGCACTTTTTTGGTCGTCAGTCCGATCCCTTTTTCAGGAATTTCATCGGCCGCAAAATCTGGAACAGGTTGTTGTAATCGTCGGTCCAAGGCTGCAATTTCGGGGGGACTCGATGCATCCTGGAAGGTACTTTCGTCCAGGTGCAATAGAAAGTCCTGGTTGCGCGTCAGCAGCATCCAGTCGGCGGCGTCGACGAGCTTTCGCTGGTCATCGATGCTCGATATCAGGCGCGGTTCGATGCCTGCATCGTCTGCTAACAGTTTCACGAGCGGATTGAGGTCGAGGTAGGTGTTCGACGTATGGATGGCCAGGACTCCATCGGGCTTCAGGTGTTGAAGGTAGAGCGCGATGGCTTCGCGAGTGAGAAGATGGACGGGGATCGCGTCGCCTGAGAAAGCGTCGATGACGAGCACATCGAATTGTTCGGCCTCGTCATTTGCCAGCGAAAGGCGGGCGTCGCCCATACGGATGGCAATATCGACGCCGTTCGTACGCGCGTTTTTGAGGTAGGAAAACTGATTGTTGGCGATTTTGACGATCAGCGGATTGATCTCGTAGAAGCGGACCGCGTCACCGCGTTTGGAGTAGGCGGCGATCGTTCCGGTGCCGAGGCCTACGACTCCGATGCGCCGGGAAGGCTGCTTGAAGAAATCCAGTGCGATGCCGACGCCTGAGTTTCGTGCGTAATAGGTGATTGGATCGGCGCTTTTGGGTGGATCGAGGAACTGCGCTCCGTGTTCGATCTGTCCGTGATAGAGCGTGTGATACGGCCGTTTGAGCCAGTCGTAGTGAAGCTGTACTCGCAATCCTCCGTAGAAATTGCGGACGACGAGGATTGAATTTCTCTCGTAGGCGTGCACGTGATAGGCGAGCACCGCCACGAGCGCTGCGATGCCGACCGTCCAGAATGCGCGCGCAAGCCAGGTTGTGTCCCACAAAACGGCCGCGGCGGCGAGCGCGGTGAAGCAAAGCGCGAGTGGGAATTCGTATGTGGCGGCGAAAAGCAATGGAGCGATCAAACCGACGAAGATCGCGCCGAGCGCTCCGCCCGCGGCAATGACCAGGTAGAAGCTTGTAAGCCGCTCCGGCGCCGGCCGCAGCCGGGCCAGTTCGCCATGGCAGAACAAGCAGCACACGAACAGTCCGAGACCGAATAACGGCACAGCGACCTGAACGGATTCCGTGAAAGACGGATCGTAGATGGCATAGCCGAGGCCTGCGAGCACCAGGGCGACAAGCCGCACCATCAACCATCGCGAGTAGAGGCTTCGCTTCGCGAACGCCATCGTGAATGTGAGCAGGTACAACGCCAGCGGCAAAACCCATAGCAGCGGGACGGGGGCGACGTCTTCGGTCAAGTGATTCGTCGTCGCCAGCAACAGGACGGAGCCGCACGCCGACAGAGCCAGCCACAGGATCCAGTCGCGAGGCGATGCATTCGAATTCGCGGCCGATGCCGCGATCGCTCTGGTGCGACAGATTCGATGGGCTCCGAAGGAGCGGCTGGCTTCCGCGGTCGAGATCGCGCGCTCGCCACGCGCGAGAGCCAAGTCGCCAGCGAGCACAACAGCACAAACGCTGCGTACAGCGTCGACCACAGTTGCGCCTGCCGGTGTGAAGAGAGGCGCGGCTCGATCAGAAAAGGGAAGCTCAGCAGGGCGACGAACGAAGCGAAATTGGAAATTGCGAACAGATGGTAAGCAGCGGCTCCCGTGCGCGACTTCCAGGCTTGAATTAGCGGACTCGTGGCGCTCAGCAAAACGAATGGCAACCCAATCGAGGCCGTCAGCAGAACCAAAATGTGGAATGCCGGATAGTTCGAACTCGGCGAACTGAGTGGCGCGTGGGGCGCGAGCGGCAAGAACGCGATGCTAACGATGAGCAGCGCGATGTGTGCGGAAGCTTGCCGCGCGACGCTCAGGCGGCGAGTCAAAACGTCGGCGTAGTAGTAGCCGAGCAGGAGCGCCGATTGAAAAAACACGAGGCACGTCGACCACACGGCCGCCGATCCGCCGAATCGCGGCAGGATCATCTTCGCGAACAGCGGCTCGAGCAGAAACAGCAGGAAGGCGCCGAGGGCAACCGTGAGGGAATACAGCGTTCGAACGAGTCGCGTGGAGGGCAGGGCTGGCAGGGTTACACCATGAATCGGAAATAGAAAAGTAAGCTCGAAATTGTTTTTCCATCGCGCAGGACGCCGGTGCGAAGCATTTTTTCGAGCTCGGCGCGACTGAAGGCCTTGGCCTCGATCTTTTCGTCTTCTTCCGGCTCGGCTTTGCCTTGCGTGATGCCCTCGGCGATCAGCATGAACATTTTTTCTTCGAGGAAGCCTGGACTGGGCCAGAAATCGAGAAAGACGCGCATCCTTCTTGCGCGCAACCCTGTTTCTTCGATCAATTCGCGCGCGGCGGCCTGCTTGATGTTTTCGCCGGGATCGATCCGTCCGGCGACGATTCCCAGAGATATTGCCGCGCGGCATGGCGATATTGGCGGATCAACACGATCTTTCCGTCGTCGAGCACCGGCATCACTACGACCGAGCCCGAATGCGAGATCACATCGCGCGTCGCACGCACGCCCGAAGGCTCCGACACCTCGTCACGGCGAACCGAAAAAACCTTCCCTTTGAAGACAACCTTGCTACTGAAGACTTTTCCCCTGGTCCCAGCAGACATCTTCGCCGTCTTCTTCCGAGCCATGATCCCTCAGTCGATTCAGTTCGCCGCAATCTTAGCAGCCACCCGAGCACCCGCAAAGCATCGCCGCCGCTTCCCGACGCGAACACTCGCGATTGCCGTCCGCCGCCGCGACACCTATACTCAAGGCCCAGGGCATGTCCATCAACACCATCATTGTCGACGACGAAAAGCCGGCGCGCGACGAGCTCGCCTTCCTGCTCAAAGCTTTCCCCGAAATCAATGTCATCGGCCAGGGCAAGAACGGCGTCGAGCTGTGAATCTGATCAAGGAGCATTCGCCGGACCTCGTTTTTCTGGATGTGCAGATGCCCGGGCTCGACGGCTTCGGGGTGCTGCGCAAACTCGTCGAGCGCAAAATGAAGGTGCCGCACGTCGTTTTCGCGACGGCGTTCGATCACTACGCGGTGCAGGCGTTTGATGTAAACGCCGTGGATTATGTGTTGAAGCCGTTCGACAAGGCGCGCATCGCGAAAGCGATTCAGCGCGCGCGCAAAGTGATGGAGACGAACATACTACCGCAGAGCGGCTCGAACAGCTGGTCAGCCAGCTCAACGGCAATGTGAAGCAAAATGTGCAGCCGGCGAAGATTTTGGTGAAGTCAGGTCAGCGGCTGCTGCTGGTCGCGGCCGAAGACTTGTGTTCGCTTCGATCGAAGACGGTCTCATCTCTGTTGTTGGCCGCGATGTGGAAGGCACATCGAACTACCGCACGCTCGAGGAACTGCACGCGGCGCTCGATTCCGAAACATTTTGGCGACCGCATCGCTCGCATCTGGTCAACATTCATCATATTAAGGAAGTTGTGCCGTGGTTCAAGTCGAGCTACATGCTGAAGATGGACGACAAAAAGCAGAGCGAAGTGCCCGTGAGCCGCGTGCAGACGAAACGACTGCGCGAACTTTTTAAACTGTAGGGAACAACAGCGGATAGCTATAGCGAACTGAAATGGACCAAACGCCCAAACGAATCGTCCAACGCGCCTGCGTCTGCAGAGAACAAATTTCCGCCGATCGTCCGTGCCGTTGGCATCGGCGTGCTCGTCCTGGTGCTCTGGACGATTGACAAAATTGCGGTAAGCCGCCTGCCTCAAGGATCGGTCTGGCGCTACATCGTTGGCGGAATCATCATTTCCGTCGGGCTCGCCGCAGTTTTGTCGTTCGCCGATCGCCTCAACGGCAAACGTTCCTGAAAATCCGTCGCGCTCTGCGGCGAAATCCACATAATCCAATTGATTCGGCCCATTGGGGATACTTCCGCCTCGTGGTAGCATCGGGCGTACTCAACACACGATGGATTTTTCTCTCAACGACCACCAAAAACTGATTCGCGATACCGTCCGCCAGTTCATGGAGAACGAAGTGCGGCCCTCGGTGAAACAAAGAGATCGCGAAGGTCGTTTCGCCGCCGCTGAAATCCAAAAACTTGCCGAGCTGGGCTGCTGCGGGATGCTCATGCCTGAAGAGTGGGGCGGGCCGGGGCTCGACGCGATTTCGTATGTGCTGATGATCGAAGAGGTCGCGCGGGTTGATGCGGCGATGGCAACTTCGCTGAGCGTGACGAACTCGGTGGTGGAGGTGCCGCTGCTCACGTTCGGCAACGACGCGCAGAAGAAGAAATATCTGCATCGGCTGGCGGGCGGAGAAATTCTTGGCTCGTTCTGCCTTACCGAGCCGCAAGCGGGCTCGGATGCCGCGGGATTGCAGACTCGCGCGACGCGCGCGGCGGCTCGTCGGACGCGCCGTATCTGCTGAATGGGACGAAGACTTGGGTTTCGAACGGCAGCGTCGCGGATGTCTTCATCGTCTTTGCGAAGACCGATCCGGACGCGGGCGGGAAGGGATCACCGCGTTTCTGGTCGAGCCGGGCTTTGCTGGGTTTCGCATTGGGCGGCACGAAGAAAAAATGGGGCAGCATTCGTCGCCGTCGGTGGAAATCGTTCTCGAATGATTGCGAAGTGCCCGCGGAAAATCGCATGGGCGAAGAAGGGCAAGGGCTGAAGATTGCGCTCAGGCGCTCGACGATGGGCGGATTGGGATTGCGGCGCAGGCGATTGGCGTCGCGCAGGGCGCGCTTGAAGCTGCGGCGGCGTTTGCCAAGCAGCGGCGCGCGTTTGGGAAGAATATCGCGGAGTTTCAGGCGATTCAGTGGATGCTCGCCGACATGCAAACCGAAATCGAAGCGGCGCGCGGGCTCGTGTATCACGCGGCGTGGCTGAGAGATTCGGGCGGGCGGATGGGCAGCGCGGCGTCAAAGGCGAAGCTCTACGCGAGGGAGATGGCCAATCGCGTCGCGGCTAAAGCGGTGCAGATTCACGGCAGCGTCGGCTATTCGCGCGAAACGGATGTCGAGCGGATTTATCGGGACGCGCGCGTGATGACGATTTACGAAGGCACCAGCGAGATTCAGCGCGTGATCATCGCGCGCGAGTTGGGACTGTAGAGACGCGCTGCAGCATCGTTGTTGGGAACTATCGTTCGAAGGGGTGGGTATTGTCAGCGACTGACGGAAAACAGAAGCGCGTAGTCAGCGGCATGCGTCCCACCGGCCGCCTGCACATCGGCCATTACTTCGGCGCGCTGCAAAATTGGGTTCGCCTCCAAAACGATCCCGACTACGAATGTTTTTTCTTCATCGCCGACTGGCACGCGCTCACCAGCGATTACGCCGACACTTCGCAAGTCGCACAAAACACGATCGAAATCGTCACCGACTATCTCGCCGCCGGGCTCGATCCGAAAAAATCCGTCATTTTTCAGCAATCTCTGATTCACGAACACGCCGAGCTTCATCTCTTGCTCTCGATGGTGACTCCGCTCAGTTGGCTCGAGCGGGTGCCGACCTACAAAGAAGCCTTCGAAAATGTAACCAACAAGGATCTTCATACCTACGGGTTCCTCGGCTATCCCGTGTTCAGACCGCCGACATCGTGATCTACAGCAAGATCGGCACGCCGCTCTTCGTCCCGGTCGGCGAAGATCAGGTCAGCCACGTCGAACTCAGCCGCGAAATCGTCCGCCGCTTCAACGGATTCTTCGGCCTTCAAATCAATCTCGAAAAGATCCGCGGAAATCAAGCAGTCATCGCGAAACTCTCGAAAGGTCTACCCAGCAGCCGCGAATCTTCCGGACGAAGGCCTGCTCGAAATGCATCGCAGCAGCTGCAAAACCTTTGCGCTCGAATCCGGTATCAAGAACTTCCTCGAACAGATCGACGAAGCGCGCGCCTACACGTCATACGAAGACAAGTCTGGAGGAGCCTCAGGTGCTCCTTACCAAAACTCCCCGCATCCCCGGCCTGGACGGTCGCAAGATGTCCAAGTCCTACGGCAACGCCATCACCCTGAGCGAATCCGACGACGACATCCGCAAGAAAACAAAGGTGATGGTCACCGATCCGGCCCGCAAACGCCGCACCGACCCCGGCGATCCCGACGTTTGCCCCGTTTACGACTGGCACAAGCTCTTTTCGCCCCAGGAAACCCTCGCCTGGGCCGCCGATGGCTGCCGTACCGCTGGCATCGGTTGCATTGAATGCAAATCGAAAATGGCCGATCATCTAATTCAGTGGATCGCCCCAGTCCGCGAACGCCGTCTCGAATACGAAAAGCATCCGGCCCGCGTCCTTGAAATCATCGACGCCGGCTCAAAAGTAGCCCGAGTCGAAGCGCAATCCACAATGTCCCGCGTCCGCGAAGCTGTTTTCGGTTGGGACAAGAAGCGCAACGAGATAACATCAGGCGATTCCGCGGGAGCAGCATGAACATCGCTGGCCACAAACTCGGGCGACTCGTTGGACCCGCCATTTTGGGCTCCCCCAGTCACCAGTCACCGGTCACCAGTCACTAACCAATGGCCTCTCCGTACAAAATCACGATCCCGACCTACGAGGGCCCCCTCGACCTCCTGCTCGATCTGATCAAGAAGCAGGAGATGAACATTCATGACATTCAGATTTCGAAAATCACGTCGCAATATCTCGACTACCTGCACAAGCTCGAAGAACTGAACATCGACGTGTCGGCCGACTTCATCTACATGGCCGCCACGCTGATCCACATCAAGTCGAAGTTGCTGCTGCCGCCCGATCCACTAGCGAGTCCCGAGGAGCAAGCCACCGACCCGCGTGCCGAACTCGTGCAGCGCCTCGTCGAGCACGAAAAATTCAAAAACGCCGCGCAGCTTCTTTATCAAAAGCAGCAAATCGAAGAGAACGTCTGGTCCAGGCCCGACAAATCGCTCTACAACGACGAAGGGACCGAAGCCGACCTTGTCGTCTCGCTCGTCGACCTCGTCAAAGTCTTCCAGCAGGTCCTCGAGCGCCGCAAAGAAGTCGCGCGCATCGACCTGCAGCACCCGACGTTCACCGTCGCGCAGATGATGGCGCAGGTTCGCGCCCAGATTCTGGCCAGCGACGACAACTCCGTCCGCCTGATCGAATTTTTTGAGGCTTGCCCCTCGCGTCATGCGATGATCGTCGCGTTTCTCGCCGTCCTGGAAATGGTGAAGATGCAAGCGATTGGGCTTGCTCAGGAAAAGCAATTCGGCGAAATTGTTCTCAAGAAGGGCAAGTCTTTCGACCTTGTGTTTGATGAATCCGGCGGGCTCCGCCAGATCGACGAAGAGTACAAATAGTGGACCAAGATACCCAACAATTCGACGGTAACAACCCGCAGTCCGAAGCCACTCCCGAGCTCACGCACGAGGTCGCGTCCGACACGGGGCAGGAGACCACGCGCGAGGTCGCAGCGTCAGCGAAGCTAGGAGGAATCGGCAGCGGCGGCGCCGCCGGAACCTGTCAGCTCGATGAGCGCCGACGAACGCAAAGCCGCGCTCGAAGCCATCATCTACGCCGCCGACGAGCCCGCCACGATCGAACAACTCGCCAAAGCTCTCGGCGAGCCGAAGGCTGCCGTGCAGGCCGCGCTCGACGAACTTGTCGCCAGCTACGCCGTCCGACAGCCGCGGCATCGAGATTCGCGGCGTCGCGGGCGGCTACAAGATGTACACCAAGCCGCAGCACCACGATCTGGTGCGCCGCTTCATCAAGAGCCTGCGGCCGCCGCTGCGCCTGACGATGCCCGCGCTCGAAACGCTCGCGGTCATCTCGTACAAGCAGCCGGTCACCGCTCCCGAAATCCAGGAAATTCGCGGCGTCAACACGTCGCGGCGTCATCAAGACGCTGCTCGACAAGAAGCTCATCACCACGGCGGGCCGCAAGGAAGTCATCGGCCGCCCGATTCTGTATCGCACGTCGAAAGAGTTCCTGATGCGCTTTGGTCTCAGCGATCTCGGCGAACTCCCGAGCCTGAAGGAATTCGAAGCGCTCGCGCGCGAAGCCCTCGGCACCGACGAAGGCGTCGCCGAATCCGATGCAGGCGACGAAAGCGTGCTCGACTCGATGGAACCGACCGAAGCCGAAGCCGCCGCCGAACTCGAAGCCGCCGCGTCCGAAGATCCGACCGTCAACGCGCGAATCTGGCGATGCGACGACTCCAAAGGCCGAGGCCGCAGCAGCAGGCGCTGATGAATCTTCCGCGCCGAAGCAGTACGAGCAATCCATCTCGCCTGACGTCGTCGAAGCGATCGGTTCTGCTCCTATTGAAGCCGCCGCTGAGCCGCACAGTACTGGAAGCGGCTGACGCACTTCTCAGAGCCCGCGAGCAGGCCAATTGTCGATGCCGTCTCAGGAAGCGCAGCCGTCGAATCGCCGGACTCGTCCGAGATAGCGGAATTCGCAGTCCCAACGTCCGAGTCCGAGCACGAGCTCGTGCCGGAAGCCGAAGTGTCCGCTCAGTCCGAATCCGCTGAGCCTGCTTTCGAAGAATCCCGACCAGCGGACGCCATCGGCATCAGCATGGAGACTCCCGAAACTCCGGAGTCAGTCCGTATGAGTAATCGACGAAGAATCCTCGACCGAACACGAAATCTCCGACGAAATCCTGGCGCAGCTCGCTTCGGGCATCGAGATCGAAGTTTCTGCCGAATCTCTGGCGGCCCTTTCATCCAGCGATGTTCCGGCCGAAGAAGCTCCAGCTCAGTTCTACTCGTCCGACGCAGAGCCCGAGCGCCGCTTCCAGCGACAGAAAAGAACCGAGCAGCGACGCAGCATCCACCGAAAACGATCGCGAGCCGAACCCGGAGAAATCGCGTGGAGCACGCCGCCGGCGAATAGAATCGCCGCATCTCACGAGCTTCACGCCAGTTTCGACTTTGATTTTTCCACTCCCATGCCCTCTGAACGCCTACAAAAACTCATCGCCCGCGCTGGTATCGCCTCTCGCCGCCACGCCGAGCAACTCATTCTCAGCGGCCAGGTTCGCGTGAACGGCAAAGTCGTCACCGAACTCGGCACGAAAGCCGACCTCGCCACCGACAAAGTCGAAGCCGCCGGCAAAGTCATCACCGCGTCCGAAGATCACGTCTACCTCGCGCTCAACAAACCTACCGAAGTGGTCGCCGCGATGGCCGACCCCGAAGGCCGCAAAACACTTGCGCAACTCGCTGCGCGGATTTCCCGGCGCGCGTCTATCCCGTCGGAAATCTCGAATACGCCGCCAGCGGCCTGATTCTCCTCACGAATGACGGCGATTTCGCCGCCGCGCTCCTCAAGAATTGGGAGCATCTCGAACAGGGCTACCACATCAAGGTCAAGGGCATGCTCACGCGCGAACAACTCGCGGAGCTCGGCAAAGAAGCCGGCGTCCGCATGCAAACTCTGCGCCAGCCCGACTCCACCCGCGGCCACGCAGCCAACTATTGGTACGAACTCCGCATGCGCGACACGAAAAAAGAATCTCTGCGCAACGTCATGTACAAAGCCGGCCATCCCATCGAAAAATGGATCCGCATCTCGCTCGGTTCGCTGACGGTGGAAGGCATCCCCCGCGGCCGCTACCGCACCCTCAAACCGAGCGAAGTCACCGCCCTAAGCGAATCTGCTAAACCCAAGCCGCGCCCAACCCACGCGCCGAAGAAGAAATAGCCGCCACTACGAATCGTTGAAGCAACTTCCATCGGAATCGCCGAGCCTCGCCCTGGTGCCGCACCCTGCGATTTTCAGGGTGCGGGTTTTCCGTCAAGCTTGGCAAAATCTCCCCGCCTCGCATCGATCCGTACATTCTCGTAAACTATCCAATCCAATGCCCGCTGAACGCCTTCAAAAAATAATCGCCGCTGCTGGCATCGCGTCGCGACGCAAAGCCGAAGAGTTTATCGCTGCCGGCCGAGTCACTCTCAATGGCGCTGTCGTCACCGAGCAGGGCACCAAAGCCGACCCGAGCGTCGACAAAATTGCGATCGACGGCAAGCCGCTAGCCGCCAAAGAAATCGCCCGCAATATTTCGCGCTCTACAAACCAAAAGGCTACGTCTCCACCGTCACGGACCCCGAAGGCCGCGCCACGGTGATGGATCTCATCAAAGACATTCCAGCCCGCCTCTATCCCGTCGGACGCCTCGACTACGGCAGCGAAGGGCTTTTGCTGATGACCAACGACGGCGCGCTGGCACAAAAACTGACGAAAGCCGGCTCGCACGTCCCCAAGACCTATCTCGTGAAGATCAGCGGAAAGCCCGCCGAGACCGACATCGCGTGCTCTCCGCGCCGGAGTCACCATCGAACTCGAAGACGGCAGACGCGTCAAAACCTCGCCCGCCTCCATCCAATTGGTTGAGGACGCGCCCAATCCCTGGTACGAAGTCGTGCTCATCGAGGGCCGCAATCGACAAATCCGCCGCATGTTCGCCGTTGTCGGATTTCAGGTCGAAAAAATCAAGCGCATCAAAATTGGCCCACTCAAACTCGACGTCGAGCCCGGAAAATTTCGCGCGTTGACGGTGAGGGAAGTGGCGCAACTGAAAGCGCTTTAGGCGCATGGGCGACACGCACGACGAGGAATCCGTGCAACCATGCAAATCCTGATCCCTGAAAATCTCAAAGCCGAATTCGGCGCCGACCCGATCGTCGACATCCTCAATCGATATCGCACCGTCGCGGTCGTCGGCCTCTCGTCCGATCCCGAACGCGCCAGCAATCACGTCGGCGAATACATCAAAGCCGTCGGTTACCGCATGATTCCGGTGAATCCGAACGAAAGGGAAGTCTTCGGCGAGAAATCCTACGCGGACCTGGAATCCGCGGCAGCCGCAATCGCCCCCGACAAAATCGAAATCGTCGACATCTTTCGCCGCCCCGAAAATATTCCGCCGGTCGTCGACAGTGCTATCGCCATCGGCGCCAAAGTCATCTGGATGCAACTCGGAATCGAACACGCGCAAGCCGCCGCGAAAGCCGTCGCCGCCGGTCTAGTTGTAGTGGATGGACGCCTGTTTCTTCGTCGAACACAAACGCCGCCGAGCTCGCTCTAGCTCGATAAGACCGCATTCCTCATCGCGGCAACGGATATACCGCCAAATTCCTGTCGCCCGACCGCAATCACGCCGATGAATTTCCCATCCGGCGAAAATTGCGAACTCGCGAAACGTCAACCCGCGAAAAATCGGCACCGGCGTCGGCTGCGCGACCGCACGTCGTCGTTCGCCCCGATGCGCGACCAATGGCGGAATCGCAAGCCAAACCAAATCGCCCGATTTTTTCTCTACCGCTCGCTTCAACAAAATTCGTGTCTCATCCGGCGCCCACCGAAACACGCCGTATCCCGCGCGCACCCGCGCGATCTTTCTTCGGCTCCGTCAAATCGCGAATCTCGATCACTTCCTTATCGATGTAGTACGCGATCTTTGTCCCGCTCGGCGACAACGCCAGTCCGCCCTCAAACGATCGAGCGTCGCAATCTCTTTGTCGTCCTGCGCCAGCATCTCCAATTTCTGCAACCGCGGCGGCCCCGATAAGTTTCTATCGCGCTCCACCGCGTAGTCGGTGTTGCTTCCCGGCACCGGCACCGCATCCAGAAACGTCCGCCCCTCGAACACCAACCCCGGCGCGCCCTGGCGATTCGTGTAGTGAAACGAAAACAAAACTTTCGGCTTCAACACTTCAGCGAAATAAATCACGGTCGCGTTGTCTTGCAGCCAAGTCGGCTTGCTGCATCCTTGATGACGTTGTCCTCGCCCATCTTCACTTCTTTGCCCGACTCGTCGAGCACCAGCGTCATCGGTGAATCGACCGTCTTCCCGCTCTCATCCACCGTCGCGTAAACAAGCTCCGCCAAAATCAAATGCCCGTTCGGCGACCAACGAAACGAATTCACGCTGTACGTAAACGCCGCCGCGCCACGCTGAAACTTCTCGCCGACAAAAATGCGGCGCTTTTTTCCGCCGGCATCCTGAATCCACACGTCGTCATGTTCGAGATCGTACTGTTTCGTTTTAAATGGCCGTTCACCGCATAAACGATCCGCCCGTCAGGAGCAAATGCAAAAGCTGTGATGTCCTCATCGATCGAATCGTGACCGGCTTTTCAAGCTCCTGCGCGACGGCCGCCGTGCCGCAGCACACGAACACGCAAACGCCAGCAGCGTTATTCCAATCCAGCGAATCCAAATCCTCCGAGCTTCAAAGCTTTTCAGCCATCTGCGAGCAGTCATTTTTCGCGCATCCATCCTCATGAAGCTATCTTCATGGAGTAGGATGCGCCGCCTCGTACGCGTGGCAGCATGGCGTCTGCCTCGGGGCGAACTCCATCACTTCCACGCGCGTGCCATCGGGATCGTACGCATCGATGCTGTTCTTGCCGTCGCGCCCGACTTCGGGCCCATCGAGTTTCTTCCAGCCTCGCTTTTTAACTCCGCCGCCGCGACGTCCGCGTCTTTCACGCCTAGCGAAAAATGATTCTGCTCGCCCATTTCCTTGTGGTCGGCGTTCGCCGGAATGTTCAGCATGTACTCGATCCAGTCGTCTCCGTCCGGCACTTGCAGCTCATACCAATCGATGTCGTTGTCCTTGAATCCGCCATACCAATACGTCCGAAATCCTGAGGAGCTCGCGATAGAACTTGTCCTCCACAGCCATGTCCTTCACAACGTATCCCGCGTGAATCATCCGATTGCCGATCTGCTTCGCCGAAATCTTAAGTCAGCCGCCTTGGCCGCTCTTTGCACAAAGTAATGCGACTCGATTGCCTTCGGGATCCTGCACGTCAAAACGCGAGCTCCGCCGTCGTTCGAGATCGCGCCACGGTTACGCCGTGCGCAACCAAGTATCGGCGCAACTCCTCGGCATCCTCGGTCGCGAACGCCACTTCAGCCAACCAATTCCGGGGCGCGGGAGAGGGAACTGGCTCCAGTTCCACGTACTGCTCCGCGTTCACCGCGAAACACGGTCGGCGCATCACCGGTACAATTCCCGCCGCCTGTCGGCAATCCCAATGCACCGCCATAAAAAGCGCGCGACTTCGCCATATCGCTGACGTAGATACGCACGTGGTCGATGCCAGTGATCTTCTGCCGCTGCGGGTCAAGCTGTGTCCGCCCGCCCGCGCCCAGAAATCGCCAACGGAAATCATCCCGAACAACGTCAACCGCTACGGTCGCAAGCAACCACTCGCATCACTGTGGCCCGGGATGCGTGCCCGTGAACTCACTGCAGCAAGGCTTCTCCGCAGGCTTGAATTCCATAAACTCCACGCGCGTATCATCTGGATCGTAAACGTTGAGCTGCCATTTTCCGTCGCGCCCCACCTTCGGCTTCTCCGTCGGCTTCCATCCGTTCTTGATCAACCGCGCCTCGGCTTCCTTGATGCTCGTCACGCCCAGCGAAATATGATTCATTACACCCAGCGTATGGTGGTCTGCGGTCGGCGAAATATTCAGCATGTATTCGAGCCACGTATTCCCATTCGGCTCCTGCATCGCAACCCACGACGTCTCGTCGTCCTTCATCCCGCCCTGCCAATACAAGTGGAAGCCCAGAACGTCGCGATAAAATTTGTCCGCCGCGCCGCGGTCCTTGATCACCCATCCTGTGTGAATCAGCTGATTGCTCTTCGGCGAAATCGCGATGTTGCTGACCACTCCCGTTCCCGGCGAAATAAAAATCACGCGATGATCTTCAGGATCGCGCACCTCAACATATTTATCCCCCGCCTGATCCTTCTTCACCTCGCTGACCTGCACGCCCTTCGACGTCAGATACTCCCGCATCAACCCCGCGTCGCGTACGTGATACGCCGACTGCCTCAATCCCATTCTTCCCATCGCCCGGATCGCTCGCCACCAACTCGATCTTCTGCGACGAATTCACGTTGAAACACTCGACGCTCGCGCTCGGCTTCGAAAAACACCCCGCCTTCGCCTGCGGCAACCCGATAATCTTCGAGTAGAACGTGTGCGACTTCGCCATGTCCGTCACCCGAATCCGCACCAGCGCAATATTCGTAATCGCCGGCCGTTCCGCCGCCGCGAACAACACAGCAACCGGCAGCCGCAACGAGCGAGCATCACGCCGCATTCCGCACAGAACACCAACTCGACGTCCAAAACGCATCGTATTCACCTCAAGTCTTCGGAGAATTTCGATTTGATATTGCGAATATCTTCCAGCCGCTGACGAATCCGCTGCTCAAATCCTTGATCCGTCGGCTTGTAATAGCTTGCGACCGACCAATTTATCCGGCAAGCACTGCATGTCGCTCATCTTGTCGGCGTAATCGTGCGCGTGCTTCACGCCTTTGCCGAAGCCGAGATTTTTCATCAACCCCGTTGGCGCCTTGCGCAAATGCATCGGCACTGGCTCAGGCTCGGTGTTGCGAATGTCTTCCAGCACGTCGCCATACGCCGTGTATAAAGAATTCGACTTCGGCGCGAGCGAAAGATATACCGCGGCTTGAGCGAGCGCAAGATAACCCTCGGGTACGCCGATGAAATCGAAGGCTTCTTTCGCCGCAAGCGCGACCGCCAGTGCACCAGGCTCCGCCAATCCGATGTCTTCGCTCGCCATCCGGACCATTCGTCGCGCCAGAAACAGCGGATCTTCGCCCGACTCGATCATCCGCGTCAGCCAATACAAAGCCGCATCCGGATCGGAATTGCGCACCGACTCATGCAGCGCTGAAATGAGTTGATAGTGTTCGTCGCCGGCTTTGTCGTAACGCAGCAGCTTCCGCTGCAGGACTTCTTCGAGCAATTCCGTCGTCAGATGCCGGACGCCGCCGCTGTCCGGCACAGCCGCGCGCACGGCAAGATCCAACGTGTTGTACGCATACCGCGCGTCGCCATCCGCGTAGGACGCGATGCGCTCCAGGACTTCGTCGCTCGCATCGACATTTTCGTTCCCAAGCCCGCGCTCTTTGTCGTTCAGCGCCCGCCGCAACAGCGTCGCGATCAGCGGCGTCGGCAGCGCTTCCAGAACGTAGACCTTCGTCCGCGACAACAGCGGCGAAATCACCTCAAACGAAGGATTCTCCGTCGTCGCGCCGATAAAAGTGATGTGCCCCGCCTCCACGTAGGGAAGAAACGCATCCTGCTGCGCCTTATTGAACCGGTGCACTTCATCCACAAACACAATCGTCCGCGGACCGCCGCGCGCCTTGCGCTCCGCGTTCGCCATCACTTCTTTGATCTCTTTGATCCCCGCGAGCACCGCGCTGAACGAAACAAACTCCGAACTCGTCAACCGCGCAATCATCCGCGCCAGCGTCGTCTTCCCGCAGCCCGGCGGGCCCCACAATAGCATCGAGCTTAGATCATCATTTTCGATCTGCACGCGCAGCGGCTTGCCCGGGCCGAGCAGTTTCTCCTGCCCGATAAATTCATCCAGTGTCCGCGGACGCATCCGCTCCGCGAGCGGCTGGTGCGCCGCCGGCACGTCCGGATCGATCGGTTCCGGCAATTTTGAGAAGAGGCTCACGCTGTTTGCCGCCCGTTTCTCGCCGATGTTCACCACGATTTTTCTTTGCCGCGCCGCTTCGTAGAACAAAACCGCAGCGGCAGCGGCCGCGTTCAGCGACTCAATCCCGCTCGCCATCGGAATACGAATCCGCGCATCCGCGCTCTGTTCAACTTCGCCGGCAATCCGGCGCCCTCATTCCCAACCAGCATCGCCACCGGCTTGCACCAATCCACATCCCACGGAGCGAACACGACGCCGCTCCATCGCCGCTCTCGCATCGGCGCTCGCATGGGCAACGGATGCCAGCGTCCTCACGCCCGCCACGCGCAACTGCGTCAACAAAATCGGCAACGACATTCCCGCTATGATCGGCAAATGCAATGCCGCCCCCGCCGAAGCGCGCAACGCCTTCGGCGAATACGGACTCGCCGTCCCGCTCTGTCCCGAAGCTGCCGTCGCCGCGCCGGTCGCGCCAAATGCCGATGCCGTTCGAATTATCGTCCCCACGTTTCCCGGATCCTGCACGCCGGCCAGAACCACCAGCAGGGGAGAACAAGCTCCCTGCGGCGTCTTCAACAACTCATCGAACGTTGCCGCACGGGGCCGCACCAGCGCCGCCACGCCTTGAGGATGCTCCGTGTCCGCGACTCCCTCAAACAGCCGATCCGTCGTCCGCAAAATCGGAATCGCAATTTCCGGCCGATCGATCACCGGCGCCAGCCGCTCTTGATGTCGCTCGCCCGATTCGCTGAACAGCACCGCATCGATCGGGCAGCCCGACCGCAGCGCCTCTTCCACCAGCCGAACGCCTTCCACGCCGACCGCGCCGGTTTCCGTCGCCAGTCCGCCGCGCAGCGCCAACCGAAATTCTTTCAGCCACCGATTGTCTCGCGAAGTAATTGTCGCCGTGCTTACACTGGCGCCGCCGCGCGGCCCGCGCGCGTTTCCGCCCGTCTTTACAGGTGTAGCCATAGCAGCGAGCCTAACAAATCCGCGCCCTTCAAGCCATTTCGATGCTCTCGTCAAGCCGTTTGCCTCGCCGCCAGCTTGCAAAGGCGACTTTACGTCGCCATCTTTCCTCTTGTGTTTCGTTCTGACGCCAAATCCCGCGCACTTCTCCGCTACTACTCCAATCATCATTGCTTCCCCCGATCCATCCGTGGTAGCGTCGCCCAAATAATGGCAGCGCGGCGGAGCGCTGCGGGCTTAGCTTACGACTTCGCCGAGGGCCAAAACATTGCCGGCTGAATTGTTGCGCGTTAACCCGCAGACACCGGAAATCGATGCGCTGCGATACGCGGCTCATTTCCTGGTGCGCGGCAGTGTCATCGCCATCCCTACCGACACGTTCTACGGCCTCGCCGCCGACCCGTTCAATCTCGCCGCTGTGGATGAGCTTTATCGCGTCAAGGGGCGCCCAGAGACGCGCGCTCTCCCGATTCTCGTGAACTCGCTGGATCAAGCCCTCGTGCTCATGCGCCAAGGCATGCTCGAGGGCACCTCGATGGAGCATCCGCCGCGCAATTTCACCAAGTTGGCCCAAGCCTTTTGGCCCGGAGGTCTGACGCTGGTGGTCGAAGCTGCGAATCGCGTTCCGCTGAAAGTCACCGCAAACACCGGCAAGGTCGCGCTCCGTTGGCCCAAGCATGCCGTCGTCGAGCAACTGATCGACGAATTCGGCGGCCCGATCACCGGCACCAGCGCGAACATCTCCGGCTTCCCGTCCTGCGCCAACAGCGATCAAGTCATGAAGCAACTCGGTTTGCGCCTTCCGCTCGTCCTCGACTCGGGCGAAACCGGCTCCGGCCTCCCCTCGACCATCATCGGAATCCATGACGAAAACTGGGAAGTCCTCCGCGAAGGCGCCATCGCCATCAACGACATCAAAGCCGTCCTGCAGTAGTCGCGTTCCGCACATTCGAGCGCCACTCATTACCTTCTCTGCCCATCCGTCTCTTTCTCCTCTGTGCTCTCCGCGGCCTCTGTGGTGAAATCTTCTTGCACCCTTGCCGACCAACCACAAACCGCTCCTCGTCCTCGGACTGATGTCCGGCACCTCCGCCGACGGCATCGATGTCGCGCTGACGAAAATTTCTGGCGCTCCGCCGAACCTAAACGCGAAATTGCTCGATCACACGAGTGTCGATTTCCCTCCGCAAGTGCGAAAAGAAATCCTCCGCGTCGCCGAACAAACACCGGTTCCCGCGGGCGACCTGAGCCAGACTGAATTTCCGCCTTGGCGAAATCTACGCCGAAGCCGCCCTGACGGCCTGCAAACACTTCCGCATCTCTCCCAAAAAAATCGCGATCCTCGGCAATCACGGCCAAACGATCTTTCATCAGGGTCCGCCGATCCAATATCTCGGCCGCCCTACCGCCTCCACGCTGCAAATCGGCGACGGCAGTGTCATCGCAGCGCGCACCGGCATCACCACGGTCTCCGACTTCCGCCCCGCCGACATCGCGCTCGGCGGGCAAGGCGCGCCTCTCGTCCCTTACGCCGACTATCTGCTGTACCGCCATCCAAAACTCGGCCGCGTCTCTCTTAACCTCGGCGGCATCGCCAACATCACCGTCCTGCCCGCTGCGTGCAAACCATCGCAAGTCTTTGCGTTCGACACCGGCCCCGCCAACATTCTCATCGACGCGCTCGTCCAACATTTCACGCGCGGCCGCCAGCGTTTCGACAAAGACGCGAAGCTCGCGCAGTCGGGCCGCCCCGTACCCGCACTTGTCGATGAACTCATGCATGACCCGTATCTCGCGCAAAAGCCGCCGAAGAGCACCGGCCGCGAATACTACGGCACCGCATACGTGAAAAATCTACTCTCTGCCGGACGCCATCATCACGTTCGCCCGGCCGATCTCGTCCGCGCCGTCACTGTCTTCACAGCGCTTGTCCGTCATCGACGCACTGAATCGGTTCGTCCTGCCGAAGCACAAAATCGATCAACTCATCGTCTCCGGCGGAGGGGCCAAAAATCCGCTCATCATGGCGCAACTCGAAGCCGCGCTCGCTACTCATATAGGGGCGCAGCATGCTGCGCCCCATGTCCGCAAGATGCCAACTTCAAGCAATCTCAAAGGTCTTTCTGCAGCCACCATCCAAATCGTCCCTTCCGACGACCTCGGCGTCCCCACCGCCGCCAAAGAAGCCTTCGCCTTCGCCCTTATGGCCTACGAAACATTTCATCAACGGCCATCTAACCTTCCTTCCGCAACGGCGCGCCAGCGGCCCGCCATCCTCGGAAAAATCTCCTATGCGCCCCCGCGCTAACTCGCGCACGATCATCGGGTGCTCCGCAGCCGAGAGTTCTTCGTCGTTACTTCATTACTTCTTTGCTTCATTGCTTCGCTCTCCTTCTCGGCTGCTCCTCCAACGCCAGCGCCAACCCCAACGCGCTCACTTTTCTTCTCGAATCGAATCCCACCAACCTCGACCCCCGCTTCGCCACCGACGCCGCTTCCCAACACATCGACGGCCTGCTTTTCTCGAGCCTGCTCGAACGCGACGCGAACATGAATCTCCACGGCGATCTCGCCGAATCGTGGGAAACACCCGATCCACTCACCTGGATTTTTCACCTGCGCAAAGATGTCCAGTTCAACGACGGTCGCCCCGTCACTTCCGCCGACGTCAAAGCGACCTTCGACTTCATTCGCACTCCCGGGAACAAATCCGCAAAGCGCGGCGCATTTCGTCTCGTGACGTCGATCGACGCTCCCGATCCCGCGACCGTCATCTTTCATCTCAAAGAGCCGTACGCATCTTTTCCGATCAATCTCGTTCGCCCGACCACCGGCATCGTCCCTGCGAATGCAGGCGCCGACTTCGGACACAAACTCACCGGCTCCGGACCGTTTCAATTCGTCAGCCAGACGCAAGACGACGAAGTTGTCGTCGAACGAAATCCGAAATTTTCCGGCACCGCGCCAAAGCTCGAACCGCATTCGCTTTCGCATCGTCCCTGACGCTATCGTCCGCGCGCTCGAACTTCGCAAAGGCTCCGGCGACATCGAAATCAGCTCGCTGACACCCGACATCATTCCCGTTCTTGTGAAGCAGCCGACGTTGGCGCTCGACGACCGACCCGGAACGAACTTCACCTATCTCGGCGTCAATCTCGAAGATCCGATTCTGAAGCGGCGCGAAGTGCGCCAGGCCCTCGCCTACGCGACCGACCGCGAAACGTTGATCAAATATTTGCAGCACGGACAAGCGCGCGTTGCGGCGGGAATTCTGCCGCCGAATCACTGGGCCTACGAGCCGAACGTCACGCAATATTCGCTCGACACCGCGCGCGCCGAAAAACTGCTCGACGACGCCGGTTTCCCGCGCAAGGCGAACGGCATTCGCTTCGCCATCACGCTGAAGACATCCACCGACGAACAGTTCCGCGTGCTGGGAGCGGCCCTGCAGGAACAATGGCGCCGCGTCGGCGTCGATCTCGAACTTCGGCCACTGGAATTCGCAACTGTTTTGTCCGACGCGATCAAGGGCAACTTCCAGTTGAATCTGCTGCGCTGGGTTGGCGCGAACAACGATCCCGACATTTTCGAGTTTGTCTTCAGCTCCAAGCGATTTCCGCCCGATGGAGCCAATCGCGGCCATTATCGCAACCCACGCATTGACGCCCTGACAGATCAAATTCGCGTCGAGATGGATCAGTCCAAGCGCAAAGTCCTATGCAGCGAAGTCCAAAAAATCCTCGCCGACGATCTTCCGTATCTTGCCGCTCTGGTTCACCGACGCCACCTCCGTCCACCGAAATCCCTCGGCCAGTTCGAACTCAGCCCCACCGGCGACTTCGACTTCCTCGCCGGCCTCAACCCCCGATAGGCCGTGCATCTTGACCGGCAGTCTTTGCTCGCCACGTAACACTCCTTAGTCGCGCCGTCAATTCGAACGCGACGTCACGCGCGCACCATTTTTCCGTAATCAACGCAAACTCCACTCAACATTCGACTTACCAAATCGCCGGTGTGCGCCGACAACTCCCGCCGCCAGCAACCCCTTTGAAATGACATTCTTGCGCAATCTGCACGCAGCAACCCATTTAGTTTCACATTCTTGCACAAAAACAGGGGGAGGGGGCGGGGATCGCAGCCACCTCGTGTGGACGCAGCCGCGCCGAGCACTGCGTAGGGGCGCATGCCTCGCAGGTTGCGTCCCAAGTCTGCAACTTGTGTTTAGGAGATTTGCTTCTTCAGGTCAGCGAGGAGATTCAACGCATCGATCGGCTTGAGTTGATCGAGATCCGCAGCCGCGAAGTTTCTCCAGCACTTCGCGATCGAGCGGCGTGAAAAGCATCTCCTGGTGATTGCGGCGATGGCCGTTGTTCGCGACCGCGCCATCGGCTGAGCCTGCGATCAGCTTCGTTCGCGCCAGGAGTCAGTTTTTCGCTGAGCTGGTGCTCGCTCTGTTCGTGACGTTTCAAAACTTCGCGGGCGCGTTCGATCACGCTGCGCGGCAGTCCCGCCAGGCGAGCAACTTCGATGCCGTAACTCTTGTTCGCGCTTCCAGGCTCGACGTGGCGAAGAAAAATAATTTCGTTCGGAGTTTCTTTCACCGAGACGTGAACGTTTTTCACCGCCGGCAAAAGTTCCGCGAGTTCCGTCAGTTCGTGATAGTGCGTGGCAAAAAGCGTGCGCGCCCGCGTGTGTTTCTGCAAGATGCTCGACCACGGCCCACGCGATGCTCAGCCCATCGAACGTCGCGGTGCCACGGCCAACTTCGTCGAGCAGAACCAAACTCGATGGAGTCGCGTGATTCAGAATGCTTGCCACTTCGCTCATTTCGACGAGGAAAGTCGAACGGCCGCGCGCGAGATTGTCGGCGGCGCCGATGCGCGTAAAGATGCGATCGGTGATCGGAAGTTTCGCCTGGCGCGCGGGAACGAAGCTGCCAGCTTGCGCCATCAACGAGATCAAAGCGGTCTGCCGCAAGTACGTGGACTTGCCGCCCATGTTCGGGCCGGTGATCAGCAAAAGTTGCTGCGTCTGCTGATCGAAGTAGAGATCGTTGGGAACGAATCGCTCGCCGCGCTGGCGCAGCAATTCTTCAATCACAGGATGTCGCCCGCCAATGATCAGCAGCTCGCCGCGTGTCGGTAAATTCGGGACGGACGTAACCGCGATCGGCGGCGAGTTTCGCGAACGTCGTGAGGACATCCATTTGCGCGACTGCAGCAGCGGTCTTGCGCAAGCGCACGGCGTGCGACGCGACCGCGGTGCGTATGTCGATGAAGAGTTGCTTTTCGATTTCGCAGATGCGTTCGTCGGCGGCGAGGATTTTGCGCTCGTATTCTTTCAGTTCAGGCGCGGTAAAACGCTCGGCGTTGACCAGCGTTTGTTTGCGTTCGTAGTCGGCGGGCGCGAGATGCAGGTTCGCCTTGGAGATTTCGATGTAGTAGCCGAAGACGCTGTTGAAGCGGATTTTGAGCGAGTTGATGCCGGTGCGCTTGCGCTCGCGCTCTTCCATCGCGGCGATGATTTGTTTGCTGTGCTGGCTCAGAGTTGCGCAGTTCGTCGAGTTCGGCGTGGAAGCCGTTGCGAATGATTCCGGGATCGGTGGCGAGCGCCGGCGGCTCGTCCGCGATGGCATTTCCAGGCGCTCGCGGACGTCGGCGAGTTCGTCAATCTCGTGGTGGAGATGGCGCAGCAAATCGCTGCCGCCTTTTGGCGGAGCGGTGAGGAAATTTTTGAGCGTCGGAAGTTGCGTCGAGCGATTTGCGCAGCGCGACGAGTTCGCGCGGCGTTGCCAGGCCGAGCGTGATGCGGCTTGTGAGGCGTTCGAGATCGAGGATGCCTCTGAGCTCTTTGCGGATTTCGCCGCGGACTACGGTTTGCTGGACGAGTTGCGCGACGGCGCCGTGACGCGCTTCGATGGCTTCGCGATCGATGAGCGGGCGAAGGAGCCACGAGCGCATCAAACGCGCGCCCATGCCTGTGACCGTCACGTCGAGCGCGGCGAGCAGCGTCGTCGGTCCGCTGCGGCTGGCTTCTTCGTTGAAGATCGGATTGATGAGTTCGAGATTGCGAACGGAGACGGGATCGAGGATTAGCGCGTCGTGCTGTTCGTAGTAGCGAATGCGGTCGAGGTGGCGAAGGGCCTCGATGCTCGCGGCCTCGTCAACGACAACGCGTGCGGGAGCGACAGCCGCGCCGGAAGCTGAGGAGGTCGGCGACGGCGCATCGACGAAAACGTGTTGCGAGATTCCGATTCGGCGCGGAACGATCGCCGCGCGCGGCGTTTTCGCGCAAGTAGTGAATGATCGCGCCGGCGGCGGAAAGCGATTGGTGATGATCGTCGAGGCCGAAGCCGGTGAGTTCGGCGACGCCGAATTGTTCGCGCAGAATGCGCGAGGCGTAGTCGTATTGGAAGATCCAGTCTTCGAGGCGCGATTCGACGCCGCCGACGCCATCGGGAAGCGAATCTTTCGCGGTATCGAAGAGCGCTTGCGGGCGGGGGAGCAGCGTTTCGCGAGGACGAAGGAGTTGGAGTTCGTCGCGGAGATCGTCGGCGGCGCGCGGGCCGGCGAATTCGGTGGCCTGGAATTCGCCGGTGGAAAGATCGACGAAGGCCAGACCGATCGGCGAGCCCGACGTGTGCGTTGCGACCGACGCTAGGAAATTATTCTCGCGGGCATCGAGGACGGCGCCATCGGTTGCGGTTCCGGGCGTGATGACGCGGACGACTTCGCGGCGGACGATTTTCTTGCCGGGGCCGGGCGCTTCCATCTGATCGCAGATGGCGATCTTGAATCCGGCGCGGATGAGGCGCGCGATGTAGCCGTCGGCGGCGTGATAAGGAACGCCGCACATCGGAATCGGCTGACCCTTTTCGCGATTGCGCGAGGTGAGCGTGATCTGGAGTTCGCGCGAGGCGAGGATGGCGTCTTCGTAGAAGAGTTCGTAGAAATCGCCGAGGCGGAAAAGAAGGAGAGCGTGGGGATAGCGGGATTTGATTCGCTTGGTACTGCTGCATCAGCGGTGTGGTGGGATCGGACATTTTCGATGGCGGCGAGCAGCTTTTCGTGGTGGCGACGTCCTTTCCGGATTTTGTGGATGGGCTGGCGGAATCGTACTTCGAGGGGAATGCGTTTGCAAGGAAGGGGACTACTAGGTCCCGGCATCAAGTGGAGCGCGGAATTGTACATGCGGTTTGAGTGTGACGACAATCACGCCAGGGTTGCTCCACTACGCGAGCCGACGCGTTCGCTCCAGTCTGAATGACACGATTGGGCAACGATTCGCGATGATTGGTAGGTCGTGGTGCAGCGGCGAAAAACGCCGGCAAGATGCCGGCGCTAGCAAATCAAGCGCGGATTTTGAGTTGGGTTAGGGCGAAGGCGTAGTCGAGGGCGATTTCGCGGAGGTAGTCGTAGCGGCCGGAGGCGCCGCCGTGGCCTGCGCCCATGTTTATTTTCAGGAGCAGCGGATTTTTGTCGGTTTTCAGGGTGCGGAGTTTGGCTACGTATTTTGCGGGTTCCCAGTACATGACCTGGCTGTCGTTCAGCGAAGTTTTCACCAGCATGGTCGGATAAATCTTCGCTTCGAGGTTTGTGTAGGGGCAGTAGCGCTTCATGTAGAAATAATCTTCGGACTTGTTGGGGTCGCCCCATTCTTCGTATTCGCCGACGGTGAGCGGCAGAGTTGCGTCGAGCATCGTGTTGAAGACATCGACGAACGGAACGTGGCTGATCACGCGCTTTGAATAGGTCAGGGCGCAGGTTTGTGACGGCGCCCATGAGCAGGCCGCCGGCGCTGCCGCCTTCAATGCACGAGTTTGTCTTGCTCGGTGTAGTGGAGCGCGATGAGGTGTTCGGCGCTTCGATGAAATCGGTGAAGGTGTTGAGCTTCTTGTGCATGCGGCCGGCGTCGTGCCAGGGCTTGCCGAGTTCACCGCCGCCGCGAATGTGGGCGATGGCGAAAGCGATGCCGCGATCGATGAGGCTGAAGCGGTTGGAGTTGAATGAAACGGGAATGGAGATTCCGTAGCTGCCGTAGCCGTAGAGCAGGAGCGGCGATTTGTTGGAAATGGGATTGGGGATGCGGTCGCGGCGGCGAACGAGGGAGATAGGGATTTCGGTGCCGTCGTTGGCGCGGGCGTGGAGGCGCTCGATGACGTACTTTGCCGGCTCGTAGTCGCCGAGGACGGGCTGCTGTTTGCGGAGGATGCTCTCGCGCGTTGCGGGATCGTAATCGAAGACGGAACGTGGAGTGACGAAGGATTCGTAGTAGTAGCGAAAGTGCGGCGGCGCGAATTCGGGATTCGAGCCGAAACCGGCGCTGTAAGCGGGTTCGTCGAATTCGATGCGGTGCGATGCGTCGAGCGGATTGGATTTCGCGGCAGCGAGTTCGAGCGCTTGAGGAAGATCGACTATCCGGAGATGGGGAAGGCCGTCTTCGCGCTCGTAAAGCGTGAGATGGGACTCGAAGACGTCGGCGGAGGCGAGCATGACGTGAGGACGCGTCGCGATGAGTTCGCGCCAGAATTTGCGGCGCGGATCTTCGACTGGGACGGTCATCAGGCGGAACGTGCGGCCGAGGGAATTGGTGCGGATGAAGAAGGTGCCGCCGAGCTTTGCGTCTTTACCGGATGATGATCGACGTAGTATTCGTGCGTGTCTTCGCGGGCGGCGACGATTTGGAATTCGCTTGCGGGCTGATCGGCGCGGAGGTAGTGGACTTCGCTCGTGGTGTGGCTGGTGGTCGTTAACAAAAGATAGGCGCCGCTGCGAGTGCGCTCGATCTGGATGCGAAAGCGTTCGTCGTGCTCTTGGTAAACAGAGTTGTCGGGATCGGTTGAGCCGAGGATATGGCGATAGAGTTGGTGCGATCGCTTCGTGGTTTCGTCTTCGACGGTGTAGAAGAGTGTGCGATTGTCGGAGGCCCAGGCGGCGCTGGTGACGCGCTCGATTTTCTCGGCGAGCGTTTCGTTGCTTCGCAGATCTTTGATTTGTAGCGTGTATTGGCGGAAGCCGGTGAGGTCGAGCGAATAGGCGAGTAACCCGTTGTCGTCGCTGACATCGAAAGAGCCTAGGCCGAGGAATGAATGGCCTTCGGCGAGGGCATTTAGGTCGAGAAGAAGGTCGTCGGTGGAATTTTCGGCGTCGCGCTTGCGGAAGTGGATGGAGTACTGCTTGCCTTCTTCGGTGCGCGAGAAGTAGAGATGGCCGCGGAGGCGATAGGGAACGGATAGGTCGGTCTGCTGAATGCGGCCGAGCATTTCCTGATAGAGCTTTTCCTGGAAGGCTTCGGTGCCGGCGAGAACGGAGTCGGTGTATGCGTTTTCGGCGTTGAGATAGGCGATAACTTCCGGACTTTGTTTGTCGTGAAGCCAGTGTAGGGGTCGATGCGGCTGTCGTGCGTGAATGACGTGCTCCACCGGGTGGCGACGCGCGACGGGCGGAGTGGCCGGGCCGGCGGACGGCGTGGTGGTATTGGCGTTGGCTTCCGAAGTCATGGGCCTCTTGCTTGAATCGGGGATTGGCTGGCCGGAGCAGAAAGGTGGCTGCGGGCTCTTCGGTCTATACTACATGGAAAAAATTTGGGTGAGAGCGGAGTGGCGGAGAGGACGGCGTAGAAGCTAATGGCGCGCGAGACGGAGATCAAGTTGCGGGTCGAAGATGTTGCGGCCCTACGGAAGTTGCTGCATCGGGTTGGGGCGCGAACGGTGACTGGCGAGTCGGGGCGGGTGCACGAGTGGAACACGCTGTATGACACGGCGGCGGAGGAGCTGCGTGGGCGGAACCAGTTGTTGCGGGTACGGGCGGAGACGCCGACTGGTTCGACGGGTGCGCGGGCGGATTCGAAAAGGGCGAAGAAGCGATTTATTTTGACATTCAAAGGGCCGGTGCAAGGAGGGGTTGACGCTGGTTCGGTGAAGCGGAGCGCGAGCGATCGGCATTACGGCGGCAATCACAAGGTTCGGGAAGAGATTGAGTTAGAGATTGGGGATGCGAAGGCGCTGGGGAAGATTTTCGCGCGCTTGGGGATGCGCGAGTCGTTTCACTACGAGAAATACCGGACGACGTTTCGCATGCCGGAGTCGGCACGATGGGCGAAGGGGCTTTTAATTGAGTTGGACGAGACGCCGATTGGGATATTTGTGGAGTTGGAAGGACCGGCGAGAGCGATCGATCGAGCGGCGAAGCTATTGGGATTTTCCAAGGATGAGTATGTTTTGACGAACTATTTGCAATTGCATGCGGAAGAATGCATCCGGCACGGGGAAGAAGTTGGCGACATGGTGTTTCGAAAGCGGAAGTGACGCGCATCGGCGCCCAGATTTCGTGTGATTTCTTGCAGGCGAGTGGACGAAAACGAATAGCGAATTCAAATTTTTCGAAAATTGCGATGGATGTGTCGTGATCCGCAGAAAATCTGACGGTAAAAGCGAATTTCTCCATTCTTTTCTTGACAATGCAGAGTGTGAAGGCTTATCAAGCAGTTGGAGTTAATTTTCTACCGATGTCCGCGTCTAGCGAACTCGAACCTGGGCCTAGCAGCTTGCAGACTGGTTGCCAGAATGGTGGCACAGAGTACTCAGGGTGTTCGAAGGGCGTCTCGCGATTTTGTGATGATCGCGGAGGCGGATGCGCGGGGAGGGTTCACCGGCGGCTAAAGGTAAGTTTATTTGTATGAAGTACTTGCCGCGGCCGGATGGAATACGGCAGCGGGATTTTTAGCAATACGCCAAACTGGTTAAAGGTACACGGCAAGAAACATA
>CAWKNS010000003.1:0-180700 GCA_963850795.1 uncultured Acidobacteriota bacterium | reverse complement strand
CAGCAGCGGAGCGCCTCCATTCACCGAAATCAGCACGTCCACCGCGCCATCATTGTCAAAGTCTCCAAGCGCCAACCCACGCGCCGACATCGGCGTTCGAAACACCGGTCCGCTCTTGGCACTGACGTCTTCCCAAGCCTTGCCGTTGCGATGAAACAAAATCAACGGCTCCTCATACGTCACTTCGCCGTGGAGCAAATTGATGAGATCGTCTGGATTCCCGTTCGACAAAAACAAATCCACATCTCCATCGTTGTCGTAATCAAAAAACTTAAGCCCCCATCCACTCATCAACTTCGTCGCCTTCGCGATCCCGGTCTGCATGGCGATGTCGTCGAACGACCCGTCGTGGTTGTTCTGATAAATCGCGAAATTTTCGCGATCGATGTTGGCCACGAACAAATCCTGCCACCCGTCTTGATTGAAATCGGTGGAATCAACGCCCATTCCTGACCGCGGTTTGCCGGTCATCCCGAACGCTACCCCGGCCTCGGTCCCGCTCTCGATGAACTTTCCGCCACCCTGGTTGACGAACAGGAAGTTAGGAACGGTGTCATTCGTCACGAAGAGATCCATGCGCCCATCGTTGTTGATATCCGTCGCGACGACGCCCCAAACCTTGCCCAGGCTCGCGGCGATGCCCGACGATTTCGAAACGTCCGTGAACGTCCCATCCCCGTTGTTGTGAAATAGCCAGCTCGGCATCGGCTTGTAAATCTGCGGGATGCAGTAATGGCGTCTTCCATCATCATGAACGCCGCAAGGTTTGTTGAGTTCCTTGCTGAACTCCACAAACTGCCCGACGAACAAATCCAGCAGGCCATCGTTGTCGAAGTCAAACCAGACCGCGCTCGAGCCCCAGCCCATTACGCCCACGCCTGCCTTTTCCGTCACATCCGTGAACGTGCCGTCACCGTTGTTGTGATACAAAATGCTGCGGCCGTATTGCGTGACGAACAAATCCTGGAAGCCGTCGCGATCGTAGTCTCCCACCGCAACGCCTTGCCCGAAGCCTCCCGCTGCGACGCCGGCTTTTTCGGTCACATCGGTGAATGTTCCGTCTCGATTGTTCTTGTAGAGCGCGTTGCGCAATGGCGGGTCAGGAGTAAAGAAGTCGCATTTGCCGCTGTTCACCAGGTAGATGTCCATCCACCCGTCGTTGTCGTAGTCAAAGAATGCGCAGCCGGCCCCAGTGGTCTCCGGCAGGTATTTCAAGTCAGAGTGTGCGTTCGCATGCGTCCAGTAAATCCCGCTGTCCGACGCGGTTACGATTTCGAAGGGATATTGCGGGGTAGCGTTGGCGGCGCCCAATAGACTCACCGGGAACAACGAGCCGGCCAGCGCCGAAAGTCCGGATGTCGCTGCCATCCCTGCGACCATCTCGCGACGGCTCAGCAACCTCTCGCGGGAAAAATTGCGTCGATTCAAATTCATCGCGGCGAAACTACTGCGCGCTCCCTCCGTCCGGCGGACTCTTTGCGGTCATCTTCCGATGGATCGCAAATTCCTTTTCAGCTTCCTCGCGATTGCCGGCTCGGCTATACGCCAGAGCAAGGTTGTAGTGAGCGGAAGGATTGCCTGCTTCCAATTTCGTTGCCATCTGTAGCGGCGGTATGGCTTGATCCCATTGCTTCAGCATCACGAGGCAGAATCCCAAGCTCATGTACGCATCTCCGAACGTCGGATCCAGCTTGGTTGCTCGGGTAAAATGGGGAACAGCTTCGTCGCATTTCGCGGCCTGCTTCGCCATCTCGCCCAGGATGTATTCCGCGCCTGCGTTCTTCGGGTCGATCTTCAACTCTTTCTCGAACTCGCCTTTCGCCTTCTCGATGGCGGCCTCGTCGCCATTCGGCCTTGACAGAAGCAAACGGCCAAACAGGTAATGAATCCCCGGAGCGTTCGGATCCTTTAACAGGATGTCTTCGTATTGTGTTTGCGCTTCGTCCCACTTGCCCTGCATCTCCAGCGCTTCCGCGTTCAGTTTCTGAGCTGGGACAGAGTGCGGCGCTTTATTCGCGAGCTCTTGAGCGACTCTTCCCGACAAATCGGTGTAGGTGTGTACGAGCACGAATAGAATTTCGGGATCGTTTGCAAACTCATGCTGGAGCAATCTGGCGAAGTCGAGCGTCGCGTCCATGTTGTCGATGGCCATGGTGCAACGTAGCCCGGCGATTCCTGCCATGCGGCGGTTATCCAGTGGTCCGGCCGCTGCGACGATGCGGCGCAAAGCTGGTAGGGCTTCCTTGCAATGACCTTGCTCGGCTAGCGCTAACGCTTTGTCAGCTGTTATTGCTGACCCGCCGGAAGCTGGAGCTGAAGCGGCGGGCGGGTGCGAGGGTGCCAGCTGCGCGGGCAGGGAAGCACCCAGTAGCCCCAGTGAGGCTGCCAAACTGGCTACAGCGAAAACAATGCTCGAAATTCGTGAGGTCTGCACGTTGCCTACGTAGTCCGACAATAACTCTGTTTGCGGGCACGACAAACGACTGCAAACAAAAAATGAGGCAGGCGTTTGGGCGCCTGCCTCATTGTACGTGGTTTCAGTTAGTAGTAGAGCTTCAACGCGAACTGAATATTTCGCGCCGGCTGAGACGTGTTGATCACGCCCGTGTTGGCTCCTTGCACCGTTGTGTTCGGCGCACCGAGGTTCACGCGGTTGAACGCATTCAGGAAGTCGCCACGGAACTCCAACTTGAAGCGTTCCGTGAAGCGGAAATCCTTATGCACGCTGAGATCCCAGTTGTAATAGCCCGGTCCGCGCAAGCCACCCATCTGCGGTGCGCACGTTCCGAACGTTGTCGTTGGATCGGTGTAGTTGCTCGGATCGAACCACTGGAACCCGCCGCCTTGTGAGGCAGTGGCGTTCTGTCGGCCGAACACAGTGTTGGTGCCGTTGCAATCGGGTCGCAGACCGCGCGAGCCGGTGCCGGTTGGGTCTGTTGCGCCGGTGTAAAGCGCCTGTGGGAAGCCGGTGTGCAGCGTCATGATCGGGCTAACCTGCCACCCGCCGACGACTGCATCCACCGCGCGGCCCATATTGTTACCGTAGGCGCGACCGCGACCGATTGGCAGGTCATACACGGCGTACGCCGTCAGGTTGTGTGTCTCGTCGTAGTAGCACGGCGACCATTCAGCCTGCGGGTCATACACGTTCTGCCAGTAGGGCGATGCCGTATTCGAAGCGCGTGCGTTCGACCACGTTCCGTAGTAACCGGTGTTGTTCGACATGCACTTTGCGTAGGTGTAGGACACCTGATATTCCAGGCCGTGTCCCATGTTCTTCTTCAAGACGGCCTGCAACGCGTTGTACATCATGCGGCCGTTGGATTGAGTACCCGATACGTTGGTGTTGCCGATGAGGGTTCCCAACGTTGGGTTCTGGTCGAAGAAGGGGCTCGGCGAAGTGCAGGGAGCCTTGGCGCATGAGCCAGCCGGTGCTACCTGAAGCTGGCCGTAGCTGAACGGAACCATCAAGTGATACGCCGTCTGGCCGACATAGCCGACTTGCAGCGTAGTTTCACCGTGGAATTGATGCTGAACTGTCAGGTTCCACTGGTCATCGATCGCCGGCTGCACGTTCTGATCCCACAACCGGAAGATCTGACCCGCGAAGCAGGACTGGTTCGGGCAAGCAAGGCCGGTTGACGGCGGAACAATCAGGCCGTCCGACGCGGTCGAGCCCGGCAACGCCTGGTTTTGATAGACAGTCTGGAATTCGCCGCCGGCCGTCGCGCCACCGTTAAACGGAGCGTTGATCGGCAGACGGAGGTTGGTTCCAGTGCCTTCCAGATAATCCGAGATCGTGAACGCCCCACGGAAAACTGTGTGGCCGCCGCCAAATCCCGGTGTATATGCGAAACCGATGCGTGGCTGAAAGTCTTTTGCCCCGTAGGAACCTTTATACAGCGATCGGCTGTTGCCATCCTGGCCGGCAAACATAACCTGACCAGTCTGGATGTTGTAGTTGTCTTGCTGGTTGTTGGTCTCAACCCACGGGGTGTGGAACTCGTACCGCAGTCCCAACGTCAGCGTGAGGCGGTCTGAGACGCGCCACGTATCCTGGCCGAACACGCCGAACACGTTGGTCGTCTGTGTCCACGAACCGCTGCTCAACCCGCGACCAAATGCGGTCGGCAAGCCGAGGAAGAAGTCCGCGCCGCCGCTCCCCGTATTTGCGAGAGCGCCAGTTGCAGCAGAGGAAGTGTAGTCGGGACCGAACACGATGTTTCCGAGTTCGCCGCTGTTCCCCGAGTAGAACACCTTGATCGAGTCGTACTGGAGCAATCCGCCGAACTTGAAGTTGTGGCGGCCGCGAGTCCAGCTAACCGTGTCGTCTGCCTGATACACCGAGCTGTTGAAGCTCTGAGTCACCAAGCTGTTTCCGAGGTTCGTATAGGTTCCGTTCGACGGGCCTTCCGCGTTTCCGCCGTTAAGCCCGATGCCGAGAAGTCCGGCCACGCCGCCTGGGTTGGAATTCGCGATGCCAAGCGACTCGCCGAAGGTTCCGACGTTCGAATCCCACGTCGAACCGGTGTTGAGGATGACGTGGTTCCAGCCGAAGCGCGCGTCGTTCACGACGTTCGTGAAGGTGTGTGTCCAGTCGCCGACCGTGCTCCAGATTGGCGCAGTGGCCAAGCCGTTCGCGAGTAGGGGCTGCGAGTTCGAACCTGGATCGTTCTGGAAGGCACGCGTGAAACGTCCCGACAGACGATCTTTGCTGCTCAGGTTGTAGTCGATCTTCACGTCGCCCTGGTCCGAGTTGTACTGGTTCGAGATCTCTTGCAGAGCGTTGTTGGTCAGGTTGCCGTTGATCGTCTTCGGATAGAGCGGAGAAGCAAACAGTGCCGCTGCAACCGGGCTGATCATGCTGGCGGGAATGATGTTGCCGGCGAACGGAGTGCGAGTCGTCGCCGCAACGCAAGCTGTTCCGTTCTGTCCGGTGGTCCCGGCGCACGGATTATAGAGTTGAACTGGCGTCGATTGATTCAGCAATGCGCTGAAATCGCCTGCCTGCTCGGCTGGCGTGAAGACCGTGATGAAGCTCCCGGCCGGTGGGTGATCGAATCGCTGTCCTTGATAGTCAACGAAGAAGAACAGCTTGTCCTTAATGATCGGTCCGCCGAGCGTGCCGCCATACATGTTCCAGCGAACTGGAGCGCGCGGGATCGCAGGCGAACTCGGGTTGATCTTGTTTTCCCACTGGTTGGCGTTCAGCTTGTCGTTGCGGAAGAACTCCCAGATGTCGCCGTGGAATCCATTCGTTCCCGACTTGAGCGTTACGCTCACGACTCCGCCCATATAGTTGCCGAATTCGGCCGAGGCGTTGTTCGTGATGAGGTTAAATTCCTGAATTGCGTCTGGCGAAGGCGTGTAGCCCAACAGGTTGTCCGACACCTGGTTGTTGTCCATGCCATCTAGCAAGAAGTTGTTGGCTTGTTCGCGGTTGCCGTTAATGAACGGCCGCGCACCGTTGGCCACGTTGTCGCCGTTGTTGAAGTTGCTAGGATCCGGATGAACCGATCCTGGCGCCAACAGCGTCAATTCCACATAGTTTCTGGTCGCCAAGGGAAGCGCATTGTTGGTCGCCGCGTCGATAATGGTATCGACTTGCGTATTTTCGGTCTTCAGCACGGGTGCCGCGCCGGTGACCTCAACGATTTCGCTAACCTGGCCAACCTTCATCGTTACGTCGATTCGCGCTACCTGATTCAACGATAGCTGGAACGCGGGATACGCAACCGTCGCGAACCCCGACTTTTCTACTTTTACTTCGTAATTGCCGATCGGCAGGCTCGTCGCGCGATACAAGCCGTCGTCGTTGGAGACCACGGTATAAACCACGCCGCGCTCCACCGACTTGACAGCTACGCTCGCGCCCACGACTGCCGCTCCCGTCGTATCTGTCACCGTTCCCGTCACGGTCGCGGTCACTTCTTGTGCCCGCAATCCCGTGCCGCAGAACAGCGTGACCAGACACGCCGCCACTGCAAAACACACTACACGTACTCTATTCATTGAGTTGCTCCCTCGGAAGAGGTTGCTGCCCGTCCACCCCGCAACCGATCTTTTG
The DNA here is from genome assembly GCA_963850795.1 of uncultured Acidobacteriota bacterium. GTDB lineage: Bacteria > Acidobacteriota > Terriglobia > Acidiferrales > UBA7541 > Acidiferrum. The sequence goes on along the minus strand of CAWKNS010000003.1, from coordinate 174,633 downwards.
AGTTCGAGATTTTTCAAGAGAACTGCTTTACCCCAAAGCACAACACGTACCCCGGATGGACTAGCTATATAGCGGAACACTAGTCACCGTCAAGAAAAAAACACAATATTCGCAAAAACCTGCTTGCACTGCTCTAGCGCACTACATTATAAGTGCTCTATATCACTCTCCCGATTGCGGCGGGGTGCTCCGCTCGTAGCCGGGAAATCGCCCCGGGCGTCGTTTAGAAATCTCGGTTTTCTGTGGCGCGGTTGGTCAGGATTTTCGCCTTGTGTGAAAATCCAATGACTTTAGGACGGTGGCTGGCTGTTCCATCAGACCAATTGGCAGATATTTCGTCTTTAGTCATGCCGAATGCGGGCTCAGTGTGTGGATCGATCGTTGAGTCCCCGGTTGTTGGGTCGAGGATCTGAAATGCTCACGAAGCGCAGCAACGGTATTCCCGCGTATCGCCGCATCCAAGGCACGATCCGCAGTGTCATCGAAGCCGGCGAACTTAAGCCCGGCGATCCCGTCGCATCCGAGAGGGAACTCGCCCGCCTCCACGAAGTCAGCCTGATGACCGCGCGCCACGCGCTCGCATCGCTCGAGCGCGAAGGCATCGTCGAACGCCGCCGCGGCGTCGGCACTTTCGTCTCCGCTCCCAAAATTCACTTCAACAAGTTGATGTCTTACACCGAACAAATGGGGAGCCGCCGTCTCACGCCCGTCTCCAAGATTCTTTTCTCAAAAATTGTGGACAACGAAGAAGAGGCCACCGCGCGCCTCTCGCTCTCTCCCAAGAGCCGCGTCCTCAAGCTCGAACGCCTTCGTTCCGCCGCCGGCGAACCCTTCGCGCTCGAAACTTGCTACCTATCGGCTGCGCAATTCTCCGGCTTGCTCTCCGCGCCTCTGCAAAACTCTTCGCTCTTCTCGACGATTGAACGCGACTACGGAGTCGAACTCGGTTACTCCGACGAAGAAGTAGACGCCACCGTTGCCGATCCTCGCACCGCCGAACTTCTCGCTGTCCCCAAGCGCGAACCGCTCCTCCGCATTCGCCAAGTCATCTACTCCACCAAGGGCATCGTCATCCTCTACGTTCTCGGCCTCTACCGATCCGATCGCCACAATCTCGTCATTCGCCGCTATCGCTGATTCGAACTCGATAAATTTCGGCTCTACGAAGACAAAACGGCGAGCAACTCTCGTCGCTCGCCGTTAAAGCTTTCGTTGAACCTTAACTTCAGCTTTTATTTTTTCGGTTCCACCAACGCTCCGTAAATCGCCGATCGGCTCAAATACTCCACATTCGGACTCGCCGGCCCCAGCATCCTCTGAATCATCCCCACAAACACCACATCATTCGTCGGATCAACCCAGAACCACGTCCCCGCCGCTCCATCCCAGAAGTATTCGCCCTTCCCATCGGAAAATCCCGCCATCGCCGGATCGAAAATCACCGCGCAGTTATACCCATACCCAAATCCCGCGCGCATGACATGCATCCCAATCCCGAATTCGCCGGTCAGCAAGTTCGGTGCCAGATGATTCGCGCTCATCATCGCCACCGACTCCGGCGAAATGATCCGCACGCCATTCAGCTCGCCGCCATTCGCCAGCATCGACGCGAACCGAAAATAATCTTCCGCCGTCGAAACCATCCCGCCGCCACCCGACGGCATCCCCGGCGGCTGATCGTATTTTCCTCCGACTGTCGCAGGCTTGAGCGGCTCGTTCGCTGCACCCTGATACAACGTCACAAATCGATCCCGCTTGTCCGCCGGCACAAAAAATCCCGCATCCTTCATCCCCAGCGGTTTGAAAATGTGCTCCGCATAAAACTCCGGCAAGCTTTGCCCCGACAATTTCTCGATGATGTATCCCTGCACATCCATCGACGCACTGTACGACCATTTCGTTCCCGGCTGGTACATCAGCGGAATCTTCGCCAGCTTGTCGATAAAGTCCTGCAGCGATTTCGAATTCATCACATCTTGTTTCGAATATTCTTTATCGACCGGCGAATTCCCAAAAAATCCATACGTGAATCCCGCCGTATGCGTCATCAACTCGCCTATCGTCGGCGCATGCTTCGGCTCTTCCACCACCATGTTTCCGGCCGCATCCACATCCTTAAAAACTTTCAGGTGCGCGAACTCTGGAATAAATTTCGAAATGGGATCCATCGGCAGCCACTTGCCCTGCTCGTACAAAATCATCATCGCGACCGCCGTCACCGGTTTCGTCATCGAAAAATCGCGAAAGATCGCATCCTGTGTCAGCTTCGCCCCGCTCTCCATATCCTTCACGCCGTAAACGCGGTAATCCACCACCTTCCCGTGGCGCGCCAAAATCGTCACCGCGCCCGGAAGTTCCTTCCGGTCCACGGTTCCTTGCATCAACTTGTGCAAATTCTCCAGTCGCTCGGCCGAAAACCCCACAGCCTCCGGCTTCACGACATTCATGTCGATCGATGCTGCGCTGCGGTCGGCTCCGCCGGCCGCAGCTTTCGAAGGCGCCGCTTTCTGCGCCGAAAGCGAAACCCCGACCCCGCACACGCACAACATCAAGCCAACAGCCGCGACCGCCACTCGACGCATTCGCATAGTCTTCGTCTCCACCATCAAAATTACAGCCCCACCACCGCGATTGGCCGCAGCAAAGCTGCGGCCAATCGCTCAAGCCACGTCGCTCGCTCAACAAAAATCGCCGCATCATACTCCAAAACACCAGAGGCGCGGCTCTCGCCGCGCCTCTGCTCTCAGCCATCATCATCTCGCCCTGCGCGCCGCTTAAAGCGGCGCGCACGCCAGCAATCTATCTCCCCTTCACCACACTCCTCATCACCTTCACCGCCCCCGCAATCTCCCCCGCCGCCACATTCCCAAACCCCAGAATAAAGCCCTGCCTCTTCTTCTCCCCGATGTACGCCGGCGACAACGGCCACAACCAAACTTTCTTCTTCGCCGCCTCCCCAGCAAGCGCCACATCATCCCACTCGCGATCCCCGGTTAACTCCGCCACCAGATGCATCCCCGCCTGCGCTCCCCAAATCTCCATCTCCCCGCCGAACTCCCGCTCCAAACTCTCCACCAGTGCAGTCCGGCGCTCGTGGTACAGCGCCCGCATCTTCCGGATGTGCCGCGCAAAATGTCCCTCACGCATGAAATCGTTCAACACCGCCTGCTGCAAATACGGCGGAGTCAAATCCAGCGCATGCCGCACCGCGACAAATCGCTCCACCAGATCCACCGGCACCACGACATACCCGAGCCGCAGCGAAGGGAACAGCGTCTTGCTGAACGTCCCTATATATATGACCCGCGAATGGCTATCCAAACCTTGCAGCGAAGCGATGGGCATATTCTCAAAGCGGTATTCGCTGTCGTAGTCATCCTCAATCACCCACGACCCCGCGCGCTGCGCCCAATCCAGCAAATGCATCCGCCGTGACGCGCTCATCGTCACTCCCAGCGGATACTGATGCGACGGCGTAACAAATGCCGCGCGCGCCTTCCGCTTCATTCGAACTCCCGCCGCCACGTTCAATCCTTCTTCGTCCACCGGCACCGGCACCATCTTTGCGCCCGCACCCTTTAGTACGCTTCGCGTCAGCCAATATCCCGGCTCCTCGATCCACGCGGCATCTCCTGGATCGAGCACTACACGCGAGGAAATCTCCAGCGCCTGCTGCGACCCCGACACAATCATCACCTGCGACGGATCGCACTTCACCGCGCGCGCCGTCCGCAAATAAACGCAGATCGCCTCGCGCAGGGGCTCATATCCCATCGGCCCGCCGTAGTGCAGTGAGTGCGCACCTTTCCCACGGCTGTGTCGCGTCACCAGCGAAGACCAAATCTGCGTCGGAAATTGGTCATACGCCGGCTGACTCAGCCCAAACGCGCCAACCCCGCGCAACCACGGCTCAACCTGATGCTTCGGCATGAGCTGCGACCGCTTCGAAATCCGCCGCGATCCTGCCTCCAGCCCCGATTTCGCACGAGGCGCCGCCGCTCGCCCATGACCATTCGACTCGCCTCGCGGCAGCGGCTGATCCGGTAGGGAACTGCACACAAACGTCCCCGAGCCAACCCGCGTCTCGAAATATCCCTCCGCCAGCAATTGCGCATACGCCGTCAGCACCGGTATTCGCGAAATCTTCAATTCGCGCGACAAGTCCCGCGTCGAAGGGATCTGTTGCCCCGCGCGTAGATTCCGCTCCGCAATCGCCGAGCGATACCCGTCATAGATCTGCTTGTGAAGCGGTTTCGCTTCTTTTCGATCGATCGCCAGGATCGGCGCGAGCCCGTCGGAAACATTCTGTACTTGTGGCATGAACGATATTTTAGTGGTCATATCGAATTTCAATCAAGTGGATATTGCCACAGACCACTCCCCACCCTACCGTAACTCCAACGGCAACACACCGGCCGCGCGAGAGGCCGGTCGCAATACCAAACTCAATCTTCGTCGGGGTGTGGAGGAAAGAAATGTTTTCATCCTTACGGATGCCCAAGAGCCTCGATGCTCTAAGCCGCATCCGATCTCTTTATCTTGTAATCCTGCCTTTGGCGTTTCTCTGTCTCTCATCGTCTGTGATGGCACAGGACGCCACTATCGTCGGCACCGTCACCGATCCCTCCGGAGCCGCCGTTCCAAACGTAAAAATCACTCTCACCAATCTCGAAACCGGTCTCGTACACAGCGCCGTAACCAGCGACGCCGGCCAATACGTTCTTCCCGAACTCAAAATCGGTCACTACGACGCCAAGGCCGAAGCCTCCGGCTTCAAAGTTGCCGAACAGAAAGGCGTGGTCCTTCAGGTCGGCGACCGCGCTCGTATCGACTTCCAGATGCAACTCGGCGGCGCCCAGGAAACCGTCACCGTCGAAGCCAACGCGATTCGCGTTCAGGCCGACTCTGGTGAACAAAGCAACGTCATCACCGGCCAACAAATTTCTCAGATCGCTGTCGCCGGCCGCAGCATGTATCAGCTCGCCGCTCTCACTCCCGGCGCTTCCAGCGCTATCGGCGCTGGCGGCATGTCCTCCGGCGAAGTCAACACTCCGGTCGGTGGCGATGCCAGCGTCGAATTCAACGGCATGCGCCAGAACCACAATATCTATCTCCTCGACGGTGGCGAAGACGACGATCGTGGGGGCGCGGGTGGTATGAGCATCGCTCCGTCCAGCGATGCGATCGCCGAATTCCGCGCTCTCACGTCCAACTACAGCGCCGACTACGGGCTCTCGTCAGGCGGCACGATGACGATGGTTCTCAAGTCTGGCTCCAGCACGCTTCACGCGTCGGCCTGGGAATTCAATCGCAACGACGCGCTCGACGCGCGCGGTTTTTTCAACCCGGCTCCTTCGCCCGTCGCGGAACTCCGCTTGAACGTTTTTGGATTCAACGTTGGCGGTCCCGTAACTCTCGGCAAGCTCTACAACCGCGACCGCAAAAAAACCTTCTTCTTTTACAACATGGAGTGGCGCCGCCTGATTCAGGGCAGCATTACAACCGGACAGCCGGTACCCAACCCATCGACCTACGGCGGCGACTTCGGAAGCGTCGCAAAACCCATTCTCGTTCCGGCTGCCGATCAGGTTTCGGCAGGCGTGCTCGCGCAAAATTGCCCCGGCGGCGTTCTTCCCGCAGGAATCGTGCAGGGCAATCCGTTCCCGGGCAATGTCATCCCGACCTGCATGATCAGCCCGAATTCGACCGCGCTGCTCGGTGCGGGCATCTTCCCGGCGCCGACGTCCGCGAACAACATCTTCAATGGCCCGGCGACGGCGCCTACCAACCTGAAGGAAGAGATCGTTCGCATCGATCACAACTTCACGAGCAAGTTCTCGGTGTTTGGTCACTTCATCGCGGAACAAGTCTCGCAAGGCTTCCCGATCAGCCAGTGGAGCGGCGCGAATATCCCGACGGTCGGCGATACCTTCGGCAACCCGTCTTACAGCGCCGTCGTGCATGCGACATACGCCATCAACCCCAACCTGCTGAACGAAGTCGCCTTCAACTACAACGGCAATCGCATCAACATCGTTCCGTTCGCTGGCTCCGGCCTCAGCAGCCTCGCGCTTCCCGCCGGCTACGACTCAACCAATTCGCGCATTTTCACCGGCACGAACAATCTCGATCGCATTCCTAACATTGACCTCAAAGGCTCGACCGGCACGCAGTTCGAAATCTCCAGCTGGCCGTGGAAAAACGTCGCCGATGACTATCAGCTCCGCGATGACGTCTCCATCACCAAGGGTGCGCACCAGATCAAAACCGGTTTCGGCTGGGCGCTCTATAAAAAGTCGCAAGACCTCTTCGGCCAAACGCAAGGCGGCTTCAACTTCGACGGGACCTTCACTGGCAATGACTTCGCCGACTTCCTTCTCGGCGACGCCAAGAGCTACCAGGAACTCGCCGTTCAAGATCAGGGCAAGTGGAACAACGTCTCTTGGTCCGCCTACGTACAGGACAATTGGCGCGTCAATCGCAAGCTCACGCTGAACCTCGGCGTCCGCTGGGATGGCGTTCCGCACACCTACGAAGCCAACGACCGCATGGGCAACTTCTATCCGTCGCTCTACAACCCAGCGAACGCTGCGTTGCTTAACCCGGACGGCACGATCAATCCGACAAGCCCCGGACTCGGCACCAGCCCCAATCCGATCCTCGCCGGCATTCCTCTCTACCTGAACGGCATCGGCATCCCCGAGCAAAACGGCGTACCGAAGGGCCTTGTGAACAATCACTGGGCAAACTTCGGTCCGCGTCTCGGCTTCGCCTATGACCTTACGGGCTCCGGCAAAATGGTCGTTCGCGGCGGCTTCGGCATCATGTACGAGCGCATTCAAGGCAACGACATGTACAACGCCGGCCCGAACATTCCGTTCAGCTTCCAAGTGAACACGCCTGGGCCAGTGGAGTTCGTGAATCCTAGCCTCTCGCTCGCCACCGGCACAGCCGCGGCGCTGCCGATCAACCCGGCCACCATCACCGGTCTTGCCGTCAACGAATACAAACAGCCCGCCAGCTATCAGTGGAGCATCGGCGTCCAGCGCCAGCTCAGCTCGCGGTCGGTCCTCGGCATCGCGTATGTCGGCAATACCAATCGCTTCCAGAACGACTATCGCGAAGTCAACCTTCCCGATCAGGCTGCGTTGATTCCAATCATCAATGGCATCGGCGGCGCGAACTACAACACGGCTGCCGGTCTTCCATATCCCGGCTATCACTCGATCAATCTAGCGACCAACGAAGCCAACTCGCACTACAACGGCTTGCAGATCGATCTCAGCTCGCAAGTCGGCAAGGACCTCACCCTGCGCGCCTTCTACACGCTGTCGCGCACCATCGATCCTGGCGCCGGCAACGGCGGACAGGATTTGCAAAACGTCTCGAACCCATACGCCGGTTGGCTCTACGACGTCGGCCCCGGCGGCTACGATCGCACGCACAACGCTTCGGTCAACTTCATCTACGACATCCCGGTCTTCCGGCACACCGAGCATCGTCTCCTGCGCAGCACGCTTGGCGGCTGGGAAATTTCCGGCATCGTCACACTGACCTCGGGTCTCCCGATCAACCCGCAACTCACCGGCGGGCAAAGCGGCAACGCCCTGCCCAACGCCAACAACCGTCCCGACCAGGTTGGCTCCGTCAGCTATCCGCACACCGTCGGCGAGTGGTTCAGCACCTCGTCCTTCGTGCTGCCCGCGGTTGGCTCGTTCGGCGACGCGGGACACAACTCGCTCCGCGGCCCCGGTCGCGACAACTGGAACATCTCGCTCTTTAAGAGCTTCGTGCTCAGCGAGACTCGCGGCAGCCGGCTCGAGATCCGCGTCGAATCTTTCAACACCTGGAACCACACCGAATTCAATCAGGTCAGCAACGGCCTGGGTTCCTCTAACTTTGGACAAGTTACTTCGGCCTTCGACCCGCGTGTCTTCCAGCTTGGAGGAAAAATTTACTTCTAAGCCCCCCACGGCGAATACGCGGTTCGACCCGCTCGCGCCTAACCAGCGCGAGCGGGACACCCCTTTAAAGGGCGCAGCAAACAGTTGTAGGGGCGCAGCAATGCAGCGCCCCAGTTTGCCCAGCCGTAAGAATCCCGGCACGCTCTGTTTTTCCTTGAATGTCTTTCTTCGGGTGCCGCACCCTCAGGTCTTAGAGGGTGCGGGTTTTGACTTTAAAGCGTCTAATGAATCAAGTTCTCTAAGCGAGTGACCAGTTCGGGTGGACCAAAATGAATTCACCAACATTCGACAAGATCGACGATCTCAACCGCAAAACCTCGGACGCTTCGGGAGTTTGTAGGGGCGGGGCACGCTCCGCCCGGCGTCAGGGCCAAGCACCTTTGTTTCAACTTCGTGCCACGCGCGCGTTCGTTCTTCCGCTACTACTACTGGTCACTCCTGTGTTTCTCTCCCCATCCCTCGCTGCCAACCAACCCGCGACGCCTCCCGAGCAACCACGCGTTCCAATCCTCCTCGAACTCTTCACCTCCGAAGGCTGCTCCTCTTGCCCGCCCGTAGATGAATTCGTCCGTCGCATGGACGAAACCCAACCGGTTGCCGGCGCATACCTCATCGTTCTAAGCGAACACGTCGACTACTGGGACCACGACGGCTGGAAAGACAAATATTCCTCTTCCCAATTTACCGACCGGCAAAATGGCTACGTCCGCGCCCTCAATCTCCAAACCGCCTACACCCCGCAAATGGTGGTGGACGGCTACGTCGAACTGAAGGGAAGTAGTTCCGATATCGAGCAGACCTTCGCGAAGGAACTCAAGGCGCCAAAAATACCCGTGCGCATCGCCTCCGCCTCAATCGACGCGCCATCGCAGCAGCTCAAAGTAAGAGTCGAAGCCGAAGGCGCGGAAAAACACGGAGGCACCGTCTGGGTAGCCGTAGCGTTAGATCACGCCGCATCGCAAGTATCCGCCGGCGAAAATTCCGGCAAGCAACTCCAACACGTGGCCGTCGTCGAAGAACTACGCAAAGTCGGCAAGCTCGACAAAGGAAAGCAGTTCTCTCAAGACGTCACGCTAAAACTGAAACCGGATACCGATGCCAAAAACCTTCGCATCATCGCATTCGTCCAGGAATCCAACGAAGGCAAGGTCCTCGGCGCCACCGGCGTAAAAGTCACAAATCCGTAGTTGTGGGTTCGAGCTCTCAAATCGCGCTGAAGCCGGCTGTGCGATGGATTCGAACGACGTGCGACTTGGTTGAACTACGGCACCTGATTCGAATAACTCAGACAATACTATTGACAGATGAGGTAATCCGTGCGATAGTCCTTCGTGAACATCGCCTCAAACCCCGTAACCCCTTCAGAATCACATCCTTGCACTTTTGTCGCGCTTAACTCTATTAGAATCACATCCTTGCGCAAAAACACCCCGGGGGGAGGGTGCGCCCTCAAGTCCGGACGTTCACCGCTCCCCCCGAAATCTGAACGCAGACTTACGCGAGAACTACCCCAACTTCGCCAAGATCTTTTTCTGATTCGCAACGATCGTGGTCAGCAATCCCTGATTCTTCAGGATCGCCGCCTGGTTCCTCTTGATTGTCTCCTGATTGGCCTTGATGGCCTTCTGGTTAGCGATAATCGTCGCCTGATTCCCAAGAATCTTCTTCTGATTTGCAACGCTAGCGTCTGCCATGTTCTGTTTCCCTCAGTGATGAATTTGAAGCGTCCTACAAGTTTGGCGAACCGGATAGCCACGCGGCAAGCCTATACTTCGCGCCCTCATGGAAGGGAGTTGAAACCGGTTGGACGAAAACGTATCTGTGGAAATCCAACGCCAAAGAGTCCTAATATAAATGCACTATTGATGGATGGAGTTCCGAAGTAGCAAGCTTCCAGAAACCCCGAACCCGTCTATCTTGAACAAAATTCAGGTCAGGAGATGGAGAGCATGGCTGTTTCAACACCAACAATCCAAAGCGCGCATTTCCCAGCCGAAGCCGGAGCCAGCTTCTACGACAAGCTGAATTCCGTTTGGCATGAGCGGGCCCTGCAAATCTTCATGGCAATCGTCCTCGCACACTGGGGCGAGCATCTCGTCCAGGCTTACCAGATCTTCGTGATGGGCTGGCCGCGGCCGAAGGCCAATGGCATCGTCGGACTGTGGTATCCGTGGTTGATCAAATCCGAAACTCTGCACTACGGTTACGCGGTCGTGATGCTCGCCGGCATCTGGATTCTCCGCAAAGGTTTCACCGGACGTGGCAGAACGTGGTGGACAGTCGCCCTCGTCATTCAATTCTGGCATCACATCGAACATTTCCTGCTGATCACGCAGGCGACGATTCATCACAATTTTTGGGGCAAGCCGGTGCCGACCAGCGTGCTTCAACTCGTTTTCCCACGCGTGGAACTTCACCTCTTCTACAACACGATCGTTTTCATCCCCATGGTGATCGGCATGTACTACCACATGTTCCCGCCAAAGGGAGAAGAGGGTTTGTCCGTTTGCTCCTGCGAGTGGGACAAGCACCACAAGGCTGCAGATGCGAAGGCGGCAGCGTAAACATTAGCTTCGATCCAGCGGCCGAATCGTTAAAACTTCTTGCCGCTGAAAATAAATAGCGTGTCAACCGCTCGCGCCAATCCAACTGTCGCTCGGCGCGACGCAGACGAAGTCGATGTGCTGCGCTGGCCGATCGTCGGCGACTTCCTGAAGTGGAAGCATTCGCGAACACTGCTGCAGATTCCGCTGTTCGTTATTTCCGTCGTCATGATTCTGCACGGGTTTTTTGGGACGCAGCTCGATCCCAAGAATCTCGCGACGGTTTTGAGTTGGGTTTATTTCCGCGGCGTGCTTGTTTTTGTGTTGCTCGCCGCAGGGAATTTCTTTTGCTTCGCGTGTCCGTTCATTCTGGTGCGCAACGCTGCGCGGAAATTTTTTACGCCGCGATGGAATTGGCCGCAAGCGTTGCGGAACAAGTGGATTTCGGTTGCTCTCCTGATTGCGATCCTATTTGTCTATGAGTTGTTTGATTTGTGGTCTTCGCCTTACTGGACCGCAGCGCTTGCCTTGGGATATTTCGTCGCCGCGCTCGCCGTCGATGCACTCTTCAAGCACGCTGCATTCTGCAAATTTGTTTGCCCCATCGGACAATTCAACTTCATCGCTTCAACACTGTCACCGCTGGAAGTGAAGGTGCGCGAACATTCGATTTGCGATCGTTGTACGACCAAAGACTGTATTCGCGGACGGCGAGCGGAGTCACCCACAACACGAAACACGAACCCGACTCAATCGCACGCGGGGAGCGGGAAGAACGGACTTGTGATCTTGCAGCGCGGATGCGAACTAGCGCTGTTTCAGCCGCGCAAAGTCGGGAACATGGACTGCACGTTTTGCCTCGACTGCGTCCACGCATGTCCGCACGACAACGTAGGGATCTCGAGCCGCTTGCCCGGACTTGAGTTGGCGTCACAGTCGATTCGCTCTGGCATCGGATATTTCTCGAAGCGGAAAGACATTGCGGCGCTCGTCATCGTTTTTTGCTTCGGGGCGCTGATCAATGCGTTCGGAATGGTGAGTCCGATTTACGTGCTTGAGGAGTGGCTCGAGAAGCTTCTACACGTAAGCCAAGAAGCGCCAGTTCTCGGGCTCATCTTCTTCGCGTTCCTCGTAGTCGGGCCAATGGCACTGCTCGGAAGCGCAGCGTGGCTAACGCGCGTGTTTCAGGGAAACAGCGCGGCGATAACGCCGTCGGCAGTGCGATACAGCTATGCCTTGGTTCCACTGGGATTCGGGATGTGGCTGGCGCATTATGGATTTCACTTTTTAACTGGGTTGCTCACGATCGTACCGGTGACGCAATCGGCGGCTGCCAGCATTGGAATTTCGCTGGGTGTGCCGCGATGGACGTGGACGGGTTTGGCGACGCGCTACGTACAACCGATCGAGTTGGGATTTCTGTTTCTCGGATTTGCTGGTTCGCTCGTAATTGCACATCAGTTGGCAGGTGAAGATTCGGCGGAGCATCCGATGCGCGCGTTCTTGCCTTGGGCCGCTGTGGCTGTAATTATTTGTGCAGCGTCGGTGTGGCTGATGTTTCAGCCAATGGAAATGCGCGCGACGTTGATGGGGGGATGAGTTTGGCAAAGGTTGTTGGCTGCGGATTCGGCTTGCTGCGAGACCATGCCGCTGGAATCGCGCGACGCGTCGAGAGGATTGCGCTCGTGTTGAGTCTGGTGTTGGGATTGTGCGCGCAGCCAGCCTTTGCGCATAACGGGCCGCCGTTTCCGATCATCAGCGACCAGACCGTCGGCCCAGTTGTTTTATCGTTGTGGACGCATCCGGATGTCGGGACAGGAACGTTTTTCGTACTCATCAATCCACAGCGGGGAAAGGAACTCCCCAGGGATCTGAAATTTTCCATCGGAGTAGCGCCGGTCAGCGGAAGGCTTGCCGAAGTCGTCTACCCGATGTGGGTCGAGAAAAATCGCACGCAGCCTGAGTTCAAGAATGAAGTGCAGTTCGATCAGGACGAGATTTGGAAAGTGCGGCTGATTCTGACCAGTGCGGAAGGCAACGCCGAGGCAATGGCGCAAGTGGAAGCCACACCACCGGGCTATGGACGATGGGATTTGTTGCTGTTTGCGCTGCCGTTTCTGGCGGTTGGATTTCTGTGGTTCAAAATGATGACGAAGCGGCGACGATCGCGCGTAGTAGAGGCAGCGCAGGGATAGATTGTCTTACGACGAGATTTGTTGGTGTGAGAAACTGGTGGACAACGCTTACTTGCCAGGGAACCGGTGAATGGGGTGGGGACCGTTCAACGATTGAGAGAGAAATTGAAAAGCGAAAAGCCCGTTTGTCGGTGGATGTGTGTGGCGAAGCGCCGTGGTGCGGTGCTTAGGAGTGGCGCATTGCTGTGTGGAATCGCATTGGGGCTCGGAGCTTGCGGCGGCGGAGGCGTGCCCAAGAAAGACTCGGCTGAATACGCGAAGGTTGTTTCGGCGTTTTACATCGGACTGGGCGCTTTGCAGGTCGGCGACGACATTCACGCGGAAAAGAATCTTTCGGCTGTTACGCAGATGGCGTCTGGCGAACCTGCTGGCTGGGCGAACTGGGGCGTCTTAGCCCTGCGCCAACGGAAACTCGATGATGCGGCGCAGCGGATGGAGCGCGCACGCAAACTTGCTCCGGACAACGATCGGATGTACCAGATTCTCGGATATCTAGAGAGCGGGCGAGGGAATTCGGCGGCGGCGATTGCAGACTGGCGGAAAGCCGTGGAGCTGAATCCGAAAAATTACCGCGCGGCGTATCAGTTGGCGGAAGAAGTAGAGCGCCAAGCAGGCCCGGACAGTGACGCCGAATTCGAGCAGTTGATCCAGAAAATTTTGGCAGCGCAGCCAGACAATCTCGCGGCGCAACTGGAATTGGTGCGAACGGCGGCGAAGAGCGGGGATGCCGTCACGGTGAAGTCGGCACTCGCAAGAGTCACGGCACGTTCGACAAATTGGCCGCCGGAAGTGAAGGCGCAACTCGCAGCTCTGCAAGCTGCGGCAGACGGAGCGAACGTAAAACCGGCCGCAACGCGCACCGTGTTTCTGCGCAATACGCTGATGCGCGTCGCGGAATTTCGCGAGAGTTTGGCCGTGCTGAAAGCGCCCGCAGGCGAAGAAGCCGAACCTTTTACCCATTTTCTGAGGACGGAGACGCCGGATTTCTCGCCGGCTCCGGCGGATACAACGCTCGCGTTCGACTCCAAGCCGATCTCGGCGCCCGGCGCGAAGGGCGACGAAAAGTGGACTTGGGTCGGAGCAGTCCAACTTCAAAGCGCGGGCAGTCCGGTCGCGGGATTTGCGAACGCGCGCGAAGTGAAATTGTCCTCGGGCGCGAGCTTCCCGTTTCCCGGGAAAGCTTCAGACGTGTTGCTGCCCGAATCCGTTTTGCAGGTCGATTTCAATTACGACTTCAAGACGGACTTGGTGCTGGCGGGCGCGAGCGGCGTCCGCTTCATGCGGCAGGACGCGCCGAAAAAATTTACGGATGTGACGGCGGCGACAAAGCTGCCGAAGAGCGTGACGAACGTCACTTACACCGGTGCGTGGGCGGCGGATATTGAGGCGGACGGTGATCTAGACATCGTGATGGGAACGAAGGATGGCGCGCCGAAAGTGCTGCGTAACAACGGCGACGACACGTTCAAGGAAATCGAACCGTTCGCGGGTATTTCAGGCTTGCGCGGATTCGCGTGGGCGGATTTCGATGGAGACGGAAACGCCGACGCAGCGATCATCGACGGCGCAGAAAAACTGCACATCTTTCACAACGAACGCCAAGGCCAATTTCGCGAAGTGAAATTGCCCGACAATTTGCCGACGGTGAAAGCACTGGGAGTCGCCGACCCGGACAACGATGGCATTCTGGATTTGCTGGCAGTCGAGTCGACCGGAACGATTGCGACGGTTTCGTATCGCGAAGACAACGGATGGAGTGTGACGCCGCTGGTGCAGATTCCGGATGGAACGCAATGCCTCGACGGCGAAGTGCGATTGCAGGTCGCGGATCTAGACAACAACGGCGCGATGGATTTGATTCTGAGCAGCGTCGGGAATGGCGAGGCGAACGGTATCGAAGCCGCCCGCGGGACGATGATCTGGCTTGGCGATGCGGAAGCGAAATTCACGCTGCTCGATCGCGCCCGCGCCAGCGTCGGTGTTCGATGTCGGCGATTTGAATAGCGGCGGGAGATTGAGTCTGGTTGGATTTGATGCTTCGGGCGCGGCGGTGCAGGGAACGAGCAAGGGTCGAAGAATTATCACTGGCAGGTGATTCGGCCGCATGCGGTGCAGGCCGTTGGCGATCAGAGAATCAATCCGTTTGGCATTGGCGGGGAGATCGAGATTCGGTCGGGATTGCTGGTGCAGAAGCAGCCGATTGATGGGCCGCAAGTGCATTTTGGATTGGGGAATCAGACGACGGCAGAAGTGGTGCGCGTCGTGTGGCCGAACGGAACGGTGCGCGCGGAATTCGGCGTGAATGCGGATCAGGAAGTTGTGACTGAGCAGAGATTGAAAGCGTCGTGTCCGTTTTTGTTTGCGTGGAATGGCACGAAGATGAACTTCGTGAAGGATGCGGTTCCATGGGGCTCGGCGATCGGGCTGCGCATCAACACGATAGGGACGGCGAAGATTGCGACGACCGGTGAGTGGTACAAGATCGGGCGCGATCAGCTCGTGCCGCACGATGGCTACTACGATTTGCGAATTTCGGCGGAGCTTTGGGAGGTCTACTACTACGACCGCATCGCGCTGATGACGGTGGATCATCCGGCGAATACCGAGATTTATGTTGATGAGAGATTCTCGATTCCGCCGCCGAAATTGCAGTTCACGACGGTGAAGACGCCGCATCCGATTGCCTTGGCGACAGATGATCTGGGCAAAGATGTGACGGAGTTGGTGAGCAAGCTTGATGGGCGCGCGCTGTCGTCATTTGGGAAAGGACAGTTTCAGGGAATCACGCGCGACCACTATCTCGAAGTGGATTTGGGCAAGGACGTGCCGACTTCGGGGCCGCTGTATTTAATCGGGCAAGGATCGATTCACGATACGGAGTCTTCGCTGAACGTGGCGATCACGCAGGGTGATCGCTGGCACGCGAAGGGAATGACGATCGAAGTTCCGGACGGCAACGGCGGATGGATCGCGGCTCCGGCGGAAACTAATCGAGGATTTCCAGCGGGGCGAAAGAAGACAGTCGTGTTCGATCTGACCGATGCGTTCAAGCCGGGGACGCCGCGGAAAGTGCGGATACGGACGAATCTGGAAATTTATTGGGACTGCATCACGTGGGCGGAGGGCGCGCCTTCTGCGCCGACTCGCGCAGTCACTCTCGATGCGAATGTGGCGGATTTGCACTATCGCGGGTATTCGGTGATCGAGCATCCTGATCCGAATGCGCCGGCTCCCGAAGTGCCCAACTACAATCAGATCGAATCGACGAAAGCGAAGTGGCGCGATTTGATCGGGTACTACACGCGATTCGGCGACGTGAAGGAACTGCTTTCGCAAATCGACGATCGATACGTGATCGTGAATTCTGGCGATGAGTTGTCGTTGCGATTCCCGGAGCAAGAGGCGCCGCCCACGGGATATGTGCGCGATTTCGTTTTGGTTGGTGATGGCTGGATTAAGGACGGCGACTTTAATTCGACGTTCTCGAAGACCGTGCTGCCGCTGCCGTATCACGCGAAGGATTTGTACGTGACGCCGCCGGGGGCGCTGGAAGACGAATATGTCTACAAGCACCATCCGGATGACTGGCAGAACTATCACACACGCTACATCACACCGTTCGTATTTCAGAATTCATTGAGGGAAACGGGGACGAAGTGAAACGGGGCCCGCTCGCAAGAATTATCCTGGCGGTTATTTTCGCTGGATTCGTATTTTCACCGCTGATCATCAGAAGAGTGGAATCGAGCCGCGCGGAATCAAAGACGCGGCTCGATGCGGCGTCGGCCTTGGCGCGGCATGGATTTTATTTGCAGGAAGTGTCGAAGTCGGCGGGCGTGGATTTTGTGCACCAGGCGCCGGTGCTCGATCCGCGCTTGAACCACATCATGCCGCAGGTGGCGTCGATGGGCGCGTCGGTGTCGATCGTGGATTTCGATCACGACGGATGGCCGGATATTTACGTGACGACGAGCAAAGAAGGGCAGAAGAATGCGCTTTACCGAAATCAGCACGACGGGACATTTAAGGATGTCGCCGAAGAATTGGGCATCGCGGATGTGAATCGCGCGGGAACCGGCGTGTCGATGGGTGCCGTGTGGGGCGACTACGATAACGACGGTTATGAGGATTTGCTGCTGATCAAATGGGGGAAGCCGGAGTTATTTCACAACGATGCTGGCAAGGGATTCACACGCGTTACGGAACAAGTCGGATTGCCGCCGTGGGTGAATGCGAATACGGCGATCTGGTTTGACTATGATGGCGATGGGCTGCTCGATTTCTTTATCGGCGGTTATTACAACGAGAACACGGATTTGTGGCATCTTGCGTCCACGAAGATGATGCCGGACAGCTTTGAGTACGCGAAAAACGGCGGGCGGAAATATCTATTTCACAATTTGGGTGGCGGCAAGTTTGAAGAGGTCAGCGAGAAAGAGGGAATCAGCAGCAGGCGGTGGGCGCTGGCGGCGGCTGCGGCGGATTTGCGCGGAACCGGGCATCCGGATTTATTCGTGTCGAACGATTATGGAGTGTCGGAACTCTATTTGAACGATGGAAAGAAGTTTCATGAAGCGGGCGAGGCGACCGGGGTTGGATTTGCGCCGAAGAGCGGGATGAATGCGAGCTTTGGCGACATCATGAATCAGGGGAAGTATTCGGTTTATGTTTCGAATATTTCGGAAGAGGGCGTGCTGATTCAGGGAAACAATTTGTGGGTGCCGAAAGAAGGCACGAGCTCAGGCGAATTGAAGTTTGAGAATTTGGCGCGGGAATTTGGCGTGGAGATTGGCGGGTGGAGTTTTGGCGCGCAGTTCGGCGATTTGAATAATGATGGGACGCTGGATTTGTATCTGACGAACGGGTATGTGTCGCTCGACCGGAACAAGAGTTATTGGTACGACTTCTCGAAGATCGCGGGCGGACACGCGCTGATTATTGAGGATGCGAAAAATTGGCCGGCGATGGAAGGGCGGAGTTTGTCGGGATATCAATCGAAGCATTTGTGGCTGAATGATGGCAGCGGAAAGTTTATCGACGTGGCGCAGTCGGCGGGCGCGACGGATACTTTCGATGGGCGCGCGGTGGCCTTCGCGGATCTGTGGAACACGGGAGCGCTGGATGTGGTGGTGGCGAATGAGCGCGGGCCGCTGCTGATTTACAAGAATACCGTGACGCCCGAGAACAAGTGGATTGAATTTGCGCTGGAAGGAACGGCGAGCAACCGGAGTGCGATCGGGGCGCAGTTGACTGTGTATTGGAATGGGCAGCAACAGGTGCAATCCGTGTCGGGCGGGAGCGGATTTGCGGCGCAGAATCAGCGGCGAATCCATTTTGGGCTGGGGAAGACGCCGCAGATTGAGAAGGTTGTGATCCGGTGGCCGTCGGGGAAGACGCAGACGCTGACGCCGGATTTGACGAAGATAGGCGAGATTAATGCGGTGAAGGAGCCGTCATGAGCGGACAGGCTGTGACGATGAACGGCGCGATGGCGGAAAAGGCGCCATTTAACTGGGGCAAGTTTTTTAGCCTCGACAACAAGTACATCGCGCCGATGTTTATCACGACGATTTTGGTGGTTGGAAATTTGTCGTTCGGAATGTTGGAGAGTTACAAGAAGACCGGCATCGCCATCGTGGCGAGCCTAATTACGGAACTGATTCTCTCGAAAATCTATTTCGGCAAGTGGCCAATTCTGGCCAGCGCATACATCAGCGGAATCAGCGTCGGGATTTTGGTGCGGTCGCCGGCCGTTTGGCCCTACTTCGTGTGCGCGGTGGTTTCGATCATGTCGAAATATGTGCTGCGGGTGAACAATCGGCACATTTGGAATCCGTCGAATTTTGGAATTGCGGTGCTGGTGTTTTTGGCGCCGGAGACGGTGGCGACACTGAGCATTCAGTGGGGAAATTATTTGCTGCCAATGATCGTGATCTGGTGTTTGGGATCGGTGATCATTGCGCGGCTGAAGCGGTTTCATATCACTGGAACTTATGTGGCGTGCTTCATTGCGCTGGCGTTTGTGCGAAGTTGGATCACGGGAAGCCCCTGGCAGTCGGAAGTGGCACCCTTGACGGGGCCGATGTATCAGCTGTTTATTTTTTTCATGATTACGGATCCGAAGACGACGGTGAAGTCGAAGAAGTGGCAGGCGATCGTTGTGGCGATCGTGGCGCTGGCGGAGATGGTCTTGCGGCTCGATCAGGTCGTGTATGCGCCATTTTATGCGCTGTTCCTGGTTGGGCCGTCGGCGCTGCTGATCGAGTATTGGTTTGAGTCGAGGTCGCAGAAAAGCGTGTCGGTGGCTCGCGCTACGGCATGAAGATTGGATCGAGCAAGACCTGCGGGATGAGGGATTTGGGACGTCGCTGTGGAGTGGGTAAGGTTGAATCTAAGCCCCGCGATCTGGGAAACGATCGCGGCTACAGGGTGCTTTTGATCTTCGCGTTGGCGGCGATTTTGAGTACTGGGTGTCCGTCGAAGCCGGATGCGGAACGCGCTGCACCGTCTACGACACCTGCTGCTTCCGATTCGAACACCGCGGCAAAGCAACCTGATACGGCTAAGCCGGAGCCGCCTCCATCTGCTCCTGCGTTTTCAACTGCGTCCGCCGCTTTGCCGCAAGATGTGAGGCCATCGGGGCCGATTCAATTCAGTGATGTGACTGCGGCGGCGGGAATTCATTTCAAACACAACAGCGGAGCGTTCGGGAAGAAGTATCTGCCGGAGACGATGGGGAGCGGAGTTTGCTTCATCGACTACGACAACGATGGTTGGCAGGATATTTTTCTGGTCAACTCGATGGACTGGCCGGGGCAGAAGGCGGGCGGGCCGTCGTATCCGGCGCTGTACCACAACAATCACGATGGGACGTTTACGGATGTGACGCGCGCGGCGGGGCTTGCGGTCGCAGACGTACGGGATGGGGTGCGCGGTCGGGGATTACGACAACGACGGCTTTGACGATTTGTATTTGACGGCGGTGGGTTCGAATCATCTTTATCACAATCAGGGGAATGGGAAGTTTGTGGATGTGACGGCGAAAGCGGGCGTGGCGAGTCCGGGATTTTCGGCGAGCGCGGCGTGGGTGGATTACGACAACGACGGGAAGCTCGACTTGTTTGTGACGCACTACATCGAGTGGTCTGAGGAGACCGATCAATATTGTTCGCTGGACAACAAGAATAAGTCGTATTGCACGCCGCAGAGATACAAGGGAGAGAGTTCGCATCTGTATCACAACAAGGGTGGCGGAGTTTTTGAGGATGTGACGAAGAAGGCGGGGCTGTGGGATCCGACGAGCAAAGCGCTTGGTGTCGCGTTGCTGGATTTCGACAACGATGGATGGATGGATTTGTTTGTGTCGAACGATACGGAGCCGAACAAACTTTATCGCAACAATCACGATGGGACGTTTACGGAGGCGGGGCTGACGGCGGGGATTGCGTTCAGCGAGTCGGGACGCGTGCGCGCGGGAATGGGAGTGGATGCAGCGGATTTCGATGGGTCGGGCAATTTCGGTTTGGTGATTGGGAATTTTACGAACGAGAGCATGGCGTTGTATCGGAATGACGGCAGTCGGACTTTTTACGGATGAGGCGCCGAAGTCGGGGTTGGGTGCGATGACTTCGGGGGCGCTGACGTTTGGATGTTTTTTTGTGGATTACGATCTGGATGGGTTGCTGGATGTTGTGGCGGCGAACGGGCACGTGTCGGACGACATTGCGGTGGTGCAGCCGACGGTGCGGTATGCGCAACCGCTGGGAGTCTATCGAGGGCTTGGGGATAAAAAATTTGAAGATGTGTCAGGGAAGTTGGGGAAGGCGATTCAGAAGCCGGTTGTGGGGCGAGGAGTGGCTTACGCGGATTATGACAATGACGGGGACTTGGATTTGGTGGTGACTACCAGCAATGGGCCGGCGCGGTTGTTGCGGAATGAGAATGGGAATCAGAATGATGTTTTGCGGGTGAAGTTGGCGGGAGTGAAGTCGAATCGGGATGGGATTGGGGCGCGGGTGACGTTGGTGACGAATACGGGCGCGCGGATCACGCGGATGGTGAAGAGCGGGTCGAGCTATTTGTCGCAGAGCGAGCTGCCGGTGACGTTTGGGTTGGGGAAGCCGGGGAAAGTTTTGCCTGCGAGGATCGAGATTGTTTGGCCGAGTGGGGCGAAGCAGACGTTGGAGAAGATTACGGCGAATCAGTTTCTGACGATTCGTGAAGGTAAGGGGATTGTGGCGAGCGAGGCGATTCGGTTTGCGGGGCCTGCGGGGAAGTAGTCGGGATTGACAGCAGCGCCAGATGGAGTGCTTCTTTCAGCGATAGGTTGTGGACCTCGATAGTTTCGTTTGTGGTGGCGCGAGCGTTGTCAGCCTCCACGAGGCGCTCAGATTGTAATTTTGGCGTGTTCATCGTCTCTTTGCACTGCACGGACTTCACAGTATAAACCACTTTACGTAGCTTACGACGAAGTTCCTAAACAGAGGATTAACGCACTTGGCTGAAATCGTGCGGACATGGGGCGCAGCAATGCTGCGCCCCTACACAATTTTGCTTGGCGATTACTTTGTGGACGTTGGGATGACCGGTAACACCAGAGCTGATGGGTGATCGGCGTCGTGGAGGATGGTGTTGGTGGCGGTGACGAAGTCTTTGCTGGTGGCTTGGTCGGCGCCGGTGTTCAGGTTGCGGTCGAAGCGGGGGAAGTTGCTGCTGCTGACTTGGAGGCGGATGATGTGGCCCTTCTGGAATGTGTTGGCGGTGGCCCAGAGGTCGACGGTGATTTTGTAGACCTGATCGGGATTGATGAGGTCGGGCTTTTCGTCGGAGTCGCGGTAGCGCATGCGCAGGATGCCGTCGGCGAGATTTTTGGCGAAGCCGTCGGGAGCGACGTCAACGAGCATGGCGGTGAAGTCGGTGTCTACGGCGGAGGATTTTACATAGGCCTCGAAGGTGACGGGGCCGGTGACCTGGAGGTCGCTGTCGAGCGGCTTGGTGGAGTAGACCAGGACGTCGTTGCGGCCCTCGGCGGAGCGCTGATCGCGCGGGCCGGGTTCGTAGTGAATCATGTCGCAGCAGAGCGAGCCGCCGATGCTGGGGACGGGATTTGCGGGATCGAACGTGAATTTGTCGGCGGATTCTTTTTTCGGCGCGGTGGTGGAGAGAGAGCCGTCGCCGCGGAGGGAATTGGCGCCGCTGTTCGAATGGATGTAGTAGCGCGTGGCTTGCATTTCGGGCGGCGGCCAGTCGGCGAATTGCTGGTATTTATTTTCGCCCATGACGAAGACGTGGACTGGCTTATCTGTGGCGAATTCGTTTTGAATCCCCTTGAAGAGGAAGTCGTACCAGTCGATGAGGACCTGGCCTGGGGGGAATTCGATGGCGTGGTCGCCGAATTCGACGTCGCCGATTTTCTTGCCGAATCCGGCGTGGCCGCCGATCTGAATGAGGAGTTTTTGGCCGTTGCGAGCGGCGTCGTTGCCGCCGTGGGCTTTGACGCCCATGTAATTGCGGAGCGTGCCGTTGAGGAAGATGTCGTACCAGCCGCCGATGTGGAGAGCGGGGACTTGGACGTCGGCGAAATGCTCTTCGATGGACCACTGCTTCCAGTAGGCGTCGTAGGAGGGGTGTGCGAGCCAGTCGAGATAGTAAGGGGCGACGGCTTTCGTGATCTCTGCACCGGCGGGAAGCGCCGCGTAATTGAAGGCGGGAAATTGCGTGAGGGGAAGCGTGGCGGTGCCGACGAGCGCGTTGGTGTCTTTTTCGATGAGCTTCCACATTGTGTTGGTGGCGAGCTGCGTGGCCCAGTTTTGATCGAACCATTGTTCGAGCGCGCCGCCGTGGTAGGTCCAGTTCGCGTGATAGTTGCTGGAGGTGACGGTGGGCATGATGCCGGCGAGGTGGGGTGGCTTCGCGATGGCGGCGAGCATTTGCGTGGCGCCGACGTAGGAACCGCCGGTCATGCCGACTTTGCCATTCGAATAGGGAAGAGCTGCGGCCCATTCGACGGCGTCGTAGCCGTCGGCGATTTCGTGGCGGAAGGTGTAGAACTCGCCGTCGGAGGTGTAACGGCCGCGAACGTCTTGCACGATCATGATGTAGCCGTGTGCGGCGACTTGATAGGCGGGAGCGGCGGCCCAGCCGACGCTTTTGTCGTAGGGCGTGCGCATCAGGATGACGGGAAATTTTCCTTCGGCTTTGGGGCGGTAAATGTCGGCGCGGAGAGTGACGCCGTCGCGGGTTTCCATGCGGACGCCGGTTTGCACGATGACCTCGTAAGTTTGTTGCGGAGCGGCGGGAGCGGATTGCTGAGCACGAGCGGAGCGTGGTGATGCGAACAAAGCGAGAACAAACACCGACACAACTGCAAATGACATTCTGCGATGAAGCAAGACTCCTCCTTGGGCGCGAGCAGAAGCGAGTGTTGCAAATGCGGTTGGCATTTTAACGCCGACGGGATGGCGATGTAACAGCAAGTTAAGCTTCAGACGGGCACGGCGATGCCGTGCCCCTACGGCTGGCTTTCGAAGCGGTATGCGTTACTGCTTTGAATGGCTGCGGACGGCGAAGATCGAGAATTGCTCGACTTCGGGCACGTGGCCTTCGGCATCGGGCTTGCGATCGACGGGCTTCATTTGCTGCACGACCGTTGTTGCCGGGAGGACTTTGCCGAAGAATTTTTTGTAGATGTTGGCGAAGTCGGGAGTCTCGGAAAGATTGTCGAGATAGATGACGGTCGAGACGGCGGTGTCGTACTTCATGTCGGCTTCTTCGAGATTGTCGAGCTGATTGCGCATGCTTTGGCGCGTTTGATTGGGGACGTCCTGGATGAACATGCCGAGGTTGGGGCCGGGGATGAAGCCGCTTTTTGCGGAGCAGAAGAGCGTGTCGCCAGCGAAGACGCAGGGGCTGGCGGTCGGGCTTGGCGGCATGTTTTTCGGCTTGATGGAGTGTCGCTGGCTGATTTCGCGAACGGAGATGCCGGTGTAGGCGATATGCGCGCCTTCGGGGAGGCTTGAAGCCTCGATGGTGGCGCGGCCGGGCGTGTTGCCGAATTCGAAGCGAGCGGCGTAGGCCTTGTTCATCACGTTGTGCGGAATTTCGTCGGTGAGATAGGGATTGACGAAGACCATGTTGGCGAGCGTGAGGCCTGCGGCTTCGTTGACGGCTTTGAGGCCGTCGAGGGCGAGTTTGACTTGCTCGGCGGGATCGGACGGAATTTTGCCGGAGGCGGGATCGATGCCCGGCATGTTGGAGATGAAGAGGCGGTCGTGGGTCAGCATACCCCATGAGAAAGATTTGTTTGGCTTGTAGTTTGGAGGCGTGACGGATTTCTTGCCGGTGAGATCACGGACGGCCATCGCGCTGATTTGGATGGATGAATCGGGATTGGCGGCGACGCCGAGGATGCCGCGCGCGGGCGGATCGTGCGGGAAGTAGGCGGCGAAGGCTTGGTTGAGGTCAGCGTATTTGGTCGTGTCGTCCATGTAGACGTTCACGTAGACGACGTTATCCATCGTGAGGCCGGCGGCGGTGACGAGAGATTTGATGTTGTCGAGGCACTGCTTCACCTGATCGGTGAAGCCGGATGGCGTGCTGCCGTCGGCGCGTGCGGGCCTTGGCCGGAGACGTAAACGTAATCTCCGGCGTCGATCGCTGGAGAGCCGAGGGCGTCGGGCTTTGCCGGGACCTGGCTCGACGTGATCGGCTTTATTTGAGCTTGCGCTTGTGCACCGGCGGCTGCCAGCGCCATCAAACCGACGCTGGCGACAACGCAGAGACGGCGTCTCATGCCTTCTTGGCTTTCTTTTGCGCTTCGCCGAGAAGTTCGCGCAGGCGCTTGCCGACAATCATTTCCTCGCCGTCCTGAATCGTCATCGAGACGAGTTCGATGTGATCGATTTTCGGACGCGGCGCTTTGCGCGTTGGTTTCTGAATCCCCTCGTGCACGGCGGGAACCATGCTCGGGTTGTCTGCACCAAGCACTTCAATGCAAGGATCACTCTTGCGAAGAGCGAAGACGCAGTCGTCGATGCTGTAACCCCAGCCTTCCAGGTCCCAGTAAACGCGCAGAGTCGGGTAACGGTTGCCATCGTCCGGCACGAACACGTCGGTTCGGACGCCGGGAACGGTTTCAACGAGCTTGGCGATCTTGTCGATGCGGGCGCGCCATTCAGCGTCCTGCTTTTTCTCATCGAGATTGAGCCAGTGCTCGACGGCAGTAACGCAGCCGATGATTTCTTCCTTACCGACCTTCATCGCGCGGCAAACGGCGCCTTCCCACGGAGCGGAGTTTCGCAGACCGGCCTCGATGAGGTCTTTGCGCCCGAGGAGGACGCCGCTGCATTGTGGGCCGCGAAGTCCTTTGCCGCCGGAGAAAGTGTAGAGATCGATTTTCATCTGAGCGTAGAGCTTGAGATTTTGCGCGGGTGGAATACCGGCGGCATCGTCGAGCAGCATCGGCACTTTTTTGTCTTTCGCGATGGCAAGTTCTTTGACGAGCTTATCGCCCAGGTCGGTGGTGTAAATCATCGCAGTGTTGTCGTTTACGGCGTTTGCGATTTCGTCGGGCGATGCGACGAGGACCAGCTTCGCGCCAGTGAGGCGAATGGCGCTGTCGAACGCACTGCGACCGCCGACCATGATGACTTCGTGCTTCATGCCGGTGGTGTCGGGCAGTTGCCAGATTTTCGCCCCGTCGGTACCGGCCATGCAGGCGGCGGTGGAAGTAGCCATCGCGCCTGCGGCGCCGCTAGTGATCATGCCGGACTCGGCACCGGTGAGTTCGGCGAGTTTGCGGCCGACACCTTGCTGAAGCTCGACCATGTTCACGAAGTGCTTTCCGGCTTCGATCTGGGCTTCGCGGACTTCGGGAAATTCGAGCGAGCCGCTGAGATAGGTCCAGGTGCCGCGACAATTGATGACGGTGCGGACGCCGATCTTAGCGTAGGGATTCTCTTTCGAGAGGCCGACCGCCGCGAGCGACTTGGCGGAAAGATCCTTCGCGGTGATCTGCGCCAGAAGTGGCGAGGCGGCGAGCAACTTCATGAACGAGCGACGATTCGAACCGTTACGAGTGATCATTCGGATTCTCCGGGCTGAGGATTATTTCTTGTGTTTCTCTGAGCGATGGATCCTTGGAAAACATGATGGTGCCGAAATTTTCGGGAACGTGATTGGGGTCGCGATTGACGACGCAGGTCTGCTGCCAGCACATGAAATGGCGCTGCGGATCTTCGCCGAGACCGTCGATGCGATATAGATTGGCGCGCCACATGGTGCCGTTCTTGATGCGCTGATCGCTGACGGACTTGAGCGGGACTTTGGCGGCGGCGTACCAGATGTGCTTGGCTTCGTCGATGCGGCCCTGGTGCTCGAAATCCGGAGTTCCATTCGGCGCCGTAGGTGTCGTGATCGAGATCGATGGCGAGATCGACCCAGTCGCCAGTGGGGGCAATTTCGAATTCGCGATAGTGGCGGATGTTCTGCCAGTCGTCGCCGAGGAAGAATTCGACGACGTCTTTATCCCAAAGCTTGAGGCGGTCTTTGCTGTTGTCGGCAGGCTGCCAGAGATTCAGGACTTTGTAGGGCGAGACGAAGAGGAGATAGAGATCTGTGTCGGTCCAGAAGCCGCGGACTTCGGTCTTGAGGTCGGGGTAGCTGAGTTTGTCGGTGCAATCCTTTTCGATCCAAGCAGACGATGCGTTGGCCCAGGTTGGAGAGTGGGGATCGGTATTGAGTTGGGGCGAGCCCGAAACATAGGGAACGGTGAGTGATGCGGTGGGCGGCGTGACCTGGCATACGTCGATGGCGAACGCTGCGAGCGGAAGTGCGAGAAGAATGAGGATGATTCGAATCGTTTTCATTGCTTATGGGTGGGGCGCGTTGCGAAGTTCGGGCGAGATTGCATAAGCCTTGTCGAGTTCCGCGTGCGCCGCATCCTCCTTTCCTTCCTGATGCAGGGCTAGAGCGAGATTGTAGTGAGCCTCGGCGTATTCCGGCTTGAGGCGGATGGCTTCGGCGAATTGCGCGTGCGCGCCGACGGCGTCTCCCGATTGCAGGAGCATGAGGCCGAGATTGTTGTGGCCTTCGGGGAAATTTGGTTCGCGGCGGACGAGTTCGCGGAAGACGTTGGTGGCGGCAGCTAGGTCGTTGCTTTGGCTCAGGACGAGGCCGAGCTGGACGCGGGCGTCGGTATATTTCGGGTCGAGAGTGATAGCTTCGTTCAATTCGGCGATGGCTTGCTGCGGCTGGCCGGCTTGTGCGAAGGCCAAGCCCAGATTGTAGTGAGCTTCGGCGAGATCGGGATCGGCGAGGACGGCTTGGTGGAATTCCTCGATGGCGTGTTGTTGATCGCCCTGACGCCACGCTAGGAGGCCGAGCCGCGAATGAACCTGAGCGTAGTCGGGCTGGAGTTCCAGGGCTTTCGCGTAGTTGGCTTGGGCTTGAGCGGCGTCGCCTTTCCGTTCTTGGGTGAGGCCGAGATAGTAGTAGCTGGTGGGAAGGGAAGGCGCTTCTTTAATTGCACTTTCGAATTGCGATTGAGCTTCGTCGAGGCGCTCTGCTTTTAGCGCATCGACTCCCTTGAGGATGAGCAACTTCGCTTGCGCGAGGTGGGTACGGAAATCGTGGAGGCCGCTGAGTTCGTTGAGCTCTTTGTTTGAAGCGTCGGTCTGGCCTTGCGAACGGAGGGCGATGCCGAGCGCGTAGTGGGCTTTCTCGAGGTCAGGCTTGATAGCGATAGCGCGCTGATAGGCCGCGACCGCGCCGGAATTGTCGCCGCTGGCTTTCAGCTCCATGCCGAGATCGTATTGCGTTTCGGGATCATTGGGATCGATCGCGACGGCTTTGCGAAATTCGGCGAGTGAGTCGACGTGCTTGCCCTGGCGGCGCAACGTAACGCCGAGAACGGCGTGCGCGCGCGCGAACTTGGGATTGAGCGCGATGGCTTGGCGAAATTGGGCTGCGGCGAGATCGAGTTTGCCGAGTTGACCTTCGACGAGACCGAGTTCGAAATGGAGTTCGGCAGACGGCTTGGTGGCGAGAGCTCTCCTTAGTTCCGTTTCAGCGCCTGAGGGATTGTTTTGTTGCAGATCGATTCGGGCGACGAGTTCGCGGGCGTTCACGTTTGTGGGATCGATTTGAACTGCGGTTTGGAGTTCCTTCAGCGCGGCCGCCTGGTCGCCGAGTTCGATATTGTGTAGCGCCGAGGGCGAAATGTGCGTCAGCCCACTTTGGTTTTAGGCGAATCGCTTCTTCGAATTCTTCAGCAGCTTGTTTGGGCTCGCCTTTGTATTTCAGGGCGAGCGCCAGGTTGTAGTGCGTGTCGGCGTCGTTAGGTTCGAGTTCGAGGGCTTTATGGTAGTCGGCGATGGCGGAGTCCCAAGACTTTTGCCGCGAGAGTTCGATGGCCTGCTTGCGATAGGTTTCGGCGGTTTGGGGGAAGCACGGAGCGGAGAGGAGAAGAACCGACGCCACCAGAACCACCGTTCGACTGCCGAAGTAGAACAACAAGTCCGTCCTGTTTCGTTACCAACCGTCCTGGCCGGGGCGTCTAGGCCGGTAACCGAGTGAGTTAGGAGAGCGATGTTGCAGCGCGCTGATTAACTCTGATCGATATTCCGGGTCGACGCAACGGCCTTACAGGCGAAGCGGGCACCGACTTCGTGCCCGCTCACCCTTTGTATCTACGTCCGAGCCAACGACTACCAGTAGAACTTGGCGCTGATCTGGCCAATGCGCGGGTCGCGCGCGCTGGTCACGATGCCGAAGCTCGAACCGGTGATGTTGCCGCCGGGGTTGTTGAATTGCGTATGGTTGAAGATGTTGAAGAATTCGAGACGGACATCGAAGGCATAGTGCTCGTGGAGCACGGTGCGCTTGAGGATGCCGAAGTCGGTGTTGTTAAAGCCGGGGCCGTGGAAGAAACGGCGGTTGGCGGTGCCGAAGGTGCCCAAGTCTGTGTTGACGGCAAAGGCGGACGGCAGGAAGTAACAACCGGTGACGGTTGGGCAGCCCGCGATTCGCATCGCGCGGATTCACGGTTTGAACCGGCCCTACCAGGTTCGGCATGTCGGTCGAGGAGCTGCCGGACAACGAAGCGTCGCCATCACCCTGGTTCAACTGGACGGGGAAGCCGGTCGAGAACCGGGTGATGCCCTGGATCTGCCAGCCTTGGGTCAGGCGCTTTGGCCCGTTGCCAAACCAGCGATCGAACGGCACGGCGTATACGTAGCTGCCGACGAAGTTGTGGCGGATGTCGCTGGACGACAAGCCGCGGCTGATACCCGGATCGGCAAAGTTGACCAGGTCGTTGAAGGCGGAAGCATCGTCGATGCCCTTGGCGAAGGTGTAAGCGACCAAGAACGTCCAGTCGCTGGCTTTGCGTTCCAGGGTGACTTGCGCCGAGTTATAGATGGAGTTGGCGACGGTCAGTGTGTTGGTGTTGTTGGAGCCGTAGCAAACCTGCACGCCACCGGGGCAGAAGTTGGGACTCAGGATTGTCTGGCGAGTGCTGTAGACGCAGCCTGGTTGTGCTGCTTTGACAGTACTGTCGCCGCAGTTGATACCCGCAGTAGTGGCTGCCGGCAACTGGAATACGTCGTTTTCGTTGCCCGGGCCGCAGCCGAGAGTTCCGCCGGCGGTGACGTCGATCGCGCCCTGCGCTGTGAGCTGATTGCAAAGTGCGGCAGAACCGGGGTTCGCGTCGTTTTGCGTGATCAGACGGTGGCCTTCGGTGCCGACATAAGCGAGTGTCAGCACGGTTGACTTCGAGAGTTCGCGCTGAATCGAGAGGTTGAAGTGCTCGGCGTAAGGCAGCCTGTTGTGAATGTCGTAGCCAGGGAAGAAGTTGAACGGCTCGTAGACCGAGAAGTCCAATGTCTTGTTGGAAGCCGCGCCCGGGCTTGGAGCGGTAAAGGGAAAGCGCTGTCCGATGGACAGGCCGGTCGCGCGTATGCGGAACGGTTCGTCGAACATCACCGAAACGGGCGAGGTCCAGTAAAGGCCAAACGGAGCGTCGGCCACTTCGTAGAAGAGGTTCAAGTCTTCGATAGAAGTGTAATAGAGACCGTAGGAGGCGCGGATGCTGCTCTTACCCGGACCGCCGAAGATCTTGCCGAGGATGCCTTCCGAGAAGTTCGGAGAGTAGGCAAGCCCGAGCCGAGGACCGAAGTTGTTGTAGTGCGTCGGGGCGAGAGTCTTGGGAATGCCCGGATCACCCGGGAATACCAAGCCGGTTGGCGCCAAGGGAAATGTCGTGGACTGCAGGCCGGGCACGAACGTCTGAATTTTGCCCTGCGTATCGTAGAGCGGCATGCTGACTTCCCAACGCAAGCCGAGGTTCAAGGTTAGGTTTTGCTTCACCTTCCATGAATCCTGGGCAAAGGCGCCGCCGTAACGCGTACGCGAGTCGAGGAACTGTTCAGCGGCCTGTGTGTAAGGCGCATTGACGGTGGAGGTCGCACCGAGAAGGTAGTCCGCGACATCGCTGCCCGTTACCGTACCGTCGAACGTGAAACCACCGTTCGGGTTGGCGAAGTTGCGTTCGTTGATCTGGAAGTAGCGGAACTCACCGCCGACTTTCCACGTGTGGCGTCCCTGACTCTTGGAGAAGACGTCGGACGCGGTGTATGTGGTGTCGGGTTGAATGGTGTCGAGCGTGGGGACACCGATGTTCAAACCGAGCTGGCCGAAGCTGGTTTGTGGCACGTATTGAGGATATCCGTCCAGGGGGACAATACCGAGGGTCCCAACTCCCGTCACGAACCCCAGGCTTGCCAAATCCGGGTACTTCTGGAAGGCTCGTCTTTGTGAAGCGCGGTGCGGAAGAAGGTGATGCGAGCTTCATTCACCGAGGTCGCGCCGATCGGCTTGGTGTTGCTCATCGCAAACTCTTGAGCGCGCGAAGGCGTGATGGTCGGGAAGCCCGGT
Source organism: uncultured Acidobacteriota bacterium (assembly GCA_963850795.1). GTDB lineage: Bacteria > Acidobacteriota > Terriglobia > Acidiferrales > UBA7541 > Acidiferrum. The sequence continues at coordinate 144,000 of CAWKNS010000003.1, read as the reverse complement.
ACGCTGGAGAAGACCTGCCAAGCCGCTGGTGACAGTTGTGTTATCCAAGTGGTAGTAGAAGGACCAATTTCCGGTCTTTTGATTGTTGAAGTCGATGCGTTCACCGAATTTATTGTCGTTGGCGATGTTTCGCTGGCTGTTGTCGGAATAGTTCTGCGTATCGCCGGGAAGAGTTGCGGTGGGGATGAAGGAAAGAATGTTCTTCGCCGGAGTTGACCAGGCCGACTGCGGAATCACGCCACCCGGGAAGACGCACTGGGCTGTGGTGGCGCAGTCCGCAGAGCTATAGGCCTCGCCTTGCGTGACGGGGTAACCCAAGCGAGTGGCGAGCACGTTCGCCCAATAGGCTCCGTCCGACGTGTGCCGGTCAGGACGGTCGGGTCGAAATTGCCTGCGCGTTGGGCGTCGGTCGGGACAGTGACGAGGCCGGTTTCGGCGCCTTGTACCTGTCGCGTGCCCTGGTAGTCGGAGAACCAGAACAGTCTTGTTCTTGATGGCCGGGCCGCCCGCGGCGTAGCCGAATTGGTTGCGGCGGAGTTCGGATTTGGACGGTGCGAAGTAGTTCGTCGCATCCATCTTGTCGTTGCGGAGGAATTCGAACGCGTCGCCGTGGAAGCCGTTGGTGCCGGACTTCGTGATGGCGTTGACGACCGCGCCGGAGAATTTGCCATATTCGGCGTCGAAGCTGTTGGTGATGAGGCGGAATTCCTCGATGGAGTCGAGGTTGGGAACCAGGCCGGCGCCGAGGTTGCGGCCTTCGCTGACGTCGCCACCATTGACGAGATAGGCGTTTGCGGTTTCGCGCTGGCCGTTTACCGAGATGTTGCCGGAGTTCAAGATGCCGGAAACCGGGCGATCCTGCTGAATCGTCTCGGCGCTGCCTGGGGCGACGCCAGCCTGCAAGCCGAGAAGGTCGATGAAGCTGCGGCCATTCAGGGGCAGGGCAAGCATCTTCTTGGAGTCGATGACGTCGCCAAGCTGAGTGCTTTCAGTTTGCACCTGGACCGCGTTGGCGGCGACTTCCACTTTGTCGGAGACGCTGCCGACGTCGAGAGTGACGTCGAAGGAAAGTTGGTCGTTGACCGAGATGACGATGCCGGCTTCTTCGAAGGGACGGAAGCCACTGGCAGTCACACTGAGCTTATAGGTGCCGGCAGCAAGAGCGAGGAGACGGAACGAACCATCCGCCGCACTGGCAACTTCCTTTGTGTCATTTGTCGCGACATTGGTGATGAGGACCTTCGCACCGGAGACGGCGCCACCCGAGCGATCATGAACTGTACCTTGAACCGAGCCGGTTACATCGGCGCGCAGAACGGCGGTACAGCTCAGACGCGACCAACACCAGCAATACACCCCGAACAAACTGCGTAAAACTACGTCCCATCCGACACCCTCCTTGGGGCTGCGGGCCCCAAACCCACTTCGGCACTTATAGAATCATATGGATAGAGCAATCCGAATATGCGTTCGAATTCGGCGCTCTGATTCCAATGTTGAAATACTCGAATCGAGGTGGAGCAGAGTCGCGGTCTTTCGAGGATCGAAGTTCCGCAGGCAAATGCTCCCGATGGCGAAAAATGTATGCCTGTCAAGGAGGCTTGTCAAGTATTGAATCGGTTTAATCGAAACAAATCGAAATCATTCGAAATTTGAATGCATTCGAAGGTCGGGCGAGGACAAAAAGGCCGAAAACCCGCATAAAAGCAGGCTAATAGTTGTATTGCGCGTAAATGTCGCGAGTAGTTACCGTGCCGAGTTGGCGGTATTTCCTCGCAAATACAGTAACGCGACGCTTTCGGAAGCGTAAACGTGCGTTCGCGTGATTCGGGAACGATCGTTGCGAAGGGCGGACCGTCGGGGTCCGCGTGACTATTTTCTCCGTCGTTTTTCCACACGTATTGTTCGCTGCCAAATGTTGTAAACGAAACAGGTCCGACAAATGTTTCGGATTTCTTGTGTTGAGTGTCGCCGAAGGCGATTCGAACGGTGTGCGGGGTGGTTTCGTCGCGATTGACGAGGAGCAGCGCCCATTGGCCGTCGGGACGATGAACGGCATACGAGGTGACGAGTTGGTTGCCGTCGCTATCCTCGATTTTGCTGGTTGTCGGGAACATGTGGTGCACGCCGGAGTGGTGCTGCACCCAATCGAGGTTGATCACTCGGGCGCTGTAGTAGAGCGCGGTGTAGCCGAAGATGTTGTAATTCGGCGTCGGCGATGAAGTTGGACCACGTCGCCCAGCCAAGGCACGTGTTATGAACGCTTCGGGCTGAATCGGCGAGTGGTAAAAGACGGCGCCGCCGCCTTCGAAGAACGAGCCGACGTTATCGGCGAGCCAAAGGCCCGAGAAAATTGTGCTCATTGGACCGGTGAGCGCGGCGGCCAAGTGGTCCTCCGTGATCATGAGAGGGACGTCTTTGGGCACGCCATCGTCTCGCCAGACCTGCAAAATATGTTTTGTTAGTTGCGGTTCTTGATAGAGCGACTTCCAAGTGATCGTGCATGGTTCGTACGGATAGTGTTCGAATGAGACGAAGGCGAGATCTTGAAGATGGCCGTGGGATTTGAGGTAGGCGACGAAGCGGCCCATCCAGGATTTCCGGCCTTGGTCGTCGGGCCAGACGGTGATGTCTTCGTTGACGCCTTCGAAAATGGGGCCGCCGAGTTTCAATTTCGGATCGACTTTGTGGATCGCGACCGCCCACTGGACGTAAAGGGCGGCGTAATCTTCGGGCAGGGCGTGTTTGCCGTCGGGTTCTTCGCCGAGTTCGATGCCGGCGATGGGATAGCCGCGCTTTTCGATGTAGGCGATTTGAGCGGCGGCATCGTCGGGCGTTCCGTAAAGCATCGTGACGGGAATTCGCGCGGGGAGGCCGTTGGTGATGCCGCTGGTGTAAAAAAGATCGAAGCCGCTGTGCTGACCCATACCGCTGGAGTTCACATCGTCGGCGGAGTGCCATGGGTCGATCGAAGATGAGCAGTAGGTGAATTTTTGCTGCTCGGCGGCGTCTTGAGCTGCGCCTTTGAATTCGTTGTTCGCGTCAACGGTGCCGAGTTCGATTTCCTTAATGGCGTAGCCGACGCAATTGCGAATGTCGCCGGAGCCGTGCTCATCGCAGGTGTTCGAAGAGGCGGTCATCCAGATTCGAAAATATTGAGCGGTGACCGGCGCGTTGCCGAGTTTTAGTGTCGCCGTGCCGCCGGTCGCGTTTTTCTGCGAGCCGGATTCGAATGTCTTCCATTCGCCTTCGGGACCTTTGTCGAATTCGAGCGGGTCTTTGCCCACCCAATACTCGACGCGGTAGGTCGTCGCGAACGGCGCGGCCCAGTCGATTCGAATGGCGTTGACCGATTTTTGTGATTTCAGGTCGATGACGACCCACTGCGGATGAAGCGCGTCGCTTTCACCGGTGAATTTCGACGTGAGGTACGGATTGCTCTTCCAATAGGTGAGATTTGGACCGGTAATCGGGCGGTCGCCGCTGGTCGAAAATCCGCGATGAGGGAGAGCGTAGGGAAGGATGTAGCGAATCGGCTCTTTCAGTTCCGTGCTGCCGGTGAAGTAGCCGCGCTTGCCGGCGGCGTCGCTCCACGATCCGTTTTCGGTCCAATGCCAGGCAGCCATGCGAAGTTCGGTGTTGTTGCGATAGCTGATCGGTCCCCAGCCTGCGCCCAACGACTCCTGAACGATGTGGGGCGAGTGCACCTTGTCGATACTCGAAGTGCGACAGCGCGTCCAGCGAGCTCCCCAGAGCGACATCGGGGTCGAAGGAGTTCAGTTCGTGGCCCGGAGTCGTATCGACGTGGATGGTTGAGACATCGTCTTTCGACTGCGGCTGCGCTGCCTGTGCGCACAGAAGCGAAGCAGCGAACAACATTGAGGTGAATCTTAGTTTCATGCGGGTGCCTCTGCGGATGCCGTGGCAATTTTCTTCGAATCTGGATTCACCAGGAACCATCCAATTGCGCCTACTCCGCAGAGTGCGGCCGCTACCATAAAAGACGCAGTCCAGCCGTAACGGGCAGCAATCCACGGTGTGAGCGAAGCGGTGAGCGCTCCACCTGCCTGCGCCCCCATGTTCATGAAGCCCGATACCGAGCCGGAGAAGAGTCCGCCAATGTCGGCGCTTACGGCCCAGAACGAACTTTGGGAGAAGTAGAGTGCGCCGGCTCCTCCCGCGAGAACGACGCTGGCGAGCCGTGCGTTGTCCACTCTCGAACCGAACGCCAGGAAAACGCCGGCGAGCGCGACCGCGATGCCGGCGATGACGCAGCGACCGAAGCGATGACCGGCGCGGCGTGTCGCAATGTCGCAGACCCATCCACCAAGCGGGCATGCGATGGCCATCGCGATGAAGGGAAGCGTTCCGTAGAAGGCGCTGGCTTTGAGATTGAGGCCGCGCACTTCGCTGAGGTAGCGATAGAACCATGCGAAGAAAATCCACGCGACGTAGCCGTAGCAAAAGTAGCTGAGCGTAACGAGCCAGATGTTGCATGTTGGAGAGGATCCTGCCCCATGGCGGTGACTGCCGCACGGTGGCCTTGGTTGATTGAGATCCGAGCGTGAGTCCCGCGTTGATGGTTGCCAGTTCGGACGGCCGAAACACTCGGATGTTGTTCCGGTTTGTCGCGCGCGGCGAGATACCAGACGAGTCCCGCGGCGCAACCGATCAGTGCGCAAACCCAGAACGAAAAGCGCCACCCGTGATGCGCCATCGTGTAAATGACGATGAAGGGTGAAAGGCCGGAGCCGACACCGACTCCTGCAAAGATCCAGCCGTTGGCGACGCCGCGTTCCTGTGAGGGAATCCAGCGCGACACAAATTGATTCGAAGCGGGATACATAATCGCTTCGCCGATGCCGAGCATGAAGCGAACGCCGATCAAGGCTGCGAATGGAGAGACGATGGAGGTAGGAATCGCGGCGGTTAAGGCAGTGAAAACGCCCCACCACAAAACGGACGTCGTAAGCACTCGGCGCGGGCCAAAACGATCGGCGAGCCAGCCTGCGGGAGTTTGAAACAGCGTGTAGCCGATCAGCAGAGCGGTCGAAAGAAATCCAAATTGAACGTTCGTGAGGTGGTATTCGGACGACAACGCGCCGCCCGCGATCGAGAGATTGACTCGATCGAGGAACGCGACTGCGCTCAGCACGAAGAGCCAGCCGATGAGTAGCCAGCGAACGCGACTAGACGATGCGGGCGTCATGCCGTGTGCGGGTGCAGCGTACCTGTCGAATGTTTCGTGATCGCGTCTTCTCCGGGTTCAAATACGGCAAGTGTGAGGCGGCGTATCCGCCTCACACTTGCGAATGCCTACTTCTTGACGATTGCAGCCGTGCAGTTGATTTCAACGAGCGAATTGCCAGGAAGCGCTGCAACCGCGACGGTCGTGCGCGCAGGGCCGCTCGTCGGGAAATACGTTTTGAAAACTTTGTTCATGCCGTCGTAATCCTCGATCTTGGTGAGGAACACGGTGAGCTGGAGGATGCTGTCCATCGTGCCGCCCGCGACTTCGATGACGTGCTTGACCTGCTCCATCACTTTCTTTGTGTGCGTGTCGATGTCCATTGGGAATTCGCTCTGATCGTGCGAGTGCGCGCCGATTCCAGCGATGTAGATCACGTCGTTGAAGGTGATCAACGGCGTGATGAATCCGCTGCCGGCTGGCTTGCCGTCGAAATCCATCTTCTTGACGACGCCACCGCTCTCCTTCTTGGGTTCGGCCGCGGGCTCTGCGGCGGCGCTAGCGGTTGCTGCGAGGCCGAGTCCCGAAACAAGCGAGGCGAAGCGTCCGGCAAACGCCCTGCGGGTGAATAGATTCGAAAGCATGTGTGATTCTCCTTTTTCAGATTTGTCGCGAAGCTTTGATCTCGAAGACTCCGGGATCAGGGCAAAGCAAAACTAAAAATGTCGTTTCCGGCAGCGATCGCCACGTACTGCTTGCCGAGAATCGAATAGCTCATCGGCGAAGCATGAATCGTCTGGCCCATGGTGAAATACCAGAGTGGTTTGCCACTTGTTGTGTCCACTGCCTCGAGCGCTTGCGAAGTGTCGCCGAAGAAAACGAGCCCCGTGGCCGTTGCCAACGTTCCGGCGCTGGAATCTTTTTCGCCAACGAGCGGGTATTCCCAGACAAATTTGTTGGTCGCGAGATCGTAGGCGAGCAGCTTTCGCAAGGTTTTTTCGTTGCGGCTGCGGCGGACACCCGTCGCGTAGTAGGTGCGGCCTTCGCCGAATTCCTCGGGCTTGAGAAAAAACGTGCCGCAATCTTCGAGCGCGAGGAAATAAAGGCGGTTGTGGTCAGGGTCGTAGGAAGGGGAATACCAATTGGTCGCGCCGACGAAGCTGGGGCAGATTTCAGTGCCTTCGACGCTCGGAATTTTGCCGGTGAGAATCGGGCGGCCTTTTTCGTCGATGCCCTTGGCCCACGTGAGTTTGTCGGAGAATTGGATCGCGTTGAGGAAGGCGCCGTTGGTTCGATCGAGAACGTAGAGAAAGCCATTGCGATTGGCTTGTACGAGCAATTTTCGCGGCTGGCCTTTGTATGTGGCGTCTACGAGGACCGGAACCTCGGTGGCGTCGTAATCGTAGAGATCGTGCGGCATAAATTGAAAATGCCACTTGAGCTTGCCGGTATCTGGATCGATGGCGAGCACGCAATCGGTGTAAAGATCGTCGCCGGGGCGCGGACCGCCGTCGAAGTCTGGCGCGGGATTACTTGTGCCCCAGAAAATAAGATTTAGCTCCGGATCGTAAGTCCCCGGCATCCAGGTTGTACCGCCGCCGCGCAGATACATGTCGCCGGGCCAGCTTTCGTTGCCGGGTTCGCCTGGAGCAGGAATTGTCCAGAACCGCCACGCTTCCTTGCCCGTTTCGGCGTCGAAAGCCACGACGAAGCCGCGAACGCCGTCGTCACCGCCGGAGGTGCCGACGATCACTTTGTCTTTCACCACCAACGGCGCGCTGGTCGCTCCGTAGTTCTTGTTGTCTTTGGGCGCGTAAGCCACGTCCCACAGCAAATGTCCCGATCGTGCATCGAGGCATAGCAGATGCGCGTTGTCCGTCTCCATGAAAAGGCGCGAATGCCAGAGGGCGACTCCGCGATTGTGATGCGACGACGCATCGTCAATGAGCCCTTCGGTGATCGGGCGCGAGTAATGCCACAGCGTGCGGCCCGTGCGGGCATCGAGAGCGTAGGCGTCGTTGGCAGCGGTGACGAACATTACGCCGCCCGAAACGACCGGAGTGACCTCCATGTCGCTGACATCGCGCACATGGAAAACCCACTGCGCTTTCAGATTCGCTACGTTGCTCGGAGTGATTTGATTCAGGCGCGTGAATCGCTGGCCTGAATAATCGCCGTGATAGGAAAGCCAGTTCTCGCCGGCTTTCGCCAGCATCCCTTGGGGTGTGACATCGATCGACGTTGAAACGACGGCGCGTGCCTGATCGTCGGGTTGGCCGATCGTTGTTGGAGTGCACAGGGTCAAAGCAAATCCGCAGAACGTAAGCGCGAGCGCGATGCGTGCCACCTTCGGCATTCGTTACACCCGCCCACTCAGTTTGATTTGGAGCTTTTGCATTCGAAGATCGTGTTCCCGCTTATTTTCAATTAGAGGCGACCGAACTGCTTTACCGCTTCGACGATCGATTTGAGCTTTTCGATAGTCGCGTACATTGAGTGTTCTTTGAAATCCATTTCGCGCGCCAATTTCAGTACCTCGACGGCAGAGGCGCGAGGAATCGCGACGACTCCATCGTTGTCGGCAGCGATGACATCGCCGGCGTTAACCGGAACTCCATCGCAAACCACCGGGATGTTCGCACCACCGAAGCGGTAATGGCCGACCGACGTCGATGGCACGATGCCGAGACCAAAAACTGGAAAGCCAATCTTCTGGAGATAGGCCACATCGCGCACTCCGCCATCGATTACCGCGCCGGAGAAATTACGCGCCGCCATCGCGGTACCCATCAGGCCGCCCATCCCGGCGATGTCTGCGCCGTCTTCGACCTTCATAACGTACACCGAGTTCGCTGTGCCTTGATCGATCGCTTCCAGCATGCCGCCGAGCGCGTTGGGATCTTTGTTCTCTTCTTTTTTGAGCAGCACCGTGACTGCGAATCCCGCGAACTTCGCGGGAAAGATCGGGCGCATGTGGTGCGACATATAAGCGCGCTTGCCGGTGATTTTCTCCATCGCATCCGAGACGGATGCGACCTCAACATGACGGTAGCCATCGAGCAGGGCTGCGTCATCCGTAGGCGTCGCCGTGGCCTGGCTCGCGAAAGCGAGATTTTGTCGCGCAGAGGGAATCAATGGGAGCAAGGCGAAAGCAAGAAGTGCCGTGCCTACGGCTACAGAAATTGCGGAGCGGGGGATTCGGGTGCTCATTATTCTCTCAGGGCTCTCTTGAAAGTTGCGTGTTAAGCTCAAACTTCGCCGAAGCTTGACACGAAACCCTAGTGTGCTATTAATTCGAATTAACTCTGGTTGTCAAGAGGCGAGCGATCTGAATTTTTTGTGCGCCGGGAAAAATTGCGTCCATGACCCGCTATCAGCGATTGAAAAAGTTTCCTGGCGCCAGCCGAGTTTCAAGTCGGAGCGGGAGCGGTTCGCATCGATTGCTTGCTTTCGAAAGATTCGCACTCGTTGCGTTTGCTGTCGCTCTTCTCGCGCTCGCTTTCAACGTCAAAGGTACACCCGCCGCGCAAGATAACCCATCGCAAAGTGAACGTCCGATCGCGGAAGCGCGGCAAACATTCGAAAACCGCTGCGCGGGATGTCATGGACTCGATGGTCGGGGCGGCGAACGCGCGCCGGACATCGCGACATCGCCGAAAACTCAGAATCGAACGGACGCGGGGCTTACACAGATCATTGCGAACGGAATTCCGACCGGCGGCATGCCTTCGTTTAATAGTCTCGATGCGCCAACCATTCGATCGCTCGTGAAATATCTGCGAGTTTTGCAAGGTAAGAGCGCTGCTGCGGCTATGCCTGGCAATCCTGCGTCGGGTAAATCGCTTTTTTATGGCAGTGCTCGTTGTTCCGGATGCCATCTCGCGCAAGGTTCGGGTGGATTTCTCGGTCCCGACTTATCGACGTATGCGCGCCGCCGTCCAGCGGAAGAGATTCGCGATGCGATCACGAAGCCCGCGACTTTGCCGGGTCCGGGGCGAAATGAGGTGACCGTCACGCCTCACAACGGTCAACCGATGACCGGTGTGTTGCGTAACGAAGATAACTTCTCGCTCCAGTTGCAGTCACCGGACGGCGCATTTCATTCCGTGGTGAAATCCGATGTCGCATCGATCACGCGGAACCCCAAGCCGCTCATGCCAACCGACTACGGCACCACACTCAGCGCTTCCGAGCTAAACGATTTGGTCAGTTTTTTAATGCAGACCGCGCAACAGAACAAATCGGGCGGCGACAAACTCAATAACGAGCCAATGGATGAATCCGAATAAATCTCATTCCCGCATTCATTTTCTAACGATCATCACCATTCTGCTTTTGTTGGTTCCGGCCGCAGCTTTCTCGCAAGATAAGCCGAAGCGGGAATTCAAGCTCGAAGCCGAGTCCACGGCGTTTTGGAAGCTCATTTCGAAGGACGCCAAGCTCGAAACCGTTGCAATGGGATTTGGATTCACCGAAGGACCCGTGTGGGACAAGTCCGGCTTCGTCTATGTCAGCGACGAAGAGATAAACAAGATTTTTCGAGTCTACCCCGACGGGCACAAGGAAGAACTAATCGCCCTCGGCGATCCCGACGGCAACACCTACGACCGGCAACTTCGCTTGATCGACACGGCGAGCGTCCTGCGCGCGATCATTCGAATCACGCCCGACGGCAAGTACACCGTTCTCGCCGACCACTTCGATGGGAAGAAGTTGAATAGCCCGAATGATGTCGTCGTCGGACCCGATGGCGCGATCTATTTCACCGATCCCACTCTCGACCTTGTGAAGGGTGAGACGCAGGAAATTCCGTATCAAGGCGTCTATCGCCTCGACGACAGTGGCAAAGTCACGCTACTCACAAAGGATCTGACGCAGCCGAACGGCTTGGCTTTCTCGCCTGACGGCAAACGTTTTTACGTCGATGACAGCGCGGAAAAGAATATTCGCGTTTACGACGTTCAACCGGATGGCACTCTCGCGAACGGTCGCATCTTTGGAGAAGAGAAGGGAAACAAGGGTGAAGGCGTTCCCGACGGCATGCGCGTCGATCGCAAAGGAAATATTTTCGTTACCGGTCCGAAGGGCATTTGGGTGTGGGATCCGCAAGGCCACCACATCGGCACGATTGCGATGCCCGAACAACCCGCCAACCTCGCATGGGGCGGTCCGCACTACGACACGCTCTACATCACCGCGACGCATGGCGTTTACAAGCTCCGCACGAAAACCAAAGGCTTTGTGCCATACCTGTTCGCTCATCAAAAGTGAGGGGGTTCTGCCGAGTGACGGGCGCTTCTCCCCGGAACGTCCCTCAAAGACGAGTGGAGACGCCGCTATTTTTCCGAGCTATAACCCCGATTCGTCTTGCTTTCGACTTTTAACTGTCGACTTTCGACTCGTTCGCGTTGACCAACTTCACCGCTTCCTGTACGATTATTTCTGCAATAGGGCGCTTAGCTCAGCGGTTAGAGCGTTCGGCTTACACCCGAAAGGTCGAAGGTTCAAATCCTTCAGTGCCCACCAAGTGACGATTCACCTTCAGTGGGGACGTAGTTCAGTTGGTTAGAACGCTGCCCTGTCACGGCAGAGGTCGCGAGTTCGAGTCTCGTCGTCCCCGCCATTCCTTCCAAATGATGCAGGCGGATTTCATTGAAAGCATCGAGGGTGCGAAATGGACACGCTTGCGCTTTCTTTGTGCGCGGCGTCGCCCGAGTAGCGAATCGAGCTATCGCCTCAGGAACTCACCGATTGCGACCGCCAACGACGGGCTGGCAATGATGTTGTAGTGAGTCGTGCCGGGAAGGATGGCCAACTGCGCCACCGACCTCATCGATCCGTCGAGTCCGGCATCGCGTTGTGCGCCACCGAGAGCTTTGTAGAATTCGACGATATGCTCGGCGCGAATGGCATCTGCGTCGGCAAAGACTAAAAGTGTCGGGGTCTTGAGAGCCTTGACCTGCGCTGACCAGTCAAATGGCGTGCTGGTCAGTTCGCCCATCTTTCTGAACGACGCTTCCCAGTTCGTCTTCGGATACATCGTCGCAAGCGGTGACTTCTTGACGCTTTCTGCAATCACCGGTGCGTTCTCGCTCATCTGCGCGAACGCGGCAATCCCTTCCGGATAGAATCCGGATTGGGCCATGACGGAGGAAATCACGACCAGGTGATCGACGATTTCGGGATGTCGTATGGCAGTTTGCAACGCGACACCTCCACCGAATGAATAGCCGACCAAATCAATTTTCCCAACCTTCAGGTACGCGACCAGCGCGGCTACATCATCGGCCAGTGTTTCGAAGCGGTAAGGACGATCGATGTCGGCAGTGTTTCCATGTCCTTGCAAATGCACCGCAATCACCTGACGAGACTTCGCCAGATCGTCGATATTCGTGCCAAAACCTTCGAAAGCCGTGATTCCGCCGTGGAGCAGAACCATCGGCTTTCCTTGGCCATGAATCTCGTAGTAGATCTGCATGCCATGAATCGGTGCGTATCCCGTTTTACTGTCTGCGTTCATAGGAACTCCTGACGCGCTGACTTTCGTGCCAGCGAGATTCAAGAGCAGCACAATGATGAGAGTCAGAATTGTATTTCGCATAGTCTTCTCCCGTAGCGAAGTTCTGCGTGCACAGGACGATCATCAAAGCTTCCGCTTCTTATTTCGCCTTCGCTAGATTCGCAATGACTGCGGCAACTTTGTCGAAGGTCTCGTTCCAGCCTTCGAGTTGGCCGCTGTTCTTTGCGTCTTCCATGGGTTCATTGCCAATCATGGTGAGCTTCGTCTGGCCGTTCCCATAATCTTCAAAAGTAACCACGTCGCGCGCATCGGCAATGGCGTCATGTTCGATTCCTAATTCCGCAGGGTCAACCTTGTTTCCCTTCGAGTCGGCAAAGTACAGCGAGTAAACGATCTTCTCGTAAGGAACAATCTCGTGGTATTCGCCGCCATTCCAACCCTCTTGCCCATCCGGCGATTTCATGCAGCAGAGAAATTTTCCTCCCACGCGAAAATCAATCTTGCAAACAGGCGCAGTAAAACCCTTCGGCCCCCACCACTGCATCACGTATTGCGGGTCTGTCCACGCTTTCCACACCAATGCGCGCGGAGCGTCAAAAATTCTGATGATCACCATCCGCTCTTTCTCGTTAGCCGTGTTTTTTGTCATTTCTGACCTCCGCTTTCTTCATTTGACTCAGAACCACATCCAACTTGTCGAAACGCTCTTCCCAGAATCGGCGATAGTTATTCGCCCAGTCGCTGACCGTCTTGATCGCCTCTGGCCTGAGCGTGCACACGCTCTCTCTTCCACGCTTCGTCTTGATGACAATCCGCGCCCGCACCAGGTAAGCGATATGTTTTGAAATCATCTGCTGCGAGAGGTCAAACGGTTCCGTCAATCCATGCACGGAGGCGGGCCCATGCGAGAGTCGTTCGATCATCGCTCGGCGGGTTGGATCGGACAGAGCCGCAAACGTTGTGTCCAACTTATCCACAACCGTATGGTAGTGAATTGTCTGGTAGATGTCAAGTGTGGATTTTGAGGTTCCCGACTTCTGTTTAACGCGCCGCGATATGTGTCGCGAGTTCGGATAGTGCGTAGAGCCAGATCACCAGCGAGAGGACGGAAGCCAGCGTCGTCAGCGAAATCGTAGACGCGACCATCATTTCTTCGCAGTGATATTCGCCCGCCAAAATGTAGACCGTCTTCGCCGTTGGCACAGCGGCGCAGATAACTGCCGCAATGGTGTAGAGCGGATCAAGTCCCAGCGACAAGCTCAGCCCGTACACGATCAGAGGCATGATGACGAGCTTCACGGCCGAGAGCAGCGAGGCTTGTCCAATATTGGCGCGCAATCCATCGAGCGACAGCCCCAGTCCAATTGCGAACAAAGCGCAAGGCGTTAGCGCATCCGCAAAAATTCCAAGATAAGCGGCTACCGGCAGAGGCATGCGCAGGCCCGTGATCGACAAAAGCATGCCGACTAAAGTTGATATGACGAGCGGATTCAATACGACGTGTTTGACCGTTGTGATCGGATTCTTGCGTGCGCCATCGGCGCTTCGTTGACCAACTTCCAGCAAGACTACCGCCAGGGGAAACATCACGACTGCTACGAACACCGTCGCGATCGCAGCCGGCAAAACGGCGCGAGGACCGTAGATTGCCTGTAGAACCGGCAACGCGACGAACCCGGTATTCGTCATCGACGCTGCCATCCCATCCATCGTTCGGCTTGCGAGACTTCGCGAACCGCGCACGCTCATCATGCCGAACACGAGAATGAAACAGAGAAGGGAGCCGCCACCAAATGCGACAAGAAAACGCCAATTGATCAGCGCTCGACCCGGCTCTTGCGCGATTGTGACGATCAGCAACGCCGGCATCGCGATGTTGTAAGCGAAGTGAATCAGCGCGTCTGAAAGCTGGCGCGACAGATAGCCGGTATAGCCGACGACCCATCCCGTCACGATCACCGCAAATACAGGCAGAATTAGGTCAGCGATCCGCACCGTGTCTCAGATCATTCCTGGCGAGTCTCGAAGCGGCGGAATTCTACTGAGAAGTGATTCGAAATCCTATGCTTAATTCGAGTCAACTCGCCGAACGTCGAACTGTGAGGTCCCATCGTGACAGGGTGTCTCCGTATTGTTTTGACATACTTCCCTAGAGCGTTTGTCTCGGCCGGCGCCGAGGAATCTCTTCTTCCAAATAATGGCTGCTAAGGTATAGTGTGCCCAACGTTGTCACCCCCTCGGTTAAGTAGTCACCTACTTAATACAACGGAAGCGTGAAACCTCGGTCGAATGTTCAATTTTTGGAGGATCGTCCATGTCCAACATCCGTTTCGGAAAGCTCCCTAAAAAGAGCGATTATCGTACTCTGCGCTTCAAATCCTATATCCTGCCGAGCCTGGCGGCGCCGCCGGCCTCGTTCAACGTCCTTACGAAGGTCTACGAAAAACTGAGCACGTCCAACCCAACAACTCTATTCCCGATGGATGGGAATGATTCGTTGGGTGACTGCACGATCGCCGGCCTCGCTCACGCAACGACCGTCTACGATGGTCTCCTCGGTAAACAAAAGATCATGCCAACGGCGTCGGTGGAGCAACTGTATTTTAAGCTTACCGGCGGACCGGATTCGGGACTCGCCGAACTCGACGTCCTGAAGTATTGGAGCAACCACAAAGTTTACGGCAGCAACATCCTGGCCTACGTCAGTATCGATCCCAAGAACCATGAACACGTCCAACAGGCGATCGAACTCTTCGGCGGCGTTTATTTGGGATTCCAAGTTCAAGCCAATGCGATCCCAGACTTTGATGCGCGCAGGCCGTGGACACCCGGACCGCTCACCAACGACGGCCATGCTGTCTACGCCGTCGCGTATGACCAAAACACAGTTACGGTGCTCACTTGGGGCAACACGCAACAAGGCACATGGGACTGGTGGGATGAGTGCGTGGACGAAGCTTACGCGATCGTCCCGCAACAGGCGAAGAACGCCAACTTCGCACCCGGCTTCAATGTCCAACAATTGGAAGCGAACCTCGCAGAGGTTCAAGGCGAACCGGCAATCGGACGAGCGGCTAACGCTTAATGTTCGATGAGTCGCGGAGGGGAGGCCAGCCGGCCTCCCTTCGCTCTGTCTAGGGAGCTTTCAATCGAAACTGCGATTTTTAATCCAACCGATCCAAATTCTCTTCCACTTCAAATCTTGTGGCTTCACGACTCTGATTAGAAACGCATCGCAATGAGGCCGGCAACGGTACCGAGCGCCACCGTCGTTGCGTAGGCAGCGCCGGCTATTTTCCACGACGCCGTTTTGCCCACAATCAAAAGCGAGAACACACTCACGATGCCTAGCGTGCACAGAATCGTGACGCAGTAGGGCAGCGGGACGCCCTTCGCCAGCAAAATATATGCGATCGCCACATCGAATGCCATCGGCACTGGCAGAAAGCTCGAAACAATCGCAACGGCGACGATTCCCAGAATGCTGACCGGCACAAAAAGCAGCCTGCGCCGGAAGAATCTCGATGACGAGTGCGCCGAGAAAGGCCGCGAGAAGCATGAGCGGCAGCGCAACGCGAGCGATGTACCAGAAATTCACGAAGTAAGAACGGATTGTGGCGGCGAACGCTTGCCCCCAGCTCTCGGAAACGGGAACTTCGATTGCACATTCGATCGAAAGAGCAGTGTCCTGCTTTCGGGCTACGAGCGGAACGAAAACAAAAATGAGTAATAACACGGTGAAGAGCTTTAGCAGCGCAACCGACATCGGGAAAAGCACGAAGGTCATCGCCAGGACGACCACGTTGAGCGCCGGCGAAGCGAACATCGCCGCAAGAACGGACTCGGTGCTCATTCCCGAGGCGAAGAATCCTCGAGCGATCGGCGCGATGCAGTTGGTACAGACAGCGAGCGGCGCTCCCACCGCTGCTCCAAATAACGTGTTCAGATAGATCGAACTCGTTCGGCGGCGCCTTAGCATTGCCAGAAACGTGAGCGCCGCGGGACCAAACAGAAAAGAAAACGTCATGCCGACGCGATTCGCATCAAGCCAATTGATGGTCGTGCGCCAAACGCGCGTGGCCAGCGGCATCGCTCGATCAACCGCGTAGACCTGTCCGAAGGTGAGCGATCCTTTGGCGCTGATCGTCGTTCCAGCGGTATAGCGTTTCATCAGCGCCGGATAGCGTGAGTCGATCCAGAAAACACCAGCGATAAGGACCATGAGCACGATCGCAACGGTGCGGCTACGCCATGTCGCCGAGCTGGCGATCGAAGGTTGCAGGCCGATTGGAAGCGACTGAACTGACACGAAACATTCCTCCGGGAAGAAAGTACGTTTGAACTTTGTGCTCTAAACCCTATGGGCGCCGCCCCACGGGCGGAATAGCGGAAAGATACTACAGACAAGAGTCTGGAGTTTCACGGTTTCAGCGATCCTATGGGAAATGTTTGCTCGCCACGATGCCCAAGGGTTAAGTGCTCGTGAATTCCATGTAAAATTCCTGCGTGAACATCGTTGAATGGCTTCTCGGCTCCGACCCCGCAATCCGCTGGCAAGCGATGCGCGACCTAACCGACGCCTCGCCATCAGCCATCGCCGTCGAACGAGCACGCGTTGTGCGCGAAGGCCTCGGCTCCGCAATTCTTGCGTGCCAGGAAGCCGACGGCGCATGGCGTCGCGAGGGCGCTCCAGCCTGGCTTACCACGCTCTTCACGCTGCAACTCCTGCGCTCCACTGGCGCCAGTGCCACGGATGCGGCCGTCGAAGAAGCCATCACGCACCTCGAATCAACTCTGGGCTGGGACTGTACTCCCGGCAATTGGGATCTTCGCCCCGTCAAACAATCCGGAAACCCCTTCTTCGAAGGCGAGGAAGAGCCTTGCATCAACGGTGGCGTTCTCGCTCTCGGCGGCTATTTCGGCCATCCGAATGAAAAACTCGCGCGCCGACTCCTGAGCGAGCAACTCCCCGACGGCGGCTGGAATTGCGACGCACCTAAATCCCAACGCTCGTCGTTTCACAGCACGATTTGTGTTTTGGAAGGACTGCTCGAGTACGAACGCGCAATCAGGGCACAGTCAAGTGAATCACAATCACACGCAAAAGAAGTCGCCGCCGCCCGCCACCGCGCCGAAGAATATCTCCTCGATCGCTCTCTCTTCCGCCGCAAATCCACCGGCGAGATCGCCAACGGGGAATTCCTCGAACTCGCTTTCCCGCCGCGCTACCACTACGACATTCTCCGCGCTCTCGATTACTTCCGCGCCGCCGGCGCCAAGCCCGATCCACGCATGAGTGAAGCCGTCCAACTCATCGAAAGCAAGCGCCAGCCCGACGGCCGCTGGCTCCTCGAAAACTCCTACGACGAGTCCCTCGCGCTCCCTCTCACCGAAATCATCGGCCAAGCCAGCCGCTGGAACACGCTCCGCGCACTGCGAGTCCTCCGCCGGTTTAAACAGGCCTGGCCACAATAAATCTCACCCGATCGCCTGCCCAACCAAAATTATGCCCACCACAATCAGCCCCGCATAAACAAATCTCAAAAATCCATCGCCCTTCAACCGGCGATTGATCGCTCGACCCAACAAAATCGCCACCGCCACTCCCGGCAGCGACCACAAAAAATATCTCGTCACCACGCCGCTCCACAGCCCCAGCGCGACATACCCAACGCACCCCGCCAAACTCACCGGCAAAAAATATCCCTGCAACGTCGCGCGAAAATGTTGCGGCGACCACCTTCGAAACGCGCCGTAAATCGCCAGCGGCGGCCCATTCATCCCGTAAGCTCCGCCAAGCACGCCCGACAAAAATCCGCATCCGGCGAGCCATCCCCAATCATCGTCGCCCAACTGCAACACATTCTTGCGCGTCAGCGAAAAAATCGAAAACGCCACGATGATCAATCCCAACACCGACTTCACCGCGTGCTCGTTCCCGCGCGCCAGCATCCACACGCCCAGTGGAATCCCTGGCAGCGAAGTCAAAATCAGCCCGCTCGCGCTGCGCACATGTACGTGCCGCCAGTCCTGCACAACGATCACGCCCGCCACGATCACCGACACCAGCACCGCGAGCGGCGCTGCAACGCGAACCGGCACACGCATCGCCAGCAGTGGCACCGCCACCAGCGCCTCACCAAATCCCAATGTCGATCGGATCAGCGTCGCGACAAAAATCACCGCCACCACATAAACCGTTATCGCGTCAGGCACCCACTTGTCCCCAGCCTCGCAAACAACCCTCACCATCGCGTGCGAAGCAAATGGAACGATCTCAAAAGTCGTCGTGAAACGCCACCTCGCCCTTCACCGCGACCTGATACGCCGACACGCGCCGCTCAAAAAAATTCGTCAGCTCCTGCACATCCTGCAATTCCATAAATCCAAACGGATTCTTCGATCCGAACACGGGCGCAATCCCCAACGCCTCCAGCCGCCGATCCGCCACATAGCGCAAATATTCGAGCATGTCCTTCGCCGAAAGCCCGCCAACTCCAAGACTCAGCACATCCTCCGCGAACGCCATCTCGCAATCCACCGCCTCGCGCAGCATTTCCACAACGCGCTCTTCCATCCCGCGATCGAAAATCCCCGGCTCCTGCTCCCGCACCGTTCGAATCACCTCAAACGCGAACTGAATATGCGCGCTCTCGTCGCGAAACACCCAATTCGTCCCGCTCGCCAATCCGTGCAGCAAGCCGCGCGACCTCAAAAAATACACGTACGCAAACGCCGCAAAGAAAAACAGCCCCTCGATGCAGCACGCAAAACAAATCAGATTCAGCAAAAAATTCCGTCGCTCATCCGCCGTCGTGATCCGATCCAGCGCCTGAACCGAATCGATCCACTTAAAACAAAAATCCGCCTTCCTCCGAATCGAAGGCACCGTATCCACCGCGTCAAACGCCAGCTTGCGCTCCTCCGGATTCGCGATGTACGTATCCAGCAGCGTCAAATAAAACTCGACGTGCTGCGCCTCCTCAAACAGCTGCCGCGACAAATACATCCGCGCCTCAGGCGAATTGATGTGCTTATACAAATTCAGCACCAAATTATTTCCGACGATCGAATCGCCCGTAGCAAAAAACGCCACCAGCCGATTGATCAAGTGCTGCTCCGCCGGAGTCATCCGCTGCCGCAAATCGCTCACGTCGGTCGAGAAATCGACTTCCTCCACCGTCCACGTATTCTTAATCGCCGCCTTGTACTGCTCGTAGAACACCGGATACTTCATCGGCCTCAACGTCAAATCAAATCCTGGATCGAGAATCATTTACTCTCCTTTTCTCCATCAATCTCAAATTGCCACTCGCCCTGAGTGCCGCAACCTGGGTTTCTGAGGGTGCGGTTCGTAACGTGGAATCGCCCAAATCGAAAATCCCCCGCGCCCGCTCTTACTGGCACGCCTCGCACGCTCCCGGATTTTCCAGCGAGCACGCCACCGACTGATTCGCATCAACCGAAGTAGTTGCCACCGCCGACACTGTCGTCTTCGCAATCTCCGTCGCCGGCCGCGACCTCAAGTAATACGTCGTCTTCAGCCCCTTCTTCCACGCATACATGTACATCGACGACAGCTTCCCGATGTTCGGATTCTGCACAAACAAATTCAGCGATTGGCTCTGATCGATGAACGCCCCGCGCTCCGCCGCCATGTCGATCAGCGACCGCATCGGAATCTCCCACGCCGTCCGATACACCGCGCGAACTTCTTCCGGAATCTCGCGAATGTTTTGAATCGACCCATCCGAAAGCTTCAGCCGATTCCGCATTCGCTTCATTCCACAGACCCAGCCGCTTCAACTCCGTCACCAGATACCGATTGATCTGTACAAAATCCCCCGACAGCGTTTCGCGTTTAAAGAGATTCGAAACCTGGGGCTCGATGCACTCATAGCAACCCACGATCGAGGCAATCGTCGCCGTCGGCGCAATCGCGATCAGCAGGGAATTGCGGAGTCCGTTCGCCTTCAGCGCGAACGCAAATCCTCCCATCGCAGCGCACTCTCCGCGCTTGGCTTCACGCCCCAAGCATCGAACTGCAACACGCCCTCCGCCGCCCGCGTCTCCGCAAACGCCGGATGCGCACCATACTCCGCCGCCAGCCCGCACGACGCACTCAGCGCGTGAAAATAAATCTCCTCCTGAATCCGTCGCGAAATCTCCCGCGCCCGCTCCGAGTCAAACGGAATCCGCAGCATGAAAAACACATCCTGCAATCCCATCAGGCCGAGCCCTACCGGCCGCCACTTCTTGTTCGAATCCGCCGCCTGCCCAATCGGATAAAAATTAATATCGATCACCCGATCCAGAAACTTCACCGCCGTCCGCACCGTCTGCGCCAGCTTCTCGAAATCAAATCCATCCGCGCTCACATGCTTCGCCAGATTGATCGACCCCAGATTGCAAACCGCCGTCTCCTGCTTCGAACTGACCTCCGTAATCTCCGTGCACAAATTCGAAAGGTGAATCACGTTCGCCGGCACGAGCCGTCTGATTCGACTTCAAATTGCACGAATCTTTGAACGTCATCCATCCGTTGCCCGTCTCCGCCAGAACTTTCATCATCCGCGCATACAATTCCCGCGCCTTGATCTGCTTTGCAAAGCTCTTCTCCGACTCCGCCTTCACGTAAGCCTTCTCAAACGCTTCGCCCACTAGATCGGGGAAGTGCGGCACGACCTTCGGATCGAACAGCGACCACATTTCATCCGCCTCAACCCGCTTCATAAACAAATCCGGAATCCAGTTCGCCAAATTTAAGTTGTAGGTCCGCTGCGCGTTATCCCCCGTGTTCTCTCGCAACTCCAGAAATTCCTCAATGTCCGCGTGCCAGCTCTCGAGATACACGCAGCACGCCCCCTTGCGCTTTCCGCCCTGATTCACCGCCGCTACCGACGAATCCAGCGTCTTCAGCCAAGGCACAATCCCTTTGCTGTGCCCATTCGTCGCACGAATCAACGACCCGCGCGCCCGCACGCGGTGATACGCCAGCCCAATGCCGCCGGCGAATTTCGACAGCAGCGCCACATCCTTGTATTTTTCGTAGATCGCTTCCAGGTTGTCCTGCGGCGAATCCAGCAAATAGCACGACGACATCTGCGAATGCTTCGTCCCCGAGTTGAACAGCGTCGGCGAGCTCGGCAAATAGTCATGCGCCGAAATCACGCGATAAAACTCCACCGCTTCCTGTACGTTGCGCGACAAACCGCAGCTCACGCGCAGAAAGAATTGCTGCGGCGTCTCCAAAACCTCGCGCGTCTCCGGATGCCGCAGCAAATACCGGTCGTACACCGTCCGCAGTCCGAAATACTCAAACAACTCCGACCGCCGATCATCGATCGCATCATTCAGCTTCCGCGCATTCTCCGAGACGAACGCCGCCAGTTCTTTCGACACCAATCCGTGCTGCTTTCCCGTCGCCACCGACTGTGAAAACGAGTAAATGTTCTGATTCGCGACTTCTTTCGCAATGAATCCATCCAGCAGCCGCGCGGCGAGCTTCGAGTACTCCGGCTCTTCCGCAATCAGCGATGCCGCCGTCTGGATAGAGAGTAAGTCCAGCTCGCGCGTCGTCGCGCCGTGATACAGCCCGCCAATCGTTTTGCTCGCGATGCGAATGGCGTCAACCGCATCCAATCCTTCCGAGCACCGCTCCACTGCGCGCACAATCTTGTTTACGTCAGCCGGTTCCAGGCTGCCGTTGCGTTTCCGGACTTGCATCTGTGAATGGTGTGTTTGTGCGGGAGCCGCTCCAGGAAATTCTGCAACCGAATCGTTCACACCGGCACGCGCGGGAGTTGCCATCTGAAAAACCTTTTCCGCCAATACGCGAGGGAAGGCACACGAAGAGACAGCACGCGAATGCGTCGGATCGTCGCCAACCTCCCCGCGGAGGCTCGCTTTGAAATTCACGCCAGGATTGGCGTGGCTGCTGGCAGGTCTTCGGACTTACAGGCGTGCCCATTCAATCGAAATTCAATCGCCTCGATCGAATGGCGTTTCTACTAACCCATCTTCCCGGCTTTTTGGAAAACCAGTGGTGCTTGGGTGTTCGTTCCTGCTTACCGCTGCGGGGCAGTTCCGGTTTCACACCGGATTCCCTTTAACGTTCCCCTGGGGAACGTCACCAGCAATCGCACCACAACATAAGGTGCCTTCATAACCGTGTCAACCCAAATGTTGCGTTTTTTTAACGCGACGATAAAATTTTGCGAATTCTTACCAAGCACTCTCACCAGATGCGTTGTCATCCTGAGTTGAGCGAAGGATCTCAGACGTCAACCGCATCGCGGCTTTCTCCGTGCATCTCAGCGACCTCCGCGTCTCCGCGTTATCTTTTTCTTTTCTCTCTCAGCCTTCACAGCGACTGCCCCAACCTCTTCTCCAACCCCGCCCGATACGTCCGGCTGATCTTCGCCCGTGTCCCGCTCTTCATCACCACTTCAAACTCCCCGTGCGAAATCGGCTCCAGCCGCAACACGCTCTCGATATTCACAATCGCCGACCGATGCACGCGCACAAACCGCATCGGATCCAACTTCTTCGCCAAATCATTCAACGCCGCGCGATACAAAACTTCCTTCGTCCCCACATGCAGCGTTACATAAACTCCTGCCGCCTCAATCCACTCCACATCCGCCACACGAATGAACTGCGTCGTCCCCGCCGCCTTCACCACCAATCGATCCAAATATTGCTCGCGGCTCGGCTCACGCGAAACCATCTCCAGCACGCGCATCCCAAATTCCCGCATCCCGCGCTCATCGAGCCGCGCTTTTACGCGCGCCATCGTCGCTTCAAACCGCTCGTCGCTGAACGGCTTTAGCAAATAATCCAACGCGTTCGCCTCAAACGCTCGAATCGCATGTTCGTCATACGCCGTCACAAACACGGTCAACGGCAGCTCCGCCGCTCCAATCGCATCGACCACACCAAGCCCATCCAACTCGGGCATCTGCACGTCGAGAAAAAGTAGATCGGGCTTCGCTGCGCGAATCATCTCCACGGCAATCGCGCCATTCTCCGCCTGCGCAATCGACCCGACCGCGGCATCCTTGTGCAGCAAATCCAGCAACCGCTGCCGCGCCGGCAATTCATCATCCGCAACCAAAACGCGAATCGGTTCCACTTTCGGCGACGTCACGTGCGCTCTCCACCGACCAGCCGAAAGGGAATATCGACTTCCACTTCCGTCCCCCCGCCCTCGCGATTCCGAATCTCAAACCGGCTTCGCGCATCCGGATAAAGCCCCGCAATCCGCTCTCGCGTCGCGGCCAATCCCAATCCTTCGGACCTCTCCAAATCCCAGCCCGCCGGCAATCCCACGCCGTCATCCGCGACCCGAATCTTCACGCGCCCATCCACGCGCGCCGCGGAAATCTCCACCGTCCCGCCGCTCGCCCGCCGCGAAACTCCATGCCGGATCGCGTTTTCCACCAGCGGCTGCAAAAACAACGACGGCACCCAAGCCGTCCGCGCCTCCGGCGTTACCGCCACCTCAATCTTCAAATGCTCGCCAAACCGAATCTTCTGGATCGCAACGTAATGCTCCAGAAATTCCATCTCCTCTGCCAGCGGCACTTCCTGCTTGTCCTTCGATTCGAGCGACAACCGCAGCAAATCTCCCAGATGCTCAATCATCGCCCGCGCCAGCCGTGGATCGCGTTCCACCTGCGACGAAATCGTATTCAGCGCATTAAAAAGAAAATGCGGATTCAACTGCATCCGCAGCACGTTCAATCGCGCTTCCGAAAATTGCCGCTCGAGCCTCTCACTGCGCAGTTCGCTCGAGACATAGCTCTGGTTGTACCGATACGCCAGCCATCCGCCGGCAATCACCCAGTAGATCAGCAGATTCCACAAAAACATTCCGCGCAGCGCGTTCATATATAAATGCGGATCGCGCACGACCGACCAACCTTGCAGGCCGAACAAAGCGAGCATCGCGTTGAACACATAAACGAACAGGGAAGTGAACAACAGGCTTAGAACAACGTGCGCCGCAATCCTCCGCCGGAGTTGCACCGCCGAAAACGGCAGTCTCGCATCAATCGCGATAATCCCAAATGCCAGCAGCCCCCACGACCACCACATCCCCAGCGCCGAGAGCAAAACCATCTTCGCCGGCCGCATCCCCAAATTCGGCAACGCAAACACCAGCCCAATCGCAGTCCAAAGTGCCGCGGCAAACAAAATCCGCTCCGCCCATCGCTTCACATTGTTGGTTTGTTGTTGGCTCATCTGAACTGTTCAATTCTTCTCCCACTCACACAAAGACGCAACCGACCGGCTTTTCGTATCCGGAAGGTTGCGTCTTCCTGAGTTGACGGGACTTATTTCCCGGCGAACTTGACTCCCTCCACGGAATCCAACCGCCAAATTACCCCCAACCCATAAAAATTACTCGCTACCGCAATGGCCACTTCATTGCTCCCCGCATGCAATGGCAAATCAAACCCACCATTCGTCAACGCAAGCCGTCCGTCCGGATTCTTCCGCGCGCTCGCCGGCATATACAAATTCTTATCCGCATAAACGAGCTTTCCATCCACAAACACCCACGCCTCGCGCACCCAGCCAAACGACGTGTGAATCGTCTGTGCCTTGTCCGACTCGATCGTCGTCTTGATCCAAGCCATCGACCGCTTCGGCCGCTCCAGCGGCAGCCCATATTCGCGCGTGATGTCGATCAATCCGCCCAACTCCGCCGCGATTGGCTTCCATTCCGCCGAGGCCGCCGGCATCTCCGAGTAACTCGGATCTTTCCCGGCCGTTAACTCCGACGCCACCGAAAGCTGCCAATCGCGAACCAGATGCGTATCGTTCGCCGTCGGATCCGCCTCCGCCTCCGGCGCCAATCCCTCCGTCGCGCCGGGAGTCACCACCAAATTCGCGAAATATCCCGGCCCTGACAATCCAACTGCCCCGTCCGCCGCATCGCCTTCCAGTCGCCCCACTTTCAACGTCGGCGTCGCACTGTGATTCACATACATGTTCATCCGCTTGCCCGAAATCACCAGCTTCACGTGGTTCCACTCGCCGTCGCGGATCGGCGCCGGCACCTGATATTGCGGAAAAACGTCCCACAACAAAATGTTGTGCGTCTCCGGCGCGTACTGAAGGCAGTCCGGCGCCTTCGCGCAGTCACCGTTTGGCCGAAAATAAAACATCTCGTACGTCTTCTCGTCTTGCCGCCGAAACACCATCCCGGTCCCCATCACCATCGGCTGCACATCAAACTCGATCGTCCCGTCCTTCAACGTCACACCCTTCGCGATCGCCGTCCCGCCCTGATGCAGCGCAATCGCATCCATCCCCTGAATCTTCTCGAACGCCCCCGACTCCGTCTGCCAATGCTCCGCCGTCATCGGCACCTTGATCGGCGCTGACGTTGCGTCAGCCGCGCCTGTAGCCGCCGGCAGTTCTGCGGCGGCCGCCATCGCAGAGCCCGCGCATCCCCACGAATCCTGCCGTCATCAGCAAGAGCCGCGGTCCGCATTAAAGTCAATTTCCAAAACTTGAGTTGGAAGTTGAAAGGGAACTACGAGATCTAACGGAAGAGCTGGGTACAACAGTGTGGTATCTCATGCGCGCAGCCTAGGCCCGCGCACAAGCTTCGGGTCAGCGAATTTGTTCCGACACGGACTGCCCCGCCTCGAGTCGGGCGGCGAGAGCGGTGGATCGCGTCCACGACCACCGCCCACTGTGCAAAAATCTTTCGAACAGACACCCCGCAGCCTTTTAAATCAATAACTTGCGCAGTCCCGTATTCGGGCCGTCTCTAATCTGCAACAATATACAAGCACTTGCGCACTCTTGCACAAAAATAGGGGGTATGGGGTACCCTGCCTCAAATTCCATTTTGGGAATTCCCAATTCGGGAAATTAGTGCTGAGGACGCCGCTCTTCGGGCGCAGTGGCAATGCCAAGCCGCCGCAACTCATCGACGTAATACTTGCGATAGAGCACGTCCCACTCTTCGCTGCCTTCCAAAATCTCTTTCTTCTGCGACGTGATCTTCTTACGCACTTCCGCGTCGGCCTTTTCCTCTTCGCGCAAAGTCGCCGTCAAAATCGCCACAACCTGCTGCCGAATCGTGTCGCGGTCTTCGATAAATTCCACTTCATTGCTCGACACAAGCACTTCGGTAATCTGATGGGAAAGTTTAATAATTTTTTCGCGGCTGAGTCGCATGCGTGGGAGGGCCGGCGTTAGCGCAAAACAAGCTTGCGGTCGCGAGCGAGCTGTCCTTTCACCTTTTTGTACATTTCCTGGTACGAGACGTTCGCCTTGCGCATTTCATCCTGATGCTGCGTCAAAATCTCGCGCACTTCATCGTTGAGGCGATCCTCAACGGTAATCTCTTCCATCATCTTCGCGCGCACGCGCGGAATCACCGCTTCCGCCGCTTTCGTTTCGATCTGATTTCCTTCGATGAGGCGCTTCACAACTTCTGAAGCCATGTGGGCGACGTAGTCCCGATTGATGAGCATTCCGACCGATGTCCTTCCGAAAAATGCGAGGAAATCAGTGTACTGGTAGCTCCGAAAGAGTGCAACCCGACGCAAAAATGAAAAGGGCGGCCGAGTTGGCCGCCCTTGGGATTTTGGTTGTGCGCCGCGAACTACTGCGAATCGGGGCGGCGCTTCAGTGTTGGACGATCGTCGTCCGGGTTGGCGTTGGGATCCTGCTGCTGCGTACCCTTTTGCTGCTGTTCGGTGCGGGTGCGGAGGCTCGGTTTGCCGGGCTGATTATCCTGCACCTTGCGGGCGAACATGATGTTGCGCAGGCGGCCTTTCACGCTGTCGAATTCCGATGTGGTGACGATGTATTCCGGCTTGTTCGGCAGGATGCGTGCGATTTCTTTTTGCGCGGATTCGATGCGATCGGGCGTCGGCGGGTGCGTCGAGAAAACCTTCGGGATCGTGCCGGGGCGGCGCTTGTCGTCGGCCTGGATGCGCTCAAAGAAAGTTACGAACGCGTTCGGGTCGTATCCGGCCTTGTACATATATTGAAGGCCGAGGAAGTCGGCTTCGCGCTCGGAGTCGCGGCTGAACTTCAAATAGGTGAGTGGGATCGCGATGTTGAGGCCTTCATACAAGCCGTAACCAGCCCAGCCCGCGGGGCCGAGCAGCATCAGCGGAATCGTGGCGAGCTGCATCATCTCGCCCTTGGTGGCGTTCTTCGTGCCGTGGCGGGCGGTCACGTGCGAAATTTCGTGCGCCATGACGCCGGCAAGTTCCGACTCTTCCTGCGCGCGCAAAATCAAGCCGCTGTTGACGTAGAAAAAGCCGCCGGGCAGCGCGAAAGCGTTCACTTCGTCGGAGTCGATGACTTTAATGGTGAAGGGAACGCGCGCATCGGAATTGCGCACGAGGTTCTGGCCAACGCGGTTCACGTACTCGGTGACGACGGGATCGTCGATCAGCTTCGAGGAGCGCTCGACTTCCTGCGCGAGACCCTTGCCGAGAGCGATTTCCTTCTCGATCGAATAGAAGTTGATGCCTTTGCCGACGTTGCGATTGCCGATGGCATCGACATCTTCTTTGGTGTTCTTGGGATCGACGGTGTCTTTCTGCTCGACAGGCGCGCTCTGCGACTTCTGAGTACCTTCGGAAGGAGGAGGCGCTTTGGTGGGATCCGACGTCGGCGGGGGACTCTGCGCCCAGGTAACGCTCGCTGCCAATGTGGTCAAAGCCGCTAATCTCGTGGCTTGCCGGAGAATTGATGCCATAGTCCCACCTCCGCCAGCCGGTAGTATACACCCCAATTGCGCCGGATGGCCTACTAACCCTACATTGCTACGATGTCAACTCCAGTATACGGGTTTCCTGCCTGCACGAACTTAGTTCCTCGACATCCATAAATAGCGCGACGTTCGCCCATCCGAAGCGACC
Source organism: uncultured Acidobacteriota bacterium (assembly GCA_963850795.1). GTDB lineage: Bacteria > Acidobacteriota > Terriglobia > Acidiferrales > UBA7541 > Acidiferrum. The sequence goes on along the minus strand of CAWKNS010000003.1, from coordinate 116,390 downwards.
AGGCGCATAGTGAATCCGGCTTACTGAACCGTCAGCGTAAGTTTGGTCGCGTGGCTGACGGCGCTTGCGCCCGAACCGGCGGTAGCGGTTATCGTGATCGTGTAGCTGCCGGCAGCCGTACCTGTACCACCGCTAGGATTTGACGGGCTATTGCCCGATCCACCACCACAGCCGCTGATTGCTACGCCAGCGACGAGCACGAACACCGAAAACGCTGCAGTCGGGGCCCAAATGAAGCCTCGTTTGAGTCGCGACGATACCGCGAACACACAGAGCATCATGAGGACGGCGAGCGTTCCTAGACCACCGGGCATGATAAGCATGCGCCAACGTGAGTCTTCGCGGTTTTCGCCACTGGGGATGAATAAAGCGGAACGCGCGGTCGTGGTCACGCTGACCGTTGCCGTAGCCGCCGTGGTGCCGGTCAAGGTGACCGAAGCCGGCGAAACCGTGCAGCTCGCAGTCGCGGGAGCGCCGCTGCAAGTCAAAGCGACTGTGCCGGTGAAGCCGGTCCCGCCGGTCAACGAAAGAGGATACGTCGCCGTGGCGCCTGCGGTTACCGTGGCGATCGTGCCCGGGCCATTACCACCCGCGGTAGACACGATGAAATCCACACCCGTTCCGAGGAGAGCCACGGTCTGGGGAAGACCGACGCTCGTGACGACGGTTAAAGTTCCCATGCGATTGGCGCCGGTTGTTGGGGCGAAGGTCACGGATACCTGACAAGCGCCCGCCGCTTGTACCGCCCCGCCGCAGTTGTTCGTCTGTGCAAAATCTCCGCTCGCGGAGATCCGCGTGATAGAGACTCCGGCTGTACCACCATTCGTGAGTGTCACAGTCTGCGCGAAACTCACGGTCCCAACGGACTGCGTAGCAAACGTCAGCGAAGCGGGGGTAAGCGCGACCTGTGGTCCCAGGCCTGACCCAGTGAGCGCTACGGTGTGCGGAGTTCCAGGCGCGTTATCCGTGATGGTGACTGCGGATGCACGAACACCGACCGCCGAGGGCGTGAATGTCACGCTGAGAGTGCATGTCCCGCCGACCGCCAGCGAATTTCCGCACGTATTCGATTGCGCGAAGTCGGCAGCATTTCCGCCGGTGATGCCAATGTTCATAATTGTCAGCGAAGCATTGCCAGTATTCGCGATCGTGACCACCTGAGGTCCATTCGTGAGCGCAATATTTGCTGAACCTAGGTTGAGGCGAGTCGCCGACAATTGAAGAAACGAGCCATTGACGCCACTGCCCGTCATGGGAATGACTTGCGGGCTGGCGTGAGTGCTATCCGTTAGAGTCAGGGCGCCACTGGCCGATCCCTCTGCTACGGGGGCAAACCGGACATTCACTGTGCATGTGGCTTGCGCCGAGAGGCTCGGCCCACAGTTGTTGGTCTGGGTGTACGGCCCGCTGACGGAAATATTCGAGATCGCAAAAGTGGTGGCGCTCGGATTGTGAATCGTGACGGTCTGAACCGCACTCTGCGTCGTCAATCCTTGCGAACCGAAAGCGAGGGAAGTTGGATAGACGGCCTTAAAAGCGTCGTTCAGATAAACCGAGACGATGCCCGGGGCGGAAGCCGATGACGGTTGAACGACCGCCAAGTCCAGTCCCCCGTCTGCGTTGAAATCGCCTGGGGCTGCGATGCGATTACTCAAATCAAAAGCTGTGGGCGCCAGCATCCGCTGCGCCATTTGAAATGAACCCTGACCATCGCCCTGAAGAATCACGAGCGTACTCGTGGTATCGACGAGGGCGATGTCGACATGTCCGTCCCTGTTGAAGTCACCCAATGCGAATAGGCCGGTAATCGGAGCTTGGACTACTCGTCCGAATGCCCCGCCTGTATTTCCTCCGTTCGAAAAAGTGCCGTCTCCCTTGCCATTGAAAAGACCGAATGCGGGATCGTCAATGTGGCCTCCCACAAAGTCCAAGTTGGTGTCTCCATCGAGATCGGTAGGGGCGAGCAAATAGCCCGGGCCGATGAAAGAACCTGTCGGGACCGGGCTATTTACGGGCTGCTCAAAGGTGCCGTCACCATTTCCGAGAAATGTCGAAACGTTGGGTGTCGAGCTTATGGGAGCTTGTGGACTCGAATTTCTTAGACTCGAAACAATGACATCAATCTTGCCGTCGTGGTTGAAATCGCCGCTGCTGATGGCCGTCGGCGGCCCCGGAGTCGTGTAGTCCACGTGAGGATTAAGTGTCCCGTCGCCTTTTCCGGTCAGAACAGAAATGCTTGTCCCTTGTCCCAAGGCGTTGTTCACAACGGCGACTCCCGGTTTGCCGTTGCCGTTGAAGTCCGCGATGGTCAGACCTACGGGCGTAACTCCCACCGCAAAATCCTGATGCATCTGAAAGGTTCCGTCGCCGTTGCTCAAAAGGACCGATACCGAGCCGGCGCTGCAAGTGGTCGCCGTCAGCGCGCAGATCTGATTGGCAACCACGAGATCGGGCTTGCCGTCGGCGTTCAGGTCGGCGACTTGGAGATCAACCGGAAAAGTCCCGGTCGCAAAAGTTTGCTGAGCGTGAAACGTACCATCGCCCTTGCCGAGGAGAACCGAAACAGTGTTATCGACCGAAGAACCGGCCTGACCCGTGTTCACGAAAGCCAGATCAAGCTTCCCGTCGCCGTTAAGGTCCGTCGCAATCAATCCTGCGGGCACGGAGTTTGCCGCCCCTACGGTTGTAGACAGGACCGCGCCACCGAAAATGTTGCCGCCTTCGCCAAGGAAGATGACGATCGATCCAGCCGGCTGGGTCACATCCGTGACAGCCTGCGGCGGAGCAACATTTGCGAGCGTTACCACAATATCGATTCGACCGTCGCCATTGAAATCACCGAGCACCAGGGCGGCGGGCCAAATCCCCGTTACCATGTGAAATTCTGTGTCCGTTTGGAAAGTTCCGTCGCCATTTCCTAAAATTGCCGTCAGTCCGTTTGAGGTCGCGGAGGGGATTGCCGCTACGAGATCCAGCTTGCCGTCCTGATTGAGGTCGACCGCGACGAGTGCTCCGAACCCGCCACCTCCCGCACCTTTAAACGTAAACGTGCCGTCACCATTTCCAGTGAAGATTTCAATGCCAGAGATGGTCGTGATGGCAAGATCTTGTTTACCGTCTCGATTGAAGTCTCCGGCTGCCGCAGAACTCGCGGAGGTCAACTGGTCCTGGAGGCTGAAGCTCGTGGGCGTTTGAAGCGTGCCATCACCGCTTCCGAGGTACACGGCAACAGCAGCCGGGAAGACTCCGCTATTCAGTTCGGGGAGGGCATAACCGGTCGCGACATCCAGGTTTCCGTCTCCGTTGAAATCCGCGACAACTACCCACGAACTGATGCCAGCTCCGCCAACGTCACCTTGCGGATTGGCGTAGTCCACGTATTTCTGGAACGTGCCATCTCCGTTGCCCAGCAAAACAGAAACGGCAATGTTCGATCCCGTTGCGTTCGTTGCCGAATCACTGCCGACGATGAGGTCGAGCTTGCCGTCACCATTCATGTCCGCCGCCTGTATGGATAGCGGCCTCGATGCACTCGGGAAATCCTGGCGCGGCCGAAATGTGCCGTCACCGTTTCCCAGTAAGATACTGATCGATGCAGCTCCGCACGAGAATGTGGAAATATGGGCCGTAATGGCGCAGTTCTCGTCGGTAACGACGACGTCGATGTAACCGTCACCGTTGAAGTCTTTCAGGACTACGGAACTTGGGTTCGGGCCGGTAGGGTAAGTCACCGCCGAGGCGAAAGTTCCATCGGGCTTGCCCAGAAAAACCGACACAGTGCTGTCCTGGAGATTCGCTATCACCAAATCCAACTTGCCGTCGCCGTTCAAGTCAGCCGTCGCTCCCGACGTCGGAAGCGAACCGGCTGCAAGGAAGCCTTGGCCAAAAGTGTAAGTTTGCGCGGAAACGGCGGTGGCAGTGCCGATGACGAAAATCAAGGGAGCACAGATGTAGGCAAGCCAGAGACTCGTCGGCAGTTTCATACGTCGACTCCTCGGCTGGCGGCATCTGCGGGGTGCCGCGAACCTATTGATCTTCCTCAGCTCGCGAAGACGGGTGTAACCGCCTCTGCTTGTAAACATACGTTAATCAATCGGTTAGGACAATAGTACGGCACCGCAGAGATTACGCGCAATCACAGGCAGGGCAGCCGTATAACTCGATCACCTGTGGAACTTACTTCAGGAAGCCTTCGAGCTGGAGCCAGTCGGCGAGGCGGTCGATCCAGGTGTCGGTGGGGATGTTGTGCTTGCGGGCGCCGAAGCCGTGGCCGCCTTTGGCGTACATGTGGAGTTCGGCGGATTTGTGGGCGTCGACCCATTTTTGGTAGAGCGCGACGCTGTCGGGGGCGAGGCCGAGGTTGTCGTCGGTGGCGGCGGCGACGAAGAGGGGCGGGGCGTCGGCGGGGACGGGGCAGTCTTTGAACATCGAAGCCGATCCGTAGATCGGCGGCGAGAAAGGCGGGTGTGCCTTCGGGCGCGGAGTGAAGGGCGGCTCCGGCGGCGACCGTACCGCCGGCGGAGAATCCGATGATGCCGACCCGATCCGGCGATGACGCCGTAACTCGGCGGCGTGTTGTTTGACGTAGATGACCGCCGCGACGCCATCGGCGACCGATAGCGGAATCACCTTCGCCATCGTGTCGACGAAACTTTTCGTGGTCTGCTGAACGCGCTCGCGAATTCCTGCGTGGCGTCTTCGCCGGTGTGGGCGAGGCGATATTTCAAGACGAAGGTGGTGACGCCGCGCTCGGTCAGGTATTTCGCGACGTCGGTGCCTTCGCTGGTGATTGAGAGCGCCATGAAGCCGCCGCCCGGGCAAATGATGGCGGCGGTACCGTTTTTCGTTGTCGGCGGACGGCTTGAAGATAGTCAGCGACGGCTTCGTCACGTTGCTGACGACTTCTGTGTTCCAACCTTCGAGAAATATGCTTTCTCGGGATAGTTTTCCGGCGTCGATCCTGGCGGCTGTTCCGGGATAGAGGGGAATCACTTCTTGCGCGGCCGCGCAGGAGGCGAGCAGCAGTAAGAGCCAAAGGGTTCGAATCGCGATGGATTTCATGGCGCGAGAGTCTAACAAACCGCGCTGCCTGGGTCTCGCAGAAAACGATGCCGGGAGTCGGTTAGCGCCTGCAAGCAGCCGGCGGGTTTGTCCTGTTCGTCGCGAATTCGATCGTGCAGCTCGAACGGCAAATTCAAGACCGCCGGCGAGACGCCGGCGCTACCGGGAGTTTGCTGATTCACCGCACGACGCTCGGTCGCCGATGGGCTGAGGCGACGATTCGAATACTATGGTGCGCACATGGCATCCCATAATACTCGGCTCATTCGGCTGATCGGTCTGTTTAAGTTGTTCAAGGCGATCCTGCTCATCGTGGTGGGCGTCGGCGCGCTGAAGATGATCCATAGCGATGTGACGGATGTCGCGTTGAGGATTGTGACGAAGCTGGGGCTCGATCCTGGCGGTCGCTATGTCGGCAAATTGTTGGTCGGGGCGGCGAATCTCACTCCTGACAAGATTCGTGATCTGGGCGTAGGCAGCTTTCTCTACGCCGCGCTGTTCCTTATCGAAGGCATCGGGTTGTGCATGGCGAAGCGCTGGGCGGAGTGGTTCAGCGTGATCATCACCAGTTCACTGGTTCCATTCGAAATCTACGAGATCCACCACCATCCGACAGTGCTGAAGTTTGGCGCTTTACTCTTGAACATAGCGGTGGTGGCTTACCTGGTCTATCGCATCCGCACCGACGATGCGGCGTCGAGACAACCCTCGAAACAATAGAAAATCCGCCATCTGCCGAAAGGCGTTAACGGTTGACAGTCCGCCTTAACGTCTCTACATTCAGTGTTTACACATGCCCGTCTCGAAAATTCAGATAGGACAGCTCTGGAAGAAGGACGATACCGCGGACACGTATCTAGTGACGCGTGTCTACAGCGAGGCGCTGAGCACCATGGTGGTGCTGCGCAAGTCCGGCGCGGAAAATGAGCCGCTGATTCGCGTGAAGGTTGGTCGTGGGGCGAACGGGCAGACGCTGCCGGGGTTTTCGCCGGCGCAGGAAGACGAACGGATGTAGTGGAGCGGATACGCTCTGAATCGTTGAACTGAGTTGGTGGCGCCGGCATCTTGCCGGCGTTTTTGTTTTGGGATGCTCGACGGTTGTAATCGCGATGTGGGCGACGCCGGGCGGGTCAAGCCCCGCCCCTACAAAGGCGCGGAAGACCCGATCAATCGCGGAGGATGCGAGCAGTCGCGGAAGAGGCGATTAAACCGAGCGGACTGGCATGTCGACGATGTCGTCGATTTTGATCAGCTCTTTGATTAGGAATGGCTCGCCGTATTGGACGTCGATCATGTGGCCGTAGTAGCGGGCGAGGCGGTTCATCTCGTCTTCGAGTTGCTCGAGTCCCAGATACACTTTGCTCTTGGCTTCGCCTTTTCGAGGACGGAACTGCGAGCCGTAGGACAGAATCGCTTTGCGTCGCTGCTCGTAGTGCGGCGTGATGTCCACCACGAATGACGGTCGAAGGTGCTGGGCGAACGCCGTCGAATACAAAATTTTGTGCGGGCGGTAAGCTTCGCCAAGCGCCGGCAAGTTTTTCAGTCCGGCCAGAAAGCATCCTTCGTATCCGAGAGTTGAAGCGTTGTAATGATCGGGATGGCGGGCCTCCCAATAGGGAATGATCACCGTGCGGGGCCGCAGTTCGCGAATTTTCTCTGCGAGGCGAAGCTTGTGTTGCCGGCTGGCCTGCACATCGGAATCGGGCACGCCAAGAATTCCACGGTAACTGAGCCCCATGAATTTCGCCGCGACCGCCGCCTCTTTCGCGCGTGTCTCGACGGTGCCGCGCGTCCCCATTTCGCCGGCGGTTAGATCGAGGACGCCTGTCTTGTACCCGCGCTTCGCCATCTTGATTAGCGTGCCGCCGCAAGTAAGTTCCACATCGTCGGGGTGCGCGGCGATCGCCAGGACATCGAGGTTCATCGAAGCTTCTGCATTTTTCTTTTTCATAAAATGGATTCTAGCAGCTTCGCGTTTGTCGCGCTTTTTACAGGCGTCATCGCGGCATGCATAGCAAACTGAGTGTGCTAACGTTTCAGCACGATGGAAACGCCGCTCGTCAATCGATCACCACTCGTCGGTCAAGTCGCGTTCGTGACGGGTTCTGGCAAACGCCTCGGCCGCGAAATCGCGCTCGGGCTCGCGGAACGCGGCGCTGACGTGGTCATTCACTACCGGTCTTCCGCAGGGGACGCGCGCAACGTCGTAACGGAAATCGAAAAGCTCGGCCGGCGCTCGATCGCGCTGCAAGCCGATCTCAACGACATCGCACAAATCCGCACGTTGTTCGAGAAAACCGCGGCCCAACTCGGCCGCCTCGACATCCTCGTCAACAGCGCTGCCAGCTTCGTGCAAACGGAATTCGCCAAGACGACGGGAAAAGAGTGGAGCGAATCGCTCGACACGAACCTGAAAGCTCCATTCTTCTGTTCGCAGGCCGCGGCGCCGCTGCTGAAGAAGACGAATGGATGCATCGTCAACTTCGCCGACGTCGGCGGCATCCTCGGGTGGACCGGCTATATCCCACACTCGATCTCGAAAGCCGGCGTCATCATGCTGACCAAATGTCTCGCCAAAGAACTCGCCCCAGAAGTCCGAGTCAACGCTATCGCGCCCGGGACAATCACGCTGCCCGACGACGCTCCCGAACTCGAAGCCAGCTTCATTCGGCAGGCCCCGCTCAAACGCAGCGGCCGGCCCAACGACATCGTCGACGCTGTCACCTATCTCGCCACCGCAAAATTTGTCACGGGCCACACCCTGGTCATCGACGGTGGCCGCGTGCTTTAGCGAACGCCCCTCGCCGCCATCCATCGCCGGTAACAATCATCAAATCTCGAGTGCGAAACATTTTGGAAATCTAACCTTCGATCCCGGGATGCAGAGTTGCTCTCCCCGGTGTATTCTATTGTCCTTATAGCGAGCATAAATTTTGCGCGCCCCGTTGGCGCGCCATCAGAAAGACGAAAGGGACCCGCCGAGAGTTATGGAACACGACACACACGTAATGCCCCACAACATGGACGAATACGAAGTCGCCGAGTGGCTCGAATCTCTCGATTCGGTGCTCGAATCCAGCGGCCCCGAAGTCGCCGTGGAAATCCTCGAACGCCTCCGCGCCCACGCCAAAGTCGCCGGCCTCAATCTGCCGTTCACCGCGAACACGCCGTACGTCAACACGATTCCCGCGCGACTTGAAGCGCCGTTCCCCGGCGATCAGGAACTCGAGCGCCGCATCAAGAGCCTGATTCGCTGGAACGCCATCGCCATGGTCGTTCGCGCCAACCGCGTCGAGCACAACATCGGCGGGCATATCTCGACGTACGCTTCCGCCGCCACGCTTTACGAAGTTGGCTTCAACCATTTCTTCCGCGCCCGCAGCGAGCAGTTCGAAGGCGACACCGTCTACTTCCAGGGCCACGCCGCGCCCGGAATGTATTCCCGCGCGTTTCTCGAAGGCCGTCTCTCCACGAAAAAACTCGAAAATTTCCGCCGCGAACTCAAACCCGGCGGCGGCCTCTGTTCCTATCCGCACCCGTGGCTGATGCCCGATTTCTGGGAATATCCGACGGTCTCGATGGGCCTGGGCCCGTTGATGTCGATCTATCAAGCGCGCTACGCGCGCTATCTCGAAAATCGCGGCACTCAAGCCGAAGACCGACGCCAAAGTCTGGGCCTTCCTCGGCGACGGCGAAACCGACGAGCCCGAATCGCTCGGCGCGATCACACTGGCTTCGCGCGAAAAGCTCGACAACCTCATCTTCGTCATCAACTGCAACCTGCAGCGGCTCGACGGTCCGGTTCGCGGCAACGGCCAGATCATTCAGGAGCTCGAATCGGCCTTCCGCGGCGCACGCTGGAACGTCATCAAGGTTCTCTGGGGCAGCGAGTGGGATTCCATCCTCGCGCGCGACACGAGGGGCTGCTCGTCAAGCGCATGGGCGAACTTGTCGACGGCGAATACCAGAAGCTGGTCGTCGAATCCGGCGCTTATGTGCGCCAGCACTTTTTTGGCACCGACCCGCGATTGCTCAAACTGGTCGAGCCACTGAGCGACGAAGATCTGCGCCGTCTGCGCCTTGGCGGTCACGATCCGCGCAAGGTCTACGCCGCGTACAAAGCCGCGATCGAACACAAGGGCGGGCCGACCGTTATCCTCGCCCGCACCATCAAGGGCTACGGGCTCGGCGAAGCCGGCGAAGGCAAAAACGTCACGCACCAGCAGAAAAAGCTCAACGAAGAAGAGTTGCGCATCTTCCGCACGCGCTTCGACATTCCACTCACCGATCAGGATTGCATCGAAGTGCCGTTCTATCGCCCGCCCGAAGACAGCCCGGAGATCAAGTACCTGCACGAGCGGCGCGAAGCGCTCGGCGGATATACACCCGCGCGCAAAGTCCGCGCGACTCCGATCACCGCGACGCGGCCACGACGAACTCTTCAAAGAGTTCTACGGACGGCAGCGAAGGCCGCGAAGTCTCCACGACGATGGCCTTCGTCAGCATGTTGCGCAAAATGCTGAAGGATCCCGAAATCGGCAAGCTCATCGTGCCGATCGTTCCCGACGAAGCGCGCACCTTCGGCATGGAGTCGCTGTTCCGCACCGTCGGCATTTATTCGTCGCGTCGGCCAGAAATACGATCCCGTCGATGCAAGCACGCTGATGTATTACAAGGAAGCGACCGACGGGCAGATTCTCGAAGAGGGAATCACCGAAGCCGGCTCGATGGGCTCGTTCATCGCGGCGGGCTCCGCGTACGCCGCCTACGGCATCAACACGATTCCGTTCTTCATTTACTACTCGATGTTCGGCTTCCAGCGCATCGCCGACTTCATCTGGGCCGCCGCGGATATGCGCACGCGCGGATTCTTGCTCGGCGGAACCGCGGGCCGCACGACTCTGTCGGGCGAAGGCTTGCAGCACCAGGACGGCAACAGCCACGTGCTCGCTTTGTCGGTGCCGAACCTGCGCGCCTACGATCCGGCGTTCGCCTACGAAATCGCCGTCATCATTCAGGACGGCATCCGCCGCATGTACAAAGACGGCGAAGACATCTTCTACTACATCACGCTGATGAACGAGCCGTACGCCATGCCCGACATGCCGAGCGGCAAGGACGTGAAAGACGGCATTCTCAAGGGCATGTACAAATTCCGCGCGTCGAAAAATAAAAAAGCCGAAGCTACAAGGCGCAGCTTTTCGGCAGCGGCTCGATCTTGCGCGAAGCTTTGCAGGCGCAGGAAATTCTGGAAACAAAATACAACGTCGCCGCCGACGTCTGGAGCATCACCAGCTACAAAAACCTCTACACCGACGGCAACGAGACCGAACGCTGGAACCGCCTGCATCCCGGTGCGAAGCAGCGCGTCCCGTACGTCACCAAGACGCTTGGCGACGCGCCCGGCGTTCTTGTCGCCGCGTCGGACTATCTTGAAGACGCTGCCCAACATGATCAGCAAGTGGCTGCCGCGCCGCCTTGCGTCGCTCGGCACCGACGGTTTCGGCCGCAGCGAAGGCCGCCAGTCGTCTGCGCACGTTCTTCGAAGTCGACGCGCGCTGATCGCGCTCGCCACGCTGCACGAGCTGCACCTCGACGGCAAAATCGAGACCAAAGTGCTCGACAAAGCCATCAAGGATCTCGGCATCAACCCCGAAAAACCCAACCCGGTTATTTCGTAATCGGCGGATGATTGCTCTCTGTAGCGGCTATAGCCATTACGGAGCGGAACGCGCACCTTGCCGTAAGTGAAGTATTTTCGACACTTTGCCGGGTCATATTCACAACGTAATACGCAAGAATCGGTGTGTGAGTGAGCGTTCGGACTTGCGGACGATCTCGGACGGGCGTTCCCATCCTCGGAAACAGTTTCAATAGACTTATGTGCTCATATAGGGAAATGCCAAAGCGCGAGTGCGGCAGCCGGATTATCAGCGGTTAATCTCGTCGAGGATGGCCTCCAAATCGGCTATCGCCTCTTTGGAATAGATGAGGTGGAAGTCCATTTCTCTATCAGTTTTCGGACTTCTTCTTCAGGCACAACTCTGCCTGCTTCCATGTCCCGCAGGCCTCGGTCGATGGCGGCCAATGTCTCTGCGTCTTGCCCGGTGTAACGCATCGCGTGCTACAACGTAATCCTCGCTAGTACGGCCTTCCCACCCGCCTGGTACGCTCGCTTCAATTTGCATTTCGGGACTTGCCGACCTAGCTACGTGCTGCTACTTTTACTCAACTGCAACGTCCCCTGCACCAGCGGTTGCTCTTGAATTCCGCTTCACCGGTTTCAATCAAGGAGCCCAAATGCGACGCATCTCATGCCGTTTGCTCGGTATTTTTGCCCTTTGCGCCATCGCGTCATTCAGCGCGGGCGTCTCTCGCGCCGACGGTGTCACCTACACACTCACCGGCAGCACCAATCCCGAATTCGGCCCGGTCCACGCCGAAAGCTTCAGCTTTACCAACGTCCAGCTTTGTCACCGCATACACCGACCTCTTACCGTCGCAACTCACTTCCTGCGTCGCGTGCCAGGAGGTTGAGTTCTATCCGAACGGCACGATGAATTCCGACATAGCGACAGATGAAATCCGCTTCACCGACACGAACGGAGTCATCTACGGCTTCTTTTTCGATGCCGGCGCCTTTGACGCGCCCGGCACGTACACCGCGTCTGACATCCCGCCGTTCGCCGTCTCCAACATCGGCACGCTGACCGTTACGACGACAGCCGTTGCCGAGCCGTCGGCCGCGATGCTTCTGACGTTGGGATTGATCGCGATGTTCGGCGTGTCCGCCGTAATCTCACGTCGCTCGCAACGAGCACAACTCGGCGCGGCACAAGCCTAAAACGAGCACAGTTCTTCAACGCTTGATCGTTGCAACCTTATTCGAGAATGGCGGCGGGCTTAATTCGGCCCGTCGCCAGTTCTGCCACCAACTGCGCATTCGCCGCCAGAAAATCGTACTCGCCTAACTCCTTCGGCAACACCCAGGCAATCTGCTCAAACTCTTTCGCGCGAACTTCGTCCGACTCGATCGCCGCCGCGAAAAATCGAATTTCCAACTGCGTCGCAGTCTCGGCGTATCGGTGAACCACTCGCCCGATCGGCGCCGACTTCACCAGCTTCGCCCCTAGCTCCTCGCGCAACTCCCGCGCCAGCGCCACTTCATCCGTCTCGCCCATCCTCACCTTCCCGCCCGGAAATTCCCACTTCAGCGGAGACGTATCCCCTCGTCGCCGCTGCCCGATCAACAATCCGCCGATCCGCCCGCTCAATCACCGCCGCGACGACAACAATCACGATCTCCTCGTTTCTTCGCTAGAGTCATCCGCGTTGGTAGGGAACTATGCGCCGTGAATCGCGCGCAATAATGCTTTCGCACCAGCCACCAGCGGCGGCCCCGGCGTATTCAACAATTCATCCGCAATCACGAAGACGCGCCGCTCGCGAATCGCCGGCACATCTTTCCACGCGCCAACCTTGTACGCCTGGCTAACCTTCGCCCGCGTGCCGGTCGCCGCCCAGGCCAAAACGATCACGTCAGGTGCGCCCGCGGCGACCTGGTCATCCGATACGCGCTCACCTGCCGGCACCACCATCTCGCCTCCCGCGATGCGCACCAATTCTGCTACCCATGGCGGCGAACTGATGCGCGGATTGGGCCACGCTTCGCAATAGACGCGTGTGCGACGTTTGCCGCGCCCACGAGATTTCGCGTTGCGCGCGACAGCCGCGAATCCAGCGCGCATTTTACGGATCAACCCGCTCGCCCGCCGCGCTCCGCCCGACAATTCCGCTCAGCAATCGGATATCGCTCTCCACATCCGCCAGCGAGCGCGGATTCATCGCCAAAAAATTCACTGGCTCCGCCAACATCTTCGCCACCGTCTCCTGCTTGTAGGGCACCGACCCGATCACTAGCGTCGGCCGCAGCTTCATGATTTCCGCCACATCGCCCATGTGCCAGCAATCGCCAACTTGCGGCACTCCGCGCACGTCCGCCACATCGCAGCACCACTTCGTCACGCCGACCAGTGATCGTCGGGCGCCGACAGCGCACACAATCGACGTCGCGCTCGGCGCGAGCGACACAATGCGCGGTGGCCCCGTCGACGCGAGCTTCAATCGATTTAATCCTGCATTCCCAGCCAAGCAACCCCTCGTAGAAATTCTTTACGCGGCACACAGCGCGTGCTAACTTTCCTCCAGCAATCGGCCCGTGCCCGGGCATCGCAAGGAGATGTCATGAGCCGCTTCGGCACCCACTGTATCGCGTTCGGTCTGCAATTCGCTTTCGCCGCCGCGACTATCCACGCCCAATCCAGCGCCCCGCCGACTCCTCCCACCTTCACGAAAGACGTCGCGGCCATCCTCCAAAAAAATTGCCAGACCTGCCACCGTCCCGGCGAAGGCGGCCCGTTCCCGCTGATCACCTACGATCAAGTGAAGCCCATGGCGCCGAGCATCAAGCGCGTCGTCAGCCAAAAGATTATGCCGCCGTGGTTCGCCGATCCGAAATACGGCCACTTCTCCAACAACCGCTCGCTCGCGCAGAAAGATATCGCGACGCTCGTGCAGTGGGCCAACAACGGCGCCATCGAAGGCGATCCGAAAGATATGCCGCCGCCCGCCGAATTTCCTGGATGGCTGGGGAATTCCGAAGCCCGACGTCGTTTTCCAACTCGCGAAGCCGTTCAACATTCCTGCCAGCGGCACGATCGAATATCAGTACATGATCGTTCCCACCGGATTCAAAGAAGACAAGTGGGTGCAAATGGCCGAAGCGCGCCCGACGAATCGGCCGATGGTGCACCACATCATCGCGTACGTGCGTGAACCGGGCTCGAGCTACTTCGCCGGCCACAAGGCCGGCGAATTTTTCGTCGCGCCGCCCGCGAAGGAAGACGAAAAAGCCGACACCAGCGCGCTGCCGAGCGATTTTCTGATCGGCTATGCGCCTGGCCAGCCCGCCGAAATTCTCGCGCCCGGACAGGGCAAGCTCATCAAAGCCGGCTCCGATCTCGTCATCGAAGTCCACTACATGGCGATGGGCATGGCCACCACCGATCAAACCAAGATCGGCCTCGTCTTCGCCAAAGAGCCGCCGAAAGAGCGCGTCCTCACGCTTTCCGCCGTGAACGGCACTTTCAAAATTCCGCCCGGCGATCCCGAATTACAAAGTCGACGCGACCTTCGACGTTCTCACCGACGTAAAGCTCACCGGCCTGCATCCGCACATGCACACGCGCGGGAAAGATTTCGAATATCGCGTCGTCTATCCCGACGGCCGCACCGAAACCCTGCTCAGCGTGCCCAAATACAATTGGCGCTGGCAGCTTTGGTACAACCTCGACACGCCGCTCAATCTGCCGAAGGGCACCAAGATCGAATGCACCGCGCATTTCGACAACTCCGCCGACAACCCTGAAAACCCCGACCCCACCAAAACCGTCATCTGGGGCCAGCAAAGCTGGGACGAAATGATGGTTGGCTTCTTCAACCTCGTCTTCGACGCCAAAACCCCCGCGCGCGCCCTATTCCCCGAAACCAAGCCCCACGCCGACATCGCCTCCAACTGAGGGATGTTGCGACTCTAGGCTCGCCTCGCACTCCGTAGGGGACGGCTTCGCCGTGCCCGCTTCGTAATCTGCCCAGTCGTTCCATCGCACCGGCCTTCGTCTCGCTGAGCGGGCTCAAGACAAAATCTATCGAAGCGTTCGCAGTCGAGTCACCAGTCACCAACAAGACCCCGATCCCGGCTAAAATCCTCTGTACTATTGCCCCATCCGTCTATCGTTCATCGCGCGTGGAGGTCCGCCCATGGAGACTCTCTGGCAAGACATCCGCCATTCCCTCCGTCTACTCCGCCTCAACCCCGGCTTCACCACCGTCGCCATCCTCTCGCTCGCCCTCGGCATCGGCGCAAACACCGCCATCTTCCAACTCCTCGACGCCGTCCGCCTCCGCACCCTCCCGGTCAAAGACCCGCAACAACTCGCCATCGTTCGCATCGGCACTCGCAACTGGTCCATCGGGCAGCACCACGGGCGCTATTCCCACATTACCAATCCGCAGTGGGAGCAAGTCCGCGACCTCCAGGAAGGTTTCTCCAGTATCTTCGCGTGGGCCGAAAATGACTTTAACCTCGCCAGCCACGCGGCGAAGCGCGTCACGCGCACGGCATGTACGTCAGTGGCGACTTTTTCAAGGTGGTCGACGTGCAACCGCTCATCGGCCGCTTTATTTCGAGCCGACGACGATCGCCGCGGCTGCGGCGCCCAGCCGCCGTCATCAGCTACGCATTCTGGCAGCACGAATACAATGGCGATCCGAGCGTCGTCGGCCGCAAGATCATGCTCGACGGCAATCCGTTTCCGATCGTCGGCGTCACGCCGCCAGGATTCTACGGTGTCGAAATCGGGCGAAGGTTCGACCTTGCGATTCCGATCTGCTCCGAGCCAATCATTCACACAGAAGACCCCCTGCTCAACATGCGCCATGGATATTGGCTCGCATCGATGGGGCGTCTCAAGCCGGGATGGACGGTCGAGCGCGCCACCGCGCAACTCAACGCGGTTTCGCCGGCGATTCTCGGAAGCCACCGTTCCGGAGGTCTACAAACCCGACAACGTCAAGAAATACATGGAGTACCGCTTCGCTGCGTTCCCTGCAAGCAATGGCTTTTCGCAACTTCGGCAGGAGTACGAAAATCCGCTGTGGATCTTGCTGGCGATTGCGGCACTGGTTCTGTTGATCGCGTGCGCCAATCTGGCGAACTTGATGCTGGCGCGCGCGAGTTCGCGCGAAAGGGAAGTTGCGGTTCGGCTGGCGATGGGCGCTTCGCGTTCGCGCTTGCTGCGCCAGATGTTTGTCGAAAGTTTGTTGCTCGCTGTGATTGGCGCCGCGTTGGGCGCAGGTCTGGCGAGCCCTCCTCAGCCGATTCATCGTCGCCTTCATCAGCACGCAAGGTTCGCCCGCTCTTTATGGACCTGCAATCGGACTGGCGGGTCTTTGGTTTCACCGCGGCTCTTGCCGTTTTCACTTGCGTCCTTTTCGGACTGACGCCGGCGCTGCGCGCCACGCGCGTCGCTCCTGCCACGGTGCTGAAAACGGCGTCGCGCGGAATGACTGCGGGTCGCGAGCGGTTTGGATTGCGGCGGATGCTCGTAGTTTCGCAGGTCGCGCTCTCGCTAGTGCTGCTCGTCGGGTCGCTCCTTTTCGTTCGTACGCTGCGAAACTTGCTGACGCTCGATCCCGGCTTCCGCCAGGACAACACGATCGTCGTGTCTCTCGATCTGAGCCGCAACAACATTCCGGCCGCTCAGCGCCAGGAATACAAACGCAACCTGCTGGAACGCGTACGCACGATTCCTGGCGTCGATGGCGCGGCGGACGTCAGCATCGTGCCTGTCAGCGGCAATGGCTGGAACGAAAACATTTTCATCGCCGGCGACCAAAAGCGCACCGCGATGTCCTTTTTCGATCGCGTGTCGCCCGGATATTTCGCGGCGATGAAAACGCCTCTCCTCGCAGGACGCGATTTCGACAACCGCGACACGGCGAGCTCTCCCAAAGTCGCCATCGTCAACGAAACGTTCGTCCGCAAACATCCTCATAATGGCGAAAACCCGATCGGCATGACGTTTCGCGAAGACACGTTTGTTGGGCAAGCATCACCGATCTATCAAATCGTCGGCTTCGTAAAAGACACGAAATACATGGACCTGCGCGAAGAACCGCGGGCAATCGCTTTCGTGGCGCAGATGCAGGACGACACGTCCCGACAACTATCCACAGTTCGTGATTCACTCGAGTATGCCTCCAGCATCCGCTGTGCCTGCAATCAAAGAAGCGATCATGCGGTTCGGCGCCCGAAGCGATCCTCGAATTCAATATGCTGCAGACCCAGATTCGCGATTCGTTGCTGCGCGAACGCTTGATGGCGACGCTCTCGGGCTTCTTCGGCTTTCTCGCTGTCGTGCTCGCCACGATCGGTTTGTACGGCGTGATTTCGTACACGGTCGCGCGACGCACCAACGAAATCGGCATTCGCGTCGCGCTCGGCGCACAGCGCGGCGACGTGATCGGCATGGTCATGCGCGAAGCCGGCACGATGTTGCTGATCGGGTTCGCTGTCGGCGCAGTCCTGACGCTCGCCGTCGCTCGCGCAGCCGCGTCGCTGCTGTACGGGCTGAAGCCGCACGATCCACTGACGCTCACGGTCGCAGTCGTTGCGCTAACGCGGTCGCCGCGGCAGCAGCCTTTTTGCCAGCCCATCGCGCCGCGCGCCTCGATCCGATGGCAGCGCTACGCGAAGAATAGTTTCCAGTCGATTGACTTCGCTTCTTCCGTGTGTTGCACTCGCGTCATTCTGAATCGAGGTGAATGCATGTCTCTTCGCGCTGTGTGCGCTTCGACGTTCCTGTTGTGCGCTGTGTTCGCTGCCCAATGCTTCGTTGGCGCAGTCCAGCGATCCGCAAACTGTCACGTATCGCGCGACGATCGACAACGTGAAGTATGTCTACGCGACAGCTCCTCCGGTCGCGCATCTGAAGCCGACAAATATTCTCGACGCAACTTCGCTCGACTGTTTCGGCAACGCGATCAAAAAGCCGGGCGACACGATGGCGATGGCGAAGGGCGACAACCCGCTGACCGGGCCGTTCTACGTCGATGGCGCGGAACCTGGCGACACGCTCGTCGTGAAAGTTCTCGATCTGAAAGTCGATGGAGACCAGGGAATCGGCGAGCTCGGCGCCTATTTTGGCGCGTTGAACGGGACGAAGTACACGGCGATGATGCACCCAGCGCTGCCCGAGAAATTCTGGTTCTATCCGATCGATCACGCGAACAAGACGGCGACGTTTCAGGCGCTCGATTCGAGTTTCAAAGTGAAGATTCCGCTGCATCCGTTTCTCGGCTGCATCGGCGTTGCGCCGGCCGGCGGGCGAAGCGCGCAGTTCGATCGTTCCGGAAGCGTTCGGCGGAAACATGGACGCGCCGGAAGCGTCGGCGGGCAACACGATCTATTTTCCGGTGAACGTCGCGGGCGGTCTGCTTTATTTCGGCGATGGGCACGCCGCGATGGGAGACGGCGAGAT
This sequence comes from uncultured Acidobacteriota bacterium, assembly GCA_963850795.1. Lineage (GTDB taxonomy): Bacteria > Acidobacteriota > Terriglobia > Acidiferrales > UBA7541 > Acidiferrum. The sequence continues at coordinate 98,229 of CAWKNS010000003.1, read as the reverse complement.
CGCCGGCAGCGCGATCGAAGTTCCGATGCACGCGCGGTTGCAGATCGACCTCATCAAGGGCAAAGCTACGGGCTTGGCCGCGTTTCGAGAACGACAAAGAAATCATGGCCGCCGGAATCTACCGCCCGGTCGATGATGCGCTGCGTATCGCGTTCACCGAATTGGTCGCGTGGATTCATGCGGACTATGGCCTCAGCGAGATCGACGCGTACGAGTTGTTGTCGAAGGTTGCCAAGGTTCATCTCACCGAGATGGTCGATCCGAACTACGTTGTCGTGGCGTCGGTCGAGAAGAAATACCTGCCGCCGAAAAAATAAGTGCGAAGAATAGTCCACAGAATATTGCCGGCGAAAGCGATCATGTTTAGCGAAGCCGTTCTCGACCATTTCCAAAATCCGCGCAACGCCGGCGACTTGCCGAATGCGGATGCGACGGTGGAAGTCACGAATCCGGTTTGCGGCGACATTCTTGAAGCTGGCGATGCGCCGCGAAGGCAATCGCATTGTCGAAGCTCGATTTCTGTGTCGCGGCTGCACGACAGCGATTGCATGCGCTTCCTACCTGACGGAGCAGTTGCTGGCGCTTCCCGTTGCCGCGTGGAAGAGCGTGTCTGCCGATTCGATTTCGTCAGCGCTCGGCGACTTGCCGCCGGCGACGCGACACGGCGCGCAGCTTGCCGCCGACGCGCTCCGCGCGATCGAGCGCAGATTGACTTCCGCGAAGCTGATGCTCGCAAAATTGACGTGCGGTCCGCAATTGACGCCGTTCGCGTTTGGCGAATCCGATTCAGAAATCTCTTTCAATCGTTCCAGTGAAGCGGCGTCGTTCACATTCAGGACGCATCCTTCTTCCTCGGTTTCGACTACGGCGACTTCGGATGCTGCTGCACCACGCGTGCGCGCGCCGGTTTCCAGTGGAGCATCGCAGCAGGGCGGGAAGAAAGTTTGCGAGAGCAAAAATCACCGGATGGCCGCGCCTGTCTTGTGAACTTGCGGCAGCACGATGCAGCCGGCCGCGGAGCTGTGTCGTATAAAACGCGTCAATGAGTTTGTCGACGAGCGCCGAACTGATTGCGGGATGGTCGATCAAAAATAAAATCATGCCGTCGACTTCGTCGCTGCCGGGCAGCGACCGAATCGCTGCGTGGATCGAGCTGAGTTGGCCTTTCTCCCATTCCGGATTGATGACGACTTCGGAATCCGGCAGAGCAACGGCGGTGCGGATTGTTTCGGCATGCGGGCCGAGCACGATGCGGCGTTCGGTGATTTTGGGATGCGTCGAAACTCCGAGCAAGTGCTCCAGAAATGTTTTGCCGCGATAGGGAAGCAGCGCTTTCGGCGAGCCCATGCGCTGCGAAGCGCCGGCCGATAGAATTACCGCGGCTAACATCAGCTCGCTTCGGCGACAGGGCGCGTTTCGATGCGCAACTTTTTGTGCGTCGCGTGATCGGCGTTGCGGCGCACGGCTATCAGTTCGGCGACGATGCTGACGGCGATTTCTTCCGGCGACAGCGCGCCGATTTCGAGGCCCATCGGAGCGTAACACCGCGCTCGAGTTCCTCGGCGCGGATAGCCTTCCTTTTCCAGCGCTTTGTAGACGGAGATCACCTTGCGCTTGCTGCCGATCATGCCGATGTAGCGGGCGTTGGTGCGGACCGCCCAGGCGAGGACGCGCATGTCCTCTTTGTGGCCGCGCGTCACGATCACGAGATAGGACGCATGCGTTTGGCGACGATCTTTTCAAACGCGTCTTCGTAGGTGGTGAAGACCTGGTTCGGCCATCGGAAAGCGTTCGGTATTTGCGAACGCTTCGCGGTCGTCGATGACGCCGATGGCGAATCCGGCCGGGCTGGCGGCTTTCGCAACGGCCATGGAAACGTGGCCGCCGCCGAAAAGATAAAGCGTCGGCTGCGGGCAGAATCGGTTCGACGAAAACTTCGACGGTGCCGCCACAAATCAGGCCGTTGTCGTAGGTGGCCTCGTTATTGAGATTGAAGACCATCTTGCGGGGCGCTTCTTTTTCCATGACTTCTTTCGCCGCGGCCCAAACCTCGGCTTCGACGCAGCCGCCGCCGATCGTTCCCAAAAGGGAACCGTCCTCACGCACCAGCATGCGCGAGCTTTCGTAGCTGGGAATCGACCCGTTGGTGTGCACAATCGTGGCAAGCGCGCCACGCTGGCCGGCTCGCCGCATCCTCACGATTTCTTCAAATAGGTCCATTTCGCAACTTTCCTTGGACTGCTTTCGCTTGCGCCACTTTTTGACGATCCATGTGTCTCGAGGATTCGATTTACGCTAAGCCCCCGGGCGTCCAGGCGTCAAATGGGGATGCCGTCTAGACACTCTGGTTACCGACTGGTTACAATCACGCTTATGTCTGCCAGCTCCAGGTCGTCCGGTTCGCCGGATATGGTTTCGCTGGGCGACGTGTTCTTTCTGCTCGCGCTGGTGTTTTTCCTCGCGATCGTGTGCGTGTGGCCGGTGCTGGCGTGGCGAATCCACCACTTTTCGACTTATTTGCCCACGGGAACGCATTCGTTTCCAGTTCACGATCGGCTCGGCATGACCGTCTATCTTAGTCCGATGTTTGGCAAGTTCTATGTAAGCCTCCCGTGGCTGTGGTGCACGGCGTTTGTGGCGACGGTGGTGGCGAGCCTGCTGACTCGCGGAAGAAAAGAAAGCTAGCCCTCAAGAATTCCGCGATGTTCCGTTGGAGCCTGTTCCGACTTGGGAAGAACGGTACACCGACTGCGATGATTATTGGCCCTCAGGCGGGTAGATAACTGTCGAACGGGGCGGGCATCCTGGGGAGGGAGAGATGAATCAGAGGGCGGATATGGGGCGGGAGTTGTTGCGGCATGGGGTGGCGACTATTGCGTATCGCGGAGGAAAGGCGTTGCGCGGGGCGCCGGAGTCGTTTGCGACGTTTCGAATCGGGGATGCGACGCGAGCGCCGGTGAAGCTTGTGGCGCATGTTGGGGATTTGTTCGACTGGGCGCTGTTGATGGCGCAGGGCAAGACGGCGTGGAAGGATTCGGAGCCGCTGCCGTGGGATCAGGAAGTGGAGCGATTTTTCGGGACGCTGAAGGCGTTTGACGACTATCTTGCGTCGGATGATCCGTTGCAGGTGACGGTTGAGAAGTTGTTGCAAGGGCCGGTGGCGGATGCGCTGACGCACATCGGGCAGTTGGCGATGTTGAGGCGGGTGGCGGGGGCGCCGATTCGAGCGGAGAACTACGCGATGGCGGAGATCGTGGTGGGACGCACGGGAGCGGATCAGACGGCGGCACGGAGAGAATTTGACTAGCGACAGTCATTGACGGGCGACGAGCGGCGCAGCTGATACCGACGCGGCCGGCGTTTTTCCCGCGGCTGTTTGCCGGGATTATCGACCTGATGATTCTGGCGGTTCCGCTGGCGTGTTTCATTTCGTTTTTGTCGGTGGCGATGGGGATTTCGACGGCGTTTCTGGAATTGCAGCCGGGACTTACGCCTCATCAAATTCTGCTCAAATTTGGGGACAAATTCATTTGGGCTAGCTGGCGTTTTTTGTGGTGATGAGCTGGGTGTACTTCGCGGGATGTGAGAGCTCGAAGTGGCAGGCGACGCCGGGGAAGAAGTTTCTGGGATTGATGGTGATGGACGAGAGCGGCGGGCGGGCTTCGTTTTGTAAAGCGAGTTTACGGTTTTGGTTTGGGCGAGCTTTGATTCATTTGCCGTATGTGGGGATTTACTATTTTCTGGTGGATTGCGGGCGGGTGGCATTTTCGAAGATGGGCGAGGCAGTGCACGATTTGATGGCGGGTGTGCGGTGAAGAGAGCGTACGTGGAGCTCAACACAACTCAAGGCTGACGGTTCAGGCGATTTGCTGGGTCATTGGCTCGGAAGGTTTTGTCCCGGACTCGCGCATGGCGCGGACATCTCTCATCGGCGGCTGGCCGAAGAAGCGGCTGTATTCGCGATTGAATTGCGTGGGGCTTTCGTAGCCCACCTCAAATGCAGCGCTGGCGGCATCCATGCCGTTGTTGAGCATCAGGTTTCGGGCGGACTGAAGTCGCAGCTGCTTTTGATATTGAAGCGGGCTCATCGAGGTCAACATTCGGAAATGGTGATGTAGCGTGGACACGCCCATGCTCGAAATTTCCGCGAGGTCCTCTACGCGCAGCGTCTTGGAATAGTTCGCAACAATCCATGCGATCGCTTTTGCTGTTCGATGGCTTTGATCGCCGAGCGTTGCGACCGATCGCAAGCGCGCGCCTTCGGGTCCGCGCAGAATACGATAGATAATCTCGCGCTGAATAAGTCCGCTGAGAAAAGGAATGTCCTGCGGACTGTTCAACAGATCCACCAAGCGGCAGCAGGCGCTCAAGAATTCAGGCGTCGTTTCGCCGATGGATATCGCGGGTGCTTCAGAAGGCGACTCGGCGACGTGAATCTCCTCGCGACTGAGCAGCTCCCTCACCATCGCGATGTCCAATTTGAGCGAGAGTACGAGACAGGGCATTTCCTCTGTGGCTTTGGCCACCCAGCTCACAATCGGCAAATCCACCGCGGTCAGAAGATATTTTGACTCATCGTAAATGAAACTCCTTTGACCAAGATTTACTTGCTTCGCTCCCTGAGCGACGACGAGGATGCCCGGATGGTACGTTGCCCGGCACGGTGGTGTGGGCGACGTTCGCCGGTGGAGGCTCAGGCCGGGGATCTCCGTTATACGTTTCTCTTCGTTACCAATGAATGAGGCAATCTTGTGCGCGAGTTCAGCGCGCAATAACCGGGCCGGATTTGCCTTCACAGTGGCGGTTTCTTTGGATTTATTCATGTTCACAGCCTGCAATTCGCTTCTAAAAATAGTCTCTTCTCCCCATGAATGCCATTGGCTTTTCGCCCGACAAGAGGAATAGGCAATAAGTCGGCAGGATCGGGCTACCCGTTGACGAACCCTTCCCCATAGATTCGAGGGTGTAAGGGAAACAAGATCAAGCGTCTGCCTGGAGAGAGCCATGAAAACCTTCGCACTGATTACGGGTCTATTTCTATTCACGATGATTGCGCAATCGCTCGGACGCGCAGCAGTCGCAACAGCCGCCAACGGAAACGATTAAAACTGCCGCAAATCCTACACCGGAGCAAAAGGAAGTCATCGACCTCTCAAAGACGAAATGGGATTGGATGGCCGACAAGAAGGTCGATTCCCTGGACACGCTATTTGATGACAAAGCCATGTTCACTCACATGGGAGGGACGTGGGGGAAAGCTCAGGAGCTATCCACGATTAAGAGTGGCGGCATCTGGTACAAAAAGGCTGTGGTTTACGCAGTGGATGCCCGCATATTCGGGAACGCAGCCATCCTGCTCGAGGACATTGATCTACAGGCAGCAGTGGGTGGGCACGAAGTCACCAATCCTTTTATGGTGACCGAGGTGTATACGAAGGAAAACGGCAAGTGGAAGCTCGCCCAGCTGACGTTCTCGCATCTGCTACGGGCAGTCAAAATGAATAACAAGGAGAATTAAATGAATAAGCGCGCGCTTGGAAAAAGTGGACTGGAAGTTTCGGCGCTGGGGCTCGGTTGCATGGGATTGAGTTTTGGATTTGGCGCCGGCGACCGAGAAGAGCGAGGCATCAAGCTGATTCGTGCGGCGTTTGAGCGAGGCGTGACATTTTTCGATACGGCGGAGGCTTACGGGCCTTATGCAAATGAAGAGCTGTTGGGGAGGCGGTCGAGCCGTTTCGCGACAAAGTGGTGATCGCTACGAAGTTTGGATTCAAGAAGGGATTCCGGCGAAAGGATTGGACAGCAGGCCGGAACGGATTCGCGAACATGTGGATGCGGCGTTGAAGAGGCTGCGGACCGATCGCGATCGATCTGCTGTATCAGCATCGCGTTGACCCTGCGGTGCCGATCGAAGATGTGGCTGGAACGGTGAAGGAACTCATCGGGCAGGGCAAGGTGAAGTATTTCGGGATGTCGGAAGCGGGGGCGGAGAGTATTCGGCGGGCGCATGCGGTGCAGCCGGTGGCGGCGCTGCAGAGCGAATATTCGTTGTGGTGGCGCGAGCCGGAGAAGGAGATTCTGCCGACGCTGGAAGAGCTCGGCATTGGGTTTGTGCCGTTCAGCCCGCTCGGGGAAGGGTTTTCTGACCGGGGCGATCTCGGAGAAGACGGAGTTCGACAAGTCGGACTTTCGCAACATCGTGCCGCGATTTTCGGAGGAAGCGCGGAAGGCGAATCAAGGGCTGGTCGATGCGCTGGGAAAGATTGCGGAACAGAAAAAAGCGACGAAAGCGCAAATTGCGCTGGCTTGGTTGCTGGCGCAGAAGCCGTGGATCGTGCCAATTCCGGGAACGACGAAGCTGCATCGGCTCGAAGAGAATCTTGGGCGCGGCGAATGTGTCGCTGAGTGCGAGGCGATTTGAAAGAAATTCATGAGGCGATTTCCGCGATCGACGTGCAGGGGGCGCGGTATCCGGAGAATCTGCAAAAGATGATCAACCGTTAATTGATAGGCGATTGCCCGCGTTACTTGAGCCAGGTGAAGGCCGGAGACGTGATGGCCATGGCTTCGTTGACGATTGGTTCGGCGAGGGCTAGGCCGTTGGAGGAGTTGGCGAAGAGGACGATGGCGGATTTGGATTTGGGGTTGAGCATGACGAAGGCTTTGAAGGAGCCGTTGTCGCCCCAGTGCCAGAGTTCGAGTTTCTCCGTTTTCGCGTTGAATGCCCCAGCCTAAGCCCCAGAAGAGATTTTCGGAGAGATGCTTGGGAGCCTGCTTGATGCAGATGCGGCAGGTTGGGTCTAGGGCGATTTGTGGGGTTTCCATTTCGCGGAATGTTGCGGCTTCAGGCCTTTTTGATTGAGGATGGCTTCGACGAAGAGTGCGTAGTCTTTGGCGGTGGTGTTTAGAGTGGAGGCGGCGCCGGCTTCGTCGGGTTTCCATTTGTCGGTTGGGGTGCCGTTTTCGTCGTGGCCTGTGGCGGTTATAGCGTCGAAAGCCGGGCGCCAGATGTAGCTGGTGCTGGTCATTTTCAGCGGGGTGAAGACGGCTTCGGTCATGTAGTCGTTGAGGGGTTTGCCGGTGATTTGCTCGACTACTTTTTGGAGGTAGACGTAGCCTTCGCCGGAGTAGCTGAAGCGTTCGCCGGGAGTGAAGTAGATGGGGAGGCCGTCGTCGTTGCGCCAGTTGGGGAAGCCGGTGCGGTGGCTGAGGACGAGGCGGGCGGTGATTTTGTGAGAGGCGCGGGTCGGGGGTGTAGGGCTTGGGGAGGTAGGTGGTGAGCGGGGCGTCGAGTTGGAGTTTGCCTTGGTCGACGAGTTTTAACACGCCATAGCAGAAGACGGGTTTGCTTAGGGAGGCGGCTTCGAAGGTGGTGTCGGTGGTGACGGGGTCGTTTGTTTTTACGTTTTTTGTGCCGAAGGCTTGGAGCGAGGCGGTTTTTCCGTTTCGGATGATGGCGATGGAGACGCCGGGGACGGAGTGGGTTTTCATTTCGGCGGGGATGTCTTTTTCGAGCTGAGCGATTGTAGCTTCCGATTGATGAGCGGGAGTGTTTTGAGCGTGGCTGGGGAGCGAAAGATATAGCGACGCGGCGGCGATCATTGCCAGGATGAAAATGGTGAGGGTTCGCGAATTCGAGCGGGTCAAACGGGCCTCCGGTGGATGTGATCGTAGACAGATACGAATACGAGAGTGGGCAAGTTCGGTTAGGTTGAGAGTGCGCGAGGGCGTGGCGCAACTTCAGGGGGCTGAAGCCCCTTTTAACCCGTGAAGGGGATGTCGCGGTTGAAACCGCGACCCACAAAGCGCGAGCCGCGAAGCAGCGGCGAACAGCGACGGAAGATTACCGGAGGCCGAAGGAGAGGATGGTTTGGCCGGCGATCAGGATTAGGCGTTGTTTGCCGTCGATGGAGTAGGACATGGGGCTGCCTTTGAATTGTTGGCCGGTTTCGTAGTGCCAGAGGATTTTGCCGGATTTGGCGTCGGCGGCGATCACGGCGCCGTTGGCGTCGCCGTAGAAGATGAAGCCGCCTGCGGTGGTCATGAGGCCGCTGTCGAGCGGGCCGCCGCCAATGTTGGGGATTTCCCAGGCGATTTGGCCAGTCTGGATGTCGAGGGCGCGGATAAATTTTTTCGTTGGGTCGCCAGGGCTTTGGCGCTCGGAGCCCTGGTAGAAGGACTTGCCGAGGGCGAAGGGCTCTTCGTTCTTGGTGAAGACGTGGCAGTCCTCGGTGGCGAAGACAAAAAATTGTGACGTGGGCGGATAGAAGGATGCGGAGGGCCAGTTGGTGGCGCCGGCGCCTTCGGGGCAAACGCGCTTGCCCTCGGTGGTCGGGGCGGGATCCTCTTTGATGATCGGGCGGCCGGTCTTGGGATCGAGGCCGCTGGCCCACGTCATGTTGTGGATAAATGGAGCGCCGGTGAGGAAGTCGCCGGTGAGGCGGTCGAGAACGTAGAAGAAGCCGTTGCGGTTGGCCTGGAGCAGGAGCTTGCGCGGTTTACCTTGGAAGTCCGCGTCAACGAGCATGGGAGTTTGGGTGGCGTCCCAATCGTTGGTGTTGTGCGGGGTCATCTGGTGGTACCAGAGGAGCTTTCCCGTTTTGGGATTGAGAGCGAGGATTGAACAGGAGTAGAGGTTGTCGCCTTTGCGCTGGTCGCCGTTGAAGTCGGGGCCGGGATTGCCGACGCCCCAGTAGAGAATGTCGGATTCGGGATCGTAGGTGCCGGTCATCCAGGTGGAAGAGCCGGGATGATTGATGGAAGTGCCGACCCAAGTTTCGGAGCCGGGCTCGCCGGGAGCGGGAACGGTCCAGAAACGCCAGACGCGTTCGCCGGTGGATGCTTTGTAGCCGGAGAGGAAGCCGCGCACGCCTTCGTCGCCGCCGGAAATTCCAGAAATAATTAAATCGCCGACAGCGAGCGGGGCTTGCGTGGCGCCGTAGTTTTGGTGGGAGTCTGCCATCTCGGTGTCCCAGACGAGTTGGCCAGTGTAGCGCTGGAGAGCGATGAGGTGGGCGTTGTCGGTAACCATGAAGACGCGATCGCCGAGTATGGCGACGCCGCGATTGATGCCGGAGATGGCGTCGCCGGTGGGGACGAGATCTTTGGTGCGCGGGCGGGCGTAATGCCAGATTTGGCGGCCGGTACGAGCGTCGAGCGCGAAGCATTCGTTGGATCCGGTGACGTACATGATGCCGTCGATGACTTGCGGAGTGTTTTCGAGAGCGCGGCGGGTGCCGGGCATGGTCCAACTCCAGCGAGGAGCGAGATTGGAGATGTTGGTTGTGTTGATTTCGGTGAGCGGGCTGAAGCGATTGCCGCGGATGTCGCCGTTGTAGCTGGGCCATTCGCCTTCGTTGGCATGAGTGATGCGGGAGAAGTCTATGCCTTTGCCGAGGTCGAGTGCGGGGAGCGGGAGGGATTTGTCGGTCGTGTCGCCGGTGAGGCGGGTGAGGTAGGCGATGAGATTTTGGATTTGGTCCGCAGTGGCGTCGGTCTTTGGCATTACGGACTGGGAGTCGTGGGCGATGTTTGTGACTTGATCTTTCGCGAAGAGATAGAGGTGGCCGTCGAGGCCCATGAGTTGGAGATCGAAATTGGTTTCGCGCTGGAGGACGCCGCGGATTGTTTTGCCGTCGGCGAGAGTGATGGTGGCGGGGGAGTAGGTGGCACGGAAGTCGGTGCCGTTGAGTTGTTCGTCGCCGCCGTCCCATCGACGGCCGCGCGCTTGGGGCTGAGGCAGTGAGCCGGGATTGCGGAGGGCTTGCTCGATTTGTTGAGCTGTGCGTTTGGTGGCGATGGAGCCGAGGTCGGGGCCGATGGCGCCGCCGCGTCCGCGGATGGCGTGGCAGGAGAGGCAGTTTCCCTCGTGGGAGAGGAATTGGAAGCCGGCGGTGACGTCGCCTGCGGTCGGTTGGTGGGTCGCGGCGTTTGCGTTTGCGCCTGCGTTCGCTGCGGCGGCTGCGGCTTTCAACGACAAGACGTAGGAGGCGAGGGAATCGACTTCGGCGTCGGAGAGCGTGGTGAAGGCGGGCATGCCGGCACTGGGGATGCCGGAGCGGATGAGATTGTGGACGGCTTGGGAGGAGGTGGCGCGGGGGTTTGCGACATCGATGATATTGGGGCCGAGCTGGCCGCCGTGGCCGTCTTCCCCGTGGCAGGCGGCGCAGTGGGAGATGAATGATTGTTTGGGAGTGGGGATTTGGGCGGAGGTAGAGGTTGCGGTGAAGAGGAGTGCGACGAAGATTAAGAGTTTATGAAGGATGAGCGACTTCATTTTTTGGATCGTGGCTCCCGGGGCGATTGGTGGTGAGTGCTTAGATTGAAAAAGAGGGATGAGGTTAGCAGAGTTCCTGGGAGTGGAAAACTGGTTGAGGGATGAGGTACGTATGGGCAGGAATCGGTGAAGCTAATCGTTGGTTCTGAGATTTCGTTGCGACCGTAAAAGCGGCGCTGAAGCGCCGCAGTCCAAAGGTCTAGACGGAGCGGGCGGATTTCCAGTTGAGGGTGGGGAGTTCGAGGGCGGCGACGCGGTGGAGGTAGGCTTTGGCGTAGGTGGCGGCGCGCTCTTTACCTTGTTCGATGTCGGAGACTTCTTCGGAGGGGGCGATCCACTGTTTGGCGGCGACGTTGTAGACCGAGGCTTGGATGCCTTGTGCGTTACGCTCGGAAAAGAGACGCAGGTGTTCGGTGCCAACCTTGATCTCGGCCCACACGCCTTCGTCGAGCATGGCGGATACTGTGCCAGAAGGCGTGGGATTTCGCTACCGTACTGAGGTACAGCTGAGTTGGGGGATATCAGCTATTGGCGTTTGTTAATGCGGCGGTGCATGTCGTGATGGCAGGTGGTGAAGTTGAAAGCTGAGATCCTTCGCTGCGCTCAGGATGACAACGCATTTATGTTTTTGTTGCATTTGATTAAGGGTAGAGACAAGGCTCCGCGACGGGATTCTAGCAAGACGCAATGGCCGGGCGGGGCAAGCCCCGCCCCTACAAACCTTGCTCGACGCATCGCGCGGCAACGCAATTCGGCGCGCGGGTGTGGTTAGTTGTGGTTGGCGGTGTAGATGCGGACGTAGTCGATGAGCATGGATTGGGGGTAGGTGGAGGTGGCGTCGGGATTGCCGGGCCAGTCGCCGCCGACGGCGACGTTGAGGAGGAGGAAGTAAGGATGGTCGAAGACCCAAGCGCCGGCGATTTCGGATGGAGATGAGGGATTGGTTGAGCCGGGCGAATTTATCGGCGATTGCGGCGTGAATGTGGCGAACTGGGTTTGGTCGATGTAGAAGCGGATCTCGGTGGGTTCCCACTCGACGGCGTAGAGATGAAAATTTTCGTAGAAGTTTTTGCCGCTGGCGAGGCGGGCAGGTGCTGTGAGGTCGGTGGCGGTGCCGTTCGAAAGTGGGCCGTGGATGGAGCCGTGGACGGTGGCAGGCTCTTTGCCGATATTTTCCATGATGTCGATCTCGCCGCATTTGGGCCAGCCGACGGTTTTGATGTTGTCGCCGAGCATCCAGAAGGCGGGCCAGATGCCTTGGCCTTGCGGGATTTTGATGCGGGCTTCGAAGCGGCCGAAGGCTTGAGTGAAGAGGCCTTGCGTTTTCAGGCGCGCGGACGTGTATTCGCGGGCGATATGATCGGCGCCTTCGAAATTTTCTTTGCGGGCGGTGATGACGAGATTGCCGTTTTCGATGTGGGAGTTTTCGCGGCGGTTGGTGTAGGTCTCGAGTTCGTTGTTGCCCCAACCTTCGCCGCCGAGGTCGTAGGTCCATTTTTTCGGATCGGGGGCGGAGCCGTTGGGGCCGTTGAATTCGTCGGACCAGACGAGAGTGAAATTCTTGGGGGCGGTGATTGAGCCGCGGATTGAGGACGGTGTTGACTGCGTCGGATTGCTGTGCGGCTTTCGATGGCACGACGGGCACGGCGATGCCGTGCCCCTACTGATGAGGGCGACGCAGGCTGTCGCCAAAAGCGCGAAGAATGCGATGCGGACGATTACGCGAGATTGAGGGCGCGTTTGAAGGAACCCTTTTCGTTATCGATTTTTTTCTGGAGCTGGAGAATGGCGTAGAGGACGGCTTCGGGGCGCGGAGGGCAACCCGGGAACGTAAACGTCCACCGGAAGAACCTGATTGCAGCCTTGAACGATCGCGTAATTGTTGAAGACGCCGCCGGAAGTGGCGCATGCGCCCATCGAGATCACCCATTTGGGTTCGGGCATTTGATCGTAAAGCTGGCGAACGACGGGAGCCATTTTTTGCGAGAGGCGGCCGGCGACGATCATGAGATCGGCCTGGCGCGGCGACGGGCGAAAAACTTCAGCGCCGAAGCGGGCTACGTCGAAACGGGCGGCGGCCATGGACATCATTTCAATGGCGCAGCATGCGAGACCGAATCCGAGAGGCCAGATGGAGCTGCGGCGCGCCCAGTTCACGGCTTTGTCGAGCGTAGTGAAGATGATGCCTTCGTCTTCGAGCAGCTTGCCGAAGTCGTCGGGCTTTGTGAGGGTGACGTTCTTGCCGAGAGATGTGCTCATTGGGCCTCGTCGAACTATTTTCGCACATTGGATGGCGGGAAACAAACGGGATGGCGAAAGACAAACATGCGTGTGTTTTCAATTGCGGGATTGGAACGGAAGATGGAGCGGAGGCGGGGTCGCTTGCATGGGTCGAGAATCGACGCGATGAATCTTTCGGGGATTTCGAACGACTCTTTTGTGGGACGAGCGCTGCGGAGTCCGTTTCGGCTGATACCGGCGGCGGCGGCGGTGCCGATTTTGCAGGGGCCGTTGCGAGGGCGCCGATGGATTGTTGGGTCGGCGACGCATGGGTGCTGGCTGGGGAGCTATGAGTTCGAGACGCAGCGGGCGTTCGCTGGGCTGGTTCGAACCGGGGATGTGGTGTATGACCTTGGGGCGAACGTCGGATTTTATTCGCTGCTGGGAGCGCGGTTGGCCGGAGATGAAGGAGTGGTTTACAGCTTTGAGCCGCTGCCGAGGAATCTCAGTTATTTGCGGAAGCATGTGGCGATGAATCGCTTGACGAATTGTTCGGTGATTGAGGCAGCGGTGGCGGATTTTGATGGGGAGATGACGTTGGATTCGTCGGAAGCGCCGACGACAGCGCATCTGTCGGACGGTGGCGATGTTGCAGTGCGAGTTATGCGGGTGGATTCGCTGGTTGAGCGCGGAGAGATTCGGCCGCCGAGTGTGATGAAGATTGATGTGGAGGGCAGTGAGATGAAGTTGCTGCGAGGAGCGGCGGGGACGATCGAGAAATATCGGCCGAGGATTTTGCTGGCGACGCATGAGCGGGAATTGCATGGGGAGTGCGTGGAGTTTTTGGAGCGGCGTGGGTATCGGATTGAGATGTTGGGGGAGTTGGCGCTTGCGGGCGCGGAGTTGGTGGCGCTGCCGTAAAGGGCGATGACGCGTGTGATGAGCCGGCGCTAGGCGTGGTCGTGTTGAATCCAAATCCCGTGATCTGGGAAGCGATCGCGGGTACAGGGTGGACGTTGTTGTGGGTTGGGCCGTGTTGGCTTTAAACCCGCACCCGCTGACTGCTGAGGGTGCGGCACCCAATCGTCGGCTCGCGTGAAGGGCAATTCAGAGTGCGGTGGCTTTGCCTGAGCCGTCCGGCTTGGCGAATGTGAGTTCGGTGCCGGGCGCAGAGCTTTCCTTTCGGACATATCCCATTCCAACTGATTGTTGATTCGCCGGAAGCGGTGAGGCGCTGGTGATTGTGCCGACTTCTTTGGTGTCGGCGAGAAGCGCGGTGCCTGGTGCGGGCGGCTGGGCGTTTTGATTTTCGGTTGAGAAGCGAAGGGAGACGCGGCGGCGGTTGACTTGGCCGCGGGAGCGGACGCGTTCGACGATTTCCTGGCCGGTGTAGCAGCCTTTGACGTAGCTGATGTGCGAGTCTTGGAGGCCGGCTTCGTGGGGAATTTGTTTGTCGCCGAAGTCGTAGCCGAACCAGGGGATGGAGTTTTCGAGGCGTAGGGCATTCAGTGCGGTGTAGCCGACGGGGCCGCCGTTCAGGGATCGCGATTTTTCGGCGAGGAAATTCCAGAGTTGATTGAGGTCTTTGTGCTCGACGCGAATGTCGGCCGCGGAGGCGTTGGCGAAATATTTTTTTGTGATTGTCGCGGCGATCGATCCGAGGGTCACGCTAACGAAATTGAACTCGGGGACTGCGTCGAGATCTATTTCTGGAGCGAGATCGCGAAGCAGTTGGGTTGTTTTTGGGCCTTGGAGGGAGGTGGTGCCGTAGAGATCGGTCTCGTCGGTGAGAGTTACGTCGTCCATGATGATGAATTTTTCGAGAGTTTCGGTGAGATGCGCGCGAATCATCGCGTGGGAAATGCAGAGGAGGCGGTCGGGCTGCGCTTGCGTTTCGATTTCGGCGAGGATGCGGCCTTGAGGATTTAAGAGAAGCGAGATGTTGCCTTGGCCGGGGTGGAGGTCTTTGACGTTATTGGTGAGGATGGCGTTGAGGTAGCGGGCGCGGTCGGGGCCGGTGAAGGAGAAGTAGGAGAGATAGTTTTTGTCGATGAGGGCGACGGTGTTTTTGGCGAGGTCGTATTCGTGTTGCCAGTCGCCGAAGTCGTTGGGGAGAGCGCAGCCGAACCAAGCGCCGATGTTTGCGCCGGCGGATTTGTGGTGCGCGGCGAGCGGCGTTTCGATGATCGCGGGTTGTGGGGAAGTGGCTTCCATTTGATTTGTCGCGGTTTGTCTGGAGCTCTCTTAGTTTAGCAAAGTGGCGGCGAACATTTTTGAGATGGGCGGATTGGCATCTAAACCCCGCGATCTGTGAAGCGATCGCGGGTACAAGGGATGCTTCCCGCCGCGAAGATCTAATTTCTCTGAGGATCGCGGCAAAGGCGGTAGCGGGCGCGCTGATATACTTCGGGCATGGTGGATTCGAAAACGGGCGCAGCATTTGATGCGGGGAAGAAGCGGTTTGTAAAACTCACGATTCCGGTGGGGATGTTGCAGTGTAACTGCACGATTCTGGGGGATTTGGAGAGTGGGGAAGCGCTGGTTATTGATCCGGGAGATGAGACGGAACGGATTTTGGAGTTGCTGACGCGGTACGAGCTGAGGCCGAAGGCGATTGTGAGCACTCATGCGCATATCGATCACGTTGGCGGGCTAACGAAATTGCGGCGGGCGACAGGCGCGCCGGTGATGATGCATCGGGAGGATTTGGCGCTATATCAGATTATGGACGAGCAGGCGGCGTTTCTTGGCGTGGAGCGGCCAGAGACGGGCGAGGTGGATCAGTTGTTGAAGGAAGGCGACGTGTTGCGGTGGGGCGGGATGGCGGCGAATGTGATGCATACGCCGGGGCATACGCCGGGGAGCATTTCGCTGTACTTGCCTTCGAATGTGAGGAAGATTTTGCCGGTGCCTACGACTGACGCCGCAAGAGAGTCGGCGGCTTTGGCGCGTTCGAATGACGCGTTCGAAGTGCCGCAGCTTTTTGCCGGAGACACGTTATTCGCCGGGAGCATTGGGCGGACGGATTTGTGGGGCGGGTCGATGAAGACGATTATGGATTCGCTGCGAGGGAAATTGATGCAGTTGCCGGAGGAGACGGTGGTGCATCCGGGGCACGGGCCGCTGACGACGATTGGGGAAGAGCGGGACTCGAATCCGTTTTTGGTGCACGGATGAAGGACTGCGGAGCGATTGAAGAGGAAGGATAACGCAGAGACGCAGAGGAGCACAGAGATTCACGGAGACGCTGGCCTTAGAAATTCCGGCGCCTGCAAGGGAAAGATTTCTTGGACGTCTTAACAACTTCCTTATGTCCTCTCCATTAAAGTCTGGGGAAAGTAGTTGGCCTAGGGGGGATGGGATTGTGCGCTACGCGCTTCATTTCGTCCCCTTTCTTTCTGGCCCGAATACATTTCTCGCCCAAGCCGCAAGGCTTTCCAGCGGTTCTTGCAGTTGATCCCAAGACTCAATAATTCACGTATCTAGAACCCGATAGGGTATTCCGAATGCCCTACAGTGTGCTGGCTCTATCCGCCTGCGTTGAGGAAAACAGCCGAGCTGAATTGGGTGGCGATTCGGAATAGACTCGGGTTGTGTTGAGTCTAAATCCCGCGATCGGGAAAGCGATCGCGGCTACATGGTGGTCGTTGCTCAAGTATCGGCGAAGTTGAAAGTAAACCCGCACCCTCTGAAAGCTGAAGGTGCGGCACCCAAATTTAAGACGCGAATCGCAACGGGGAGATGGGGATGGAGACATTTCGAGTAAAGACTTCGCGACGGACGCAGTTGGTGGATGTGACGCGGCAGGTGGAGAAGGCGGTCGCGGATGCGGGGGCGAGGGATGGGGTGTGCTATGTGTTTGTGCCGCATACGACGGCGGGAGTGATGATTAACGAGCACGCTGATCCGGATGTGGCTTCGGATTTGGAGGGGATTTTTGATCGGCTTGGTGCCGCATAAGGGGCCGTATCGTCATGCGGAGGGGAATACGGATTCGCACATGAAGACGGTGATGACGGGGACGAGCCAGGTGGTCTTTGTTGATGGCGGGAAGCTGGCGCTGGGGACTTGGCAGGGGGTGTTTTTGTGCGAGTTTGATGGGCCGCGGGAGAGGAAGGTTTGGGTGAAGGTGTTGGCGGGATGACGTTGATGTGAGGTGGTCAATTCAGTTGAACGGGAGACTTTCGTGCATTTGGTTTCTGTTGAGGTTGAAATTAAGCCAGGGTCCCTCCACTGCGCGAGCCGACGCGTTCGCAGGAGCGAACGCGAAAAGAAAATGCGTCGGCTCGCTTCGGTCGGGATGACAGGATTTGTTTTTTGGCGTACGGATGAGTTAGGGCAGGGCTCGATCGTTGGACCTGTCGGGGAGAAACACCAGCAAGGATGCCGTTTGAGCTCAGGGCAAACCGGCGCTGGCGTCCGTGCTACGATTTTGTTGTGAATTCGCTGGGTATTTACGTTCAGGTTCCGTTTTGTCAGACGAAGTGCACGTATTGCAACTTCCATACTGGGGTTGTGTCTGAGGCGCGGTTTGCGCCGTATGTGGATGCGGTGTGCGCAGAGATTGCTGGGCGGCGCGGATTTTATACGGGCGCTGGCGTTGAGCTTCCGGACGAACTGGCTAGCGCGATCGTCGATAGCGTTTACATGGGTGGGGGGACGCCGAGTTTGCTTGATCCGGTGCATTTGGCACGGATGATGGACGCGATTCGGACCGCCTTCGCGAACGAATTACGCGAAGTGACGCTGGAGGCGGATCCGGAAACGATTACTGCGGAGAAGGCTGCGGCCTGGATGGCGGCGGGGATTCGAAGGATCAGCTTCGGAGTGCAATCGTTTTGCGATGAGGAATTGAAGGCGGCGGGGCGGATGCATCGGCGGGCGGATGTTTACCGTGCGGTGCCTTTGCTGCGCGAAGCGGGGATTTCGAACATCAGCTTTGATTTGATCGCGGGGCTGGCGGGGCAGACTGCGGGGAGTTGGCGGGATTCGCTGGAGCAGCTTGAGGCGCTGCGCCCGGAGCATGTGTCAATTTATTTGCTAGAAGTGGATGAGGGGAGCCGGCTCGGGCTGGAGATTTTGCAGGGCGGGGCGCGATATAGCGCGGGACGCGTGCCGAGCGAAGATGAGATGGCGGAGTTTTACGAGACGGCTTGCGAATTTTTGGAGCGGGCGGGATTTCGGCACTATGAGATTTCAAACTGGGCGCGGCCAGGATTCGAATCGCGGCACAATCTGAAGTATTGGCGGCGCGAGCCGTATTTGGGATTTGGGGCAGGAGCGCATTCATTTTCAGGGGCGCAGCGGTGGGCGAATGCGCATGATGCGGCGGCTTATGTTGCGGCGATTGGCGGAGGGAAATTGCCGGTCGAGCAATTGGAATCGGTGACGCGGGAGTCGGCGCTGGAAGAGGAATTGTTTTTGGGATTGCGGAAGTTGGATGGGATCGATGTGGCGCAGATCGAGCGGGAGTATGGCGTGGCGGTTGAGCCGCGATTTGAACGACTGATGTCGGCGGGGTTAGTGGAGAGGGAGGGAAGTTGGGTGCGGCTGGCGCCGGGGAAGTTGAGTGTGGCGAATGAGGTTTTTGTTGAGTTGATGAAGTAACAGGATTCTTTGGATTGGCCGCGCGATGATCGCGCGTATGTGATCAGGAGGAAATTTCGTGAGCGCCGGAAACAGCAATGTTGCAGAAAACCCTGTTGATCTACGTAGCGACACCTTTACGCGGCCGACGGCAGAAATGCGGGCGGCGATGGCTGCGGCGGAAGTGGGAGACGACGTTTACGGGGAAGATCCGACGGTCAATCGACTGGAGCAGCGGGCGGCGGAGATTTTTGGCAAAGAGGCGGCGCTGTTTGTGCCTAGCGGGTGCATGGGGAATCTGATCGCGATCAAGGTGTGGACGCATCACGGCGATGAAGTGATTTGCGAAGAGCGCAGTCACGTGAATATGTACGAGCTGGCGTCGATGTCGGCGATTGCGGGATGCATGCCGCGTGTGGCGCGGGCCGAGGACGGGCTGCTGACTTGGAAAGACATCGAGGCGGTGATTCGGCCGAAGATTTATTACGACTCGCAGAGCGCGCTGGTTTGTTTGGAGAATACGTTCAATATGTGGGGCGGGACGGTATATCCGACGGCGCAGGTGGATGATATTTGCGCGCATGCGCACGAGGCTGGGTTAAAGGTGCATCTGGATGGGGCGCGCATTTTTAATGCGGCGACGGCGCTGGGTGAGAGCGTTGCGGCGATGACGCGGAATGTGGATTCGGTGATGTTTTGTTTGTCGAAAGGTTTGGGCGCACCGGTGGGGTCGATGATTGCGGGTTCGAAGGAGTTTATCGAGAAAGGGCGGATTTACCGGAAGATGTTTGGCGGCGGGATGCGGCAGGCTGGTGTGATTGCGGCGGCTGGATTGATCGCGCTGGAGAAGTCGCCGGGGCGGCTGCATATCGATCACAAGAATGCGAAGAGTTTGGCGGAGGGTGTGGCGCAGATTTCTGGATTTGTGATCGATCCGAGCAAAGTGAAAACGAACATTGTGATTTTTGATTGCGAGCAGACGGGGAAGACGGCGGTGGAGTGGTGCGACGTTCTTTACAAGCGTGGGTTGTGGGCGCAGGACACGGCGCAGTATTCGGTGCGGTTTGTGACGCATTGCGATGTGAATGAGGAGCAGATCGAACGGGCACTGGTGGTCCTGCGGGAAGCGGCTGCGAAGCCGCAGGGAGTCGGGGCGTGATGGGACGAAGATTTTTCGGGCTGAATCGGCGAGCTGCGGCGGGTTTCGGCGCGAGTTTGTGCACGACCGTTATTGCGTTGGCGCTGCTGGGGCACGGCGTGGTTTTTGCTTCTGATGCTGCGACGCAGGAGCCGAAGAATCATGTCCGCAAGGCTGTGCGGGGAGGTTCGAACTCTGCGCCAACGGTGGATGAAGCGGGTGCGTTTCTCGCGGATGCCGAAGCGCGGCTGCTCGACCTTGGGGTGAAGGCGAGCCATGCGAATTGGGTGCAGGAAAACTTCATCACTGAAGATACGGAGTTGATCGCGGCGGATGCGAACCAGAACCTGAATGCTTTGAGCGTTGATCTGGCGAAGAAGGCGAAGAGGTTTGACGGCGTGGCGCTGCCGCCGGTGATGGCGCGGAAGATGTTGCTGCTGAAGCTGGCGGCGGGATTTCCGGCTCCGAGCGAGCCGGCGGAGCAGAAGGAACTGGCGCAGGTTTTGGCGTCGCTCAACGGGGATTACGGGAGAGGGAAGTGGTGTCCCGACGGAGCTGGTACCGGCGCGAAGTGCCTCGACGTGACCGCTGTTGGCAAACTGATGGCGGAGAGCCGCGACGAAGCGGAATTGAAGCGCGCCTGGATCGGATGGCACGCGGTCGGCGCACCGATGCGCGAACGGTATGCGCGGATGGTGCAACTTGGCGATAAAGGCGCGACGGAACTGGGTTTTGCGGACGCTGGCGCGCTTTGGCGTTCGAACTACGACATGGCGCCGGATGATTTCGCGAAGGAAGTCGATCGGCTTTGGAATCAACTGCGGCCGCTGTATTTGTCGCTGCACGCCTATGTGCGCGGGCAGCTTGCGAAGAAATATGGCGCGGCGGTGCCTGCGAACGGGCCGATTCCGGCGCATCTGCTCGGGAATATCTGGGCACAGGAGTGGAACAACGTCTATCCGCTGATGGATTCGCCGAAACCGGAGCAGAGCTACGACCTGACGAAGATTCTCCGGGACCGGCAAACGGATGCGCGTGGAATGGTGCGTTACGGCGAGGGATTTTTTACTTCGCTGGGATTTGCGCCGCTGCCGAAGACGTTTTGGGAACGGTCGCTGTTCACGAAGCCGGCGGATCGCGACGTCGTGTGTCACGCGAGCGCGTGGGATGTCGATGCGAAAGAGGATTTGCGGGTCAAGATGTGCATCCAGATTACGCAGGAAGATTTCGTCACGATTCATCACGAGCTGGGGCACAACTTTTATCAGCGGGCGTACAACACGCAGCCGGTGTTGTTTCAGGGCAGCGCGAATGATGGGTTTCACGAAGCGGTAGGGGACACGATCGCGCTGTCGGTTACGCCGGAATATTTGAAGAAGCTTGGGTTGATCGAGACGGTGCCGCCCGCGTCGGGCGACATCGACTATTTGCTGCAGCAAGCATTGTCGAAGGTGGCGTTTTTGCCGTTTGGATTGACGATCGATAAATGGCGGTGGGAAGTCTTTTCGGGCCAGATAAAACCCGGGCAATACAACAAGGAATGGTGGGATTTGCGGCTGAAGTATTCGGGAGTGGCGCCGCCGGTCGCTCGGACGGAAGCGGACTTTGATCCGGGGGCAAAGTTTCACGTTCCGGCAAATGTGCCGTACATGCGATATTTTCTGGCGCGGATTTTGCAATTCCAGTTTCAGCGGGCACTTTGCAAGGAAGCTGGATATTCCGGGCCGCTGCATCGCTGCTCGATTTATGAGAATAAAGAAGCTGGGCGTCGGTTGAATGAGATGCTGGCGCTGGGGGCGAGCAAGCCGTGGCAGGATGCCCTGGCGACGCTCACCGGCGAGCATCAGATGGATGCAACGGCGCTGGCGGATTATTTTGCGCCGCTGAAGACTTGGCTCGATGAACAAAATAAGAAGAACAATTACCCGATCGGGTGGTAGCGGAAGCGCGAACCATATGGTTTAGCATTCGAATGAAGGCGCTGCCTGCTATTTTGGAGAGTTTGCAAAATCGGTCTTGACACAGGGTACCTTGTGTGTTAGATTACGCATTGTATAGAGGCCCGGCGAATTGCCGGGCCTTGTTTTCCGCCCCAAGCAGAAATCCCACCTCTGATTCGAATCCCGAATTTGGAATCTGACGCTTCGGCACGAGCCATCGTTGCGACTTCCAATGTCCAAGAAAAAGTGAGCTATGATTGCGCCGCTCGATTCGTGCCCCATCGCGCAAAGCCTTTCCCAGCGAGGTGCGACTCATGTTTCTTCGAATGCCGAAACTTTGCATGTGCCTGTGTTTGTTGGTCGGGTCGATCACGGCGATGACGACGCGCGCGGGTGACGACACGGCTCGATTCTATGGAACATGGCAGGCCATTTTCCCATTCAACGGACAGATGGTGACGATGCGGACGACGCATGACGAGAACGGGTACGCGAACGTCATCGTCACGAATATGGGCGAGCAGCCGGCGGGTAACGGCACGTTTCAAGCCGCGAATGGGAAGTACACGACGAGCGCGCCGTTTCCAAATAATGCAGGCGTTTATCATTTCGTCGGAAATGACACGGTGGTCTGCGTGAATGCGGCGGGGCAGACGCTGACATGGAAGAGGTACAGGCAACCCGGAGCTGCGGCCCCGTCCTCGGCTGTGACGCCGCCGGTTGCGCCATCACCATCGCCCGCGCCGGCCGCGGGTCGTGGCGGCAAGGGGGCGAGCGGACTAAGTGCGCCGACGCCAGGAGCGGGAGCGAACTCGCAACCTGGTGGGGCTGCCACGCCATCGCCTGGGGCGGCAGGTGCGTCAGGAACGGCGCCGAATTCGTCGCTGATGCCGGAAACGAACGCTGCGATCGAGGCATTCGGTAAAAAGGACTACAACACGGCGTGGCGCGAATTCATGATCGCGGCACAAAAGGGCGACGCCGAAGCGCAGGCCGGCGTAGGCGCGATGCTGCTCAATCACATCAATCCGCCGGGGACGGGATACTGGGCGCAGTGCGAAAAATGGCTACAGCTTTCGGCGAATCAAGGCAACACGAAGGGGATGACGTTTCTCGCGAAGTATTACTACGACGACGGCGTGAACATCGCTGGCGGGATCAACCCGGGAGTGAATAATGCGCCGATTCCACCAGCGTTGCGTGCGCAGGCGGAAAAGAGATTTGCGCTGGCGCGGCAGTGGTATGAAAAGGCCGCGGATAAGGGCGACGGCTACGCGATGGGCAGCCTGGCGGTCATGCTCGATGCGGGAGTCGGCGGACCGCGCGATCCCGAGCGGGCGAAGCAGCTTCGCGCCGGCGTCGCAGGTCACACTGACGCGGGGTTTGCAAAGAAGGCGACGGCCGATCCGGCGACTTCGGCGATGACGGTTGCGTGGCGGGCGGGTCACTCTCAAGAGGCGCTGCAAACTGCGCGCGAACTGGCGAGCAAGGGGAACTCTGCCGCGGAGGTGATCATCGGGCGCTCGTATTACACGGGCGTCGGCTCGCCGCAAAGTTATTCGAACGCGCTGCCGTGGTTCCAAAAAGCCGCCGCGCAAAATAATGCTGACGCAATATTTTTTCTCGGATTGATGAATGAATGGGGCCACGGGGTTCCACAAAATATTCCGAAAGCGCAGGAACTGCTGGATAAGGCGGCTTCGCTTGGCCAGGACTATGCCCGGATGGAAGCGAAAGGCATGCGCATGGAAGGTGCAGCCGCGCAGCAGCAAGCGCGATTTGCGGCGGTTTGCGCGAGAGCGGGCGGACATGCCGACGGGCCGCTGTGCCTTGTGGGCGAAATGTCGATCGACCCGTACTGAAGCGGCAGATTATTGCACTTGGGTTTGCGGCAGACGCTTGGCGACGACGCGCTCGATCGTACTGACGAGATCCCAGACCTGAGCCTTGGAGACGACGGCGGCGATTCCTGCTTTGCGCGCGGGTTCGGCCAGTGAGGGCAAGTCGAGCACGGTAAATAGCACCAGCGGAACGGTTGAGTTGATCGCCGTCATAGCAGCGGCGGCATCGAGTCCGTTCATGTCCGGCATGGCGAGATCGATGAGGACCAAATCGGGCTTTAGCTCTTCGAACTTTGCAATTCCGTCGCGGCCTGTAACGGCTTCCCCACACACAGTCCATTCCCGTGAATGAACAATTGCGCGAAGAATACGGCGAGTCGTCTCAGAGTCGTCCACAATCAGGATTCGAAGAAGTGTCATCGCGTGCGAGTTTATGGGCGCCGTGGACGCAATGGGAATCGGTGGTATTACGGATGCACGATTGGACACCGATGCACCGTTCGAACGGGCAGGGTGCGCGATATCACGGACAGTATTTGCCGTTGGACCGCGTGGGTATTCGCAGCATCCAGATCACGGCCGCTCGATTGAGTGATGGCTCAAAGAATAGAGCTCAGTCGGCGCAGAGTTTCATTTCGAATTGTTAATGCGCGCCTCTAGCTCATCGTCTATAGTTTCGCGATCATTCCCCTAGGTCGCATTCGGTAGTCAGGTCACGGTCGGGCCCTCAAGCAGTCCGCAAGCCAGGTGCTCTGTTCAAGGGAGGAACAGATATGCCCGCTCTCGATCTTCAGCCTCTTCGTAGTACGTTTCGCGGCGAGATTTTCACGCCTTCGGATTCCGGCTACGAGGCGGCTCGGCAGATTTGGAATGCGAGTATCAACAAGAGGCCTGGCGCGATCGCTCGGTGTTCGGGAGTCGCGGACATCGTCGCGGCTGTTGGTTTTGGGCGCGATAAAGATGTGCTGACCGCAATTCGTGGCGGCGGGCACAACGTCGGCGGGCGTGCGCTTTGCGACGACGGGCTCGTTATCGATTTATCGCGCATGCGAGCTGTTCACGTCGAACCATCGACGCAAAGAGTGCGGGTTCAAGGCGGCGCCACGCTCGGCGACATGGACAATGAGACTCACGCGTTCGGCGTCGCGGTACCGTCAGGAATTGTGCCTAAGACAGGAATCGGCGGACTCACTCTGGGAGGCGGCGTCGGTTGGCTCATTCGAAAATATGGGATGACGATCGACAATCTTCTCTCCGCGCAAGTTGTACTCGCCGATGGACGAGTCGTCACCGCCAGCGCGATCGGAAAATGAAGATTTGTTCTGGGGATTGCGAGGCGGAGGCGGCAATTTCGGCGTCGTCGCATCGTTCGAATTTCAGGCTCGACCGGTACACACGGTGCTGGGAGGCATGGTTATTTATCCCCGCGCGGCGGCGATCGACGTCCTGCGTCATTACCGCGATTTCATGCTAACCGCGCCCGACGAACTCACGGCGTACGCTGGGCTTCTTCACGGGCCCGATGGCACGCCAATCACTGCCATCATTGCCTGCTATTGCGGCAGCATCGATGAGGGCGAACGAGTTTTGCAACCGTTGCGAAAATTCGGCTCGCCCATTGCGGACATGATGCAGCCGATGCCATTCCCGGCGCTACAATCGATGCTTGGACCGGCATTTCCAGACGGCAATCAAAACTACTGGAAATCGACGCTGCTGCGCGAAGTGCCGGATGAAGCGATCCGATCCATCGTCGCGCAGGGCAATGCCATGCAATCCCCGCTGTCGGCGCTCGTCATCGAAAATTATGGTGGGGCTGCGGGCCGTGTAGCCAAAGACGCGACTGCCTATCCTCACCGCGACGTACCTTGGGATGTGCTATTCGTCGCGCAATGGACCAATCCCGCTGAGACTGCCACTCATCGCGATTGGGCGCGAGCGGGCGAGGAGATGCTTCGGCCCTACGGATCCAACGACCATCTGCTCGGGGCTCTCGACGTCGAGTCTGACGACGTAGTGAATACGGCTTTCGGCCAAAACCTCACGCGCCTGGCCGCGGTCAAAAAGAAATATGATCCGACGAATTTCTTTCGCGTGAATCAGAATATCAAGCCAGCCGCGACGGCATGATCGCGGTGCGACTCGGCGTGGGAAATTAAGCCACTGATCTAGCTGGAAAAGCGGAAGTGCGGCTCGCCCTCGGCTTTCCTATGCCTTCGCCGACGCGACAGCTTTGCGCGCAATCAATTCGTAACCGCGAGCTTTCGCATCTCTGGCAAGAGCTTGCAACATCGCAGTCCCTGCACTGTTCTGCTTACTCGCAATTTGGGCCTCGCCCAAGGCAAGGCGCGCTTCGAGCTCGTTTTGAAGCAATCCCGCGGAGTGGGCTTCCTTCAGCGCTCGATCTAAAGTCTTGATCGCATCGGCAGTCTTTCCGGACCGCGTGTCGAGCCGCGCCTCCGCTACATTCACGTCCAGCTTCAATCCGCGGTCGTCCGATTGCTTCGCCAGCGCCAAAGCTTTTTCAACTTGCCCACGCGCGCCGCTCACGTCGCCGCCCGCGAGCATTGCATTCGCGATTGCGATACGCGCCTCACCCTCACTCGAAACATCCTTCTCTGCTTCCAATTCGGAAGCTGCCGCCGTTGCGGCGTTCCGCGCGTCTTCGATCTTCCCTTGATTCAACAGCGCTGCGGAAAGCGACACGCGGGTCCACGCCGCGTCGTTTTTTGCCCCTGCCAAATCCAGTGCGCTCACCACTTGCTGCAACGTGGACAATGCGGCGTCGACTTCCCCGCGCTGTAGTTGGACGGCACCCAGATTGGACATCGCTTTTGCGACACCTGCCTGGTCGTTGGAGCTTCGATAGATCTCGATCGATTTCTCGCAATCCGAATGTGCTTCGGTGATCGCGCCATAGCTAAGCCCGACCTCGCACCGGTTCTTCAGCAGCATTGCTTCCAAACTGCGGTCGCCGATTTCACGCGCCGTCTTCAGAGCTGCCGTGAACATCTCTTTGCCGCGTGTGGCATCTCCCGTCGTATAAAAAAGAAGCCCAAGATTTTGTCGCGCCAGCGCCGCATCGCTCAATTCGCCGCGCTCCTGCGCTACCGCGATACTTTGCTCGTAGCTTTTTCGCGCGCCAGCAGTATCGCCGCGAGTCGATTGGATATTCGCGAGATTATTCAGCGCTCCTGCTTCGTCGTATTTGTCGCCGATCGACTGCGCAATTGCCAACGCGTCGCGGTAAAGCGGCTCCGCGGCATCGTAATTTCCGGCATTATAGTAAGCCTTCGCAATCTGATTGGTCGCTCGCGCGGCTCCAAACTGGTCGCCCGCATCGAGATTGAGCTTTCGTGCCTCTTCGCACAGTGGGGTCGCTTTCGCAACCTCACTCATATTTACGTGAGCGATGCATTGCGCGATGCGCGCCCGCGCCAGCAAGAGATTCGCTTTCAGCGATTGTGCGGTCTCCGCAGCCGAAGTTGCCGCCTTCAGTTCGGATGCGTAGTCACCCAGCGTGTCGTGCGCCTGCGCCTCGGCAAGAGCGATCTGCGCTTGGATGCCGGGCGGCGGATTCTGGCTGCGAACTTGGGCGATGGTCGTCAGCGCGTCGCGTGGTTTGCCGGCGCGAGTCTGTGTGTTCGCCAGTAACAAGCCATATTCGGGCTCATCGCGATACTGGGTCCACAGCTGCGCGTATTGCTGAATGGCTTTCGGCCAGTCGCGACTCGTCGATGAGAAACGAGCGCTTATCAGGTCTCGCGTTTCCCGCGAGAGTTTTCCGGAGGCTTCGACGGCTTTCTTGGCTTCTTCCGTGGCTTTCGTTTCGAAGCCGAGTGCATCCCAGGCCCCCGATAGAGCACTGTGCGCTCTGGCAAAGCTCGGATCGTCATCGATCGATTGCTGCAACAGCTTCGTTGCAGCGGGGAGGTCGAAGGTTCGCAACTTTGCTTGCGCCTCCGAGAAAGCTGCGGCGGCGTCCGGGTTCGTCGAAAGGGAAGCATCCACTCTCGCTTGTTCTGCCGCCGACAGTTGAATGCCGAATTGTTGTCGGATGAGCCGGCCTGCATGAACGACGAGATCGTTTAGATCGGTCTGAGAGCCGGCCTGCGAAATCGAGCCGAAACTCTGCCCGTCGGCGGCATTCATCAAGTGAATGTTCCACTGAATGCCGAAATGTTGCGGCGCGCCGGTAACATTGTACGTGCCCGTGATGAGCACATCCGCGCCCAGGTATTTTCGAATCTCCTCAGCCTGTTTCTGCGACATCGAACCGGAAATGTCGCCCAGCGCCAGATCTTGTTTCATTTCATCGACGCGGTCGGTTGCGACGAATCGTAATTGATCGGTGTCGAGCTGCGACCACAAGCTGTCGGCCAACACGTTGCCGAGTGAGTCCGCCTCTTTGCGTCCCGACAGATTTGCGAATCCGAGAATCGCAACGGACTTCCGCACCGCTCCAAGCGGGCTCGCGCCGCTGACAGCCGAACCCGGCACCGGCCCAGCGCTACGATAATGCGTGCCAGCCCAAATGGACGCCGCAACGATCACGGCGGTTGCGCCGGCGACAGCGAGCCAACGCCACCAAGGAGCCGCGACAGGCGTGACAGTCGTCGTGGAAATCGACGCAGACGGCGTGCTCTGCGACGCAGCACCCCCTTCCCAACTCGCGCTGTCAGCGCGTGCGCTTGCCGCTCGCGCAGGGATCGCTCCGCCGCGCAGCGCTTGCGCGATTTCATCGGTGCTCGCGAATCGATCGCCGGGCTCTCGTTCTAGGCATCGCGCGATAACCGCTTCCCAGCGCTCATCGATTTCTGGTATTCGCAGCCGCGGCGATGGCGCCGGCGCCTTCAGCCGCTTGATCGCCATCGAAAGGGGGGTCTCGCCAGAGAAAGGGAGTTCGCCTGTCAGCATTTCGTAAATCACAATGCCGAGCGAATAAATGTCCGTTGCGGGCGTGATCAGTCCGCCTTCGATCTGCTCCGGCGACATATACGCCGGCGTTCCGACGATGTCGCCCGTGCGCGTCAGTGACTGCTCGTGATGCTCTTCGGCGTGGGCGAGGCCAAAATCGGTGATTACAACGCGAAGCGACTGCGAACTCTGCGCCGACTGCGCAGCAGACGACGATCCTTCGTTCGCTCCACGCGACGCGAGCATCACGTTGCTACTTTTGAAGTCCCGATGAATCACGCCGGCGTCGTGCGCCGCTTGCAGCCCCGCACAGAGTTGGGTGACGATCGGCAGAGCTTCTGCTGTCGTCATGCGGTTTACGCCCCGCACGCGTTTGTCTAGCGACTTGCCTTCCAGCAACTCCATGCTGACCAGGAGAATTTCAGTCGACGTACCGGTGACAGTATCGGTCGCAACGTGGCGAAACACATCGAACGTCCGGCAAACATTCGGATGCGTCACTCTCCGAGCGAGCTGGATCTCCCGGCGAAACCGCTCCACATCGTTCGCCGCACGCGAACTCTCGAACCGCGCCGTCTTGACTGCAACCCGCTCGTTCAGCTCGAGGTCTTCGACTTCATACACCTCGCCCATGCCTCCCCGGGCTACAAACCGCGCGACTTTGAAGCGGCCAGCCAGAACCTGCCCAGGCGTAAACACCGCATTCGGCGGAACTTCCAGCAGAGGCACTCCTGCGGGCGCACCAACCCCTTCACCGGGCGCGTTCGAGTACGACAGCGTCAGGTCGTCGGCGGACGGTTCGTGTTCGTCCGGCCCGAGCTTCGGGTCTTCAATCATGGGCACGAGGCATCGTCGGGCACCTGGAGTGCCGCCAATTATGCCACCGTGCGGTAGGTCTTGCCTGAATTAGCGATTAGCGAACAAGGATTCGCGAAGACGAAGCGAACGTTACAGTCGAGTACGGGGCGTACTGGAAAACGAGTACCACAAAAACAGCCCTCAGTATGAGTCTTGACGCAACGACCGGCCTGAAATAAAAAGCACCATCTTCTTTTGTGCCGTTACTACGGAGGTCCACTTCTCATGAACTACAAACGCCTAAGCGTTATGATCGCGGCACTCGTGTTCTGCGCCGCCGCCCCTCTTCGCGCAAACTCCATTCACGGAACTAAGGGCGCATCGAACCAGGGCACTGCTGCCGATGCAAATTTCGGGCCAGCTGGTGGAGGCCCCACGATCAGCGGCATTCCGACAACGCTTTTCATCAACAACAACGTGAACCCGAGTGAGACGCTGGATCTATTCAGCTTGCCGGGATTCAGCACTGGCGCAATCTTTACGTTGACGTTCAACACCGCGAACGCTGCCTACGGAATCTTTAACTGCGATAACGGTACTTCGAATCAGCCCGTCTCGGCGATTGGCGAATCGCTGACGGGCCCGTGCACGGTCGGCGGCGCCAGCGACAATACGAATTTCGTCAACTTCGTAGATGGCGCAACCAGCGCGACCGTGCAATTCAATGGAGCCGCCGGCGCGCCTCCGACCTTCGTTTTTTACGCGTTTGACGGCACGCTCACGTCGATTACGTCTGGCACCACGACACCCGTCCCTGAGCCAAGCACGATTGCTTTGCTCGGTGCCGGCTTGGTCGGCTTGCTACTGTTCCGTCGCCGCTCCGCCCAAGCAACAGAAGCAGCCTAGGCGTTTCTTCGTCAATATCGAGGTCGATCTTACGTTCGGCCGGATCCCTCTGCGCAACGCGTGGGTGATCCGCTATTGCCGAATGAACACCAGCACGTTCGGCTTCTCGCGGCCGGCAAAACGCATCGTGATCGTCAGAGTCTTTCCATCGGCAGACAGCACGATTTCTTGCGTGTCCAAGACCTTGCCGTCCGACTTCTCGGTCAGCACTAGATTGCGATCGTCCACCCGGCGCACCGACGTCGTAGAGCCACGGCCCGGGTTCGGCTCCTCGATTGGGTAGTCCCTGCCGTCGAACTTCACGTTTCTCGTCCGATGCTCCGAGATGAATGAGAGCCCGTCACCCTCGAACGCTTTAACGTGCATCAAAATCGTCGCGTTGTTTGTCTCTTTGATGCTCTGCCAATCCGCAGTGAATCCTGTACCTCCGCCGGTCCGCTCATATACGTAGTCCAGACTGACCGTCGATCCGTCAGTTTCGAATTCACGATAATAATCCGTCAGAGTTTTGGCATCAGCTGACAGCTTCCATGTCGCTCTGAGCATCAATCTCCCGTCGAGTTTGCGTTTGACAATCCACGTGTCGGCGGCCTCTTGCTGCACCGAGAGCAGCGTTCCACTCAAGCCCTTCTGGTCGGTCCCATCGGCCACAATCGTCTCTGGCCCTCCGCCAAAATCAAACACATAGGTGTTGCCACCCTTGCTCTCCACCTTCATCTCATCGGGTGTCCTGCTCTTCGAAGCATCAAGCTTCCACTCCCCGATGAACGGGTTCGCCGCCGCACCTGCCGCGACGACGGCGGGTGTCGCCACGCAAGCCGCCAGGAAGATTCCGAGAATCCCCTTGAACATGTGCGTCTCCTTGTCTGTCGAACGGAACTAATCCATGCGTCAAGGTATTGTTCGGAGTTGTAAGCAGTCTTGCGAAATGTTGCAAAGCGGACAGAGATACCGCCAAGCGGCACTGTGACACCTTCAGCTCAATGAAAGGGCATTCCGGATGTTCAGGGCAACGAGACCGACCCTTGCGTGAGTTAACTTACGGCTTCACTCCGCCGGTACCTCCGGCTGTCGATTTTGGCGCATGGATCTGTTGTTGGTCGTCGATGCCGAACAGCAAATAATTGCTGAACTCATGCCGACGGTGAACGCGCTTCCCAAGCCACGCGAAATATACCTCGGCGCTCTGCGGTAGCCATAAAGTCGCATTCGCTTGTCGAAAATTGACCGGCCCGTATTCGATGACGGTATGATCCGCGAGGAGTCGAATCTCCGGAATCGGCGCGACGAGATTCGATTCCATCCGAAGAATTTCGTAACTCTCAGCCGAAAACCACGCCCGCCCTTTGAGCCGCACCTGATAGCTCGGGCCGTTCATCCCCATCTGATACGACTTGATCCCGTTTGTTTTGTCGGGCCGCTGCCGAAAGTGAATCTGCCACGCCAAACCGCGACTTGTCCGCGCCAATCCTTCGCACGTCATCTCATAGCTCGGGGCGTAATACGGATGAAAAACAAGTACCAGCGCGGGTAATCCGCTGGTCACGATTTCATCGGGGAATTTCGCTTGCGCGCCGCCGCCGTTCCGGTATTCGCTGACGCTCAGTTGTCCCGACGGCGAGTTCTGTATCGAAACTAGATAGTCGAATCTTCGCTTCTCCGGCAGCGCCGCAACTCCAAATTTATTGACGGACTCGTGCGTTAGAGTTTCCGTCGCAGTAAATCGATCGACATCGTGAACGAGATTGACGAGCTGCGCCCCTGCTTTCTCAACTACCTCACGCGCGTCACAAAACGTCCCGGCTTCCACGGGGGGCACCTTTTCGTCCACGTCCGCCGGCAGCCAATTCGGCGGAAGAGGTTCCGCCGCTTCCGTGTACAGTTCGCCCGCGTCGATCGCCGCATTCCCCGCTTTGTTTGAGTTTGCTGAGCGCGGGCCGTTCGCTGCCGGAATCTCGTTCAGTCGCGCAAAGAGATGTGCCGCATTCTCGTCGTTCGGATGCGCCTTGATGTAATCCTGCAAAATCTGATTGGCTTTCTCTTTCTCGCCGGTTTCAAACAAGGCGTGCGCCAAGAGTGGCTGCGCCGAAACCGCAGAATCATGCCCCAATTCAATCGCTCGCTCGGCCTCTGTCACGGCCTCCGCATTCTTTCGATCGAGCAAATCCGCCTGCGCCACCAGCATATGCGCCCGCCAGGACGACGGCTCCGTGTTCACCGCACGGCTGAGATAAACATTCGCCCGCGCGGTGTCGTGTTCGCGCAGCAAATTTTGGCTCTGCGCTAGCAGAGTGTTCAGGTGATTCGGATTTAAGCTGAGCGCACGGTCCCAGTGCGTCTTCGCCAGCCCGGCGTTGTTCAGTCTCGACGCGCATACCCCGAGAAAGTACTCGACGTCCGCACTATCCGGCGCATACCGCTGCGCCGCGGCGAGATCCGTCTGAGCATTTGCGAGCTTGTTTGCCCGCATCTCTTCCAGCGCCTTCCCCACACTTTTTTGCGCTTTTGGATTCAGTGCCGCGATCCCTCGATCTGTGGCGGCGGCTTCTTTATCTGTCATAGGCCGCAAATCGATACGGACTTTCACTTCATTGGAATCGAGCACCTCAAACTTCTTCGAAGCCGTGTCATATCCCGAAGCCACAACTTGCGCCAAAAGTTCGGTCTTCGGAACCTTAGCAAAATGTGCCTTCCCGCCTACCGCCATCGTCGTCGCAAAGACCTTTCCATTGTTCTGAACGAGGGAAACGTACGTCGATCCACTCAGCCCCCCGCCATCCGTTGCATAAACATCCACCTCGACCGAGGTCTCCGTGATCATACTTTCAGATCCAAGTGGCACGCTCGGCGGCCCTTGCTTCGCCCAGCACGGAGAGGGAAGCAGCGCGCATACAAAGAGAGCCAGTGTCCAAGTCTTCATGGATATGCCTTGCTTATCCGAAGTGCATCCTGACGCCGGTGGGTCGCTGACCTGACAATCGTATTCCATTTTTCCCATTTAACTTCTCTCCAAATCGCTACCGCCGGTCCGAAGTTGATTTGGTGAGTGTAAGAGCGGGAGGCGCCGTCAGCGTTGTGGGGGAGTTGGACAGAAGTCAGTGCGAATAACAAGAGGCAGCTACGGGCGGAAACCTTATGAGATTTCTCCCGTAGCTACCTCCGAAAAGCGACGCTCGACGTGGTCAGTTCTCGCGCCCGTGTTCTTGGGTGCTAATTCGAAATCGCCGCCGTGGTTTGTCCGTTGTTCGAGCGGTATGAGTTCAGGACCTTCTCGAAGGTCGGCTGAACATCGTGGAATAGTGGCTCGACGCACCATGCCGTCACTTTGGTGTACGTCTTCCCGGAAACAACAATCGCCGAGACAAACTCAACGGGAAGATTCGAGGCCTTGGCGAGCGTGCCGCGATAGAAAATCAGGAGCGCAGGCTTGCCATCGATGGTCACGGGCGACTCCGACAGTTCCTCAAAGTTTGAGAGGTTGCGGCGCGCACCGAGCATCGTCAACTCTTTGTAGCTGTCCAGCGAACCCGGATACTCCTCCTGGGCGACGAGCAGAAAGCGGAGTTTGTCGCGCGACGCCAGGCCCGCGAGTATCTCGGGACCGTGGCGAAGCTCGGGAGCGATCACCCAATCCGGAGGCATCGTCAAAGTAAACTTCGCCGTCCGATTCACGTACACAAGCCCGTTCAGGCTTTCATCCAGTTTAGGCGCAACGGCGTTCAACGTGGCACCTTGCGCGGATCCGGAGGACGAAGGCTGCGCGGCATTTGCGGATGCGCCATTTTCCGGAAAGCTGATGGTGAGGACGTCGCTCCGCTTGATCTGCATCTTGCCGTACGAGGTCTCGACCTCAATTTTGTCCGGCGTGACTGACGTCATGTGCCCGACGATCTTCGTTCCATCTTTCAACGAAATCTCTTCAGCCACTGCTGCGGAACTGATCGCCAGGAGCCCCAAACTCAGACCAAGAACGATACGCACGACTGCCTCCTGAATATTTTAGAACAACTCGCTAATTAATGGATCAGATAGCGATTCGAATAGAAGTGTTCTGGGTCAAGTTTCGAAGAGCGGCGATAGGCGGTCAATGGGAGGACCGTACCAGACGCTCGAAAATCGAATAACCAACTCGACACAAAATATGAACGATCCGCAAACGGGTTTTCACCGGCGTTAGGCCGTATTACCCGCATTTTCGGCAACGAACTGCGACTACCTCCCGCTGCTGCCAAATCCTCGCCCGGAGCGCTCGGTCTCCGTTATCTCATCCGCTTCGATAAAGTTTGCTTCGATTCGGCGCACGATCCGTATTTGGGCGATCCGGTCGCCAACCTTAATCGACAGCGGTTCCTTTCCAAAATAGCTGGCAACCACGCGTATCTCCCCGCGATAGCCCGGATCCACAACACCGGCGAACGTAGTCAGTCCACGCACCGCTAGCCCCGACCGATCCGCAATAATCCCGCCATATTCCGGCGGAAACTCCATCGCGATTCCCGTTGGAATCGTCTTCACGTCTCCGGTTTCCAGCGTCACATCCTCGACCGAACAAAGATCGGCGGCTAAGTCCCCATAGTCCGCAGTGTGCGCGTACCTCGGCACCTTGGCCATTTCGTGCATCTTTTTGACGCGTACATTGATCATGTTCTTCGCTCCACGGGATTAGTCAGGCAGTCGCTTAAAGTTCTGACGGCGAGAATATCAGTTCGACGGCGAACCGATTTATTACCGACTCGGTTGGCAACAAATATTAAAGGATTTTTCGTTTATCTGGCGCCGGAGGACTCGGCATCAGACAGCAGCGGAGGCTTCAGGCAATACCGACGGAATCGACAGTTCGACGCCCTCGCGCTGCGCCAATCGCAATATGTTGTCATGCGATTGATGGAAGCTGCGACGAAGAGACTCTATCCGGTCGGCATCACGCACGCCCTTCAAAGCGCGCTTCATCTCATCAACCGTTATGCTGCTGCCGAGCGCCACGCCTGCCGAATCCACGGCAAATGGTTCACGGTACAGCTTTTCGTATAGACAGCCGAGAACCAGGTTATCGTACGCAGCGCCGAGATATTCGGGGCACATGTCCACCATCTTCCAGAACACCGAATCTCCAGCCGCGCGCGTGACCTGTTCACGACTCGACCGTATCCCTGTCGTGCTGCGAAATTGCGCGACATGGCGCGACGACTCCTCCTGGCCGATGTTGACGATGGTCTTTCCTTCTTTCGTCAGCTCCCGCGCCGCAGTATCGCCCGGTTGAGGATTGATACCGTGCGGCCAGGTCTCAGGAAATTCGTACCGACAGGCCATCGTGGGCCGGGCAAGAGCACGATAACTTTCCACCCGGCACAGCAGCGCGAAGATCGCCGGTGTTTCATCGCGCGGCACATAGGACACCGCGGCAACATTCGGATCATCGAACGATGAGAAATACGACGCAGCCCAGCCCCCATCCAAAATAAAAGTGTCCGCGTCTATAAAAAGGACAAAGTCGCAGGGCGCTTCGAGCGTCGCGTCATAAAATTCCATGAAGTCACGCATCCCGGGGCCACTGCGAGTAAATCGCACGCCAGGGAAGTGCTGCGGCTCAAACTGTTCCGCATTCGCGTCGCGAAATACATTCACTTCAACATCGAGATGAAGCGCGGTGAACGAAGGCACGAGCTCGCGCATCACGAAGCGATGCCACAACTTCGCGAGATCCGGATAGCGATGCGGGCTGGCGATCAGTAATCGCGACATAAGTTTTGCAGGGACGTCCCTTCAGCGCGACCGGGCACAACGTCAGGATCAGAGAGACGTGGGACACTCAGTTCGATAGCGGTAGAGTCCTGCCCGATCGAAGCCGCCCTCCCATGTTCCGCCCAGCCAACTGCCACCCCAGAAGATGCCGCCAATGAACATGCCGCCCGCGAATTGCCCCGATCGAAACAGACCACCGCAGAACATACCCGACTCAAACACCCCGCCGTCCCACTCACACTCAAACAGCGCCGCCCCCCGATTGATCGTCTCGGGCCCGAACTTCTTGTTCGCGTGAAGCTCGCCGGCGAGCAGGATCAGTGGTTCCCCAGCATTTTGCATAACGCAAATTTTAGTTCAACGGCCAGTTCGCTCGCCCTGAAAGTATCGCGTCCATGTAAATTCTTCGTCTCAAGCTCGCCCCCAAGAGAGGGCCCTTGCGCACTAACTCGGAGCAGGTCGCGATTTTTCCCGTAAAGCCTGCCGGACTGGAGCCGCAGCAAGAAATGTCGCGCGAAGTGGCTCGTCGGGCTCAAACGAATTCGCAATCTGAAGGATGCAGGATTCAGCCCTGGCGCGGTACGTTTCGGCAGTTCCGAGTTCTTTTGCGAGCCGGTAAACCTCACAAGCAGTCGCGAACGTTTGCCAGGCACCGCTCCCGATTTCGGAGTTGTCCACGATCGACAATGCTTGCTGGATCGATTTGCGCGCAGCTTGCAAATCATTTTCGGCTGTCGCCACTCTTGCCTGCTGGTTCCAAGCGAGCGTCCGCAGATACGGATCGCTGGTGGCCAGGGCAGACTCGAGAAGCCTGTCTCCCGCGGCACGCGCCTTCGCGGCGTCGCCTGACAGAAGATAGGCGTTGCTCGATTCTAGGTCTCCCATCATTCTCCATTCCCAATGCATGAAGAATTTTGAGTCGGCATCCATGTTTCGCACGTTCGTGAAATGTCCCAGTGCTTCCGGGTATTTGCGCTGTTGCAGCGCGAGATTTCCGGCGGCGATCTGGTCAATCGAATCGTACTGTGCGTCGGGGAATTGTCCCTCCCTCGCATTGCGCGCCGATTCACAAATCTGCCTCGCGCCTTCGAAGTCGAAAGCGATCGTGCGAAGCATCGCTTCCCGCAATGTCATGAGCCAGTACAACGAGAGATTCGCATCGGGAGACGATCGCCCGGCTCTGACAATTTTCAAAACCTCGCCCAGCTGTCCGGTTCGCAGAAAGATGACGATTCTTGCGCTCAGTGCGCCGAAGTGACCCAGAAAGTTCACGATGATCTGCCCCACGTTGGATGAAGTGATTTCGAACGCCTTGCCTTCGCACAGGTCCAGTGCTTCTGCGTACTTGCCTTTCAGCATTAAAACGTGTGCGTACACGATTCGTTGATAGGCATCCAAATCAGAAGGATACGAACGGAGCAGGGTTTCGTACGCAGACGTACACAGTTCAACGTGTGGTTCGCTCCAGGAATGAAACACCGTGCGAAATCCCGAGGCCAGCATCTGCGTAAGCGCCAACCGCGGAGGATCGTTAACGGTCTTCATGATTTTCAGCGCCTCTTCAAGTGCCGCGACGCCTTTTTCGGGGCCGATGAAACCCAGTGGATACATGGAGCAGGTGAGCGCGTGCGTTTGAGCTGATTTGAGGCCGGCTTGCTGTGCGCGTGACGCGGCCGCCGCATACGCTTCGGCGGAATCCGACTGGGCACCTAGCGCGAAATGAGCGTGGCCGATGAACGTAAGTATGCGAACCTCAGTTTCGGCTCGAACTTTGTGATTGAGCTTTGGCACCAGCTCTTGCCCCTGCTGCAATATCTCGAGGCAGTCACGGTAGGCGAATCGCCTCACTGCATTGTCTGCGGCAACGAGTAAATAATTTACGGCCTGCTCGTAATCGCGGCCTCCTTCGAAATGCAACGCAAGCTCCGTCGCCGATTCCTGTTCGCAAGGATCGCATACGGACTTGAGTCTGATTGCCAATGCTAAGTGCAGCTTCGAACGGACACCATCCGTCAACCGGCCGTAGAGAACTTCCCGATACAACGAGTGTCGGAACTCATAAAGCGCGGATATTTGGCCGTTGGCTTGTTCCTTCGTTCCGGAGCATTTGATGAACTGTAGTCTTGCTACGAGTTCCTCACAAATATCTTCTGTCTCGCCCGCATCAATTTCCGCCGCCGTACTTACAGCCCAGGCGGAAAACCGCTCTCCGGCAACACTGGCGCTTCTTAAAACACGCTGCTCGACCGCACTCAACTGCTCGAACTGCGCATCGATCAATTGATCGAGGGTTTCCGGAACGCTTTGGGCGACCGTTTCGATCGGCGCGGCAAGCGTCCACTTCCCGTCGGTCTGCGCAATAAAACCCTTCTTCACGATGTCTTGAAGAATGGTCACCATGAACAACGCATTTCCCCCGGAACGTCGGTAGATCAGGCTGGCAAACCCCGCCGGGAACTCGCCATTCACGAACTGCTCGGAAATGTATTCGGCAACATCCACCTCTTCAAGGCGCTCGAGGCTCACTTCATGGCTTAGGTGATGGAGTACCAGATCTTGCTTGAGCGCTTTCAGCGGACTCCGCGAAATGATTACATCAGCCGGACGGTAGGTCCCAAATAGAAGTAACTTTGCCGACCCACGGCGGCGCGCCAATGCCGAAATAAAATCCAGCGTGGATGGATCAACCCAGTGAAGGTCTTCGAGCAGCAAAATCAGCGGCGTTTGCGCCGCGACGATTTCCAAGGTTTCGCAGATCTCCCGCACCATGCGCTCGCGCGTTGCCCCAATCGTTTCTTTCTCCAACGCCTGTCGCTGCTGAGGAGTGACCAGAGAAGGGAACTGAACCAGCCAGGTCGGTGCTCGAGTGGCAAGTTCTCGCACGATGCGATTCGCCTTCGGCGCGGCGGAGTTGTCATCGGCCTCGCGACAAAGCTGTCCCAGCGCATCCAGGATCGGGTAATACGCTTCCTTTCCACCGAAACCTTCCATGCATTGCCCGCGGGCTACGATAGCGTTCGCTTTGGAGGCGCTTTCCAGAAACACATCGACCAACGTCGTCTTCCCGATTCCCGCTTCTCCGGTGATGAAGACGATTTGTCGTTGTCCTTGGCACGCTTTCCTGAATACATCCTTCAGCGTGCTCAATGCGTTTTCACGACCGACGATTCCTTTGGTGACACCCGACGGGAGCCGAGCGACAGAAGTCAGTTCATCAGTGACTGGCGCAATGAATTGATATCCGCGCCGAGGGAACGTAGCAATAAAGCTAGGTTTGCTGCTTTGGTCTCCCAGGGCCTTTCGTATTTCCAGCACATATTTCTTGACCACCTCGGGATTTACGTACGTTTCCGGCCACAATTTCTCAAGAACTTCTTCCTGCGGGACCAACCGATCCGCGTGCTCCACCAAATAACGCAGGACATCGAACGCCTTGGGCGCCAGCGACACCCGTTCCTCTCCGCGCCACAGACAGTGGTTCACCGTGTCGAGTTGAAATGTCCGGAATGACTTCATATTTGGGGGAGCCGTTCCTCTCCCCTTCGGTAAGGGCCTGACGTGAAGTGTTGCCAATCGAGTCTACGATAGCAAGCCGCCTTTTCGCCAACCCGCGCCGCCTCGCCAAGCGCCGAAAACTGTAATTGACGTTCCTGAGTCGAGTTAGTAGTTGCGATCGTAACCAAGACAGAACCGAATCGTCACCGTCACGTCACGCGCACACTTCTGCGATCCCCTACCTTGCCGACATAGCCGATGGGCCTGTGAGCCCGCCGGCATTCAAACTAAAGGATAGAAAACGAAAATGAAGAGAGCATTGGCTGTACTACTCCCCCTGGCCTTGTGCGCCACATCGGCGTTCGCATGGGCCGAAAGCGCCACGGTCGTACGCTGGGCCAGCATCGTCGGCGTGATCACCGCTCCGGCCGTTGACAATCCAATCGCGGGTATCCATGCCGGCGCAGGCCCTTGGTCGGTTCGCAGTGGGCACGCTCGCGTGAACCTTTCCAACGGCAATACGTCTTTCGACGTCGATGGCTTGGTCCTCAACGGCGGCAACTCCAGCGGCACGCCCGGCCCGGTTACGGCCGTCACCGGCACCCTGGTCTGCAATCCCGGCACGACCACTTCCTCAATTCTCGACACGCGAGCCGTTTCGCTCAGCACGCAAGGCGACGCTCACTTCTCGGGCCAGATCTCAGGCGTCCCGGCAACGTGCGAGAACCCGCTTTTCCTCATCCGCATTGCGGCGCCGGCTGGTGCAGCTGGCCGTTGGATCGCAACCGCAGGCGAGCGCCACATCGAAGACTAATCTTCGAAGAGCATTTGCTGCGCTCGAGAGGCGAAAGCTCCCAGGCTTTCGCCTTTTGGCGCTCAGTTCTCAGAAGTTGAATCCGCTTTGATCGGTTTCTGACTTGGAAAGGTTGTTCCCGTTATGCGACTCGCGTTCGTGCTTCGACTTGGCAACGACAGTCGTCCCGCCGATGGCTTCTTCGAAGGCTGGATTGAAGAAGTCGACTCCTACACGGAGTTGCGATTCCGCTCCACGGAAGAGCTTCTAAAGTTCCTGGGCGATCGCTTCGACCTGTCCAGCGCAGCAGGCAAACAGGGCCAAGCAGCAGGCAGCAAGCAGGCGGCGGTTCAGAACGCGAAACGCATTGCCCGCACCGTTCGAAAAAAGCAAAACTCAGGAGGTGATTTGTGAAT
The DNA here is from genome assembly GCA_963850795.1 of uncultured Acidobacteriota bacterium. GTDB lineage: Bacteria > Acidobacteriota > Terriglobia > Acidiferrales > UBA7541 > Acidiferrum. Next base: position 58,161 of record CAWKNS010000003.1, on the reverse strand, counting down.
TCTCTGATTGTCGTTCAGTGCACCGAGTGCCGCGAGCCCATCGACTCAAAAGTCGACGTCAGCTTCGTCTGCTTCAAAGTACCCGGCACCGGGGACTATCATTACTTCCATTGGCGCGTCCGAGGCAGCGATTGCTGGGAATCGTATCTGCAAGCGCAGGCCCTATCTGGCTCGAAGGATAACTGAATTGAAAGATCTTTTGATTCGCCCGGCGGCTGTCTCGGAGCAAAAAGAGCTTGAGGATTTGCAGCTTCGGGCATCTCTTACCAATTACGGTGATCGCGACGCCTTGCTGGCAAACCCTGATGCGATCGAATTGCCAATCGCCCAAATCGCCGACGGTCGCGTGTTCGTAGCCGAATGGAATGGAAAGATTGTCGGGTTCGCAGCAGTCGAAGCTAGATCAGACGGAGACACCGAACTCGACGCATTGTTTACCGACCCAGACATGCGACGTCGCGGAATCGCCCTAACGTTGGTTGCACACTGCGCCGGGGTCGCTCGAGCACAAGGCTCCGCCTCGCTTTGCGTCATCGGCAATCCTCATGCAAAAGATTTCTACACCGCCTGCGGTTTCCGTGTGACCGGAACAACGGAGACCCGCTTCGGCATAGGTTTGTTAATGCGCCTGGTGCTTTGACCGTCCACAAATTTCCGTTCAAGCTCTGTACGAACCCTGTTACCGCATTGCGATTCACTTCTGTTTGCCGATGTTCTCACCGACGGCAACACCGCGATCACTGTCCTGGTCATTCGCCGAACCACATCTCTGGAGTCGAACGGTCACTGTTTCAGCTGCACCTGATAGGCGAGCCCTGACCTTCTCTGGAGCAGAAATCACAAGAAAGTCTCCAGGAAATAAGAAATTCGCCACGTCGACCTTCAGATCGTAATCGCCGCCCTTTTTCTTGCGCACGACGAACGCACCATCCGAGTCTGTGAAGACCTGTTGCTTGTCTACGATGAGCGCTGCGCCATACACTGGCTGGCTTTTATCGTCGTGTACCACACCTCGGATGATATAAGGAGCGATCGCCCGACCCGCGGACCGGCCGGCCGAAACCATGTGCGTCCCATCGGAATAGAGTTCATTCGTCACGTACGCCGTGTAACGAGTTTGGCCGAGCGGCGTGTAATTCGTTGCCGCGTGAAAATCCATATCCTTCCAAACCTTTCCGCGAAAGTTCAACGACAAAACCTGCCGAAATGGCGACTGACCGGGCAGCACAAACGGCACATAGATGGTTTGATAGTCCAGACTGACCTCCAGCGCGTTTGACACGAATTGCCCGCCAAACGCAATCGTGTGTTGCGAGCCTTCCGAAAACACCGACTGCGAAACAGAAATGTGCGCGTTTATCCGTTCGCGAAATGTCGAGGTTAACCCCTCGAAACTTCCGCTTGCTTCCGAGCGGCTGTGAAAATATTCCAGCCTCACATCAAATCGATTCGCGAACGATCGTTCCAAGCTGCTCAGCGACGCGTCGCTTGGTCCCGACGGTCCAATCGAATGAAACAGCGAGTTGTTCACGCGTACGCCGGCGAGACTGAACCACCCATTAGCTCCGTATACGCGTGCTTCAAGCGAGGTGCCATCGGCCAAGGGCGCCAACAGGTCTTGCCGGCTCAGCGATATACCAGCGTCCCGCCAAGGTCGGTATTCGATCCGCGCATTCGCACCTTTCTGTTCAGTCATCAGAGGAGAAACGAGCCGTATGCGCCGGAATGAATCCGTCGACACACTCTCGCTAGCCCAAAGATCCAGTTTGTTTCGGTGCAGCCGCGCGCTCAACGCCCCGTAAGGCTGTTCGTAACCAACGCCAGCCGACGCTGCGAAGCTCAAATCGCGAACTGGCATCCACTCCAGGGACTGAATTGAACTTAGCCGTCGCGACAGCAGGTTGAACGAACTGAATTTGAATTTCTCACCAAGAGGACGCCGATAGAACAACGCCGCGACCGGATCATCCGGACTCGCCGTATTGACAAACGGAGTATTCAGGCTCTCCGAAGTGTATCCGGCGAACACAAGCGCATCGCCACCACCCAGCGGACGACGCAATCCAATTCCACGTCCCCACAGGTAGTAGCTTGTATCGAAGACATCCGTCGGCAAGACAAACGGAATGATTTCGTCTCCCAGGCTGACTTTCGTTCCGTTGAAGGTGGATTCTGCCCGAAAGCCCGCGCGCAGTCCGTCATGCCACCCGAGCCCGAACGTACTGTGCACGTTTTCCGAGTCCACCTGAACGCTACCGCCTTGCGTCTCCATCAACGATGAAGACCCGCCGCTAAGCTGAACGACTTGAGCAGCCGATCGGGGAACGATGATCAGAAGTAACGCCGCGAACGCGAGCGCCGAATAGCGAAGCGCACTCGCGACACAGCCCGAGATCATGGAGACGTGCCAGCGGGTGGCAATGCATGAACGGCGCTGAACTTCTTGAATCGAAGCTCGATGTTTTTCGGCGGCTCCGGTTTCGTCCAGTCCAATTGAAGAACACGGCTCTGCCCCGGGAAAAACGCGAATCCCGGGATAGATCTGCTTGTCAGTCGCCGAAGTCACTTCGATTTCACTGACGCGCGTGAACTCCGGCGATTTGTTTTCGACGACGACCGACACCTTGCGGTTCGCCCCTTCCTTCTCAGCGGGAGGCCGAAACACGATGTCGTTAACCGAAGGCGTTTCCCGGTCCAGCAGATAGACCGTATGCGGCAGGTCGATGACGACGTTCATCGAGCCCGCGCGCGCATTGGAAATGATGCTCGCATAAATCGTGAACCACGTCGGCGTGTGCGCGCCGCTCGCCTTGTAAAACACCGTGTACTGGCGTCGAGGTGCCACGCGAAAACTCTTTGCCGACAAATCCAGATTGCACGTCTGTGTCGAGAGGCCGGTAGGTCGGTTCACCATTCGAATCGACCGAAAAACTCATTGGCTTCAGCACCACGGTGAATGGTTGCAGCGTGTCATTGCGAATTTCGAAATGAACCATCCGCATGCCCTTGATACTCGGAAATCACTGGCGAAATGGTCTGGCACCGCACCGCCTTTGGCACGATCGCGAGGGCGACTGTCAGAATCCCGATTTGATATCGAACGCGCATGATTGGCACCTCAAATCGCCTGCGCCCGAATCGTCAAAACACCGGTGTATGTGCCAACGGGCAGGCTCAGTCCGGTCGTATTGATGTTCAGGTTCAGCGTGTCTGTGCGGGTGGAATTCAGATTTCCCGTCGTAATTGCCTGCGTAAAAATCGACAGACTTGTGCCGGTTCCGAATGAGCTGTTCCCGGTGAAAGCCGAAAACGATCCTCCGTTCGGGCTGCCCGTTAAATTCGCCGCTGGAATGTTGTTCCCAGAGCCGTCGGTCAGCGCCGCCGTAGCGCTGGAAGCAAACGCGTATAGCGTCAAACTGCTGCGCGTTGCCAACAACGCCCACGCGGTGGTGATCGAAATCTGCGACGACCCGGCCGCCGTACCGCTGGATGCGAGCGTGAAGTTCACGCTTGCGGGAGTAGCAGAGATCGTCAGCGATTCGGGCAGAGTCGCCGACAGGTTCACCGTAGCCGAATTCGAGTTGACCTGCGCCTCTGCCACTGTTGCGCAGCCAATCGCTACGAGCGTGAAAACTATCGACGCTCGCGCTCCGCTCTGCAGCCAACGCAACGTTTTCCGTCGAACATGCTTCGTCTTGCAGGTCTTTCATACTCACTCCTTGGTTTTGCAAAGCCTCATATCAGCGTCGCTCGTATCGTCAACGTGCCGTGATACGTGGCGGGGGGAGAGCAAGCGACGTTGTATCGATTTGGAGTCCGAGTGTGTCGTTGCGCGATCCTGCGACGCTAGTGTGCTTTGCGTAAAAATTGTGAGGCTTCGTCCTGCCGCGAAGCTGCTATTCCCCGTGAACGCACCGGCAGCGCCGCCATTCGCACTGCCCGAGACGTTGGAAGTCGGGATGTTGTGCCCGGCTCCATCCGTCAAAGCAGCGGTCGTGCTGCTGGTGAATGCGTATAGCGTGATCGTCAACGGCGGCAGCGAGACGAGCCACGAAGTCGTGATGGTGATTGCCGAATTTCCGGAGGCCGCACCGTTCCGAGCAAGCGTAAAATTGACCGTGGAAGGCGCTGCGGAAACAGTAAGGGTTTGGCCGTTCGCGCACTGGCAACCGAGACCACTCAGATACAGCAGTACGACGACATAGCTTCGCGAGATCCAACTTCGCCAAAGACGAGACATGGGCACACTCGGCGAACGCGCTCTTCAATCACGTAATGAGTCAATTTTCAGAGACGTACCCGACCGTGTCCATAGGCTGGCAGGTTTCTTCACTATCACACATGCCTTAACCGTTATAAGTAGTAGGCTGCATTAAGACTTCGACACACCGGCTCGTTGCATTGCGGTCGCGACGCATAGCATTTCGGAACGCGTAACCTAAAACGCCCGACCGCCCCAAATCTACAGGAGAGATCGGTTGTTCCGGGAAAACGCTTTCTTGAGAGCGCGTCTCGCAAAAGCTTCTCCTAGGCAGGAAGAAAGCGTATCGTAAGGTCTTAACGGACGACTTTTCGTCGATTTGCATTTACTCTAGAGCGAAAAGCATCAGGACCCGCCGAAAGGCACTACTTAATTTCGATGAGCGATAACGACTCGAATCTCAAAATCGAATACTGGCGCGTTGTGGTCGTTTACTCGGACGGCGAAACATCCGGGAACAGAGTCTTCAGAGATCCAGCCAAAGCCGAGCGATGGGCTAAACGACAAGAGAAGTCACCCACCGTGAAAAAGTGCAGGATAGAGTCGTTTGCTCGCGATGTTTCGAGTTGGCGGAAACGCGCCCTCTAGCCTAACCGCACCAACCGTCCCAAGAGTCTGCTATTTCCTCAGCATCGACCAAACTTCGCTTCGATTCTCCGCGCGATCCAAAATTGTGCAATCCGCTCGCCAGCACTCCACAACAACGTGCGCCCGCGATGTCTCCAAAAATTTGCGGTATAGTGCCGGGCATGTTCAAACTCCGACTGATATTCGCCTTCCTGGTCGTTGGATGCTCCTCCGCGGTCGCACAGACCGTCGACACACTCGACCCGACACTAAAGGCGCGCGTGGACGCAATCGCCGCCGGCGTAATGGAGCAGCGCGGCGTCCCTTCGGCGAGCATCGCTGTCGTCACAGAACGGAAAGCTCGTCTACACACACGCATACGGACGCGCGCATATCGATCCCGACAAATCAGCAACTGCCCGAGATGCGCTACTCCGTCGGCTCGATCTCCAAGCAGTTCACCGCCGCCGCCATCCTGTTTCTCCAGGAAGCCGGCAAACTCAAGCTCGATGACCCCGTCTCGAAATACGTCCCCGGCCTCACACGCGGCGACGAAGTCACCATCCGCCAAATTCTCAGCCACACCAGCGGTTATCAAGACTACTGGCCCGAGGACTACCTGATGATTTCCATGACTGGGCCGACGACCGCGCAAGAAATCATCGACCGCTGGGCAAAGAGGCCGCTCGACTTCGAGCCAGGCACCCAGTGGCAATACTCAAACACCAATTTCGTGATTGCCGGTTTGATCGTGGAAAAAGTTTCTGGCCAAAAGCTGATGGAGTTCCTCGGTGAGCACATCTTTCACCCGCTGAACATGCGCAGTGTCTGGAACTCCGACGAAGCCAAACTCACCGAAACCGACGCGACACCCTACATCCGTTACGCGCTCGGCCCGTTGCGCCATGCTCCCAAGGAAGGCCGCGGCTGGATGTTCGCCGCCGGCGAACTCGCCATGACCGCTCACGATCTCGCCCTGTGGGACGAAAGCCTCATCGCCCAAAATTTATTCAAGCCCGAAAGCTATCGCGAAATGTTCACCGAGGTGAAACTCAAGGACGGCAAGGGCACCCACTATGGCTTGGGCGTTGACGTAAAAGATCTCGACGGCCATCGTGACATCGCCCACAGCGGCGAAGTCACCGGCTTCGTCGCCGAAAACGATGTCCTCGTCGATGACCGCGTCGCAGTAGCCGTCCTCACGAATCACATGGCCGGCGGCGCCGCCGACATCGCCCGCCTCACCGCCTCCACCATCGCCGGCCAAAAACGCGGCCCAGAAGAAGAGCAGACACTCGCAATGTTCCGCGCTCTCCAGAAAGGCGAACTCGACCGCACCAAACTCGCCCCCAATCTCGATGCCTACTTCGACGCCCAGTGCCTCTCCGACTTCAAATCCAGCCTCGCCCCCCTGGGCGAGCCACTAACATTCAGCCAAACCGATTCCGAACTCCGCGGCGGCATGACCTTCCGAAAGTTTCAACTCGTGTACCCGAGCCGAATCCTCCAGCTCACGACCTACACATATCCCGACGGCAAGCTCGAACAATTCTTGGTCTATCCAAGCAAATGACGGTCTCCGAATGATCGCCTCAGAAAACGCCGCATCGCGAAGATGATGTATCCGACTCGGAATTCCATCGAGCTCTTGCTCTGCGCACGACGGCCCGCCGTAAGGGTTTGTACTTGGAAATCGGGCGCCTGATAACTCGATCCGTGTAGCTCTTCAAACAAAGTGGAATTTCTCACCAACTCCTGAATTCAGTCGCAACTAAAGCTCCTGAATTGTGTTCGATCTAATTCAGTCTACCTGGCCCCTAAATTGAACCGGAGCATATCCCCGTGCGGATGAGTTGGCTGTTTTTCTGTCTAGTTTTCGTATTAGTTGGCTGTGGAGGCGCAACCACAAATACCCCAGTCCCTCAAGTCGCGAACCAGGGTGCGGTATCGATTAACTTCGATGACGGATTTGAATCCGCTTTCCTCCTGGGCCTTCCGATCGTTGAAGATGCTGGTTTCAAGACCACGCAGTTCATTATCACCAAGAAACTGGACACGCCGGGATATCTCTCGACCGCGCAAGTCCTGGCGATGCAAAACTCAGGCCATGAGATCGGTGCCCATACGCGCACGCATCTTCACCTCTCAACTCTTACTCCCGCACAGCAACAAGACGAGATCGTTGGCTCCCTCAACGATCTTCAATCGCTGGGCATAAACCCGACATCTTTTGCCTATCCCTACGGGGATTACGACGACACGACCGTATCGATTGTGAACACGGCCGGTTTCCTGGACGCCCGCGACACGAAGCGCGGGTTCAACAACCCATCTGCCAACTACTTGTTGTTGGATTCCTACATTCTCGGGCCTGACGGAGACAACTCGCTGAATACGATCACGCAGGCCATTGACGACGCGCAGGCTAATAACACGTGGTTGATTCTCGTCTTCCACCGTGTAGACGAAACGGGACAGCCCACCAGCGTCACGCACGAACTGCTGCAAGAAGTCGTCAGCTATCTGGTTGAAAAAAACGCGATGGTCGTGACAATGCAGCAGGGACGTGCACTCTTTCATCTCAAATAGCGATCAACATCCGACGCCGTTAGTGACACGCTCTGCGCAATCTTGTGAGGCTCCCTAACGGAACCGCCCGATGTCGTTTCGTGTTGCATGATCGTATCTTTCAAGTATGCACGGAGAGCGAGCTCCTCACCGATTCGACGTTTTCGAGCGGAGGAAAAACAAGGACGTAAATTTCACCGTATGGCACGGCACATACACGAGTCTCGCAGAGGCCCAGGACAAGCTTTGGAGCTGCGCGGCAGAGTCGCCGAGCGAGTTCTACGTGAAAGACCTGCAGCTCGGACTAGTCGTGGCTCGAAGCAATCTCACTGATGGCGCTTGAATTTGAACCGTCCGCGTCTGCCTCTGCAAGGTTCGCCGGTCGTCGTATATCTTGGGACTTCTTTTGTAGTTGATGACTCTTCCATTGCGCTAAAGCAGTCCGAAATGTGTCGATCAATCTTCGGCGGCTGCTGGCGAGCAAACTCACCTGCTGAGCCTCTCGTTGCGGTTCCGGGTACTCCCACTCTTCTAACGGTGCCTCATGTGTCTTTGCATCCGTTTCCTCTTCGGTCTCGATTGAAAAATTAATCGCCAGCAGTCCCGCAACGTTTAAGAGAATCGCGAGGAAAAGCGCCGGCAACAGTTCCGCTTTGCCGCTGAAAATTGTGTAGGCGAAATCGCCCAGCCCGAATGCAACGAATAAAACTCCAACTTCGCGTATCGCTTGTCGCCACGCATTTCGTCGTTTAACCGCAGAGATCTTTGCCATACCCTTCTCCCACAGGTCAAGAAGTCTAGTCATCCTTTAGACGATTGAGAACAACAGAATGGCTGCCTTGGGTCTTGCAAGGCGCCCAGCGAATCGAGTTGGCGCTATCTACCAGCCACGCATCGTGAAGCGTCGTTGTACGAAATGCGAGTCGTGCTGTGCGAAAAGAAAGGAGCGGACCTGAGTGCTTCTCGAACGCGATCGCCGGGGAAAGTTCCATGTAATCAACAATCGACGGTGATAGCCTGACGAGGTGGCCAAAGAACCGGAAAGCAAGGCGCTCACGATAGGGAATCGCGAAGTCACGATCACGAATCCCGATAAGCTCTATTTTTCGCAGGCACAAATCTCAAAACTCGATCTGGTGCGCTACTACCTGAGTGTCGCGCCGGGCGCAATCGCCGCAATCCGGGATCGCCCAATTGTTATGAAGCGGTTCGTCAACGGCGCTGAAGCCGACGCGTTCTACCAAAAGCGGGCACCCGAGAACCGCCCGCCTTGGTTGCGAACCGTCACGCTGTCATTCCCCTCAGGCCGAACCGCGGAAGAGATCGTGGTGGATGACGCGGCTGGGCTCGCCTGGATCGTGAATCTCGGTTGCATCGAACTTCATCCGCATCCGGTCCGTTCCGCCAATCTCGACCATCCCGACGAGTTGCGCATCGATCTCGATCCGATTCCAGGCGTCGAGTGGGCCGATGTGCGCCGCGTTGCTCTCGAGGTGCAGGCGTTCCTCGAGGAAGTCGGGCTTCGCGGGTGGCCCAAGACCAGCGGGTCGCGCGGCATGCACGTGAATGTGCGCATCGAACCCCGCTGGACGTTTACAGAGGTACGCCGCGCGGCCGTGGCCTTGTCGCGCGCAATCGAACGCCGCGCACCCTCTCTAGCCACCTCGAAATGGTGGAAAGAAGAACGCCATGGTGTGTTCCTCGACTACAACCAGAATGCGAAAGACCGGACCACGTGCTCCGCATACTCGGTCCGCCCACTTCCCGACGCCCGCGTGTCAGCGCCGCTTCACTGGCATGAAGTGCCTGACTGCGATCCAGCCGACTTCACTCTGTTCACGATGCCCGCGCGCTTCGCAAAAATCGGCGATCCACATGCTGATATGGATGCCGCGGCCGGCTCGCTCGATAAGTTGCTGGAACTCGCCGACAAAGACGAAGCAGCAGGTTTCGGCGACGCTCCTTGGCCGCCCCACTTCCGCAAAGCAAAAGGAGAACCCTCTCGAGTGATGCCGTCGCGCGCGAAGCCCACTGCAAAGAAGGCTTCTGCAAATAAGCCGGCTACGAAGAAGCCTCGCGTAAAGATGCCGCTGATCATCGTCGCAAACTCACCCGACAAGAGAGTTGGCGCTGGCGGGCCTGGAACGATGGAAGGAAAAGTACCCCGAAGCAGCCAAGCTGCTCGCAATCGATGACGTGCTGATCGACTCTATGCGCGGTCGGTCATCGACGTGGACCCGCATCCGAATCAATCTCCGTCACGTTCCAGAAGAGACGCGCCCGCCGCAAGAAACTCCCGATCCTGACGATGATCCGACGCGGGAATTCCGCAAGCGATGGCAGAAACAGAAACGAGCAGGCTGATCTACTCGCCCCCGACCGTGGCATACCTCACGTTGAGCCAGCTACCGTGTTGGTAGGGAGGGCACGACTTCAGTCGTGCCGTACTCGCGCCCACCCACACTCGGCTTTAGCCGCTGCGGTTCTTGGATGAGAAAATTTCCGCGAGTTCCTGTGGCGGAACCACTTCGAGCTGCGCATAAGTGCAATCGCTCGGCTTCTTATCCGGCCGCCACCGCCGAAAATGCGCCATGTGCCGGAAGCGGCCTCCTTGCATGTGCTCGTACGCAACTTCCACCACCAGTTCGGGTCGCAGCGGTTCCCATGATAAATCCTTGCCCTGGCTCCAGCGGCTCTTACCACCGGGCATGCGCTGTCCGGCTTCACCGCTCGGGGATTCAGCGCCAGCCCAGCCCTTCCACGGGTGATCCGCGAGCGCATTCTTCCGGTACGGCGCCAGGAATTCCGCCAACTCGCGGCGCTTCTCTGCGGTGAAGCTCGCGCAAACGCCGACGTGCTGCAAAGCCCCGGCATCGTCAAAGAGCCCGAGCAGCAACGATCCGACCAAGGTACGATCGCCCTTCTTGTACCAGCGAAATCCCGCTACGACGCAATCGCACTCGCGCTCGTGTTTGACCTTGAGCATCGTGCGTTTATTCGGCTCGTAGATTCCCGAAGACAGCTTGGCCATCACGCCGTCCAGCCCAGCACCCTCGAAGCGCCGAAACCAATCGGCCGCAATCTTGCGATCGTTGGTCGCCGGTGTGATGTGGATGGGCGGTCGCGCCGACGCAATCAGAGACTCCAGCTCGCGCCGCCGCGTTTCGAACGGCTCTCCGCGAAGATCCCGCTCCCCCCGGCAGAGCAAGTCGAAGCCGACCAACGACGAAGGAGTCTGTTCCGCCAGAAGTTTCACGCGCGACGCCGCCGGATGCAACCGCAACTGCAGCGCATCGAAATCCAGCCCATCGTCCTTAACGATGACAATCTCTCCGTCGAGCACGCATCGCGAAGGCAAAGTCGCTCGCAGCGGTTCAATCAGGTCAGGGAAGTACCGGTTGAGCGGCTTCTCGTCTCGGCTTTGAATCAGAATCTCGTCCCCATCCCGAAACACCAGCGCCCGAAACCCATCCCACTTCGGCTCAAAAATCCACTCCTCCCCATCAGGCAACGCCCCCACCCGCTTCGCCAGCATCGGCAAAACCGGCGGATTCACAGGAAGGCGCATGTCCCATGGTATACGCATATTTTGACTTCTTGCTTGGGCAGTCCACGACTGCCGAATAGATGGCTCCCGCGAAGCGGTCGCCATCACTCCCGGCCAACTGACGATGCTAGTCGTGTGCGTCGTCCACGCTGTTCCCGGACGGAGAAAACTCGATGTATTCGGTAATCGTTGACGTCGTGCCGCGGGCCAAAATCGAGCCGGCTACGCCCGCCTTCTCAGGGCGCGCTCTACCAGCGATCTCCCCCGCCAAGTGATCCTCACAGCAGGCAGCCGCACTCGATCCGAACAATTCTTACTCGTATCGCAGCGAAATCGCCGCATCCACTCGTGACTCTCGACGCGCCGGAATGTAGGTTGCCGCCAGCGCAACTCCAACGAGCAGAACCGCAACCGGAACGATTGCCACAAGCCCCCGACGAGGCGATCTAACTTCCAACGGCCCGAGGAGAGGGGGGAGCAAACGGCGAAAGCAATTTCTTCGGCGAAGAGAGTCTTCCAAGTGAGAAATGGTGCCGGAGGCCCGGCATGGACGCAACGTCTGCCCGTGCTAGCGAGTGGATGGCCGCGTAATTGCGTTGTCGAGACTGGAGATGCCGCGGACCGTCGCGCCTCGATCTAAGGGGGTTCGTTTGCGAACGAGCTACCGCTTGCGCGTAGCCTTACCGTGCCTGTAGCGCTGCAACCGCAACCCAAACCCTCCAACTAACCACCTACCCCTACCCTGACCGCAAGCTCGAACAATTCCTCATCTACCCCGGCAAACAATTTTCTCCACGAAGAAAAGTCGACGGAGATATGATCGCCCGGAGAATGGGGGCGGAGTCTATCCTTCTCCGAACTCAACGGCTCGTGAGCCATCGCAGAAGTATTCCCAACGTCTGAGCCCCGCGAATCTAAAGCGAATCAATAGCGACCATTACGCATTCCCGACACAACACACGCCAAACACGTAGCGAGATATATTTCTTTTCCCTTAATCGTATTGATGTATATTCCGCGTGCAAGATTCCTCTGAGTACTGCGGTTTTCTGCCCAGCCCGAAAGACTTCTGACGCTATCCTCGTGGAAGGAGGAACAGTTATGCATTTTTCTGTTTCCCGGGTTGGTCGTGGTGTGCTCAGTCTCTTCGTCGTGTTTCTCGTTTCAACGTGCTATCAAGTGCGAGCCCAGCAGGCTCCGAATTGGACGCGGGCTATCAGTATTGGTGGAAGTAGTGCCGACGTAGGTTACGCCGTAAAAACCGATGCGGCTGGCAATCAGTACGCCACCGGTGGATTTTCTTCGAGCGCGAAATTTGCCAGCAAGACGCTTCTGTCAACAGGAGGCACTGACATCTACGTTGTGAAATTCAACAGTCAGGGCGACCTGCGTTGGCTGATCCAGGCAGGTGGCGCCGGCGATGACGTGGGAAACGACATCGTCCTGGATCAGGCGGGCAATATTTACGTCGCCGGCTCGTTCACCGATAGCGCGACATTTCCTTCCGCGGACGGTTCGACCAAAACAGTGACCGGCTCTGGACAGACCATCTTTCTGGCGAAGTATCGCCCTAACGGCGAACTGAGTTGGGTGCAAACCGGCGTTGCCCAGCAGGACAACGAGGCTTTCGGAGTCGGCGTGAACCCGGCGACGGGCACGACATTCATCACCGGCAGAACCCAAGGTGATGCAGTTTTCTCGTCGTCCGATGGATCGCAACACATAGTCCCGGGAACGCTTGACTGGCACGTGTTTCTCGTTAAGTACGATGTCAATGGCAATTTCAAATGGGGGCAAACCAACGAATCGTCGATCAACAGCATCGCTCACAAGGTTGCGGTCGACGCCGACAACAACGCTTATGTGACCGGTTGGCTTGAAGGCAGCACAGCATTCCACAGCAGCAACGGTAAGGACCTTGTCCTGACGGGAATGAGCGAGCCGGTGCAGAGTGGGCCGGACTTTCCCGATGACGCTTTCATCGTCAAGTACGATCAGAACGGAAACGCGATCTGGGGCAATCTGTTGGGCGGCTACAAAGGCATAGCCACAGATGTCGCTGTGGGTCCCAACGGCCGGATCAGCATTACGGGCTTCATCGGAAACCTTACAGGCGGAACAGCGGCACAGCTCCACACCATAGCCACGTCGCAGCCGCCAGGCGCGAATATTGATCTCGGCGGCGGTCAACTAACCAATCCTTACAACAAGGATGTGTTCGTCGCGACCTACGACAGCTCAGGTGTGTTGCTCAACGCACAGCGCATCGGCGGCATCAAGGACGACGCAGCAAGCGCGCTCGCTTACGATACCAAGGGCGATCTCTATGTTACTGGAGTCTTCGAAGGAACACTCGAAGTCGATGGTCAATCACTGACAGGCGATGCGGCCTTCAATCTTTTTCTTTTCAAGTTTAGCGAGCCAAGCTCGACACCAGGAGCCAATCCATCTTCACCTGCGACGCTCATCTGGGCAAAAAAAGCCGATGGAGCTGGTACCGATTTCTTCGAGAACAACGCTGGGATGGGTGTATCCAACTCAGGCCAAGTGTACGTGACGGGCACGTATGAAGGGACTGCAACGTTCGACGCGCTCGCTATCCAGGGCGGCGGGCTCGGCGACGCATTTTTCGCAGAAGTGGACGACAGTTGCACCGGTAACAATTGTCAGGGCGGGACGAATCCTGATTTCTCTCTGAGTGTCTCTCCATTTTCGCAAACGGTCGTACAGGGAAGCAGCATCTCTTTCAAGGTGACGACGAACGCTTTGAATGGGTTCAACGCCGCTACCAGTTTGCGCGTCAGCGGATTGCCTACTGGCGCCACAGCTTCCTTCGCTCCGACCTCAGTAACTGGCTCGGGTTCTTCCATAATGAGTGTTTCCGCCGGCGCTTCCACGCCCGCAGGCTCGTACGTGCTGACGGTGAAAGGAACCAGCGGGACGCTCGTACATACCGCAACTGCGACACTGGTCGTCACAGCCAGTTCGGGCTCGTCGAACGTTAATTTTGGTTCTGGATTCAGCGCGTCCGGTATGCAGTTCAACGGGCACGCGAAGCTCGATGGAACCAAATTGCTTCTCACCGATACCACGTCGCAAAATCAAGCCGCCAGCGCGTTTTTTAATGCTCTGGTCAACGTGCAGAGCTTTACCACGTCATTCTCGTTTCAGCTCACGAATCCGGCAGCCGATGGCATTACCTTCACAATTCAAAACGCGGGGCTCACGGCGATCGGTTCGCCGGGCGGTGGTCTGGGCTACGGCAAACTTTCAACGCAGACCGCGGCTATCGCCAAGAGCGTCGCCGTCAAGTTCGACCTCTTCGACAACAGCGGAGAAGGGATCAATTCGACCGGCTTATATACGAATGGGGTAGCGCCGACGGTTCCCGCGACTACATTAAGCGGCGGAGTAAACCTGCACAGCGGAGATGTCTTCCGGGTACAGATGGACTACGACGGCATGAGATTGACTGTAACCATCACGGACGCCACCACTCCAGGCCACACATTCACTACTTCATTCCCGATCGATATCCCTGCGACGGTCGGAGGCAACACTGCATTTGTCGGCTTCACGGCCGGCACAGGCGGACAGACGGCGAAACAGGAAATTTTGAATTGGACCTACAACGTGACGTCAGGGTTTTCCCTGACACTCATGGAGCCCGGTCGCGGCGCCAGCTCTTTGCCTGCGACCGGTGCCGTGGCGCAAGGAGGCCGCACCGACTACAGAGCTGTCGTTACGCCGACGAACGGATTTACCGGCACCGTGGCCCTCAGCCTCAGTGGAGTTCCGGCGGGTCTCAACCCATTTTTTACTACCGGCTCAACGATCACGGGTTCCGACTTCGCCGTGATTGCAATTGATCCGATACCGGCAAACTTTCCGCCAGGCCTCTACACGTTTACGGTAACGGGTATGAGTGGATCCATCAGCCACAGCGCGACCGCCGAGTTAGCGATTGGCAAAGCCGCGGGTGGAGGAATCAATCAAAGTTCAGGATTCTCGGCTCAAGGATTGCAAGTGAATGGAGACGCGAAACTAGACGGAACGCGATTGCAATTGACCGACTCGACTTCCGCCAATCAGGCTAGCAGCGTGTTTTGGAAGACTCCCATGAATGTGCAGAGCTTCAACACTACATTCACCTTCCAGCTGACCAATCCCAATGCAGATGGGTTTACGTTCACGATTCAAAATTACGACGTAACCGCACTCGGTTCGAGTGGAGCGGGCTTGGGCTACGGAAAGTTCTCGTCGAAGACTGCATTCATTCCTCTCAGCGCGGCAATCAAGTTTGATCTTTCCGACAACAGCGGGGAGGGGACGAATTCGACCGGACTGTATACTTCGCTTCGCGGAGCCGAATTTGGGCCACAGCCGACGGTGCCTTCGACTCCCTTGACGGGAGGCATCAACCTTCATAGCGGCGATGTCTTCCAGGTCCAGATGGGTTATGACGGCAAGACTCTGACCATGACGATCAAAGATCTTACGGTGCCAGCGAACACTTTCACGATGTCATTTCCCATCAGTATTCCGAACACGGTGGGTTCAAACTTCGCCTTCGTCGGGTTCACAGCGGGGACCGGCGGGCAAACCGCAGCCCAGGAAATATTGAACTGGACGTATTCCACCCCGTAAGCCGAAGCCTAAGTCGCAATTATTCACAAATAAAAATCGAGGGGCGGCGGCGTTCGGTGAATACGTTCGCGGAGAAATCGCGAACCTGGCAAATGCGATCGCCGAAGGACACAACTCCGAGGTTCTCATAGGCGAACTGGCAAAGCGCGAAGGGGAGCTCGACGGCATCAATGAGCAGTTGGTCGCTACCAACAGCACAGGGCTAGATGCCAAACTCCAGGAGATGCAGCAATTCGTTCAACGGCGAATTCAAGAAGTGCGGGGGCTTCTATTCGCGAATGTACCGCGGGCTAAGGCTGAGCTCTCGAAGCACCACAATCGCGCTAACGACTACGGACTCTGGATTTCGAATTGCTGGTGATTGGATTTACTGGGCGGACGTTTGTATGGTGCCGGGGGCCAGAATCGAACTGGCTACGCCCGCCTTTTCAGGGCGGCGCTCTACCAGTGAGCTACCCCGGCACGGTGGAGTCTGTTAATTTTAGGGGTGACCGCACCGAGTGTCAATCGAACTGCGCAGATTTTCGTTGGCCACTCCTCCCAAACGCGAACGAAAGAAATCACTCAAGCAATCTCCGCACGCAAAGAAGGCAACGAAGTCTGCTCCGGAGAGCGAGACGCGACCCGCGGCTGCTGTCGATGTAGAAAGAGCGTTGCCGGCTTCTGCTAGGCACGAGCGCAAGCTCTCGCAAGAGCCCGCGCCGCAACTTAAACGAAATGCTGCGAGCCCCGAACGAAGCCCAAGGCTAACGATCTTTACGATCGGGCACTCGACGCATCCGATCAACGAGTTCATTGCGATACTGAAAAACTACGGGATTGAGCAACTGGTTGACGTTCGCACTGTGCCGAAGTCGCGACACGTGCCGCAGTTCAATTCGGATGCGCTCGCAGCATCGCTCGGCGAGCAGGGAATCGCCTACGTTCATGTGAAAGCGCTCGGCGGATTGCGACACGCCAAGAAAGATTCCGTCAACATAGGCTGGCGCAACGCTTCGTTTCGCGGTTACGCCGACTACATGGCTACCGAAGAATTTGCGCAGGGAATCGATCGACTCATCGATCTCGCGAAGGTAAAGCGCACGGTCATCATGTGCGCGGAAGCGGTGCCATGGCGATGCCACCGGTCGCTCGTCGGAGATGTGTTGCTGGTGCGAGGAATCACAGCGGAAGACATCATGAGCGCAACTGCAAGCCGCGCGCACAAGCTTACGGAGTTCGCCAAGGTCAATGGGCAACAGATAACGTATCCTCCCGACAAGAACCTCGATCTCTTCCCGGAAGCAGAGAGTGCGTTAGAATAGGTTCGCTCGCGGACTATTCGCGACGACTCCCGTCGAATTCTTCCATCCAGTCGCGGCCTTTCAGTAGCTCGCGCGGTCGCGTGCCGTCGGGTGGACCGACGATTCCGTCTCGCTCCATCAAATCGATCAGGTGTGCGGCACGGCCATAGCCGATGCGTAGCCGCCGCTGCAATGTTGAAGTCGAAGCTCGGCCGGCTTCGCAGACGACGCGAACGGCGTCCTGAAACAACTCGTCGTCGGCATCGCTGCCTTCGGCCGCATCACTGCCGCCACCGGTACCGGGAATGGGCTTGCCATTCTCATCCTTCGGCGCCTCGAGCAGTTGCTCGTTGTATTTCGCTTGTGCCTGCGCGCGCCAGAAATCGCAGACGGCGACGATCTCGTCTTCGCTGACCATCGGCCCGTGAATGCGGTGCAAACGCGATGAACCGGCTGGCAAATAAAGCATGTCGCCTTTGCCGAGCAGCGATTCGGAGCCGTTGGAATCCAAAATCGTGCGCGAGTCGATCTTGCTGGCCACGCGGAACGAGATGCGGGCGGGGAAGTTCGCCTTGATCAAGCCTGTGATGACGTCCACCGACGGACGCTGCGTCGCAAGAATCAAGTGAATACCGACGGCGCGCGCCATCTGCGCCAAACGCGTGATCGACTCTTCGACGTTGTTCGTATCGACCATCATGAGGTCGGCCAACTCGTCGATGACGATCACGAGATAGGGGAGCGGCTTGTGCTCCGACTCCTCAACGTTTTCAAAGAGCGATAGCGATTCCTTCTTCTGGAACGTGCGGTTGTACTGCTCGATGTTGCGCACGCCCTTCTGAGCTAGCAGCTTCAACCTGTTTTCCATCTCGCGCGTCGCATTGCGCAAAACGTTCGACGCCACCTTCGGATCGGTAACGACGGGTGCGATCAGGTGCGGAATGTTTTCGTACAGATTCAATTCGAGGCGCTTCGGATCGACGAGCACCATCTTTACATCGTCAGGGGAGGCCTTGTAGAGGATGGACATCATCAGCGAGTTGATGAAGACGCTCTTACCGGTACCGGTGGAACCCGCGATCAGCAAGTGCGGCATTGCGGCGAGATCGGCCACGCGGATACGCCCATGCAGGTCGCGACCCATCGCCAGCGTGAGCTTGCTCGGCGAATTGAAGAATTCCGGAGCTTCCACGATTTCGCGTAGCGCGATGGTCTGTCGATTGACGTTCGGAACTTCGATACCGATCGTTGATTTGCCGGGAATGCGCTCGATCAAGATCGATTCAGCCTGTAACGCAAGACATAAATCTTCAGTCAGCCCCAGGACACGGTTGTACTTGATGCCCGCTTCCGGCTTGAACTCAAACGTTGTAACGACCGGGCCAGGATTGATCTGTGTCACGCGCCCCTGAACATCGAACTCCGCGAATTTCTCTTCGATCGCGCGGGCACGCATTTTCAATTCATCTTCGTCGATCTTCTGGCTCCGCTCGCCTTCGCGCATCATGTTGACGGGCGGCAGCTTGTAATTCGTCGCGCCAGTCTTCGAAATCTTTGCGTCCGCAGCTTTCTTCGCCGTGGCCTCAGGAACTTTCTCGTCCTTGAGAACGCAAATCGGAGCCTTGTGGACTCCGCCTGAATCCTCGTCCTCCTGTTTTTCCTTCTTGCCAGCGTCGCGGATTTTAGCAGCTTTGGAACGACCGAAAATATCCGTCTGGTCCTGGAGATGAATCGCCTTCGCTTCATCCTCTTCTTCGTCCGCGACCGCAGTGGCCTTGCCGCCGCGTTCATCGCGCGCAATCTCAACTTGTTTGCCAGTCGCCTGGTTCACAGCTTTGCGACCAGAGGTGCGCGTCTCTTGCAGACGCCGCCGCATGCGATCATTTTCGCGAGAATCGCGCCAGTCGTGCCAGCGAGCCTGCACGCGCGACAACACATTCAGCCTCGTAACTCCGCCCAGCGGAGAATTCGCAGCCCATTCATGCGCGCCTGTGAACGAGAAGCTCGTCGTCATGAACAGCGCGGTGATGAGGATCGCGATGACGAGCAGATTTGCTCCCCACATGTTGAAACCGTAACGGAGTTCATTGGCAATGACGCTGCCGATCAAGCCTCCCGGAGGAACCGCGCCGCGAATCGCAGGCAAACTCCAGAGGCAGAGCAGGCAGGGAAGCGAGAGCAAGAGAAGGATGTAGCCGATCGCGGTCGCAATCTGAGATTCGATCGTTCGGCTGCGGAACCAGCGCATTCCGACCACCAGCATCGCTACTGGGAGCAGAAACGCCGCAAAGCCGAAGATCTGGAAAAGGATGTCGGCAGTGTAAGCGCCGACCGGGCCAATCCAGTTCCGCGCCACGGCGCCGGAGGCGGGGCCGCTGACATTGAGCGAAATGTCCGAAGGCTGGTACGTCAAGAGTGCAAGGCCGCTCAAGATCGCCAGGACGATGCACAAAAATCCGATCAGCTCGTTGAGCCGTTTATTGTCGGTGGGTGTCAGGAAGCGCACGAAGGTCTCCTCAGCATTTGGGGAAGGCTGAGTCGTGGCGAGCACGTCGGCGCTAGCTCGTGCTGCCTGGTACGACTTCGCAAATATATCAAATATCTGCGGGTGGGACCAATCTTTTGCCGCGTTGTTTCCATCGCAAATCCTAACTTCAAGCGGAACGGCGAGGCGTGAAACTCAGCCAATCATGTGGGCGGCCCAAGCCAGAACCAGAAGGCCGACGACGATGCGGTAGATGGCAAAGGGAACGAAGCCGTGTTTTTTGACCCAAGCGAGAAACCAAGCGACGGCGGCGTAGGCGACGATGAAAGAAACGATGAAGCCGATTGCGAGCACGACCCAGCCGTGAGGGTCGATGTGCGTGACTCCGATGGCGTTTTCTCCCTTGCCGCGCACCGATTTCAGGAGATCGTAAAGCGTGGCGACCGTCATGGTCGGGATGGACAGGAAAAAGGAAAAGTCGAGCGCGGATGAGCGAGACATACCGGCGAGCTGACCGCCGGTGATCGTGGACATGGAACGCGAAGTTCCGGGGAATACTGCGGAGAAGATTTGGCAGAAACCGATCCAGATGGCTTGGCCGAGGCTCATGTCTTCCATGCGCCAAGTGCGAATCGAGGAGCCGGGCGCGTTGGGGCCGGCGGCTTCGGATTTGGATTTGGCCGCATCGACGACCCACATGACGATGCCGCCGATGAAGAGCGACGAGCCCATGATGTACAGGCTTTCGAGGTGTTTGCCGATGATTTTGGTCATCAGGAAGGCGGGGAGTGCGGTGACCACGAACGCGACGCAGGTGAGTCCGAGGGGATGCGTAAGGATGGTGCGGTCTCCGCGTTCGCCTTGTGGGAAGGTCGAAAAGAACTTGGCGATGCGCTCGCGAAAATAGATGGGGAGCACGAGGATGGCGCCAAGCTGGATGAAGATCGTGTACATCTTCCAGTAGCCGCTGCCCAGGTCGATGTGGAGCAGTGCCTCCGAGAGGCGGAGGTGAGCGGTGGAGCTGACGGGCAGGAACTCGGTGAGGCCCTCGACGATGCCGAGAAGGATAGAGATGACGTAGTCGCTCAAGCGATGGCTCCTGAGAAGAGAGAGTGGTAGTCGGGTGTTTCCAAAATGGGACTGCTACCTCTATATCCGGCGGGTGGGCCGGCGGGATTTTGGGCGTCGTTGCCAGCAGCGGGACGCGATGGATATCGTTGGATCCGAACAACTTGATAACGATAGCTGCGGTTAAGGAGGAAGGCAACTTTGGCGGTTGGATGAGGTGTTGTTTCGATGAGGATGCGAGCTTGAAGTCGGGAGACTGGATTCTCGGCCGGATTCCAAAATGGGAAGAATAGGGGTACACCCCCTATGTTTTTGAAAGAGTGCGGAAGCGGCTTGGAATCAGCGGGTTGTGGAAATACGGAAAATGGGAGTGTGTAGAGGGTTGAAAAGACGGGCTTTGCGGGAGGCCGTAGTTCGAAGTTGGCAGGTAAATTCACGGAGCAGCTTAGCACGGAAAAGAGTACTTGTCAATAACGATTTGTTGGCTGGTAATTCGAATGGGGTCGACGAAGGCCGCAACAGATCTCAGAACCGAATGACCTTGCGGACATGGGCGCAGCAGTGCTGCGCCCGTACAACTTCGGGGCAAGAACGGACGCGATTCGAATGTTGTATGACAGCAAGATGCCGCCCGGGAGCGGGATTTTAGACGTGTTATTCTCCAAGTCGGACCCATGACTGAAAACAAGCGTGACACGATTCAGAAGGTATTGGCGCGCAACAAGGAGTTTGCGCTCAACTATGACGCGGCGACGCTGTCGCCGCAGCCGCAGATGCGACTGGTGGTGATCGCGTGCATGGACACGCGCATTACGCTGGCGGCGCTGGGGCTCAAGCCGCAGGACGCGCACTTTATTCGAAATGCGGGCGGGATTGTGACGGACGATGTGCTGCGCTCGCTGCTCGTTTCGCACTATTTTCTAGGGACGAATGAAGTGATGGTGATCAACCATACCGACTGCGGGTTGATGAAGGCCAGTGAAGACGAAATGCACAGGCGGATCGAGCGGGAGGCGGGTGTTGCGGCCAGCTCTCCGGTCCGGTTTTACGCGTTCAGCGATGTCGAGAAGAACGTGCGAGAGCAGTTGGAGAAATTGAATGCGCACAGTTGGGTGAGGGAGGAACTGACGATTCGCGGGTTTGTCTTTGATGTGAAGTCGGGCAAGCTGAAGGAAGTTGTTCCTGCCACTTAGAAGCAGACTTCGTTTGAGGTTGAATGGGACCGCAAGAGCCCGCCCTTACAAACCGAGGGTGGAGCAGCCACCCCGTTCCTGTTCGAAATTTCGTTAGTTGGGTGATTTGTCGTAGAGGGGCGGGCTCAGGGGTTTCGTCTGCCCGTTTGCTCTGGCGTCGCGGTGGACTTTAGCAATGTCTTTCGGGATATAGTGATCGACGGCAGCCTGGGCAGACTCGTCGTCGAAATAAACCAACGATTCGGCGATGGCAGCGGCAACTTCGCTTGGAGCTTTGCGGCATGCCTCTATGATCAGCGGGATAGAGTTTTGATCTCCGATCTCGGCGAGTCCCTTGGCAGCGGCAATTTGGATCATGTAGTTGCGTGAAGATAGGCCTTCGCGAAGATAAGTAACTGCGCGAGGGTCGCGAGACCACCCTAAGAGCGCAATCCGACCAGGGAAATAATAGAGCGAATTCTCTGCGGCCGTTTCGGAAGAGACGCCGCTCGAACTGACCCAAGCCTCGAATTCGGGTGATGGTTGGCTAGTGGCGCGGCCTGCGGAGTTGTAAGCAGTGTAATCGGGTGCCGTGCTGTTCAGCGCAACCTTCGCTTCATTGATCAAGTAGTCCCAATACAGCTCATCTTTGTTGCCGAGGCGAACCAATCCGGCGGCAATCTTTGCTTTCAGAATGGGATCCTGAACTCGAGTGAATTGCAGCTGGAGAGCAGGAATGGCTTCGACAGCGCCGCCTCTGACCGCGAGGTCGACGTGAATCGCACCGAAATCGCCACTTTTGATTTTCGCAACGGCGTCAGGAACATTGGCTCGGTCGACGCCGTACGCCAACTTTGCCGGTTCCGATGCCGGCGCCTGCGCGAACGAAGCGATTACAAAGCATGCAAAACAAAAGAAAACCACGGTGAGCTTAGCCGTCATGGTCGACGTCATCTTAGAAGGCTGGTTTGAAGTTCGTCAATTAATACGGATCGAAATGATTTTGTGCATCTGGCAAGCGGTGGCCCGCAGTTCAGACCTCGAGGATGACGGGGAGGATTAGGGGGCGCTTGCTGGTGTGTTTGTTGATGTAGCGTTTGAGGTCGACGCGGATTTTTTCTTTGAGGATGGACCAGTCGACTTTTTCTTCGGCGTTGGATTGCTCGATGGTTTTGAGGACGACGTCGCGGGCGCCGGCCATTAATTCGGTGCCGTTGTCGGAGAACATGCCGCGGGTGACGATTTCGGGTGGGAGATCGACGCGGCCGGTGTGTTTGTCGATGGCGATGATGGGGACGACGACGCCGTCTTCGGAGAGGTGGCGGCGATCGCGGATGACGGCTTCTTCGATTTCTTCGAGGGAGCCGGAATCGACGAGGGTGCGGCCGGCGGTGACGGGATCGCGGCGATACGCGCCGTCTTCGGTGAATTCGACTTGCTGGCCGTCTTCCATGAGCAGGATTTCGCCGGAGACAACTCCCAATTGATGCGCGAGCGCGGCGTGCCTGAATAGATGGCGATATTCGCCGTGAACGGGGATGAAATATTTCGGCTTGCAGAGCTGGAGGATGAGCTTTTGCTCTTCCTGGCTGGCGTGGCCGGAGACGTGGATGGTGCCGCCGGAATTGTCGTAGTAGACGAGGGCGCGGCGGCGGAACATGTGGTCCAACATGCGGAAGATGGGCTTGTCGTTGCCGGGAATGATGCGCGCGGAGAGGATGACGGTGTCGTTTTCATCGACGGAGACGAAGCGGTGATTGTCGACGGCGATGCGCGACATCGAAGACATCGGCTCGGCCTGGCTGCCGCTGGCGAGCACGATGATGCGGCGCGGGTCGAAGCTGCGAATGTCTTGCGAGCGGACGACCATGCCGTCGGGAATGCGCAGGTAGCTCATCGAGTGCGCGATTTCGACGTTGTCCACCATGCTGCGGCCGACGAAGGCGACTTTGCGATTGACGCGCGTGGCGATGTCGATGACTTGCTGAATGCGGTGGATGCTGCTGGCGAAGCAGGAGAGAATGACGCGGCGCGGGGCGGAGCGGCAGAGATCTTCGAGGCGCGAGACGACGGCGCGTTCGGAGGGAGTGAAGCCGGGGCGCTCGACGTTGGTGGAGTCGGAGAAGAGCGCGAGGACGCCTTCGTTGCCGTAGCGCGCGAAGGCGTGGAGATCGAAGCCGGCGCCGTCAACCGGAGTTTGGTCGATCTTGAAGTCGCCGGTGTGGATGATGACGCCGAGCGGCGTGCGGATGGCGAGCGCGACGCAGTCGATGGTGCTGTGCGTGACGGCGATAAACTCGATTTCGAAGGGGTCGATCTCGACGAGGCGGCCGGGCATGACTTCTCTTAGCGTGGTGGAGTCGAGCAGGCCGGCTTCTTCGAGGCGCTTTTTGACGAGCGCGAGGGTGAAGCGCGTGCCGTAAACGGGCACGTTGAGGTCGCGAAGGATGTAGGGAAGCGCGCCGATGTGATCTTCGTGGCCGTGGGTCAGGACGATCGCTTTGACTTGATGGCGATTCTGCTTGAGATAGGTGATGTCGGGGATGACGAGGTCGACGCCGAGGAGTTCGGATTCGGGGAACATCATGCCGGCGTCAACGACGATGATGGCATTCGCCGATGCGAATCGCCATCATGTTCATGCCGAATTCGCCGAGACCACCGAGAGGGATTACAGTTACGGACTGCTTAGAAGTGCTCAAGATGCGCGCGTGCTCCGATCTATTGAATAAGAATCGTATCATAGGGCGGTGTAGGGAACGATTTGTGAGGAGTGAGTCGAGTGGGGTTGTGGATTGTGGTTCGTAGTTGGTGATGGGACGGGACGCGCACGCAAGAGCGTTATTCGAACTGGCGGGCGCGAAGTGCAATCGATCTAAATTCATAGAGCGAAGGCGGAGGAACAGGGGATGGGTGACGTGACCGGGTCGGGGGCGAATGCAAACGGAGACGTGCGTGAGGAGAACATGATTGCCGGCGAAGCGAGTGTGTCGGTGAAGAAGGATGTTGAAACAGATTTGACGCGGCGGAAATTCTTGGGCGCAGCGATGTTCGCTGCGGCGGCTTCGGCCTCGGCCGGAGTTGCGGCGGCGCAGGAGGCAACAAAGCCGCAGCGATCGCCGGATCATCATTTGCCGAATGAACAGAACCATGGGCCGCAGAACGCGGCGGTGGAAGCGCAAAATCCGAGCGCGGTGTGGGCGACGGAGACGGATTCGGGCGCAGTGCCGCCGTTCAAGTATCCGTTCGCGATGGCGCGCAAAAGGATCGAGAGTGGCGGATGGACGCGGCAGGTGACGGTGCGTGAGCTGCCGGTGTCGAAGTCGATCGCGGGCGTAGAGATGCGATTGACTGCGGGCGGAGTGCGCGAGCTGCATTGGCACGTGTCGTCGGAGTGGGCAATTATGCTTTACGGAAACGCGCGAATTACGGCGGTGGATGTTTCGGGGAAGAGTTTCGTGTCGGATGTTGGCGTGGGGGATTTGTGGTTGTTTCCGCCGGGGGTGCCGCATTCGATTCAAGGGCTGGGGCCGGATGGAGCGCAGTTCTTGTTGGTGTTTGACGATGGGAATTTCAATGAGTTCGAAACATTTTTGCTGACGGATTGGTTGACGCATACGCCGAAGGAAGTGTTGGCGAAGAATTTTGGGGTGAGTGAAGCGACGTTCGACAAAGTGCCGAAGAAAGAGCTGTTTATTTTTCAGACGGGGCTGCCGGAGGATCTGAAGAAAGAGGAAGCGTACGTTGCGGAGGGCAACGGAGTTTCGGCCATGCGCATGGATTTTCGAACGAGCGAGATGAAGCCGACAAAGGTCACGGCGGGCGGGGAAGTGAAGATTATCGATGCGAAGAATTTCCCGGTCACTACGATTTCAGCGGCGATCGTGAAGCTGAAACCGGGCGGGCTGCGCGAGATGCACTGGCATCCGAACGCGGATGAGTGGCAGTACTACATCGGCGGCAAGGGGCGGATGACGGTGTTTGCGGCGGGCGGGCGCGCGAGAACGATGGATGTGGAGGCGGGCGATGTCGGGTACGTGCAGCAGTCGAATCCGCACTATGTCGAGAATACGGGCGATGGGGAGCTGATGTTTTTGGAGATGTTCAGGACGCCGCACTATGCGGATATTTCGTTAGCGGAGTGGCTGGCGCATACGCCGTCGCTTCTGGTGGATCAGCATTTGGGATTTGGGCAGGAGATGTTGAAGAAGATTGCGAAGGAAGAGGTGGTGACGCGGCCGTTGTAGGGTGACGCCAGGCAAAACGAGGAAGAGGCTGAAAGAGTGCGGACATGGGGCGCAGCGGTGCTGCGCCCGTACATAATCTCGCATCCCGGGAACATCGCTGCAAGACGCGGCGGTCGGGCGGAGCAAGCCCCGCCCCTACAAAAACTAGCCGCGGCCGGGGATGATCAGGTGGACGATCGCGACGACGATGATTGCGCCGACCGTTGCGGCTGCGAGGCTCGTGATGAAGCCGCCGCCCAAGATGCCGAGCTTCATGAAGAGCCAGCCGCCGAGGACGCTGCCGATTAGACCAAGAATAATATCGGTGACGCATCCGTAGCCTGCGCCGCGCGAGAGTTTGCCCGCGAGCCAGCCGGCGATGAGGCCGATCAAAATCCAACCGATCAGGCCGCGTTCATATTGCACGACGACGACGCGATCTTGAAAAAGGGATAAGGCTAGGGCTGTGAGCATTCGGCCTCCTCGGGCGATTGCGGTTGATGATTTTTAGATGCGGCATTGTAGCGTTGGGGGCGCGGAATGCCAACAGCGGGACGCGCGCGTGAGGGGTGGAGCGGCAAGAAACTAGTGGCCGACATCTTGCCAAGTTGGGGCGCAGCAGTGCTGCGCCCGAACATGATGTCGCGGACAGGTTAAGGTTGTTGTTGGGTCATGCAGTGGAGGGTGCCGAGGCCGAGGACCAGGTCGCGGCAGGCGATGCCGACGATTTCGCGGCCGGGGAAGAGTTCGGCGAGCTTGTTGAGCGCGACGCGGTCGTTGGCGTCGTTGAACGTGGGAACGATGACGAGATCATTTGCGATGTAGAAATTTGCGTAGCTCGCGGGGAGGCGAAAGTTGTCGAACTCGATCGGCGCGGGCATCGGGAGCGTTTCGATACGGAACGGGCGGCCGTCGGGATCTTTCATTGACGCGCAGGAGCTCGATATTTTCCTGGAGCGCGGAGTAGTTGACGTCGGATTTGTTTTTCTCTTCGATGACCACGATTGTGTTGGGGTTGACGAAGCGGGCGAGATCATCGACGTGGCCATGGGTGTCGTCGCCGGCGATGCCGTTTCTCAGCCATAACACTTGTGAGACGCCGAGATAGTTTCGAAAGACTTCAGCGTAGTCTTCGCGGGCGAAGCCGGGATTGCGCTCTTGCGTTTTGCTGAGCAGGCATTCTTCGGTGGTGAGCAGCGACCCGCGGCCGTTGACGTCGATGCTGCCGCCTTCCAGCACAACGCGACGACCTTTGTGCATTGGTTGCCATGTGCGGTGCTTCAGTGTTTTGTTGACGAGTGCTGCGGCGACGGCATCTTTTTTGTGATTGGCATATTTCGCCCAGCCGTTGAAGCGCCAGTGCGTACAGGCGAGATCGCCGGCGGCGTTTTTTATTGAGATGGGGCCGGAGTCGCGCATCCAGCCGCGATCGGTCGGCACGCGGAAGAAATCGACGTTAGCGAGATTTGCGCCCGACTTTGCGAGGATGTCGCGGACTTTGCGTTCTTCAGTCGCGCTCTCGACGAGCAGGTAAACGCGCTCGACGCGTGCGAGATTGCGAACGATTTCCGCGTAGGCCCAGGGAATCGCGGGAAATTTCCCCGGCCAGTCGGTGACTTCGTGCGGCCATCCGAGCCACGTCGCGTGATGACGCTCCCATTCGGCGGGCATTGAGTAGCCGAGTTCGAATGGAGTTTGTGCTTCGATTGTGGCGTGAGCTTTTTCGACGGCGCGTGATTTTGGTGCGGAAGGTTTTTTCGTGGGCATGCGGATTTGGGTTACTCGCCGAGCCAGCGATTAGTGATCGGATGGTATGCGTCGATGCGGCGATCGCGCAGAAACGGCCAGTTGCGGCGCGTGTCTTCGCTCTTTGCGGGATCGCACTCGACGACGAGAATTTCCTCTTTGTCGTTGCGAAGCTTCGGCGACGAGTTGACCAAAGGGATCGGCGACGAAAGAATTGCCCCAGAATTCGAGGCCAGGATCGCCGCTTGCCGGTTTGCCTTCGTAGCCGACGCGATTTACGACTGCGACGTAAACTCCATTGGCGATCGCGTGAGCGCGCTGAATCGTGCGCCACGCGTCGAGCTGCGCCGCGCCAAATTCCGCCTTTTCATGCGGGTGCCAGCCGATGCTGGTCGGATAAAAAATCACCTGCGCGCCGCTCAGCGCGGTCAGCCGCGAACCTTCGGGATACCACTGGTCCCAGCAAATCTGCACGCCGATTTTTCCGTACTTCGTGTCGAAATTCGGAAATCCCAGATCGCCGGGCGTGAAATAAAATTTTTCGTAGTAGAGGGGGTCGTCGGGAATGTGCATCTTGCGATATTTGCCGAGGAAGCTTCCGTCGGCATCGATGATCGCGCAGGTGTTGTGGTAAACGCCGGCGGCGCGGCGTTCGAAAAGGGAAGCGACGACGACGACTTTTTTCTCTTGCGCCACTTCCGCAATGGCTTGGGTCGCGGGGCCGGGAATCGGCTCGGCGAGATTGAAAAGCTCGGCGTCTTCTTTGCGGCAAAAGTATTCGCCGCGAAAGAGCTCGTCCATGCAGATGATCTGCGCACCGCGCGCGGCAGCCTCGCGAATCTTTTCGAGCGCGCGCTGGAGATTTTCTTCCGCATTCGTCGTCGAACGCATTTGAATCAGGCCGACGGTGAATTTGTTCGCCATAGAAAATTAGTTTAGCATGACGCGCAACGCTGATTTAATGCGCGAATCCGCTTTCCTTCCGCACGCGTTTGTATTATCAATTTGCGTGACTCAGATCTGCAAACTCAGCGGCGCGAGATTCAATTTGTCACTGTTGTGTGAATACAAGGTGACAGTGGCGCGAACTTCAGGAGCGTAAATGGCAAAAGGAAAAAAGACAGTGACGGGGCGCGTGCTGCACGATCCGGTGAAGGACAAGCTTCGACCGATTTATCCGCTCGACTTGTCGAAGACGCGCACGATCGACCAGCTCGTCCGCGCGATGGGCGACACGGCATATACCGCGCGACAAATCGGTGATGCCGCCGACGTACTGGAAGTGATGGCGCGCGACAAGGATTGTTTCGTCGTAATGACGCTGGCCGGCGCGCTCACGGTCGGCAAAATGGGATTGGTGTTTTGCGATTTGATCGAGAGCGGCGTTGTGAAAGCGATCGTTTCGACCGGCGCGTTGATGGCGCACGGGCTCGTGGAAGCGACGGGTCTCTCGCATTTCCGATACGATCCCTCGAAGATGAACGACGAGGAATTATTCCAGGCTGGATACAACCGAGTTTACGATTCGCTCGAGCCCGAAACGAATCTCGACCACGTCGAAGAAGTCGTCGATGGCATTCTCGATAAATGGGATCCGGCCGATGTGGTTTGCAGCTGGAAACTGCATCGCAAGATCGGCGAGTTTCTTCACAAGCAAGGCGGAGGCCGTGGAATTCTAAAATCGGCGTACGAACACAACGTCCCGGTGTTCGTGCCCGCATTCACGGATTCCGAGCTAGGAATCGACTTCGCGCTAAATAAGATGGCACGCCAGCGCGACAAGCGGCCGCTGCTGCGGTTCGATCCGTTCGAGGATTTCGAAACATTTGCCGACACGATGATGGCGACGAAGCGAATGGGAATTTTTACGGTGGGCGGCGGAGTGCCGCGCAACTGGTCGCAACAGTTTGGTGTGTATGCGGAATTGCTCGCTCGTCGCGGCCTCAAGAAGTTGCCGCTGAAGCGGTACAGTTATGGACTCCGCATCTGCCCGGAGCCGGTAAATTGGGGCGGGCTGAGCGGAAGTACGTACACGGAAGCGGTCTCGTGGGGCAAATTTGTTCCGCCGGAAGAAGGTGGAAAATTTGCCGAGGTGCTCGAAGACGCGACGGTGGCGTTGCCGCTCATCGTCGGCGCGGTGTTGGAGCGGATTGGATATTTCAAGCGGTAGTGGCAGAGACGATTGCGAACTCATAGTGAAAAGAGTGCCCACGGAAACTTCGTGGGCACTTTTTTTCAGGAGGCGGCGTGACGAAAACAACGACAGCGAAGAGAGCTAGTAAGTCTGAGGCGAAATCGGGAAAGCGAGTCAAGCTTGTATGACGTTCATCCCGGTGTGGCGATCATGCAGAAATGGATCGCCGAGCTGAAAGCAAAAACGGGACGCACGTTGAACGAGTGGGTTGAGCTGACGAAAGAAGAAGCGCCGACAGACGGCCATAAAGAGCGTGTCGAGTGGCTGCGGCAGAAACACAAACTCAGCAACAACGTCGCATGGTCGATCGCCGAGCGAGCGGGCGGGAAGGGTTTCGAAGGCGACGATCCGGATGCATATCTAAAATCGGCTGAAAAATATGTTGAAGAACAATACTCGGGGAAAAAGGAGTCACTTCGACCGATCTACGACGAACTCTTGGAATTGGGAAAGTCGGTTTCAGATGATGTGAAAGCGTGCCCGTGCCAAACGATGGTGCCGTTTTACCGGAATCATGTTTTCGCTCAGATTAAACCGACGACGAATTCGCGAATCGATCTGGGATTCGCTCTGGCGAAGTACAAAGGGAAATTGCCGAAGCGATTGATCGACACCGGTGGGTTGGCGAAAAAGGATCGCATCACTCATCGCATTGAGATTACAGAAGCAGGGCAGATCGACGACGATGTGCGGAAGTGGTTGAAGACAGCTTACGAACTGGACGCGGAATAGATTTTATAGAGCCGGTAGAAATAAAAAGGGGCGCAGAGTTGTCTGCGCCCCTCTACTTCTTGCTGAACCATTTTTGATTTAGTCGTCTTCGCCGATCAAAATTGCGGCGCCGAGCACCGTCGTCCACAATCCGCGCTTATCGCCGACAGCGGATTGCGTGACGTTCATCGTGCGAACGATCTTGTTCGAGATGCGGTAGACCTCTTTTTTCTCGTCCCACGAAAGATCCGGATCAAATTCCACGTTGAGCGTCGTCGCAAGCATCTCCGCGGCGAGTTCCTCCGCGTATTCTCCGGCGACCTCTTCGGTTTCGCCGAATGAGTGATGTTCCGAAAGATATCCGTACATCGATTTGTCGCCGGGTAGCGCGAGGCCGATGCTCGCGGCGATCAGACGATGCGCTTCTTTGGTGGAATTTTCGCTGATTACGGTGAACGCGACTTGTCCCGGTTTGATGTGCTTCAAACCTTCGCTGCGCGAAATCAATTTGCAGTTTGGAGGGAAGATCGACGAAACGCGGACGATGTTGCACGCAGCGATTCCCGCATTACGCAGAGCCAACTCAAAGCTCGAAAGCCTTTCGCGATGTTTTCCGACGCCTTTGGTGAGAAATATTTTCTTCGCGACGAACGCCATGGTGCCGGTGTGGGTGCCTCCGTGAGTTGGGCTGAGAAATAATTTTCTGCTGCTGTGGAAAAGTAACAAGAAGGTTTTGCACTGTCAACGCATTTAAGGTCGAAATTCGATTTCGAGCGGCGCGATAACGAGTGAGACCGTGATGCAAATTGTTAACAGTAGATGAACGAGCTAATCCTTCGCGACGTGTTGCAGAAGTTTTCCGAGCGGTTTGCAAAGAGCGAGAACTTTTCCGAGATCGGCGGCGGTGAAATCGGTACCGGCGCTTGCGATGTTCGGCCCCTTGCGGCTGATTTGAATCACACCGATCACTTTGTCGCCTGCGAGGATCGGCGCGCTGATAATTTTCTGAATCGCTTCGCCGGCATCGACGCCACTCGTCTTGACACCTTCAAAAACGGTGGCGTGACGCGACGTGGCAAAGCTGTTGTTGATCTCAGGACGGCTTTCGCGAACGGTACGGGCGGCGAGAGCGGAATTACTCGTCAGAGGAATGAAGCCAACGTTGCGCAACGCTTCGGGAAAAAGAAAATAGAGATGACGCCACTTATTCGAGAGGCCGAGAATGCCGACTTCTTCGGGCTTCACGTTGAGATTGCGGGCGATGCGTTCGGCGACGGAAGTCCACGCGATCGGCGGCGCTTCGGCGCTAGTGTCGCCGCCCAGCGCATCGGCCAGGCGTTCGAGTTCCGTGACAAGGCTCATGCATCGTCTCGCAGTGAATTGTGAGTCGTGACGGGACCAAGGGGAAGGCGCCCGCTGGACTGCTAATGAGGTGAGAATATCATGTGGATGCGCGACGCTATGTAAAATCGGCTCGTGGCGGAGTTACTTTTTAGGCGCAAATATGTGCCTGCGACCAAAATATGCTGAAATTGGATCGGTTCTCCGAACTGTATTTTCAACGCATTTCGGTGTTCGAAATTTGCATCAGTGGTTTCACCTGCTATACTTTGACTTGCCGCGATTCTGAGCGCCGAGAAGGCAAGGACGCGGTGGAGAGGGCATGTCCGCTACGGCAACCCGGCCTGATTCAAGTTATTTCTTCCGCAAACTCCATTCGCTGACTGGCATAGTTCCTGTTGGAGCTTTCCTCGCTGAACATTTTTGGTCGAACAGCGCCGCTTTGGTGAGCGCGCAGAAGTACGACGAAACGTCGCAAACCCTCCAGACGATTCCATTTCGGTTGATTGTGGAGTGGGGATTCATTTTTCTGCCGCTGCTGTATCACGCCGGTTACGGCATATATATATGGTGGCAAGGGAAGTCGAATGTGTCGGCTTATCCCTGGGTCAAGAATTGGCTTTTCACTTCGCAGCGCTACACGGGGTTGATCGCGTTCGTTTATATCGGCTGGCATCTTTACACGGAGCGATGGCTGACGCATGGGACTTCGACATATGCGACCGTCGCGCAAGACATGGCGAACCCTTGGTTTCTGACGTTTTTCTTGATCGGAGTGCTGGCGTCATCGTTTCACCTTGGCGTCGGCATCTGGAATTTTCTTTGCAAATGGGGATTGGCGGCGACGGTGCGCGCACAGCGAGCGGCGGGCCAGCTTGGCGTGCTCGTTGGTGTCGTGTTTAGTTTGGTCGGCGTGCTAATCATTTTGAGTTTTCGTTTCAACTGGCATCCGTTCGCGGGATACATCACTTCCAAATGAAACATCCGAAGATCATCGTCGTGGGCGGTGGACTCGCCGGCTTGATGGCCACGATTCGCGTGGCGGAGTCGGGCGTGCCCGTGGAATTGTTTTCGATTGTGCCGGTGAAGCGGTCGCACTCGGTCTGCGCGCAAGGTGGAATCAACGCCGCGAAGAATCAAAAGGGCGAAGGCGACACGACGCAGAAGCACTTCGATGACACGATTTATGGCGGCGACTTTTTGGCGAACCAGCCGCTGGTGAAGCGCATGTGTGAGGCGGCGCCGGGGATTATCGATTTGCTGGATCGCATGGGCGTCACGTTTAACCGCACACCGGAAGGGTTGCTGGACTATCGGCGGTTTGGCGGGACGCTGTATCACCGGACTGCGTTTGCGGGAGCGACGACGGGGCAGCAGCTTTTGTACGCGCTTGATGAGCAGGTTCGGCGGCACGAATCGGAAGGGCGCGTCACGAAGCGCGAGGGATGGACGTTTCTATCCGCGGTGATTGACGAGGGCGGAGTCGCGCGCGGAATTTGCGCGATGGATTTGCGGTCCATGGAAGTGAAGACGTTCCATGCAGACGCTGTGATTTTCTGTACCGGCGGCGTTGGGGCGATTTTCGGGCGATCGACGAACTCGGTTGTTTGCACGGGCTCGGCGCAGTCGGCGCTGTTTCAGCAGGGCGTCGACTACGCGAACGGCGAGTTTATTCAGGTGCACCCGACGGCGATCCCTGGCGAAGACAAATTGAGGTTGATGAGCGAATCGGCGCGCGGTGAAGGTGGCCGCGTATGGGTGCCGCGCAATCCGCAAGAGAAGCGCGCAGCGCGAAGTATTCCCGACGCAGAACGTTTCTACTTTTTGGAAGAGTGGTATCCGAAATACGGGAACCTGGTTCCGCGCGACATCGCGACCCGCGCGATTCACCGCATCGTTTATCAAGAGAAGCTTGGCCTCAACGGGCAGGCCGCCGTCTATCTGGATGTCACGCACATCCCGCGAGAGACGCTGAATCGCAAACTGGAAGGCATCCTCGAGATTTACGAAAAGTTTCTTGGCGTCGATCCGCGCGATGAGCCGATGAAGGTTTTTCCGGCCATGCATTACACGATGGGTGGGATGTGGGTGAACGCCGAAGACCAGGCGACAAGCATCCCAGGGATTTTCGCGGCAGGCGAATGCGAGTATCAATATCACGGGGCGAATCGGCTTGGCGCAAATTCGCTCGTCTCGTGCATTTTCGGCGGCGGCATCGCTGGCCCGGCTGCCGTAAAGTATGCGCGCGGCCTCGAAAAGGGAACGGAATCGATCTCCTCCCACGTCTTCGAGCAGGAACAAAAGCGTCAGGAAGCCAAGAACGCTGCGCTGATCGCGCAAGATGGCTCCGAGAATCCCATCACGATCTGGAAAGAACTCGGCGAAGTGATGACGGAGCACGTCACCGTCACGCGCATCAACAAGAACCTCGAAGGTGCGTACGCCAAGCTTGGTGAGCTCAACGCGCGCTATCGCAGAATTAATCTCAGCGATCGGACGCGATGGTCGAATCAGACGTTGAATTTCGCGCGCGAACTCGAAAACATGCTGATCCTCGCGCGCGTCATCACCATCGGCGCGTTTTATCGCAACGAATCGCGCGGCGCGCACTATAAGCCCGATTTTCCGGATCGCGACGACGCCAACTGGCTGAAAACGACGCGCGCCAAGTGGGTCAACAACGATATCGAGCTCACCTACGAGCCCGTCGATATTTCCCAGATTCCGCCGCGGCCGCGCCGTTACGACGCCGCGAAATAACTTTGAGCTGAGAGCTGACAGCGACCATGGCCGAAAAACAAGTCATCCTCCGCATCAAGCGCCAGCAAAGCCCGAAAGAGGCCGCGCGCTGGGAAGAGTTCGCGCTGCCGTGGCGTCCGTCGATGAACATCATCATTTGCCTGCGCGACATTGCCGAGAATCCCGTCACTCGCGACGGCAAAAAAACGACACCGATCACCTACGATTCCAATTGCCTCGAAGAAATCTGCGGCTCGTGCGCGATGCTCATCAACGGCAAGG
This sequence comes from uncultured Acidobacteriota bacterium, assembly GCA_963850795.1. Classification (GTDB taxonomy): domain Bacteria; phylum Acidobacteriota; class Terriglobia; order Acidiferrales; family UBA7541; genus Acidiferrum. Next base: position 23,324 of record CAWKNS010000003.1, on the reverse strand, counting down.
CACGCATGGCGTGCTCCGCGCTCGTCGATCAGCTTGAGCAGCCGATTCGAGTCGAGCCGATGACTAAATTTCCGGTCGTCCGCGATCTCGCCGTCGATCGCCAGTTCATGTTCGAAAGTCTGAAGCGCGTGAAGGCATGGATTCCGATCGACGGAAGCTACGATCTCGGAGAAGGTCCTCGTCTTTCGGCCGAGCAGCAAGAGAAAGCTTATCCGCTTTCGAATTGCATCACATGCGGCAGTTGCCTCGAGGTCTGCCCGCAAGTCAACGAGAACAGCAAATTCATGGGTGCCGCGATTTTCAGCCAGGTGCGCCTTTTCAACATGCACCCCACTGGCGCGATGCACGCCAAAGAGCGCCTGCAAGCGTCGATGGGCAACGGCGGCATCGAAGATTGCGCCAACGCGCAGAATTGCGTGCTCGCTTGCCCCAAAGGAATTCCGCTCACCGAATCGCTCGCCGAAGTGCAGCGCGCCGCGTGGAAACAAGCGCTGCTCGGCTGGCTGATAGGATAGACTCTCACCACTTCATCGCAGTTGAGTTCAGGGAGGATCGGATGCGCTCAGCCCGCGCTATCGCTACATTTGTATTCGCCGTCTTTTGCCTGTTCGCCACCAACGCGCTATTCCGCAACCCGCACGCGACCGTCAGCGCCGACGACATCGCCGCCCGCGCCCACAAGCTGCACTTCTCGACTTACGTCATCGACACGCACGACGACACGACGCAGCGATTCCTCTCGAAATCCGGCTTCGACCTGAGCCAGCGCAGCGACAGCGGCTCCATCGACATCCCGCGCATGAAGGAAGGCGGGATGAACGGCATCTTCTTCTCGATCTGGATCGATGGCAAGACCACCGGCCCGGTCGCAATTCAGAAGGCGCTGGACCAAATCGATCTCGTCCGCACCAACGTCGCGAAATATCCGAAAGACATCGTACTCGCGCGAACCGCTGAAGACGTGCGCCGCGCTCACGCGCAAAACAAAATCGCCGCGCTCATGGGAGTCGAAGGCGGCCACATGATCGGCAACGACATTCACATCGTGAACATTTTCGCCGACCTCGGCGTGCGCTACATGACGCTGTCGCACTTCTACAACACCGAGTGGTCCGACTCGTCCACCGATAAGGCGGCACATAACGGCCTGACCGATTTCGGCAAAGATGTCGTCCGCGAGATGAACCGGCAGGGAATTATCGTTGATATCTCGCACGTCGCCGACAAGACGTTTTACGACGCGCTCGAAGTCAGTAAGGCGCCGCTTTTCGCGTCGCACTCCTCCTGCCGAGCGCTTTGTGATCATCCACGCGACATGAGCGACGACATGATCAAGGCGCTGGCCGCAAAGGGTGGCGTGATTCAGATCAACTACGAAAAAAGCTTCATCGATCAGGCATACAAAGATGCCTACGCGAAAGAGTCAGGCGGAGTCGTGCAGCATCTGGACGATCTCAAGAAGAAGTGCGGCGATGACGGCGAATGCTTCGAACGAGAAATGAAAAAAGACGAAGAGAAGCTCATCGCCGAAGGCAAGCTTCCGCATGTCACTTGGGAAAAAGTCATCGAGCACATCGATCACGCCGTGAAACTCGCCGGCGCCGATCACGTCGGCCTCGGGTCCGATTTCGACGGCGCCAACATGCCCGAAGGCCTCGAAGACGCCAGCAAGCTACCGAAAATCACCGAAGCGCTGATGCGCAAGGGTTATTCCGACTCGGACATCCGCAAAATTCTCGGTGAGAATACGCTGCGCGTCATGGAAGCCGCTGAAAAAGTCAGCGCCGAAATGAAAGCACAAAATCCATAGGCGTGGAACAAGCAACGATGTCTGTGCGCCGCCCTACCCGCGCCACGATGTAAACTAGGTGCGTCAGCAAGAACTTGATTGCCGTGAGCCATTCAACAGAAGAATGCCCCGTGAAACGTCGATCCTCGCGTTACTCCTATTATCGTTGTCAGTCTTCTCCTCGGCCCCAAAACGATGACCAGCCGCCCCACGCAACCCGAAATCTCCGCCAAGGCCCGCCAACTCCATTTCTCCTCGATCGTGATCGACACCCACACCGACACCACGCAGCGCTTCATCGACGGCGACTTCGACCTCGCCCCGCGGAACGAAAAGGGAAGCATCGACATCCCCCGCATGAAAGAAGGCGGCCTCGACGCCATCTTTTTCGCCGTCTGGATGCCCAGCAAAGTCCGCGGCCCCATCGCCGTCGAACGCGCGCTGAAACAAATCGAAGCTGTCCACGCTCAAGTCAACAAACACTCGAGCGACCTCGTCTTCGCCACCACCGCCGACCAAATCCGCGCCGCGCGCCGCGCAAAAGAAAATCGCCATCCTGCTCGCCGTCGAAGGCGGCCACATGATCAACAGCGATCTCGCCGTCCTGCAAAAATTCGCCGACGAAGGCGTCCGCTACATGACGCTCACCCACAGCGGCAATTGCGAATGGGCCGACTCCTCCACCGACAAGCCCATCCACAACGGCCTCAGCCCCTTCGGCAAACAAGTCATCGCCGAAATGAATCGCCTCGGCGATGATGGTGGACGTCTCCCACGTCAGCGACAAAACTTTCCACGACGTTCTCGCCGTCAGCAAAGCGCCGATCATCGCCTCGCATTCGAATTGCCGCGCGCTCTGCGATCATCCGCGCAACATGTCCGACGAAATGATCCGCGAACTCGCCGCAAAAGGCGGCGTCATCCAGATCAATTTCCATGTCGGCTTTCTCAGCCAGGAATTCCGCAACGCCGAGCGCGCCGATCCCAAAATCAATCAAGCCATCGCGCTCGAAGTCCAAAAACGCTGCGGCAACAAGGAAGGCTGCCAACTCATCGAAGGCGACCGCATCACCCGCGAATTCGTCGAGGCCGGCAAACTTCCGCGCGTCGATTGGACCAAGATTATCGACCACATCGATCACGCCGTAAAAATCGCCGGCATCGACCACGTCGGCATCGGCTCCGATTTCGACGGCGCCAACATGCCTTTTGGAATGGAAGACGCCTCGATGCTCCCGAAAATCACCAACGCCCTATTGCAAAAAGGCTACACAGAAGGTGACGTAAAGAAGATTCTCGGCGAGAATACTCTGCGGTTGATGAGTGATGTCGAACGCGAGGGGAAACATCTGCGCGGCGAAAAGTAGATCGACCCGATTTCCAGTTTCGATCCACAACAAACGGAGAGAAAAACGAATGACGAATAGCACTTCGAAAACAACTGCCCCGCTTTCGAGGTTCACGAAGTACGCGTTAGTTGCAGTCGCATCATTGGGTTTCGCATTCGCGGCGTTCGGCCAAACGCCCGCCGCAGCACCAAAATCCGGCGCGCAAAGCAGCGGCACCACGGCCACGAAAAAGCCCGCCACAGCTGGTACGGCCACAGCCACGCGCCGCCACCTACGACCGCACCCTCCTTCACCCCGCGCTGCTGAAAGACAAAGCTCCCGACACCTACGTCGTCAAATTCGTCACCACGCGCGGCGACTTCACCATCACCGTCACGCGCGCCTTGGCCCCGCTCGGCGCCGATCGCTTCTACAATCTCGTCAAGCACCACTTCTATGACAACGCCGTCGTATTCCGCGCCGTCCCCAATTTCGTCACGCAGTTCGGCATCAGCTCGTATCCCGCCGTCAGCGCTGCCTGGAAAAAAACCGAAATCAAAGACGATCCCGTCAGCCAGCACCAACAAAAAAGGAAGCATCGTCTTCGCCACCGCCGGCCCCAACACTCGCACCACGCAAGTCTTCATCAATCTCAAAGACAACGCCTTCCTCGACAAAACCGGCTTCGCCCCGTTCGGCACCGTCGATGGCGACGGCATGAAAGTCGTCGAAATGTTCTACGACCAATACGGCGACAACGCCGGCATCGACCAGGAACAAATCGAAAAAACCGGCAAGCCCTACCTCGACAAAAGCTTCCCCAAACTCGACGTGATCAAGTCCGCCACGATCATCTGCCCGGTCCCAACCGCAACGCCCGCCGCTAAAGCCGAAAGCCACCTCACCAACACCGAAGGCGGCCTCGACGACTCCCAAGCCAAAGCCCGCTGCGACTCCCAATCCATCAAAATCAGTCAGCGCCAACGTGTTAGGGGCGCAAGCACCTGCGATACTTGCGGCCTCGCATTGTGCGTAGCGCGGATATCTCAGACGCCTTCGCAGCATCCTTCCCGCGAACGCTGTGCCTGCCTACGAAGTGCGGCACCCCCACTTTCTGATCCAACCAGTCGACCTCAACTCTCCGATCTGCACTATAATCCCGCCACGATGATCCTTTCTTCCTGGGTGCGATTCGCCCCCGCGCAAGATTCGATCCTCGTCTCCACCATGCAGCACAAAGAAGTCGGCCCGCAGCACAATGCCCCTGCGTTCAAATCGTGAACGCGTCGAACTGGAGACTTCGGAATGAGCAGATCAAACGACCGCGGTTCTTTTATGGCTGGGTGATCGTTCTTTACCGCAGGCGTCGGGCCTCCTGCTCGGCTATGCCCCGATCTTCGTCTATTCGTTCAGCGTTTTCATCAAATCGCTGGCTCAGGATTTCCATTCCAGTCGCACAAGCATCTCGTTCGCCTTTACTCTCGCCAATCTCATGCAGACCGCGGGCGCTCCACTGATCGGGCGATTGGTTGATCGTTTCGGCGCACACAAGGTAATCGTTCCATCGACCGTGATTTTCGGCCTGGCCCTCATATCCTTCAAATATTTTTCAACGAGCCTCTGGCACTTATATGCTTTTTCCATCCTGCTGGGATTCGTCGGCGTCGGGACGGCGCCCGTGCCTTACGGCATCGTAGTCTCACGCTGGTTCGACAAGCGCCGCGGCCTGGCGCTCGGTCTGATGATGGTCGGGACTTTCCTCCGGCGCAATCCTCATGCCGCCCATCGCACAGCACTTGATCACCCTGTTCGGATCGCGTACTGCTTACGCGTTCATTGGGGTCTTGGTTCTGGCCGTGTCCGTCCCCGTTGTTGGACTTCTTCTAAAAGATTCACCAGAGAAAATGGGCCTGCAGCCCGATGGCGTGCCGGATTTGCACATAAGCTCGGAAAAGAGCAACGACGAGCAAGGCGTGAGTTGGAGCGTCGCTCGGCATGGCACGCACTTTTTGGTTCCTGGCGAGCGCGTTCTTTTTGGTAGGCGCCAGTGTCCACGGCTGCGTCATCCATCTGGTGCCGATGCTTACCGATCACGGAATAAGCGTCGAACGCGCAGCTCTCGCCAGTTCTTTGCTGGGAGTCGCTCTGCTGATCGGCAGAGTGTTCTCCGGCTTCTTCCTCGACCGCTTCTTTGGCCCGTATGTGGCAATACTCCTTTTCATCGGAGTCGCGAGCGGCATCTCGTTATTCTGGATAGGCGCGGGCGGAACCCTCACATTGCTGGCAGCCTTCCTCGTCGGTCTTGGAATGGGAGCGGAAGCAGACATCATCGCGTTTCTCACCAGCCGCTATTTTGGCCTGCGCTCGTTTGGCGAGATTTATGGCTACTTATTCGCCACCTTTACTTTGGCAGGGGCACTGGGTCCGGTCCTGATGGGTGCAGGTTTCGACCACTCAGGTTCGTATCGCGCGCCCTTGCTGTTTTTCCTCGTGGCAACACTGGTGGCAACAGTCCTGATGACGCGGCTCGGCCCATACGTCTATCGTGCGGTTAGCCACCCTCAACCCACAGCAACGCCAACTTCAATCGACTAGCATCTTCGAACCACATCTCGATGGTCACGCTACCACCACCGCCGTTTCGCCAACTCCGTGGGCGGTTTCAGCGTGGGATGGCACGCTCCCACCCGTCTCAAAAAGAAAACTCGCCGCGAAACGTTTTCGCCGTTCATCCGTATTAGTAGTTGTGGGTGTTCGAAAGGAAGTCCCCCTATGACGCTAAAAATGGTGTTCGCTCCGCTGACATTTGCAGGTCTCGCCGGGCTGTTTGTTTACACGGGAGCTCATTTTCCGTGTGCGGTGATGCTCCTGGCGAAAATCGCGTCCAATATATCGATCTAGTTTGCAAATTAACGTTCTGCACAATTCCCAGGAGGGTGTTTCGTGAATAAACGACTCTGTGTTGTGTGCGCCGTATTGATGTCAGTTCCCGGTTGCTCTAGTCGCCCAGGAAAAACCACCAGCGCAACCCACTCGGCGCCAGCGAATCCGATTACCGCGAGTGAAAAAGGTCTCTACTCGTTTGTCAGCGGAGCGGTCATCGGTCCAGCCGAGAAAATGCCGGAAGAAAATTACTCCTTCAAACCCACACCTGAGTTCGTAGCTTCGGTCAGCTCGTCGGCCATCAAGCCGACGAGGCTTATTTCTTCTGCTCGCAGGCTACAGGCGAAGAAAACCCCAGTGAAGGGCATCGAAAAAACAAAGACCTCGAAAGCCGACCTCGTGGCAGCCCTCAAAGACGGAGTCGCCTACTGCAACAAAGCCTACGGCGCCATGACCGACGCGAAAGGCAGCCAGGTCATAAAATTCTTCAACTTCGATATGGCCAGGCTGACGTTGCTCTCGCTCAACACCGCGCACGCGGACGAGCACTACGGAAACATGGTGACGTACCTGCGCCTAAGGGAATTGTGCCTCCGACCAGTGAGAAGCAACCCGCACCCGCGTCAAAGTAAAGCGCAACCTTTTGAATCGGGGCGATGCGGGTTAGAATCCCCCGCATGAAAACCACCTCACGCCCCATCTTCGCCGTTCTCTGCGTTGCTGCTGCAACGGCCTTCGCCACATTTCTGATCACTTCGCTGCGCGCGGCAGCATCTCATCCAACCATCGGCTCGGCGCTCAACCGCGCCATTCCCGCTGCTGACAGCGCCGAGCAACAAGCCGTCCTCGCGCCTATCACGCAAATGTTCGACGGCATGTCGAAACGCGACGCCTGCCGCGATCAAGAAACCAGTATTGGCCGGTGGCGTGATGGTATTGATGCGCGATGGCAAACCGGCACGGATGACGTTCGAGGAATTCGCCGACCGCGTTGGCAAACCCGGAACCACAAAAATCGAAGAGCGCATTCACGATCCGCTCATTCGAATCGACAACGACCTCGCCGTCGTCTGGGCTCCCTTTGAATTTCTAGTCGATGGCAAGGTGGACCATTGCGGCACCGACCTCTTCAATCTCGTTCGAGTTGACGGCCAGTGGATCATCGCCAGCGTCGCCGACACTGGACGCAAAGATTGCGCTGGCAAGTAATCCAACCTCTGCCTTTTCTCGTTTGATTACCAAGTCAGCGTCGTAATCGATCGCTCTGGCAACTCCAGTTCCACGGCTTTGCCGTCAAACTCCAGATTCACCTTCACCGCCTGCCGCAAACTGTTCAACAACTCCGCCACGTACCCGCCATCGTTCGCCTGAAACGCCATCGCTCGCACGCCCTTCCGCACGCCTGACGTCCCGATCCTCACCGCTCCTGGCTTCACAAACTTGCTGAAATGCGCCAGATACCAATACGTCCCCGTGTAGGTCACCTCATGCGTCGTTTTGTTGACGATGACCACCGGATGCTGAATATTCGGGTCCGGGTTCCCATGCACCGGCGATACCGCCCACGGCCCTCCGGTCTCGTCCAAAATCGCATTCCAGTAGAGCCACGCCGACGTCCCCGCCTCCAGGTCGTTGAAAATAATATTTCCCCACACATCTCCGTCATCGAATTCGTAGATCGGCAATTTTTTCCGCTTCGGATATCCGGCTTCATACGCGTAACAGAGCTCATCCATCCAGAAGGGAAATTGCGCGTACCTCTTCTCGAGCGCCGCAATCTTGTCGAAATTTTTGAAATCGTACCCGTGATATCCAATCACCGACACATACTTGCGCACGCCCGGGTCGTCAAGCACGACAGGATACCGACGGGCCGCGACGCCTCGCTCCGGCGCTTCGCTGATCATCAACTTGGTCGTCAGACCCGATTTTGCCAGCGCAGGCCCCACATGATCGCGGATCAAAACGCGAATCTCTGGATATTTGATCTTTGTGTAGACCTCTTCCGGTTCATTGAACAGACTCAGATAATCGACGACGATTCCGCGCTTCTTATATTCCTCCAGATACTTCACAAAATAATTTGCAAGCACCGGATAATATTTCGGCGGAATGTCCTGCCGCTTATTTACGTCGTACAGCATCCAGTCAGGCGGATAATCCATCGGCGCCTGCAACGCAAAATTCCCGTACTTCCGCGCCCGCAGAATGTACGTTCCCACTCCGTTCGGCCCGAAATCTCGCTCCACGGAAAAATTCTTCAGTTCCACATCGCCCGGCGTGTCGTCATACGTAAACCACGGCCCCGCCGACTGAAAATCCGTCCCCGCCAAGGGCGTCTTCATCGCCGTGAATCCCGCGCCCTCTTTTGGATCGAACAGCGCTCGCAACACCTCCTCCTGCTTCTCCGCCGGCAACGTGTTCAGTGTCATCAACCCGGCTTCCATGATCGACGCCCCGAAGCCCTCCATCCGCTGGTACTTGACACTCTTATTGATCGAAAAATCCGCTTTCACTGTCGGGACATCTTTGTCCGTTCGAAATTCCCGGTCCACTTTCGCGGCCATCCTGTCCCCGCCATTCGACGACACCCACACCTTCACCCGCTGCGCACGCGCGATGGCGGGCAAACCTACGAGCAACCACAGCGTTGCTGCTGCGCACCAAAATTTGTTTCGAAATCTCACGGTATGTGCCCCCATCGCCTTCTTGTTGCCAGCACATATACTTCAAGTTCGCCCCGCCATTCAAATCTTCATTCGGCGGATGGGCGCGACTCGTCATCGTAATGCCGAGTGGCATTCCCCGCCCGGGTCATCCATTTTCCCAATCTGTAACATCGCAAAACCTAATTTGACTTCACCCCCCTTCCGCCGTATTCTGTCTGTGGAAATGTCTATTCTCCGCCAGACCGTGTGTTGTCTCTGTATGTGCACCGCTGCGTGTCGTAACGCTGCGTGTTGCAAGACACACATCTCTGGCCTCCCGAGCTATCGAACTTAGCTAGACCGTAAATCTCAAGTTCCGAAGCCCACGTGCCAGAGTCCAGGCAACGTGGGTTTTTTGTTTTTAGGGCGAACGGGCCCTTTTCAATGGGGAAGACCGCAAATGGCTGAAAACACGACGGAAACAAAGGCTCAAAAGGTCGAACGCCTCAAGCGCGAAAAATACGCGTGGGCGCGCTTCGACGAGATCAAAGACTTGGCGCGCCAGGGCCGCGCCGCGGTAACGCCGGAATGGGCCGGCACCTACCTCCGCTCCTGGGGCATTTACACCCAGGGCGACGGCGTCGGCGTCATCGGCGGCAAGGGTGGCGAAGGCAAAGCCACCGACTACTTCATGGTGCGCATCCGCATCCCTAACGGCCTCCTCACCAGCGCTCAGACCCGCGCCATCGCCGACCTTTCCGACCGCCACGCACGCGGCATCGCCGACATCACCGTCCGCCAAAACATCCAGCTCCACTGGGTCACCGTCGAATCGCTTCCCGAACTCATCGAAACGCTCTGGTCCTCCGGCCTCACCACGATCGGCGCCTGCGGCGACGTCGCCCGCAACGTCACCGGCTGCCCGCTCGCCGGATTCGACGCCCACGAATTCTGCGATGCTTCGCCCCTCGCGCTCGAAATCGATCGCGACACTCGGTGGCAATGCCGACTATCTACAACCTCCCGCGCAAATTCAAAATCTCCGTCACCGGCTGCCGCTCCTGGTGCAACTATCCCGAGATCAACGACATCGGCTTCACGCCAGTCACGCGCCGCCGCACCCGCGGCCTCGAAACCGGCTTCTCCGTTCGCGTCGGCGGCGGCCTCTCGACGAATCCGCATCTCGCCGTCCGCCTCAACGCCTTCGTCGCATGGAATCAGGTCGTCCCCGTCGCGCGCGGCATCGCCGAACTCTTCCGCGCACAAGACGTGCTTCGCGAAAATCGCGAACGCGCGCGCCTGAAATTTCTCTTCCTCCAGCATGGCTGGACCCCCGAAACCTTCCTCGCCGATCTCGAAGAACGCATCGGCTTCAAGCTCGACCCGGCCGAGCCGGAAGAAGTTCCTTCCGACGTTCACCGCGACCACGTCGGCATCCACGCGCAGAAGCAGCTCGGCTTCTCCTACGTCGGCGCGAACGTTCTCAGCGGCCGCATCACTCCCGATCAGCTTCGCCTCGCCGCCGATCTTTCCGATCGCTATGGCGACGGCCACATTCGCAACACCGTGATGCAGAACCTCGTCATCGTCAACATCCCCGACCGCAATGCCGTCCGCGTCGCGGGCGAGCTGACCGCTGCCGGACTGCCCGGTCCGCGCTGCCGCCTTCGCTCGCGCCGCCGTCGCCTGCACCGGCACCGAATTCTGCAAACTCGCTCTCACCGAAACCAAGGGCTTCGCTCGCTGGCTCGCCGCCGAACTCGACGAGCGCATTCCCGGCTTCCAGGAGCAGCTCCGCATCAACGTCACCGGCTGCCCGAATAGTTGCGGCCAGCATTGGATCGCCGACATCGGCCTCGAAGGCAAAAAGATCAAGCACGACGGCAAGATGGTCGACGCCTACTATTTCTGCATCGGCGGCAGCGTCGGTGAATTCGCCTCCATCGCGCGTCCGGTCGGCTATCGCTGCGCCGCCACCGATGTTCCCGACGCCATCGAGCGCCTGATGAATCAATTTACGAACGAGCGCAAGAGCGGCGAGAACCTGCGCGCGTTCTTCGCGCGCCACACCAACGATGACTTGCGCTCCATCCTCGCCGGCGGATACGCGGAGCCGGTCAAACGCGATGCCGCTGCTGCCGGTGTTGGAGCGGTCCCCATCGGAATCGACAACTAAATGGGCAAGGTTTACCTCGTCGGCGCGGGCCCGGGCGACCCGAGTTGCTCACGGTCAAGGCTGCGCGTCTGCTTGAGCGCGCCACAGTCGTGCTCCACGATTCGCTCGTCAGCAGGGAAGTCCTCGCGATGATTCCCGCATGCCGCGGAAATCGTCGATGTCGGCAAACGCGCCGGGCAAAAACTCCTCACGCAGGACGAAATCAACTCCTTGCTCGTGTCATACGCGAGCAGCCACGAAGTCGTGATCCGCCTGAAAGGCGGCGACCCGACGCTATTCGGCCGCGCCGGCGAAGAAATCGAAGCGCTGCGCGAAGCGCAAGTCCCATTTGAAATTGTTCCCGGCATCACCGCAGCGCTTGGGCGCCGCCGCAGCCGCCGGCATCTCGCTCACCGACCGCCGCGCCGCCTCCCAACTCGTCATCACCACATATTCCCGCGGCGACGACGCCTCAAACTCCGATCCCTTCGCCGCAACGCCGTCTCTGAATTGGGCCGCCATCTCCGCCAATACCACGCTCGTCCTCTACATGCCCGGCGCCGACTACTCCGAAGTCTCCCGCCGCCTCTTGGCCGCCGGCCAACCCGAAGACCTCCCCTGCGTCATCGTCTCCAACGCCACCCGCCCCACTCAACAAATCCGCCACACCACCGTCGCCGCCCTAGCCGCCGTGGAAAGCCTCCCCGCACCCGCATTGCTGATCGTCGGCCGCGTGTCGTCCACACGAATCGATGAGCTAGCAAATGTAGGGGCACAGCACGCTGCGCCCCATGTCCGCACGATTGAAGCCACCAGGTCCAAACCCCAATGAACCACAAACCGAGCTGTCGTCACTAAATTCGCGCTCACCTGTACCCGCGATCGCTTCCCAGATCGCGGGATTTAGATTCAACATTTCCGAAACCATAACGACGACCAAGAACCGAATTCAATAAGGAGCATCAGAAAAATGAGCACCACCTCCCAGCCACTCCCAGAACCAAAAAAACGCCTGCTCTCTCTCGACACCTGGGCCGTTCTCCTAGCCCTAGCCGCCGCCCTGCTCGTCCGCTCCGGCCTGCTAACCCGCGTCCCTTGGTAGACTTACGAATTCGGAGTGCCGCCCCCAGTGAACCTAACCCGTTTAGTTTCACATCCTTGAACAAAATCGCGGCATAACCCCCACAGAATCACATCCTTAGAAAAAAAGTACCGGGGGGTGGGTCGCTCCCCAAATTCCCAAATCGGGAAAACAGGTCGAAACAAACAGGTCGCAAGAAGACGCAAACACGGAGGCTTCAGAAGCAAATGGCATCATCGCTCGCAATACCGCAGTCTAGAACCGACAACCCGGTTCTCCAATTCGCGCGCCTCATCCCCGGAGTCGCACTCCTCGCCGCCATCGGCTACGCCGGCAAACTCCTTGAAAAAAACGTCGGCGCCTACGCGAAGGCCCATCACTGGACTTTCCCGAATATCGAGTACGTTCTCTGGGCCATTCTGATCGGCCTCGCAATTTCCAACACAGTCGGCGTTCCCGCAATCTTCCGCGCCGGAGTCGCAACCTATGAGTTCTGGCTCAAAGCCGGAATCGTGCTGCTCGGCGCGCGCTTTCTGCTCGGCGACGTCGCGAAACTCGGCGGACTCAGCCTCGGCCTAGTCGCGATCGAAATCGGCGGCGCAACGCTGTTCATGCTCTGGCTCGGCCGCGCGTTCGGCCTGCGGCCAAAACTGACTTCGCTGCTCGCGGTCGGTTCCGCAGTTTGCGGCGTCAGCGCCATCATCGCCACCCAAGGCGCGATCGAAGCCGACGAAGAAGATTCCTCCTTCGCGATCGCCGCGATCCTCGCGCTCGGCGCACTCTCGCTCTTCACCTTCCCGCTGATCGGCCACTGGCTGCATCTCAGCGATCACGCCTATGGCCTCTGGGCCGGCCTCGCCGTCGATAACACCGCCGAAGCCACCGCCGCCGGCGCGCTCTACTCCGACGCGGCAGGGAAGCTTGCCGTGCTCGCCAAGACCACGCGCAACGCGATGATCGGTTTCGTCGTCCTCGCGTATGCCATCTACTGGGCCAGCCAAGGCCAGGCCAAGACCGTCACAAACAAAGCGCATTCCTCTGGCAGAAATTCCCGAAGTTCGTCCTCGGCTTCCTGCTGATCTCCGTCCTCGCCACCGTTCAGCTTCTTCAACAAAGACCAGATCACCGCGCTCGCCAATCTGTCGCGCTGGGCGTTCCTTCTCACCTTCGCCGGAGTCGGCCTCCGCACCAACTTCCGCGAAATGAGGAAACAAGGCCTACGCCCGTTCGCCGTCGGCGCCATCGGCGAAGTCGTCATCGCAGTCTTCACGCTGGGCCTGGTCATCGCCGCCGACAAAATATTCGGACTTTAATTCGGCGCGCGAAGGCAATCGCAGCAGATCGCGAACTCGATTTTCCCTAGGCCGCAAGAAAAGCAATAAACAGGGGCGCCGATTCGGCGCCCCTTTGGACTTCGGCTTTCAAATTCTTCGGCTCGTATCGCTCCGCCAGATCATAACTGTCATCCTGAGCGAAGCGAAGGATCTCAGCGTTAAACTTCGCGTTAAATCCCGAGTACGGTCAGAGTTCTTTCACGCTGCCGGCGGATTTCTGCAGCGCGGCGTTTTCTTCCGCAGTCAGTTTGATCTCAATGATTTCTTCGACGCCCTTGGCCCCCAGCTTCACGGGCACGCCGACGAACAGTCCCTTGATTCCGTACTCGCCTTCGAGATAGACGGCGCAGGGCAGAATCTTCTTCTTGTCCTTCAGGATGGCCTCGACCATTTCCACGGCGGCGCCGACGGCGCGTAATACGCCGACCCCGTCTTCAGCAGGTTCACGATTTCCGCGCCGCCTTTGCGCGTGCGCTCCACGATCGCTTCGATCTTCTCCTCCGGCAGCAAATCGGGCAGGGGAATTCCCGCAACGGTCGAATAGCGCGGCAGACGGCACCATGTCGTCGCCATGCCCGCCGAGCACGAACGAGTGCACGTTTTCCACGCTCACCTTGCACTCCATCGCCACGAACGTGCTCATGCGCGCGGAATCCAGAACGCCAGCCATGCCGATCACGCGATTCTTCGGGAAGCCGCTGACCTTGAACGCCGCTTGCACCATCGCATCCAGCGGATTCGTGACCACGATGATGATGCAGTTCGGCGAATGCTTCACGATCTGCTCCACCACCGCCTTCACCACGTCGTAGTTGGCCTTCAGAAGATCGTCGCGGCTCATTCCCGGCTTGCGCGGAAATCCCGCGGTGATCACCACGATGTCGCTGTTCGCTGTCCCGCTGTAATCGCCGGTGGCGGTGGAAATTCCCGTCGCGTGCGAATCGGTGCGCGTGATCGGCCCCGACTCGACCATGTCCAGCGCTTTTCCGGCCGGCGGACCATCGAGAATATCGGTCAGCACCACGTCGGCCAGTTCCAGATCGACAATCCGCTGCGCCGTCGTCGAACCGACGAATCCGCCACCCACTACCGTCACTTTCTTTCGGTCATTCGTTCATCTCCTGGATTGAAATCTGTGCTCTCTGCGTTAAATTCTCTTTTGCTTGCCGCGCGAACTATTCGCGCTCAACTACTTCGCGACCGCCATGCCCTGCATATTCTCGATGATCGCGGACGCAAACGCCGACGTGCCCACTTTGGTCGCGCCCGGCATCAGCCGCTCGAGATCGTACGTCACTCTCTTCTGCTGAATCGTCCGCGCAATGCCATCTTCGATCAGCTGCGCCGCTTCTCTCCAGCCCAAGAATTCAAACATCATCGCGCCCGAGAGCATCACCGAGCTCGGATTGATCACGTCCTTGTCGGCATATTTCGGCGCAGTTCCATGCGTCGCTTCAAACACGCCGAAGCCATCGCCGATGTTCGAGCCCGGCGCCATGCCCAGTCCGCCCACCTGCGCCGCGCAAGCGTCCGAAAAATAATCGCCATTCAAGTTCGACGTCGCCAGCACCTGTACTCATCCGCGCGCATCAACACCTGCTGGAACACGGAATCGGCGATGCGGTCATTGATCATCATTTTTTTCTTCCACTGGCCTTTGCCATGCGTGGCGTAAATCGCATCGAGCGTCTGCTTCACTTCGGCGTAGAGCGATTTCTTGAAAGCCTCGGTCGCCTGCTCGAGCCCGGGCTCGATCATCGCGGCATTTTGCTCGACGGTGAGCTGCGATTCCTGTCGAGATTGTCGAGAATCCAGCTTTCGCGCTCGGTGACGATGTCCGCGCGAAATTCCTCGCTGGCCAGTTCATAGCCCCAGTCGCGGAAAGCCGCCTTCGGTAAATTTCTGAATGTTGCCCTTGTGCACCAGCGTGACGCTCTTGCGCTTGTTCGCGAGCGCGTACTTGATCGCGCGGCGCACCAGCCGCTTGGTGCCTGTCGGCGAGATCGGCTTGATGCCGACGCCGGAATCCCAGCGAATCTGCTTCTTGCCGCCCTTCAGCATGTCGTTGTTCAGAAATTCGAGCAGCTTCTTCGCTTCGGGCGTGCCGGACTGCCACTCGATGCCGATGTAAACGTCTTCGGTATTTTCGCGGAAGATGAAGACGTCCATCTGTTCGGGCTCGCGCACGGGCGAGGGCACTCCCTGGAAATAGCGCACCGGGCGCACGCACGAATAGAGATCGAGCATCTGGCGCAGCGCCACGTTGAGCGAGCGAATCCCGCCGCCTACCGGAGTCGTCAGCGGGCCCTTTGATGGCGACGCGGAAATCGCGAATCGCTTCGACGGTATCGTTGGGCAGCCACTCCTTAAACTTATTGAACGCTTTTTCGCCGGCGAACACCTCGAACCACGCGATTTTCCGCTTGCCGCCGTACGCTTTCTCGACCGCCGCGTCGAACACGCGCCGCGAAGCTTTCCAGATGTCGCGTCCGGTGCCGTCGCCTTCGATGAAGGGAATGATGGGCGAGTCGGGAACCTGCAGTGCGCCGCCGCTGTATCCGATGGCCTTGCCTTCGGCCGGAACGGTCTGGCCGTTGTACGCGTTCTTCATGAGTTTTCACATCCTCCGGGATGAGTACACTTGGCGAAATTGACGCCTACCGCTGCTCAGCGGTTTCACGCATCGAGCGCGAACTAGAAAATTTAACAGGGCCGGGCGGAAAATGGAAATTAGAAAAGGGAAATTCGGGCACATCTGGGCCGAGCCGCCTGCCTATGTATAATGGCGGCGAATCCGAAGCGAGACTGAATTTTCACCACGGGAGAGTGCGGCAATGATGCTCGATTGGAATGAATACCAGAAGCAAATCATGACGGAACTAGGCGAGCTGAAGAAGCTGACGCCCGATACCGTACGCGGCTACATGACGCTAAGCGGCGCGAACGCACAAACAACAAAACTCGGCGAGAAGACGCGCCAACTCATTTCACTGGCAGTCGCCGTAACAACCCGCTGCGACGGCTGCATCACCGTCCACACCGACTTGGCCCTGAAAGCCGGCGCCACAAAAGAAGAGATCGGCGAAGCCCTCGGCGTCGCCGTAGCCATGAACGCCGGCGCCGCCCTAATTTACTCAACGCGCGTACTCGACGCCGTCGAGGCCAAGCAAGCAAAGTAGGCAGCGCGACTCCGTTTTGCCGGGCTAAGCCATTTACAAGAAGTTAGTGGCCCCTTGGCTCTTGGACTTTCTTTCAACCGGGTGGAATATTCGCTTAAAAAATTAGTTACGATGGTTCGCCTCTTACGTGTCATTTGACCTTCGTTGACTTGGCGCCGGGGGCAACTTAAGATGCGCCGATATGGATCGTCCCGACCCACTCCTGGGGCAAACCATCTCGCATTACCGCTTTCTCGAGCACCTCGGCCGTGGCGGCATGGGAGTGGTGTATAAGGCCGAGGACACGCGCCTCAGCCGCTTTGTCGCGCTCAAGTTGTTGCCTGACGATATGGACGGAGATCGCCAGGCGCTCGAACGCTTTCGCAGGGAAGCGAAGGCGGCCTCGGCTTTAAGCCATCCAAACATCTGCACGATCCACGACATCGGCGAGCAAGAGGGCCGGGTTTTCATCGCCATGGAGTTTCTTCAGGGCCAGACCCTGAGGCGCCGGATTCAAGCGAAGCCGTTGAGCATCGACGAAGTCCTGGACCTCGCCATCGAAATTGCGGACGCCCTCGATGCCGCTCACAGCAAGGGCATCGTTCACCGCGACATCAAACCCGCCAACATTTTTGTTACAGATCGGGAACACGCGAAAATCCTCGACTTCGGTTTGGCGAAGGTAGTTCCCGCACATGCGGCGGTGCCGGCGTCAGAACTTCCTACCGTGACCGACGAGGAGTTGCTGACCAGTCCCGGAGCCACCGTTGGCACGACGTCGTATATGTCACCGGAACAGGTGCGCGGTGACGACCTGGACGCGCGCACCGACCTGTTTTCGTTCGGCATCGTGCTGTACGAGATGGCGACGAGGGTGTTGCCCTTTCGCGGCAGTACTTCCGGCAGTGTGACGGATGCGATCCTGCATCGCATCCCCGTTGACGCGCTGCGGCTCAATCCCGATCTGCCCGTCGATCTTGAACGCGTGATGCACAAGTGCCTCGAGAAGGATCGCAATTTTCGTTACCAGAGCGCTGCCGAGGTGCGCGCGGACTTGCAACGATGAGGCGCGACTTGCAATCGGGAAGGCTGGCCATCGCGCCATCCGAACCCGCAGCGCCGTCGGGGACTCAGCCGACGGGCTCGTCGATCGCACCGCAAGTATCGCGAGCGTGGGTGAAGTACGCCGGAGCCATGGCGATCGTCGCCGCAATATGGGCAGGCGGCTGGTACTTCTTTTCTCAAAGGGTCCACGCACTCACAGATAAAGACTCGATCGTGCTCGCTGATTTTGAAAACAGCACGGGGGACGCCGAATTCGACGGAGCCTTAAAGGAAGCAGTGGCACTTCAGTTGGAGCGGTCTCCCTATTTCAACATCGTGCCAGGTTCGCGCATCCAGCAAGCGCTGCGGTTCATGGGCAGGCCGCCCGAAGAACGGCTGACACGAGAAGTGGCGCACGAAATTTGCGTCCGCGAAGGAATTACGACGATGCTCGTTGGGTCGATCGCAAACTTCGGGACGCACTACGTGATCACGCTGGAAGCGATCAACGCGCAGAGCGAAGATGCGCTGGCACGCGCCCAGGCCGAAGCCGGAAGCAAAGAGCAGATTCTGAAGTCACTCGAACAAGCGGCGACCGAGCTTCAACAAAAATTGGGAGATCCAACTTCGTCGCCACAGAAATTACCGACGCCGCTGGAGCAGGCCACGACAACGTCTCTCGATGCGCTAAGGGAATTCAGCCTCGGCCATGCTGCGCTTGCGAAATACGATCAGCAAGGATCGCTGCCGCACTATCAGCACGCCGTCGAACTCGATCCGGATTTCGCCATGGCCTGGGCCGAACTGGCGACAACGCAAAGCAATATTGGGAACGAGAAGGCAGCGTTTGCGGACTTTCAAAAAGCGTTCGAGCTCAAGGACCGCGCGAGCGACCATGAGCGCTACAACATCCTCGCGGACTATTACGGTTTCTTCAAAAAGGATTACACGCAAGCGATACCTGTCTACGAAGAGTGGATTCAGAAATATCCCCGGGACAACATCGCTCGCGACAATCTGTCCTTCAATTATTTTCTGGTTGGCAAGTATGAAAATGCGGTCCAGCAGGCCGTCATTGGGCTGACCAACGATCCCAAAGACGTCTACAGCATCGACAATCTGGCCAACGCAGATATTGCGTTGAATCGACTCGATGAGGCTCGATCCGTTCTCGACAGAGCCTCGTCGCAGCAACTGGATTTCAGCGGCGCGCACATCCTCGATTTGCAACTGGCGTTGCTTCATGGCGATGAGGCGGCCGCAAAACGCGATCTCGACCGCTATGAAGGCAAGCTCGAAGAGGCCGACCTTTACGAATTGTACGCAGAAGACTTGTGCCGACGAGGCAAGATCCACGAAGCGCAGCAGGCTTTCACGCACGGAGCCAACGCTGCTCGTACCCGTCAGCCAGACGAATTCCGCGGAGTCATTCTTGCGCGCGAAGCGGTATGCGAAGTCGAAGTCGGGTTCGCAGCCAAGGCGCAGCGCGACATGAACGAGCTTCTTGCTGGGACGCGAAATCGAGGAGTAGAAACCGGCGCGGCGTACGTGTTCGCTCGGCTCGGTGACGATCGCCAGGTGAAGAAATTCATCAGCGACCTCGACAAGGAACTGCCTTCCGACACGCTGCTACACGGTATCGACATTCCGCGGGCGCGCGGCGCTCTCAGCCTGTACCACCATGATCCGACGCAAGCCCTTCGCGACGTCGAGCCGGGCGCCAAGTATGAGTTGTCGCCATTCGGTGGGCCGGTCATGACCGTGCACGCCCAGGCGTATCTGGATCTTCACGACGGCCCCCATGCCGCCGAGGAGTATCGAAAGATATTGAATCACCGAGGCCTGACGACAACGCCGGTGCTATATACGCTGGCCCATCTGGGTTTGGCACGGGCGTACGGGCTCGAACACAGGAACGCGGAAGAGAAAAATGAATATCAATTGTTTTTTTCAGACTGGAAAGATGCCGACCCCGATATTCCCCTACTCAAGCAAGCTAGGCGGAATACGCGAAGCTGCAGTGAGACATCAGATTCGCACGGCGAAGCCACCAGCTATCGCGTTGTTGTTAAGGGAGCGCGGGCGATTTCCGAGGGCAAGCCTGTCGTTCGAGTTCGGAGTTAAGTCGGGTTTTCGATGTCGTGCCCGTTGTCGTCGGTGACGGTGGCGGCGTGGGCATTGGAGTCGGCGGTGGCTTTGCCCTGCTCTTGTTGCTCGCGGCGGGCGATGGATTTGTTGCGACGTACTTCGGCTTTGGCTTTTTGCTTTTCGAGCCGCTTGTGTTCCTTTTGGCGTTTTTGGAACGTAGTTGTCATATGTTCGCTCGAGTCCGCAGGCGACGTTGCGGGGAAAAGAGAATTGTCCTGCTCTCCTCTAGTATCGCAGAAGTGGGGCCACTACCGCCGGATATTCGGTAACCCTGGGTCAGGCGGCGGTTGCTGTGATCAAAGCGGTCGGCGTGCCTCGGTCTTCGGGAAACGAAAAAACAACACATCACTGGGGGGAATGCCGGCATCTAGCGAGGTGGGATGCCGTTTATCTCGCTGAGGTCGTGCCTGGAGGCGATGGTGCGAACGTAACAGGTCTGCGGATGCGCGGCAAACTGGGAATTCATTTTGAGGAGGGCAACCGATGGCTTTTGTGACGACGAAAGACGGACTGAGATTTTTTACAAGGATTGGGGCAAGGGGCAGCCGCTGTTTTTCCATCACGGTTGGCCGCTGTCCGCGGACGATTGGGATTCGCAGATGATGTTTTTCCTGGCGAAGGGCTATCGAGTAATCGCGCATGATCGTCGCGGCCATGGGCGTTCGACGCAAACCGTCAACGGCACGACATGGATACCTACGCGGCCGACGCGGACGAGGTCATGCAGGCGCTCGATCTGAAGGACGCGGTACACATCGGCCATTCGACGGGCGGCGGCGAAGTGACCCGGTATGTCGCCAAGTTTGGCAAGGGCCGCGTCGCGAAAGCGGTCATGATCAGTTCGATTCCGCCGAGACTATTGAAGTCGAAAGAAAATCCGGACGGGCTGCCGCTGGAAGTATTCGACGGGCTACGTGACGGCACCGCGTATCACCGGTCGCAGTTCTACCAAGACATCACGATGCCGTTTTACGGCTTCAATCGACCGGGCGCGAAGATCTCGCAGGGCATTCGCGACAACTGGTGGCGGCAGGGAATGATGGGCAGCGCGCAGGCGCAGTACGAGTGCGTGCGCGTGCTGTCGGAAACCGACTTTTTTGCGGATTTGAAGAGCATCGATGTGCCGGTGCTGGTCATGCACGGGCTCGACGATCAGATTTGCCCGTTCGAGGCCAGCGGAGCGCACTCTGTCAAACTCGTGAAAAACGGGACGCTGAAGACGTATCCGGGCTTTCCACATGGGATGCCGACGACGCACGCCGAGCAGATCAATGCGGATTTGCTGGAGTTCATCGCGGCGAAGACGAGCGCGGCTGCGGGATGAACGAGCAGTGACTGGTGACCCGAGGCGTCGCACGTTACGCGACGGCTTGGTTGATGTTGCGAACGACGCGGGGAATGTGAGTTCCTCGCGTCGTTTTGTTTTTGCATGGACGCCTCAGAAATATGCAGGCGCTTGCGAACGACGGAAGAGTTTGGGTGGCGTTGAAATCTAAACCCGCACCCTCTAAAAACTGAGGGTGCGGCACCCAACCGCCACAGTCGATATAATGGACGGCACTTCCTAACCGCACATGCCTTCTACCGAAAAAACTTCTGTTTCGTTGTGGTCGTCGCGGCCGGCATTTTATCTCGCGACAGTCGGCGCCGCCGTAGGCCTCGGCAGCATCTGGCGATTGCCATATCAAGTTGGATCGAGCGGGGGCAGCGCATTTCTTTTCGTGTTCACGATCGCGTGTTTGCTGATCGCGACGCCGTTGCTGGCGGCGGAGTTTTTGATTGGAAGGCGCTCGCATCGGAATCCGCCCGAGGCAGCGGGAGTGGTGGCGGTGGAGTCGGGGCTGAGCACGCGATGGAACGTGATCGGCGTGCTCGGAACGATCGCGGTGTTCGCACTGATGTCCACGTACACGGTGGTGGCTGGGTGGGTGCTCGCGTATTCGTGGAAATGCGCGAGCGGCGTGTTGGTGGGCATGAGCCGGCCAGAAGTCGCGCACTTGTGGCGCGGATTTCTCGCGAGCCCGCTCGAGATGGGCGCGTGGCACGTTGGATTTCTCGTTTTGGTCGGTGTTATTTCCGCGGGCGGGCTGCGCGGCGGAATCGAAGTTGCCACCAAAATTCGCGGGCCGCTGCTGTTGATTTTGTTGGGGGTGCTGGCGACGTATGCGTTGGTGACCGGAGACGCGCGGGCGGCGCTGCGATTTGCGTTCGCGCCGAAGTTCAGCGCGATCACGCCGCAAGTGGCGCTGGCAGCGATCGGCCAGGCGTTCTACGCCACCGGCGTCGGCGAAGCGATGATGCTCGCCTACGGCTCGTACGTGGCGAAGGGAACTTCGCTCGTGCGAGCGGCGCTGATCATCAGCGGATCGATCTTGCTGGTGTCACTGCTCGCGACGCTGACGGTGTTCCCGCTGGTGTTTCGCTACGGAATGAACCCAGCGCAAGGGCCGGAGTTGGTGTTCGATGTGCTGGCGACAGTCTTCGCGGAAATGCCGGGCGGGCGCCTGGTGGGCACAATGTTTTTTGTGCTGCTGGTGTTGGCCGCAGTGACGCCATCGATCGCGGGGTACGAGCCGGTGGTCGCTTGGCTCCAGCAACGATGGGGCGCAACGCGACGGCGGGCGGTGGCGATCACGCTCGCAGCCTCGTGGGCACTGGGCCTCGGCTCGGTGCTGTCGTTCAATCGCTGGGCAGCGTGGCATCCGCTGGGGTGGCTGCCAGCGTTTCGCGACAAGACATTTTTTGAATGCGTCGATTACATTCCGTCGAATGTGCTGCTGCCGGCAGGTGCCTTTGCGACGAGCGTGTTCGTCGGATGGCGGATCAGCCGCGCGATCGTGGACGACGAACTCAGTGAGACAACACCATTTGGGCGCCGATGGTGCATCTGGGCGCTACGATTCGCGTGTCCTCTTGCGATTGGCGCAGTGTTCGCGGCGTCGCTGTGGTGAGGGACGAAACCTTCGTTCGCGATCCCTTTGAGCATCAGAGAGGCTTGCCGATTTCCCAGTGGAGGCCGAACGGATCGATTAGGCGACCGATACGCCAGCCGTGGTCTTCGCTCACCGCGTAAACCTGTGTGGCGCCTGCGGCGAGGGCTTTGGCGAATACGGCGTCCGGATCCGGAACGGTTAGGATCAGTCGAAGATTGTTGCCACCGAGTGCGCTTGCAGCTTCGCCCCTCGACGTCGGGCCTTCGTAGCTCAGCCAGAATTCGGCGCCGTTGGCATTGAGCCGAACGACGAAGCCACCCTCGGGATTGTCGTAGCGATAGGTTTCTTGAGCGTCAAACGCGGATTTGTAGAAGGCGAGGGCGTGAGGGCCGTCAGAAACTTCCAGCCAAGGGGCGAGCGAATTTCTATGTGGAGGCGTCATTTGTGGGTTGGACGGTTGGCGTTCGCAAAAGTTTTACATCGAGGCTGAAGTGAAATAAAGCGAATTCATCTCGTGGCGCCTGCGCGATAACCGGAAAGCAAAAAGGGGGCGCACGATGTGCGCCCCCTTTGCTTTGTTCGACGCGATACGTCGAACTAGAACTGGTTCCAGAGAAACTGGTTGTACACCTCGTGATGGAACTGCACCTCTGGCACCTTGACGAAAGTCCCTAGCTGACGAGCGCAGCGGTCCGCAGCGGCTTGCTTGAGATCGGCGTACCGGCCCTTTACATCTTCGCCGAGGAGTTCGCTGGTCCACTTGGCGCCGCGGAAGTTATCGAGCGCGGTGTAGATGTTGTCGGGCAGATAGCGTTCCGCCTGC
>CAWKNS010000002.1:0-26290 GCA_963850795.1 uncultured Acidobacteriota bacterium | reverse complement strand
TGATTTCGATTGGGGCGGGAATTCTGTTTGGACTTGCACCGGCGATTCGAACGATTCGGCCGAGCGTGCAGGAAGCGTTGAAGGAAAGCGGACGCGGATTTTCGGGCGGGAGGCATCGGGCGCAAGGATTGTTTGTCGCGGTCGAACTGAGGATGGCGGTGGTGCTGTTGATCGGGGCGGGATTGATGTTGAGGAGTTTGTCGAGGCTGTGGGATTCGTACCCGGGCTTCGATCCGAATCATGTGCTGACGTTCGACATTGCGTTACCGCCGGCGATGGCGGACGCCGCATCGGAGGCGATTCGGGCGCAATTACGGAGACACACCGCAGACCGGCGGCGATTCCAGGCGTGGAGAGCGTCTCGACGCTGCGCGGGTCGTTGCCGATGGGGAGCGACTCGGAGGATCCGTTCTGGATCGAAGGGCGGCCAAAACCGCAGAGCGATAGCGACAAATATTGGGCGATCTGGTCGGAGGTCGAACCCGACTACCTGAAGGTGATGAGTATCGACTGAAGAAAGGACGATTTTTCACACAGCAGGATTCTGCGAAGAGCGCCGAAGGTCGCGGTGGTGGATGAAGATTTCGCGGAGAAATTTTTCCCGGCGAAGATCCGATCGGGAAATACTTCACGGACGACGTATATCGGCTCGATGGAGATTGTGGGCGTTGTGGGTCACGTGAAGCAATGGGGATTGGACGACAACAAGTTGGCGATGCACGCGGAGTTTTATATTCCGTTTCAACAGATTCCGGATCAATACATGGGGCGGTTGAGCCGGACGCACGACGTGGTGATGCGAGTGAAGCGGCGATCCGATCGAAGTTACGTGGATTCGATCCGGCGCGAAATGCTCGAGATGAACAGCGAGATGGCGATTTTGTTTACGCCGAGGACGATGGACGGACATTGTGTATTCGGAGTCGGTGGTGGCGCAGAGATTTTCGATGACGATGCTGGGAGTGTTCGCGGGGATGGCGCTGGTGCTGGCGAGCGTGGGGATTTACGGGGTGCTGTCGTACATCGTGGGACAGCGGACGCGGGAAATCGGGATTCGGATTGCGCTGGGGGCGCGGCAGGAGCATGTTTTGCGCTGGGTGATGGGCGGAGGGGCGCAGATGGCGGTGGTTGGAGTTGGATTTGGCGTGGTGGCGGCGCTTGGGTTGACGCGGTTGATGGCGGGATTGCTGTATGGGGTGAGCGCGGTTGATCCGCTGACGTTTGCGGTGGTGGCAGGAGTGTTGCTGTGGTGGCGCTGGTGGCTTGTTATATTCCGGCGTGGCGGGCGATGCGGGTGGATCCGATTGTGGTGTTGCGGCACGAGTAAGTGGAGAGAGTCGGCGGCTGAAGGTTTTGGCGATTGGGAAACGCCTCGGTGGGGTTGAATCTAAACCCGCACCCTCCAAAAACTGAGGGTGCGGCACCCAAAGGCCGGGCGTGCATGGAATTTGGGGTTGGAATAGACTGTTGGGACGGATTTTAGTTTGATCTGACGGACGGATTTTTGACGGATTTGCGAGTGGTGATCTGCGAGCTGAATGAAAACTTCTTCTGGTCATCCATACCGCGTTCTGATTGCTGACGATCAATCTGACATACGGGATGCGCTGCGTCTTTTGCTGAAGCGCGAAGGATATGAGACGCAGGGCGCGTCTTCGCCTGCGGAGGCGTTGGCGGCGATCGAGGCGCGCGAATTCGACGCGGTGTTGATGGATTTGAATTACACGCGCGATACGACTTCGGGGCAAGAGGGATTGGATTTGCTGCCGCGGGTGCAGATGGTGGACGGCACTTTGCCGGTGATCGTGATGACGGCGTGGAGCAGCGTGGAAGTTGCGGTGGAGGCGATGCGGCGCGGGGCGCGGGATTTTATTCCGAAGCCGTGGGAGAACAATCGGCTGCTGGCGGTGTTGCGGACGCAGATCGAGTTGCGGCAGGCGCTGCGGCAGGCTTCGCGGCTGGAGGCGGAGAATCGGCTGCTGCGGGCGGAGTCGCGGCCGACGATGATCGCGGAATCGGCGGCGATGCAGCCGGTGCTGGATATTATTGGGCGCATTGGGCCGTCGGACGCGAACGTGCTGATTACGGGCGAGCACGGGACCGGCAAAGAAGTTGTGGCGAACACGCTGCATGCGCTGTCGCCGCGGGCTTCGACGCCGATGGTGACGGTGAATGCGGGCGGATTGTCGGAAGGCGTGTTTGAGAGCGAGTTGTTTGGGCATGTGAAGGGCGCGTTTACGGATGCGCGGTCGGATCGCGTGGGGCGATTCGAATTGGCGGATAACGGGACGCTGTTTTTGGATGAGATTGCGAACGTGCCGCTGAAGCTGCAGGCGAAGCTGCTGCGCGTGCTGGAGACGGGCGAGCTGGAGCGGGTGGGATCGTCGAATACGCGGCGCGTGGATGTGCGGGTGATTGCGGCGACGAACGTGGATGTGAATGCGGAAGCGGCGGCGGGACGATTTCGGCAGGATTTGTTGTTTCGGCTGAATACGATCGAGATTCATCTGCCGCCGCTGCGCGAGCGGCGCGAAGATATTGAGTTGCTGGCGCAGCATTTTTTGCGGAATTATTCGCAGAGGTATCGGAAGACGATTTCGGGATTCGATGCGGTGGCGACGCAGGTTTTGCATGAGCATCCGTGGCCGGGAAATGTGCGCGAGCTGGATCATGCGATCGAGCGCGGCGTTTTGCTGGCGACAGGGCCGCAGGTGAAGGCGGCGGATTTGGGATTGCGCGCGGCGGCGGGGGCGGCGGCGCAATTGGAAGAGATGAGTCTGGATGATGTGGAGCATCATTTGATTCAGCGGACGCTGTCGCGCTATGACGGAAACGTGAGCCAGGCGGCGAAGGCGCTGGGACTGAGCCGCAGCGCGATGTACCGGCGGCTGCAAAAACACGGATTGGAATGAGCCGTCTAACCTACGAACACCGGATCCAGCTGCTGGCGTTGGCGGCGGGCCTGCCGGGTTCGTTGATCGCGCTGATTCTGCTGTCCACCGGCGACTACACTTCTCGCACGGCGTGGACGCTGGGGATTTTGATTGTTTCGCTGTGGCTGGGCTTTGCGTTTTCGCTGCGGCACCGCGTCGTTTTTTCCCTTCAGACACTTTCGAACTTGTTGGCTGCGCTGCGCGAAGAGGATTTTTCCGTGCGCGGGCGCGATGCGCAGCGCGACGACGCGATGGGCGAGGTGATGATCGAGGTCAATGCGCTGGGCGAGACGTTGCGCGAGCAGCGGCTTGGGCGCGCTGGAAGCGACTTCGCTGTTGCGCGCGGTGATGGAAGAGATCGATGTCGCGATTTTTACGTTTGATAACGAGAACAAGCTGCGGCTGGTGAATCGCGCGGGCGAGCGGTTGCTGGCGCGGCCGTCGGAACGATTGCTGGGATTTACGGCGGGTGAATTGGGGTTGGGCGCGTCGCTGGAAGGCGATGCGGCGCGGACGATGGAGTTGAGCTTTCCCGGCGGCTCGGGACGATGGGGCATGCGGCGCGGCGCGCTGCGGCAGGCGGGACTGCCGCACCATCTGGTGGTGCTGAGCGATTTGAGCCGGGCGTTGCGCGATGAGGAGCGGCAGGCGTGGCAGCGGCTGATTCGCGTGATGGGGCACGAGCTGAACAATTCGCTGGCGCCGATTCAGTCGGTGGCGCAGAGCCTGGAGAGCGGCCTGGCGGGCATCGCGAATACGCCTGAGATGCAGACGGGCGCGACCGCGGGGCTTGTCGAGGATATGAAGGCGGGATTTGGGATTATTCGGTCGCGGACGGAGTCGCTGGGGCGATTTATGGCGGCTTACGCGAAGATTGCGCGGCTGCCGGCGCCGAAGCTGGCGCCGATGGATGTGCGGGATTGGATTTTGCGAGTTGTGAAGCTGGAGACGCGCGTGAAGCTGAAGGTGGAGGAAGGGCCGGCGATCGCGATTTCGGGTGATGGGGATCAGTTGGAGCAGCTGCTGATCAATCTTGTGCACAATGCGGCGGATGCGGTGCGGGAAGCGGCGGGACAAGGCAGCGCGACGATTGGATGGGCGCGGCAGGATGGATTTTTGAATGTGTGGATTGCGGATGATGGGCCGGGGATTTCGAATCCGGCGAATTTGTTTGTGCCGTTTTTTACGACGAAGCAGGGCGGGACGGGGATTGGGTTGGTGTTGTGCCGGCAGATTGCGGAGGCGCATGGCGGGACGTTGACGCTGGAGAATCGGAAGGAGGTCGAGGGTGCGAGGCGCGGTTGCGATTGCCGCTGTAAGCGCGGAGAATCTGGTTGGTTCTCTGCTGACGGCGCCCCTCTTCAAGCTCAACGACCTCAAACTACCGAAGAGCCTTCAGGTCGAATTGCGTCGTGGCGGTCTTCCCGTCTGGCGTGTTCACTTCGATCTGAGATCGGCTCGTTGGCGATGTTCTTGGCGTCGTATTCGAGCCAGACGGTCTGGCCGTCGAGCGTAGAGGGCGAGTTCTTGGTGGCGGCGGAGTAGACGGGCTGGTTGTGAATCGACTTCGTCGGGATGGTCTTGCCGTTTTGTTTGACGGCGAACTGGAATTTCTGCCAGAAATTCTCGGGGCGGAGATTGGCGGTCCGATTCTGGGTCTTTTGAGACCGCTGGAGCCTGGGCGCCGCGTTCCTTTTCGGGATAGGCGGCGGGCAGGACCAAG
Organism: uncultured Acidobacteriota bacterium; assembly: GCA_963850795.1. Taxonomy (GTDB): domain Bacteria; phylum Acidobacteriota; class Terriglobia; order Acidiferrales; family UBA7541; genus Acidiferrum. Next base: position 21,634 of record CAWKNS010000002.1, on the reverse strand, counting down.
GACGCGGATGACGACGGTGTCTCCGCGCTTGTGGTAAGCCTGGAATGGCTTGCTGCTCGGAAAAACCACCACTTCAGCTTCGGCGAGATTCGTCGACGACCTGCGCGAATGGCGTAAGCACTTCAATTTCAGATAGATGCGGCGTCCCGCCTTCCACATGCTCCGGCGATCTGTTTCGCGTAAGGGTCGAAGAACTCGGCAGTGGTCTGGTCGTTACGCTGGCCCAAAACGTAGGCGTCGTGAAGCGCAGCGGGAGTCAGAGTAGGCTCGTAGGCTTAGGCGCCGGGGGCGGCCAAGAAGCAACGACGGCTCGCGAGCGATGACAGGCGAATTTGACGGCTCTTCAACATGAGATTTGGATGCTACCACACGAATGGCCAGCCATTTTGCGATTAGTACTAGGTGGACGGTTGATAAATGGTACGGTACCGGAAAGACTGTAGCGTGGCTGGAAGTCCTTAGAAGTGTGGACGATGCGAGGAATTCGAGCATCGGTTGAAGTATGCAAATCTTGCTGTTTGGACGCAAAAAAAACATTTAAACCTGACCTTTAGGACAGGCGGAGTGCTTCAAAAAGGGACACTTAGCGGCGCCGAGCGTTGGCCATACGCGTGCCCTATTCGGCAAGCCATGGAAGCGGCTAGTACAGATAGCCAGACTGGACCGTTACCCGATCAGGCTTCCCAGGCCCACTTCGGCACCGTTTCCCAGTCCCAGGACGTCACTCCAAGGTGGCGCGAGCGCGTTGCTGCGCTCAAGAACATGCCTCCGGTCTTCGGATGGTGTGGGAGGCTGCGCCCAGCGTCATCGTCGCGAGCCTGACGTGCCGGGTGCTCGTGGCGCTGATCCCGCTGGCGGCGTTGGCGTGACGCGAGGTCATCGTCAACGATATCGTCGATTACCGGCAGCATCAGACCGCGCTTCCCCACAATTTCTGGTACCTCGTTGGACTCGAATTCGCCCTCGCCGGCTTGCTGGCGGGTGTTTTGATTCGCCTGGTCGCGTATTTCGAAGTCGTTCTCGCCGACCGCTACAGCAAGCACATCAGCACGAGGATCATGGAGCACGCCTCGAAGCTCGACCTGACGACCTTCGAAGACCCCCTCTTCTACGACAAGATGGAGCGGGCGCGGGTGCAGGGCACGGATCGGCTGGTGATGATCCAGTCGACGGGCATGCTGATTCAGCAGCTTGTGACGACGATCAGCATGGCGGGCGGGATCATCTTTTTGTCGCCGTGGATTTTGCTGGTGCTCATCGCCTGCGTGATCCCGGCGTTCATGGGCGAGACGCATTTTGCGTTCATGGGTATTCGCTGAATTTCAAGCAGACGCCTGCGAAGCGCGAGATGGATTATCTGCGCATCGTTGGCGGCAGCAAGGAAAGCGCGAAGGAACTAAAGCTGTTCGGCTTGGCGAATTATCTCGTCGGGCGATATTCGAAGCTTTCGAATCAACTTGCATGCCGAGAATGTGAAGTTGGCGAAGCGGCGGCTGCTTGTTGGCACGGTGTTCACGACGCTGAGCGCGCTCGGATACTACGGCAGCTACGCGTTCGTGATCTACAAGACGGTCACGGGTTCGCTGGACATCGGCACGTTTTATTTCATGGTCGGCGCGATTGCGCTGGCGAGTTCGAACATTCAGTCGGTGTTCACGACGTTTTCGACGATCGCCGATCAGGCGATGTTCATTACCGATCTGCTGGATTTCTTCAATCTCAAGCCGCGCGTTTTCTCGAAGCCCAATGCCCTGCCCGCGCCGCGGCCGATCCGGCTGGGATTCGAATTCCAGAATGTTTCGTTCAACTATCCCGGGCAGACGCGCCAGGTTTTGAGCAATGTCAGCTTCATCTGCGGCCGACGGAACGCATCGCGCTGGTTGGCGAAAACGGCCAGGGCAAGACGACGATCGTGAAGCTGCTGACGCGGCTGTACGACCCGACCGGCGGACGGATTTTGCTGGATGGCGTGGACCTGCGGGACTACGACCTCGAAGACCTTTGGAAAGAGATCGGCGTCATCTTTCAGGATTTTGTGCGCTACGACATGACGGCGAGCGAGAACATCGCGATCGGGCGCATCGAAGAGCAAGACAACACGTTCCGCGTGCGGTCGGCGGCACAGAAGAGTTTGGCGGAAGGCGTGATTCGCAAGCTGCCGAACGGCTACAACCAGTTGCTGGGGCGCCGGTTTGAAGGCGGCACGGATTTGTCGGGCGGCGAGTGGCAGAAGATCGCGCTGGCGCGTGCTTATCTGCGCGACGCGCAGGTGCTGGTGCTCGACGAACCGACCGCGGCGCTCGATGCGCGTTCGGAGCATGAAGTGTTCGAGCGGTTTGCCGAACTCACCAAGGGAAAGATGGCGCTGCTGATTTCGCACCGCTTCTCGACGGTGAAAATGGCCGACCGGATTTTGGTTTTGGAAGGCGGACAGATCGCGGAGCAGGGCCCGCACGATGAACTTTTGCAGAACAAGGGCCGCTACGCCGAAATGTTCGAGTTGCAGGCAGCAAGTTACCGATAAGGACGAAACGATGGCTACGCAACAGCATCCCGCATTCGATCCCAATCAGCCGATAGTGGCGGCGGAGTTGCCACGCATTGGCGGCTTGCGCAAGGACTACGTCGGCGCCGGGCAAAACTCGGAGATTGGCGACGTTGAGCTGCGCGAGGCAGCGGATACAGAGGCGCGTTCGTGGAGCGAGTTGGACGCGGACGGAAAGATTGTCGCGATCGAGACGAAGTGGAAGGCCGTAAAGGCGGTCATCGAAGCGAAATTGGTTGAGCTGCGCGATGCGAATTCGCCGGGACAGAAACCGGTCGGGGATGCGCAGATTTTTATGGCGAGCGCGGCGGCGCTGCGGAGTTCCTTGCAGCAGACGAAAGCGATGTTGAAGAAGGTCGGCGATCTGCCGCAGGTGAAGGCCGGAGAAGCGGCGCTACGTGGGCTGGAAAAGCTGCCGCGGGCATACGTTGCGGTTGAGAGTTACCTGAAGACGGTTGGCGAGCAATTCGACGAAAAGACATTTGAGAAGTATTTCAACGCGATCCAGGAAATCGCACCGCTGGAGATGAACGAACTGTGGCAATTGCAGTCGTTCACGAAGATGACGGTGCTGGAAGGCGTTGCAGAGCAAGCGAAGGCGATCGATGTATTGAAGAGCTTCGAGCCACTCGAACCAGCGGACGCGAAGCCAAAGACCACGGAAGAACTAGCGGCGGAGAAGGCTGCGAAGGAAGCACAGCCAGTGTCGCTGATGACGAAGCTGATCATCAGCCTGCGGCGCGTGGATGGAACGGATTGGAAAGAAATGTTCGAACGCGTGAATGCGATCGAACACGTGCTGCGGCGCGATCCGTGCGACGCATACGCGTCGATGGATTTCGAGAGTCGCGACCACTATCGCAAATTGATTTCGGCGCTGGCGGAGCGTTCGAAAGCGACCGAGCAGCAAGTCGCCGAAAAAATTGTCGAGCTGGCGCGGCCGATTCAGGCGTCGCCGGATGCGCGCGTGCGGCTGCGTCAATCGCACGTCGGCTACTACCTCGTGGACGAGGGCCGAAAGCAACTTGAGAGCGGCGATCGAGTATCGCCCGACATTGACCGAGCGCGCCCAGCGGCTCATCAAGCGATGGCCCGATTTTTCGTACATTCTCGGGATCGAGCTTTTGACGCTGGCGATCATGGCCGCGGCGGTGTTTGGTTCACGCGGCAAAGTGAACGGCTGGGTGATCGTGCTGCTGTTCCTGTTGCCGGCGGCGGAATGCGCGATCGCATTGATCAACCAGATGGCGACGACACTCTTCCCTCCTCAATCGCTGCCGAAATTGAATTTCGAGAAAGGCGTACCGGCGGACTTCACGACGATGGTTGTAGTGCCGACGCTGCTGACGAGCGAAGGCGGCATGATGCGCATGGTGCGCGATCTGGAGATTCGCTTCCTCGCCAACCGCGACGAAAACATCCATTTCGCATTGCTGACCGATCCACCAGACGCGGCGCAACAGTTCGACGAGAAAGACAAGCTCGCGGATCAGTGCTCGCACATGATTCAGGCGCTGAATGCGAAGTATGCGGGGGAAGGTCGCGGCTCATTCTTCCTCTTCCATCGCCATCGCGCTTACAACGCTTCCGAAGGCATCTGGATGGCGTGGGAGCGCAAGCGCGGCAAGCTGCTCGATTTCAATAAGCTGCTGCTCGGCACGAGCGACAACTTTCCCGTTAAGGCCGGCAATCTTGGCCTGCTGAAGTCGATGAAGTATGTGATCACGCTGGATTCCGACACGCAGCTTCCACGCGATGCAGCGCACAAGCTGATCGGCACGATGGCGCATCCGCTGAACCGCGCGATCATCGATCCCGAGAAGAACATCGTCGTCGATGGCTACGGCATTTTGCAGCCGCGCGTCGAGATCAGCATTGATTCGGCGCAGCGTTCGCGCCTGGCTTCGATTTTCTCGGCGGACGCGGGATTCGATATTTACGCGCGCGCGGCGTCGGACGTTTATCAGGATTTGTTCGGCGAGGGCAGCTTCACCGGCAAGGGCATCTACGAAGTCGAGACGTTCCAGCAGGTCGTCGAACACCGCTTCCCGTGCAACGTGATTCTGAGCCACGACCTGGTGGAAGGCTCGTATGCGCGGGCCGGATTGGTTTCTGACATTGAGGTAGTTGACGACTATCCGTCGCACATGAGCGCGTTTAGCCGGCGGAAGCACCGTTGGGTGCGCGGCGACTGGCAAATTATTTTCTGGTTGCTGCCGCGGGTGCCGGACTTCTTCGGCAACTATTCGCCGAATCCGCTGTCGGTTATTTCGCGCTGGAAGATTTTGGACAACCTGCGCCGCAGCTTGACGGAAATCGCGACGTTCGTGATGTTCCTTTGCGCGTGGCTCTTCTTCCCCGGCAAAGCCGTCTACTGGACGCTGGCGACGCTAGCCGTAATTGCTGCTCCGACGTTCTACCAGTTCACGATGTCGATCTTGCGCGCTGGCAGCGGCGTATTCAGCAGCGCGTTTTGGAAGAGCTGGGCGACGGACTTCGGAATCGCGTCGATCAACCTGTTCATTCGAATCGGCGCGCTCTGCCATCAGGCTCTCGTGACGATCGATGCCATCGTTCGATCGATCGTTCGCATGACGGTCACTCACGAGCGGTTGCTTGAATGGGAAACGGCGGCGGAAGCGGAGAGCAATTATGGTAAGAGGACGCCAGTCGAGACTTATCTGCAATTGACGCCGTGGATTGCGTTTCTCGTTGGCGTGATTGTCGCGCTGGAGCGTCCGGCGTCGTTCATGATTGCGCTGCCAATGCTGATTCTGTGGGGACTTCAAAAGCCGATCCAACAGTGGTTCGATCTGCCGGTTCGGAAGCCGGACGCAAAGATCGAAGCCGAAGACAAAAAGCTGCTGCGACATTCGGCGCTGCGCACCTGGCGGCTGTTCCGCGAATTCAGCACGGCGGAAGAAAACTTCATGATTCCCGACACGATCATGAAGCCCGACAGCCTTGGTTGTTCACCGCATTTCGACGACGAACCTCGGCCTGCTTTTGAACTCTCGCCTCGCGGCGATGGACCTTGGCTTCCTCACGCTTCCCGAATTCCTGACCGACACCGAGCGTTCTTTCGATTCGATCGACAAGATGCCGCGCCACGAAGGCCAGATGTACAACTGGTACGACAATCGCACGCTGGACGCGGTGAAGCCGCGGTTCGTCTCCGCGGTCGATAACGGCAACCTCGTCGCCGCATTGTGGACCGTAAAACAAGGCTGCCTTGGCGCGATTCGCGAGCCGCTGTTCCGACCCGAGACGCTGCAAGGGTTGCGCGATCACCTCGATACGATCGAAGAAATCTTCAAGTCGGAAAATCAGGACGAGTCATTGCTCGCCGGCGTTCGCGAGATGAAGCAGAAAATCGCCTCGTTGAGCGATTCGCCCGCGACGTGGATCGATGCCTTGGCAGGGTGCGAGCGCGTCACCGTTGCCCTGGCCAAGAAACTTTCGACTGAACCCATTGAGACTGAGGCTCAATGGTGGGTTTACGAACTCCGCCTCCGCATCTCTCACCTCGAGAGCTTGGTGTACGACTTCGCGCCATGGCTACAGCCACAGTTCGCGAAGTGCACGGCTGAACCCGGCGTGCTCGAGCTGGTGCCGGCTGAAAAGCTGACGCTCGAAGCGCTCCCCAAGATTTGCCACACGCTCGACCAAAAATTGTGGCGGATGTTCGAAGAGGGTGGCGCCAATGTGGAGTCGCGCTCGGCGGTTCAGTTGTTGCGCTCGGCGGTTGGGCGCACCAGCAGCATCGCGAAGAGCATGACGACGCGGCTGGAGCGTGTTGCAGAACGCGCCGATGCGCTGGCAAAGAGCATGGATTTCACTTTCTTCTTCGATGCGAAGAAGAAGCTGATGTTTACCGGCTACAACGTGGAAGAAGGCAAATTCACGCCGAGTCATTACGACTTGATGGCATCGGAAGTTCGATCGGGCGTGTTCACTGGGATTGCGAAGGGCGAGCTGCCGCAAGAGAGCTGGATGGCGCTGGAACGCAAGATGACCAGCTACAAAGACGAACAGGTGATGCTGTCCTGGACGGGCACCATGTTCGAATACCTGATGCCGACTCTGTGGATGAAAATCTTCCCGAACACCATCATCGACGAGACAACGCGCGGAGCCGTGCGTGCGCAACAGAAATATGGCGAGGAAAAAGGAATTCCTTGGGGCATTTCGGAAGCGTCCTGCTCGATCATCAACGCAGCGGGCCACTACCACTACGAAGCGTTCGGCGTGCCAGGTATCGCAATTAGCCGGGATCTGTCGCGCGACCTCGTGGTCTCGCCCTATTCCACGTTCCTCAGTTTGATGGTCGATGCGAAGGGCGCGATCAAGAACATTCAGCGGATGAAGGACCTCGGTTTCCTCGGCTCCCATGGATTTTACGAGTCGGTCGACTACACGAAGTCGCGCCTGAAGAAGGGCGAGAAGTTTGAGATCTGCCGCTGCTGGCTCGCGCACCACTCGGGGATGAGCTTGATGGCGGTTGCCAATATTCTGTGCAACGGTTCGTCTGTACGTCGCTTCCACTCCGAACCGATGGTGGAATCGATCGAGCGCCTGTTGCATGAGAAGACGCTGCGGAATGTGCAGCTCGAACCTTCCGGCGCGGCGGATGAAACTGCGGCTGCAGGTGCGGAAGCCGCGGTGGGCGCGAAGGCTGGGCAGGAAAACTGGGCGGTTGCGCCTTCGAAGGCCAACACGGCTGCCTGATTTTTACGGCGGCGTAAATCTTCAGCGATATTGCTCGTTCATCGTACAGCGCGCCGACGTTCGCTCGCTGTATACACAATTTTCTGTATTGTTTGTGACGCCCGCTGCATCTTAACTGATTGTAGGAAGCGTCCCGTTCGCTGCTGAAATCGTTTGCGTTCACCGCACGGCCGCCTCCCGGCCGTTCTTTACGGTTCGGCCTCCCCCAAATTCAAGGCAAGGTGCTTTATGGCAAGTCCCAAATCGGCCCTCAGCGGCAGTTCCAAGACTCCTCAAATTGTTAGCGAAGATCAGAATGCATCATTTCAGGATAAGGTCCGCCAGCGCGTAGCAGAGCGCGCGTATGACATTTACCAGAATTCCGGCGGCCAGCCCGGCAATGATTACGAACACTGGATTCAAGCGGAAAACGAAGTATTGCAGCGTGGAATCGAAGTGCGCGAATCGGGAAGCTGGCTGGCACTGAATGCGTCGATTCCAGACGGTTCAGCAGACGATGTCGAGATTTGCCTGACGCCAACGAGCGTTACAGTTCGCGCGGAGAAGTCGGAGCAGATCAAGAGTGAGCGAGTACGCAAGGTATGACGGAGCGCGAGATTTTCCTCACGCACGATCTGAATACCGAAATTGAACCATCGACGGCGAGTGCTACGCTGAAGGACGAGAAATTGACGATTATGGTCAAGAAGCGATATCCCGTGAGCACTTCCACGAACACGGCGGCATCACCATCGACATCGTCGGTGGCGCAGTCGCTCACGAAAAAAGAATCGACAAAGGCGTAACTTCGACCGCTTGAGCGACTCTCAGCCCATTCGCCCGCCGGAATTGGGGGCGACCCGTGCCGCGGATGGACGTTGGCAGTTCGTGGTGTGGGCGCCCAACAGAAAACAAATCGAGCTGTTGCTTTTTCCTTCAGAGCTAGCTCAACGCGGTAGTGTGCAACATCTCGATCTCGCTTCGGCTAAATCGATCACGATGGAGCGCGATGCAGCTGGATATTTTCGCGCTGCTAATGTCGATGGGATCGAGTCAGGCGCTCGATACTTGTATCGCCTCGATGGCGGCGACTTGCGGCCCGATCCGGCCTCGCGATTTCAGCCCGACGGTGTTCACAAAGCATCGCAAGTCGTCGATCCTTCGACGTTTCGGTGGACGGATCAGGCGTGGAAGGGCGTGAAGCTTCGCGATAGCGTCTTCTACGAACTCCACGTCGGAACGTACACACGTGAAGGCACGTTGTCCGCCGCTCATTCCTCATCTCGATCGATTAGCCGAACTTGGTGTCACAACGATCGAGTTGATGCCGTTATCGCAATTTCCTGGCGCGACGAAACTGGGGATACGACGGAGTTTTTCCGTTTGCTCTCCAAAACACCTACGGCAGCGTTGCCGATCTTCAAAAATTTGTTGACGCTGCGCATGCGAAGAAACTCGCCGTGTGTCTCGATGTGGTTTATAACCACCTTGGGCCAGAGGGAAATTACCTCAACGACTACGGCCCGTATTTCACCGATTTCTATCACACGCCTTGGGGCTCGGCGCTGAATTTCGACGGCCGGCGGAGTGACCACGTTCGCCATTTTTTCATTCAGAGCGCGTTGTATTGGCTCGAGACTTTTCATCTCGACGCGCTCAGGCTCGACGCGGTCCACAGCATTTACGACGCGAGCGCAAACCCATTTCTTGCGGAACTTTCGAATGAAGTGCGCGCGCTGTCGCGGCGATTGGGGCGCGAGATCGTGCTCATCGCCGAGAGCGACTTGAACGATGCGCGCATGGCGCTTCCGACCGGACCCGAAGCTGAGGGCTTAGGGATGCATGGGCAATGGAGCGATGATTTTCACCACTCACTGCACGCGCTCATCACGAAAGAAACCGCGGGCTACTACGGCGACTTCGGAACGATTCATCATCTAGCCAAGACGCTTTCGAACGGCTGGTATTACGACGGGATTTACGCGCCGCATCGTGAACGCCGCCATGGGAATTCGCCTCTCAAGCTCGAACCGGAGCAATTCGTCGTCTGTATCCAGAATCACGATCAAGTCGGTAATCGCGCGCTCGGCGACCGCATCAGCCAGTTGACCGACTTCGAAGGATTGAAACTTGTTGCCGGAGTGACGATTCTCTGTTCGTTCACTCCAATGTTATTCATGGGCGAAGAATACGGAGAGAAAGCGCCATTCCAATATTTCATCAGCCACGGCGACCAAGGTTTGATCGATGCCGTGCGAAAAGGCCGGCAGGCTGAGTTTTCGCATTTTGGTTGGAAGGGTCAGATTCCCGATCCACAATCGGAAGAGACGTTCGAACGCTCCCGACTCGATCATTCTTTAGTTGAGCAGGAACCCCACCGCACGCTTTGGTTGTTTTACAGAATGCTGCTCGAATATCGGCGAACGCGGAACCTCAGCAGCATTCGGCCAACTGCTGTCGAGGAATTGCCCTCAGCTATCCTCGTAGTTAGAAATACCGGCTCAACACGCGTTGCCGAGCTTTTTCACTTCGGCGATAGCGCGACGGCATTATCGTTCAATCTTTCATCCGGAACGTGGACGAAGCAGCTCGATTCCGCCGATCCGCAATGGAGAGGCCCATCGACCTCGCCGGACAAACTCGAAGGCGGCGATGCGGTACAGTTGACGTTGCAACCTCGGTCCTTCGTCGTTTACGAACAATCAAGCGCGAACTCCGACACTCGAAGAAACTGACCGACTCCTCATGCCGACGACCAATTCAGCCCGTCCGCGCCTTCTCTCTACATATCGACTTCAATTCAACAAGGATTTCACGTTTCAAGACGCGGCGAAGATCGTCGATTACCTTGCCGACCTCGGAATCACTCACGTCTACGCTTCGCCGATCCTCACCGCGCGGCGCGGCAGCGGCCACGGCTACGATGTCACCGATCCCACGCGACTGAATCCCGAACTCGGCACCGAAGCTGACTTCCTGGCCTTTCGCGAAAAGCTGCGCGAGCGCGGTATGGGCTTGCTCCTCGACATCGTTCCCAATCACATGTCGGCCAGCAGCGAAAACGCCTGGTGGATGGATGTGCTCGAGAATGGTCCCGAATCCGCCTACGCGTCGTACTTCGACATCGATTGGCGCCCGCCGTCGCGGATACTCGAAGGCAAAGTTCTTCTACCTGTGCTGGGGCGCCCGTTCGGCGAAGCGCTCGAGCATCAAGAACTCAAGCCAGTCGTCGTCGAAGGTAAATTCTACGTCCAATATTTCGACTCGCTCTTCCCTCTCGCACCCGCCACTTATCATCTGGTTCTGCGCCGACGACTAAACGACCTTCGTGATGCGCTCGGCGAAGATTCCCCTTCGTATCAAGAATATTCGGGTATCGCAGCGGCCGCGGCGGCTCTCACCGACGACACGATGGCCGTGCGTGACGCCGGTGCAGACCGACGTCTACGATTCGAATCGCTCCGGCAACGCCTCCGTCAACTCATGGCGCAAGATCCCAAAATCGGCGATTTCATTTCGCAAAATCTCAACGGCCTCCAAGGCCAGCCCAAAGAACCATCGAGCTTTTCGTCACTCGAAACACTTTTGGCGCAGCAGCACTATCTGCTTGCCTACTGGCAGAACGTCAACGAAGAGATCAATTATCGCCGCTTTTTTACCATCAATGATCTTGTCGGCCAGCGCATGCAGGACCCGCTGGTTTTCGAAGCTACGCATGCGCTGATCTTTCGCATGATTGAACAAAATAGCTTGGACGGCTTGCGCATCGATCACATCGATGGCTTGCGTGACCCTCTCGGCTATCTGCGCCAACTGAATGAACGTGTCTGCGTAGCGATCAATCACGCCGCCCCATGCGAGGACTCAGCGGCCGGCGAAAGCAAAGGCAATCTGCGCCTCCCGATCTTCGTCGAAAAAATTCTTGCTCGTCACGAACGGCTGCCCAATATTTGGCCCGTGACTGGCACAACGGGCTATGACTTCGTCAACGCTCTCGGCGCGTTCTTCGTCGATCCGAAGGGCGCGCGCCAAATCGAGAGCATCTATTCGCGCTTCATCGGCAAAGAGATCGCCTACGACGATCTTCTCTACCAAAAGAAAAAGCTCGTCATGTCGATTCTGCTCGGCGTCGAAATCCGCGCAGCGGGGCAACAATTTCAGATGCTTGCCCGTGGCGACCGCTACGCACGCGAAATTCCCCGGCTCGAGCTGAATCAGGTTTTGATCGAGGTGACCGCGCAACTTTCGGTCTATCGCACCTACATCAGCAACCTCGATGTCGCGGACGAAGACAAACGCCGCATCGAACACGCGATTGAACGAGCGCGTATCAAAGCACCTCAACTGAATTCGCAAGCATTCGATTTCTTTGCCGATGTGCTCCTCCTTCGAAATCGGCCGCACCTTTTGCCCGGCCAACGCGAAGCTCGGCTGGCTTTTGTCATGCGCTGGCAGCAATTCACCGGCCCGATCATGGCGAAGGCGTTCGAAGACACCTTCCTCTACCTTTTCAATCCGCTAATTTCATTGAACGAGGTTGGCGGCGATCCGCGCCCATCGACGGCGCCTGCTGCGGATTTTCCCGGCTACATCAAGACGCGCCAAAAGGATTGGCCGCACGCGATGAATGCGTCCACGACGCATGACACGAAGCGTGGCGAAGACGTTCGTGCCCGAGTCAATGTGCTCTCGGAAATCCCGGCGATGTGGCAGAAGCATCTTGATCGATGGTCGAAGCTAAACGCGGCTCATCGCAAGACGATCGACGGCGCAGCTGTGCCAGACCGAAACGAAGAAATCTTCCTGTACGAGACTCTGCTCGGCGCGTGGCCATTCGACGGTGACCACGCATCGTTCGCAGGCCGAGTGAAAGAGTACGCCATCAAGGCTACGCGCGAAGCCATGGTTCACACGCGCTGGACGCGCCCCAATTTGAAGCACGAGCAGGCGCTCGAGCGATTTATCTCCGCAATTCTCAAGCCGGGCGCGAAGAACAAATTCCTCGCTGACTTCACTGAGTTTCAAAAGCAGACTGCGTTCTACGGTATGGCGAATGGGCTTGGACAAACACTTCTGAAGATCGCCACGCCCGGCGTTCCCGATTTTTATCAGGGCTCGGACTTGTGGGATTTTCGGCTGGTCGATCCCGACAACCGCCGTCAGGTGAACTTCGAAGAGCGTCAGCAAGCGTTGACCAAGCTCCGTGCGCTGAACGAAGCACCGTCTCCGTCTTATGTTGAGGTTGCCAGAAACTGGCGCGACGGCAGCATCAAGCTCTACGTGATTTGGAAAGCGCTGCAACAGCGCGCGCAGCACCCAGACCTCTACTCCGACGGCGAATTTCTCACACTCGGCGTTCGCGGCAAGCGCTCCGAACACATCTCGGCGTTCGCCCGTCGCCTGCAGAAAAAATGGGCGGTGATTGTGGTACCGCGGTGGTTAGCTCGCGCCGGCTTTCCCTTGCCGCCGCAGAGCTCCGGAAAATTTTGGGGAGACGCAGCGATACAACTGCCGAAATCCACGCCAGCCGAGTGGAGGAATGCGTTTACGAATGGCATCGTTAAGACGCAGCGGAAAAACGGATCCGCAGTAATTCGAATGGAAGACCTGGCCCAATTCCCGGTCGCCTTACTCACCGGCGAACTTTCTCGAAAAGGCGGACCGTCAGAGCGATAGCAGTTTGCTAATCCCCTGCAGCGGAATTCCCACCCACGTCGGCCGATTATTCAGCTCGTAACCGAGTTCGTAGATCGCCTTCTCCAGCAAATGCAGTTCAAGCACAGTCTGAATCTCCGCCTGCGTCGCAGGCAGATACGCCGCATCTTTGGCCGTTGCGAAATACTTCCCCAAGTATCTTTCCGCCACCCACGAATTCCACGCCTCAGCCCAAACACCCATCCGCGTGACGTCATCGCCTTGCACGCGATCTTCTCCCAACAACGGCGCGAACGCAGCATAGTGAAACGACCGCAGCATTCCCGCGACATCTTGCAACGGAGATCGCTTCACGCGCCGTTCCTCGATCGACCGCGCAGGCTCTCCTTCGAAATCGATGATCACGAAGTCGCTCTCCGTCCTCAGAACCTGCCCAAGGTGATAGTCCCCGTGAATGCGCGTCCGCATCGCGCGAATCGGTTCGCGCAGCGCACCATTGAAGCGCGCAGCAATTTCACTCTCGCTCGCGGCCAATCTTTCCGCCTTGCCGCGCCACTCACTCGGCAAATGCTTCATTTTGTCGCGCAGCAACGCGAAGACGCGAATGAGCAGCCCGCTCATCGACTGTTCCAGCGCCTGCTGCGATTCCATCGTGAACGGCTCCGGCGCAAAGGCCGGATCGCTCGCATCCGATGCCAGAGCCAAATGCATTTCCGCGGTGCGCTGCCCCAACAATTCCGCGGCTGCTAAATACGTCTCAACACTGCTCTTCGCCACATCCGGCGCAACCTCGCCGCTCGTGCCCGCTGAAGCGACGCCCGTCACTGTACCCGCCGTCGTTCCAGCCTTCGTGATCCTTCGCACTTCGTCGTAGTAATTGGCGAGCGCCTTCAGCGTAAATCCCCACGCGTCGCCCTGATTCGGTACAAATTTTTGCAACATGCCCTGCGCCATGGGCTTACCATCGCGCGCCTGATACTCAATCGTCCCCGCAAGCGGCGGCACACTCTTCAACGAGGTTTTCTCCGTCAGGAACTGCCCGATCTCCAGATCGGGATTGATTCCTTCCTGAATTCGCCGAAAGAATTTGAGGATCAGCCGATTGCCGTAAATAATCGAAGTGTTGCTCTGTTCCGCACCGACCGGCTTCGGCGTGAGACTCACCACCGGATCTGGCGAAAGCTTCGAATATGCGGTTGTCTGTAACCCGCGAAGTTCACCCTTTTCACCGCCAACGGCACTTCCCTTTTCGATGAGTTCCGCCAGCGCCGTCAGGAACGCTACATTCTTCAGCCCATCTGCCAGCATGATCGAGCCGCCATCTGGCCCCGGCACTTTCAATCCTTCTGCACCCGCACCTTCCGAACGAGCCAGCGGAATCGCGTAAAACTCGTCCGCTCCATCGGCGTAGTGAACGCTCGCGACAAAAATAAACGCATTCCCGCCGCTCACCGGAATCGGCAGCGTATCAACGACTTCGACGGACGCAATCTTCCGCGCCTTTCCGCCAAACCATCGCTGCTTCAACAAATAGTCGGGGAGTTGTGCTTCCAGAGCTGTTTGTAGGGTAGATGCCATTTTCTTCCCCGCACCGATCTCGGCCATGTCCGCCTCCCGATCCGATAGGTACAGGTTCGATTCACCAAGTCGGTGCGTGGTCGCAACTTCTACAGGGCCGCAACTAGAGGGGCTGCAGCTCGTCGGAATCGTCCGTCTTTTTCTCCGCCAGCGATCGCTCCAGGATTTTGCGCGCCAAATCCTGCCCGCCTATCCCAAACGCAATTGCCAAGCCGAGCATGCACCCGCCGAGAACGATCGAGAAAGCCGCCAAAACTGTCTGACGCGCAACGCTCAGTTCGTCCAGCGCCATCGTAATCGCCAAAATCCAGATGATGAAACGCACCGACCAGCTGAATAGCATCGCCGAACCATAGCCTCTGTTCACCGAAGCCAGCAGGACCGCGCGCGACAAGAAGTTTGCGATGACCAAACCCAAAAACAGAATCAACATCGCAACAACAATTTCTGGCAGCAATCGCAACAAACGCGAGATTTGCTCCTGCAGCCCCGCGATGTTCAAAACGCTGATGCCTACCAGAATGAAGCCCAGCAGCGTGATCCAAAACACCGACCGGCTCAGCACCTCCGTCATCGACGGCAGCGCCGCCATACGCAGAACCTTCGACGCCCCCGCTTCTTCCGACAATCGGTCCAGCTTCGTCAGCCGCAAAATCATACGCGCCACGTACTTGAACGCGTACGCAACCAGCACGCCCGTGATTACGATGACGAGCATCACGACCAGGCGTGGCAAGAACTGCGCGATCATTTGCGCCATGTTTTGGTAGGCCTGTTGCAATCCCTGGATGATCGTGTCTTTCATCGTTTCACCTCAGCTTTTCGCCTTCCAGCGCTCGATCAGATACGGCTTCTGCTTTTCGAACTCGAGACAGAGCGCTTCCGTGTCGGCTTCCATTTCTTCGGGGGTTGATTGGGCGTGGTCCGCCAAAAATGAAAAAAGTTGTCCGCGATACAGCGGGACGAGTGACTGCAAGATGTGGTCGCGCGCAATCGACGTACGGTGGTACGCCGCCGCGAAGTCATACAGGATGCGAACCCATAGCTCCGACGGGAAATCGAATTGATCGATCTCCTTCGCGGCGATCTGCTTCAACTGCGCGAGCGTCTCTTTCGCCAGAATCGACTTCAAGACATCCTGCAAACTCTGGACGCCAGTGCGGAATAGCTCGAAGCTCTTGTCCTGTCTGCGCCGGTGCATCCTCGGGCGTGAGCTCGTGGTCCGAGCCGAACGTTTGCACGCCCTCTGTGCCATTGCGATCGAGCCAATGATCCTGGAACTTGTCGCAGCAATAGAACAGGTTCCCGACGGTCTGGCGAATCGTCTCGATGATGTCCGGGCCGCCGGGGGTCGCGGTTCTCGGTCCCAGATACGACTGACTGCACTTCATCCCGTTGCAGATCGCATTGACCGCCATCCACGCTTCAGGCCGAGCCCGAACCGCCTCATCCAATGACTGCGACGCGCATTCCGTTGCCAGCCGCCCCGAGAATCCCCACTCGTCCGCGTACATCTCTCGAATGCGAACGCCGAACACCGCACGGCTCATCGGATACAACAGATTGCGCGCAAGCAACCCTTGAAATTTGGTACGGGAATACAGTGGTGCGACAAAAGCAAAATCTTGCCGGTACGCCGGACGCAAAAGATTCGCCACCCAAGCGGGATCAAGCGTGGCCGTTGCCGGCGACACGACTGCACAGGCCCTTACGCGCAGCAAATCCGCTGCGGAAAACACAATCTTCAGCGCAGCGCCTTGCGATGACGAGCGGCCCGCCATACTGAGCGGTGATGCGATGCACCGTCCTGAGCGACGTAATGCCTCGCCGAATCGAGTCCTTCTTCCCATTTAAGTTTGCGACGATTTGCTGGGTCTGGTCCGATGAACCGCCATCCACCACCAGGATCGCGACTCGGTCACGCACAAAGTTTTGCTGGTAGCTGTCTTCGATCGCCTGGATGACCTGCCCGATTGTCCCTTCGTTGTTGTACGTCGGGATCGCAACGAGCAAATCTGCTTCGCCAACGCTCATCAACTGGCGAAGTAGATCTTCCGAGAGTAGGCTTTCATCGGCCAAAAAGGTCCGCTCCTGCTCAGCTACCACTTATCAGATTGCAGCAATCAGGGAAACTCTAGAAATTTACACTCGGCGCGCGGCGAGTTCAAAGTCAAATACGTCGCAATCGGAACCAGAAGAATTGATATGGCGCGAGCGTCAATAAATAAGGTAATTCTCCGATTCGCGGAAACAAGTTCCTGCCGAACATTTCAATCGGGATATGCCCCTTGAAGCTTTGCAAGTTTAGCTCGACAGCTTGGGCCGAACTCGACAAATTGTTGACCACCAGCACTTTTTCTTCGCCCAACTGCCTGATGTACGCCAGCACACGGTGGTTTGACGGGCTAAGGAAGTCAATGGAGCCCCGGCTGAACACGCGGAACGAGTTTCGCGTCTGAATCACCGACTTCGTCCATGAAAGCAGCGAATGCTCCGTGCGCCGCTGCGCTTCCACGTTCACCGACTGATATCCATACACCGGATTCGAAATCAGCGGCGAATACAGCCTTTCCGGGTCGGACGCTGAAAATCCAGCGTTCCAGCCGCCATTCCACTGCATCGGCGTTCGAACTCCGTTTCGATCGCCAAGGTAAACGTTGTCGCCCATCCCGATTTCGTCGCCGTAGTAAATGATCGGCGTTCCCGGCATCGAAAGCAGCAACCCATTCAACAGCTCGATGCGCCGCCGATCGTTCTCCAGCAACGGCGCCAGTCGCCGCCGGATGCCGAGATTGATCCGCATCGTCTTGTCGTTCGCAAACGAGTCGTACATGTAGTCCCGCTCGATATCGGTGACCATCTCGAGCGTCAACTCGTCGTGATTACGCAGAAAGATGCACCACTGACACCCATCCGGAATCTGCGGCGTCTGCTCCAGAATTTCGATGATTGGCTTGCGATCTTCCAGCTTCACCGCCATGAACATCCGCGGCATCAGCGGAAAATGAAACGCCATGTGAAATTCGTCGCCCGTACCTTGACCGAAGTAGTCGCGCACGTCCGCCGGCCACATATTCGCTTCGGCCAGCAGCATCTTCCCCGGATAAGCGTCGTCAAGCCGCGCCCGCAGATCCTTGATGACGGCATGCGTTTCAGGCAAATTTTCGCAAGACGTTCCTTCGCGCTCCACAAGATACGGCACAGCGTCTAGACGAAACCCATCTACACCAATATCGAGCCAGAACTTCATCACTTCCCACACCGCTTCGGTCACGGCGGGATTGTCGAAGTTCAAGTCCGGCTGATGGCTGAAAAACCGGTGCCAGTAATACGATTTCGAAATCGGATCCCACGACCAGTTCGACATCTCCGTGTCGATAAAGATGATGCGAACGCCCTTGTACCGATCGTCCGTATCGCTCCAGACATACCAGTCACGCTTCGGGTTATCCCGCGAACTGCGCGCTTCCTGAAACCACGGATGCTGATCCGACGTGTGGTTCACCACCAACTCGGTGATGACCCGAATCTTCCGGCTGTGCGCCGCGTTCAAAAATGTTTTGAAGTCTTCGATCGTGCCGTAGGTGGGATTCACCGACGTGTAGTCAGCGATGTCATATCCGTCGTCGCGTAGCGGCGAAGGATAAAACGGCAACAGCCAGATCGCGTTGATCCCGAGTTCTTGCAGGTAGTCGAGCTTGTTCGTCAGCCCGCGAAAGTCGCCGACGCCGTTGCCGTCGCTGTCGCAAAACGTCCGCACGTGAAGCTGATAAATGACGGCGTCTTTGTACCAGAGCTTGTCGTCCTGCGGGGCCAACGATTGCTCTCCTCGTGGTATTCCCGCCGACACGCAAACGGGCCGATCACTTCACGGTTCGCAGCGAACACGGCAAACACTCAGTGCTGCATCTGAACCGTACTCTCTTATCCGATCGAATGTACTTGAAAAATATGCGCCGGAAGCACCGACGGATTCAAATCCACAAAATTTCTCGAACCGTGCCAAACGTAACGCGCATCCGTCAACAAATCATGAACCTGGTATGACTCTTCCGAGCCCAGCCCAAGCGCCTTCACGTCAACACTCACCCAGCCGGCCTGCCGGTTGTGCGGATCCAGATTCGCCACAACCAGAATCATATTCGACCGATCTTCCGTCACCTTACTGTACGCGATGAGCTGCGAATTATCGACCGGGTGAAACACCAGACCCAGCATCTGTTGCAGCGCCGGGCTGTTCTTTCGAATGCGGTTTACGTGCGTAATCAGGTCCCGCAGGCTGTTCGGATTATGGATGTCCCAAACTCGAATCTGATACTTTTCCGAATCGAGATATTCCTCACTGCCCACGCGCACCGGCCGCCCTTCGCACAATTCATACGCCGGCCCGTAAATGCCATAACTTCCGCTCAGAGTTCCCGCCAGGATCAGCCTCGTCATAAATCCCGCGCGCCCGCTCTTCTGCAGATACTCGTTCAAAATGTCCGGCGTATTCGGCCACAGATTCGGACGAAAATATTCGAACACCCCAAAATCCTTCATCTCCTCAAAATACTCCGTTAGCTCAAAAGGCGAGTTCTTCCACGCGAAATATGTGTACGACTGGGTGAATCCCAGCTTCGCCAGCTGATACATCACCTTCGGCCGCGTGAATGCCTCCGACAGAAAAATTATCTCCGGATGCTCCTTCTTCACCTCGCCGATCACCCACTCCCAGAACGCGAACGGCTTTGTGTGTGGATTGTCCACGCGAAATACGCGAACGCCCTGCGCAATCCAATAATCGAAAACGCTCTTCAGCTCCGCCCACAGCTCCCTTGCGCCCACGCTCTCAAAATTGAACGGATAAATATCCTGATACTTCTTCGGCGGATTCTCCGCGTACTGCACCGTTCCATCCGGCCTCTCGCGAAACCAATCCCGATGCTCTTTCACATACGGATGGTCCGGCGCGCACTGAAACGCAATGTCGAGCGCAATATCGATCCCCAACTCGCGTGCCTTCGCCACCAGCGTCTTGAATTCCTCGAGCGTCCCAAGCTGCTCATGAATCGCCTTGTGCCCGCCCTCTTTCGCTCCAATCGCCCACGGACTTCCCGTATCGTCCGCCGCCGGCGTCGTTGAATTATTCTTCCCTTTTCGCTCCGACCGCCCGATCGGATGGATCGGCGGCATGTACAAGATGTCGAATCCCATCCCCGCGACATACGGCAACCGATCAATCACATCCTTAAACGTCCCGTGCCGCTTTGGATCCGTCGTCACCGACCGCGGAAACAACTCATACCACGTGCTGAATCGCGCCTTCTCCGGATCGACCATCACCGCTAGTTCGCGCTCATAGCGCGTATCCGCCGTTCGATCCCGCCACGTATTCACCAGCAGCGCCAAGTCCGCATTCTGCGAAATCGCAAGTGCCGTTTTGCCATCCTTCTTCGCGACATCCTCCAGCTTCGCCGCGATATCCGCGAGCTGCTTCGCATCACCGCCACGCGCCCGCCCAGAAGCTTCGCGCACAATCTCCGCGCCGATCAACACATCCACCGCAATATCCTGCCCCGCATCCGCCCGCTTCTTTAAATCCTTGCTCCACGATCCAAACGCGTCCGCCCACGCCACGACGGTATACAAATACCGTCCCAGCTTCTCGAGCTTGAACCTGCCTTCCCACCGGTCATTGTTGTCCAGCCGCATGGGCGCTTCGTTCCACGTTCGCTCATCTTCGCGCCGCCACAAAAGCCGCGCTCCCAGCGAATCATGTCCATCCGCATAAATGTCCGCGCGTACGCGCAGCTCATCACCCACGATCCGCTTGATCGCAAATCGCCCCGCGTCCACCTCGGGCGACACACTCTCCACAATCACCCGATGCAGCGTCCGCACAGCCTCACCCACGACATTTGTCGCCGCAGTCAATCCCTGCCTCCAAAGTCCCAATCCAAGCCCACCTAACGACAGACAGCCGTACAAAGAAACCAACACCGACCGGAGGCTCACACCTCCGCATCAACTCTCAGTATATATAGGATAGCGGTACCCGAACCGCCTACGCTGAACTCGTTATCGTTTGAGGTGACGTTACTGTACTGCCCGAGCGCGTGCCCTACGCGCTCCCAACTGCCGGTGAGCGCTAAGCCGGCGCCAATCCCCGGCCGCCGTCGCCGAACCCGAGCTAACCCTTGTCCTTAGTCCACTTTGCGGTAATCGCCGCGTACCCGTTCTTCTGCAGCTCCGCCTTCACTTTCGCGCTCGCGTCCTTGTCCCCAAATGGTCCCACGGCTACGCGATACAAATTGTCGTTGCCATGCCGGTACACGAACGCCGTGAACTTCTTCTTCTTCAAGTCCTGCATCAGTGCTGTCGCGTTCCCTTCCATCTTCATCGCGCCAACCTGCAAAACCACTCCCGAATTCACCGTCGGCGTTGGACCCGCCAACACCTGAGTTCCCCCTGTCACATTCGCCGTCTCCCGTACAACCGCAGTCGGCGTTGGGCTAGGCGATGGCGCCCTCGTCGCCGCCACATTCGCACCCCTGCGACTCGATCCCGTGACCGCCGGTGGTGTCTCTAGCGCCTTCGGATTCGCCTTCAAATCCGGTATCGACACTTTTCCCGTCGTCACCAATGGCGGCACTGGACTCGGCTCCGGAAACGCCTCAGCTGACGTCGTTGCTCCCGCCACCCCAGCCTTACCGGGTTCAATCTTGTTCGCCCCAGCAGCCCCGGCGCCCACCTTCGCCGCACTCAAATCCCGCGTTGACTGGTTCGCGCCCGTGCTCCCCATCTGATACCCGAGAAACACCAGCGCCCACGTCAGCAGCACCACCGCCAGCACCAACTCGATCGTATGCCGCGACTTACCGGCTCTCGACGCTCGCGCCGCCATGGCGTCTTCCGGCACAAACACACCGTCGAACTCCGCCTCTTCCGGCGCCGTCACACGCTTTTCCGCGATCTCCTGCACCCACCCAACCGCGTCCGATGCCCATCCCACAGTCTCGGAGTCCGGCGGCAGCGTCTGACTGCCCGAATCAAGCCGCACCTCCACCGGCGCAAAGTCTTCCATCTGCGCGACATGCTCCACCCATTCCGCGCGATTCGTCGAGCCCGCAGTTATCAACTCTCCCCCAGCTTTGATCGCCGCTTCAG
>CAWKNS010000001.1:0-86482 GCA_963850795.1 uncultured Acidobacteriota bacterium | reverse complement strand
CGGGATCTGTGCTCGTCGAGGAGAACCTAGACCTGCGACTGCCGGTGAGACCTCGTTCGGTCCTTCCGAGCAGGATCGCAATCGTCGGAAATTATTCACCACGGCAGTGCGGTATCGCGACTTTCACTACCGACTTGTGTGACGCGATAAGAGATGAGTTCAGGAGCAACTTTAGTTACTGGCGCTCCCGGTGAACGACACAGACGAGGGATATCTTTATCCTGAACGTGTTCGGTTCGAACTATCCGAAGGAAATCTATCGTCGTACCGACAGGCTGCGGAATATCTAAATTTCAGCAAAATCGATCTGGTTTGTCTGCAGCACGAGTTTGGAATCTTCGGCGGAGCGGCAGGCAGTCATGTCCTTGGAGCTGCTGCGCGCTCTACGCACGTCTCCATCGTCACGACCCTGCATTCCCCGGTGCTCCGTGAGCCCAACTCCGATCAGCGAATGGTAATGGACGAGATCGCCGAACTATCGGATCGGTTGATCGTCATGAGCCAACTGTCTGCCGAGATTCTGCGAGAAGTCTTCCATGTCTCTGCCAGCAAGATCGACATCATCCCGCACGGTGTTCCCGACGTCCCTTTCATCGATCCCAACTTTTATAAAGACTGTTTCGGCACCGAAGGAAAGACGTGATGCTGACGTTCGGTCTCCTTTCTCCGAATAAGGCCATGAGAACGTGATTCAGGCACTGCCGGCCATCCTCATCGGACCAACCGAATGTCGTCTACATGGTTGCGGGCATTATTCAGCCTCATATACGTCGCCGCGAGGGTGATCAGTACCGACTCTACCTGGAGGGAATGGCGCGGGATCTGGGTGTCGCATCGCATGTGATTTTTCACAACAAGTTCGTCAGCGCACAGGAACTGAAAGAGTTGATCGGATCGGCGGACATCTACATCACGCCGTATAAGCACAAGGAGCAGGTTGTCTCTGGCACGCTTGCGCGGGCATTAAGCGCCGGCAAAGCCATCATCTCGACTCCATATCTGCACGCAATCGAACTACTCGAAAATAATCGAGGCGTTCTCGTCCCGTTTGATGACCCGCATGCCATTGCCGACAAGACATTGGAACTCTTGCGGGATGAGACCGGGCGCCATGCCATGCGGAAACGCGCATATCTCCACTCGAGAAGCATGGTGTGGAATCAGTAGCACAGGAATATATGGGAAGCTTCGAACGGGTCTACAACGAACGTCTGCGAAACCCGCAGGCGACGTTTTCCGCAAAAAACACCGAAAAAGCTCTGGATAGGATTCCAGCTATAAAGTTGGATCACCTCTACCGGATGACCGACGCCACCGGAATCGTTGAGCATGCTGTCTTCGTTGTTCCGAACTATCCTGAAGGCTATTCGACGGATGACAACGCACGCGCTCTCATCGTCGCAATCCTTCTTGAACAGATCGGAACCGGCGCTCCGCCAGGAGCAGCCGATCTAGCCTCACGGTATCTGGCATTCTTATGGCTTGCTTTCGACCAAACGACAAAGAGATTCAGAAATTGCCTGAGCTACGATCGGCAATGGCAAGAGTCGGAAGGCTCAGAAGACAGTCACGGCCGAGCACTTTGGGGATTGGGAACCGTACTGGGCAAGTCCAAGGACGAAGGCCTCAGAGGGGCTGCTGGTCGTCTGTTTGAACTTGCCGTTCCCGCGGCCGTTGAGTTCCGGAGCCCTCGCGCTTGCGCATTTGCTCTCTTGGGTCTGCACGAGTATCTGGATTCATTTCCTGGAGATCGAGCAGCCCTGACCGCAGCGCATTCCTTAGCCGATCGCCTGATGGACTCCTACCAAAAATATCAAACCAAAGAGTGGGAGTGGTTCGAAAACAGCCTGTCGTATTCGAATGCCAGACTTCCTCAAGCTCTCCTGAGGTCAGGAATACGCTTTGCGAACGCTGAAATGGAAATGGTCGGGCTCCAGGCCCTCAAGTGGTTGGTATCAATCCAACGAAGCGGAGTGAACGGTCACTTCGTGCCGATTGGGTCCGAAGGCTTCTATTCAAAGAAAACGAAAAGGCCCGTTTCGACCAACAGCCAATCGAAGCATGCGCAATGGTATCTGGATGCGTGGAAGCTTACCGGACGACAGGACAGGGCCGCTGGCGTCAAGAAGCGTGGTCCGCATTCAACTGGTTTCTGGGCGATAACGACCTTCAAATTTCCCTCTACGACCCCTCTACCGGGGGATGCCGAGACGGATTGCACCCTGACCGAGCTAACGAAAATCAAGGAGCGGAGTCAACGCTCTCTTTCCTGATGTCAATGCTGGAAATGCGCCGGCTGGAAGAAACAGACAGCACGGAGAAGAAATCGACATGAATATTTTTATTGAACACCCCCCAGAACGTGTTGTTTCAAATCAGTACGAAGTCTTATTTCATCGGCATCCCGGCAACCCGATTTTGACCGGAAAAGATTGGCCCTACTCGATGAACAGCGTTTTCAATGCCGGCGCAACGAGGTTACCCGACGGGTCAACACTTCTGCTATGCCGAGTTGAAGACCGTCGAGGTCTTCCCATCTGTGTGCGGCTCGTTCCGAGAACGGCATCGATGGGTGGCGGATCGATTCCAAACCAACATTGAGTTCCAGCCCGGATCATGCCGAAGAGTTGTGGGGAGTTGAAGATCCGCGAATTACGTACGTGCCCGAACTCCGCCAGTATGCGGTGGTCTACACGTCATATTCTCGTGGAGGCCCTGGCGTATCCCTGGCTCTCACCGAGGACTTCCGGACGTTCGAACGCTTCGGCGTAATTATGTCGCCCGATGACAAAGATGCTGCACTCCTTCCCCGTAAAGTGAATGGGTATTGGGCTCTTATACACCGGCCTCTAACCTCGCTCGGAGCCCACGTCTGGATTTCTTTCTCGCCCGATTTGCGTCATTGGGGAAATCACAAGTTGATGTTGGAGGCCCGGCGCGGAGCTTGGTGGGACGCAAACAAGATTGGCATGTCGCCACCGCCAATTGAGACATCACGGGGCTGGCTGATGATTTATCACGGCGTCCGCAGAACACCTTCGAGCTCAATCTATCGACTCGGGCTCGCTTTGTTTGATCTGGAACAGCCAGACAAATGCCTGATTCGTGGCGATTCGTGGATCTTCGCGCCAGAGACGGAATACGAACGCCAGGGCGATGTCCAGGATGTGGTTTTCCCCTGCGGATACACGATCGCTCCGGACGGCGACACCATCAATCTCTACTATGGAGCCGCAGACTCAAGTATTGCCCTCGCCTATGGCAGCATCCGGGCGCTTCTGTCTTGGCTGGACGCTAACGGCCACTCGGACGAGCAGACTGACCGGCGTCACCGGTCTTCCAAAGACTAGCGCGGCAAGTCGTCGGAAAAAGAAAAGACTAACTCTCGTCAATTCTAGGGAAGCGTTTGCCCGACTGGGAGACGTACGAAGTAGGCCGCCTCTTAGCGATCTTCGACTGAGGCTTACTTTGCCTTGAGAGTTTTGGGAAGATTTCGACGAGTAGAGACGATTTCGCTTGAATTGCCTTTACGAGTAGATTTCGCGACGCGCGGTTTCCCCAGAGCCTTCCTGACTTGAGACAACAAGTCCTTATCAGACAGCTTGCCCGATTTCCTTCGCCGCATGCCACCCATAGTGGCACTGGGGAGTGAAGAAAACCGTCCCATTCGGGACAGTCAAACGTCAGTACACGCAAACAATTGCCAGAAGCGAGGAAATTGCACTCGCGCTGAAGTGTGCCGAATAGAACAGTTTTGAACGGTTTGCCCAGGTTACCCTATAGCTGGTGGGCTCCCATAATTTCCCCCGGCCCATAAACACTGAACTCCCAGAAAACAGTCAGGCTCGCATGCTCGAACCGACACAAATTGGAGAGCCCCACGCGTTGGATGAACCGAAGAGCCGACTGCATCTTCTGCGGATTCTCTTCGTTCACCGCTGTGTTGCAGATGTCGAGAGTTGCCTATACGAGCTGAAGCGAGTCGGATTTGTTGTCACTTCCGACCTAGTTGTGACGCCCGATCAATTTGCCGAACGATTGCAATCGCAGTCTTTTGATCTGGTTCTAGCCGAATATCCAAGTTCTAACTGGCCCGAGACACTGGTACTCGAATCGCTACAACAGTTTAGAGACGAAGTCCCGCTGATCTACTTAACACACCAATTGAGACGAGAGACCGTCGCCGACCTTATTTTAAAGGGAGCCTACGACTGCATCGAGATGGATGGCATCAGCCATCTTCCAGTGACTATTCATCGAGCTCAAGAAGAAAAATCGCTGCGCTCCGAGCGAGATCGGGCCGAGAAGGACTTAGGACGATCGGAGGCGCGATATCGCGCTTTGACAGGCAACTTGAACTACGCTATTTGTCGATGCGGTCTCGACGGAAGCTTTTTGGAAGTGAACGAAGCGATGGTCACGATGCTTGGCTATGGTTCCAGGGAAGAGCTGCTGTCGATGAATCTCGGCAGTGACGTCATTCGGAATTCCGACAAGCTTATGGAGTTGTTCCGACGGCCCAGCGCCTCCGGATTAGTTGACGCCGTTGAAATGGATTGGACAGGAAAAGATCAGACTACCGTGAAGGTCTACCTCAGCGGGCGTGAGGTCCTCAGTGAGCGAGGCGTCTCAAGGACATACGAACTGATCGCTGAAGACGTCACGAAACAGCGCGAGTTAGAAAGTCACCTGCGTCAAGAGGCAGCCAGCGATTCGCTGACCGGCTTGGCCAACTACAAGCGGCTGGTCGATGTACTCAACATGGAGATCAAGCGGTGCGAACGCACGGGAAGACAGTTTGCCCTGCTGCTGTTCGACCTGGATGGACTGAAGCGCATCAACGACGAGTATGGCCACGTGACCGGAAGCCGCGCCCTCTGCCGGGTCGCCGACGTCCTGTCCTTTTGCTGCCGCGATATCGATACGGCGGCCCGCTTCGGCGGAGACGAATTCGCCCTTGTCTTGCCAGAAACAAACGCTGCGGCAGCCGCGCTTGTGGCGAAACGTATCTGCGATTGCGTTGCAAACGACGGCAAAGGACCCAAACTGTCGGTCAGCGTCGGATCGGCGATTTATCGTGAGAACGGCGAACGAATTGAAAGTCTTCTGTCTGCAGCAGACTTGGCGATGTACGCGATGAAACGGCAAACAGCTCCGGCCACGGAAGCGGATCGGTTTTCCACGGGTTTGCGACTTGCATCAACCGCAAATCGCGGAGCAAAAGGAGCAGGAAGTTGACGTCCTCCTTTCAAACTCTCTCGTTTGGCGACGAGGGCGATAGCGGTTGCGCCACCTCGGGAATAGCATCGAGAGTGTTATTTCGATGAGCATTCGGAAAATGAAAACGAAGCGAAAGCAGCAATTTGATCCAGAGAATCTATCTTCAGACGATCGGAGTGTCCAGACAGGTTCAGGCGTTTAGAAAGCGACAAGCTATTTTCTCTCAAGGGCAAGCCGCTGACACTGTGATGTACGTCCAGAAGG
Source organism: uncultured Acidobacteriota bacterium (assembly GCA_963850795.1). Taxonomy (GTDB): domain Bacteria; phylum Acidobacteriota; class Terriglobia; order Acidiferrales; family UBA7541; genus Acidiferrum. The sequence goes on along the minus strand of CAWKNS010000001.1, from coordinate 80,998 downwards.
GCAGCGTGAAACTCACGGTCGTTAACGAAAGCGGCAAAGAAGCTGTGGTGGCGCTTTTCGGTCCTGGCGACTTTTTTGGAGAGGGTGGTATGGCGGGTCAGACGATCCGCATGGGCACCGCTACAGCTGTGATGCCAACGACCGTTCTGATGATTGAAAAAAACGAGATGATCCGCGCCCTCCACGCGGAACCCGCGTTGTCTGATCTTTTCATCAAATACATCCTTTCGCGCAACATTCGGGTCGAAGCAGACCTTATCGACCAGCTTTTTAACTCAACGGAGAAGCGCCTGGCGAGAACTCTGCTCCTGCTGGCTCGCTACGGCAAAGAAGACCAGCCCGAGCGAATGCTGCAAAAGGTATCGCAGGAGACCCTTGCGGAAATGATTGGTACGACACGATCGCGGGTGAACCTGTTCATGAATAAGTTCAGAAAAATGGGCTTCATCGAATACAACGGCGCGATCAAGATCAACAAATCGCTTCTAACAGTCGTCTTGCATGAATAGAGCTCAAGAGTAAGAGGGAGTTTCATGATCACGAATCCCGATCCCAAAAGTCTTTATCGCAGCTGCTTCAACCTCCACGGCAACCCGATCAACACCTTAGTGCTCTCAGCATGGCGAACCGCGTTCGCTGCCGTACTTTTTGAGACAGATAAATCCAGAATCACACTCGCCGTTTCGAACGCGCATGCTGCGATTGCGGAGCGACTGAACGGCCCGGTCGAAATCAGTGGCATTGAAAACAAGTCCATCACGGCGGCTCAAAGCGCACTTTGTACGATTGCCATGGCGGCAGCCGAACAGTGAAGAGTTGTGAGAATGAAAATGCTGGGTATCAGACTCTATCGGTGAAATCTGAAGGGGAGAATGCAGAAATAATCAACGATTGAGGTTTCAGCTGGCTTCTCGTGCGAGATACCAACCAACTCCGCCGCAGCGCGCGCATGGTGCATTGCGATAAGCTCCAATTCCTTCGCATGCAACGCACTCTAGCCAGTCGGCCACATTTCGAGCGCTTGAATTCGTTCCTTCGCAGCGTTCTCCGCCAATGCTTTTCGCGCAACGCAGATCGGTGAGGCTGAGATTGTATCCAGCGCTCGCACAGAGCGTGCAACTCGTTACCGGTAATGGTCGCTTCAAGCTCAAAACAGTTTTCGGCTCTCTGGGTTAATCGATCACCGCCACAACGCCAACAGACTTTTCATGAATCGTTTCCGCTTAGAAACTATATCCGAGCGAAATTTTCGCGACTGTCACAAACAAGACAGATTTGCTGATGGCAGAGTCCACAGTCGCTACACCTCCTCAGAGAAGTTCCCTCCTTTCCCAAAAAGCGGCTCCACCGACCGTGCCGCTTTCTGCCCATTTTGCCGAGCAACAGATTGAATCGATCATAAGGCGACATGCCGCACTGTGTTAAACGCGACAGTTTTGCGTCGTGCCTACTGTTATAAAGACATGTCCCACAAAATGAGGTGAACAGTCCGATGGTTCCTCCTTTTGACATCTTCCGAATGAACTCAGGATATGTACTTTGGTGTGAGGCAGCAGCAACGGTTGAAATAGCTCAGGAGCGAATTCAAGAGCTGACGCTTTCTTCGCCAGGCGGATATCTCATTTTCAACCAACAGACGGGTCAACCCATCCCCGTCAACCGTTTGAGTTCGCAAGTCGAATACCCGATCGCGAACGGAATCCCGCGACGCAACAAAAGCGGCTATGAGCAGCACCGAAAATTTTAGAAAAGGCGGGCACAGTGATGGTCTCAGTTACACCGTTTTGTGACGAACATAGTTTGGGAATGCACTTGGTTTCGGCCATGGTCCAAGGTATGGGCGAGAAACCAATCCTTCTTTACGCCTGTCCGAATGAGACATGCGAACGGCGGTATTTCGAGGACTCTGGCGGCTACGGGCGGATCGGCGCCGGCGATCACTTCATCTCCGTTCCTGAATGGGGACGCAAGATAGCGTCGCTTAGCGCCGGAACGGCCAGCAGTTAGGAAGCAAATCTATTATGAATGTATTCATAATTGTCGGCAGCGCGATGTCTACCTTGGTTGTAATTCTGTTCGTCTACCTGGTCTATTTGATCGGCGGTGTGGGTCTTGACGGGCCATTCTTTCTGCGTGGAGTGTTTATGATTCGTTGTCCGCGATGTAAGGGTGAAGGAATCCGAAGATCAAAACGTAGGGGCTTTGTTGAACGCGGACCGTTGACTCTAGTTTTTCTGAGACCGTTTCGCTGCAAGCACTGCGAACGTCGTTTCTTTCGCTGGCCCTTCAACTTCAACGATCGCTTGGATAAAACCATCAGTCCTAAAGAACTTGCCACTGCAGGAGTTCGATAGTCCCCCGTGAACTCTTGTCCCCAGGTAACTGTGCGAATGACGCATCGTTTCATAATGGTCTGGTTTAAGCCTTCGTATGTCCATCCGAGGTACCAAATCTGAGGGATAAATCCAGACCGAGTCACCCAGATCAAGCGTTGTAAGGACGTATCCCGGCAAAGTGTAGCCCGGCCCTCGTCTCCTATTGCGTTTTTGCTTATGCGTCCCGGCGGCTAATCCACACAAGCCGCTCCTCGGCAGCGGCGACCAAACCGTTTTGTCAAGGATGGAGTGCGCGAGAGGGTAGTCGGAAATCGATGCTAGTATGTGGCAATGGGAAACAAAGACGCTAGGCGACGCGAGACTAAAAAGCCCAAGAAGAAACCCGCACCGAAACTCCCCTCAAGGCACGATATACCGGCACAGATCGTAAAGCGTCAAACCGACCCGTCCTGAGGTTGCACGCCTTCCAGAACTTTGGTGCCGCGAGTCGAGTGGCAAACTGGCACGCTCAAACGGTGCGGCGAAGTAAAGTCATCCTGCGTCAAAAATCTAGCAGATTTGGCTTCGTGTCCCTGCTCGGTTTAGGTCGAGATCAGACTAAACCAGGTGCGACAAGCGACAAAAGCAGTAACGCGCGTTTCATTCTTTAAAAATCAGACTAGTCTTAGCGAAGCGGGATTTTTCCTTTCCGGACCCATTTGTTGAAGAGACGTACCACTTCATCTTCATTCATACTGCCGTGCTCCGCCTTGAACATATCCATAACCCGTTGGTTATTCCACGTCAGATGCTTCTCGAATAGTGCAACAAACTCTGCAACGTATTGCACATCCGTTTTCATTTAGCCTTCCCAGTCAAATTCCGCCTTACCGTGTCGCGGCTCGTCACGTCTTAAACAACTTCATCATGGCCCTCACATCCTCTCGATGATCCCAATGATCAAAGAGAGACGGATAGCGTGCCAAGCGGTCCATATCCAAACCTGGTGTCTCCTTCTACGATTCAGCCTCTTCTTTTCAAGGCGTACCTCAATTGTGGCCCGTTCCTGTAGCAAGGTCTGTCTCGTTACGGACACGTTTCGTTGCTTGCCTTGGCGCTCGATCGCACAAACCCTAGTACGGGCGGAGAGGAGCCAAGTCGTTCCGTTTGGACCATTCGCAATACTCTCTCAGCTTCAGCAACAGCTTCCGCCTCCTCGGCATTCCCTGGAGTCAATCGCCGTTGCTCGCACTCACGTAAGGCCGCGTCGATTTTCGCTGAGAGCTCGGCAAGGTCATGCGCGGCAATCGCGACGCTGTACGCGGCCTGCGATGAGTAAGTTGCTGGGGCATTTCCGGGCGGAATTCTAACCGTTGGCGGTCCCTTTGAAGCAAGGCGGCCATGCCGAGAGAATACGGCGACGACCGTGACATTCAGCGAAATTGCTGCATTCGTCCGGTAGTGCAACTTTTCGGGCACCAGCCTCAATTCCCGGGAAAGGGGGAAGGTCGCGACAAATCCAGCGTTACGCAGTTGGTGTTTGGGTTCAAACAAAAAGCCTGTCCGTTCAACGCTGTTTTTTGTGCCCCATTTTGTGCCCCCTCTCCGTCACAAACTATAGCGATCGGTGGCACTGGATCATGGGTGGGGCAGTCGGTATGTGGGCGAATTTTCAACGAGATCGCAAAAGATCTCACTCAGTCACACTCGCCCTTGATCGGTCTCTTAATCAACGGGTTGGAGGTTCGAGTCCTCCCCGGCTCACCAAGTCCTACGAGTGACTTGGAGTCTTCTGGATATCCCCCACATCTTGTCCTCCGTTTGTTACGCGATTACCTAAATCCGCGCTTGTCTTGACTCAGCTTCAATGGAATGAGCGCACTCAATGTGCGCGATCGCGATGCAAAAAACGAGGGAGGAGTGTGGCGGGTCGGCCTCGCTCCTCCCTGGTTGAATGCTCGTCGCGCAACTAGCAGTTAGTCGTGGTCGCCGTCAATGAATAGCGACGGTAGAACGGGCGTGCCTTCGATCTTGACGGCGTCGAGGGAAGTCGGGTCAAGTCCTAGCAGCTCCAGAATGGTGGGAGCTACCTGACTCGTTTCGACAAAGCTGGTTACTGTGCGAGCTTCATGGATGTTGGGCGTCGAGACCAACAACATCACGTTGGTGTCGTCGTGGGCGAAGCCGCCGTGTTCGGATTGCTTTTTGGTGCTGCCGGTATAAACGACGCCGACGTTGGGGGCGACGATGATGTCCGGCGTTCGTGGATCGCCGCCTTCGCGCAGACGGCAGCAGGGGCCTGGAACCGTCGGTACGCCAGGCGCGTTGAACATCGTTGTGAGCGACGGGCCGTAGAAAATCTGGCCGATGCCCGCTTCTTTTGCGTTCGCTTCGAGTAGGCTCACAGCGGCAAGCGTGTCATTCGAATTCGTCAGCCACAGCTGCGAGATGTCGTCTTCCGCTAGGCCGAGTCCGCTCGTCGCGGATGCCGGCAGCAAGGACGCTAGATAGAAAGATGGCGGGTTGCCGTTTGTGCCCGCGCTACCAGGAATCGGGAAGAACCGATTTGTGTCGATCGGGGATTGGCCGTGCTTCGCTGTGATAATAATCGCCGTCGACTCGAGTAGGTTTTGATGTTTGAGCGCGGCGACCATCTGCCCGATCGCGGCGTCCACGAATACAATTTCACTCTTCATCGCAGGAGTCGGCGTACCCGCAGCGTCTGTGTAACCACCCTTAACGCCCTTCTCGATCAGCTTCTGCCCGACGCTGACGGCCTGGAAGTTCATGCCAAAGATAGCTGGGACGGGAGCGTTTGCGTTGCCGAGGTGATTGCGGCCTTTAATCCAGTTCACCACCGCGTTGGTCTTCAACTGGTCGTAACACTGGATGGCCTGAAAATCGGTGGTCCAGTCATTTCCACTCGCGGGAATCGCCGCGCAGTTGAAATTCGTCCCGGCGGTGACCACCGCAAGAGGTACTTGGTTGGAATTGACTTCGGGTGCGTAGTAGTCGTCAACATTGCTGGGGCTGGACGTTCCGGTCGGCCCTGAAACCGCGGCGTAAACCGGATGCTTGTCGGACCACGCGGTGAATCGGCCGGCGGCGTGAATGACGCCGTAAATTGTGTTGGTGCGGATGAAGTTCCACGGGTACACCGACTTGCAACCATTGAAGGGATCGCGAGGGAGTTTGTTGGGATCAATCGACAGAACGCCGCCGTCAGTTGGCGCGTAAGGACCACCGCCGTTGATCTTGGTCTGATCGATTTCGACACCCTCTTCGTATTCGGTCTGCGTGCCGTTGATCGATCCCTGGTTGCAGTTTCCACCCGACGAGTCCGTTGCCGGTCGTGGTCTTAGGCGGAGCGAGGACTCGATCGTAGGCGACGTCGTAAAACGCTCCGACGGTTTTTGGACTGCCGCCGGAAACGATCGACATCAGTCCGGGGAAGGAATCCGATGGTCTGGAGGTAGTTGTGCGCGTGTAAGTGATGCCGGTGTGGCCAAGAGCGGCGAGGTTGGGGCAAGTGTTGGATGCGACGCAGTTTTCAAAATCGACGGCATGCATTCCGTCGATGCTCACGAGCAGAACATGACGAACTCTTTGATGATCTGAATCGTGCCAAGGGGCTGCGACAGCCGAAGTAGCTAGCAGCGCTGACAACAGAACCGCTGAAACTCGTTGAATCAACAAACATCCTCCTAGTGGAACGAATTGGTTGGGCACACGTGACGCTAGGTTGGAGGAGTTACGCGAGACGAACTTCTTTGTGGCGCAGTGATGAATGTTCCCTGAAGGAATTTTCAGATTCGGCAGCCAAACTTCGAGATGTTGTTGCGGCGAACGACGTGGTCGGCAAAAGGTGTAACACTTCCGTAATTTCTGGTTAACCCGGGCGACATCTGGCCGCAACTAAGCTGTGCGAGTGATACCCCTAGACATACTCATTGTTGAAGACGATGTTCGAATGGCGCAGGTTCTTGCTGAAGGACTGCGCGAGGAGTCGTACTCCGTCCAAGTCATGCCCGACGGTGTCTCGGCCCTGGAGATCACTCGGAATCGTTCGTTCGATGTGGTTCTTCTCGATGTAATGCTGCCGGGTTTAAGCGGACTCGACGTCGTGAAGCAACTGCGTTGTCGAAAGAACGACGTCAGCGTTCTCATGCTTACAGCACGCGATACGATTCCCGACGTCGTCCTTGGACTCGACGCGGGCGCGGACGATTACTTGACCAAACCGTTTTCGTTTCAAGAACTGCTAGCGCGACTGCGGACGTTGACGCGACGAGCGACGCCAAAAGCACGCAACGTTCTGGAATACAGCGATCTGCTGCTGGAGACGAATACGTTTCGGACGCTGCGGCACGGCGAGGAAATCAAACTTTCGTTCACGGAGTTTCGTTTGTTGGAGCTGCTCGTCCGCAATCAAGGCCGGGTAGTACCCCGCGGCGCCATCGTCGAAGCCATCTGGGGTGATCGCCGCGAAGTCGAAGTGAACACGATTGATGCGTTTGTGCGGCTACTGCGCCGGAAAATCAACGACACCGGATCCGAACGGATCATTCGAACGCATCGGGGCATCGGTTATTCCGTGGGAGTTGCGAACTGCGCCTGAACCTTACAATGCGCGCCAGACTGACACTTCTGTACTTCGCAGTTCTGGCTGTTTCGTTTATTGCGTTTTTTTGGATCTGCGATATCGGGTTTCAACGCAGCATCGAAACGGCGGTGGATGATTCTTCGCGGACGAATCTGCAGACGATCGAACGTGTGCTTGCGGGCTCCGAGGCGAAGGGAGGAACCGTGATGTCGCAGGCGTTGGCGGAACTGGCAAATCTCTGGGCCAACGGAGCGTTGCTTGAAGTCGCCAACGCGTCAGGGGAGTGGTTGTATCGCTCCGACCCCTTCCTTGCACAGCATCCGACCTTGCCGTCAGATTCCGAGGGCGGTACTGAATTTCTTACGACCAACCTCGATTTCAATCAATATCGCGTGGCAATGGCTCGAGTCCACGTTGGTGACCAGGTCTACTCGATTCACGCTGCCGTTCCGACAGAGCCGTTCGACCAGGCGCTGGATCGATTCCGACTCATCGAGAAAGAAGCGCTGCCGGTCCTGGTCCTGCTCGCCTCACTACTCGGCTATTGGCTCAGCGGAAAATCACTGGCACCGGTCGATCGGATCATCCGAACGGCCGAGCAAATCGGCGTCGACAATCTCTCGAGACGCCTCGAAGTCCCTGAGCCTCGTGACGAATTGCGTCGTCTCACCGAGACTCTGAACTCGATGCTCGATCGCATTGAAACTTCATTTCGAAGAATCACTCGGTTCACGGCGGACGCATCCCACGATCTACGAACTCCCATCACAATCATTCGCGCGACTGCCGAGATCGCTTTGCGAAAGCGAAGAAGCGAATCGGAATATCAAGATGCTCTCGCACGGGTACTTGAAACTTCGGTCGAGACGACGGTGCTGCTTGAAAATCTCTTGACTCTTGCGCGGGCCGATGCGGGAACCGGTGGCCTCGAAATGCACACACTCGACTTGACCGCACACGTGCGAAAGGCGCAGGAACGTGCCGCGGTTCTGGCTGCAAACAAATCCTTATCGCTGAACGTTCGCGTGCCGGACACAGCGGTTCACGTTCGAGCGGATGCCGTCGCGATCGATCGTTTGCTTTTGATCCTGCTCGACAACGCTGTGAAGTACACCGCGCCGGGCGGACGGTGCGAGATCGAATTGGAAAAATTTGAAAACGAAGCGCATATCGTAGTTCGTGACTCCGGCGTTGGCATTGAAACCGGGGAACTGGAATTGGTCTTTGAGCGGTTCCACCGTTCGGACCAAGCGCGTTCCCCCGAAATACCGGGTGCCGGTTTGGGACTGTCCATAGCACGGTGGATCGCCGGCGTTCACGGCGGATCGATTCAAGCCGCTAGCAAACTTGGTGTCGGGTCTGAATTCCTCGTCACTTTGCCCGCTCTAAACAACCTCTAGTCATCCTTCCTGCTCGTTTCTGAAAGAATTTCAGCCTCTATTCAACATTCGATGTGTGGGGGTTAACCGCCAAGTCTCGCGGTGCGGGCAAAGTGTGCGCGGATTCCTGCAGCTCAATCGCTCTTTTCGCGTCCCAAGAGAAGGATTCGCCGATGAATTTCAAGATTCGAAGGTTCAGACTTCTGGCTACAGTGGCCATTCTGGCCTCGTTGCTCCTGAACGTCTCGACCCCAGCTCAGTCGGACAAGGGAGCCATTTCAGGGAAAGTCACCGATTCCCAAGGGGCCATCCTGCAGGGCGCGGAGATTGTGCTGGAGCCTGTTGGCGCGCACGCCGTGTCCGACGAGCAAGGGCGGTTTTTCATCAACAACATTCCGGTCGGACATTACACCGTGAATGTGACCTACGTTGGCTTCGCTGCGCTCGTGAAGGAAGTTGAAGTATCGACAGGACAACCCATCGCCGTCGACGCAAAGATGGAGCTGTCATCCGTCAACACGCAGGTTCTTGTCACCGCGGAACGCGCCGCAGGCGAAGCGGAGGCAATCAATCGCGAGCGTAGTGCCGACAACATCGTTCAGGTTCTTCCCGCGGACGTGATTCGCAGTCTTCCGAATGCGAATATGGCGGACGCTCTCGGGCGCTTGCCGAGCGTGACGCTCGAGCGCGACGAAGGCGAAGGAAAGTATGTGCAGGTTCGCGGAACCGAACCGCGGCTGACCAACACAACCATCGACGGCATCAACGTGCCCTCACCGGAATCCGGCGTGCGACAAATCAAATTCGACGCGATTCCGGCCGACCTCGTCGAATCAGTTGAAATCAATAAAACGCTTCAGGCCAACATGGACGGAGACGGCATCGGCGGTTCAATTAACCTCGTCACGAAGACGGCGACCGAACGTCCGACGGTCGCGCTCAGCGGCATGGGTGGTTACATGCCAATTCTCGGCGGACGAGGTCAGGTGGAGTCGACTGGCACGATTGGGCAACGTTTCGGCTCAAGCAAGCGATTCGGAATTCTTGTTGGAGGTTCGTACGACTGGACCGGCCGGGGCATCGACGACATCGAGCCGGAATCCGATCTCGCCACCTTACCCGGGGGCTCTACCGCGGTCTGGAAGGATGCGATCGATATTCGCGAGTATCGCTATTACCGGTCCCGGTGGGGTACGGCGGGCAGCGCCGATTACAAACTCGGCGAGGGATCGGATATTTACGCACGCTTTCTGTATTCGAACTTCAAAAACTATGGTGACCGCTGGGTTTATTCGCTGACCGATAACACTCCTGGAATCGGACTTCTCGACGGGAATGGCTGCGATTCCTCCGGCGTTTGCACCGGCACGCCTAGTTTCAATACGCAGGATAGGCGGCCGAATATTGGGATCGGGAGCATCCTCGTTGGAGGCAAGCACGAATTTTCGTCTTCGTGGCTGGCGTGGGATATTTCGGCGGCAAGGTCGTACGACGAAAATGTGCTGCCCGGCACCGCCAGTTTCAGCAGCACGCTGGCGACGAGCACTTGCGAATTCGATCCCGGTGCGACGAGCAGCATTTACCGCCCGCAATTTTCTGCGTCTTGTTTCGCCGAAGCCTACAATCCGACGACGATGGCGTTGAGCGATGTTCAGATCAGCCACGGACAGAGTGCACAGGTGAACTTGCAGGCAACGGCGGCTTACGGGAGGCGCTACCACATGTTTGGCAAGCTCTCCACGATTGAAGTCGGGGGCAAATTCCGCAACTCTCACAAGTACGACAACTCCTACAGCATCGACTACACGCCGAACGATTCCATCCTGTTAAATCAGTTCCCGAACGGATTTACGAACAGCAACTACTACGGTGGTTCGTACAAGCTGGGCTACAACGTCAATTATCAGAACGTGCGTGATTTCCTCATGTCGAACCTAGGCGACTTCACAGCCGATAGTTCGTTTGGCGTCGATCCCGCAAATTACAGCTACCTCGAAAAGGTTTCGGCGGGTTACGTCATGGACACGATCGATCTGACGAATCGAGTCCGGCTCGTCGGTGGCGTGCGGTTTGAAGGCACCAACCTCGACGTTGTCAACCGAACGATCGACGGAACCGTCAGCCCCCCGATCATCAACAATGACAAGTTCAACGGATCGTATGTGAAGGTGCTGCCGAGCATTTCACTTCGGTACGCGTTCACGCCGAGCACCAATTTGCGGCTTGTTTATGGTCGCGGACTATCACGCCCCGACCCGCAGGACATTGCGCAGGCGCTTACTTTTACGACCGCCGGTAGTCCTGGGAATCTCAAAAATCTCTTAACGCTCGGAAATCCAAATCTCAAAGCGGAGACTGGCGACAATTTCGATGTTCTCGTTGAACACTACCTCAATCCATTCGGAATGATCACCGGTGGATTTTTTTACAAGAGACTGTCGGACCCAATCGTCACGCAAACTTTCGTGCTCAATAATTTTCAGCCGGCGCCGAACATCCCTCCAGGCACGTTCACCGCGACTCAGCCAATCAATGCTGGCAGCGCGTGGATCGCCGGCTTTGAAGCCGCATATCTACAGCACCTTACGTTTCTTCCCGGAGTGCTCTCCGGTTTGGGCATTTCCGCAAACTACGGCTACACCGACTCCAGCGCAAGCGGCTTGCCCGGACGTTCCGATCATCCGCGACTTCTGCGCAATGCTCCGAACACATGGAATGTAAGCCCGACGTATGATCGCGGCCGGGTTTCCATCCGCGTCGGACTCAGCTATAACGAAGCGAATATCGCCGCGTACGGCTATCAGGATGGCACGGCCACCCAGGACGGCACGCCTTCAACGCCGACTCCAGGTGGATTGAAGGGACCGTTCGGCGATCAGTATTTTTACAGTCACCTGCAAATCGATGCGCAAGGCAGCGTCCGGCTGTCGCACGGATTGAGTTTCATCGCATACGGACTGAACCTGAACAACGAAGTGTTCGGTTTCTATCAGGGCAGTCCGCAATACATGATCCAGCGCGAATACTACCAGCCAACGTTTGCCGTTGGTTTTCGATGGAGCCCATCGTTCGAACGCAAATGACCAAAACATTCTTGTCGATGAACCGAGGCATCCGTCTGCTGGTTGTTTTTGCAATCCTCATCTCGATCTCGTCGGCTCTGACTCGGGCCTCAGATGATTTGCAGAAAGCGGATCGAGCGAAAGCGGAGCAACCTCCGGTCGTGCTCCTGGCTGCTGGCGACATCGCGGATTGCACGAATCTTACCGGCGCCGAAGCCACCGCGAAGATACTCGAAGAGAATGCCGGCGCGGTCGCGGCCATTGGCGATCTGGCTTATCCCGACGGCACCAAGGAAAACTTCAAGTGTTACGACCAGACTTGGGGGCGTGTGAAAAACCGTACGCGGCCCGCTCCAGGCAATCATGAGTTTCACTCACAAGGCGCAACCTTTTACTTCGAATACTTCGGCAAGGAAGCCGGCGACCCGAAAGAAGGTTTTTACAGTTACGATTTAGGCGTGTGGCATATCATCTCGTTGAATAGCGAATGCGTGGAAATTGGCGGTTGCAACGAGGGCAGTCGCGAAGAGAAGTGGTTGAGAGCGGACCTCGCTGCACATCCTGTGGCATGCACATTGGCCTACTTTCACAAGCCGCTCTTCAGCTCGGGCGGCGCGCATGGTGACGCTCCGGAAATAAGACCGCTTTATCAAGCACTGTACGACGCGAACGCGGACGTAATCCTCAGCGGACACGACCATGACTACGAGCGATTTGCTCCGCAAGATCCAAACGGAAAGTTGGACCGCGCCCGCGGCATCCGCGAATTTGTTGTCGGAACCGGCGGCAAGAATCACCGTCCGTTCGGCGCCCCTGAAGCGACGAGCGAAGTGCGCGATACGACTACGTTTGGTGTCCTGAAGCTGACGTTGAAGTCCACAGGCTACGACTGGAAGTTCATTCCCGAGGCCGGCAAATCATTTACAGATTCTGGTAGCGACAATTGTCACTAGCGGAGTCTGTCCACAAATTTTCTCGCGCAAGACGATCGGAGACGGAATGAAACGAATTTGGTCTGCGTTGGCAACATCAATGCTGTTTCTTGGACTGCTGCCGGTCGCTGCGTCCGAGCCCGGATACCACATTATTAAGAAAGTGTCTCTGCCCGGTGGCACGAGCTGGGACTATGTCTTCGTCGATGCGGAAGGCCGGCGCGTCTATGTCAGTCACGGAACGCAAGTTGAAGTCCTCGATGCGGACACATTCGAATATGTGGCCACGATTCCGAACACTCCCGGCGTCCACGGTATCGCGGTTGCTAGAGAGTTTGGACGCGGATTCATCACCGCTGGGAAATCCGATTCCGTGATCATTTTCGACTTGAAGACGTTGAAGCCGATCTCGGAGCTCGAGGTCGGAAAGAAACCCGACGCCATCATCTATGAGCCTTCGACGAAGCACGTCTACGCGATGAACGGCGACAGTGACAACGTAACGGTCATCAATGCTGCCGACGGAAAAGTCGTCGGTACCGTCGATTTGGGCGGAGGCCCTGAGTTCGCGGTGGCGGATGGAAAGGGAATCGTCTACATCAACCTTGAGGAAAAAGCCGAGACCGTCCACGTCGACGCGAATTCACTGAAAGTTCTCCACCACTGGTCTCTCGCTCCAGGTAAAACAGCCACGGCGTTGGCGTTTGATCCGGAAACTCGCCGGTTGTTCGCTGGGTGCCGCGGCGGTCAACTCATGGTCGTTCTCGATGCCGACACTGGAAAGATCGTGGCGACCGCGCCGATAGGCGAGCGCGTTGATGCCGGAGCTTTTGATCCCTCGACCCGCCTCGTCTTTATGTCCAATGGCGGTGGGAACGTCTCAGTATTCCACGAGGACGGCAACGATAAATATTCCCCCGTCGAAACCATTGCCACCAATCCCGGATCCAAGACGATGGCTCTCGATACGAAAACCCACAATCTGTTTGTCCCAGCGAACATGGGAGGACAATTCACTGTTCTGGTTTTTGGTCGCTAGAATTTGACGTTCTAGCTCAGTGCGCAGAGAAATGCTGAGCTTCTTACTTGGGCGAGCTTCTAATCAATGCGTTGGGGTTTCGAGCAGGTTGCGGCTAGTTCGCTTGTCGATGTTCCATTTCAGTTTCGGTTTCGGCGGAAGGCGCAGGAATAATCGTGCCGGCGCCGAGGCAGAAAGCGAAATACCAGCCTCCCGATTTCTCGGTGCCGAGAGAAGCCTGCTGTTCCAGTATCCGGAAGGTCGTTTCGTCGGTGACCCAAGCGCGGCCGTCGAGTTCGAAAGTTTTTGTCTTCGGCAGTTTTGCGGGGGCGAAAACGCTTTGGAGTGGCATGGGATCTCCTGCGCTGAAGTTTAGGGGAGTCCACGGCACGTCGATGGGCGCGCGAACGCAGATTTTGCGCAAAGCATAACTATCCGGTACTAGGTATCGAGCCTCTAAGTCAGATCTACACCGTCGCGCTGGAAGACTTCGCTGCCTGCGGGACTGAGACCAGTTGCAGCAGAGGCTTCACGATTTCGACTACGTTCTTATAAGCTTCCGGCAATATCCGGTAAGGAGTCACCTCGTCGGGTTGTGCCTTGAGCGCCTTCTCGATGCCGAGACGCCACGCGAGGCGCAACTCTGTGTTGATGTGAATGAGGTTGAGTCCTGCCTCCACGCCGCCTGCGAGTTCTTGTCTGTCGGTGCCAGAGCCGCCATGCAGGGTGAGGAAGATCTTTGTGGCCGCCTTGATCTGCCGAATTCTTTCGAGATCGAGATGCTTTCGCTCGTTGCCAGTCAGCATGGATTTCAGCATTCCGTGCATCGTGCCGACAGAGGGCGCAAAGAGATCGACTTTCGTTTCTTCGACAAATTGTCTTGCCTGTTCGGGAGTCGTCAGCGGATCGATGTCTGCTGGTTTCGAATCGTGGATCGTCGAGGACGAGCCAATGTAGCCGATCTCGGCTTCAACCAGGATATCTGGGTTGATCGATTTGAGAGCTTCGACAGCTTGCCTGGTCTGCTTTGCGTTCTCTTCGAACGGGAGTTTCGAAAGGTCGAATACGATCAAGTCGAAGCCGGCGCGAGCGGCCTCGATCGACTTTTCCAGAGAATGGGTATGATCGGCGTTGAGATAGATCGGCTGGCCGAGATCCTCACGGAGCGTTTTGATCAATGCAGCCGCCTCATGGACGCCGATGAATTCGCGTTCACCTTCGGAAACTCCGACGACCACGGGGACCTTCAGTTCGCGAGCGGTGTCGGCAACCGCTTTGAGCACAACGAGTTCCGAAAAATTGAAATGGCCCAGCGCGCGCTGCTGGGTGCTCGCGGTCTGGAGGGCCTGTCGTAGAGTCGGAATCGGCATATGTCAGCCTTTCTCTTGCTTGAGCCGTTTAGCGAAAAATGCCGGCCCTCTCAACTTGATGCGGGGAGGAGAAAGGGTGATGCAGGGAATCTACGGTATCGAAACTGCGCGGCGAACTATTGCGAAGAGAACGGCGCGCGGACAAATTCGAGCGGGCGGGTTTTTAGTGCTGGAGGACTTGGAATTTTGCGATCGCGTAGCCCAGTGCCGCGCCGAGGAACACGTCGGAAGGGAAGTGAGCGCTCGTGGTCACGCGCGAGAGGCTGATTGCGGTGGCGAGTCCGTAAGCTAAGATCGGCACCCATCGATGATGGTGATAGCGATTCGCAATGACGGTCGCGATCGAAAAGGCTCCGATGGCATGGCCGGAGGGGAAGCTTCCTTCGGAAAAGTGCGATTTGCCATTGTTGAAGAATGTGTCGTTGAATGGGCCGCTCGGTGGGATACCGATTGGGCGTTTGCGTTGCGTGATTGTTTTCAGTGCGACATCGACGATTTCGCTATCGACGTACGCTTCACCCGCGAGCAGGCTCGTGTTCACCTGATACGCATCGTGACGAATGTAACCCGCGGCAAGAAGCGACAGGGGGACCAATGCAGTTTCGGCCGACGTGATCGATCCATCGAATGTCGTCGTTCAGGTCGTCGAGATTTCCGGCATGCTTGCGGAAGTACGGAGCGATGTTTCGGATCGGCGACGATGAGTCCGGCGGTGCCGCCAACAACGGCGAGCGTGGGCACCCAATACCGTCCGCGCGCGACTTGCGTCGGGAAACAGCCAGATGTCTTTTCTGATCTGCGAGGATTCGGCTCGGCAGTTTTTTCCACGAGATGTCGATGTCGTCGATCGATGCCGATGAAGCTCTTTGCGCTTCCGCAGTGGCGATCGGCGCGTCGGGAAGATTCGCAGAGACGGTCTGCGAATTCGCCAGAACGCACGTGCAGGGCAAAACGTAAGATATCGAGACACAACGAAGCATGCAAATGCGGACGTTTACAGTAGCTCGTGGTACATTGAACCCTTTCGGTTGGGATTCGAAAGTACGAGAAGATTTCTAAATGCACGATTAATTAGGTGTTTCCGGCAGCGTGGATACAGGAAGAGCGCGCCGAAACACGGTTGCGCGCTCCTTCGAGACGCGACACAACCACAACCTCACTGCCGACATCCCAACCTAGATTACCCTCAACGGAGTTCCGGCGAGCCTCGACTCAGAGGTCCAAATCCATACCGTCATTTCTCCAATTCGTTACATGGTTCATGGGATAGGTGCAGCCGGGGCCCGCAGTTAGCGTTCTATCTACGACATACAGCGGCTATTTTTATTCCAGTTTCGAAGCGGTCGCTGGGGGCCCGGCTTGAACCTCATCGTCAGAGTGTGGAACCGTCTTAATTCAGATGATTGCACCGATTTGGCAGCGCAAGTCTCGTTCTACTTTATTTTGTCGCTGTTTCCGTTCTTTCTCGTGCTCGCGTCGTTTCTGGGATGGATTCCCACGACCAGCCGCTGGGATTCTTTCGCGAACTGGATGACGGCCTATTTCCCTTGGCAGCGACGGAATCATCGTCTTGAGCGATGATGATTCAGCTTTCACATGGGTATGCCGGATTTTTCTCGTTCGGCCTGCTGGCGACGATTTGGAGCGCGTCCTCAGGATTCATGAGCCTGATGGAGGCGCTTTCGATTGCGTATGGAACGCGGGATCATCGCAGCTACGTGAAGAAAAGGATCGTCGCGATTCTCGCCACGATCGTTGCCGCCTTTTTCTGCTGGTGTGTTTCGGCTTGTGGAACCTTGGACATCTGATGGCCGCGACGGTGTCGCATGATCTTCAGTTTTTTGTCTTTTTCCAGATGCAGTGGAGATTTGCGCGATGGATCGCGACGCTCGCTGGTGATGTGCCTCGGAATCAATCTGATCAATCACTTCTTGCCCGACGTGAAGCATCCGTGGAAATGGTTTACGCCGGGGACTCTGCTGGTTGCGTTGTCTTTCATCGGTGTGACGACCGTGTTTGAGATTTACCTGGCGCACGGGTCGAACGTGCCGACCTTATATGGAGCGTTGGCGGGCTTCATCGTGCTGATGCTGTGGATCTATTTGGCGAATCTGATCCTGTTGATCGGCGCGGAGACCGACACGGCGTGGCGCGAGCTGAAGGCTTCGGGAACGAGCGCATGAATGGACGGTCATGGCGTCTCATCGGGATCGCTTTTCTTTCTGACGCTGTACGTGTGCGCCGCAGGAATCGCCCGGGCGCAAGACCAGAAGACGCGCTGAAGTCGATCCGAACGCGGCATTCCAAGGTCGCACGGTAAACAAAGTCGAAATCGCTGTGCAGCCTTCGGAGGATGTCGATCAACTTCGCGGACTGATCCAGCAGGAACAAGGCAAACCGTTTTCGATGGATGCCATCAAGGCGAGCGTCGCGGCTCTGCGCGCGACCGGAAAATTCAAGACAGTCCAAGTCAGCATTCAATTCACTCCTGATGGATTGCGCGTTCTGTTTCTTCTGCCGCCGGTTTACAAAGTAGGCTTGATCACGTTTCCCGGGGCGCGAAAGCTGCGTCGTACACACAGTTGCTCCAGGCGGTGAACATTCCGCTGGATGCGCCGTTTGTGCAAAGACGAACTTGCCGACAAAGCAAGACGCGCTACAGAAGTATTTCGCGACGCAGGGATATTTTGCGGCGGCGGTTTCGACTTCGATAAAAGTCGACGATGCGCACCGGCTCGTGAATATCGCGTTTGATTGCGACATGCACGCGCGCGCCAAAGTCGGTGAAGTCAACATTGAGGGCGTGACGCCGGAGGAAGCCGCGGACATCCAGCACACGCTGACTTCACTTTCGGCGAAGATCAGCTTTACTTCGTCTGAAACCAGGTGTGGCGTATTCGCGGACGCGCATCGACAAATCGCTCGATCGGTTGCGCGCGCATTTTCGAAAAGTCGGACGTCTGGCGCCGAACGTCCGCATGAATCCGACGTACGACCCCGAAACCAATCGCGTGAACCTTGCCCTCACGATCGATCCGGGACCGACGGTCGCGATCAAGGTCGAAGGCGCGCGCATCTGGCGACGCACGCTCGAAAAACTGATCCCCGTCTATCAGGAAAATTCAGTGGATCAGGATCTGATCGACGAAGGGCAGCGCAATCTCGTCTCCTATTTCCAGGCGAAGAGCTTCTTCGACGTGGATGTTCATACCGACGTGACGCAAGAAGCCGACCACGTCAACATCGTCTATCACGTCGACAAAGGCGCGAAACACAAAGTCACGGGCATCCGCTTCACGGGAAACAAATACTTCACGACGGAGCAGCTGCAATCGCACATCGCGATCCGCCAGGCGAAACTCATTCTCAATCGCGGAAAATATAGCCAGGATCTGCTGAAGAAGAGTGCCGCGTCGCTCACGACGATGTATCGCAACGCGGGTTTCGCGAAGGCGACGGTCACTCCGGTCGTGACCGATCACGAGCCCGACATCGATGTTGCGTTTCAGATCGAGGAAGGGCCTCAGGCGAAAGTCCATAACTTTGCGATCGTCGATCCGTCCGAAGAACCGATGGAGTTGAAAGGGAAGAACGCCGCTCTTCAACTTGGCTGCCGGGAAACCGTTCTCGCCCCATCTGCTCGAAGGCGATCGCAACCAAATCATGGCGTGGTATCTGAATCACGGATACCCGAACGCTCAGTTCGATTCGAAAGTGACGGCGTCGATGGCGACGCGAACCTGGTCGATGTTGTTTTCAAAATTGACGAAGGCCGCGGCGAAAAGGTCGGCGAAATTGTTTTATTGGGCGCCGATCACACCAAGCCGAAGTTCATTCGGTCGATCACGACAAGAATGTCCAATCGGGCGACCCGCTCAGCCAAGAAAAACTACTGAAGTCCGAGAGCGATCTCTACAGCGTAGGTGTCTTCGATTGGGCCAGCGTCGCGCCAGTCAGCGCCACGACCGACGACGAGGGGCAACAAATCGTGGTCATTCGACTTCACGAGTCGCGGCGCAACACCGTGGATATCGGCGGCGGTCTGGAAATCATTCCGCGAAACGGCAACATTCCAGTCGGTTCAGTCGTTGTTCCGGGGCTTCCGCCGGTCAGCCTTGGAAATAAATTCAGTGTCAGCCAGAAGAGCTTTATCGGTCCGCGTGGCTCGCTCCAATTTACGCGCCACAACATTCGTGGTCGCGCCGAAACCGCCACGCTCGGCTTGGTCGCGTCCCGCCTTGATCAGCGGCTCTCATTGACGTACGCCGATCCTTATTTGCACGGATCGGCGTGGTCTTCGCTTTTCTCGATCTCGACCGAGCGCACGACCGAAAATCCGATCTACACGGCGTTGCTCCAGCAAGCTTCGTTTCAATTCGAGCGGCAACTCGACAAAAAACACACGCAAAAGCTCGTCGCCGGCTACAGCTACTCACGCACCGATCTCAGCAACATCCTCATTCCCGAACTTGTACTTCCGCAGGACCAGCGTGTCAAACTCTCGACGATCTACGCGCAATATATTCGTGACACACGAGACAATCCACTCGACGCGCACCGCGGCTGGTATCAGACATTCAACTTCGGCGTGACGCCGACCGCGTTTGGTTCGAGCAGCAGCTTCGTTCGTTTTCTTGGGCAAACATCTTTCTATCGCCCCGTAAAACCTTGGCTGACTTGGGCCAATCAGTTTCGGCTCGGACTCGCGGCGGGATTCGGCGATCAAGGCTACGTTCCGTTGAGCGAAAGATTCTTCACCGGCGGTGCCGATTCGCTGCGCGGGTTCCCGATCAACGGCGCCGGTCCTCAGCGTCCCGTGCCCGTTTGCTCGAATCCATCCGACACCTCGACTTGCACGCTCATCAGCGTCCCCGACGGCGGCTCGCATGCTGGCCGTCTTCAATTCGGAAGCGCGATTTCCGATTAAGCTCATCGACAATCTCGGTGGCGTGATTTTCTACGATGGCGGAAACGTCTTCAGCGCCATCAGCGCGAGTCAGTTCACTCAGCAACTACACGAACAACATTGGTTTCGGTTTTCGTTATTTCACGAAGGTTGGCCCAATTCGAATCGACTTCGGGCGCAACCTGAATCCCGTCCCCGGCGTGAAGGCGACGCAATATTTTGTGACGCTTGGGCAATCGTTTTAGGCATCTAAAGGAATGACGGTGATTGAGGCAGGCCAATGAGTGGGTTGATGAGCAAGCATCGATTCTTATGGTGGATCGGGATTGCGATATCCGCTCGCCGTAGTCGTGATTTTTGTTTCGGCGGCAGCCGTTCTGCATTCGAAATCGTTCCAGACGTATGCGTTGGGGAAAGTCATTCAGAGCGTCGAAGAGAGCACCGGGCGCAAAGGTTCGTGTTCAGAGCCTCGACGTCAATTGGCATCCGCTCGCAATCGAGTTGTTCGGAATCTCAGCCATCAATCCTAGTGCTTCCGATAAAACGCCTTTGCTCACGACGGATCGGCTGCAAGTCAGCCTGCAAATCTGGCCGCTGCTTCATCATCAGGTACAGATCGACAGTGTGACGATCGATCACCCCGTGATATCCGTGAAAACCGACTCCAACGGTCACAACAATCTGCCAACACCGCCTCAACCGCAGCAATCATCGACTTCAACGATGGCGGTGCAGATCGAACACCTGACAATCAACAATGGCCTGCTTCAATATGATGACAAGAAGACTCCTTTGTCGGCAGCGCTCGAAGGATTTCGAACGCAGATCTACTTCGATCATTTGAGCAACGCTTATAAGGGTCTGATCGCGTACGACGCGGGACGCATTCAAACCGCGGAAACCCGCACGTTCGAACATCGAGCCGAACTGCATTTCAACGCCGACGCAAAAAAGTGCACGATCGAGAGCCTCGACGTCGCGATGATGCATTCGAAAATCATAGTTCGCGGTGAACTGGCGAACTACGCGAATCCGGAATTCGCCGGTCAGTATCAGGCGCAAATCTCCGGCGAAGACCTTGCCTGGATCATGAAAGACGCCGCCCTTCCGAGCGGCGATTTCGCACTGCAAGGCAAAGCGACGTATCGAACTTCGGCCGGCGGCGAGTGGCCGCAGCGCACGTTTGCAGACGGACGATCGAAAGCGCCGCTGTGACTGTGCCGTCCGGTCAGTCGAAAGTCGCGATTCGCTCGCTGCGTGGCACGTATCAGCTCCGAGAAGGTCAGCTTCATATTGATGACACGCGCGCGGAAGTGCTCGGCGGCCGATTCGTATCCGACGCGAACGTAATCGATCTCGTCAACAACTCGGGAAAAGTTCGGTTCACGCTGCGAGGCGCCTCGGTAGACGATGCGATTCGCGTAGCAGGCACGAGTAAGACGGAAACGCCGCGTATAGCCTCGACCGCCGATCTCGACTTGAATGCCGATTGGAAAGGCTCCGCGAGCAACGCGGTCGCCCATGCGCGCGTGCAGCTCCATTCCACGCCGAATCCGCCGGCGAACGCGATTCCCATCGCCGGCAACGTCATCGTGGATTACGACGCGGCCCGCAATCGCACTTCGTTTCAACAATCTAGTCTTCGCACGGGCAACACCGAACTCAGCCTGAGCGGCGTCGCGAGCAAAGACTCCGCGCTTCAAGTTCGCCTGACCACGCACGACTTGCACGAACTTGGTGAGCTTGCATCCATCGCGGCCCCGTCCGACTCCTCGCGCCAGATAGCAGCCTACGACGTACACGGCGCAGCCGATCTGAACGGCAAAGTGTCCGGCGCAGTCGCCGACCCTCACTTCGACGGACAACTCTCACTCACGAACGCGTCGTTCTCACAGACGCAATGGAAGTCCGTTCGCGCGCATGTCGCAGTTGATTCGCGTTCCGTAGCCATCACCGAAGGCTCTCTTGTAAATGCCACACAAGGACGCATGACCTTCGACGCGAAGACTCGTCTGATCAATTGGTCGCCCGATCCCAACGCGCCATTCACGGCGCATGCACACATCGAAAAAATTTCTGCGGCCGATGTGCAAAAGCTCACTCAGGCGAATTTTCCGGTCGAAGGATTTTTGAGCGGCGACCTATCCGCCAGCGGAACGCAGAAGCAACCGCAAGCAAAAGGCCACATTGAGCTCGCAAAAGCCGTCGTTTACAGCGAACCCCTCAGCCTCTGCGCGATAAACATCAATGCCGACCAGCAAACGATCCACCTCGACGGCGAGGTCAAAGCAGCTGCGGGCGACGTGACCGCGAAGCTCGCGTATCAGCCGTCCGCTAAGCACTTCGAAGTCGCCGTCAAAACTGACGGTTTGACTCTTGAAAAAGTGCAGGCTTTGCAGCGCTCCGCCGGCCCTGTGAATGGAAAACTCACTGCCGACATTTCCGGCAACGGGACGATTGACAATCCGAACCTCACTGCGCAACTCCAAATTCCCGAACTCGCAATGCGCGGCGAAACATTCCATCAAGTGGACGCGAAACTCGACGCGAAAGGGAAGCACACTGAGTTCCACCTGAATTCGAACGTCGAGCAAACCTCAATCCAGGCGAAAGGCACCGTCGAGCTGACGCCGGGCTATCCCGCCAACATCACGCTCGACACCGGCAAGGTGCCAATCGGCGCTTTACTCGCGCGCTTTCGTTCCAAATTCGCAGCATGGCGCCGACGGCGAACTCGAAATTCACGGCACGCTGCAAGGTCCGCTGCAAACTCCGGCGCAACTACAGGCGCATGTCGAGATTCCGACGCTTCAACTCCAGGCGCAGACTCTGAAGCTCGCCAACGCATCGCCCATTCGAATCAACTACCAAGCCGGCGTCGTAACGCTCGAAAGCGCTGAACTGAAAGGCCAGGACACCGACATCCGCCTCAACGGCACGGTGCCGGTGCAGGGCGGCGGCGCAATGAATCTCGCAGCCGACGGCAGCGTCAATCTCAACATCTTACAGCCGTGGACCGATGGCGGCCACTCATCGGGCATGGTCAAAGTGCAAATGAAAGCGCAAGGGCCCGATGGCGCAACCCGTGATCGACGGCCAAGTTCGCATCGAAAACGCTGTCTATTCTTCCGACAGCCTGCCGGTCGGGATCGAAGCGATGAACGGCGACATCGCGATCTCCGGCAATCGCGTGGACATCACGAATCTCACCGCGAACGCTGGTGGCGGCACCATAACGTCACCGGCACCGCCACCTACGGCAAAACTTCCAACTTCAATCTTGCGATGCAGGCAAACTCCGTGCGCATTCGCCAAAGCGGCGTTCGCACCGTGATGAACGCCGATCTCGCCTGGAACGGCTCGACCGACAGCTCGCTACTCACCGGCCGCGTCGTCGTCGATAAACTTGGATTCACTCAAGGCTCCGATCTGTCCGAGATCTTGGCGAATTTTTCGGGCGACGAAACTGTGAGCGATCCATCGAACTTCGCGAACAACATCAAGCTCAACGTCGCTATGCAATCGTCGCAAAATCTAAATCTTGCCAGCAGCCAGCTCAGCATCGCGGGCTCCGCGAGCCTGACCGCGCAGGGCACCGCCGCCAATCCCGTCCTGCTCGGCAGAATTCTGCTCACCAGCGGGGAAATCTTCTTTCTCGGCAAGCGATTCGAAATCGCAAAGCGGCACGATTTCGTTTTCGAATCCTGTTCGCACCGAACCGGTCGTAAATCTTCAAGTGAAAACAACCATCGAGCAGCTACAACATCACCGCGAGCATCATCGGCCCGGTCGATCAACTGAAAACGACGTACACGTCCGATCCTGCTCTGCCGACGGCGGACATCATTAACTTATTGGCATTCGGTCAAACAACCGCGGAGTCCGCTTCAAACGGCAACACGTTCCGGCACGGCGTCCGCAGAATCCGCCGTCGCCAGCGCAGGCTGGAAGCCAGGTCGCGTCGCAGGTTCAAAAACTCACCGGCATTTCGCAGCTGACGCTGAATCCGCTCGCCGGCAGCAACTCGAATCCGGGCTCGCAAGTTGCGATTCAGCAGCGCGTGTCGGGCAATATCCTGCTGACCTTCAGCACCGACATCACGAGTGCGCAAAATCAAAGCGTCCAGATTCAATATCAGGTCAACAAAAAGGTCAGCGTGTCCGTGCTGCGCGATGAAAACGGCGGTTACGGCATCGACGTTCACTACCACAAAGTGTTCTGAACGCGCGATATCGTGAGCGACTAGCGCTACTCGCTGTTGTTTTGTCGCTCGCAGCTGGTCGAGGTTTTCTTCGAACTCGTTTTCTTCGCTGGTGCTTTCTCCCTGCGCCGGCTTCGCGTCTGCGTTTGGGATCACCCGTCGCCGCCTTCTCCACGTCGCCACCGGCATCGCGCGCAATGTCCGCCAGCAGCCGCTTGCTCACCGCCGACTTCGGCTCCGTCGTCACGATATCTTCGCTCGAAGCGAATTCATCCCGATGCTTGATCAACAACCACGATTTCCCCGACGAGCTCCCGAATCCATGCGTTCGAACCAGCACCCACGACCCGCGCAGCTTTTTTCCGTGCAGTTGAAATTTCAAATCGCCCTTCTTCAACGCCGCCGCGATGTCCGGACTCTCCGGCGTCCACGTCCCCGTGTCCCACACCATCACCGTCCCGCCGCCGTACTCGCCTTCCGGAATCACGCCTTCGAATCCGCCGTAGTCCACCGGATGATCTTCCACCTGCATCGCCAGCCGCTTCGTGCTCGGATCAAGCGACGGCCCCTTCGGCACCGCCCACGAAAGCAACACGCCTTCGAACTCCAGCCGAAAGTCATAGTGCAATTGCGTCGCCCGATGCTTTTGAATGACATACAAAAGATTCGGATGCGCAGCCTTCTTCGCCGCCGCATCTCCCGACGGCTCCGGCGTGACTTTGAAGTTTCTCTTTTCCTTATATTTAGCTAGCGTCATGTCTTTCCCTCGCTACTTATTTCAACCGCTTTGACTGCCGCCGCAAAATTCTGGCGGCTCTTGAAGAAATCCGCCCACGGATCTTTGCGCTTCAATCGCTCGCGAAAATTGCCAAGGTTAAAAGTCGCCGGATCGAGCGACGGCTTCACCTCGTCCCATGCCAGCGGCATCGAAAACGGCGCGTGTGCCTTGCGCCGCACAGAATACGGCGTCACCACCGTTTGCACCGCGCCATTTCGAAACGGATCGAGATAAACGCGATCGCCGCGATCGGCAATCGCATGTTCCACCGTCAACTCTTTCGGATGCTCCGCCGCCAACCGCGCCACCAGCTTTTCGGCAAATCGCAAGACTTCGTCCGCCGACGGACCAACTCGAATCGGCACAAATACATGCAACCCGCGGCTGCCCGATGTTTTCGGAAACGACTCCAGCTCCAGCGCATCGAGCGCTTCCTTCACGATCAGCCCCGCCTTGGCCGCATCGCTGAACTTCCCTGTCCCCGGATCGAGATCGAAGCAAATCCAGTCCGGCTTCGGAAAATTGCTCGCCCGGCTCCCAGTCACGTGCACCGGAATGCACCCAAGATTCACCATCGCGATCTGCGTCTCCAGCGATCCGCCAACAACATAGTTCGTCGATTTTCTCGACCCGCTCGAATTCGAAATCCGCTTCGTCGGCGTTCCCGCCGGCATACTGTCCGGCTTCTCCTTCTGATAGAAGCAATTACCCGCTCATCCCGTCCGGACATCGCTCCAGCGTCAAAATGCGATCTTCGACGAACGGCTTCAAAAGAGGGAACACCTCGCGATAAAAATCCGCGAGATTTCCTTTCGTGTAGCCTTCCTCCGGCCAAAATACTTTGTCGGGATTCGAAATCTGCGCGGCCGCCGCGGCCGCAGTCTTTTTCGGCTTGTCTTTTTCGGTTTGGCCTTCGTCGCAGGAAGTCGCTTTCGAACGTGTCGGCATCAACGTTTCTCCTGCCGCTTCACGTCTTTCGCATCTTTATCATCGCGCAAGCCCAGGTATACCGGATGACGCAGCTTGCCGTCACCAGTCCATTCCGTGTATCCGATCTGCGCGACCAGTTTCGGTGCGATAAACGTCGCTTCCTTTCCCGAACATCGGAATCGAAAGGCGATCCCGCTCGTTTCAGCGTGCCAAATTTCTTGTGCAGCGCTTTCAGCGTCTCCTCGTCGAATCCCGTCCCGACTTTTCCGACGTATTCCAGCTTCCCGCGCGAATACACACCCAGCAGCAACGCGCCGAAGATAGCGCCGCGCCCCGCTCGGCTCCGTGAATCCGCCGATCACAAACTCATCTTCCTTCCGCACTTTCACCTTCAACCACGCCGGCGACCGCCCCGAAACGTACTTCGACGCAAGATCCTTCGCGATCAGCCCTTCAAACCCCTCTTCTTCGCAATCTCGAACGCCTTGACCCATCCGCATCCAACCGCGCCGACAGAATCAAATTCGCCGACGGCTTCACCGCCCCCTCAAGCGCAGTCCGCCGCTCCGAAAGCGGCGCCTTCCGCAAATCCTTCCCATCGCGATAGATGCAATCGAACACCGCAAACGTCGGCCGCCCTTCGCCCTTCTGCAAAAACTGAAAGCGCGAAACCTTGTCCTCGTCAAAAATCACGATCTCGCCATCCAGCGCCAGCGTGTCGGCCTTCAACTTAGCAATCGCTTCCGCAATCTTTGGATAGCGCTCCGTCCGATCGATCGCATTCCGCGAAATCAGCGAAACTTTCGCCCCCTCTTTGTACGCCAGCATCCGCACGCCGTCGTACTTCTCCTCATATACCCAATCGGCTTGTTAAATGGAGAATCCACCAGCGTGGCGAGCATCGGAGCATGCGAAAGGGAATTCGAGCCATCGGTCTCGCATGTGAAGAAACAAACGAACTTAGCGTTCTGAGTTCTGATGCTGCGAGCCGGCGAAGGATAGACCCGAATCCAATGGTTTCGCACCTTGATCGGCACTTGCTGATCTTCCAGATCGACCCTCAAGCGAATTCGACTCTTGCAGCGGCATGTGGCAATCGATGCAGTTCGTCACCGCCGGCGCCGGCATCTTCGAAAACGTCGGGCAGGCCGACGCTTGATGACATGTCAGGCATTTGTCCGAATACGCCGCCGCTTCGCGCTCGGGCTCGTGCAATTTGTGGCACGTCGAACAAGTCATGCTCGCCGACGACTGAAAGCACCGGCTCTTCTCCAGCAGCGCGACCTGGTTTCCGTGAACATCCACGCGCGCCAGCGGGTTCGCTTCCAGGCTGATATGCGGCGCCAGCGTTCGCCGGGTTTGAACGAAAACGCCGGCGTCAGATTCTGGCCGATGCCGCCATGACATTGCGCGCAGATCTCGACCTGCCGGTCGCGTTCGAATCCCACCGGCGGCATCTTCGCCGCAACCGCCGCGCCACTCCCCGACAGGCGTCCCCGCCGCCGAGCCGTCCCACCCGCGCCGAATGCATCCGCACGTGCTCAGCCCCAGCCCCATGGCACCGCTCACACGAAATCCCAAGCGCCAGTTGCTCTTTCGAATAGTGAAATCCCGCTTTCGCACTTCCACCCAAGTCCTGAATATATGTCGCGTGACACTCCATGCATCGCGGCGTGATCCCTCGATCAAAATCCGCAGTTCCATCAACATATCCCGGACTATTCACCCAACGATCCAAGCTTGTCCAATACGAAACCGGCAATTCGAACAGCTGATCCCCGCGCCAATATAAGATAGGTCTGCCCCTTTCGCCCCGATCCGATGACGATATCCATCTTCTCGGTGTGCGCTTTCTGGTGCCCAGGCGTCCCTCAAACGAAGTCTCGTAAAATGCTCCGCCCTTCGTGGTCATTCGAAACGACACACCCGGGTCGAGCGACGCCATCGTGTCGCGCCCTACATCGAAATGTCCGTGGATCGTCGTTGCCGAAGGAAGCGCGGAATCCAGATGATGCCGCGTCGTCAAATAACTTTCGAACTCGCTCTGATGACACGCACGACAAGCGTTGTCGCCGACCAAACCGCGCGCTTCGTACGTGCCCGATACGGCGCGTCCTGCACCGTTCGCGTCTCGCAAACCTTCTGACTCGGTTTGACGCTGCTGCCCGCGGCGTCGCAGCCGAAAAACACAGCACCCGCCAACAAACAAAAAAACCGCCCCGAGAGCCCACCCCAGAACCCAACTTAGATACTTCGGTCCCACTTGCCCTTACGTCTTTCTCGCCCGCCCATCACCAGACTTGCTACCAGAAACGTTTCCGACCGCATCGCGCCACTTGCACGAACCGCCACCCTACCTGCTCAAAACTTCTATCGTGTCCGACGTTCCACTGGACAAAACCTCCGCGCCATTGTTGAATGCCGTTGCGCCATTTAAATAAGCTTAGTTAATCGATTTAAATCGGCAACAATGCGCGCTATCCTCTGTTTGTCCGACGCGTCTCACCTGCGTCGGGATGAACAAAGGCCCGGTAGAGAAAGGCTCCAGCGATGGCGGACTCCGTAGCCGACCTCACAAAAACATATGATGCAGTCGTAATCGGCTCGGGTGCCGCAGGCGGCATGGCCTGCCATGTGCTGACGTCCCACGGCGCCAAAGTTCTGCTCCTCGAAGCCGGGAAAAAGCTGCCCATCGAAAAAGAACTCCGCTCGATGGAGTGGCCGTACGAAAACAAGTACCGCGGCTTTCTCCCGCCAGACAATCATTCGCTCAATTTCAACGAGTACACCATTCGACGTCCGCCCTACGGCCCCGGTTTCGAAAGCGACAAACATCTCAAGAGCTACATCGGCAGCACCGACTACACGAAAAATATCTGCGTCGATGAGCGCGACAATCCTTACACCGGAACGAACTACGCCTGGGTCCGCGCGCGCTGTCTCGGCGGCAAAACCAACATCTGGGGCCGCCTCTCGCTTCGCCTCTCCGACTACGACTTCAAAGCCCAGATCGCGACGGCTTCGGCGAAAATTGGCCCATCAGCTACAGCGATCTCTCTCCTTACTACGACAAAGTTGACCTGTATCTCGGCGTCACCGGCGTCAAAGAGGGCCTCGAATGGCTCCCCGACAGCATCTTTCAGCGCCCCACCAAGCTGAATTGTGCCGAAGTCACCTCTCCAGCAAAGCCTCAAGAAAGCCGGCCGCACGCTGACGCAATATCGCGCCGGCGTCACCACCGACGGCCTGAAGCACAATAAATATCGCAGCCGCTGTTTCGGCCGCGGCGCCTGCGAACGCAAGGGCGGTTGCGACATTCACGCCGCGTTCGATTCGCCGACCGGCCTCATCTATCCCGCCGCGGACACCGGCAACCTCACGATCCGCACCAACGCCGTCGTCCGCGAAATCACCACCGATCCAAACACCGGCAAAGCCACTGGCGCGCATTTCGTCGATAACGAAACGATGAAGGACTACCACGTCAAGGCCAAGGTCGTCGTTGTCGCCGCTTCGACGCTCGAATCCGCCAGACTTCTTCTCCTTTCGAAATCGCAGCACCATCCCAACGGCATCGCCAACTCCAGCGGTCACGTCGGCCACAATTTCTGCGAACACATCATGGGCCCCGGCGTCTCCGGCCGCGACAAGAACCTCGTCGGCAAGACCCCGACGCTCGACGATGGCCGTCCCGGCGGCTTCTATCTCGCGCGCTTCCGCAATCTGAAAGAGAAAAATCCCAACTTCATCCGTGGCTACGGATTTGAAGGCGGCGGCGGCTGGACGATGTTCCCGGAGGGCACCGACACCCACGGCTTCGGCGCCAGCTACAAAGAGGAAGTCCGCAACAACGCGGGCGCTTTCATCGGCATGGGCGCGTTCGGCGAAGTTCTGGCGCGCTACGAAAACTACGTTGATCTCGACCCCGTCGTGAAAGACAAATGGGGCATCCCGGCGCTTCGCTTTCACTACAAGTTTGGTGAAAACGAGCACGCCATGGCGAAAGACATGGCCGAGACCGCCCAGGAAATGTTCGAAGCCGCCGGCTTCGCAGACATCCACGTCAGCCATCGCATCACCACCGAAGGCTGGTCCATCCACGAACTCGGCACCGCGCGCATGGGCGACGATCCGAAAAAATCCGTCCTCAATCAATTCGAACAATCCCACGACGTCAAAAATCTCTTCGTCGTCGACGGCAGCGCTTTCGTCAACGCCAGCTGCCAGAATCCCACCTGGACCATCATGGCGTTCTGCTGGCGCTCGATGGATTACCTCGCCGACGAAATGAAGAAAGGGAACATCTAGGGAGCCGCCATGTCGAACATCGACG
This sequence comes from uncultured Acidobacteriota bacterium, assembly GCA_963850795.1. Classification (GTDB taxonomy): domain Bacteria; phylum Acidobacteriota; class Terriglobia; order Acidiferrales; family UBA7541; genus Acidiferrum. The sequence goes on along the minus strand of CAWKNS010000001.1, from coordinate 51,171 downwards.
ACGTTTCGAAGGACAATTCGAAAAAAGAACCGATCGATTTCCGCCAAGATCGCCGCGCGTGGCTCAAGACTTCCGCAACCGCAATCGGCGCATCTTTTCTCACGCTACCAGCGGCCACTATTGCGACGGCCCAGGACTCACCCGCCGCACAAGACTCGCCCGCCAAGAAAGAGGGCAAGCCCGGCGCCGAGGTAGCGTCAAAACCAGCCACCCGCTTTTTCACTCCCGCACAGCACAAACTCGTCGAAGAACTTTCGGAAACCATCATCCCGAAAGACAGCCATTCCGGCGGCGCCAAAGACGCCAAAGTCGCCGATTTCATCGAGCAGCGAGTTGGCGATGGCGGCGACGCCGTTCAAAAGGAACTTTGGCGCGAAGGCCTCCGCCTCATCGACTCGATGAGCCAGCACTACACCGGCAAGACTTTCGTAGACGCCAGCGCCGAAGACCGCGTCGCCGTTCTCACCGTTCTCTCCGACAACGATCACATGACCGATATCCCCGAGGTTCGCTTCTATAAAGATCTGAAGCACCTTACCGTGCTCGGCTACTACACCTCCAGCATCGGCATCCACGACGAAATGGAATATAAAGGCAATCGCTACAACCAGGAATTCGTCGGCTGCGACGACCCAACTCCCAAGTAACCGCCGCAATCAATCCGTGTAGGGGCGCAGCACTGCTGCGCCCCATGCCCGCAAGATCGATAAATTTCGCGCGCCCGTTTTTTCTTTCCTAATCCCTGAATCAAGGAATCTCCATGGCCACCAACGAAAAAGTAAAAATCGGCATCATCGGCTCCCAATTCCAGGCCGACATCCACGCCACCTCGCTTCAGATCATGCCCCACGAAGCCGAACTCGTCGCCGTCGCCTCTCCCACACCCGGCAACGCCGAACATTTCGCCAAGCGCTTCAACATCCCTCGCGCCTACACCGACTACCGCGAAATGCTCAAAGATCCCGCCATCGAAGTCATCAGCATCTGCGCACCCAACAGCCTCCATTGCCAGATGACCAAAGACGCCGCCGCGGTAGGGAAGCACGTCATCGTCGAAAAACCTCTCGCCATGACTATCGCCGAAGGCGAAGAAATGATCGCCGCCACAAAAAAAGCCGGCGTCCTTCTGATGTACGGCGAAGAACTCCTCTTCACCCCGAAATATCTCAAAGTCAAAGAAATGGCCGACGCCGGCGCCTTCGGCAAAATTTATCTCGTCAAGCAAAGCGAAAAACATTTCGGCCCGCACAGCGAATGGTTTTGGGACGTCAATCGCAGCGGCGGGGGCGCGCTCATGGACCTCGGCTGCCACGGCATTGCCTTCGCCTACTGGTTCCTCGGCCGCTCGCCCATCAAATCCGTCTACTGCCAGATGGGCACGTACGTCCACGCCGACAAAACCAAAGCCGACGACGATGTGCTCTGCATCGTCGAATTCGAAAACGGCGCGACCGCTCTCATCGAAAACAGTTGGGCGCGCCGCGGCGGCATGGACGACAAAATCGAAGTCTTCGGCAGCGATGGCTGCAGCTACGCCAATCTCCACATGGGCAACGCCATGCCCACCTACAGCGAAAACGGCTACGGCTACGCCGTCGAAAAAGCGCCCACCACAAAAGGTTGGACCTATCCCGTATTCGAAGAACTCTGGAATTACGGCACGCCGCAAGAGCTAACGCATTTCGCTCGCTGCGTCCGCGGCAAAGAAAAGCTCCAATCGACGGGCGAAGACGGCCTCGTCGTGCTGAAAGCGATGTATGCCGGCTACGCTTCCGCTGGCGAAGGCCGCAAAGTCGCGCTCCCATACGCGCCGCCCGCCGGCACCAAGCGCCCCATCGACCTCTGGCTCAACGGCCCCGCTTACCGCCAGCCCACTAAACCCTGACGCAACCAGCCACCGCGCGCCCGTGTCCGATCGCCTCAGCAACAGCGTCAAAGTGACCGTAGGGGCACGGCATGCCGTGCCCGTCTTGCCGTCTCACGCCGAAAAATGCACAATGCCTGCATCCAAGTTTCAAGCGATGTCGTGACTCGGCTCTCAAAGGGGTGACTGCGTGAACCTGCAGATGAGACTGCGGCTGTCCACAATGATGTTCCTCGAATATTTCATTTGGGGCGCATGGTATGTCACGCTCGGCACATGGCTCGGCCAAGGCATCCACTTCTCAGGCGAGCAGATCGGCCTGATCTTCGGCACAAACGCCCTCGGTGCCGTCCTCTCGCCATTTTTCGTTGGTTTGATGGCCGACGAACTCTTCGCCAATCAAAAACTCCTCGCCGCACTCCACGCTCTCGGCGGCATCCTCTTGTGGTTCGCTGCGACGCAGACCGGCTTCAGCTCGATGTACGTGATCCTCTTGGCCTACTCGCTCTGCTACATGCCAACGATCGCGCTCAGCAACGCCGTCGCCTTCCGCCAGATGAAAGACACCAAAAAAGATTTCGGCTCCATCCGCGTGCTCGGCACCGCGGGTTGGATCGTCGCCGGCCTCGTCGTCATCGGCTGGGCGATTCCCAAATTCTTCACCGGCGGCACTTCGGTCGAAGCTACCGCCATTCCCGTCCGCGTCGCCGCCGTCACGTCAATCATCATGGCCATCTACAGCCTCACGCTTCCCGACACGCCGCCCCTTCGCAAAGGCCACGGCTTCAAGCTCAGCAACATTTTCCCCGCCGAAGCATTTTCTCTTTTCAAAGATCGCAACTTCGCCGTCTTCGCCGCCGCTTCCTTCCTGATCTGCATCCCGCTCCAGTTCTACTACGCGTTCACGAATCCTTTTCTCAACGAAATCGGCTTTCAAAACGCCGTCGGCAAAATGACCTTCGGCCAATTCTCCGAGCTGGCTCTTCATGCTCACATTGCCGTTCTTCTTCAAAAAGGTCGGCGTGAAATACACGCTCGTCCTCGGCATGCTGGCCTGGGTCATCCGCTACCTGTGCTTTGGTTTTGGAAACGTCGACTCGCTGGTCTGGATGCTTTACCTCGGCATCGTCATGCACGGCATTTGCTACGACTTCTTCTTCGTCACCGGTCAGGTCTACGTCGACATGAAAGCGCCGCAAGCCCTGCGCTCCGCCGCTCAAGGCCTCATCGTATTTCTTACCTACGGCATCGGCATGTTCGTCGGCAGTTGGATCTGCGGCAAAGTCGTGGACGCCTACGCCACCACATCCGCCGCCGGCGTCGTCGGCCACAACTGGCGCTCCATCTGGATGGTCCCCGCCGTCTTCGCCCTCGTCGTCCTGAGTCTTCTTCCTCATCGGCTTCCGCGACGAAAAAACCGACCCCACAACTACCTAGGCAAGGAGTTGGAGAGATGGCGGTGAACTGTAGTCCCAGCGCGGTTCTGCGTTTCTCGCTTCTTTTATTCGCTGCATCAATTTGTGTCGCCAAAGGCTGGGTGCACTACGTAAACAAACAGAGCGGATACTCCTTGGATTATCCAGCCTCTTGGTATCGGATGGATCCAGGGTCCGTTCACTTTGACATATTGAATTTCCCGCCGGACCAGCGCATCAAGGGCGTCGTATTGAAAGACAAAGGTGCCGAGATCGCGGTATCGCTGCAACCCAAGGATGCCCCGCAGTCCCTTGATGATTGGATTAAAGACGAGCTTGCACACGATCAACTGATCGAAAGCCGGGACATTTCACCAATTCAAAAATTGCAAGGTGGCTGCGAGCGCCTACAGCAGGTTATTTCGCGTTCGGAAGCAGGGCCAGGCACCTACTTTATATACACATCGCTTTATTGCGTTACGAAGCCTCGCTTCATACAAGTGTTGCTATCGAACTGGGAAGGCGATCCCAACCAATCCAATTACCAAGCGATTGCAGTGAGGATCGCAAACTCTGTACGAGTGTTCTAAGAAATCAGCAAAAAAGATCGCCCCTCCGCCTTAAAACGCCACCTCATCCGTCGTAACCTGCCCCGTATGCCGAAACTTCCCAATCTCCAGCCCCTTCACAAACGCAAACCGCATCGCCGCAACCTGCACCGGAATAATCTCCACTAGCGGCAACAAAGCATCCGCCACCCGAGGCACCGCAATCACCGATAATCCGGCCACATCCTCCCCCGCCGCCCCAATCACTCGAATCCGCCCGCCTCGCTTCGCCAACTCCCGAGCCAACGCCAAATTAATCTCACGCGTTGCCGCCGGCCCCGCAAAAATCACCGCCCGATAATTTTCGTCCACAACCTCCACCGGTCCATGACGAAAACTCGCCGCCGCCATCCCAATCGCCGCTTCTTTCGCCGTCTCCCCAATCAGCAACGACGCCTCTAGCGCCGACGCCACCGAATCCCCGCGTCCCAAAAAATAAATCGCCGCCCCAGCCTTCACAAACGAATCCCACTCCCCCGCACGCTCCAGCGATTCCGCAATCAACTTCGTCATCAGCGGCCCGCAAGCCAAAATCTCCGCCGCACGCGCGTCAAACTTCTCCTCCACCGCTCCCGCCAACAACAATCCCGCCGCAACCGCCACCCGTGTAGCTCTGCACCGCCACAATCTCATCCGGCAAACTATCCACAAAAATCGTGACATCCGCCTTCTTCGCCACCGTACTCGCCGGCTCATTCGTCAGCGCAATCACGCGCGACGCAACCCCCTTCAGCTTCTCCAACAACTTCACAACCTCAATCGACTCCCCCGATCGCGAAAAAATCACTACAACCGCGCCCGCGCAAATCCGCGACTGATAATGCAAGCAGCTCCGCAATCTCCACGATCGCGCAATTCATCCCGCGCCCCGCCAGCGCATAATGCAGCGGATACGCCGAATGCAGCGAAGCCCCAATCGCCGTAATCACAATCTTCGAAGCCTCGCGCAGAGAGCAAGCCGCCTCTAACATTGCCGCGCGTCCCGCCCCCATCTGCCGCTCCACCACACGCGCCAGCGATTTCTCCTGCCCCAAAATATCCTGCATCAATCTCGAATCCTTCATCATCCCTCGCAGATTATTTGTTTTGTCCGCTAAACTTTGCCAATCTCATTCACATCGCATCTTGAATGCCGTGACGATCGCCACCCTGTACCCGCGATCGCTTCCCAGATCGCGGGGTTTAGATTCAACCAAACCCAACCTTCTCCGTTTCGCCACCGAATTTGTACGGGCGCAGCATTGCTGCGCCCCAAACGCCCAGGCGTAAAAAATCTCAGCTCTGCCGCGCAGTCAGCCTAACATTCTTTCGCCCGTGTACTCGCCCACATCCACCGTGTAATCTGAAAAAACTGCAGAAACGTTTCTGCTCGCACGCTGTAAGAAAAACGCGTGCGCCTGCGACCGAATCGCCGTCGCGCAATTTGTTTCAGATGAATTTACAAACCACGGAGGAACAATGCAGATTCACTTCAAAACTATCGCCATCGCAATACTCAGCGATCACGACAGCCCTGCTCTCATTCAAGGTCTACGCCGCCACACCAAAGTCGCCGCAACCGCCCAACCCGCAAGATTGGACACCCGGCTGCGTCGCCGGCGTCCCGAAATCCTGGGGACCTTTCCGCGGCGCATCCGCGCAGTCCGGCCTCGCCTTCGAAGACGCCTCCGGCACCATCCGCTTCCTCACCAACGTTCCCTGCAACGGGACACCGATCCCATCGCTTACAGTCGTCCGCACCGTCGAATAACCTCAATAAAAAGCGCGTGGCCCAGGCGGAATTCCCAGCCCGGGCCACACTTTCATTCACTCTCAAAAGGAAAATTGTCATCCCGAGCGAAGCCAGGGATCTGCTTTTTCTTCCCTCGCTCGGGAAAACTCTACTTCTCCTTCGTCGGATACTTCGGCGGAATCGTCGCATACCCCGGCGCCGCCTGCTTAATATTCTTCGTTAGGTCAGCCTTCACATCCCCGATCGCCCACCGCAACCCGCCGCCCAGCAAATTCACAAAAAACGGAATCTCCCAATTCTCCGCGAGATCTCCGATCGCCGTATAAAACACGCGCCCCTTGCCATGCATCCGCGCCCACGTCATCGGATACGGCGGCCGCTGATACGGCTCGCCCTTCATCCCCTTGGTATCCAGCGTCAGAATCACATGAATATCCGTCTGAAAATCTTTCAACGAATACCATTCATCCGTGAATTTCACCGGCGACGTCACCCCTTCCAATCCCGGGAATTTCGGATCGTCAATGATCACATCCGTCGTCTGCACGCGCGGATCGCGCCCGTGCAAAATGAATTCGCCGCCGATCATCTTCAAATACGGATCGCTTTGCTCGCCGTGCGCGATGTACCGGTTCGCCAAATCTTCCGAATCCGGCTTCGTGTGAAACGTGTCGCTCGCCGCGTGCGATCCCACAAATCCCATTCCGCCTTTGATCGCGTCCAGCATCGTCTGCTTGCCCGCCTTCGACATCGGCGGATTCTTGTCCGTGCCTTCGGTCGTCAGATCGCCCGTCGTAAAAAAGAACATCGCCGCATAGTATGGAACTCTTTCGAATCGAAAACTCGCCCATCCTTTGTCGCAGTCACATCAAATCCATACTTGTCGCCAAGCGCGCGCACGGTCTTCTCCGCTACGCTCGGCTGCCCATCCTTCACTTTCACCACCGCATGCTCGAACCCCGACGACTTCGTGAACACCAGTACCGACTTCTTCTTTCCCGCGGCCTCAGCGATTGGCAACTTGCTCGCCAACGCCAGTCCCGCTCCTCCGATCGTCACCGTCCGAATAAATCCACGCCGGCTCGAAGCATCATTCATCATGTCTATTGTTCTCCTGAACAAACCTCTCAAATCGCCACTCTTAACGCAAAACTCTTCGGATGCCGCACCCTTTTCATTATTCAAAAGTACGGGTTGTCATCCTGCTAGCGAATCGACGGTCTCAGAAGCCGCCCACCCTGTTTTAAAGATGGGTCTTCGCGTACGCCCTACGTCTGTCCCTCAACCGCCTCGCACGTCGGATACTTATCAAACGCAAAATTCCCATCCCACCCCAACTCTTTCATCCCCTCTTCCGACGAATAGTACGCCCCGACAATCCACTCCTTCAAATTCGCAAACGCCTCTTTATGATTCTGCGAAAGGGAAGTAATCGCCTTCTCGCGATCCCCCGCACTCAATTCCGCAAACGCCTTCTGAAATTGCGAACGCGACACCTCATCCACCGCCGCAAGCGAAGCCACAAACGCCTTCTGTCGCTCCGCCGAATCCACACTCAACAACAAATCGATAAACCGATTCACCTGCGCCGCCGTTCGACCCCGGCACCATCGTCTCCGCAACCGCCACCAGCAACTCATCCTGCTTCGCATTCAAAAAAATCGGCTTCCAATCCGCCGCACCAAGCGCCTCTTCTCCACCGACAGCGCAGCGCCATCGCCGTCAACCGCCGATAAAGCTCCACCGGATGCGCCCGCAATCGCAGGCGCAACCGCGCCCGCCGCAATCGCCCGCCATCAACTTCTGCATCGCCTCTCGTCGACTAATCCCGCTCATCGCCCTCTGTCACCGTCAACCACCGTTCGAACGCCCAATCCGTTCGCTGCGCCTGTCAACTCCGTCAAGCACATGTACGGGCGCAGCACCGCTGCGCCCCAAACGCCCAGCCTTCAATCACTTGCCTCTTCGCATCGCGCCAATTCCGCCGCCGATGGTACCACTCGCTGCCACACGTCCAACAAAACTTTCGCTCACTCAAAATTCATTTTCTTCCTTTGACGACCTCCGCCCCGCTTGTTAGCATCCATCCTCGTAGAAACCTGCGTCCGATCCTCGACGATCGCGACCGCTCTCGCAAATGCCCACTCCCGATTCCCCAACAAATTTTGATGTCTTAGTAGTCGGCTCCGGCGCATCCGGTGGTTGGGCCGCAAAGCGCCTCTCCGAAGCCGGCCTCAACGTCGCCATCGTCGAAGCCGGCCGCCCGCAATCCGACGCAAACTTCTCCGAGCACAAGCCCGCCTTCGACCTGAAATACCGCAACATGGCGGACTCCATCGTCGCAAAGAATCATCCGATCCAAGGCAAATTCGACGTCTGCAACGAATACACGCAAGACTGGTTCGTCAACGATCACGACGAGCCCTACACCACGCCCGCCGACAAACCCTTCAACTGGATGGGCCGCCTCCGCATGACCGGCGGCCGCACCAACGTCTGGGGCCGCGTCAGCCTCCGCTTCAGCGATCAGGATTTCAAATCCGCCTCGCACGACGGCTACGGCGAAGACTGGCCCATCAGCTACGCCGACATCGCTCCCTATTACGACATCGTAGAAAAATACGTCGGCATCACCGGCATGGCCGAAGGCCTTGAACACTTGCCCGACGGCCAGTTCCAGCCGCCCATGCCGCTCACTTGCCAGGAAACAATCTTCCGCGAACACGTCAAAGCAAAATTCGGTCGCACCGTCACGCTCGCCCGTTCCGCAAATCTCACCAAGCCCATCAACGGCCGCGGCCCGTGCCACTTTTGCGGCCCCTGCGAACGCGGTTGCATCACGCATTCCTATTTCAATTCCGCCTTCACCACCGTCCCCGACGCGCTCAAAACCGGCAAATGCAAACTCATCTCCAACGCGATGGTCCACAAAATCCTGATGGACCCCGCCACCAATCGCGCTCGCGGCCTCCTCTACGTCGACCGCATCACAAAAAAATCCCACGAGCTCACCGCTCGCGCCGTAATCCTCTGCGCGCAATCCCAGGAATCCACGCGCATCCTTCTCAACTCCGGCACGCGCGAACATCCCACCGGCCTCGGCAATTCGAGCGGCGCTCTCGGCCACTACCTCACCGCCCACGTCCGCAGCGGCGGCGGCAACGGCGAATTTCCCGAGTCTCAGCCACAAGAACACAGCCTCGCCGGCCCCAACAAACCCGTCGGCATCTACGTCGCCCGCTTCCGCAATCTCAAAAACGATCCGCCCTACAAAAAATTTCTCCGCGGCTACGGCTACGAAGGCGAATCCGCCTCCAATTTCAACTTTCGCGCCCCCGGCTTCGGCAACGCCTTCAAAAAATCCGTCCTCCAATCCCGCGAAACTTTCGAGATCACCGGCTTCGGCGAAGTCCTCCCGCGCTTCGACAATTTCGTCGAGATCGATCCCGAAAAAAAAGACATCTTCGGCATCCCCGTCTTGAAAATTCACATGTCCGATGGCGAAAACGAACGCGCCATGATCAAAGACATGGGCGATTCCGCGGGAGAAATGCTCGAAGCCGCCGGCGCCAAAAATATCCGCACCTACGCCAACCCGTCCGCCCCGCGCTGGGCCCTGCACGAAGCCGGCATCGCCCGCATGGGCGCCGACCCAAAAAAATCCGTCCTAAATCAATTCCAGCAAACCCACGACGTAAAAAACGTCTTCGTCATGGACGCCTGCGGCTTCACCACAAATCCCTGCCAAAACCCAACTCTAACAATCATGTCCCTAACCGTCCGCTCCTGCGACCACCTGATGGACGAAATGAAGCACCAAAACTTATAGGCCGCAGCACTGCTCGCTCCAACGCCCGATGCGCGAAAACTTTTGCCAACAGTCTGTCTTCACCCCGCACTCGACGCTGCAGGCATGCAGTCATCGCGCCAGGACGCAAGCACGCTAACTTTTTTCGCTTGTTCAGGACTTTCGAGAAATGAAGTTCCGCCTGCATCGAACGCTAACCCATTTAGATTCACATCCTTGAATCAAGTCCGAATAACCCGCGCAGAATCACATCCTTAGAAAAAATGGGGAGGGGGAGGGTCCGCCCTCCCGGCTTTCACTTCACCCGATACAACAAACACCCATGCGGCGCCACCGCTCCCGCAATCGCATCCGCCGCCGCCAAATCCTTGCCCGCCCACAAATCCCGCACCGCATGCGACCCCGCCGGAATTCCCAAGTCCGCTCCACGCATATTGCAAACTCTGCGGCGCATCCTCCAAATTAAACACCGCGACATACCACCCATCGCCATCCTCCGGCCGCGCCGTCCACACCACCGACGAATCCGTCGCCACCGCCACGCGATTGTCCTTCGACTTCTGATCCACCGCGATCACTTCCGCATTGCTCAGCAGCGAAATCGTCCACTCATCGCTCTTCGGCAAATTCCCGCCGACCATCAGCGGCGACCGAAACATGCTCCACAACGTCACCAGCGTCCGCTGCTCCTCATGCGTCAACCGCGACACGCGCGCCTTGCCCCAACCCGGCGCCGGCCCCAAATATCCCAGCGGCAACATATCCGCATCCGGCCAGCCTCCCGGCTGCCCCATCCCCGCCCACTTCGCCACGCGCGGAAATTGATCGCCCAATCCCTGCGGATACTCCACCGTGCTGTGCCACAAATCCCAAACGTCATCCGAAATCCGCCACAAATTCGCATACTTCCGCATCTCGTCGATCTTCTCGATCGGCGCCGCCCCCGGCGACAAACTCAGCACAATCGGCCGCCCCGTTTTTCGCAGCGCCGTGCTCAGCATCCGAATATCGTCGCCCTTGTACGGCCGGCTGCTGATGCAATCCACCTTGATAAAATCCACGCCCCAGCTCGCATACAACTGCGCAATCGAATCGTAGTAAGCCTGCGCCGCCGCGCCACCGTCACCGTCCGTTTTCATCCCGTAGTTGTCGTAATTCCATGTGCAAGTGTCCGAAGTATTCGCCGCATCCGCCGCATGAAACTTCGAAGCATCGATCGCCAAATTCTTCTCCACCGCGCGCTTCGGAATCCCCTGCAAAATATGAATCCCGAATTTCAATCCCAGCGAATGCGTCCACTCCGCCAGCGGTTTAAATCCCGCGCCGCCCGCCGAAGAAGGGAATCGCTTCGGCGCCGGAACATATCGCCCGTAGTCGTCAAACGCGTATTCCGATGTTTTAGAATTTCCTTCAGGCGTCGGATTCGTGACAAACCATTCCATGTCCACGACCGCGTACTGCCATCCAAATTGTTTCAAGTGATCGGCGAGAAACTTCGCGTTCTCTCGAAAGTCCGCTTCAGAAACCGTCGTTCCAAACGAATCCCAACTGTTCCATCCCATCGGCGGCGTCGCCGCCAACGACGCGCTAACCGCAACGCTCGGCGGCGCCGCGACCGGAATCTCCACCACAGGCCGCCGATACCCCGCCACAAAAATCCAGGTCACCGCCCCAACAAAAAACGCCACGCAAACCGCCACAACCAAAAATATCTTTTGCTTCATCGATACCCCGGTAGCGCCCGCGTCCCGCCGGCGTTTTTGTCAGCGACAGCTGAAGTCCATTGTAGGGCCGGGGCTCGCCCCGCCCGGCCGTAGCGTCACCTCGACGTATCCGTCGACCAACGCCGTCAGCATTGTAGAAGCAGGGGCTGTCAACGGAGAGCTTTTTTCTGAATGCTTTGTGGGTCGCGGCTTCAGCCGCGACATAGGTCAGCAGGCCCCAGGGGGCTTCAGCCCCTGAAGCAAATTCCACTACTCGAAATCCGCCTCGGGCACAGGCAACTTGTCGCCATCCTTCGCGACCCAAACATACAGCGCCGGCAACAGGAAAATGCTCAGCAACATCGCCCCAACCAACCCGCCCACAATCACGATCGCAAACGGCCGCTGCGAATCCGACCCAATCCCGCGCGACAGCGCCGCAGGCAACAATCCCAAAATCGCCACCAGCATCGTCATCAAGATCGGCCGAAACCGCAGCACCGCTCCTTCGATCGCCGCATCTTCAATCGTGTGCCCCGACGCGCGCAGCTGATTGATGTACTCCAGCATGATCACGCCGGTTTCCACCGACACGCCAAACAAGCGCCAAAAATCCAACGCCCGACGACACGCTGAGATGCGTCCCGGTAAGCAGCAGCGCCAGCAACCCACCGATCGGCGCAATCGCCACGTTTCCCAAAATCAGCGCCGCCCATTTCGGCGATCCAAACATCGTATACAAAATAATGAAAATCACCAGCAGCGTGATCGGCACCACAATCGCCAGCCGCCGCTGCGATCGCTTCTGGCTCTCATATTCGCCCGCCCAGTCGATGTGATAGCCGACCGGCAGTTTCACTTGCTCCTTCACCGTCTCTCATCGCTTCTTCCACCGCGCTGCCCAGATCGCGCCCGCGCACGCTGTATTTGATCGCCACATACCGCGAATTTTCTTCGCGGCTGATCTGCGAAGCTCCATCCTTCACATCGATCTTCGCCAGTTGCGACAAGCGCCACGCGCTCGCCGCTCGGCGCCACCAGCCGAATATTCTCGATCGCTTCCTTCGTGTCGCGATACGGCGCTTCGTAGCGCGCCACCAGGTCATATCGCTGCTCGCCTTGCAGCACCTGGCTCACCGCCTTGCCGCCGATCGCCGTCTCCACCGCGTCCTGCACATCCGACACATTGATCCCGTGCCGCGCCGCCTGCTTCCGGTCCACCGAGATATTCAAATTCGGCTGCCCCAGCACGCGAAACAATCCCAAGTCCTCGACGCCGGGAATTTTCCGCATCACCTCACAACCTCGTCGCCCTTTTCTTCCAGCGTCTTCAAATCGTCGCCGTACAATCTTGATCGCCAGCTCGCCCTTCACGCCGCTGACCGCTTCTTCCATGTTGTCGGAAATCGGCTGCGAAAAATTCCACAGCACGCCGGGAATCTTCTCCAGCTCGCGATCCATCGCCCGAATCAACTCTTCCTTGTTTTCGCGAAACACCGGACGCCATTGCGCCTTCGGCTTCAAATCCACAAAATATTCCGTGTTGAAAAATCCCGTCGCATCGGTCCCATCGTCCGGACGTCCCATCTGCGACACCACCTGCTTCACTTCCGGGAACGACGCCAAGAATCACTCGCGCCTGATTCGCCAGCCGCGTCGATTCCGTCGGCCCGTGCTCGGCGCCAGCGTGCCGCGCACCCAGATCGCCCCTTCATCCAGATGCGGCAAAAATTCCGATCCGATCACTCCGCTCATCATCAAAAACACCGCCACCAAAATGCCGCCGCCCCAGCGCCCACCGTAAACCAGCCGATGCTCGATCGCCCACTTCACCGCAGGCCGATACCAATTCCGTCAAAAACTCCATCACCGGGTTGTGCCACTCTTTGCACCCTTGTTGAATTGGAGCAGCGCCAGCACCGGCGCGAGCAAAATCGCAAACACCAGCGCGCCCAGCAGTGCGAACGAAACCGTCCACGCCATCGGCTTGAACAAGCCGCCCTTCCACGCTCTGCAGCGTGAAAATCGGCAGATACGCCGTGATGATGATCGCGCGCGCATAAAAAACGGGCCGCAACACTTCCATCACCGCGTCGCGAATTTTCTCCAGCGGCGTCTTGTGCGCGTTCGCCGACAGGCTGAAATGCCGCACGATGTTCTCGATGATGACGACCGTGCCGTCCACCACCATGCCGAAATCCAGCGCACCCAGCGACAAGCAAATTCGCCGGAATGTTGTTCAAGTCGAGGCAAATCGAAGCAAACAGCAGCGAGAAGGGAATCGTCAGCGCGACAATCAGCGCGCCGCGAAAATTCCCGAGAAAGAAAAACAAGATCACCGACACGAGCAACACGCCTTCGGTCAGGTTGTGCATCACCGTATGCGTCGTCAGGTGCAGCAAATCGCTGCGGTCGAGAAATGGCAGTGATCTTCACGCCCGGCGGCAGGATCTGCTCGTTCAGTTCCTTGACTTTGTTGTGGATCGCCACCAGCGTTTCGTCGGCGTTCGCGCCTTTGCGCAGCAGCACGATGCCTTCGACCACATCCGCGCTGTCCACCACCGTTCCATCGTCGCGATGAATCGCCTTTGCCAATCTGGCCCAGCCGAATCTTCGGCGCCTGCGTCACCGTCGCGATGTCGCGAATCGCGCACCGGCGTACCGTTCTGCGACTTCATCACCGTCTGCGCGATGTCGTCGACGTCCGTAAACAATCCCACCGCGCGCACGTTGATCTGCTGCAGCCCAGCCTCGACGAAACTCCCGCCCGCATTCACGTTGTTATTCGCGAGTTGCTGCTCCACCTGCCCGATCGTCACGCCATACGCAATCAGCTTTCCCGGATCGAGCCGCACCTGATACTCGCGCGTCATCCCGCCGAAGCTCGACACGTCCACCACGTTCGGCACCGACTTGAACTGCTTCTCCAGCGTCCAGTCCTCGATCGACTTCAAATCCATCAAGTCGTATTTCGGATTCGTGCTCCGCAGCGTGTACCAGAAAATCTGTCCGACCGGACTCCAGTCCGCCCCCATCTGCGGCTGCAAGCCGTTCGGCAGCGTGACTTGCGACAGTCGCTCCAGAACTTTCGCGCGATTCCAGTCGTTCTCCGACTCGTCGTCGAAAATCAGCATCACGGACGACAAGCCAAACAACGACACCGACCGCAAATGCTGCAAGTGCGGAATTCCGTTCATCTGCACTTCAATCGGAATCGTGACCTGCTGCTCGACCTCTTCCGCCGCGCGCCCCGGCCACTGCGTAATGATCTGGACGTAGTTGTTCGCAACGTCCGGATACGCCTCCACCGGCAAGTTGTGAAACGAGATCCCGCCCCAAACCAGCAGCAACAACCCCAGCGCAATCACCATGAACCGATTGTTCAGCGCCATCTCAACAGCCTTCGCATCAGCAACCTGCCCTTTCGCATGCCGTCTACCGCTTCGTGGGTCGCGGCTTCAGCCGCGGCATATACGCACAGCCTCCGAGAGGCTTCAGCCCCTGAACGTCATCTACTGCTCCACCGTGTTCTGCAACACCAACGCGTTCGATACCACCTGCTGCCCCGCCTTCACTACCCGAAACAATCTCCTGCATATTCCCCGGCAACTGCTGCCCGGCCACGACTTCGACGCGCCGAAACTTCTTGTCCCCCGCCGGCACATACACCCAATCGCGATCGTGCAAATGCAAAATCGCCGAAGCCGGCACCGCCGCGTGCGTCTCTTTCTTCTGCCCGTGGAACGTCGCGGTCACAAACATGCCCACGCGCAAGAATTCCCGGGATTCGCCACTTCAATCCGCACCTTCGAAGTCCGAATCGTCGGATCAAGCACCGGGCTGACATTGCTGATCCGCCCGGTCAAAACTTTCCCCGGATACGCGTTCAACCGAATCTCCGCTGTCTCCCCGACATGCACGTTCGGCAGATCGTTCTCATACACATCGCAAACGATCCACACCCTCGACAAATCCGAAATCGTGAATGGATTCGGCGAAGCCAGTCCTTGCATGCCCGCCGCATTCGTCACCTGCTGATCGGTAATCACTCCCGAAATCGGCGCAACAATATCCACGACCGCCGCCGGATGATCGATGTTTCCGCCGAGCACTTTCAAATGCTCGGTCGTGTTTTCGACATCGACCTTCGCCTTTGCTTCCGCGTCTTCGGCCACCTGCATGTCGTTCAGCGAAATCGCGCCTTTGTCATAAAGAAGCTTCGCGCGCTCGAGTTGTGTGTTCGTCAAGCTTCTCGTCCGCTACAGCTTTCCGATAGTCCGAAAACGCTGCCGACATGTCCGCGCTCTGCACAACGAGCAACACCTGTCCCTTCTTCACCGTGTCTCCGAGACGCGCTTTCATTTCGACGACGCGTCCCGTCGCCAGTGAAACCACCGGAACGGTCCGCGACACGTCCGGCGTCACCGATCCCGTTGCGACAATCTGCGACGTTGAGCTGTATTCCGTCGCCGCCACCAGCGGAAATTGCTCGGGGTGATCGGTCTGCACGAGGTTGACGTCCTCTTCGTGCTCGACCTTCGCCTGCGGCGGCGCTTCCGCCTTCGGATCGCCTTTGGTTTCGCCTCCGCAACCTGCCGACAGCCACGCGAAAGCAAACACGACTGCCATCAAGCGCAACCCATGCTTCATGGGCCTCATGGAATGACCTCTCGTCCCACCGCTAGATTCAATTGGCTCGCCGCATCGAGATACGAGCCCACCAGGTTCAGATAACTGAGCTGCACGCCGCGGTAATCGGCTTGCGCATTCAAAAAATCGAGCAACGAAGCCGCGCCGTGCTCGTACGAAAACGAAATCGTGTCGCGGACGCTCGAAGCCTGTTTCAGGTAATGATCCTTGTAGGGCTGCAGCAGTGTGACCGTCGATGTCAGCGTCGCGTACGCCGAATCGACATCGTTGAACACCTGCGCGCGCGCCGCTTCCATCAGCCGCTGGTTGCGGTCGATGTCCAGTTGCGTCCGCAACTTTTCGCCCTGGTTGCGATCGAAAATGCGCAGCGGGATACTTACGCTGAATCCGACGTATTGATCGATCGGCGGATTTCTTCCGGCGTCGAAACCAAACGTCGGATCGGTCGATCCCATCGACACCGCCAGCTTGATGATCGGTCTTCGCTTTATCGACCGATTGCAGCGCCGCTTTCAAATCGGGCCGGTTATCCAGGGCCATTTGCCGCACTTCGTCGAGAAGAGCGACCTGCGCGGAAAAATCGAACGGGCCGGTCACATCGAATTGATCCACCGGCGTCTGATCGTTCAGCAGCATCAACATCTGGATCTTCGCCGTTCGCAGATTCACCTCCGCCGTCTGTAAATCCGACTCATATTGCACGCGCTGCAATTCCAGTCGGTCCAGATCGACCTGCGCAATCGCTCCGGCGTGAAATCGATCGCGATTCACGCCAAGCAAGTGATCGTAGTAATCGAGATTTTCTTTCGCCAGGTCGCGAACGGCTTTCTGCTGCAGTGTCTGCACAAACGCACTGCGCAAATTGAAAATCAGATTGCGTTCGAGGTCCGCCTGATTTGAAACCGCAATCCCAGTCGCTTCTTTCGCGCTATCGAGCCGCAGCTCTCGTTTGTGTTGCCGCTCGTGAAGATACGTCAGCGTGGCCGACGGCAGCCAGTATGCGAACGCTCCGTGCGACGGCCCTCCCGGAAACGGATCGATCTGATCCGCCAGCAAACTCAAATTCGGATTCGGCCTCAGATACGCCGTCGTTTCGTTCGCCTTCGATTCGTCAATGCCGATCTGCCCGGCACGCAGCGTTGGGTTCGCCGCTTCGAACTTCTCTCTTACTTCCTGCCACGTCAGCGCTTTCTGCTGCGCGAATACGCACGGCGAGCTCAGCGCCGCAATCACCGGCAGGAGCAGCAGACGTCTCAATAACCAATTCATTGCAATGAATGTCCTTCCTACGATTCGGCCGCAATCGGAAGACGAAACTCGCTTCCGAATACAGCTCGACGTATGACTTGCGCAGCAAGCGCCTGCGATTGGCGGACCCGGCCAAAGGTTGAAGTGAATCCTTCGAACTCGCGCATCTTCAACGCGAGAATCGATTTCGACGCCTTTCACCGCACATATTGGAGTGCATGAAGGGAGCGTTAGATGTAATGAATGGAAAGGGGTGGTGCCCGGCCTGAACTGCGAACTACGAGAGGGAAAGCGTTGCGAAGGGAATTGCGAGTAAAGATTTTCTCTGAAGCGATGCCAATCGCCGCCGCCTGCTCGGTCGCGACGAAATCGTCGGAGCTGCGTGTTGGAATCACGAGAGCTTCATCAGTGTTCCGCTGACTCGGTGAATTCAACGTCCGGTCTGGATTGATCAGCGCACTGGAGAACGCCGCCGGATCGCGAATCGTAAAATTCCCATGGCCGTCATTGACAAGCACGGCGACGGGCGATTTTAACCAAGCTGTGCTGACGACGAGATCGACGATGTTGTCGCCGTTGACGTCGCGCGACGCAATTTCCAACCCACCGACCGGCGCATTCACGCCGATCGTTTTGCGCTCGCCGGCGCTCATCCGGAAGCCGATCCAATAGCGCGCGTGCGATGCGCCGATCAGCCCTGTTTCGACGGTAGCTAGATCGGGTCGGTTGTCGCCGTCAAAATCGGCAATCGCAAAGTGAATCGAGGCAGGGTTATGCTGAAATACGCCGACTCTCTGAGTGCTCAGTCCGGTTCCGCGAGTCCCGAAACAAAAGATCGCGCAGAATAAGAGCAGGACGATCCATTTGCCCGGACACACTGCAGCAGAGCCGGTTTTATCGCCAGTCGAAGTCCCAAAGTTTGGAATGCGCAATTTCATGATTGCCGCAAGTTGCAGACCGGCGTACTGAGCAAGATCTTTCGTTTCGCGACCGATCTCACCGCCCGAACCCACGCCCACAACTCTTTGAGAATACCATTCTGCCCGCAAATCACGTGAACGTTCGTTAACGAAACTTTGTCTGAATCTTCGACGCTGCGACGCCACTTCTGCGCTGCCTGCGAAGGTTCCGGTATCCGGGGCGCCAATGAGTGACTGTCTTTTCGCGTAACTTCAAGCTACATTAGTGCCAAATTCGGCGCGACGAGAACCTCATGGACAAAGAACAAGTCCGATCTACGATCAATGACGTTGGAATTCTTCCCGCAATCCGTGTATCGAGCGCCGAGAACGCGCGCTTCGCCGCCGAAACCGTTGCGCAAGCTGGCATTCCAGTCGTCGAGATTACGACGACAATTCCCGGCGCCGTTGACGTGATCGCGGATCTGGCTCGGAATCTGCCGCATGTGATTGTTGGCGCGGGAACCATTCTCGATGCAGAAACAGCGCGCGCATGTTTGAAAGCCGGCGCGCATTTTTTGACAAGTCCAGGGCTCGATCCGGAAATTGTGCAGTTTGCGCGCAAAGAAAATGTCTTGATGATGGCGGGCGCGCTGACGCCGACGGAGATCGTCGCCGCGTACAAGGCGGGATCGGATTTCGTGAAAGTTTTTCCGTGCGCCCAGGTCGGCGGCGCCAGCTACATCAAGGCGTTGAAGGCTCCGTTTCCGCAGATTCCGCTCATCGCGGCGGGCGGCGTGAATCAACAGACCGCGGGCGCATTCATTTTGGCCGGGGCGTCGGCGGTGGGAGTAGGTGGCGATTTAATTCCGCGCAGTGCAATCGAGCTGCGGCAGCCCGAGCGTATTCGCGAACTCGCGCGGCGATTCCTCGCTTTGGTGCGGACGGCGCGGGCGCAGCTCGCGGTTTGGCAAGCCCCAGAGCGCGCCTCGATGCGGTAGTTCTTCCTCCCGTTCGCGAAAAGACAAGGCCAACGCGACAGGCGTAGAATTGTGATGTCGGCAGATTCAAGGCAGGGAATCATGAGTTCGAAATTCACAACCGCGGACACCAACGCGAGTCACGACGCCGCCACGCGAAATCACTCCAACGCTGGCGAAACGATTGCATCCTTATATGGGCGCCCGCTCGGGCCGAACCGCGGCGTGCCACTGGATTTGGGCTGGGTCGAAGATGTGCGCGTCAACACGAGCGCGGTCGAGCGCCGCGCCGCGACGCTGGGAACTCGGCGCACGGTGAAAAAAGATTGGCAGATTGCGTGGCTTTTGCGCGCGATCTCGTGCATGGATTTGACAACGCTCTCCGGCGACGACACCGACGAACGCGTGAAGCGCCTCTGCGCCAAAGCCCGACAGCCGATCCAACACGAAGTCGTGCGCAAGCTGGGCATCGAATCGCTCGGCATCAAAGTTGGCGCGGTGTGCGTCTATCACACGTTTGTTGAAACCGCAGTGCGCGCGCTCGAAGGCTCGGGCATTCCGGTCGCCGCAGTTTCCACTGGCTTTCCCGCCGGCCTCAGCCCGCTCGATGAACGCGTCTCCGAAATCCGCCGCTCCGTCGAAGCCGGCGCGCGAGAGATCGACGTTGTCATCACGCGCGGCCACGTGTTCGGCGCAAAGTGGTCGGCGCTGTTCGACGAAATCGCCACATTCAAAGCGGCGTGCGGATCGGCTCATATGAAAGTGATTTTGGGCACCGGCGATTTGCTGACGCTGCGCAACGTTGCGCGCGCCAGCTGGGTGGCGATGATGGCCGGCGCGGATTTCATCAAAACATCGACAGGCAAAGAAGCGACGAACGCCACGCTGCCCGTGGGCTTGGTGATGGTGCGCGCCATTCGCGAGTACGCCGAGCGTACAAAAATGGCAGTCGGCTTCAAGCCCGCCGGCGGAATCCGCACCGCGAAGCAATCGCTCGAATGGCTCGGCATGATCAAGGAAGAATTGGGCGACGCATGGCTGCGCCCCGAAATGTTCCGCTTCGGCGCGAGCAGCATGCTCGCCGACATCGAGCGCCAGCTCGAGTTCCACGCCACCGGCCGCTACGCCGCTGAATACCGCATGCCGCTGGCTTGACGTTTCACCGGAATCGTCCGAGTTTGTTCTTCCTATTCCACTGTGCGTTGCAATCGGCAGTTCGTTTGCATCTCCGTCGGATTTGACAAATTCTTAACACGAAGATTTTTGCCTGGTGCGAGACTCTTGTCCGTTTGTGAGGCCTGTCTCCATGTTTGGAATCGAGCATCTAGTCCGCCCACTGAAAAGAAGCGTTCGGAATGCGAGGCTGCGCTTCGGGATGCGGTTCGATTTGAGGCGATTTGTCGCGCAGAGCGACGCCCACTTTCGGGACGACCCGCGCTACCAAGCTCGACAACGTCACAAACGGTTTCGCATCCCGCCTCGATGATTCCGCCAACGATACGGAGCCATTGCGCCGAATCTACCGCCGCGTACGCCAAGTCCATCGAAGATGAGCGGCACGCGTCATCGTGTTACCAGCCTTCGCCGTGGTGGGTAGAAAATCGGCGCGCTTCGCTGGCGAAGGTGATGCGCGCGCTTCAGAACGGCGATAGCGGTGCCCTGCATCGTATGTACAGCAATTTTTTCCGCGATCCCTGCGCGACCGGCTTGGTCGGCGTTCCTTTCGGCAACCGCAAAGAATATTTTCGCCGCCCGATGAAGGATATTCATCGTCGCGCGTATCTCGGCGACGCGCTCTATCGCCTCGACTACTGGAAGTCCGTCACCGGCGGCAGCCTTGAACTGCGCGATCTTGCGGTTCCGAATATTGGAAATCCTTACGGCGTGGTACTCGATGACACGTTGATTCGATTCAGCGCGGAATATCACCACTTTTGCGCCTACGAAGTGTTGAAGCTCAACTCCTCGCGGCGCGTGGTCGCCGAAATCGGCGGAGGCCATGGCGCGACTGCCTACTATCTTCTCCGCGATGAAGAAAAGATGACGTACATGAATTTCGACGTCCCTGAAAGCATCGCGCTCGCTTCCTATTTTCTTCTGAAAGCATTCCCTGCGCGAAAGTTCACTCTGTATGGCGAAAGGGAATTGACCGAAGAAACCATCGCAGATTCGGACGTGCTACTTTTGCCCTCCTTCGCGTTGCCAAAAATACCGTCGGGAATCGTCAACGTGACTCTCGCTTCGCACGTGCTGAAAGATCTTTCGCCCGACGCTCTGGCGGCTTACATGGACTTCGTGAGCCGCACGACGAAGGATTACTTCGTATATTTCGGGCACGCGATCACAGTCGATTCGCTTTCCCGCCTCCTGCAAAGTTCCCGCAATTGCGCCCCTCCGCAAGTCCGACCATCCGATTGGAATCGCCACAAATATCCGGACTTCCGCGAAGTCGAAGCTGTCTACGAATTTCCCCGCCAGTAGCCCTCCCAAAATTGCCGCAGTGAAAAACGCGCACGTCGCAGGCTTTTCACCGGCGATTAGTTTTCAGGTGGGGCGGTTTTTCGGTCGTCGATCACGGAATAGCCTTCCGGCAATTGGAAGAGACTTGGATCGGGATCGGACAGGATCAGATTGGTGACGGTGAAAGTTTGTTTGCCGATGCGCGGGTCGGAGCGAGTGGAAAGAAGATTGAATCCGAGTTTTTGGGAATACCAAAATTCCCGCTCGATGGTCATCATGCGATCGTTGCCGAAGGCGCCTTGATTGTAATTTTCGGTGACGCGCTGCCCGACGCATTCAACGCCGGAGACGAGTTGTTTGCCCAAGTCCACCCAAACGGTGTCTCCCATTTCGCTGATGGTATGGGTCGAGCCGAAGAAATTGAAGACCGTGTCGGGAGAAGGAGTGTAGGTGACGAGCTGGCAGCGTTTTTTGGAATCGTGGGGGAAGCAGCTATAGAGCGTGTGCGCGAGAGGATCGGAAACCTGGATGGCGGTCATCACGGATTCTTGCTTGCCGTCGCGCGGAACGAGAAGCCAGCGCTCCATGTAGATGCGGCCTTCGGCGTCGCGCGCGATTTTGCGTTTGTTTTCGAGGTTGATGGTGCCGCCGTCGGCGAGGCCGCGTGCCCAGATGGTTTCGAGAATGAGCGAGAACGGCGCTTTCGCTTTTGGAGGCACGATGATGCTTTCGAGAGTGCTGCCTCGTGCGCCGCCGTCTTCGGCGTAAAGTTTTTCTTCCGCGGTTTGTTGGCCAGGAACGCGGGCGCCGGGGACGACGGGAGGTTCTTTGGTTTGAGCAATCGAGATGGCCGGCCAAGCGAGAAATAAAAGGATAAGGGAGGAGATAAGGCACTGCATGGTTACCTCCGTGATTGAGGTGACTATGACACAAGCGGCGGGTAGAAGGAAGGGTTGGGGCGACCTTGTTCGAGTGGGCATCATGATGAAATCGCGTTTCGTGCAGAGAGATTCAAAACCCGCACCCTCTGAAAGCTGAGGGTGCGGCACCCAACTGCCGGATTTGGCGGCGAGCCTTGGGACAATTCGTTTTGCCGACGCGGCGTTTTCGCCGGAGGTTCGCTTTTTGGGGGTATACCCCCTATGTTTTTGAAAGAGTGGGGAAAGGCTTAAGAATGAGCGGGTTGCCGGAGCGTGGAAAACAAGAGTGTGGAAGCGCTTGAAAATGCGCGGGTTGTTGGAGGGCGTGTTCGACTTTTTCCCGATTAGATTCGAATGCGCGCGCGCTTTAGGAAGGGTTCGGTTGGGATGGGAGAATATTGCGGCGTTGGTGCGGAGGGGGTCGATCGTTCGCTCCGTGGATGTTGGAGGAATGATAGAGGATTGCGGGGCGGTTGTTAAATTTGAAGTTTTTATCGGGAGAGGTTGCAGAGTGCGTTCGAATTAATGCAAGAAGTCGACAGTCGACAGTTGAAAGTCGAAGGTAAACGAAGAGTCGGGCGGGCAATCTTGCGAGGAAACGTTCCGTCTGTCCCCAGGTTTCCCAGGTTTCCCCCGTCACGCACAAAGTAAGCGATTTCAGGTGCGAGGAAACGTCCCGTCTGTCCCCGTCACGCCGTCACGAGGAGGGGGATTTGTGGACGAGGCGCTTGGAGAAGAGTGGGGTGTCGATTGTGCCGCCGACGTGGAAGGGGAAGGAGAGGAGGCCGTTTTCGACGTTGGCGCCTGCGAATCTGGCGAAGGTGTTTGTGAAGAAGCCCTGGCGCGTTGTGATTTTGGCGATGCCGTCGTAGGCGAGTTCGTTTGAGCCGTCCACGTTGAAGCTGCCTGCTCCGTCTACATCTACGCCGTAGCCGTCGATGTCGATCTGCTCGCTTCGGATGCGGAGGTTGGCTAGCTGGAAGTCTGTGGCGATTCGCTCGAAAGAGGAGGGCTTTGCTGAGGACGGACCGTGGTTGTTGAAACGGACCAGTTTTTCGAGATTTGCGTTCAGTTCCAGGTCCGGCACCTGGCCCCTGCGCAGGATGACGTGACCGCTGTCCGCGGATTCCTGCGAGAGGGCGGACGGAATGCTGGATCTCACCGGCTAGAGTGAGATCGCCGTCCATTTTTCCGGTTATTTTTCCGCGCCCGTTTTCGAATGCGTCGAGAAGATCGGCAAGATCGACTGTGGCAAATTTGGCGTTGCTTCGGAATGCCGGACGTTTGCCGGTCAGGTCGAAGAAGATTGCTCCGACGGCGTGGCCGCCCGATACGTCTGCGTTCACATCGGCTAGGAAGACTTGCTGTGCCCACAGCTGGAGTTTGAAGCTGAGGTTTTCTGCGTCGATGGCGCCGAAGCTGAGGCGGTCGGCACGAACGGTTCCCTGACCACCCATCGTACGAGATGAAGGATTCACGATGGCGCCGAGGTCCACGTGGTCAAAGGTTCCGTTCAGATCATGGACTTCGAGGAAAACCGGACCCGGCGCGTTGGATGGGAGATGGTTGGACGCGACCAATTGTCCGTGGTGAATCTCGACGTTTCCAATTTGTCCCAGGTCGAAGGAGGCTTTGGCGTCGCTGTGTGGATTGTCGAAATTCCATGATCCGCTTGGATCGGAGATGAGGTTGATTGAGGGTTGGTCGAGGACTAGGGAGTTGATGACAAAGCGGCGGTGAAAGAGGAGTTGCCGAGCGTCGATGCGGATGTCGATGCTTGCGGCTTTTGCGGTGTAGCCGGGCGGGAACGGCGGGGAATTCTTTATTCCGAAGTTTTCGATGCGAAGGGACAGCGGAGAGAGGGTGAGTGAGAGATGGCCGATCTCGACTGGTTTGCGGGTTTGCTGTTGCAGATAGGAGGTTAGATTTGGTCGATAGCGATCGGCTGCGAAAAATGCGAAGACAATCAAGAGCAAACCGGTGAAAAATATCGCGGCGATTCCGGAGATTAGGAGGGTTTTCCTGGAGAGGCGCCGCATACGTTTAGGATATGCCAATGAATCGGGAGCTCAAACAGCTCAGGCGCAAGATTGATAAGGGATTGCGCTGGGTTTGAAGTTTTTATCGGAGAGGGTGGACCGTGCGTTCGAATTGATGATTGTGCGGATGGAGAGGTCGAGAGTCGAAAACTGAAGTCGAAAGTAAGCAAGAGATTATGACTTCGTGTTAATGATCTGATTGCCAAAATAAACGAGCGTCATCGGATTCGCTGAGGACGTTTGCCATTTCCTGATTAATTCGTTTGGTTCGGTCCAATCTACGGACATGCGTTGAGGTAATTTAAGCATACAATACCGAACGTTTTAGTTAATTGAAGGTGGATAAATGACCGTTCTCGCGATCAAGAAAAGCAAATTCCACTTGCTTCCGATACTCGGTGCGGGAGTTGCGCTTTTCGGGTTCGTGTCGAAGGAGGTTGTGCTTGACCATTACAAGAAGCTATCGGATGCCCTAACCAGCACACGGACCTTCTACGAGCTTCATTCCTCTCTGAACGATCTGAGCGACCACGTTACAAAGCTTGAGAATAAGGATTCGTCTCACAATCCCTCACTCGACGAAATGACCGAGGCAAGTAATAGGGTTACCAGAGCATCCGCGGATATGCACGAGATATGGCCTCTTGTGGAGTCGCTTCCCGACAATGAAGCCACTAAAGAGCAATACAGAAACCTCCATAACGAATTGCAGACCACTGGGAAGCCAGCTGTGGAAGCAGCGTTAGGAATTCGAGTGAATCTGGCCAACGCACAAGCTTATTTTGATGTCTACCAAAAGTTCCAGAGGTCATCGGTCATGATACTGATCGATCACTTCTCACTACAACGATCGGGAAGGCACAAGACCGCCAAGGAACGATTGCACGAACGCGAGAGAACATGGACGTACATCAGTTACGGCTGTTACGCGGTAGGTGGGGTTCGCGTAGTCGGCAAACTCTATGGCGAGGAAGCTGGAGCGGCAGAGTAGATCTTCCGGGCCAAATTTTGACTGCGAGGCTGTGAAGGGAGAATCAGATGCGCGAGCTCACTGAGGGACAAGGCCGCACGATTGAGGCTTACAGCAAGGCATTTGCTGTCTTTGCGGGTGTGCTAGCGGCGGCATGGACTATTTGGACCTATACGCACGAACTGCAAAAAGAACGTGACACCAAAGAGCAAGCAGGTCGGTCTCTCGCCCTACAAGCGAGACAGCCTTTCGAAGCCGAACGCCTACGTTTCTATGAACAAGCCGTGACCATTGCAGGCGTGCTTCCAGTATCTGAGCCGGAGATAAGAAAAAAGGCTGAAGCAGATTTTTGGAAGTTGTATTGGGGTCCTATGGTACTCGTTGAAGATGACGAAGTTGCTAGAGCGATGATTGAACTCGGGCGTTGCATCAAAGATCCTCAGTGCGCTGAAAGAGAAACGCTCAGTCTCCGTCTGGGTCGCAGCTGTCGAAGTTCTTTAGCGTCGGTCTGGGATGTCTATTTGCCGGATGTATCGAAGGATAAGCTCGAACGGCTCAGACATTAATAGCGATCCCCAGGCTCTTGCATTCTTTCCTGAACGCCGTCAACTCTTGGAGAGATTGTTCGTACTTCTCGATATTGATAATTAATTTCTTGGAAAAGAGAGCTCAAGCAATTCAGAGGCGGGCGCTTACCGGTACCGGGATCGCTAGCGCGGGCCCAATTGAGCCACTCGGCATGTGGTGGGGCGGCTGCTACTACACAAAAAGTAAGACAGGTCGCAAGGGTCGTTCGGGCACTTGGAAGCTACAATATTGCGTGGCCTAGGCCGTCCCCCACTTCCTTTTCTTAGGAGCGACTGTGGAGGTATCGCAGATCTATGGCACCGATTGATTCAGAAGACCCAAAGGGTGACAGGCCGGTCCAGAGAGATCTGTGGGGCAATATCATGCCCGAACCGTTTACATACCCAACAGCCGACGGCGGTTCGATCACCACTACTGAACTCCAGAATGCTTGACGAGGAAACTCAGAAGGGCGTAATGTCAGTTTGGTTTTACGCTCGCTACGAGATCCAGCAGAAGCCTGTCCGCACGATTCCGGTGAAGGCGGCTACCAATTCATCTACGGTGGTCCATACGATGCTCGCGAAGAACTTGAAAGCGAATTCGGAATTGTACGTGTCGGACGAGGCCCTTGAGGAGCTTTCGGAGGAGTTAGACAACGAATGCCCAAACTGGAGCGGCACGAGTAATCTCTCGCCCGACGAGGTTTGGGACTACAAGCCGAGCGAGTTCCTTTCCAAACACCTCAGCTTTTACAAAGATAGCATCTCGAACATTCGGGCTCTGCTCGCCGTGAATGTCGGTCAAGCGGAGGAACGACACTTTCGAGGGATGCTGTATGTGAGCGTCATCACAGCACTCGAGACCTATCTGCTAGACAACTTCTCGTTTCGGGTAAACGACGATGATGAGGTTTTTAGAAGGTTCATCGAAACGACTCACGCATTCTCGGTTGAGAAATTTTCAATCAACGAGATTTTCGAAAAGATGGAGAGCCTGAGAGCTCGTGCAAATTCCCATATCAAAGCTGTAGTTTGGCATAGGCTGAGCGAGGCTAGCAGGCTGTATCACAACACTCTCGAAATCGATTTCCCGCAGGACATGAGGAAGTTGTTGGCTTCGGTTCTCGCGCGTCATGACTTCGTTCATCGTAACGGAAGGACTGCGGACGGTGAGGAACGAAATCCAACGGTCGATGAAATCAATGAGCTGATAACTGAGGTAGAGAAATTGGTTCGGAGCATCGAAGACCAATGCGAGCTCGCCCAAACGCTCGAGATCATTCCGGAGGGGGTTCCCTATCAACCACCATCGGGAACGATTGACGAAATCTAATTACGCGCGGGGAGGATTGGGCCCGAGGAGTTCTCGGAGTGGGTTGGGTCGACTTGCATGAGGTCGAGGATCATTTCGTAGAGGCGGTTGCGGGTGTCGACGCGGACGCCGGCGCGGGTGATGTAGCGGATGACGACGTCGACGCCGGAGCCTGCGGGGCTGAGGTTGACGGAGGGCATGGCGCTGAATTGAGGGGCGCCTTCTTCGTGGGTGACGTGTTTCCATTCGGACTCGGCGGTTTTGGCGTCTTGCTCGGTGGCTTTGACGAAGGCTTCGTAGATGCGTTTGATGAGGGGATGGGCGTCGCCGCCGGCGGGGATGGTGACTTTGATTTCGTCCCACATCCATTGGCCGACGGTGGAGAAATTGAAATATTTTCCGCGGATGGCGTAGCCGTTGAGGAATGAAACTTTGCGGCCGGTGGGATGGCCGTGAGCGGTCCAGTTGCCGGTTTCGAGAAGCACGGTGCGGAAGACGCCGAGTTGAATGACTTCACCGACGACGCCGTCGATTTCGACCCAGTCGCCAACGCGGACGCCGTTGCGGCTCATCAGAACGAACCAACCGCAGAAAGCGATGATGGAATCCTGGAAGACGACGGTGAGGCCGGCGGTGACGAGGCCGATCATCGTGGACATTTGTTGCGGGACGCCGAAGATGGCGAGGAGGACGAGGCCGAGGCCGACGACTTGGGTTGCGAGACGGAGGATGGTGCTGAGCGTTTGTTTTTGGCGCGCGTCGTGAACCATTTTGCCTAGCGTGAATTGCAGCGCCCAGCCGGCGAGGATCGTTATGAGGCAAATGGCGGCGATGAATGCGAGGGAACGCAGGATGAGGTGGACGACGATGCGGCGCTGGATTTCGACTTGAGCGCCCCAGCGTTCGTAGAGCGCGGCGAGTTGCTGCTGGGTTCTGAGGCGGTCGCCGAGGATGCTGATGATGTTTTGTTTTACGGCTTTTTCTTGCAGGTGGTCGATGCGATCGGCGGAGTTGGTTGATGGTTGGGCGGGGTTGTTTGCGGCTGGGTCTGCGTTTGCGTTGGTGGAGGCTTCGGCTTTGAGTCTCGATTGATCGTCGGTCAGGGCGGCGACGTCGGCTTTTGCGAGCTGCTCGGCTTGCGCGACGAGGTCTTTTCGGGTGGTGAGCGAACGCCAGGTTACGAGCTGCTGAGCGAGCGTTTTGTATTGTTCGGCGGAGGCGACGGCGTTTTCGGCGGTGGTTTTGGAGGCGGTGTCGGCGTACTGCTTGATGGCGGCCTGGCGGGCTTGTAGCTCCTGCTGGAGTTTGATGCGCTGGTCGCCGGTTTCGTGGGCGAGTTCCTGGTGGAGATCGTCGAGTTCGTTTTGATCGAGGCTGAGCTGGGCTTTGGCGGCTTCGTCGCCGCCGGAAGCGGCCGATGTTAATGCTGATGCGGCGGCGGACTTTGTGCCTGATGCGGCACTTGCAGGAGCGAGACGCGCTTGGTCGGCAGTGACGATTTTTTCGAGCTCGGCGATTCGTCTGCTGGAGTTCTTGGGCTCGGGGGCTGAGTTTGGGTTTGTCGAGGCTTGCTTGGCGGAGCGATTGCGAAAAAGTTTGATCGACTTCGTGATCGGCGAGGCGTTCGGCTTCACGCGCGAGGTCGCGTTCTTCGGTGGATTGCGCCAAGGCGCCGAGAGTGGTTGCTGTCTGCCAAGGGCGCTGGTCGACGATGCCGGGCGCGACGTAGGCGCCGGACCAGTCGCCTTTCTTGAGTTGCAAGAAAGGGAGGTAGGACATCACACCGCGCGTCTGAAATGAGCCGATCAGTGTGGCGACTAAAACGGCCAAGACGATCGAGGTGGTCAGTAGCCTCGTGCGACTCATGAATGTTCCTTTGTCCCTGGACCGGGTGGAGGGATGTATTTACGATTTTGCAGGAAACGCGGGTGGGATGTCGTGTGAGGGTTTTTAACGGTGTGTTGTTGGTGACGATGAGGGCAGCATGAGTTGGATCGCCGATGTGCCTCGTTACCGAGCGAGTTGATGGCGTGGATGTAAACGTTTTGCCAATTCAAGAGTATCCGTTGACGCCTTAACGCTTATTTGGGAGGATTTTGGTCTGGTCTGCCAACCTATTCGCTCGGGAATCGTGTGCCCGGGCGTTGGAGCTTGGCGGGCAATTATTGGATTGCGGTCGGCCTGCCGCAACGATGGATAAGCTCGGAAAATTCGAGATTCTCGGCAAGATCGGTCAGGGCGCTATGGGTGTCGTTTATAAGGCGCGCGACCCATTCATCGATCGCATCGTTGCGCTCAAAACGCTCACCACCGGTATCAGCGAAGATCCCCACCATTTGAAGCGGTTCTATTCCGAGGCGCGCTCGGCAGGAAACCTGCGTCACCCGAACATCGTCACGATTTACGAATTGGGGCACGAGGGCGAGACGCCGTTTATTGCGATGCAGTTTTTGAGCGGAGAAAGTCTCGACAAGATTATCGACCGCGTGCCGAGTCTGCCGTTGTCGCAGCGATTGGGGATCGTGGTTTACGTTTGCCGCGCGCTGGATTATGCGCATCGACAGAATCCGCCGGTGATTCATCGCGATGTGAAGCCGGGCAATGTAATGGTTGCGCCGGACGGGAGCGTGTTCGTCGTCGATTTTGGCATCGCGCGGCTCGGCGACAGCACCGTGTCTCAATCGAAGGGATTGTTGATCGGCACGTTCGGGTATATGTCGCCGCAGTTGTTTCGCGGAAATACGGCGGATGCGCGGTCGGATATTTGGGCGACAGGCGTGATGTTCTACGAGTTGCTGGCGTTTCGCCGGCCGTTCAAAGGCGAAAATGCGGCTGCGCTGATGTCGAACATTATTTTGGAAGATCATCGTTCGATTCAGGAGACCGCGCCGGGAACGCCGGACGATGTGCGGGCGATTCTGGATCGAATGCTGGCGAAAGAGTTGGAGCAGCGATATCAGACGATGGAGGAGTTGCTCGGCGAACTCGAGCCGGTGTGGCAGCGATATTTGCAATCGGACATCGCGGTGATGCTGGAAAACAGCAGGCGGCTTTACCGCGAGGGCGATTTGATGGCGGCGAAGTCGGAGGTTGTGCAGATTCTGGCGTGGGATCCGGGGAACACACAGGCGAAAGCGATTGCGGACAGAATCGGCAGCGAAGTCCGGCGGCAGCAGCTTGGCGATCATTTGAATTCGCTGCTGGAGAATTCGAGGAGACTTTTTGCCGAAGGGCGGCACGAGGAGGCGAAGTCGGAGGCTGAGGCTGCGCTACGGCTGGATTCTTCGTTTGTGCCCGCGCAGGAGATGTTGAGCGCGGTGCGAGAAGTGCTCGATCGAACGCGCGACATCGATGTGGCGATGCAGACGTCGCGCATGAAAATGAGCGAAGGGGCGCTGACGGAGGCAGAGACGCAGCTCCAGAAAGTGCTGGAGATCGATCCAGAGAATGCAGCGGCGCACGATCAGCGGAAGCAGCTCCAGCAAGAGCGTGCGAATCGAGACAGGGCGAAACATCGCGCGGCGCTGCTGGAAAATGCGCAGGGACTCTTTGCCAAGGCGGAATACGACAAGTGCGTCGAAGCGCTGCTCACAGCGCGCGGGCAGTTTCCAGGCGATCCAGAGATTTTGCAGCGGTTGGAGTTGGCCCGGCGCGAACAGCAGCGCGCGAAAGAACGCGGGGATTTGCTGAAGCAGCGCGTGCGCGAAGTCGAGCGCATGATCGACCGGCAAGCGCTGACGGAAGCGATTGATTTGGCGCGGCAGACGATTGCGACGGTGGGGGCTGAGCCGCGGCTGTCGGATATCCTGGCCACGGCTGAACGCGAATTGGAATTTCGCGAGCAGAAAAATCGCGACCAGGAGCAGAGACTGCGCTCCGCTCGTGTTTTGCTGGACGAAGGGCGATTCGACGAGGCTTCGTCTGCGGTGAAGGAAGCGCTGGAGATTCATTTGTTCGCGGACACTGATCCGCGCGTTGCGAACCTGCTCGCAGAAATTTACACGAAGAGGAAATCGGGCACCGGTTCTTCGGGTGTGCGCGCGAGTGCCCGTGCTTCTGGCCGCGAGACTTTTCCGATCGGCACGAAATCCGATCCTGCCAGCAGCGATTCGGCAAAAAATTACGCCTTCATGCGAGGGAACGAACCGCCGAAGACAGCGCCGTCGGCGTCTGGGGGCGCGAGCACGGCAGCTACGTCGGGAATGGGTCAGGGAGTTTCTTCGAGTGGGGCAGCGATTCCAATCTCGGTGGGCGCGCCAGGGGGCGATTCTGGCTGGCAGCAGCGCGAACGGGCATTCGTCAGCAACGTTGAGAAGAAGTTGGCGAGTTACATCGGTCCGATCGCGGGAATCGTCGTGAAGAGGACTGCGGCGAAGGCGAACGATCCAAACGATTTGATCACGCAGCTCGCAGCAACGCTGAACGTGGAAAGCGATCGGAAAGCGTTCCTGGCGCGCAAAAATGAGTTGCTGCGAAGTTTGACGGTGCCGGTTGCGGCTTCGCCGTCTTCAGCAGAAGCGTCGGGCGCGGTCGCGGCGGCGACGGGTTCTCACGCCAGTACTCAAGTAAGCGATGTACTCGTTCCGTTGACGCCGGAGCGGATACGGCACGCGACGGAGTTGATCACCCGATATGTCGGCCCGGTTGCGAAGATTTTGGTGGAGCGAGCGGCTGCGCGCGCTGAAAACGAAAAGAGGCTATACGGACTGCTTGCTGAGCACGTCCAAAATCCCGCGGAGCGAGCGCGCTTTCTGCGCGACGCTGGTTATCCGCAAGCCAATTCGTAATACGAAGTAACGCCTCAAGTTCGCGGCCGCGAACTCGTCTCAGGATGCAATCAAACCGCTCGCCTTCCTCGGAGCGAAGAAACAGCAGATCCCTCGCTTCGCTCGAGATGACTGTTTGTCGAGTGCGGGCGAAACGAGATGCTGAAGCTATGAAGTGCGAAGGAGTTTCATGGCTTCGACGAGGCTGCGGCCCATGCGGTTGAAGGATTGGGAGAGCTCGCCGATTTCGTCGTGACCGACGGATGGGAAGTCGGCGATTTCGGTGTTGCCCATGCTTACATCGGTGGCCAGCTTGGAAAGCGCGTTCACGGGGCGAACGACGAGAAGGATCAACAACGCGTTGATGGCGATCGCAAGAAGAACGAAAACGGCGCCGAGCGAAATCATGAACGTCAAGAACACACCGTTGGCGCGCTGAATTGGCAGGTGCGTCGGCACCGAAACGATTTGCGCGGTGACGATGTCGTTGAGTTTCCAGCCAAAGCCGTTGGCGCTGCCGTATTTTTCGAGCATCGTGCGGGGCGCACCGTCGGGCGTGTCGTGGCAGGTCAAACACGCGGGATTCGCCGATTTTCATCGGACGCGCCATGTAAAGCTGCCTGCCATTGGGCGTGTCGCGCTCGCCGACCAACTCTGTAGTGCCGCCGTTTGACTTGCGAAATTCCTCGACGATGTCGGCTTCCCAATCCGTGGCGCGATTGACCGGATTGGTTGGATTGAGCGTCGCTTCCTTGTAGGAATACTCGGGGAATTTTTTCTGAAGTTGCGCGAAATAGGTGTTGGCGGAGTAAGCAGGGACGGATTGCGGCAGGAACGTGTACTTCATTTGGGTGTCGAGAAGCGGCTTGATCTGTGTGGCCGTATAGGTGCGGACGGCGAGTGCGGCTTCCATCATGATGCGAGCGTTTTCGACGATTTCAGCGCGGGCGTTGTTTTGCAGCAGCCGATTGCAGACGAAACCGGTGGTCGCGAAACCGATGGCGAATACCAACAGCAATACCAAGTTGAATTTGAGAAGGAGCTTCATTTTATTCCTCGACCTGAACGTCTCGACCTGACGTTTTATGAAGGCTTCGAAACGGAATCCGGATTGGCAGCCGGTGATTTCGGTTCCGGATGGAGAATCTTATCCCATTCGGGGTATTGCGCGATATGAGCTTCGATCTGCTTGCGGAAGTCTGGATCTTTGAGACGTGATTGGAAGCGATCGGCGATTCCGCGGCGCCAGGCGGTCGGCATGCGGAGATAGGCTTCGACGTCGCTGTACGACACGGGGTGATCGAGTTTGGGCTCGACGGATTTTCCAGCGAAATGTTCGAGGCGCGCGGGAAGAGTGTCGCGAAAGGGTTTGGGCATCGCTTCGATGAAGGCGGGATTTGGGCGCGTCGTCGTGGCGATGTTTTTACCGGCGTGGCGCGTGAAGAACTGACCGGGTTTGGCCGGGACAGGAGCGCGGACGTTGCCATCTTCGCGGACCTCGGCGACGGTGGCGGAGCCGGCTTCGAGAAAAATTTCGGAATCGTCCTGCGATGCGTGGATCAGAATTGTTCCGGCGGACGTCGTGGCGGCCAGGGTTGGCGTTTCGTACCGATATGCGCCCGCGCCCGTGGCGGATTCACCTTTGAGCCAGCCGCTGAGCAGCGCGAGTTCGGCTGTGTCTTTGCCGGCTGAAGACTTGTCGCCGCTGTGGCGCAGGATATAGAGGCGACTCGCGGGGCCAAGAGCGATGACGGCGCCGCCGGTAAATTCGAGTTGCGCGAATCCAGCGTCGGAGCTTTCGAGGATGTCGCCTTGGCGCAGGCGCATGCCTTCGACGCCTTTCACTACATTGAAGCCGCGAATGACGCGGACCGAGCCTTCCATCAGAGTAAGCGCGCCGACGCCGGGAGCCGGCGATGCGGCCGGAATCGGCAGCAACGCGAGAAAAAGCGCGGCGAGAGACACGAAGTTCATTTCCGTGTGGAGAAACCCGAGATTTGCGAGTGTATGGGCATGCTGCGGGGAACGAAGCTGATTCATCGTAGGGACGACAACCGGGTTAGTCAAGGCGGACGGCGGATAAAACTTGAGTGAGGGGCGGACGGCGATGACGATTTCTTCGATGGCTTGGGAGACAGTGTCGGGGGCTTCGATTTGCATGTTGTGGCCGGCGTGGACGACTTGCAATTTGCCGCGGAGGGATAGCGCGGCGAGGTGGGCGTGGGATTGTTTTCGTTCGGATTCGAGGGTTGCCGCGGGGACGTCGAGCTCGCTGCTGTATCCGCCTTCGGCGCGCATGAGGACTATCAACGGAATGGAACCCAATGAACCTGTCTGAGGGGTTTCGTACCAGCGTTTGAAATATTCGGGGGACCAGGTGCGTTCGCTTTCTTCGGCGTCGTACATGGCGGGCCGGGAGTCTGCCCAGACATGCAATTTTTGAAATTGTGGCGGCAGGCGATCGAAGGGTGGGTCGGGGGTTGTCGCAGCTGGCGGCGTGAATGAGGGCGGTTTTGGCTGATCGGATGCGAGCATCTGCGTATGCGGCGTAGGGATGGCTTTGCCGGTGGCGCCGTCGCGGAGCGGAATCGCTTTGTGCTCCATGGTGTAGCGCTGCTCTTCGGAAGCTGCGTCTACGAAGACGATGCCTGCGACGAGGATCGGGATAGGTGAGGGCGAAATTTCTTGACGACAGGTCCGCCGAAAGAGTGACCGACGAGGATGAATGGAGGCTTTTCGCCCAGTTTGGCGAGTGCGTCACGGAGTTCGAGATTGATTTGCGCGAAGGTTCTGGGCTTTGGGCCGGGATCGCTCCATGCATATCCGGCGCGATCGTAGGCGCAGACTCGTGTGAATGCGGAAACCTTTAGTTGGACGAGAATCCAGTCGAAAGAATATTCGTCGAATCCGGACTCGATGACGACGGTGGGAGAGCCGTGGCCGAGACAGGTGAAGTGCAGGCGGTGTCCGCCTAGGTCGATCATTGTGCCGATGGGTTTTGGCGTCGGGAGGATCGGTCTTGAGATCGGACGAGTGAAGGAATGGTGCGGCGAGTGCAAGCGTGAGTAAGTATAGGGCGGCTTTTCGAAGTTTCAAAGAATGACTCCCGGACTGCGTGCTGCGCGCGTGGACGCGGAAATGCGGTCTGGTCAGATGGACGTGAATGATCGCGGAAAGTTAGGTCAGCGCAGAGTGGCGCGGGCTATGCCGATGAATTTGTCGGCGGCGCCGTAGTAGAGGAGGAAATCGTTCGCGGCTTCGGCGGGTCTGACGGCGCGTTTTCTTTCGAATGACGCGGCAGAGGCGGGCAGCAGGCCTTCGATGAAGACGACGTTGGGGACTTGGCCGGATTTTTCCCAGGGGAGTTCGGGGGCGAAGAGTGGTTGCGCGCTGCGGGAGATTAATTTGCGGGGATCTCGGCGGTCGAATCGGGCGATGCCGGTGCGGTAGACGAGGTGGTCGTCGGCGGCGTTGTAGATGAGGAGGATGGCGTCGCGGGTGAGGATGGGAGCGGGGCCGGGTTCGACGACGCGGGAGTCGAATTGGCCGGGACGACGGGGGAGAACGGGGGATTGCGTTTCCTCGGTCCAGTGCAAGAGATCGGGCGACGATGAAAGGCCCATCTGATCGGTACCGTCCGCCGCGGTGCCGAGCCAATACATCCAAAATTTGCCGGCGATTTTTTCGGGGACGATGGCGCCGGACTTTGTCCATTTGACGTTCCAGTTGCCGCGATTGGCTGGGACGATGACGCCGTGACGCGTCCAGTGGATGAGATCGCGCGAGGTGGCGAGGCAGAGTTGGGCGTCGATTTTGTTGTAGGCGGTGTAGGTGAGGTAGTAGGTGTCGCCGAATTTTTGGAGGCGAGGGATCTTCGACGCCGCCGTTTTTTTCGTACGCGGCTTCGGGAGAGAGGACGGGTTCGGTGCGGCGGGTGAAGTGGAGGCCGTCGGTGCTTTCGGCATAGCCGATGCGGGAGGTGCCGGAGGAGTCTTGCGCGCGGTAGAGCATGACGATTTTGTTGTTGGGGCCGAGGATGACGGCGGGGTTAAAGGTGCCGGCGGACTCCCAGGTGGTGCCGCGGGGAGAGAGGATGGGATGGTCGGAGAGGCGGGTGATGGATTGTTGAGGCTGGGATTGAGCGATGGCAGAGAGCGCTGAGAAGAGGAATGCCAGCGCGACCGTGACGCGGATGAAGGATGCGGAGGCGGTGAGGCATTTTGCCGATTCTAGTGCATGAGCGTGGAAGTTACTCGGAACTTTCATAAATTTATGCGACGCGCCGGACGGCATTCGATTCGGATCGAACCACGCGCGCTTCGTTTTGGTGAAACAAAAATTTACTTCCAATAAATTTTGCGAGCTTGCGCTAAAGCGGAAATGTTTTTTTGCAAAGCGCGTCTAACGGAAAATTGGCGCAGGGGTGCGTCCGATTATCTCGCGTTTTTGCGGGGCGCATCCTGGCGGACAAAATGCCGATATATCAACGGCTCTGCATACAGAGGAGAAATTTCCGATGAAAGTATTATCGAAGTGGGTGACGAGGGGATCGGTGTTAGCGGTTGGCTTGGCGTTGGGTCTTGCGGCGAATCCGGCGTGGGCGGCTTCGCAGGCTCCGGCGACGGGCGGGCAGGCGCAGTCGACGGACAAGACGGCGCCAAGTTATGACATGAAGGCGCAGGCGATTCTGGACTTGCAGGACATGCAGAAGAAATTCACGAGTCTGGCTGGAGCGATGCCGGCGGACAAAATGACGTGGCGTCCGGGGGACGGCGTGCGATCGGTGGCGGAGATTTTTATGCATACGGCGGGTGCGAACTTTGGGATTCCGGGAATGATGGGCGTGAAGCCGCCGGAAGGATTCAATGGGAAGACGTTCGAAAAGTCGACGACGGACAAGGCGAAGATCGTGCAGGAACTGAATAAGTCGTTTGACGCGGCGATTGCGGCGGTGCAGGCACATGACGAATGCGGATTTCGCGAAGCCGGAGAAGAAACTCGGACCGGATGCCAACGACGGAGATGTGGTGTACATCCTGGTCACGCATGGACACGACATGCTGGGGCAGGCGATCGCGTATGCGCGGATGAATGGAGTTGTGCCGCCGTGGACGGCGGAGGCGTTGAAGAAGAAGCAGCAGCAGAAGCCGGGTGCGGACGAGTAGATGGCTGCGGCGGATTGATGTTGTTGAGGATTGGTCGGCGGGGCTCGGTGCGTGGTGGGCGCCGAGCTTCAGTCGGTGAGGACGTGGAGGGCGACGATGGCGAGGATGGAGCCTGCGAGGAGAGTGGCGGCGGCGATGAGCAAGAAAGAGGCGTAGGCGCGGACGGTGGAGATGGTGCCGAGCGCGAGTTGGCGGAGGCGCGGGTCGTTGCGCCACGTGCGGAGAGTCGTGACGGCGCCGAGGACGAGGGCGGTGAAGGGGAGTGCGATGAGGAAGATTTGGAGGCCGATGTGTGGGCGTGCGGCGAACCAGTTGACGATGTCGCGAGCGGCCTGGGCGGGTTGGTAGGGTGCGGGCTGAACGTTGCGGAGGAAGAGGGAGAGCATGAAGAGAGAGGCGGGGAAGATGAGGAGGAGTTCGATGGTGGCGATGGAGCGTTTGAGGAGCATGGTGGTGGGCTCATCTACTTTGTAATGCAAAGTACCTTGTGGTGTCAAGTGGAATTTCGCGAGTGACAGTTACTTCAGGGGCTGAAGCCCCTGCTTGCGCGAGTTGGAATCTCGCGGCTAAAGCCGCGACCTACAAACATGGAAGACGTCGACAGTTGAAAGTTGAAAGCGGAAAGAGTCGGATGATCGTTCGGGTGCAGGCGCGGATCGTTGTGAGATGGTGTGGAATCTAAACCCGCACCCTCTGAAAGCTGAGGGTGCGGCACCCAACTTCTAAGAGCGAATAGGACTGACACGACAGAAGAATTTGTAGCGTATAGAATGCTGCATACTTTCGAACGGGTTGGTCGCGAGTTGTGGGATTTGATTTGCTGAAGGGGAATTTAGTGAATGGGGGGATTCGAATGACAGAAGGGCAGGCACAGACTTGGAAGGCGACTCCTTTTACGATCGAGCGGAAGGAGGGGAAGTCGGCGGGGACGGTGATATTTCGGCTGAGAGGGCCGTTCACGCAGAGGGATATGTTTGCGTCGATGGCGCCGGTGGTGGTGGATGAGATGTTGAATTTTGGGGCGGAGCCTGATGGGAAATTGCCGACGCTGAATATTTTAGATTTGACGGAGGTGCCGTATATGGATTCGGCGGGGCTGGGGCGGATCGTGCGGCACTATGTGCATTGCCGGGGGAAAGGCGTGCGGATGGTTGCGGCGGGAGTGAGCGCGCGGGTGGTGGAGTTGTTCAAGATTACGAAGGTGGATGCGGTGATTCCGATGGTGGGGACGGTGGAAGAGGTGGACGTTTAGAGGCGGCGACGTACTTCAGGGGCTGAAGCCCCTGTTATGGCCGATTGAAATGTCGCGGCTGAAGCCGCGACCCGCAAAGCGCGAAACGAAGCTAGCCGAGGTTGAAGATCCAGAGGAGGAGCTTGGTGGCGAAGAGGTCGACGACGAGGACGATGACGGAGGACTCGACGAAGGCAGAGATGGTGGCGCGGCCGACGCCTTCGGTGCCGCCCTTGACGCGGAGGCCTTGATGGCAGCCGACGGAGGCGACGATGAAGCCGAAGATGAGCGGCTTGACGAAGCCGATGACGACGTCACCGAGTTGGAGGGAGTCGATGGCGCGGGTCCAGAATTGAGCGGCGGGAACATGGAGGGTTAGCTTAGCCGACGAGGAAACCTCCAACGAGGCCGCCGCAGACGCCGAGCGCGGTGAGAAGGGGCATGACGAAAACGGTGGCGACGAGGCGCGGCGTCATGAGTTTGCGGATGGGGTCGATGCCGAAGGCGCGGATGGCGTCGATTTGATCGGTGACGACCATGGAGCCGAGTTCGGAGGCCATGGCAGTGGCGTTGCGTCCAGCGACGAGAAGCGCGGTGAAGACGGGGCCGAGTTCGCGGAGAAGAGCGAGCGAGACGGCGTCTGCGGTAAGTGAAGTTTCGCCGAAGCGGCGGAATTGGCCGGCGGCGTTGAGGACGACGACGCCGCCGACGCAGGTCAGCGCGACCATGACGATGCGCAGTGAGCCGACGCCGATGATGTCCATTTGTTCGATGAGGTCGGAGAAATAGCGATTGGCGGCGAAGGCGCTTTTGACCGAGCGGGCGACGAGAAGGACGTAGTCCTGGACGGCGTAGGTTCGCTGTTTGAGATTGTTCTCGAAGCCGGAGCTGATGGATGCGGGATTCATCGGGTACGTCTCCGTTTTGTTCGCCGTGTCGTTCGCCATTCCTGGTGCCACCCTGTAGGGATACTACTTCGAGTTGAGACAGATTAGCGGGAATGAAGGCGGGCGATGTCAAAATTCGCACTGTCTGGATAGTGGTGTGGGTGGTGGATGGTGGCGGAACGATGTGGCGATGAGGGCGGTTGCGTGATTGAATGGAGGGAGTTTGTGGTTTGCGGGCGAGATTGTGCCGGAGGAGAGTCCCTGTGGGCAAAGGTGCGCTGAGGAGAATTGTTGCCGAGCGAGTGTTTTGTTGGGGCTGCGGGTTTGCGGTGGTAATGGTCGCGGCGATTTTGGCAGTAGCGGCTTGCGATGCGGCTCCGCGGGCGGGCGGGTCGCTGCCATTTACGAGCGCGGACGGGACATTTGGATTTCACTACGCAGCGGAATTGGTGAAGTGCGAGACGACGGATGCGAAGGTGACGTCGGGGAGCGTGTGGGCGCCGGCGGAAGCTTGCCGGTGCAACGATCCGGGCGGTGCGGCGGTGACGGCGGCGTGTTTTGGGTATCCGAAGGACAAATATAAGGATAAGCCGAACGTTTAACGGGGCTTCGTTTTTTGTGGCGACGGATTTGAATGCGGGGGATGCGGCGAGCTGCTTGTCGGGGTCGGCGAATTGGGGCGAGCGTCAAAGGCGAGAACACGACGATTGGCGGGGGGACGTTTCGGCATTTTCGTGTGAGCGATGCGGCGATGAGTCATTATGAGAACAGCGATATCTATCGGTGGTTTCGCGCGGGGAAGTGCTTACGAGCTGGTGATTCAAGAGATGACGACGAGTCCGGATGTTTATGATGCGGGGACGCAGAAGTTTACGAAAGAAGATGAGGCTGAGGTGAAGGGGAAGTTGATGCAGGCGCTGCAGTCGTTTCGATTTTTGAGGCGAGAGCGGGTTTGTAGATGGGACAATGAGCGTGACGGAAAAGTTTGTGTCGATGGAGTGGGGAGCCGGCGCCGGAAGATCCGCGCGAAGTGGTGGCGTGGCTGGATGGGCATTCGCGGAAGTTTGGGCATTTTATTGGTGGAGAGTGGAGGAAGCCGGCGGAGGGGAAATATTTCGAGAGCGAGGATCCATCGACGGGAGATGTGCTGGCGTCGGTGGCGCAGGGATCGAGCGCGGATGTGGATGCGGCGGTGAAGGCGGCGCGCGGGGCGTTTGAGCGGTGGCAGAAAATTGGTGGGCATGCGCGGGCGCGATATTTGTATGCGATCGCGCGGCTGGTGCAGAAGCATTCGCGGCGGCTGGCAGTGCTGGAGACGATGGACAACGGGAAGCCGATTCGCGAGAGCCGCGACCTGGATATTCCGCTGGTGGCGCGGCATTTTTATCATCACGCGGGGTGGGCGCAGATTCTGGAGTCGGAGTTTCCGGGTTACGTGGCGTGCGGAGTTGTCGGGCAGATTATTCCGTGGAATTTTCCGCTGTTGATGCTGGCGTGGAAGATTGCGCCGGCGCTGGCGGCGGGGAATACCGTGGTGCTGAAGCCGGCGGAGTTTACGCCGCTGACGGCGCTGGCGTTTGCGGAGATTTGTGTCGAGGCGGAGTTGCCGGCGGGCGTTGTGAACATCGTGACCGGCGATGGCGAGACGGGCGAAGCGCTGGTGATGCATGCCGATGTCGACAAGATTGCGTTTACGGGATCGACAGAAGTTGGGCGAGCGATTCGAAAGGCGACGGCGGCGAGTCACAAGAGGCTGTCGCTGGAGCTTGGCGGAAAGTCACCGTTTGTGATTTTTGAGGATGCGGATCTCGATAGCGCGGTCGAGGGATTGGTCGATGGGATCTGGCTGAATCAGGGGCAGGTGTGCTGCGCGGGTTCGCGATTGCTGGTGCAGGAGAGCGTGTCGGAGGCGCTGCTGGAGAAAGTGCGGCGACGGATGAGCACGCTGCGCGTTGGCGCGCCGCTGGACAAGGCGATTGATGTCGGCGCGATCGTGGCGCGCGTGCAGTTGGAGCGGATCGATCGGCTGGTGAAGCAGGGAGTCGCGGAGGGTGCGACGTGCTGGCAGCCGGAGAATTTTAAGTTGCCGTCGCGAGGGCTATATTTTCCGCCGACGCTGCTGAGCAATGTGCATCCGGCGTCTGTGGTGGCGCAGCAGGAGATTTTTGGGCCGGTGCTGGCGGCGATGACGTTTCGAACGCCGCGCGAAGCGGTGGAGTTGGCGAACAACACGACGTACGGATTGGCGGCGAGCGTTTGGAGCGAGAGCGTGAACGTGGCGCTGCAAGTTGCGGCGCAGGTGAAGGCTGGCGTGGTGTGGGTGAACAGCACGAACTTGTTCGACGCGGCTTGCGGATTTGGCGGGTATCGCGAGAGCGGGTATGGGCGTGAGGGTGGGCGTGAGGGGATGCTGGAGTATTTGGAGCCGGCGTGGTTTGCGAAGGCGCCTGCATTGAAGCCGGAAAAGGCGGCTGGCGACGAGAAGCGGAGCGAGAAGACTGCGAAGGCTGACGGTTCGAACGGGGCGCTCTCGATTGACCGGACTGTGAAGCTCTATATCGGTGGGAAGCAAGCGCGACCAGATTCGGGTTATAGCTTCGAAGTGCGCGGCTCCGATGGAAAGTTGCTGGGCGAGACACCGCTCGGGAATCGAAAAGACATCCGAAATGCGGTTGACGCGGCTCGCAAAGCTGCCGATGGTTGGGCGAAGGCGACGGCACATAACCGCGCGCAGATTTTGTACTATATTGCGGAGAATTTTTCGCAGCGGAGCGAGGAGATTGCGGCACGTTTGGCGCGAGTTGTCGGAGCGAAACAGGCGAAGCGCGAAGTTGCGGCGAGCATCGAGCGCGTCTTTTCGTACGCGGGGTGGGCGGACAAGTTTGACGGACTCGTACACAATCCGCCGATGAGAAATATTTCGATTGCGATGAATGAGGCGATCGGCACGGCAGGAGTGTTGTGTCCGGCGGACACTCCGTTGCTCGGATTTGTGTCTACGGTGATGCCGCTGATTGCGATGGGGAATGTGGTGATTGCGATTCCATCCGAGCGGTATCCGCTGGTGATAGGCGATCTATATCAAGTATTTGAGACGAGCGATTTGCCGGGCGGCGTCGTGAATATGGTTAGCGGACGCTCGACGGAATTGCTGCGCGTGCTGGCGGAGCACGCCGATTTGGATGCGCTGTGGGCTTTTGGCGATGAGGCGCAGAGCGTGATGGCCAAGTCGCTGTCGATCGGAAATCTGAAGCAGGTGTTTACGAACGAAGGGCGCGCGATCGATTGGTTCGATGCGGCGCAGAGCGAAGGAAAGTGGTGGCTGCGGCACGCGGTGCAGGTGAAGAATGTGTGGGTGCCGTACGGGGAGTAATGCGGAAATTGGAAAAGGGAAGTTGGAAACTGATTGTTGCGATGTGGCCTGCCTGAGGTTTGATTTGGAAATTTTATGGAAGCAGTGAAGTTGCCGGGAAGAAAAGTGGCACTCCGGGTGGCTGGGCCATGCCGCTGATTCCCCCTCCCGAAAGAACCAGCAGCGCCGGAGTGCCGGTGACCGCGAATGTTATATTACGCATAAGTAAAACATGTCAACTATTATTTTTACTAAATTGTTGGCGAAGAAGTACATAGGTGAGTGTTGGCGAGGTTGTGCTGACTTGAAAATTAAAGTCCGGCCAATTCGGCGTTCGGTGTCGAGCATGCGGCCCCCCTCGATCTCGATCAGGCTCGG
The DNA here is from genome assembly GCA_963850795.1 of uncultured Acidobacteriota bacterium. Classification (GTDB taxonomy): domain Bacteria; phylum Acidobacteriota; class Terriglobia; order Acidiferrales; family UBA7541; genus Acidiferrum. Next base: position 8,215 of record CAWKNS010000001.1, on the reverse strand, counting down.
GCGTAAAAGCGGTGTCGAGACGCCAGACTTCATATAAGCCGAGGTGAATCGGCAATTTGGTACGGAATTGAGACTGGGCATCGTGTTGAATGCGGCGGAAGATGAGATCCCTTCCTAATCCGCTGGGCGCCCGCGGGGGGCGTGCTGGTGTCTGCTGGAGTTTGCGAATGCGGAGATTTTTGGATCGGATGGCGAAGGATCGACGTGTGGTAACGCGTCATGCGGTGAAGGCGCCGGTGAAGGTGAGGTTGTGGAAGTCGGCGACGCCGGAGTTTGCGGGGCAGTCGCAGGATATATCGGAGCAGGGGATGTTTCTGGCGACGGATCTGCGACTAGGGATTGGGACGGTAGTGGAAGTTGTGTTGAAGATGCCGCAGGAGATTACAGGTGAGCCGGAGACGGAGTGGAGATGCACGGGGCATGTGGTGAGGGTGTCGCAGGTGGATAGCGAGGTGGGGCCGCAGGGGGTTGGGGTGCAGTTTGATTGTTATCAGGTGGCGAAGGGGTGAGGGAAGAAGAAGTTTACAGTCGAGAGTTGAAAGTCGAAAGTGGCGAAGAGTTGGGACGCGCGCGTGGCGGTTTGGATCGATTGTACGGACCGCGCCGTTCGAGGGTCAGGGTAAGGCAGCGCTACGCCCTTACAGGAGCGGCGAAGAACTCTCACATGAAAGTGGCGACGAATGGTGTGAGTTGGGCGATGTTGAAACTAAACCCGCACCCTTTGAAAACTAAGGGTGCGGCACCCAAGAGCCGACTTGATTCGCACGGGTGGGTGGTGAGGCTTCATCAACGCCCCGCGACCTGGGGCGCGATCGCGGGTACAGGGTGGCGGTACTTGTGGTCTAGCTGCAAATATGCGATGAGAGCGTCGCGCGACAGAGATCGCGTCGAATAGAAACTAAGAGAAAAAGTGAAACGTGCGGGTACTGGGCCGAGCTAGTTTTAGTCCTAGACGTTGTTACTTTGGGCAAATAAATTTTGTAAACAAATTTTGACCTGCGCAGCCGGGGCCTAACATCGAACTCAAGAATTTCTTTCTGAAAGAAGAAAAATGCTTGAGGAACGCAGGCAGTTTCCGCGGTTAGTGCCGAGTACGCCTTTGTTCGTGTCGATGGACGATGCGAAGGGCGGGTTGTTGCTGGACTTGTGCGAGGGCGGGCTGGCGGTTGCGAGCCTGGTGCCACGCAATCTGGATGACGTTGTGTCAGTGACGTTTGATTTGCCCGAGGGCGTGGGCCACATCGAAGCGAAGGCGCGGGTGGCGTGGACGCGGGATTCGGGTCACCTGACTGGCGTACGGTTCATGGATCTGGATGAAGTTTCTCACCAACAATTGAGTGAATGGATCGCGGCGGGTACCAATCTAAGGCCGGCGGGCAGTGAAGATTTGGATGAGCCGGTGATTGTGACGCGGTCCACGTACGCGCAGGTGGATGCGATACGGCGGGAAGTACGTCCGGAGACGCGGACTGCGATATGGCCCGAGATGCAGGTGAAGGCGGAGCCTCAAGTGGAAATGCCTGCGATCGAGGCCAAGAGGCAGAAGGCGTTTGCGCCGGAAATATCGGTGGAGACGGTTGCTGAACTGGAGCGGATCGAGGCAGCCGAGAAGGCTGCTGCGGCGATGGAAACGAGCGGGATGCTGTTTCCTGAGCCGACGGTGGAGGAGGACGAGCCGTTAAACGTTGAGGGGTCCTCTGGGACTGTGGCGGATGAGATTGAGGCAGCTGAGGTTGAAGAGCTCGATATCGAGGAACCCGCCGAAGCCCGGTTTAGCGCACCCGTCGAAGAAGCGGAGGACTTTGAGATTCCCGAAATGGGAATAAAGGAGTCCGCGGTGACGGCGGAGTCGGCTGCGACGATGGAAGCGGCGCATTTGGAAGAAACCGCTGCGACACTGGAACACGGACACGTTGTCGAGACGGAGCCCTCAGATCCGCGGCGACCTGTTGGGACTGCTCGGCGCCCTCCAGGAACTGAGCGGTCCCGTCGTCGATGTTGGCCATCGCCTCGGCGATCTGATCCATGCCCACGCTCTGCTGGTGAGCCGAGGCGGCGATCTGCTCGGCGGCAGCCGACGCGTCGCGGATGGTGTCGGCGAGGCTCCGGATTCCCTCCCCGGCTCGCTCGGTGAGGCTGAACCCGTGGTCGACGACCTTGCGTGCCATGTGCGCTGGCGGCCACCGCGGCCGCCGTCGCGTCGCGCACGTCGGTGAGGATGGTCTCCACCTGGGCGGTGGCGGCCTTGGACTGTTCGGACAGCCGACGCACCTGCTCGGCGACCACCGCGAAACCCCTGCCGTGCTCGCCGGCGCGCGCCGCCTCGATGCTCGCGTTGAGAGCAAGGAGGTTGGACTGATCCGCCAGCTCGTTGACGGTGGCCGTGATCGCACCGATCTGCTGTGTCCGCTCGGACAGCGTGCGGATCTCGGCGGCGATCCCGTCGACCCGGGCGCGGATCTCCTCCATCGCCTGGCCAAGCGCCGCCACGGCCGCGGTCCCCTGGTCGGATACGACCACGGAGTCACTCGCCTGCTGGGCCACCTGCCGCGCTCGCTGAGCGGTGTCGTCGGCCGCGGCCCGCAGCTCGTTGACCGTGGCCGACGTCTGGCTGATCGCCGCCGACTGCTCGCCGGCGCTCTCGGTATGGCGGCGGACCGCGGACAGGATGTCGGTCGTCGAGTCTCCGATCTCGTGCACGCCGGCTTGAATCTCCCGCGAGATCTCGGCCAGGCCGGAGACCATCGTGTTGAGGCTGTCCGCGAGCTCACCGAACTCCGGGCTGCCGTCGGCACTGACGCTCACCCTCAGGTCGCCGTCTGCCACACGGGCGGCAAAGGCCGTGTAGTCGCGCACGGCGGCCTGGAGCGACTCCTTCGACGCCCGCTCGATCTCGGCCGACTGCTCCAGCTCACGGTGGCGCTCCTCGGTGAGTGCCGTCATCCGCCGCAGAGCGAGCCCGAAGCGGACGCCCGCCGCCACCAGCGTGGCAGTGGCCAGCCCGATCGCGATCTGCGTCGCGTGGTTGAGCGAGCCGACGAACAGGATCAGGAGCGCCAGCGCCGACGCGGCCGTCGGCACCGCGAACCCCGAGGACCGGTTCTCCTGCGCCGACCCGGCGGCGCCGGGGGCCAGCCACACGGCAGCGGAGATCAGCAGCAGCGACACCGGCCACGCCATCGAGTCGAGGAACCAGCCGATATTCCCGGGATCGCCGAAGAGCGCGGAGATGTCGCCCGAGGCGTTGGCGAGGCCGGCGAGGGCGACGAGATACCAGCGGGTCCGCTGCCCGGCCGGCAACAGCCGAATCCCGAAGAGCGTGAGACCGAACAGGAGAAGGTCCCCGACGGGATAGACGAGGTTGATCGCCACCGCCTCGTTGCCGCCCCCGGCCGCGGTGGCGATCGCGTTGAAGGCGAAGGCGACGAGAGCGGCGGAGGTCACGAGGGTGGCGATGACGCCGTCGAGGTAGTTGGCGGCGGTGAGCTTGCGGACGTCGCGTTGCATCAGCACCATCACGCCCACATACGCGAGCGGGAAGAACCCGACCCACAGCCAGTTGGCCAGCGAGATCGTCGCGGGGGTCGCGCCGCCGAGTGATTCGTAGGTCAGCGCGAAGTCGCCCAGCGCCCACGCCACGCAGCCCAGGCCGAGCCAGAGCGCGTACGTGCGGTCGCGCGGGCTGACCCAGGCACGCACCAATACGAGGCCACTGGCGACCAGTTCGAACGTCGCGACGCCCCAGCCGTCCAGCCACGTGGGCGATGCGCCGTTGGGCCCGCGGACGACGAGCGACCCGGCGTAGACGACGAGGGCCAGCGTGAGCGCCGCGAACAAAGTCGCCATACCGGAACCGGCGCGGGTGGCGCCCGTGGCGATAGAGGGAACGCCCGCGGGGCGCCCGGGGCGGCGGTGGTCCGCAACCGCGACGCGGCGCGTGTCGGTGACTGCCATGTGTGCTCTCCTTGTCGTGCCGGCGGTCAGCACCCGTGGCGATATCGCCGCGGCCCCGCTGCAATGACCGGCTGTGCCCTCTTATCGGCGGCGACCCGCCGCGGGTTCACCGCGTCTAACGCCTTGCTAACGGACGCGCCTGCGTCGCGGGACGGGCGTGATGGGCGTGCGCGGCGCCCGGCGGCGGCGTGTTGGCCAACAGCGCCAGGATGACCAGGCAGATGCCGACGGCCACCACGGCGGCCAGGATGTTCAGCTCGGTCCTCAGGCTGGACGGTGGCGAGACGCGGACGCGATAGGTCGTCTCTGTGGTCGGCATGTGGTGCTGCTCCTTGCTTCCTTGCAGGCGCGCGTTGTTGACAGGTGCCCCGACGGCCCTCGGAAACGGTGACAGCCGGGCAGGGGGTCACCACGTCTCGCGGCGCACCCGGTCTGCGTCCTTTGACGCACTCCGTCTGCGTCTTTCGACACATTGCCGCGCGCGAACAGTCACACTGTGGGCGGTGGAGACGACGACGAACAACGACGAGGCCCTGAGCGCAACCCTACGCCGAGAGGGGCACATAAGGCGCTTTCGCCGCGGTCAGGCGCTGTTCACCGAGGGGGACCGAGCCGAGCGGGTGTTCCTCATCGACAGCGGCTGGGTGATGATCAGCTGCATGTCGGCCGAGGGGCGCGAGATCGTCCTGGGCCTACGGGGCAGCGGCGACATCATCGGCGAGCTCTCGACGCTGGACGGCGAGGCGCGCTCGGCCACCGCGCTCGCCGTCGCCGACGTCGACGCGATCGTCGCCTCCGGGAACGTCCTCACCCAGGCGCTGGAGCGCCCCGACGCCGCCCGGGAGCTGATCGGCGTGCTGGCGACTCGCCTGCGCGACGCCGACCGCAAGCGGCTTCAGTTCGCCACGCTGGACACCCTCGGCCGGGTGGCGGAACGGCTGCTCGAGCTCTCCGAGCGCTTCGGCCAACCCGCCGACGACGGTGTCGCGGTGGAGATGCCGTTCTCACAGGAACAGCTGGCCAGCTGGTGCGGCGCCTCCCGTGAGGCGACGGTGAAGGCCCTCGCGGCGCTGCGCTCTCTGCACTGCATCAGTACCGGGCGCCAGAGCCTCGTCATCCACGACATGGCCGCGCTCCGCGGCCACGCTCAGCGGCGCGCCTAGACCCAGCCCCGCCCGGGCCAGTGGGAGGGCCACTCCCGATTTGTGCTGCGAACGCTCCAAGCGACACTCATCGCACGGAAATTCGGTGCAGAAACTCTGCGGGGGCAGCGCCGTCACGTTCGGCAGCCACGTCGGCGGCCGCGTAGGATGCGCGCGTGGGACCGGGGCGCAGACGTTCAGCGAGACTGACGCCAGTCAAGCCGCATCGCGCGTTTGACCCGCGGCTGGTCGGGTCGCTGGAGACGACGGCGTGGGTGAGCTATTACCGCCACGAGTGGGTGTCGTTCCTGCGCGCCGCGATCTCCCTCACTCGCTACACCTTCGGCCTGCCGTGGCCGCAGACGCTTCACGGCGCCTGGCTGGTGCTGCGCGCCAATCAGCTGTGGGCGCCCTTCCCCGACAACGATCCCGACGGGGCGCGTGCCGCGATGCAGCGCTTCTACGCGATGGTGGCCCGCCAGTACGACGAGGTCTTTGACCCGGTCCGGGCGTCCCGGCTGGAGGTGGAGTGGTGGCGTGTGCACCGCGAGCACCAGCACGACCAGACCGGCGGCGACGACGCCGACGGCGAGGGGCCCCTCATCGATGCCCTGGCCGCGCTCTACGCCTACGTCTACGGCGCCGAGGAAGCCGCGGTGCGCCCCGCCGGCGCGTTTCGCGCCGAGGCGATGCGCTATTCGGACCGCTGGGTGCGGGAGGGCTGCAGCACGGCCAGTCCGCTCATCGAGCGCGAGCGTGCAGCGCTCATCCGCTCCTACGCGGCGCTCCTGGCGGCGGTGCACCAGGCGCCCGCCGGGTAGCGGCCGTCGCCTTTCAGGCGGTGAGGCGCAGCCCCGAGCTCGGCGCCGCGGCGGGCGCGGACCCGCCCGGAAGTCTGCGCGGCGCGCTCGTGGCGGCGACGGTGACGCTCAACGGGGGCGGATAGGTCACGATCTCACGGCACGACAGCCGGGCGCCGGCGTCGTGGCGGCTCGGCGTGAACTGCGGCCCCCGGTGGCCGCCGAGCAGGCTGTCGTTGCGCCGCCAGCGGAAGCCGTCAAAGGCGAACGCGGTCGCCGAGGGCTGCAGGCCCATCCACGTGGCAAAGCGCCCTGCGGTGCACGTGGCCGGAATGCCGGGACGGGGCGCCGGGGACACGCGCGGTGCGGTGCGCTGCGCCGCCGGGGTACCGACGGTGATCACGCCGAAGGCCGACGCGCTGCCCTCGTCGGTGAACCACAGCTTCCCGTCGCCGACGGGCGTGATCGCCGCCGGCTCGCTTCCCGCCTGAACGCCGGCGGAGAACTCGCGGATGGCGCCGCCTGCCGTCACGCGCCCCACCGCCGGCATCTGCCCCTCGTCGGTGAACCACACGGCGCCGTCGGGACCCGCGGCCACCGCCACCGGCGCGCTGCCGGCGCGCAGGCCGCGGATGTGCTCGGTGATCTGGCCGCCGGGACTGACCTCGCCGATCGCCCCGGCGGAGTCGGCGAACCACATCTCGCCGCCGGCCGCGCCGGCGATCCCCAGCGGCTCGCCGCCATGGCGCAGCCCCTGCCGTAGCTCGGCGATCTGCCCCGCCGCCGTGATCCGCCCCACCGCGCAGTGGCCCGTGCCGCTGCAGCCGCGATCGGTGAACCAGACCTGGGCGTCGGTGCCCGTGGCGATCCCGAAGGGCACGCTGCCCCGGGCCAGGCCATGGCTGAACTCGGTGATGCGCCCCCGCGGGGTGATCCGCCCGATGGCGGGATGCGTGCCCTGATCCGTGAACCACATGTTGCCGTCCGGCGTGGGTGTCAGCTCGAAGGGCTGACTGCCGCGGTGCAGCCCCCGGCTGAACTCGGTGATGCGCCCCTGGGGGTGATCCGCCCGATGGCGGGCCGGCGGCCGTTGTCGGTGAACCACAGGTCTCCTCCGGCGCCGGTGACGATGGTGAACGGCAGGCTGCCGGAGTTCAGGCCGCGCTCGAACGTGGTGATGCGGCCCGCCGGGGTGAGGCGGCCGATCGCGCACCGGCCGAGGCCCATGCACCCCTGGTCCGCGAACCACACGTTGCCGTCGGGCCCTGAAGTGAGGCCGAACAGGTAGACCTGGGCGTTCGATCCCAGCGGGATCTCGGTGACAGTCCCCGGCCGCACGGCACGAGCGCTGGCCGCTAGGGCGGCGGCCGTTCCGTTGCCCGCGGCCGACACCGCGCCGATCGAATGCGTCATCAGCGCCTGCGCGCCCGGTCCGGGAAGGACCGTCAGCGCGCCGATGCCCGCAACGGCGGCGATCAGCTTGCGCACGGACCGATTCTACGGTCGTGGTCTCGACGCTACGCTGGCAGGCGAATGACCGCGCCGATCCGCCACGGGGCCATGGCGCTGCTCGTCGGTGCGGCCATGCTGCTGGCGGCGACCGGCGCCGCGCGCGCCGCCGGAGTCGCCGACGCCAGGATCAATGCGACGTACCTCATGCACGGACGGATCGTCACCGCCGTCCGCGTGCGTGGGGAGCACCGCGGGCAGTCGATCACGCGCCGGTGGACGTTCGCCGGGTCCGGATGCGCGGGCAGCCTGTGCCGGCGGCTGAGCCTGCGCCGCCAGCGCAGCGCCCACCGCTTTGACCGCCTGACGTTGTCGCGCGTAGGGATCGGGAGCTATGTGGGCAGCGGGCGCTTCAGCTCCGCGCTGCGCTGCCGGGGACGGGTGTACCCGCACGGTCTCGTCGTGCCCTACACGATCAGGGTGCACGTGACCCAGGTGGTCAGAATCGAGGGCATCGCCTTCGCCGGCCGGCTGAGCGCCGCCTACACCAACCGACGGCGCATCGACCGCACCCGCTGCCCTCTGGGCCCCAGCCATGACGCCGCGCAGTACATCGGGGTGGCCGCCCCGCTCCCCTCCCCGCCGACCGCCGCCTTCCTCGTCTCCACCCACCCGGCCGATGACAGCGCCACCTTCGCCGACACGTCGACACCCGGCGCGGGGGGCGCGCGGATCATCTCGCGGGTGTGGCGGTTCGGTGACCCGGCCTCAGGGGTCGGCAACACCTCGACCGCGAGCCCGGCGAATCACGCCTTCTCAGCGCCTGGCACCTACCAGGTCACCCTGACCGTCACCGACGCCAACGGCCTG